>NZ_JHEH01000018.1 GCF_000715505.1 Thioclava dalianensis
CCGCTATTACGGCGGCTGCCAATATGTCGACGTGGCAGAAAACCTTGCCATCGACCGGGCCAAGCAGCTTTTCGGCTGTGAATTCGTGAACGTACAGCCCAATTCGGGCAGCCAGGCCAACCAGGGCGTCTATACCGCGCTGCTCCAGCCCGGCGACACCATCCTTGGCATGAGCCTCGATGCGGGCGGCCACCTGACCCACGGTGCCAAGCCCAACCAGTCGGGCAAATGGTTCAACGCGATCCAATACGGCGTGCGCAAGCAAGACAGCCTGCTGGACTATGACCAGGTGCGCGAGCTGGCGCTGGAGCATAAGCCCAAGCTGATCGTGGCGGGCGGTTCGGCCATTCCGCGCCAGATCGATTTCGCCAAGTTCCGCGAAATCGCTGATGAGGTCGGGGCCTATCTGATGGTCGATATGGCGCATTTCGCAGGCCTCGTGGCCGGCGGTCAGCATCCCTCGCCCTTCCCCTATGCCGATGTGGCGACCACCACGACGCATAAAACCCTGCGCGGCCCGCGTGGCGGGATGATCCTGACCAATAACGAGGACATCGCCAAAAAAGTGAACTCGGCGATCTTCCCCGGCATTCAGGGCGGCCCGCTGATGCATGTGATCGCAGGCAAGGCCGTGGCCTTCGGCGAGGCGCTGCGTCCCGAATTCAAGGTCTATGCCGAACAGGTCGTCAAAAACGCACAAGCGCTGGCCGATGAGCTGATGAAGGGTGGCCTCGACATCGTCACCGGCGGCACCGACACCCATGTAATGCTGGTCGATCTGCGTCCCAAGGGCGTGAAGGGCAACGCGACCGAGAAGGCTCTGGGCCGCGCCCATATCACCTGCAACAAGAACGGCATCCCGTTCGATCCGGAAAAGCCGATGGTCACCTCGGGCGTGCGTCTTGGCACGCCTGCGGGCACCACGCGCGGCTTCAAGGAAGACGATTTTCGCGAGATCGCCCGGCTGATCGTCGAGGTGGTCGACGGGCTTGCGGCCAATGGCGAAGAGGGCAATGCCGAGGTGGAAGCCTCCGTGCGGGCCAAAGTCGCCAAGCTGTGCGACGCCTTCCCGCTCTATCCCAACCTGTGATCCCTGGCGGATCGCGCGATCAGGCCCCCGTTTTGCGGGGGCCTTTTTGCTGCGTGGGCGATGGTCCCCGGATCAGGGCCCCTAGCGCACCAGCCAAGCGCTGCCTGCCAGCAGACAAACCCCGACGAGCACGATGATCACCGCCACGGCGCTGGCAAGCCCAAGTGCCGTCGAGCGCATCCGGTCGGCGGCCCCCAGAGGCTCAAGATATTTCTGGCAGGTGAAAAACGCCGCCTCGATCGGCTTGGGATCGAGCTGTCGGGCCAGTTTGGGAGAGCGCGCCTTGCGCTCGGTCTCGGCCAGCAGCCGCGCCGCCCGGCGCACCTTACGCGGCAACAGGCGCGCACGACTCGCGACCCGCGTCTCCAGATCGGGCCCCTTGGCTCCCAATCGCTGGACCAAAAGACGCGAGATCTGCGCCACCATTCGAGAAATCTGTTCGGGCGTCATGCTCTCCCCCGCCGTCGCTTCGCGTGCCGACGCTAGCCGCACCGCGCGAGGCGCGCAACATTGCGCATCGGAACAGTTTTTCGCAAATCCCCTCTGGTCGCGTGCCCACGCGCGACCTACTTTAGTTCCATGTTGAACACCGTGATCCATGGCGCGCCCAGCGACGCGCCCCCGCTCCTCATTGCACCTGGCCTTTTTGGCTCTGCGCGCAACTGGACTGTCATTGCCAAACGGCTGAGCGAAAAGCGGCAGGTGATCGCGCTCGATATGCGCAATCACGGAGACAGCTTCTGGGATGACGATCACAGCTACAAAGCCCTTGCCGCCGATCTTGCCGAGGTAATTGAGGCGCATGGCGGGCAAGCCGACGTTCTGGGCCATTCGATGGGCGGGAAGGCGGCGATGATGCTGGCATTCACCCACCCAGACCATTTGCGGCGCCTGATCGTGGCCGACATGGCGCCTCGGGCCTATGCGCACGGGGATGGCCATCTGGCCCTGATCGAGGCGATGCAGGCGCTTGATCTTGCGGCGCTTGAGACCCGTGGGCAGGCCGATGACGCTCTCGGGGAACAGGTGCAAGACCCGGGCACACGGGCTTTCTTGCTGCAATCTCTAAGCCTGCGTGACGGTCCTGCGCATTGGAAGTTCAATCTCGACGCGCTGGCCGCGAACATGCCCCAGATCATCGGCTGGCCCGAGACGGCATCGGACGCTCACTTTGACGGGAAGACGCTTTTCCTGACCGGGGCCAATTCGGATTTCGTCACGGATCAGGATCACGAGACGATCCGCACGCTTTTCCCAAAGGCCATGTTCAAGGAATTGAAGGATGCGGGCCACTGGCTCCATGCCGAGCGCCCGCGCGAAGTTGAGACGATCGTCGACGCGTTTCTCGAATAGGAGGGCCCTCGAGAGAGGCGCGCCCTATCCGCAGTCAAGCTGGTAGCGCCCCTCGCCGGTGTCGCCCGGCAGCGATGGCGAGCGCGCCCAACCGCCCAAGGGCCCCGCGACCTTACACCCCGACGCCTGCTCTGCCGCGCGCTCCATCAAGGGCGGGACCCGGTCACGCTCTTCCCGGCGCAGATATCCGCGCCGGATCACCTCTGCCCGATCTGCCGACACAAAGACGGTGAACGCGATACCCTCAAGGGTGATGTCATAGCGCGCCGCCCCGAAAAACTGAGGCGCAGGAGAGGCCCCGCAGCCCCATAGGCCAAGAGACAGCACACACAAGATCAAACATCTCGACATGAAAAAGCTCCGGGAGAGACACCCGGAGCCTTTCAGAGGAAGGTTAACGCGCAATTAACCCGTTCAAAAATTTTGCGCGATCCCCTGAGGGACACGAAGGGGATCGCGCAATCGTTCTGGCAGATGAGACTGGCGGTACCGCCAGAACGTTCGGAGATGTCGTCAAGATCAGGCGCGCCGTGACTGCTCGGGAATAAGCGATTTTCTGCGCTATACTCGGAAGTTACTGTGGCTCTGTCGAATCTCACTTGGCAAACGCGCGCAGATGCTGTTGGTTCCTTGGGAACCGGAAAAAATTTCAGGCGTTTGGCCTGCGAGAGTCTCAATGGAGTGTGAAATGACAAAATCGATCAAACTGTCTGCCGTAATGATGATGGCGCTTCTGGGCCTTGCCGCCTGCAACACGGTCCAAGGCGCAGGCCAAGACCTCTCGGTTGCTGGCAACACGATCGCGGGCGAGGCACGCTCGGCGCGCTAACTCCCCTACCGGCGCGAGAGACGCGAACCTGTCGAGCGTTCGCCAATCGCCTCTCTGAAACGAGCGGCCTCGGGATCTCCATCCCGGGGCCGTTTTGCGTCTTACTCACTCGTGACGCCGGAGCCGTGAACGAACGTTCATGATTGCAATCTGCAAGAGACCGCACGGGGTTCTCCGGGCTTTCTCGCTTGGTGCAGAAATCCTTGGCCTTGATTTTAGCCCTCCTGCCCGCGTGAAAACACCTGAAAGCCTTACGTAAATCGCCAATATGGAAACAATTCCGGCGAAACTCAGCAATTATTCACGCTCACCCCACCAATCCGCAAAAAGCGAAAATCTTTGCTCAAAAAAGAAATCATCGATTTCAGATACTTGCAAGACTCCCCTACGTAAACCTCACATTAACGCTTACGAATCACACGCAAAGGTTGCAATCTTGACTTGCGGCACTGGAACCTTCAACGAAGCAGCAAGAGTCAAAGTAAGCAGAAAATCACCGTATCAAGCGGACCATGCAGGCGTTTTTTAGATCGTAACCAATTGGGAAATAGTGAAAATGGCTGAACTTTCACGCTCGCTGGACGACACATTCGCCTATAATGGTTCACTGATTGACCTGACAGGAACTTTGCTGCTCAGCTCATTTACCCCACAATCCTCGGGCGAACTGACCGTGGATGACACAGATAACGAAAAAGATTGGGATTTCGGCGAGGCCGCGACCTGGAACGGTGACAACGCGACCTATCTCGGCGAGGGAACCGCGACCTCTGGCGTCTCGCTTGATCTCGGTATTCTCGGCTCGATCAATGTGGGCCTGTCCAGCCCGGTCGACGTCGTCGCCTGGCAAGCCGGTGGCTCGACCTATGTGAACTACCCCAATGGCGACCAAGCCTCGCTGCTCGACGGTCTGGTCTCACAGATCGAGAACAACGCGCTCTTCCAGTCGCTCGGGCTGACCACCGTACTCAACATCCTTGGCGTGACGGACCTGACCCAATATGTCGAAGACAACGCGCTGCTGACCTTCGACATCGACCAAGGCAACTCCTTCGATCTGCCGGTTTGCTTCACGCGCGGCACGTTGATCGATACGGTCTTCGGACCGGTCCCCGTCGAAGAGCTTGAGGTTGGTGATATGGTCATCACCCAAGACGACGGCCCGCGCCCCATCCGCTGGATCGGGCGGCGCCGCGTGCAAGGGAAAGGCAACTTCGCCCCGGTGCGCATCGCTTCCGGCACGCTTGGTAATTCGCGTGATTTGATGGTCTCACAGCAGCACCGGATCTTGCTGAGCGACTGGCGGGCAAGCCTGCTCTTTGGAGAGGATGAGGTGCTCGCCGCCGCCAAGCATTTGATCAACGACACGACAATTCGTCTGATGCCCTGCGAGGAGGTCGAGTATTTCCACCTGCTCTTTGATCAGCACCAGATTCTGACGAGCGACAACTGCCTGACTGAAAGCTTTCATCCCGGCGACATCGCCTTGGGTGCCCTTGCGGAGGACGCGAAGTCAGAGGTTCTGGACCTCTTTCCCGATCTCGGCAGCTTTGGGTGGCAAAGCTACGGCCAGTCGGCGCGTATGATCCTCAGGGAATATCAGACATTAGCCATGCGGGAAGGACACTGACACTTCGCCCCCTAAACGAACCAGTGACTTCCTACATACCGAAGCGCTCCCAGTCTGCACACTGTCGCTTCGGACGCTTTGTAAAACTCTCGATGTGGTGTCCCAAGCACTGAAGAGAGGTCAAAGCACAGCGCGCGATCCGTTCATAGCGGGTCGCGCGTTTTCAATTTTGTCCTCTCGCCCGGCGCAGGGATGCCTATTTCTTTTTCACGAATTCCGTCAGGATCACGATGCGCTGGCCTTCGACCCGGCCCTCGATATGACCCGCATTGTCCGGCGAGAGGGAAATCCCGCGCACCGCCGTGCCGCGTTTGGCGGTAAAGCCCGCGCCTTTGACCGGCAGATCCTTGATCAGCACCACCGTGTCGCCACGCGCGAGCAATGCCCCGTTGGAATCGCGGTGCTCGAGCGTGGTCTCGACGTTCTCGACCCAAGCGCGCATCTCGTCATCGAGATAGAGCTGGTCGGCGAGGTCATTGGCCCATGCCTCGTCGATGCGCCCGAGCATCCGCGCTGCCAAGACCTGCACCGCCGGTTCCTCGGACCACATCGCGCCCGCCAAGCCGCGCCAATGGGAAGGCACCGGCGTGCCCTCGATCTGCTCGACACAGGTGGCGCAGATCGCAGCGCTTGCGCCCTCCGGGCCGCCAGTCACGGCGAAATCTTGCAACGGAGCCTCGGCGGCGCAAAGCGGGCAGGTCATGGGCGGTCCTTTGGGTTGATTCACAGGCTTTGTAACCGCTTCCGCCCTTTAGGCAACGCAAAAGGGCTGCGGCAAAACCGCAGCCCCTTCCTGCTATCTTGCGCAGAACCTAGTAGCGTGCATGTGCAACGCGGCCGCTCATGCTCTCGGCCGGGTCGCTCGACAGCAGGATTTTCAGCCCCGCGACCAGCGAATTGCCAGAGTCCCAGATTTCCGCCTCTTTCGGGTCGAAGCGCAGAAGGGCCAGTTTCGGATCGTCCTTGCCGTCATACCAAGCGGCGATAAAGGGGTTCCAAAGGCGGTCAATCACCGCGCGATCATCAGCCTCCGTCAGCGCCCCGGACACGGTCGCAAAGACCGTGTGGCCCTTATCGGCAAAGGTGAAAAGCGCGGCGTCGCCATCGCGCATCCCATCGAGCAATTCACTGTCGCGCGCAGTAAAGAACCAGATAGGCCCGGGCTTTTCTTCGACAATCGCTGTCATAGGGCGCGGCGAGGCAGCGCCCTGCCCGTCGCGCGACAGCATCACAGTACGGTCGGAGTCCAGCGCGTCCCAAAAGTCAGTTTCAATTTTGGCTTGATCGGTCATGTCTTACTCCTTGTGGTGTTTGGAGTAAAAACGAGGTGCGAGGCGCGGCTGTTCCGGGAAAATGCGACAGAGATGCATTTCTCACAGCCGACCGAGCGCCTTATCGCCGCCCTACATGTGATCAGGCGTTCGCCCCTCAACGCTCTATCTTTAGACAGAACTGACCCCGCCAGTGGCGGGGTCGTGTATCACTCATCCATCTTGAGCGCAGCGATAAAGGCGGATTGCGGGATCTCGACCTTGCCGAATTGCCGCATCTTCTTCTTACCGGCCTTTTGCTTCTCCAGAAGCTTCTTCTTCCGGGTCGCATCGCCGCCATAGCATTTCGCGGTCACGTCCTTGCGCATCGCGGAGAGGGTCTCACGGGCGATGACGCGGCCACCGATGGCGGCTTGGATCGGGATCTTGAACATGTGGCGCGGGATCAGATCCTTGAGCTTTTCGCACATCGCGCGGCCCCGGCTGTCGGCGCGGTCGCGGTGGACCATGATCGAGAGCGCATCCACCGGCTCGTCATTCACGAGGATCGACATCTTCACGAGGAAATCTTCGCGATAGCCGGTGATCTGGTAGTCGAAGCTGGCATAGCCCTTGGTCACGGATTTCAGGCGATCGTAGAAGTCGAACACCACCTCGGCCAGCGGCAGGTCATAGACCACCATCGCGCGCGAGCCCGCATAGGTCAGATCCATCTGGATGCCGCGGCGGTCCTGGCACAGCTTGAGCACATCGCCCAGATATTCGTCGGGCACGAGGATCGTGGCCTTGATGCGCGGCTCCTCGATGTGATCGACATAAGTCAGATCGGGCATATCGGCGGGGTTGTGCAGATCGAGCACCTCGCCGTCTTTCATGTGCAGCTTGAACACCACCGAGGGCGCGGTCGTGATCAGGTCCAGATCGTATTCGCGCTCCAACCGGTCGCGGATCACCTCAAGGTGCAAAAGCCCAAGGAAGCCGCAGCGAAAGCCAAAACCAAGCGCGGCCGAAGTTTCCATCTCCGAGCTGAAGCTTGCATCATTGAGTTGCAGCTTCTCGATGGCGTCGCGCAGCGCTTCGAAATCATTGGCATCGACCGGAAAGAGGCCACAGAACACCACCGGGATCGAGGGTTTGAAGCCCGGCAGGGCCGCCGCGCAGGGCTTTTTCTCATGGGTGATCGTGTCGCCGACCTTGGTGTCGCGCACCTGTTTGATCGAGGCGGTGAAAACCCCGATCTCACCCGGACCCAGTTCCGGGATATCGACCATCTGCGGCTTGAGCACGGCCAGGCGGTCGAGCTTATAGGTCGCCGCCGACTTCATCATCTTGATCTGGTCGCCCTTCTTGATCACGCCATCCATGACGCGGATCAGAACGACGACGCCGAGATAGCTGTCATACCAGCTATCAACCAGCATCGCCTTGAGCGGCTTATCACGGTCGCCCACCGGCGCGGGCAGACGTTGCACGATCGCCTCAAGCACATCGGGAATGCCAAGGCCGGTTTTGGCCGAGATCATCACGGACTCCGACGCGTCGATCCCGATCACATCCTCGATCTGCTCTTTGACGCGCTCGGGCTCGGCCGCGGGCAGGTCGATCTTGTTAAGCACGGGCACGATCTCATGATCGGCATCAATCGCCTGATAGACATTGGCGAGCGTCTGGGCCTCGACACCTTGGCTGGCATCGACAACCAAAAGGGAGCCCTCGACCGCCTGCATCGAGCGCGAGACTTCATAGGCGAAGTCCACGTGGCCGGGCGTGTCGATGAGGTTGAGCACATAGGTGTGCCCGTCCTGCGCCGGATAATCGATGCGCACGGAATTCGCCTTGATGGTGATCCCGCGCTCGCGCTCGATATCCATCGCGTCGAGCATCTGGGCTTTCATATCCCGTTCGGCCACCGTCCCGGTCAGCTGGATCAGCCGGTCGGCGAGGGTGGATTTGCCGTGGTCGATATGAGCCACGATGGAGAAGTTGCGGATGCGCTGAATATCGGTCATGGCGCGCGTATACATTGGAACATCTGGGCCGGGAAGAGGGATTGAGCGCATCCGCTGACTTGGCGCGTCGAAAAGTGAGAGGCGCGCGCGGCCTTGCGGCGCACGGGCGCGCAAAGGCTTGACCTGAGACCTGCCGCAGCCCAGATCTGACGCATCACATCCAGGAGGCTCCAGCAATGATCTACTCCGTCCCAAACATGACCTGCGCGCATTGCAAAGCGGCCATCGAATCTGCCATCGAAGAGGTCGGCGGCAAGGCCGATGTCTATCTTGAAGACCTTGAGATCGAGGTGAGCGGCCTGCCCGAGGCCACCGTTCTGAGCGCTCTGAAGGCCGCAGGTTACCCCGCCACTCCCACCGAGTAAGATTGCGCAGGCCCCGTCACCGCAATGTGTTCCCCACATATTGCGGCGCTGTGAGAGGGAACAGCCACTTGTGGAAAACAGGTTCCCTCGCGCCCGTGTGACTCGCTCATTTGCCCTGCCTACATTGCCCCAACATTAAATTTGCGTTAGCATTTTGCGCATTGAGGCAACGAACTGGCGAGAACAGCCGGTCGAAAAAAGGGCAGTGACATGACTTTCAAGACGACACTCGGATTGTGTGCATTTGGCGCAGCGATGGGCTTTGTCTCCATGGCGGCCGCAGGGCCGATCGACAACGCCTGCATGAAAGCCGGTCGCACGACGAATGCGAGCATGTGCAGCTGCATCCAGCAGGTCGCTGACATGACGCTCAGCAACCGCGACCAGCGCCGCGCGGCCAACTTCTTCCACGATCCCGACCGCGCGCAGGATGTGCGGATGTCGGACAGCCAGTCGGATAACGACTTCTGGGATCGCTACAAGAAATTCGCCTCCGCGGCGGAAGGCTTCTGCCAGCAATAACCCTAGCGCCCGTTGCAGAGTCGACCGGCGGCTTCAGGCCTCCCGGTCGGCCAGCAGATCGGCCACAAGCGCCTCGGCCCCCGCTTCGATCTGATCGAGGGCCGCATCGAAATCACGCGTGAAATAGGGGTCGGACACATCGCCACCGCCCCGGCGCGCATCGAGAAACATCCGCACCTCGGCCCGCGCGCCTTTCGGTGAGCGGTCCAGCGCATCGCGCAAATTATTCTCATCCATCGCCAGAATGAAATCAGCTTTTGCGAAATCGGCCTCATTGAGCTGACGCGCGCGCAGCGTGCTCAGATCATAGCCGCGCGCTTGGGCGGCCTTGATCATCGGCCCATAGGGCGGCTCTCCGGCATGCCAATCGCCCGTTCCGGCGCTGTCGAACTCGATATCGAGACCGGCCACGCGCGCTTTTTCACGGGTGATCGCCTCTGCGGCGGGCGAGCGGCAGATGTTGCCAAGACAGAGAAACAAGATACGCATGGGGTTGTTGTAGCGAAAGGAGCGGAGATGGCCAAGATCGTGATATTGACGGGCGCCGGGATTTCAGTCGAGAGCGGCATTCGGACCTTTCGCGCCTCGGACGGGCTCTGGGAAGACCACAGGATCGAGGATGTCGCAACGCCCGAGGGCTTTGAGAGCGACCCCGATCTGGTTCACCAATTCTACAACGCTCGCCGGGCCGCCGCACGGGCCGCGCAGCCCAACGCCGCCCATAGCGCCTTGGCTGCACTTGAGGCCGACTCCACCCATGAGGTGCTGATCATCACCCAGAATGTCGATGATCTGCATGAGCGCGCGGGATCGACACGTGTCGTTCATATGCACGGCTCGCTCTTTGGCGCGCTGTGCCATGCCTGCGGGCATCGCTGGCCTGCGCCTCAGACGATGGCGCGCACGGATGCCTGCCCCGAATGCGGCGCGCAGGCGAGCCGCCCCGATATCGTCTGGTTCGGCGAGATGCCCTACCGGATGGAAGAGATCGTGCGCGGCCTTGAGGCGGCGGATCTGTTTGTCTCGATCGGAACCTCGGGCAATGTCTACCCGGCGGCGGGCTTCGTGCAAGAAGCGCGCGCCGCCGGGATCGAAACGCTGGAGCTGAACCTTGAGCCATCGGCGGGCACGCGAATGTTCACCGAGGCCCGCCACGGCCCCGCGACCAAGATCGTGCCCGAATGGGTGGCGCAAATCTCGGGCTGAGCGCCCCTCACTGCCGCCAATAGGAGGGCGCATCCCAATAGGGGCGCTCCGCTTCGCGGCACGCCTCCTGCGCGCTCAGCCCGATATCTTCAAGCCCGTCACGGCTGAGACGCGACAGGGCGCGGCGGCTGCGGCGCAGCTCACGCATCAGGCGCAATCGGCGCGTCAGGCCAAGGGTGGCGCGGCGGGGCTGCAAAAAGAGCCAGAGTGCTTGGGTCATCGCGAACGTCCTTCATCTGTGAGAGCTGCGTCTCCCGGCAACCTGCCGCATTGACCGGGGCTCTCGTTTCGATGACGCTCGAAACATCTGCGCGCAGCCCAAGCTTAGGCTCACCTCATGACCAACGGACCCGACATCGCCAGCATTGCCGCCCTGATCGCCGATCCGGCGCGGGCGCTGATGCTCAACGCCCTGATGGCCGGGCGCGCGCTGAGCGCGGGCGAGCTGGCCGGGATCGCGGGAATCGCCCCTTCAACGGCCTCCTCCCATCTGGCGCGGCTGAGCGCGGGCGGGCTGGTCGCCATGCGCCAGCAGGGGCGGCATCGCTATTTCGAGATCTCTGGAAGCGCGGCGGTCGAACTGCTCGAATCGCTGATGCGATTCTCGACGGTGACCCTGCCCCGGCTTGGGCCGCGCGACGCGGATCTGCGCGAGGCGCGGCTGTGCTACAATCACCTTGCCGGACGGGCGGGCGTTGCGCTTTATGACGGTCTGATCGCGCGCGGCGCGCTCTGCCCCGGGCATGACGGTCCGGAGCTGACCGAAACCGGGCGCGCCTTTGTCCAGACGCTCGGCATTGATCTTTCGGCCAAGACGTTCAAAAGACCCCCGATCTGCCGCTCCTGCCTCGATTGGTCGGAGCGCCGCAGCCATCTGGGCGGCGCGCTTGGCCGCGCCCTTTGGGAAGCGATCGCCACCAAAAGATGGGCCCGGCAATGCGGCGATAGCCGCGTGGTGAGGTTCACTCCCGAAGGTCAACGCCGCTTTGCGCAGCTCCTTGCACCAAAAACTTCAATGCAGGGCGGGAAATCCGGGCAAAAACCGCGCCTGCCCGCTTGACGCGAGGCTGCTTTGGACGTATCCCCCGCCAACAGATTTCTGGGCGCTGCCTGACGCGGCGCCTTTCTATGTTGGGGCCTGAGCGCGATTCGTAAGCGTTGGCCGGGTAAGAAACAAAGGAAGAATGCCATGTCGCGCGTTTGCGAACTGACCGGCAAGGGCCCGATCACGGGCAACAAAGTGAGCCACGCGAACAACAAATCGCGTCGTCGCTTCCTGCCGAACCTCAATGATGTCACCCTGATCTCGGACGTTCTGGGCCAAAGCTACAAGCTGCGCGTCTCCGCAGCCGGGCTGCGCTCGGTCGACCACCGTGGCGGCCTCGACGCCTACCTTGGCAAAGCCAAGGATGCCGAGCTGTCGGACAAAGCGCTGAAGATCAAGAAAGCCATTGCCAAGGCTCAAGCACCCGCCTGAGCTTTCGCAAGCGTATGAGTTTGGAACCCCGTGCCCTTGGCGCGGGGTTTTTCCATGTGTTCCCTTGGCATCATCGGCCCCAGCCGCGACTATTCACCACAGGGAATCACGCGACATGACGGCCTAGCCTCATCACGTCGCCGTGAATTTTCGCGACGGATCGTCGATTTCGGAGGAGACTTAACTGATGCGAAAGATCTTGCTTGCCGCAGCACTGAGCGCTTGTGCTGCCATCCCCGCCTTTGCCCAACAGATCGAAGTGATTGATCCCTATGCGCGGGTCTCCACGCCGATGTCGAAATCCGGGGCCGCCTTCATGGAGATCAAGAACGTCACCGACCGTGATGACCGCCTTGTCTCGGCCAGCTCGGATATTGCCGCACGGGTTGAGCTGCACACCCATAACGATCTGGGCAATGGCAAGATGCAGATGGCCGAGGTGAAGGAAGGCTTCCCGATCCCGGCCCATGGCACGCATATGCTCTCGCGAGGCGGCGATCATGTCATGTTCATGGGACTCACCCACGGCCTAACGCAGGGCGAGCTGGTACGGGTGACGCTACATTTCGAGAAGGCCGGAGACATGACCATCGAGATCCCGGTCGATCTCAAGCGCGGTCAGGGCATGCTGATGAACGATGCCGCCGATCCCCTCTCGCATAGCGAGATGGAGCACAGCGATATGGATCATATCGATATGGATCATGGGGAGATGGATCATGGCGAGATCGAGCACGGCACAATGAGCCACGGCGAGCACCAGCTCAACAAGACCGAGAGCAATATGTAAGCGCCTAGTCGCGCAACAGGGCCAGCATGCGCGCTGCGGCAGCGGCGGGCGCGCTGTCCCCTTCGGCCACCGCCGTGCCCAGTGCTTGCATCTGGGCGCGAATCTGCGGGTCTTCGCGCAGACGGGCCAACAGCCCCTCGCGAACCTCGGCCTCGAACCAGTGGCGCGCTTGCTCGGCGCGGCGCGTCTCGAAATGCCCCTGCGCGCGCCGCCAATCGGCCAGCGCAGTCATCTCCTCCCACGCCTTATCCAGCCCATCCTGCGAGAGCGCAGAGACCGGGAGCGCTTTGGGAAAGCCCTCCGGGTCTTGAGGACGCTTGCGCAACAGATGCAGCGCGCCCGCGTAATCGGCCACGGTACGCATCGCGGCGGGTTTGAGATCGCCATCCGCCTTGTTCACAAGGATGATGTCGGCCATCTCCATGATGCCACGCTTGACCCCTTGCAGCTCATCCCCGCCGCCCGGTGCCATCAGCAGCACGAACAGATCGACCATCTCTGCCACCAGCGTCTCGGATTGTCCGACGCCCACCGTTTCGATCAAGACGACATCGAATTGCGCCGCCTCGCAAAGCGACACCGCCTCGCGGGTGCGGCGCGCAACGCCGCCCAGATGAGTCTGGCTGGGAGAAGGTCGGATGAAGGCGTTGGGGTCGCGCGACAGCTGCTCCATTCGGGTCTTATCGCCCAGAATCGAGCCCCCCGAGCGCGCCGAGGACGGATCGACCGCGAGCACCGCCACTCTCAGCCCCTGCCCCGTGAGACGCAGTCCGAATGCCTCGATAAAGGTCGATTTCCCGACACCCGGCGTGCCCGACAGACCGATCCGGAGGGCTTGGCGCCCCACCCCGGCGAGAGTGTCGAGCAGTTCTGCGGCCTGCGCCCGGTGATCGGCCCTGCCCGATTCCACAAGCGTGATGGCGCGTGCAAGGGCACGGCGGTCCCCCTCTAGGATGCGGGGGGCAAGATCGGCGGCAGTCAGTGCGGACATCGGCGGGCTTTCGCTGATTTTCATGATCGTGTCAGGTTTGACAAGAAAGGTGAAGTCATCGCGGTTACTTGCACGGCGCGCGCGGACTATGTCCAGTGTTAACCCCTCCCAGCCTCGACGAGGACTGTCATGAAGCTGTTTTCATTTTCCACACGCCGTGCCGCGTTGAGCGTGCCGCTCATTGCCGCGCTGAGCCTGACGCCTATCGTGCCTGCGCGCGCCGATCAATCCGACCAGATCGTGTTTGACGTCGTGCTCAAGGGCATTCGTGCTGGCGAATTGGCGATCAACGGAAAAATCGTGGGCGATGGCTATGGCGCGAATGGCGTTCTCAAGACCGCGGGTCTCGTCGGGCTGTTTCGCAAGATCCGCTATGACGCCACGGTCTCGGGCCATTACGCCAACGGCACCTTCACACCGATGCGCTTTTCGGAGAAGTCCGACACACCGAACAGCAAGGCGACCCATGAGATCGTCTACAAGAACGGCACCCCAGTTGCCGTCAGCCGCAATCCGCCGCGCGCACCAAGCGACCGCGACGTCGATCCGGCCAAGCAAACCGGGACGCTCGACCCGCTGACTGCGCTTTACGCCGTGCTGCGCAATGTCGATACGGCGGATGCCTGCAAGCTCGATGTCAAGATGTATGACGGCGCCAAGCGCTCTCAGGTGCGGCTGTTCGACCCGCGCCCCGATGGCAAGGGCGTCGTGTGTTCGGGCGAGTATCGCCGATTGGCCGGGTTCTCGAAATCCGATATGGCCGAGAAAAGCCGCTTTCCCTTCACGCTCTATTACGAGCCGAGCGGTCCGGGCCGCTTGCAGGTCGACCGGATCGAGACCGATACGATCTATGGAAAAGGCAGTCTGAAACGGCAATAAGGGGGCGTGACCACGACCAACGCCCCCTTGCCCATTGATGCGGTGCTGCCCGAGCTGACGGCGGCCGTGAACGCGCATGGGCGCGCGGTCCTGATGGCCCCGCCCGGCGCAGGCAAGACCACACGGGTGCCGCTGGCGCTGCTGGATCAGATCACGGGCCGGATCGTGATGCTGGAGCCCCGGCGTCTGGCCGCGCGCGCCGCCGCCGAACGCATGGCCCAAACCCTTGGCGAGCCCGTGGGCGCTACCGTCGGCTACCGGATTCGCGGCGAGACAAAGACCTCTCGTGACACCCGAATCGAAGTGGTCACGGAGGGCATCTTGACCCGGATGCTGCAATCGGACCCGGAGCTTGCTGGGATCGGCTGCGTGATCTTCGACGAGTTTCATGAACGCTCGCTCAATGCCGATCTGGGGCTTGCGCTGATCTGGGAGGTGCGCGGCGCCTTACGCCCCGATCTGGCGCTGGTGGTGATGTCGGCCACGCTCGATGCGGGTCCGGTGGCCGAGCTGCTGGAAGGCGCGCCGGTGGTGGTCTCTGAGGGCCGCGCCTTCCCCGTTGAGACCCGCTGGCTGGACCGCCCCACCGACAAGACGATGCGCTATGAGGGCGCGATGGCGGGGCTGATCGCACAGGCAGCCACAGAGGCTGGAGGCTCGCTTCTGGCCTTCCTGCCCGGCGAGGGGGAAATCCGTCGCGTCGAGGCGCTCCTCAAGGGCCGACTGCCCGCCGATATCGCTATTCGCCCGCTGTTCGGCGCGATGGACTTTGCGGCCCAACGCGCCGCCATCGCGCCCTGCGCGCAGGGGCGCAAACTGGTGCTGGCCACCTCGATTGCCGAAACTTCGCTGACGATCGAGGATATTCGCGTCGTGATCGACGGCGGGCGCGCGCGCCGCGCGCGATTCGATCCCGGCTCCGGGATGGCGCGGCTTGTGACCGAGCCAGTCAGCCGCGCCGAGGCCGAGCAGCGCCGCGGGCGGGCCGGGCGGGTGGCCGAGGGGATCTGCTACCGACTCTGGACAAAAGGCGCCGAGGGCGCGCTGCCCGCCTTCCCACCCGCCGAGATCGAAGTGGCCGATCTGACCGGCCTCGCGCTTGAGCTGGCGCTTTGGGGCAGCGACGGCTCCGACCTTGCCTTTCTCACGCCGCCGCCTGCCCCCTCGCTGGCCGAAGCCCGCGCCTTGCTGGCCGATCTGGGGGCGCTGGAGGGCACGCAGATCACCGCCCATGGGCGACAGCTGTCGCGGCTCCCGCTGCATCCGCGTCTGGGCCATATGCTGGTGCAGGCCGGGCCAGAGGCCGCGACGCTTGCAGCCTTGCTGGCCGAGCGTGACCCGTTGCGCGGCGCGCCTGCGGATCTGTCGCTGCGGCTGGCCGCGATCCGGGCCCCCGGACCCGAGGCCCATCGCGGCACGGTCGAGCGGATCCGGCAGGAGGCCAAGCGCCTCGCGCGGCTGATCGAGCCCTCGGGCACGGCGCTGCCCCCCGAAGCACAGGCCGCCCTCGCCTATCCCGACCGGATTGGGCTGCGGCGCAAGGGCGATGCGCCGCGCTACGTGCTCTCCGGGGGCAAAGGAGCGTTTGTGAGCGACGGCGACCCGCTGGGCCGCGAGCGTCTGATCGTGGCCACCGATCTTGACGGCGATCCCCGCGAGGCGCCGGTGCGGCAGGGCGCTGCGATCTCGGAGGCGCAGGTCCGTGCGCTCTTTGCCGATAGGATCGCGTGGCACGATGTCTGCGAATGGTCGCGGCGCGAAGGCCGGGTCATTGCGCGCAAGCAGGAACGCCTGGGCGCGCTCGTGCTCGACGACCGGGTCTGGAAAGACGCGCCGCGCGAGGCCGTAGCCCTTGGTGCGCTTGACGGGCTGCGCCAGATCGGCCTGCCGATGACCGCCGCCGCACGACGCCTGCAGGCGCGGGTGGAACTGCTGCGCGATCAGGGCGCCGATCTGCCCGATTTCACCGATGCCGCCCTGCTCGCACGCGGCGAAAATTGGCTCCTGCCCTATCTCAGGGGCAAACGCACCGAGGCGGATCTGCGCAAGCTGGATGTGACCGAGGCCCTGCGCGCCAGCCTCGACTGGGAGCAGATGCAACAGATTGATCGGCTGGCTCCGGGGCATTTCGAGACCCCCTTGGGCCGCCGCGTGCCGATTGATTACGCAGGTGAGGCACCGGGCATCGAGATCCGCTTGCAGGAAATGTTCGGCGTCACGCGCCATCCCACGGTGGGGCCGAAACACCTCCCGCTGCGAATCACGCTCCTGTCGCCCGGCCACAAGCCGATTCAGGTGACGATGGACCTGCCGGGGTTCTGGAATGGATCTTATGCGGATGTGCGCAAGGATATGCGCGGGCGCTACCCGAAACACCCTTGGCCCGAAGATCCGCGCGAGGCCGATCCGACCCTGCGCGCCAAACCCAGAGGGCGTTAAGCCCCTGCCATCACCCGCGGAAACTCAACCTTGGGGCAGCGATTCATGACGACATCCAGCCCGGCTGAGCGCGCAACCTGTGCTGCGCTATCATGAATGACCCCGATCTGCATCCAGATCGTCTTGGCGGAGGGCAAATCGCGCAGCACCGACTCGACGATCTCCGGCACGGCTTCTGATTTGCGAAAGATATCAACCATATCGACGCCCGCATCTTTCGGGATCGCAGCAAGATCAGGATAGACGATCTCGCCCAGAAGCTCTTGTCCAGCAAGCCCTGGATTGACCGGCACGATCTTGTAGCCCTTCTCTTGCAAGAAGCGCGCGATCTGATAGGAGGGCCGCTCTGGCTTATGCGAAATCCCGACCACGGCGATCACGCGGGTGCGGGTCAGAATGTCACGGATATCAACGTCTTGCATTCAAGCCTCCGGCAGAAAAAAGCGCCCAGACCAGAAATCTGGTTGGGCGCTGAAGTGGTGGAACGAGGGACAGTGAACTTGAAGCGCGGAGGTTCCAGACCCGCGCCTCTGTACTTCAGATAGTGACACAAATGTCCCGTTAAAGGCCTATGCCCTCATGCTCTCGGTTTTGTGATCAAAACCGGCTTGCGGCGGCATAGAGACTCACGGCAGCGGCATTGGAGACATTGAGCGAGCCGAATGCGCCGTGGAAGGGGATTCGCACCAGCCGATCACAGGTCTCTTGGGTCTTTTCACGCATCCCGGGACCTTCGGCGCCCAGCACCAACGCGACGGGATCCGGCCCGGCCTCTGCCAGACCATCGGCCAACGTCATCTTGGCATCGCCCGCAAGGCCGAGCAGTCGGAAGCCCATGCCGCGCAGCTCTTCCATCGTGTCAGACAGGTTCTTCACGCGGAAATAGGGCTGGCGTTCGAGCGCGCCGCTGGCCGTCTTGGCCAAGGCACCAGTCTCGGGCGCGGAATGGCGATGCGGCGCGACCACGGCTGCCGCCCCGAACACTTCGGCAGAGCGCAGAACAGCGCCCACGTTATGGGGATCGGTGACCCGATCCAGCAGCACCACCACCTTGGCATTGTAGCACACATCCTTGAGCGCGCCCCAGTCGAGCGGCTTGACCTCGAGCGCGGCCCCCTGATGCACCGACTCAGCCGCAATCGGCACATGTGTGTCGAATTTGCGGACATCGACGATCTCGGGCTCCATGCCCGAACTGGAAATCGCATCGGCCAGCTTGTCGGCCGCGTTCTTGCCGCAGACCAGCCGCAGCCGCTCACGCATCGGATTGTGCAGCGCATCGCGCACCGCATGCAGCCCGAAAAGCCACACCGTTTCCGAGGCCGCCGCACGGCGCGCGCGTTCTTTTTCGATCACCCAGGTCGGTTTTTTCATGGCAATGCTCCTTTGACCCTGCAATGGCGGCTCACTGCGCGCTTGGCAAGCCCCGCGACCCGCCCAGCATCGCATGAGACGTTTTTTCGTCAAACTCGCTCTTGACGCCCCGCCCCCCCTTTTGTATCTCCCGCCCAGCGTCGGGTGACGTGCTGCAAGGTGCGGCAGCGGACTGTAACTCCGCCGGGGCGACCCACGCCTGGTTCGATTCCAGGGTCACCCACCAAATTCCCCAATTTGGTTGTGTTGTAATGAGCATGTGGTCCGCACATGTCTCATTTAGGCGTTGAGCGATCGATCGGTTTCGCGTGATGGCCTGCGGTGTTCGTCTCCCTACGAAATCTAACGGCAATCACGACGTCGCAAGGCCCAAGCTGGCCCGCAACACCGATTTCAACGCTTCATATGCTTTCGTGCGCTCTGTCTGCCGGGAGACTTTCAACGATGCTTTGATCCCGGCTCGATCTTGTGGACAGCCACGCTTGAACAAGCCCGGTCATGATTGCCCCAAGCCCGAAAGCGGCAAGCAGTGACAAAACGTTCCAAGATTTCGCCCGTAGTCTTCGGTTGGCTCCCCGATCATATTCAACCACCAAGACGAAAAGCCCCGACGCGGTGAAGCGCCGGGGCCGAGCCGTTCGGAACAATCCCGAAGGACGAGCAGCCATCGGGCAGACAGACCGCGCGAAGGTGCCTTGGGCCCTTGGCCTGTTTGGGCCAGTCCTCTAGTCCAGCGCCTTGCCCCGGGTCTCGGGCGTCTTCAAGATCGCGATGATCGCGGCAACCGCATAGAGCATCACCAGCGCGCCGATATAGAGATAAGCCTCATGGATGCCGAAATGGCTGAGCAATTGGCCGGCCAAAATCGGGATCAGCCCGCCACCGTAGACCTGACTGATCTGATAGCCCGCGCTGGCCCCTGAGGCGCGATAGCGAGTGGGGAAGTTCTCGGTGTAGAACGCCGGGATCGCACCGTAGCCAAAGCCGAAGACGAACCCGAAGCCGATGACCTCGGCCAGCACCGCATAGGCGAAGACGCCGGTGTTGATCAGGTAGAAATAGGGGACCGCGAAGACCAAAAAGACCCCCGCTGAGATCAGAAGAATCACTCTGCGGTTAATGTAATCCGCCAAAAACCCGCCAATGACCATGAAGACGAGCATAGAGGCCGCCGCGATCAGCCCGATGAGTTCGGGGGTGGAGCCCTTGAACCCTACAGCCTTCATGTAGCTTGTGCCGAACACGAAGCACAGGAAGAAGGCGCCCGAGAACATCGCGTTGACAAGCGAGGTGCGCAGGATCGTGCCTGTCATCTCGGTCCACACCGCGCGCGCCGGGTTGCGGAGCACGCCCGAGCCGTTGCGGTGCTCCTCGAAGACGGTGCTGTCCTCGGTCTTGCTGCGGATGAAGATGCCCACGATGGCCACCGCGAAGCCGAGGAAGAAGAAGATCCGCCAACCCCAGGCGCTGAAGGCGGCCTCGGACATCAGCGCCTTGACGATCAGCACCGAACCGAAGCCAAGGATCAAACCGATGGGGATCGCAAAGCCCACCCAAGCACCCCAGAGCGCGCGGTATTTCGATTTCGACGCCTGCTCGACCACCCAGGTCGAGGCGGTGCCGAACTCCGCGCCAAAGCTGATCCCTTGTGCAAGGCGCAGGAGGATGAGGATGATCGGGGCCGCGACCCCCATCGTGTCATATCCGGGCAGCAAGCCGATCAGCAGTGAACTGACCCCCATCAGCAAAAGCGCGTAGACCATCGCATCCTTGCGCCCGCGAGTGTCGGCAATATGGCCAAAGATATAGGCGCCAATCGGTCGGATCACGATGCCGAGGCCATAGACCCCGATGGCCGCTGCGACGGCGGCGAGACCGGGCAGCTTGAAGAACACGCCGCCCCAGATCGTGGCTGCGATAACGCCGGTCACGAGGAAATCATATTGCTCGATGACCGAGCCGATGATGCTCGCGATCGCGACCTTGACGATGGATTGTCCGCTGGCGGCAGCGACTGCGGCGGGCGGATTTATAGTTTCGACACTCATTCGCTCATCCTCCTCGAATGGAATTTGAGCTAGCACCGTTCGTGTCGCGGACGAGTGGGATCACGCAGTCGGGAACCTATGCGAACCGCCGTGTGCGACAGCGCTTCACCGCGATTGCACTGACAACAGATACGCACCCACGCGCGCCCTTATTCGGGCCGGCCCCAAACGCAGCGCTTGGGATGCCGACGCTCGCGGCGCGGGGCCACGGGCAAGACTGAGCGCCAAGCTGACCTTGTCAGATCATTGGGTGAGCCAGATCATTGGGTGAGAATGTCGGCGCGGCGGAACGTGGCCTCTTCACGGCTGCCGTCGTCATAAATGAGCTGCACACGCACCTCTTTAACCGAGCCTGCAGGTTGCGAGACATAGACTTGATCGCTTGAGAGCGCATTGGGCTGCGTCGAGCCCTCGTGGCAGGCTTCCATCTTGAAGGCTGTGTTCGGGGCCGCGCCGTTCAAGCCATAGCGGATCTCGCGCAGTCCACAGCGCCACGCCAGCAGATGGGTGAAATAGACCAGATCCTTGCCACCAGCCTCACGGATCGCAACCCAAGACCCGCGCGTCATATCGAGGATCGGTCGCACTTCCCCGGCGGTCGTGAAATTCTGCGCCATCACCGGAGATGCGCAAGAAATCGCGAGAATCGTCAACAGCTTGCCTAACATGGTCCCTCACCCACTTTCGCCTCGGATCATTCCCGCTATACTGCGGATGAACCAATCGGAGACGGGGCGATTATGCCGGCGAAACGCGCGCAATCACAACCCTACAACATCTTCTGTATTGCACAGGCGGGTCGTCTGGAATACGAGGCTATCCCCTTCGTTCTCAGCTTTCGACAGGCCAATCCCGACTTTGCAGGACGGCTGTTTGTGGCGGAGCCCCAACCCGGCCCGCTCTGGAGTGGCGAGACCCGGATCTCGGCTCCGGTGCGCGCGATTCTCGAAGCCGCGGGGGCCGAGATCCTGCCCTTCGAGAGCAAGGCCTTCGGCGAGAGCTACCCCTATGGCAACAAGATCGAAGCCCTCTCCGCCCTGCCCGCAGGCACGCCCTTCGTGTTTTTCGACACGGACACGATCTTTACGGCACCGCTTTCGAAGGTCGCCTTCGATTTTGATCGTCCCTCCGCCTCGATGCGGCGCAGCGGCACGTGGCCCGAGCCGCCGCTTTATGGTCCGGGCTATGGCGATATCTGGAAATCGCTTTACGACAAATTCGGGCTGGAGGGATTTGAGGACACGCTCGATCTCAGCCAGCCGGATGAATATTGGCGGCGCTACATGTATTTCAACGCGGGTTGGTTCTTCGGCCCCGATCCGGTGGAATTCGGCCAACGCTTCCTGCGCTACGCCCGTGCGATCCTCGACGATCCGCCCGATGAGCTGGCCTGTCAGAGCTTCGATCCCTGGCTCGACCAGATTGCCCTGCCGCTGGTGATCCATTCCTTCGGCGGAGGGCGACCGGGCCCGGAACTTGACGATCTGGACGGCGCGGTTTCGTGCCATTATCGCGCGCTGCCATTGATGTATGCGCGCGAGGACAGCGCCGTTCTCGACACGATCGAGACCGTGGTCGCCCCCAATCCGATCAAGAAAGTCCTCAAAACCTATGAACCGGCCAAGAAACTGATTTTCCAAAGAAAAGGCCGCAAGTTACGGGCGCATTTCGACGAGGGCGGCCTGCCGCGGACGGAAAAGATGCTGCGCAACCAGATCAAGCGCAAAGGGCTTTGGCTGCGCTGAGCCCCGCAGCATTCACGAAAGTGTTTGGTACCGCCCTGAGCGCACAGTAGGCTGCGCCGCGACAGATCACCGAACGGGAGGTAAATATGTCCGGTTACAAGTTCGAAACGCAACAGATCCATGCGGGCGCGGAGCCTGACTCTGCGACTGGCGCCATGCAGGTGCCAATTTATCAAACCACCTCCTATGCGTTCAAGGATGCCGATCACGCAGCCCGCCTGTTCAACCTTGAAGAGGTCGGCTTCATCTATTCGCGCCTGACCAACCCCACGGTGATGAAACTGGCCGAGCGCGTGGCGGCGCTTGAGGGGGCTGCGGGCGGTATCTGCTGCTCCTCGGGTCACGCGGCACAGATCATGGCACTGTTCCCGCTCATGGGGCCGGGGCTCAACATCGTGGCCTCAACACGTCTCTATGGCGGTTCGATCACGCAATTCTCGCATACGATCAAGCGTTTCGGATGGTCCTGCACCTTCGTCGATTTCGACGATCTCGACGCGCTGGAAGCGGCTGTGGACGACAACACCCGCGCGATCTTCTGCGAATCGATCTCCAATCCGGGCGGCTATATCACCGATATCCCGGCGGTCGCGAAACTGGCCGACAAGGTGGGCTTGCCGCTGATCGTCGACAACACGCTGGCCACGCCCTATCTGTGCCGCCCCATCGAGTTGGGCGCGACGCTGGTGGTGCACAGCCTGACGAAATACATGACTGGCAACGGCACGGTCACAGGCGGCTGCGTGGTCGATTCGGGCAAGTTCGACTGGTCGGCCAGCGGCAAGTTCCCCTCGCTCTCCGAACCGGAACCCGCCTATCACGGGCTGAAATTCCACGAGGCGCTGGGGCCGATGGCGTTCACCTTCCACTCCATCGCGGTCGGGCTGCGCGATCTGGGCATGACGATGAACCCGCAAGGCGCGCATTACACGCTGCTCGGTATCGAGACGCTGAGCCTGCGCATGGACAAGCATGTCGCGAATGCCAAGACGGTGGCCGAGTGGCTCGAAAATGATCCCCGGATCGAATATGTGACCTATGCCGGGCTCGAAAGCTCGCCCTGGCATGACCGGATGAAAACCGTCTGCCCGAAAGGTGCGGGCGGGCTCTTCACGGTGGCCGTCAAGGGCGGCTATGAGGCCTGCGTGACGCTCGTCAACAAGCTCAAGCTGTTCAGCCATGTCGCCAATCTCGGCGATGCGCGCTCGCTCATCATCCACTCCGCCTCGACGACCCACCGGCAGCTGACCGAGTCCCAGCAGATCGCGGCGGGGGCAGCGCCCAACGTGGTCCGGCTCTCGATCGGGATCGAGGATGCGGACGATCTGATCGCCGATCTCGATCAGGCTCTGGGCGCCAAAAAATGACACCGGACCGGGGGCCACGCGCCCCCGGACCGTCGCCGGGGATCGCGGCGCACCGGGCAGGCTAACGCCACAACTTGTAGGCGCGTTTTGGCCGACCCGATCCATATCTTGAAAAAATCGGCAAGCCTCTGCTGTCCAAGCCGCCAGAGCGCTTTTCAGGGCTACAAAACTGCTTTACGAATATGTGAAGAGGGCGATACCTGCGCCGCGCCCCGCCTCAGCTCCTTTTCGAGATGCCATGAAACCCGAATTTGCTCTGATCTTATCGCATGACGGCATTGGCCTGCTTCACCGCACGCGCGCGGGCTGGGCGCGTCTGGGCGAGGTCTCTCCTGACTCTGAAACGCTCGATGCAGATCTCGCAGCGTTGCGGCGACAGGCTCAGAGCCTTGCGCCGCATGGCATGACGACAAAGGTGGTCATCCCGGCCTCGCAGATCCTCTACACGGCGATCTATGCGCCCGGCAGCACGCCTGCACAGCGCCACAAGCAGATCGAGGCCGCGCTGGACGGCGTCACGCCCTACCCGGTCTCGGAACTGGTCTATGATTTTTCGGGCAGTGGCCAGACCGTGCAGGTGGCCGTCGTAGCCCGCGAAACCCTTGCCGAGGCGGAAGCCTTCGCGCAGTCCCATGGCCTTAACCCGGTCAGCTTCGTGACGATCCCGATCCCCGGCGATTTCACGGGAGAGCCGTGGTTTGGAACGGCCAAGGGGGCCGCCGCCCATCTGCCCGAAGGGGCGCAGGTCGAACGTGACGACACGCCGATTGCCGATATTGCGGCCGCGCCCGAGACCCTGACTGAGAGCGCAGCGCCAAACGATGCGTCGGCAGAGCCCCCCGCGTCGGACACTGGCATCAAGCCCCCCGCGCAGACTGAAGAGACAGAGGCTGATCCAGCGCAGGATCTCCACGCCAATGCGGGCGTCGCCGCCGCCGAAGGCCCCGTGCCCGCAAGCGCCACGCCCGTGATCGCTGAGGCTGAGGCTGAGGCTGAGGCTGAGGAAGCCCTTGCGCGTCCCACAGCGCCTGTCGAGCCACAAATTCCGGCCGCGACATCCACGCAGGCAAGCGAGCCGGAAGAGACAGTCTCGCCCGAAGATCTGGCCGATTTGGCAGCCCTTGATGCCGCCCCAGACGAGGGCTCAAAGCTCAAAGAACCAGCGCCTGCCCCCCCGGAGACAGCCGCCCCGCCAAACACCAAAACCCCGTCCAGCGCCGGGCCGCAGACCGCCGATCCGTTTTCTTCCGCGCGCCTGCTCACGCAGGATGCGACAGCCGCGAGCACGCCGAAGCTTGGCGGCGTCGCGCGCACGAGTTCTGCACAGGGCGAGCGCCACAAGTCTCTCACCGGTCACGCAGCAATCACGGCGCCGGGGCTTGATCTGCCCGAGCCCACGCCGCCCGCCGATCAGAAGAAAGACCGCAAGCGCAAGCTCGGTCGGGCCGCGCGCAAGGGGTTGAGCGGGACTGCCGCTCTGGGAGCTGCGGCGCTCTCGGCCCGCGCCAAGGCGAAAGCCAAGCCCCAACCGGCGACCAAACCCACGACCACTCACGGCCCCGCGCCCTCCGCCGAGACGACCGTTTTCGGCGCGCGCAAAGGCTCTGATCGACTTGGCAAGCCGCGCTATCTGGGCGCGCTGATGGTCGGCGCGCTGGTTCTGTTTCTAGCGATTGTCGGGCTTTGGACCAGCTTCCTGTCGTCCACCGAAACGCCCGCGCCACAAGATACGCTGGCCTCGAGTGACACAGCCACAGCCGAGCCACCCGCAGACACGATGGCGGCGCTCGATCCGGCACCTTCCGCCCAGCCAGACGCCAGCGCCGAGGCCACGGCCGAGCCCGCCCCCGAGGCGAGCCCCGTTCCGAGCGTGACGCCCGAGGCCGCTCAACCCGACGCGAATGTTGCGACCGCTGAGCCCGAAACCGCGCAGCCGGACAGCGCGCCGTCTGACACCGCTCAGGCCAACACCGCTCAGTCCGATACCGCACAGGCCGATACAGCACAGACCGACACCGCTGCGTCCGCGCCGGAGCAGAGCACCGTCACGGCGGATGCCGCGCCTCAGGCCGCAACGCCGAGCCCCGGCGAGATGCCGCCCTTCACGGCCAAGCCTCTGCCGCCGCCCAATGTCGCGCCGCCCGAAACCGAGGCAGCCCCGGTCGCGCCAACGAAAGACGGTGTGACTATGCCGGGCGGGTTTACGCTTTACGCGGGCAAGCCCCCGATCGCCTCGCGTGCGCGGCCCCAAAGCGTATCGCAGGCCTATGCGGCAACGCTGCCGCCGGCTCCGCTGCGCCCGGAAGACACGCTCAACGCTCTGCCTGCGTTGGCGCCGTTCCAACCAACGCCGCGCCCCCAGACGCTTGCCGCGCCAGATCAGACCGCTGCGCAGACACCGGCCGCCAGCCCCCTGCCGGCGCAAAACGACCCCTCACTCGCAGACGCGCGTCCGGTGCTGCGCCCGGCGGCGATCTCGAGCAAGGCTCAGGAGACACCCACTCAGACCGCCCCCTCGAGCGCGGATGATGCCGCAGTTGCCACGCCGCTGCCGCAAGATCCACAGCTTGCGGGCCTGTCGCCAAAGGCGCGGCCCTCAAGCGTCGCTGATGCGGCACAGGCTGCCAAGGCCGCCGCCGAGGCCGCAGCGGCGGAAGAAGCAAAGCGCTTTGCCACAGCCACCCCTCTGGCGGTCGAAGCCTCGGCCCGCCCGCCTGAAAAGCCGCGCGATTTCTCGCGCTCGGTCGAGGCGGCGCTGGCCGCAGCAATCGCCACACCCCAAGCCCCCGCGCAAACGGCCGCAGCGGCCCCCACCCCAGCCCCTGCGGCTCAGGCGCCGGATCTTGATGAGCCGGAGCCGACCCAGCCCGCACCGCGCCTGCCGACCTCGGCATCGGTCGCCAAACGCGCCACCGAGCAAGGCGCGATCAACCTGCGCCAGATGAACTTGATTGGGCTCTATGGCTCCTCCGCGAGCCGCCGTGCGCTGATCCGGCTCAAGACCGGGCGTTTCGTCAAGGTCGGCGTCGGAGACCGGCTGGACGGCGGGACGGTTCTGGCGATTGGCTCGAACCAGTTGACCTATCAAAAAGGGTCACGCGCCTACACGCTGAAAATGCTGCAAGGCGGCTAGTCGCCAGTCTCGGGCAATCGCCCCTTGCACCTGAACGCGTGCCCCCTACCCTAAGGGCGGGTCGCTGCGTGCAACTCTGCTATATGTCACTACACGCGGAAACCTCCGCGGGGTCAGAGGACCGCCAAGGGTATGGAAAGCTTTCTCTTTTACGCGACGATCTACCTGTTCGCGATGGTCGTGGCCGTACCGCTCGCGACCCGCGCGGGGTTGGGGTCGGTGCTGGGCTATTTGCTGGCTGGCATCTTGATCGGACCTTTGACCGGATTTTCCGGCTCCGAGATAAACGACTTGCAGCATTTCGCAGAATTCGGCGTCGTGATGATGCTGTTCCTGATCGGACTGGAGCTGGAACCGCGCGCGCTTTGGGCGATGCGCGACAAGCTGATCGGCTTGGGCGGCTTGCAGGTCGTGGTGACGATGGTGCTGATCACCGGCATCATCATGGTGATGGGGGAGGATTACCGCGTCGCCCTTGCGCTTGGCATGGTGATGTCGCTGTCCTCGACGGCGATCGTGCTGCAAACGCTCAACGAAAAGCGGCTGATGCAGACAGCGGGCGGGCGCTCTGCCTTCGCGGTGCTGCTCACTCAGGACATCGCGGTAATCCCGATGCTGGCGCTGATGCCGCTGCTGGCGCTGCCCGGCGCACGCGCCGTGGCCAAGGCCGAGCATGGCGATCACGTGGTCGCCCGTTTCATCGAATCGCTGCCTGCGTGGGGCGTGACGTTTATCACTCTGGCCGCCGTGGTGCTGACCGTGCTGATGGGGCATTACCTGATCCGCCCACTGTTCAAATTCGTCCAGACCGCAAAGCTGCGCGAGATCAACACCGCGATGGCACTTCTAATCGTCGTCGGCATCGCGAGCTTGATGAACCTTGTCGGCCTCTCGCCCGCTCTCGGCACTTTCCTTGCAGGCGTCGTTCTGGCTGATAGCGAGTTCAAGCATGAGCTGGAAAGCGATATCGAGCCCTTCAAGGGCCTGCTGATGGGGCTCTTTTTCATCACCGTGGGGGCGGGCATCAACTTCGATGTCATCCTCGCCCAGCCGTGGAATATCGCGGCGCTGGTGATCATGCTGGTGGCACTCAAATCGGCGGTGCTCTACGGGCTGTCGGTCCTGTTCAAGCTGCGCGGATCGGATCGCTCGCTCTTCACGCTGAGCCTCGCACAAGC
Source organism: Thioclava dalianensis (assembly GCF_000715505.1). GTDB lineage: Bacteria > Pseudomonadota > Alphaproteobacteria > Rhodobacterales > Rhodobacteraceae > Thioclava > Thioclava dalianensis. Next base: position 27,697 of record NZ_JHEH01000018.1, read on the forward strand.
CGGGGAATTCGGCTTCGTGCTGGTCTCCTTCGCGGTGGCACAGCGGATCTTGCCCGATGCGCTCGCGGAAAAGGTGCTGGTGGTGGTCGCGCTCTCAATGTTGCTCACGCCGCTTCTGTTTATCCTGCACGATCAGATTTCGCGCTTCGCCCGCCCCGCCAAAGGGCCCGATGCCGACAATATCGACGAGCAACAGCCCGTCATCATCGCGGGGGTTGGTCGCTTTGGGCAAGTGGTCAACCGGATGGTCACGATGTCGGGGCTGCGCACGACCGTGATCGACAATGACCTGCGCACGATCCAGCTGATGCGGACCTTCGGCTTCAAGGGGTATTTTGGCGACCCGACCCGCCCCGATCTGCTCACTGCAGCCGGGATTGAAAGCGCGAAGGTGCTCGTGGTGGCACTCGATGGGCGCGACAAGGCGACCGAGCTGGTGCGCTATGCCCGCCGGACCCGGCCCGATCTGCATATCATCGCGCGCGCCCGCGACCGCACCCATGTGTTCGACCTCTACAAGGCGGGGGCCAATGACATCGTCCGCGAGATGTTCGACTCCAGCGTGCGCGCGGGGCGCTACGTGCTCGAGAATTCCGGTCTGTCTGCCTTCGAAGCCTCAGAGTTGCAGAAGTTGTTCTTCAAGCTCGACCGGGCGGCCGTGCGCGATCTGGCGCAGGTCTGGAAACCGGGTGTGCCGGTCGAGCAGAACGCAGCCTATATCGCGCGCACCAAAGAGCTGAATGCCGAACTGGAAGCGGCGATGATGGAACAGTACCGGCGTCGCGACGAGACCGAACGCGATGAGCGAGAGAGCCCGGGCACAGTCGCGGGCGGCCCCGATGCGTAGCAAGGCTATCACTCCATGAACCCAGAGGTCTGGATCAGCTATGTGGCGATCTACACCGCCATCTCCCTCATGCCCGGCCCGAGTGTCGTAATGGTCAGCGTGACCGCGTTGCGCCACGGGCGCCGCGCCGCAGTGCTTTGCGTGCTCGGGGATGTTCTGGGCGAGGTCGTGATCATGGTGCTGGCCTATTTCGGGCTTGGCGCGATCCTTGCGACCTCGGCTGTGGCCTATGGGGTTTTGAAATGGGGCGGCATTGCCTATCTGGCCGTGCTCGGTCTTCTGCAGCTTCGAGAGGCCGCGCGCGGCAGCGTAGCGCCTGCCACAGAGCATCCGACATCACGCACCGGCTTGCGTGCAGGGTTTCTGACAGGCGTGCTCAACCCGAAAGCGATCCTGTTCTACATGGCGTTCTTTGCGCAGTTTATCGATGCCAGCAGCCCCGCCCTGCCCCAGTTTCTGATCCTCGTGCTCAGCTCCAGCATGGTCGTCGCCTTGGTATTGAGCGGCTATGCTTTTCTCGCCGCCCGCTTGGCGGGGGCCTTGCGCGCACCGCGGACACAGCGCTGGATCTCCTTGGGCAGCGGCACCGCCCTTTTGGGCACAAGCGCATGGATGGCAGCGACCCGCTAGGCCAAACGAAAAAACGCGAGGTCCGCAGACCCCGCGTTATAGTTCAGATGCGCCGTCAGGTGATCAGGCAGCGCGACCGATCAGAACCTCATCGACGGTCTGTGCGGCGCGAACCTCGTCGGTCCCCGACACGGCTGCAACTTCGCGCGTCAGGCGCTCGAGCGCTGCTTCATACAGCTGACGCTCGGAATAGGACTGCTCGCGCTGATCGTCCGAGCGGTGCAGATCGCGCACCACTTCGGCAATCGCCAGCAGATCGCCGGAATTGATCTTTTGCTCGTATTCCTGAGCGCGGCGCGACCACATCGCGCGCTTGACCTTGGCTTTGCCCTTGAGGGTCTCCAGCGCCTTGCTCACAATGTCCGGCGAGGAGAGACTCCGCATACCCACTTCGGTTGCCTTATGCGTCGGGACGCGCAGGGTCATCTTGTCTTTCTCGAACGAGATCACGAACAGCTCAAGCTTGAGCCCGGCAATCTCTTGCTCTTCGATAGACATGATTTTGCCCACACCATGCGCCGGGTAAACGACGAAATCATTGGGGCGGAATTCGGATTTCTTAGTCTTGGTCATGCGGTTCGCTTTCTTGCAGCGAGCGTCGGGCCCCGGTATCAAGAGAGCATAAAAAGCCCACGGCGCCGCTGGCTCCGTGTGCCTGACTTGCCTTCGAGATCGGCTTCCACCGGCGAGCGCGAGGGAGGAAGATGGGGTCGAAACTCTTTTTATGATCTTAATATAGCAGGAAATTGCCGCATTTTAAAGCGCGACGACGGCGCGCTTCGGCAAGATCCTTGTTTCTCAGGATCTTACACTACGAAATAAGAATGTTTCGGGTCTGTAACACCCAGGTAACGGCCCCCGAATCAGCCTTGAACGAGGGGCACGCGCGAGAATCAGCGCCGTCTCGCTCAATCGCCCTCGCCGGGCGCTTCGGAGAAGTACTTCTCCATCTTGCCGGTTTCGCCATCATATTTCTCGGCATCCGGCATCGGGTCTTTCTTCTGCGTGATGACCGGCCAAATCTCGGAATATTTGCGGTTCATCTCGACCCAGCTCTCCATCCCCGGCTCGGTGTCGGGCCGGATCGCGTCGGCAGGGCACTCAGGCTCGCACACGCCGCAATCGATGCATTCATCGGGGTGAATCACCAAGGTGTTTTCGCCCTCATAGAAGCAATCGACCGGGCAGACCTCGACACAGTCGGTATATTTGCAGTTGATGCAGCTATCGATGACGACATAGGTCATGGCGAAATCCCGGTTTTGCGACGTTCCGCCCTGTCCTATCGAGGCTCGGCGGCTCTTTCAAGAGAGAGGTTGCGGATTAAAATACGGCCCGGCGGGGCAAAGTTGGAACGCCATTCAGGCGCCCGCCTCCACCAACTCGTAGAGCTCCTGCGCCTCGCTGGCAGGGCCACGGCGCGTGCCGCAGCCAAGCACGCGCACCAGCCGTGTGTCGGCCCCGATCCGCAATGTCAGCACATCGCCCGGGCCGATTGCACGGCCCGGCTTCTCGACACGCAGCCCGTTGACGCGCACCCGCTTGCCCTGCACCAGTTCTTGGGCAAGCCCGCGCGTCTTGCAAAAGCGGGCATGCCAGAGCCATTTGTCGATGCGGATGCGCTCGGGTGCGTCCTCAGCCATAGCGGGCCGCGCTTACTTCTTGTCCTTGAGCGCTGCGAGCACGGCAAAGGGGTTGTCGGGATCGATCGGCTTTTCCTTGCGCGGCGGACGCGCTTCGAAATTGCGCGCGCCTCCCCCTTCGGGTTTGCCGCCCTTCTTGCCCTTTTTGCCCTGCGGACGCCCGCCCTTGCGCTCACCGCGCGGGGCATCGGAATTGCCGCCATCGCGACGCGGTCCACGGGGATTGGCACGCGGGCGCGGGGCCCATGTGAAGGTGTAGAAAGTCTCGACCTCGGGGGCGCTCTCTGCCTCGGCGGGTGCCGCATCTGCCGGTGCCTCTTCGGCAGCGGGTGCAGTGTCCGGCTGGCTCTCAGACGCTGAGGGCGCGCCTGCCGCATCCGGGCTGTCAGCCTCAGGCGCGGTCGCGGCTTCCGATGCGGGCTTGGCGGGATCAGCGGGCTTGACCTTGGGGCGTTCGCCCTGCTCGGCCTTATAGCCCAAACCGCCCATCAGATCGGCGAATTGCTCCAGCGTCATGCCGGTGATCGAGAGCATGTCGGGATTGGCCTCGAACCCACCGCGACTGTCTTGGCCGCGCAGCAGATCTGCCAGACGCTCAAGCATGTCGATGCGAATCGCGCGCGCGCCGGACGGACGATAGCCCGAGAGACGGTAGGCCTCCGGCTCGAACCCTTCAATATTGGGGATCGTGACCAGACCGGGGGGCGGGCTTTCGGGGAATTCGTCGCGCCCATCCCAAAGCGAGGCCAGCACAAGGCGCAACCGCGTCGGTGCAGGCTTGAGAAGGGCGGGCATGAAGATCGTGTACTGACCAAAGCGCACGCCATGCTTGCGCAGGCTGCCACGCGCTTCCTGATCCAGTTCCTTGACCTCGGCGGCCACCTGATCGCGCGGGATGATGCCCAGCGTTTCCACCAGCCGGAAGGCAAAGCCACGGGCGAGCCCGGTCAGCGCCTCGTCGCGGCTCATCGCCAGAAGCGGCTCGAAAAGGGCGGCCACCTTGCGGTCGATGAAGTGCTGCAAGCGGCGCGTAACCTTCTCGGCCACGTCTGATCCGGCCTCGTCATCGACGAAAGCCTGAACGGAGGGGCGCATCACATCGCCGCCCTTGACCAGCTTGCCCACCGCGGTGTCGCCCCACATGAGGCCACCCTGCTCGGTGAAATCCATCTCGGTATCGGGGGCGTTATAGAAACGGTCCGCGCGCAGATTGAACTCGGGCGCGAGCGCCTCATAGGCCGCACGGGCGAGCATCTTTGCCTCATCGGGCGACCCGGTTTCATCCTGACGGAACCGGAACCCATCCAGACGGCCGGCATATTCGCCCTCAACCGTCACTTCGCCCTTGTCATTCACCTCGGCCACGAGGGTCTCCTTCTGCTTGAGCCGGCGCAGCAACACAGAGGTGCGCCGGTCCACAAATCGTTGGGTCAAAGCGCCGTGGAGCGCATCTGACAGGCGGTCTTCTACAGCGCGGGTCGCCTCGCGCCAATGGCTTTCGTCATCGACCCAGCCCTTGCGTTGCGCAACATAGGTCCAAGTGCGGATAAAAGCGAGCCTGCGCGACAGCGTATCGATATCTCCGCCGGTGCGGTCGATCCGCTCGATCTGGCGTCTCAGCCAATCCGAGGGCACCCCGCGCCCCGACTGCAAAAAGCCGAAAATCCGCGCCAAGAGCGTTGCATGCTCGGCCTCGGAAATCGAGCGAAAATCAGGGATTCGGCACACATCCCAAAGCAATTGCACATCGCTTGGGCGGCTCACCCGGTCACGCACCTCCGGATCTTCGCCAAGCACCTTGAGCGCGCGCAGGTCATCGGCCTCGCGTCCCTTGGTGAGCCATTCTCCGCCGTCGCGCGGCTCGGGCCGGGCCTCAAGCGCGCCGATCAGGCGGTCAAGCGTGCCAAATTCCAACCGGTCATTGCGCCATTGCAGCCGCTGGAGCGGCGCGAAGCGGTGGTTTTCGATGGCATCGACAATCTCGGGCTGAAGCGGGCTTGCCTCACCCGTGACCCCAAAAGTCCCGTCTGTCGTGTGCCGCCCCGCGCGGCCCGCGATCTGGGCCAGCTCATAGGGAAAGAGCGGGCGCATCCGGCGACCATCGAATTTCGACGTGGCCGAAAAGGCGACATGGTCGATATCGAGGTTCAGCCCCATCCCGATCGCATCGGTGGCGACCAGATAATCGACATCGCCATTTTGATACATCGCCACCTGCGCGTTGCGCGTGCGCGGGCTGAGCGCGCCCATCACCACCGCACAGCCGCCTTTCTGGCGGCGGATCAGCTCGGCCATGGCATAGGTATTCTCGACCGAAAACCCGACGATGGCAGAGCGCGGCTTCATCCGAGAAATCTTCTTGGAGCCTGCATAGGTAAGCTCCGAGAAGCGCTCACGCTTGGAAAACTGCACCTTGGGCACCAGAGCCGCAATCGCCCCGCGCATCGTTTCCGATCCCAGAAACAGCGTCTCGTGCAAGCCCCGCGCGTGCAACAAGCGGTCTGTGAAGACATGGCCGCGCTCGGGATCGCCGCAGAGCTGGATCTCGTCGATGGCCAGAAAATCCGCGCCGATATTGGTCGGCATCGCCTCGGTCGTGGCCACCCAATATTGCGTGCGCTCGGGCACGATGCGCTCTTCGCCGGTGACCAAAGCCACCACGCTTGGCCCGCGCTGCGCCACGATCCGGTCATAGACCTCGCGCGCGAGCAGACGCAGCGGCAGCCCGATGACGCCGGTCCGATGCGCCAGCATCCGCTCAATTGCGTAATGGGTCTTGCCAGTATTGGTCGGCCCCAGCACGGCCGTGATCCGCCCGGTTTGCATTCTAGCTTCCCTAACCGGCCTTAAAGCGCCGTTCCCTGATGCGTCTTGTCCAGACGCGCGATTGCGTCTTTCACATCCTGCTGGTGTGGGTTCAAGGCGAAAGAGGCCTGATAGGCCTTCAAGGCGCGCGAATCATCGCCCATTTCTTCGAGCATCGTGCCGAGCCCGGCCAAGGCGCCCCAATGGCGTGGCTCCAGCTTGAGCACATGGGCAATATCAGAGGCTGCAGGCCCGTAAAGACCGGCCATGAAATACGCGGTCGCCCGCCCGTTCCAGCCTTCGGCGAAATCGGGCGCATGATCGACAAGGGCCGTGAAATGCTCGATCGCGGCCTCTGTGTCGCCATCATCGAGCGCAGATTCCCCCCGTTTGAGCAACAGATCCATCGCCGGTGAGCCCGAGCGTGACCAAGCACGGCGAATATCGGCCTCGGCGCGCGACCAGCCCGGATCGTTGGGATCGGCCAACTCCTTGAAATACGGCGCAAGCCCGTCAGTTTCTGCGCGAGAGGGGAAAGCCGCCATTGCTGCGAGTGAAAACCCTACGCACAATGCCGTGACGGCATATTTGTATCTGTTGATGACGTGCCACATAACGAGAGAGTAACTCAATTGCCGGAGAAAGCGAGAGCCCGGCCATTCAAATCTGGAGGACAACGATGAGTGAAGTGATCGACCAGGCTGTCGCAGCACTGAAACAGAAACTGCCGGACGGCTTTTCCTCGACCGCAAAATTCGTGATCAAGGACGAAGGCTCGATCATCGTCGACGAATCCGGCGTGCGCCCGGGGGATGACGAAGCAGAGGTCGTGCTGACGGCGGATCGCGAAACCTTCGAGGGAATGCTCAATGGCGACGTGAACCCGACTTCGGCCTTCATGTCGGGCAAGCTCAGCGTCGACGGCTCGATGGGTCTTGCGATGCAGCTTGGGGCTGCGCTCGCCTGATGGAGACCGCGCCCCTTTTCGACGTGATCGCGCGCGGCCCCGAAGGCGGTGCCGCCTATTGGCTCAAGACCGAGGACGGATATCGCATCCGTATGGGCCATTGGCCCGCCCCGAGTGACGCGCGTGGAACCGTCTTTTTGCTATGTGGGCGCACCGAATATATCGAAAAATATGGTCCCGCAGCGGTGGAATTTGCCGCGCGGGGCTATGGCATGCTGGCCATCGACTGGCGCGGTCAGGGCTTGGCGGACCGCGTCTTGCCCAAGGATCCGATGAAGGGCCATGTCGGCGGCATCCTCGATTATCAACTTGATCTGAAGGCTGTGATTGCGGCGGCCAAAGAGCTGGGCCTGCCAGAGCCGTTCCATTTCGTAGGCCATTCGATGGGCGGTGCCATCGGCCTGCGCCATATCATGACGCCCGGCCATGTCTTCGCGTCGGCTGCGTTTTCAGCACCGATGTGGGGCATCAAGGCGCCGGCCCCGCTGCACCCGTTCCGGATCCTTCTGGCGCAGCTTTTCGGCGATTCTTTCATGGCGGAATCATTTGCCCCCGGCATGACCGACGAGACCTATGTGTATCGCTCGAGCTTCAACGAGAACCGCCTGACGCGCGATCCCGCCATGTGGTCTTGGCTGATCTCGCAAGCCGCCGCGGAACCTGCGCTGACCATTGGCGGGGCGACGATCCACTGGGTCGCGGAAAGCCTGCTGGAATGCGAAGCGCTGAGCGCTCTGCCCTCACCCGATCTGCCCTGCTATTGCGCGCTTGGCGGCGAGGAGAAGATCGTGCACACGCCTGCGGTCCATGACCGGATGGCGCGCTGGCCCAATGCTGCGTTCGACGTCATGCCCGGCTCCGAGCACGAGATCATGATGGAAGTGCCCGCCACACGCACGAAATTCTATGATCGCTGCGCGGAGATGTTTGATGCCGCAGGCGGCCGGGATGCAGGTGTCAGAGCTGAATCTGCGTGAAGCTGTCGCGCAGCGCGGTGGACCAAGCCTCCGACATCTCGGCGAAATCCGTATCGCCCGCCTCGATGCGGCGCTGCATGGAAATCTTGCAATCATTGTTGCGGATCACCGCGAGATCGAGCGGCATACCCACGGACAGGTTCGAGCGTAGCGTCGAATCCATCGACAAAAGCACGGCCTTTTGTGCATCCTCAAGGCTGGTCTCCGAGCGCACAACGCGATCGAGGATCGGCTTGCCGTATTTGTGCTCGCCGATCTGCAAGAACGGCGTGTCCTCGGTCGCTTCGATGAAATTCCCCTCCGGGTAGATCAGGAACATCCGCATCTCGCCGCCCGCCCGCTGGCCCGCGACGATCATCGAGGCCGAGGTTGAGATCCGCTCGGCATCCATACGGCTGACGATATCCTTGCGCACCCCGGCCAAAGTGTTGCCGATGATCTCGGAAACTTTCAGCATCGTGGGGGCCTGCATGATCGAGCTATTGCCATCCGCCTCGGGCGCGTCGATTTCTTCGCGCAGCCGCGCCAAGGTCGTCTGCGTGACCGAAAGAGACCCGGCCGTCATGATCGCAACCACCCGCTCGCCGGGCTCCACGAAGGTGAACATCTTGCGATAGGTCGCGATGTTGTCGAGCCCGCCATTGGTGCGCGTGTCCGACAGCAAAACCATGCCTGCATTGAGCAGAAGACCGACACAATAGGTCATATTTATCCCCAGATCCCGCGATCAGATTGCCCGATCGAAGCGGACCTTATTGCTGGACCTGTCCGAGGGCAACCGTGACGTCCAGTCTCTCTTCGCCACCGCCCTGAGCGACGCCCCTGATCGGGGCGGCCTCGCGCGCGTCCAGACCAGAGCCCAGCCGAATATAGCGCTCATCGGGGCAGCAGCTATTGGCCGCGTCAAAACCGATCCAGCCGATGCCCTGCACCCAGATCTCCGCCCAGGCATGGGCGGCCTCATGCGGAGCGCCATCCTCAGAGGCCAGCAGATAGCCCGAGACATAGCGCGCCGGCAGATCGATGGAGCGCGCCGCAGCGATCAGCGCATGCGCGTGATCCTGACATACGCCCTGCCCCTGCGCCAAAGCCTCGGCGGCGGTGGTATGCGCGTCCGTCACATCGGGGGTATAGGCGATGGCCTCACCAATGGCCGCGCTCAGCCGATGGGCCTTCTGCAAAGGCTCGCTCAGGCCCTGCGTGACCTCTTCGGCCAGCTTTGCCAGACCGTCATCGACCCATGTGGCCGAGGTTTCGCGCAGATAGGCCATCGGATGAACCAGTTCACGATGTCCGCGCAGCACGCCGGATGTATCGAAGGTCTCGATCTTGCCGCGCACCGTCACGACCACCTCATCGACCGGCGGACGCACCGACCAGCCCTCGACCTTGTCGCCCGCGCCGTCGCGAAAGCTGCCGCCGCGAATGCCGTTCTCGATGGTCACCAACCACTCGATTTCGCGCTGGCCCTCAAACCGCGACGGAAACAGCCGGAGCGACTGCACCGCAGCCCCCATCGGCACGTCATAGGCATATTTCGTCACATGATCGACCGTGAGGATCATTGCGCCTCTCCCGTCAGGTAGGTGCGTTGCACAAGGGCTGTCAGATCCCCGATGTCATGAATGAAGCGCGTCAGGAATTCATGCATGCCTTCGTCGAAAATCTCGGGCACCCGCGTCGCCTTGAGCGCGTCGACCAGTCCGCGCACGCGCTCTTGCGCCGGGCCGGAGGGCTGGTTGTAAAAGCGCGACAGGCTATCAATATGGCGCATCGCCTTTTGCGCGGCCGACATCAGCGAGCGCGGGCTGGAGGGGTTGAGGATGAGGAAATCCACAATCTTGGCCGCCGTGATCTCGCCGCCATAGGCCCAGTGAAATGCCCGGTGCGACTGCATCGCGCGCAGCAGGACCTGCCATTGGTAATTGTCAAAGCCCGATCCCACCATCGAAACCGAGGGCAGCAGCACGAAATACTTCACATCGATCAGCCGGGCAGTGTTATCGGCCCGCTCCAGCGCATAGCCCAGATTCATGAAGGAGAACCCATCATTGCGCAGCATGCTCGAATCCATCGTCCCGCGCAGCAGCGAGGATTGCCGGTTCACCCAGTCGCACAGATCGCTGGTCTCCATCTCCGAGCGCGGCTTGCGCTCTAGCTGACGGATATCCTGAAACGCGGTGTTGAGAGTGTCCCAGACCTGCCCGGTGATCGCGGTGCGCACGATGCGCGCATTTTCCCGCGCCCGCTCGATGCAGGAAATCACCGACGACGGGTTGTCGCGGTCAAAGAACAAGTAGCTCTCGATATTGCGCTGGACCGGGTCGCCATATTTCTCGGCAAAGCCCTCGGCGGTGCCAGAGGCCTGCAGCAGGCTCTCCCACTCCGAGCGGTAGCCATGCCCGGCAGAGGGCGTCAGCGAGATCCGCGCCCCCACCTCAAGCAGACGCGACATCGTCTCCGCACGCTCCATGTAGCGCGCGATCCAAAACAGGTTTTCCGCCGTCCGGCTTAGCATGTGATTCTCACTCCGCCAGAACCCAAGTATCTTTGACGCCGCCGCCCTGCGATGAGTTCACCACGAGCGACCCTTCGGTCAACGCCACGCGGGTCAGTCCGCCCGGCACCAGCTCGATCTTGTCGCCCACCAGACAATAGGGTCGCAGATCGACATGGCGCGGGGCCACACCCTCTTCGACGAATGTCGGCGTCGTCGAGAGCGCCAGCGTCGGCTGGGCGATGTAGTTGTCGGGATCGTCGATGATCTTATGTCGGAAGGCCTCGATCTGCTCCTTGGTCGATTTCGGACCGACAAGCATCCCATAGCCGCCCGAGCCATGGACCTCCTTGATCACCAGTTCGGGCAGGTGTTCGAGCACGTATTTGCAGTCGTCCTTCTTGGCGCATTGCCATGTGGGCACGTTCTCCAAAAGCGGCTCTTCGCCAAGGTAGAAGCGCACCATCTCGGGCACATAAGTATAAATCGCCTTGTCATCGGCCACACCCGCGCCCGGCGCCGAACAGATCGTCACCCCGCCCGAGCGGTAGACATCCATCAGCCCCGGCACACCCAGCATCGAGTCGGGCCGGAAGCAGAGCGGATCGAGGAAGGCATCGTCGATCCTGCGATAGATCACATCGAGCTTCTTGGGCCCCTCGGTCGTGCGCATCCAGCAAAACCCGCCCTCGACAAAGAGATCCGCGCCCTCAACCAGTTCGACCCCCATCAGGTCGGCCAAGAAGGAATGCTCGTAATAGGCCGAGTTGAAATGGCCGGGCGTCAGGATCGCAATCGTCGGCTCCGCATCGCATTTCGCAGGCGCGACGCTTGCCATAGTGCGGCGCAGCGCATCGGCATAGCCATCGACCGGCTCGATTCGGTTTTCCCGAAACAGATTGGGGAACATCCGCATCATGATCTCGCGATTCTCCAGCATATAGGAGACCCCCGAAGGCGTGCGGCAATTGTCCTCAAGCACGTAGAACTGATCGGGCCCGGTGCGCACAAGATCGATACCCACGATATGGCTATAGATCCCGCGCGGCGGCACAAAGCCCGACACGGCGCGCTCATAGGCATCGTTTTGATAGACCAGACGGGCGGGGATACGCCCGGCGCGCACGATCTCGCCGCGCCCATAGACATCCAGAAGAAACGCGTTGAGGGCACGGGCGCGCTGCTTGATGCCGCGCTCCAGCTTGCGCCACTCCATCTGGGTGAAAACACGGGGGAACATGTCGAACGGGATCAGCCGGTCAGGGTCGCCCCCTTCGCCATAAACCGCAAACGTGATGCCGATCCGACGAAACAGGGCCTCAGCCTCGGCCTGCTTCATGGCCCGGAACTCTGCAGGCATCTCCCGCGTCCACCCGTCGAGCCCGTTATAGGGGGGGCGAACCTTGCCGCCATCGAACATCTCGTTGAAATAGTCTGTCATTTACGCTGATGCACCCCTCATTCTTACCCTATTCCTAGAGCCTGAACCCCGTGAGGGAAAGCCCAGCACCCCCTCGACGGTTCCCAACGCGGCTGCATTTGCATGAATTCATGGTGTTTGCCTAAAATTTATGCAGGGCTTGTCAATCCGGTATCAGCCCCCCTATCTGGTGAACATCACTCCAGATCTTGAGGACGCCATGACACTTACCCCGCGCCGCCCCGTATTCGATGCCAACGCGACCGGAGGGGCGTTCGGCGATCTGCCCGACTGGGACCTGAGCGACCTCTACGCCGCCCCCGACGCGCCCGAACTGGCCACAGACATGTCTTGGCTTGAGACCCATTGCGCGGAATTTGCGCGTGACTACGAGGGCAAGCTCGCCGATCTCGATGCGGCTGGCATGGCCGAATGCATCGCGCGCTACGAGGCGATCGACGAGAAGGCGGGCCGTATCATGTCCTATGTCGGCCTGCGCTATTACCAGAACACCGGCGATGTCGCGCGGGTCAAGCAGATGGCCGACGCGCAGGACAAGATCACCGGCTACACCACGCCGCTGGTGTTCTTCAGCCTCGAGTTCAACCGGATCGAGGATGCCCATTACGAGACGGTCTTCGCCGATCCGCGCGTTTCGCGCTACAAGCCCGTCTTCGACCGGATGCGCGCGATGAAGCCCTATCAGCTGTCCGATGAGCTGGAGAAATTCCTGCACGACCAATCCGTCGTCGGGGCCGCTGCGTGGAACCGTCTGTTCGACGAAACCACCGCTGCGCTTGAATTCGACGTGCTGGGCGAGACGCTGAGCCTTGAGGCCACGACCACGCTGCTTTCGGATCACGACCGAGCGCGGCGCGAGGCTGCGGCCCATGCTCTGGCGCGCGTCTTCAAAGACAACATCCGCACCTTCTCGCGCATCCACAACACGCTGGCCAAGGAAAAAGATATCGAGGATCGCTGGCGCAAAATGCCCACGCCGCAGACCGGACGCCATCTGTCGAACGATGTCGAGGCTGAGGTCGTGCAGGCGCTGCGCGATGCCGTGGTCGCAGCTTACCCCCGGCTCAGCCATCGCTACTACGCGCTCAAGGCGAAATGGCTTGGGCTCGACACGTTGCAGGTCTGGGACCGCAACGCGCCGCTGCCCACCGAGGCCCCGCGCGAGATCCAGTGGGACGAGGCGAAATCGACCGTGCTGGACGCCTATGCGGGCTTCGATCCGCGCATGGCCGAGATCGCGCAGCCCTTCTTCGAAAAGGGCTGGATCGATGCGGGCGTGAAGCCGGGCAAGGCTCCGGGCGCGTTTGCCCATCCGACCGTGACCAGCGCGCACCCCTATGTGATGCTCAATTATCTGGGCAAACCGCGCGACGTGATGACGCTGGCCCATGAGCTGGGCCACGGCGTGCATCAGGTGCTGGCCGCGAAACAGGGCGAGATGCTCTCCTCCACGCCTCTGACGCTGGCCGAGACGGCCTCGGTCTTTGGCGAGATGCTGACCTTCCGCAAGCTGCTGGCAGGCGCCAAGACCAAGGAAGAGCGCAAGACCCTTCTGGCGGGCAAGGTCGAGGATATGATCAACACCGTCGTGCGCCAGATCGCCTTCTACGACTTCGAATGCAAGCTGCATGCGGCGCGCGCCGAAGGGGAGCTGACGCCCGAAGACATCAACGCGCTGTGGATGTCGGTGCAGGGCGAGAGCCTTGGTCCGGCGTTCGAGTTCATGGACGGCTATGAGACCTTCTGGTCCTATATCCCGCATTTCGTCCACTCGCCCTTCTACGTCTACGCCTATGCCTTCGGCGACGGGCTCGTGAACGCGCTCTATGCCGCCTACGAGGCCGAGCCGCAGGGCTTCCAGGACAAGTATTTCGCGATGCTCGAAGCCGGTGGCTCACTGCACCACAAAGCGCTGCTGGCCCCGTTCGGGCTCGATGCGACCGACCCGGCCTTCTGGGACAAGGGCCTGTCGATGATCGAGGGCTTCATCGACGAGCTGGAGGCGATGGAGGACTGATCCGGCCCCACTTTCGCGATAAAACGACGAAAGCCGCGCGACCCCCAATCGCGCGGCTTTCTGATGCTGGTGGCCTAGTCCCCATTCAGCCCAGCATATCCTCGACCTCGAACTTGGTCAGACGCGGATGGGCCATGCGCCCGAAATCGCTCAGCCGCTCGACCTGCGGGAAGATGTCTCCGAAAAGCTGCGCCATGCGTGACTCCATCAACCGCTCCGCGCCTTCGCCGGGGTGATAGCTCTCGACCTCTAGCCCTGCGATGCGCAAAGACCCCTGCCGCTCCAGAACCACGTGATAGACGCTGACCGGCGAGACCGGCTGCACCTCGATCACGCTGACCCCATCGACAAAGCCCGAGATCGGCACATAGGCCTGCTCGATGCCAAGCCTTCCGCGCAGCCGGGCGTCGCGCAGACAGATCCGCGCATAAGGCCCGAGCATGAGATCGGGCATCGGACGCCCCTGCCCGAAGGCATCTGCGGTGACGCGGATCATCTTCGCGCCCTGATCGGCATTGGCCGGGAACATCGTCATCGTGCCGATCCAGGTCACGGTCTCGATCCGCTCCTCGGCGGTGTGGACCCGCATTCCGGGCAGCAGATCCTCGATGGCGATCGGGCCGGCCTCTCCCACGAGCACCGCGCCGCGCGCCAGTGCCGAGAACCCCTCCTCGAAGAGCGGTATGGCCGGTGCAATCCGTGTCTCATCCTCGATGAAACCGCCCGCGCCCAACCAGCTCATGGCGTAGCGCCGGGTCAGACCCGACGCTTTGAGCGTCCGCTTGGGAACGGGCGGGGTCGCGCGCAGCACCCGGGCGGGTGCTGCTGTTTCATGCGAATGAGATGTCGTGTGGGCGGGGGTCAGACCCGCCACCGACCGGTGGGTATTGCTCATGCGATCAGCCTTTCGGTCTGGTCACGACTGCAACGGCCCCACCGGATGCAGAGAGACATCCGATCTATGGGCTATGCAGATCGTGTCGTCAAATTTCAGCGCAGATTGTCGCGCCGCGCCGGGGCAATCCAACCTGCCGCTGCGGGAGTGTTTCACGCCCCGCGACAGCCGCCCCGATCTTGTCACCTACGGGACGCGAATCACCCGCATCCCAAGGTTTGCCGGACCGTGGAAGACTGCGGGCGGCGGGGAGGGAGCCACACAATCTCTCGCAAAACGTTCCGGCATTTTGGGCCGGCGCGCCTTTAGCGCGCGCCTGCGACTTTGCGCATCGGCAGAGCGACTGCTTCGGCCCGGCGCTCGCTCAGCGCGCGACGCGCGCCACGTGCGAAGGGCAGCTTCGGATTGGGCTGCGCCGATTGCGCAATTGCAGATTTCATCCAACGGGACTGTTTGTTCTTTTGAGCCATGACGCTCTCCTGCTTGTCGTCTTGTCCGGCACATCCGGGCTATGACTGTTATGCAGGTGCAATGCGGCCAGCATTTGACGGATCGAAGAAAAAATTCATCAAGTTTGTTTACGAATACGGTGCGCTGCTGATCGTCTCGAACTCAGGAAAAACAAGCCCTTCGAAACTCTGCCCGCCAGGTTCGTTGCAAAATGCGTTAACCCCAACTCTGACAATGACGAATTCATGCCACAATTAGAGCCGGATTGCCGATATCTGACGCCCATAATCGACCTCACCCGCATGGGTTGTGCGCCGATATGAGTAAAACAACTCAGGCTCGCCATAGGTGCAGCGCCGCACCCATTCGGCCTGCCCGATCCCCGCCGCGCGCAACCGCGACAGGCTGAAGCTCGGTAGGTCGAAATGCGGCTTTCCATTCGGCCCGCCCGAGAAGAAGCGGCTATAGGCCGGATCTTCGACGATGAATTGCTCCAGGAATTCCTCGCCTACCTCATAGGCATGCACCGAGATGCATGGGCCAATCACGGCTGTGGTGGCCGCGCGATCCGCGCCCAGCGCCTCCATCGCATCCAGCGTGTTTTCCAACACCCCATCGAGCGCCCCGCGCCAACCGGCATGGGCGGCCCCGATCACACCGGCGGCAGGGTCGTAAAACAGCACCGGCTGGCAATCCGCCGTCAGCACCGAGATCGCGATCCCCGGCGTGGCCGTCACGATCGCATCGGCCTCAATCGCCTCGTCCGAGAGCGCCTCAACGGTCGCAACCCGCGCGGAATGCACCTGCTTGACCCCCATCAGCGCCGAGAGCGGCAGGCCCAGCGCCGCGGCCGCCCGCGACCGGTTGGTGCGCACGGCCTCGGCCTGATCGGACGATCCGGGGCCACAGTTGAGACCGGCGAAGATCCCCGAAGACGCCCCGCCCTTTCGGGTGAAGAACCCGTGCTGTGTACCGCTCAAAGCTGGGACGGTCAGAATATCAAGCATGGTCGTCATGGCATCCCCTTGCATCGCATCTCAGGCCGGATCGAAGCCGGGCGGCAGTGCCGCGCCTTGCGGAACCAACGCCAGAGTTTGGAATAGCTGACCCATTTCTGCGGGATGGGTCAAGCGGCGATGCGCAGCGATATGGTTCTCAAGGGCCGCGCCCGACATCTTGCCCGCCAGCATCCGGGCGCGCTCGGCGATCCCGAGGCGCTCCAGAAAAACGCCCTGCGGGGTCATTGCGGAAACCAAAGCCCCTGCGGCTGTCGCGGCCTCGGCCAAGGGCTCGAAGGCGACATGCGCGGTCAGATCCGCCTCGCCGGGCTCTGCGAAAGGATCGACGGGCTGATGGTTGCGCAGCGCCTGAAACGTATCGCCCAGCGAGCGCCAGTTGCCGTAATCCACGAGAAGCCCGCAGCCCCCTTGCGCCGCGATCCGCGCGGCCAGCGTTTCGACGAATGCCGTGGCGGGCACGCAGGTCTCGATCACATCACCGGGCCGGGTCCGCGCCCAATGCGGCTCCAGCGCCTCAAGCCGCGCGGGCGGCGACAGCCCCGGATGCAGCGTGCCGTCCGGTGCGGCACCGACCTGCCGCTCGGCCCAGCCGGTCTCGGCGCGCTCGAACTGCCGGATCGGCAGCGCATCGAGAAACTCGTTCGCCACGAAATACAAAGGCCCCGAAGGCAGATCCTTGATGCTCTCATGCCAGTGCACAGGGTGCGCTGCGAGCGTGGCCCGCTGGATCTCGCGCAGGGTGGGCGAGGCTTCGATCAGATGGATTGAGGCCGCCTCGATCAGCCCCGGCACGGCCCGCATCGCGCGCAGGATATCGGCCATCAACGTGCCACGGCCCGGACCGGCCTCGGCCAGCACGATCCGATCTGGGCGACCCTGTTCCAGCCAGCTTTGCGCCAGACAGAGCCCGATCATCTCCCCGAACATCTGGCTGATCTCGGGGGCGGTGATGAAATCGCCTCCGGTGCCGAAGGGATCGCGCGTTGCGTAATAGCCGTAATCGGGATGGAGCAGGCAGCTTGCCATGTAGCGGTCAAGCCGCATCGGCCCCTCGGTCGCGATCTGCGCCGCCATCTGTTTCTTCAGGCCACTCATCCGCCTTTGGGCGCGCGCAGGGCGCGGATGATGAAGAACAGCCCGACAAGGATCATCGGGATCGACAGAACCTGCCCCATCGTCAGCCCGAACCCGTCAGTGAACCGGATCACGTGACCGAAGGGATTGCCGGGCGTGACAAATTGCGGATCGCCCTGCCGGAACAGTTCGACGAAGGCGCGCGCACAGCCATAACCTGTGACGAAGACGCCAAGGCTCAGCCCCGGACGCTTGAGCGAGCGACCATAGCGCATCAGCCCCCAGAGGATCAGCCCCAGCACCAGCCCTTCGAGCCCCGCCTCATAGAGCTGCGACGGGTGGCGGGCGCACATGCCGTCGACCTGCCCGGCGATCCCCATGCAGTCCTGCGCTTCGGGTCCGGGGAAAATCACGCCCCATGGCACGTCCGTAGGGCGCCCCCACAGCTCGGGCTTGATGAAATTCGCGATCCGGCCAAGGAACAGCCCGATCGGGGCCACCAGCGCCATCGCATCCGCGATCTGAAGCTTTGAGGCGTCGTTGCGCCGCGCAAACCACCAACCCGCAACAAGCGTCCCAAGGAAGCCGCCATGAAACGACATCCCGCCCTGCCAGACTTTGAAGATATCCAGCGGGTGCGACAGGTACCATGCCGGTTCATAGAACAGCACAAAGCCCAGACGCCCGCCAAGGATCACACCGATGATGACGGCGGTGAGCAGGTCTTCAACCTTATTGGGCCGGATCGGCGCTTGCCCCGCCGGCCAGAGCCCGGGGCGCTTCATCAACGCCACGATAATCCGCCAGCCCAGCACGAGGCCCGCGATATACGCCAGAGCATACCAACGGATCGGCAGGCCAAGTCCGGGAATGGTCAGCGCCACCGGGTCGAATTGCGGGAAGGGAATGGCTAGTGGCAGCAAGCGTGTCTCCTCGGATCAGTCGCGGCGAGAAAGCCTCGCGCAGCGCGGGAAGTCAACCTTGCGCCCAGAGCTTACGCGGCCCATATAGATCCAAACCAGCCACGATCACGCGAGGGTAGGCCCATGCAACAGCCAAACAAGATTTTCGACGAGATGTCCAAGCTGATGACCAACGCCATGGGCGTGGCTCAGGGTGCCAAGGGCGAGGCCGAAACCGCGATGAAATCCTGGATGGATCGCTGGCTCGCTGATCGGGATTTCGTCACCCGCGAGGAATTCGATGCGGTCAAGGCGATGGCGCAAAAGGCCCGCGAAGAAAACGAAGCACTGCGGGCCCGGCTCGATGCGCTCGACAGCAAGGCCGGCACTCAAAAATAAGGCGGGGCGCGCCGGGTTGCCGCACTCTCTGATCTGAACTCAACGCCCCTGCAGCTGGCTGTGGGGGCGTTGCCATATCGGGCGCAGGGGATTTGAGCACCGGGGGGCGCTTACTGCGAGGTGACCTCGTTCTTCACCTGCCCCCAGGTGAGTAGGGTGAACACCGCCGTGCCGCCCACGACATTGCCCGCCAGCACCGGCAGGAAATACCGAAAGACCGCATCGAACAGCGCGATATCGCCATGCCAGACCAGCAGACCGGCCTCGACCGAGCCTGCAATTACATGGGCAAAGCCTGCCGCCGCGAGCAGCCAAGTCACCACCAGCAAGACGAAGAACGAGCTGCCCTGCGCAGCGGGCATGATCCAGACCAGCGCCGCGATCAGCAGACCTGCGGGCATGGCGCGGAAGAAATTCTGCCCCGCCGTGCCTTCGGTCGCATGGCGCGCTACCGCCAGAAGGCTTTCGACCAGATCGCTCGGGATGATGTGGGGCAGCAGCAAGAAGCCCGACGCGATGGTCGTGCCTACGATATTGGCGCATAGCACGATGCACCACAGCCGGATCATCTTGATCAGGCAGGTCAGCGAGCGATCCGCGACCACAGGCAGCACGGTGGTGATCGTGTTCTCGGTGAAAAGCTGCATGCGGCCGAAAATCACCACCATGAACCCGACCGAATAGCCGAGGCTTTCCACAAGGATCGCCCAATCCGTATCGGGAAGCCCCGCGTGCAACACCGCCTGCGCGATCACCGAGAGGCTGATCAGCACGCCCGCCGCCAGTCCCGACCAGATCAGCGAGACATTGGGGCGGTTGAGCTCTTCATCGCCGTCACGGCGGATCACTTCATAGATGAGCCGCGCCGAAAGGCGCGAGGCTTCATAGACGGATTTTTCCTCCCGCCGCCCCTGAATCGCTGCGGTCGCGCTGTCGGAATCGTCATCTGCAGACTGGTCACGGTGCTGTGTCATACCGGCTGAACAGCGCCCGACGCAAAAGGTTCCCGCGCGGGTGAGACTTAGCCGATCTCGCCGCGCTGACCGCCGGTCTGGGCGCGATCCATCAGCAGGTGATCAAGGATCACGCAGGCCATCATCGCCTCGGCGACCGGCACCGCGCGGATGCCGACGCAGGGATCGTGACGCCCCTTGGTGATCACCTCGACCTCCTCGCCGCGCGTGTTGACAGAGCGGCGTGGCGTGAGGATCGAGGAGGTCGGCTTGACGGCGAACCGCACGGTGATCGGCTGGCCCGTGGTGATGCCGCCCAAGATGCCGCCCGCATGGTTCGAGAGGTATTCGACCCCCTCGGGGCCCATCACCATCTCGTCGGCATTCTCGATACCGGTGAGCGCCGCGGCCCCCATGCCCTCGCCGATCTCGACGCCTTTCACGGCGTTGATCGACATCATCGCAGCGGCCAGCTCGGTGTCGATCTTGCCATAGACCGGAGCGCCAAGACCGGGCGGGCAGCCCTCGGCCACCACTTCAATCGCAGCGCCGACCGAGCTTTGCCCCTTGCGGATCGCGGCCAGGTACTCCGACCATTCATCTACCGCACCGGCATCGGGCAAAAAGAACGGGTTCTGCAAGATCGCCGCGCGATCGAAGCGGCTGCGGTCGAGATGCTTTTCGCCCATCTGGACCATGTAGCCAGTGATCTTCAGCCCCGGCACAAGCTTGCGCAGCACCGCCTGAGCGACCCCGCCCGCCGCTACGCGCGCGGCCGTCTCACGCGCTGAGGAGCGCCCGCCCCCGCGATAATCGCGCACACCGTATTTCTGGTGGTAGGTGATATCGGCATGGCCTGGTCGGAACTGCTGGGCGATCTCGCCGTAATCCTTCGAGCGCTGATTGGTATTCTCGATCATCAACTGGATCGGCGTGCCGGTGGTGCGCCCCTCGAACGTGCCCGAGAGAATTCGCACCTCGTCGGGCTCCTTGCGCTGGGTCGTCTCTTTGGACTGGCCGGGGCGCCTGCGGTCGAGAAACTGCTGGATGAAGGCAGGCTCGATCTCGATGCCCGGAGGACAGCCATCCACTGTCGCCCCCAATGCAGGACCATGGCTCTCGCCCCAAGTTGTGACGCGAAACAGGTGACCGAAACTATTGAAAGACATGACAGACAGGGCCTTTGCGCAAAGAGCTACCGGGCCTGCATTACCAACTTGCCCGTCCTGAGGCAACGCGCATGCTCCCGGCCCGGAGTCGGGCGCTCTGATGCACGTTAAGGTTGCCATGTCACGAAACTGCGTCATTCTGTGAGGAAAGCCGTGATCAACAGGCTCCATCAGGGAGATCAAGCCTATGACATCTACCTCTTCCCCCACGCCCGACGGCGGGCGCCAGAAAATGACCCTCACGACACAGATCATGCTCGCCATGGGACTTGGCATCATCGTTGGCGTGATCTTCAACATGATCGGGTCGGAGTTCATCAACACCCATATTGTCGGCGGGCTGTTTGCCATGATCGGCAAAATGTTCGTGAATGCGCTCAAGATGCTGGTGGTGCCGCTGGTGTTCTTCTCGCTGATCTGCGGCGTGACCGGGATCGGCGATATCCGCGTGCTGGGCCGGGTCGGCGGCAAGAGCTTCGGGCTTTATATGCTGACCACGGCCGTGGCAATTGCTGTGGCCATCGTGATCGCCTCCCTGATCGGCCCGGGCAAAGGGTTCGATATGGCGGGCATCGACACCTCGGGCATCTCGGGCAAGCAGGCGCCCTCGGTCTGGGATGTGTTCGCGGGGATTGTGCCCACGAACCCGGTCGCGGCATTCGCCAATGGCGAAATGCTGCAGATCATCTTCTACACGATCATCCTTGGCATTGCGGTGCTGATGCTGGGCCATGAATCCAAGGGCTTCGTGAAGGCGGCGGAATATATGAACGAGGTGATGATGAAGATCGTCGCCATTGTCATGGCCTTCGCGCCCATCGGTGTGTTTGCGCTGATCGCCAAGACCTTCACCGAACAGGGGATCGATCTGTTCTTGCCGGTCCTGGCCTATGTGCTGACACTCGTCTTCGCGCTTTTGTTGCACCTTTTCGGCACGTTGATGTTGTTTCTCAAGATGTTCTCGGGGCTCAACCCGATTACCTTCATGAAGAAGATCCGGCCTGCGCAGGTCTTTGCCTTCTCGACCGCCAGTTCGAACGCGACCATCCCCGTCACGCTGCGCTGCGTGACCGAGCGAATGGGGGCGAAGAACTCGGTCGCCTCTTTCTGCGTGCCCTTCGGCGCCACGATCAACATGGACGGCACCGCGATCATGCAGGGGGTCGCCACGGTGTTCCTCGCCAATGTCTACGGGATCGACCTTGGCCTTGGCGGCTATCTGACGGTGATCGCGATGGCAGTGCTGGCCTCGATCGGGACGGCGGGCGTGCCGGGCGTGGGCCTTGTGATGCTGACGATGGTGCTCAGCCAAGTCGGCCTACCCATCGAGGGGATCGCGCTGATCTTGGGCGTCGACCGTCTGATGGATATGATCCGCACCGCGGTGAACATCACCGGTGATGCGGTTGTGACCACGATCGTGGCCAAGACCGAGGGCAAGCTGGATCTCGATGTGTTCAACGATCCGATGGCGGGCAGCGTTCAGGACAGCCTCGATATCAACGAGGCCGCCGAGGCGGAGCTGGCAGGCTACGCCAACCCGCGCTGAGCGCGCGCCGAGCAGAGCGGCAGAGCCTTCCCAAGGGGCGCGCCACGACAAGGCGCGCCCCTTTCGCGTGCTCCGCAGGCAAGACCAAATCTTGCGAAGAGAGGCGCGGGATTGTCCTGAGACCCAAAACCTGTCTTTGATACCGGCAAACCCCCAAAGCAGGACCGATCATGCCCGAGCTTTCCAGCCTTATGGCCTTTGCCGCCCTCTCGCTTGGCATAGTGCTGAGCCCGGGGCCGAATATGGTCTATCTGATATCGCGCTCGATCTGTCAGGGCCGCGCGGCGGGGCTTGTGTCTCTGGGCGGGGTCGCCCTCGGCTTTGTCTTCTACATGCTCTGTGCCGCCTGCGGGATCACCGCCTTCGTGATGGCAGTGCCCTTTGCTTATGACACGCTGCGCATCGGCGGCGCGCTCTACCTGCTCTATCTGGCATGGCAGGCGGTCAAACCGGGCGGGCGCTCTCCGTTCGAGATCCGGGCCCTGCCCGTCGATGGGCCGCGCAAACTGTTCGCAATGGGGCTCGTGACGAACCTGCTCAATCCCAAGATCGCCGTGATGTACCTGTCCTTGCTGCCGCAATTCATCAGCCCCACACAGGGCAGCGTGTTGCTGCAATCTCTGGCGCTCGGCTTCACCCAGATCATCGTCAGCCTCGCCGTCAACGCCCTGATCGTCATCGCTGCAGGCAGTATCGCGGTGTTTCTTGCGCGCAGGCCGCTATGGGCAAGCCTCCAGCGCTGGTTGATGGGCACGGTGCTGACCGCGCTGGCGGTGCGAATGCTGGCCGAGGCGCGCCGCTAAAACCCCGCGCGCCCGCCTGCCCAAACATCGCTTTGAATTTTTTGCGCACAGAACTGTCACAGATGCCCGGCCCGTCTCGTCATCTCTCCTGCACCCCTTTCACACAGAGACATGGCAATGACCCCTCGCCGGCTGCGATGGATGCGATGCGGGTGCTCGACCACGCCAGCCGTCAGTTGAGCATCACTCGCCCCCCTCCCGCGAAACCTCAGTCTTTTCGTTGAACAGGACGTGCGGGATTGCCCACGACGATCGCGCCGGGGGCGACATCGCGGGTCACGACGCTGCCTGCACCCACCACTGCGCCCGCACCAATCGTGACACCCGCCAGCAGGATTGCACCGCCCCCGATCCACGCCTGCGCCTCGATACGCACCGGCAGCGCACGCTCGAGCCCCTCGACGCTGCGCTTGACCGGATCGTGGTGGTGCTCGGCGCAGTAGATCTGCACGTTGGGGCCTAACATGCAGCGATCGCCAATCGTGACCTGCGCACAGTCGAGAATCGTGCAGCCCGCATTCAGATAGACCTGGTCTCCCAGGGTGATGTTAATTCCGTACGCGCAATGAAACGGCGCCTCGATCATCGCGTTTGGTCCATTGATCAGGTGCTTCAGTGTCGGCCCGATTGCCCCGCGCGCCTCGGGCGGCAGGGTATTGTGCTCATGTACCGCCACACGCGCTGCGTCTCGCAATCCGGCAAGCTCCGGGTCGAGACAGGTGTACCACGCGCCCGCTTCCATCTTCTGCCGCTCGCTTTGCATTGCGCCCCCCTATTGCGCCCGCGCTGCCGGGAGCGATCATGGCGTAGGCTTCGACCTCCGATACTCTGAAACGCTCCGGGTGGTCCAGCCACTCACATATCTCGTCGGGCTTGCGCTCCTATGAGTGCGGCAGGATAGGCGTATTCCCGCAAATTTAAAGGATGTAGATATGCAGCGCTCCGTCATCATCGTCCTTCCAAAGCGCCCCTGCGGCCCCGCATAGGCAGCGGTTTGATCTTGATCTGGCGTGGTTCCCTGCATAGGTTGCCCCTCACCTCGGGGTGCCGGCGCCTGTCCGGCTGAGATGCGAACTGCGCGAACCCGTTGAACCTGAACCGGTTAAGACCGGCGGAGGGAAGGTATCCGGCACGCCCGGCCTGACCCCGCCCGTCAAGCCAAAGGAGTGCGACATGAAACCCACCCTGATGCTTGCGGGAGCCCTGAGCCTGATCGCCACGATGGCGGCCGCGCAGGACAAGCCCGTGCTGACAGTCTACGCGCCTGATTACTTCACCTCCGAATGGGGCCCGGGTCCCGCAATCGAGAAGGGCTTCGAGGCGCGCTGCGATTGTACGCTGAAATTCGTGGCGGGCGATGTGCTGCCGCGTGTGATGCTTGAGGGCGACAAGACCAAGGCCGATGTGGTGATCGGGCTCAATACCGATGTGACGGCCAAGGCGCGCGCCACCGGGCTGTTTGCGCCCCATAACGAGGACACCTCGGATCTGACGATGCCGGTGAAATGGACTGATCCGATCTTTTTGCCCTTCGACTGGTCCGATCTGGCATTCGTCTATGACAAGACCAAGCTGAAAAACCCGCCCCACAGTTTCCAAGAGCTGCTCGATGCGCCCGATGACGCCTATAAGATCGTGATCGAGGATCCGCGCAGCTCGATTGCTGGGCTCTCGCTGCTGCTTTGGGTCAAGGATATCTATGGCGACAAGGCCGGTGAGGCATGGGCCAAGCTCGCCCCCAAAGTCCTGACCGTCACGCCGGGCTGGTCCGAGGCCTATGGCATGTTCACCGATGGCGAGGCCGATATGGTGCTGAGCTACGTCACCTCGCCCGCCTATCACATCATGGCCGAGAAGGATGACAGCAAGGTCGCGGCGATCTTCCCCGAAGGCCATTACTTGACCCCCGAACTGGCCGCACAGCTCAAGACTTCGAAGCATCCGAAACTGGCGCAGGCCTTCATGGACTACATCCTGAGCCCGGAGTTCCAGAAGATGATCGTGACCGCCAACTGGTCCTTCCCGGCCAAGCTGCCCCATGATCAACTGCCCGAAGTGTTCCGCGATCTGCCGATGCCCGACAAGACCCTGTACCTCCCCGAGGCAGAGGCCGAAAAACTGCGCGGACCGGCGCTGGACGAATGGCAGCGCGCCTTCGCGCGATAGCGCCCGCGGTGCTCGCAGCTGCGGTGCTCGCCACGCTGGTGCTGGGCACGCTGGCAGCGGTTGCCTGGCGCGCAGGCGGGTTGTCTGGCCTGCGCGGCACCGATCTGTCGGCGATCCGCTTCACGCTCTGGCAGGCGGCGCTCTCGGCGCTGATCTCCTGCGTGCTGGCGATCCCTGTGGCGCGCGCCTTGCATCGGCGGCGCTTTGCGGGCCGGGGCGTGTTGATCTCCCTGCTGGGCGCGCCCTTCATCCTGCCGGTGATCGTGGCGGTCTTCGGGCTGATCGCGGTCTTCGGGCGGCGCGGCATCGTCAATGTCGCGCTGGGGCATTTCGGGATCGAGCCGCTCTCGATCTATGGCGCGCAGGGCGTGATCACGGCGCATGTCTTCTTCAACCTGCCGCTTGCCACGCGGATGATCTTGCATGGCTGGCAGGCGATCCCCTCCGAGCGGTTCCGCCTTGCCGCGACGCTGGGATTTGGCCCCGCGCAGGTCGCGCGGCAACTCGAGGCACCGATGCTGCGCGCGGTGCTGCCAGGGGCTTTCCTCGCGATCTTTCTGGTGTGCCTGACCTCATTCGCCGTCGCGCTGACGCTGGGCGGCGGGCCGCGCGCCACGACGGTGGAACTGGCCATCTATCAGGCGTTCCGCTTCGATTTCGACATGGGGCGGGCGGCAAGCCTTGCGCTTGTGCAGGTCGCAATCTCGGTCACAGCGCTGTTGATCGCCGCAAAGGTGAGCCTGCCGGCCCGCTTCGGCGCAGGGCATGACCGGCTTGCGCAGCCCATCGCGCAGCTTTCGGGCGGAGGCGGGCGCGTGGGGCTCGATGCGCTGGCAATTGCGCTCGCCACCGCCTTCCTGCTGACCCCGATCTGCGCGGTGCTGCTGCGCGGGTTGCCCGCGATCCCCACCCTGCCCGCGATGATCTGGCCCGCGACGCTGACCTCGCTTTGGGTCGCTGCGGCCTCGGTGCTGGTCACGCTGGCGGTGGCGCTGCCGCTGGCGCTCGCCGCCACCCGCCATCGCTGGGCCGAGATTGCCGCGATGCTGCCGATGACCGCCTCGGCGCTGGTGATGGGGACCGGCGCCTTCCTCATCGCCCAGCCTTTCGTGAACCCCACGAGCCTTGCGCTGCCCATGGTGCTGCTGACCAATGCAGCACTATCGGTGCCGTTTGCCACCCGCATCCTGATGCCCGAGATACGCACTTTGCAGGCCGATTACGACCGGCTGGCCGCCGCGCTGGGGCTGCGCGGGCTGGCGCGTCTACGGCTGTTGACCCTGCCGCGTCTGGCCCGCCCTTTAGGGTTTTCGGCCGGGCTCGCTGCGGCCTTCTCGATGGGCGATCTCGGCGTGATCACGCTGTTTTCCGACGGCCAGACCCGCACCTTGCCGCTGGCGCTCTTTCAGCTCATGGGGTCTTATCGCATGGATCAGGCGGCGGGCGCGGCCAGCGTGCTGCTGATCCTCACCTTCGCGCTGTTCTTTGCGCTCGACCGATTGGGACATCATGCTGACCCTCGATAAGCTCACCATCCAGCAGGACGATTTCCGATTGGAGGCCGATTTTTCCATCGCCGCCGGAAGCCGGGTTGCGATCATCGGCCCTTCGGGGGCGGGCAAATCCACGCTGCTGTCGGTGATCGCGGGGTTTCTGGCCCCCACGCAGGGACATCTGATCTGGGAGGGCACGGAGTTCACCCGGACCGATCCCGGCGCACGCCCGCTCTCGATCCTGTTTCAGGACCAAAACCTGTTTCCCCATCTCAGCGTGACGCGCAATCTCGCGCTGGGGCTCAACCCGCGTGGCAAGATCGACGCGCCCGACCGGACCCGGATAGAGACCGCACTGATCCGCGCCGGGCTAGAAGGGATGGGCGCGCGCAAACCCGGCCAGCTATCAGGCGGCCAGCAAAGCCGGGCAGCGCTCGCACGCACCCTTTTGCGCGCCCGCCCGATCCTGCTGCTCGACGAGCCCTTCGCAGCCCTCGGCCCCGCGCTCAAGGCCGAGATGCTGGCGCTGGTGGCGCAGATCGCGCGCGAGCAGGGCATGACGGTGCTGATGGTGTCGCATGATCCCGACGATGCGCGCGCGCTCTGTCCGCAGACGATTCTGCTGGCTGAGGGGCGTGCCCACCCGCCGCGCGACACGCACGCGCTGCTCGACGATCCGCCGCCCGAACTGAAAGCCTATCTGGGCTAGGCGCGCCCGGCCTGTTCGACGAAATCGATCAGCCGCGGCAGGCAGCGCGTGTTGAGATCATAGGTCTCGATGATATGGCTGCGGGCCGCCGCGCGCATCGGAGCCATTGCGGTGGGATCGGCCAGCGCCGCACTCAGCGTCTCGGCCCATCCGGCAATATCGAAGAAATCCACCAGCCGCCCGGTCTTGCCATCGGTGATCACCTCGCGCACGGGCGCGGTATCCGAGGCCACCACCGCACAGCCCGCCGCCATCGCCTCCATCAGCGACCAGCTCAGAACGAAAGGATAGGTCAGATAGGCGTGGACGCGGCTGACATGCAGCATGTCGATGTAATCGGAATAGGCAATCCGCCCGAGGAAATGCACCCGGTCGAGATCGAGCTGCCCGGCCAGTTCATCGAGCATCTTCTGCTTCCAGCTCACCGCGTCTTTCGGGGCCGCGCCATAGCTTTGCCCCTCTTCGCCCACGATCAGCACATGGGCCTGCGGGCGCTCTGCCAGAACCTCGGGCAGCGCGCGCATGAAGGCGTGGAACCCGCGATAGGGCTCAAGCGAGCGATTGACGAAGGTCAGAACCTCGTCGCCCGGCCGGAAGGTCAGTTCGGTCCCCGGCACGTGGAACCGCGCCTCTGGGCGCGGCGCGAGACGCTCCGTGTCCACGCCGTCATGGCACACGGTGATCTTCGCGCGCAGCTCGGGCGGGAAGGTGTCGGCCTGAAACTGCGTGGGCGAGAGCCCCGCATCGGCCTGTACCATCGATTGCACCAGATGGGCCGAGCGCGCCGTCGTCGAGATCCGGCTTTCCAGACCGGGACGAGAGAATTCCGGGTCGAAATCGGTATCAAGCCCGGTCGTGCGATACATCAGCTCGGCATAGACAAGCAGTTTCGCCTCGGGCCAGACCTCGCGCAGAAACAGCGTCTCGCCCCAGCCGGAATGGCCAAAGATCACGTCCGGGACATAGCCGTGCTTGTCGCGCAACTGCCGCGCCGCGAAGGCCGCACGCACACCACGCTCGGCGCAATCCGCATAAAGCCGGGTCAGGCGCGAGGACATCGTGATCTCCTCGGGCTTGCGATATTTCACCACGCGCACCGGGGCCGGGCGTTGATTGGTCTCTGAGGTCAGCGCCAGAACCTGATGGCCGCGCGCCACCAACGCGGGCGCGAGATGGGGGAATTGGCCGGGAAAGTTCTGATGAACCAGCAGGATCTTCATGCAGAAGCGGTCTCGAATGCCGTCTCGCCAAGCGCTGCGGCCATCAGCTGGCGGGTGTAAGCGGTCTGGGGATTGGCAAAGACATCGCGCGCAAGCCCGGCCTCCACCACATCGCCGCTTTTCATCACCATGATCTTGTGGCTGAGCGCGCGCACCACCCGCAGATCGTGGCTGATGAACAGATAGGCCAGACCGTGGCGCCGTTGCAGGTCGCGCAGAAGATCGACGATCTGTACCTGCACCGTCATATCAAGCGCCGAGGTCGGCTCGTCGAGCACCACCACCTTGGGGCGCAAGACCATGGCACGCGCAATGGCGATGCGCTGGCGCTGACCGCCGGAGAACTCATGCGGGTAGCGCTCCATCATCGCGGGATCGAGCCCCGTCTCGCGCATCACCTCGGAGACCAGCTCGCGCCGGTTGCGGCCCTTCTCGACGCCATGCACCGTTAGCCCTTCGGCGATGATCTGCTCGACCGTGAGGCGCGGGCTGAGGCTGCCGAACGGGTCCTGAAACACGATCTGCATATCGCGGCGCAGCGCGCGCAGCCGTGAGGCCTGCCATTGCGAGATATCCGCGCCCTCGTAAAGGATCGGCCCTTCGGACTGAATCAGCCGCATGATCGCCAGCGCCAGCGTCGTCTTGCCCGAGCCGCTCTCGCCCACGATCCCCAGTGTCTCGCCCGCGCGCACCGATAGCGAGGCGTCATTGACCGCCTTCACATGGCCGATGGTGCGGCGCAGCAGGCCGCGCTGGATCGGAAACCAGATCTTGAGGTTTTCGGTCCGGACCAGTTCGGCGGCTCCTTCGGGCACCGGATCGGCCTGCCCCGTCGGTTCTGCGGCCAGCAGCTTGCGGGTATAGGGGTGGCGCGGATTGGCGAAAATCTCTTCGGTCGGGCCCTGCTCCACGATCTCTCCGTTTTGCATCACGCAGACCCGATCCGCGATCCGCCGGACGACGCCCAGATCGTGGCTGATGAACAAAAGGCTCATCCCCATGTCGCGCTTGAGATCGGCCAGCAGATCAAGGATCTGCGCCTGAATCGTCACATCGAGCGCGGTTGTCGGCTCATCCGCGATCAGCAGATCCGGCCCATTGGCCAGCGCCATCGCGATCATAACCCGCTGGCGTTGCCCACCCGAAAGCTGGTGAGGGTAGTCGTCCAGCCGGGTCTCGGGATCGGGGATGCCGACCTTTTGCAACAGCTCGATCACCCGCGCCTTGGCCGCAGCGCCGCGCAGCCCCTGATGCAGCGCCAAACTTTCCGCAAGCTGCTTTTCCAGCGTGTGCAGCGGGTTGAGCGAGGTCATTGGCTCTTGGAAGATGAAGCTGATATCATTGCCGCGGGTCGCCATCAGCTCGCGCTCGGACGCACCCACCATCTCGCGGCCCGCATAGCGGATCGACCCTTCCAACCGGGCACTGCCGCCCAGAAGCGCCACCGTCGAGAGCGCGGTCACCGATTTGCCCGAGCCGCTCTCGCCCACCAGCGCGACCGTCTCGCCATCGCCCACGGTGAAGCTCACGCCTTTCACCGCCTGCGAGACGCGGCCCTCCGATGCGAAGGACACGCGCAGGTTTTCGACCTCAAGAACCGGTTTCATCGAAACACCTTTCTGGGGTCGAACGCGTCACGGATCCCCTCGAAGACAAAGACCAGCAGCGACAGCATGATCGCGAAGGTGAAGAAGGCCGAGAAAGCGAGCCACGGCGCGTTGAGATGCTGTTTGCCCTGCAGCGCCAGCTCGCCCAGCGAAGGTGCCGACGAGGGCAGCCCGTAGCCAAGGTAATCCAGCGAGGCCAGCGCCCCGATCGCCCCCGTGATCACGAAGGGCAGCATGGTGAGCGTCGCCACCATCGCATTGGGCAGGATGTGGCGGAACATGATCACCCGGTCCGACACACCAAGCGCCCGCGCCGCGCGCACATATTCAAAGTTGCGCGCACGCAGGAATTCCGCGCGCACCACGCCCACCAGCGCAGGCCAGCCGAACAGGATCGACACGAAGACCAGCAGCCAGAAACTTCGCCCCAAAATCGCGAAAAGGATGATGATCACGTAAAGCGAGGGGGTCGAGGACCAGATCTCGAGGATGCGTTGGAAGAACAGATCGACCTTACCGCCGAAATAGCCCTGCACCGCGCCTGCCGTGATCCCGATCAGCGAGCCCGCCCCGGTCACGATCAGCGCAAACAGCACCGAGGTCCGGAAGCCGTAGATCACCCGTGCCAGCACATCGCGCGCAGTGTCATCGGTGCCCAGCCAGTGATCGGCATCGGGCGCAGAAGGCGCAGAGCCCACATCATTGATCGTGTTGTAGCTATAGGGAATGATCGGCCAGAGCATCCAGCCCTTGTCGATCTTCTGGCCATCCACCATCCCGGTCTTTTGCGCCTGATCGATCACCGTCTGCGGATCGTCGGCATCGAAACAGGCCTCGTCCCCACCAGTGACGATCAGGCATTGCACCATCGGATCGCGGTAGATCGCCTCGGTGCGGAAATCGCCGCCAAAGGCCGTCTCGGGGTAGAATTTCGCGACAGGGAAATAGTAATGCCCGCGATAATTCACCACGAGGGGCTTGTCATTGGCGATCAGCTCGGCGCCCATCGCGACCACGAAAAGCACCGCGAACACGATGAGCGACCAGAAGGCCCGCTTGTTCGATTTGAAGTTCCGCCAGCGGCGCTGGTTGAGGGGAGACAGACGCATCAGCCGCTCCTCTTTTCGAAATCGATCCGCGGGTCGACGAAGACATACATCAGATCGCTCAGGATGTTCACCACGAGGCTGATCAGGCCGAACATATAGAGCGTGCCGAAGATCACCGGATAGTCTCGCTCGACCGCCGCCTGAAAGCCCAGCAAACCCAGACCGTCGAGCGAAAAGATCGTCTCGACGATGATCGAGGCCCCAAAGAAGATGCCAAGGAACTGCGCCGGGAAGCCCGCGATCACGATCAGCATCGCGTTGCGGAAGACATGGCCGTAAAGCACCTTCTTTTCGCTCAGGCCCTTGGCGCGGGCGGTGATCACATATTGCTTGTTGATCTCTTCGAGGAAGGAGTTCTTCGTCAGCAAGGTCATCGTGGCGAAACTGGCGATTGTGGTGGCCGCCACCGGAAGCGCGATGTGCCACAGGTAATCGAGCGCCTTGCCCACAAGGCTCAGCTGGTCGAAATCATCCGAGGTGAGTCCGCGCAGCGGAAAGATCTTCCAATAGCTGCCGCCTGCAAATAGCACCATCAGCATCACCGCGAACAAAAAGCCCGGAATGGCATAGCCCACGATGATCGCGCCGCTGGTCCATGTGTCAAAGCGCGTGCCATCGCGCACCGCTTTGCGAATGCCCAGCGGGATCGAGATGATATAGGCGAGCAGCGTCGACCACAGCCCCAGCGTGATCGAGACTGGCATCTTGTCGAGCACCAGATGCACGACGCTTTCATTGCGGAAAAAGCTCTTGCCGAAATCGAGCGTGGCATAGCTTTTCATCATGATGAAAAAGCGCTCCCAGCCCGGGATTTTCTCTTTGTGACAGGCCGGGTTCTTGAGGTCCGGCGTGCCGGTGAAGTCGGTGTCGCAGACAATGCGCGCATAGCCCATCTGCACTTCCAGCTGATTGAGCAGCTCGGGCGAGATGCCGCGCGCGCCTTGATAGCCGCTATCCTCGACGCCGCCCTGGTTCTGCGATCCGGCATCGCCGCCGCCCGAGATATTGCGCATCGAGTCCGCCTCGCCCTGCACGCGGGCGATGACCTGTTCAATCGGCCCGCCGGGGACGAATTGTGTGAGTGTGAAATTGATGATCATGATCCCGAACAGCGTCGGGATCACCATCAGCAATCGCCTCAGGATATAGGCGCCCATTCTTGGCCCTCTGCTCGTTTATTGGCAAATCACGGTTTTAGAACGCGCCTTCTGCCTTCAGTTTCTTGGCCTTGTCGGCGTCATACCACCAGAAATCCAGCTCTCCCAGCGAATAGGGCGGCAGGGCGCTGGGATGAGAGTACATATCATAATAGGCCACAAGGTAGTTCGGGTTATACCATTGCGGCACCCAGAAGCGCAGGGCGCGCAATGCACGATCGAGTGCATGGACCCGCGGCATCAGCTCTTTTTGATCGGTGGCGTGCTCGACCTCCGAGATCAGTTTGTCGATCGCGGGATTGTCCAGCCCCATCGCGTTGAACACGTCATCGGTACTCTTCGAGCCGAAATATTGCTGCAGATCGGCGCCGGGGATCTCGTCCTGTCCCAGATGAGAGGTGATCATGTCGAAGTCGTGGCTGCGTCTGCGGTTTTCATACTCGCTGTCATCGACGCGCTCCATCTTGGCGTCGATGCCAAGCGCGCGCAGGTTTTGCACATAGGGCGTGATCACCCGGTCAAAGCTCTGGCTGTCATTGAGGATCGCGACGCTAAGCGTCTGGCCTTGGGCGTTGCGCAGCATGCCGTCGCTGCCCGGCGTCCAGCCGGCTTCTTGCAGCAGCTTCGCGGCCCGGCGCATGTTCTTACGATCCAATTGGCGCTTGCCCGAGACCGGCTGCACGACCGCGTCATCGGTCAGCACGCCGTCGGGCAGATCCTTGGCCAGCGGCGTGAGCAGCTTCAGCTCCGCCTCCGAGGGTTTGCCTTGGGCTTGCAAATCCGAGTTCTGCCAGAAGCTCTCGACCCGGTCATAGATGCCGTAGAACAGGGTCTCGTTGGACCACTCGAAATTGAACATCAACTCAAGCGCCTTGCGCACGCGAATGTCTTGAAACTTCGGTTCGCGCAGGTTGATGATGAAGCCCTGCCCCGAGGCGACATTGCCGTTGGGCAGCGAAGCCTTCACGACCTCACCCTTCTCGATTGCGGGGAAATTGTAGCCCGTTGCCCAGCTGATCGAGCTGGCCTCATTGCGGAACGTGTAGGTGCCCGATTTGAACCCCTCAAAGGCCGATTGGTAATCGCCGAAATACTCGATGCGGATGCGGTCGAAATTGGCCCGGCCCTTGTTGATCGGCAAATCCTTGCCCCAATAGTCGGGATTGCGCTTCCATGTGATGGAGCGATTGCCTTTGGTCGAATCGAACATGTAGGGGCCCGAGCCGATAAAGGGCACGCTTGTCGTTTGCGACAGGTCGAGATTGTCTTTCTTGAATTGCGCCTCGGAAAAGACCGGCAGCGAGCCCACGACCTGAATCAGATCGCGGCGCGGATAGCCGGGCTTGAAGGTGTATTTCACATGGGTCGGGTCGATCACCTCTGCGGATTGAACCTGCTGGGCGATCACCTGCCGGAAGGAGCTGAGCCCCTTGTCGCGCAACTGCTCATAGGAGAACACCACGTCCTGAGCGGTTAGCGGCGAGCCGTCAGAGAATTTGATCCCATCGCGCAGCGTGAAGATCACCCAATCGCGGCTTTTGGGATATTCGAGGCTTTTGCACAGAAGGCAGTAAAGCTCCCCCACCGTATCAGCCGTGCCCTCCATCATCGGCTCGAGCGGGGCCGAGGAAAGCGCCGCCGCGCGTCCCTGAATCGAATAGGGGTTGTAGTTGTCGAAGCCGCCGGGGGCCCATTCCGAGATCTCACCGCCTTTGGGCGCATCGGGATTGACGTAATCGAGATTGGCGAAATCCGCCGGATATTTCAGATCGCCCAGCGTCGCGATGCCATAGGTCGTGATCACATCGGAGGCATCGGGCGCAGGGGTGCTCGCCGCGGGTTGGGCCGCATCAGAGGTCGCCTCCTGCGCATGGGCCGCAAAGGCAAACCCCGCCCAGATCATCGCACCGGCAAAAAGCGCAAGCGCCTTGCGCTGGATATCCGCATCAAAAGAGCTGACCGCCACTCGAACTTGCACCATGCATTCCCCGACTTTGAGCGCGCCACATGCCGGGCGCTTTCGCCTAGGCTAGCGGGGCTGGCGCCCTCGGGGCAAGTTACGAAACTGTAAGAGAGCGCTTCCGCATGCAAAAAGGGCCGCCCCAATGGGAACGGCCCTCATTTTTCAGCAGATCCGAGCCGCTTACTGGCTGTTTTCCTGCAAATAGGCGATCACATCGTTGCGGTCTTCGGCGCTTTTGAGACCGGCAAAGGACATCCGGTTGCCCGGGATGTAGTCCTTGGGATTCTCAAGCCACGAATTGAGCGCCTCGATCGTCCACTGGCCGCCATGCTCCTTGAGCGCATCGGAATAGTTGAACCCATCGACACTTGCGACCGCGCGGTCAACCACACCATCAAGATGCGGGCCGACGCCGTTTTTGTCTTCGAGGCTGTGGCAGGCCTTGCATTTACCAAAGACCTTCGCGCCCTTGGCCGCATCGCCATTGCCCAGATCGACCACCACGGCGGCGTCCGTCGAAGCGGCAGCGCCCGCGTCATCGGTCTGAGCCAGCAGATCGCCGGGGGCCGCAGACATCGTCGGGCCCTTGGCCATTTCCTCGTGCTCGCCGCCCGAATGATCCTCGGCCTCGCCAACATGATACAGCGCGCTCGACGCCCAGGCAGTCAGAAGAAAGAACAGAAAAGCGCTCAGTACCGCGCCTGCCGTCTTGGTTAAGGTCATCGTATTGAACATCGTCCGTCCTCGGATCTGTCGGCTTCGTTACCTGCGTCTACCTGTTTGCACCCCTTGAGATCAAGAGAACTTTACTGGCCGTGATCGCAATTGTGCAACGATTTCATCCCTGCCTGTGCGCGACGCAACGCCGCGCCCGCCTTCTGAGGCCCATCAAGAGGCAAGCGTGCAAGGCTCTTTTCTTTGGCGGCCCGGCGGGCTAGGCACTTGGCCAACGGATTACAGCACCGATGTGCGCCAGAAGGGAGAACCGCGATGGAAAATCGTCAAAAGGCCGGGCGCATCGCGTTTCAGGGCGCACTTGGGGCCTATTCGCATCAGGCATGCCGCGACGCGCGCCCCGATCTTGAGCCGGTTCCCTGCCGCTCTTTCGAGGACGTGATCGAGGCAGTGCGGCAGGATGCGGCGGATCTGGCGATGCTGCCGGTCGAGAACACCACCTATGGCCGGGTCGCGGATATCCACCGCCTGCTGCCCGAAAGCGGGCTGCGCATCCTCGATGAGGCTTTCGTGCGTGTCCATATCAGCCTGATGGCCCTGCCCGGCGTACAGATCGAAGAGCTCACGAAAGTGCGCGCCCATCTGGTCTTGCTGCCGCAAGCCGCGAGTTTTCTGGCGCGGTACGGCATCCGTGGCGAGGCCGCTGCGGACAGTGCGGGGGCCGCTGAAGAGCTGGCAGTTGCGCAGACCCGCGATGTCGGCGTGCTGGCCTCGGACATGGCCGCCGAGACGCATGGCCTGCAAATCCTCGCCCGCCATATCGAGGACAATGCCCATAACACGACCCGCTTCTTGATCATGGGCAAGCAGGCCGATCACAGCCGACGCGGGGCGCAGATGATGACCACCTTCGTATTCCGCGTGCGCAACATTCCCGCCGCGCTTTACAAGGCGATGGGCGGGTTTGCGACCAACGGCGTGAACATGACCAAGCTGGAAAGCTACATGGTCGGCGGAAATTTCACCGCCACCCAGTT
Organism: Thioclava dalianensis; assembly: GCF_000715505.1. Lineage (GTDB taxonomy): Bacteria > Pseudomonadota > Alphaproteobacteria > Rhodobacterales > Rhodobacteraceae > Thioclava > Thioclava dalianensis. The sequence goes on from NZ_JHEH01000018.1 coordinate 63,870, forward strand.
CTATGCCGATGTCGAGGGCCATCCCGACGATCCGGCCCTTGGCCGCGCGCTCGAAGAGCTGGAATATTTCACCGATTACCTCGAAATCCTCGGGGTCTATCCGGCGGATCCCAAGCGCATATCCTGAAGCCCGCAGCCTAGCTTTTCTGAGCCCCGGCCTTTTCGGCCTGCCGTTCCAGATCCTGCGCGAACTGGCCGACCCGTTCATCGAAACGCCGGTCGAGATTGCCCTTGCCCAGTTTGGCCGATTGCACCATCAGCCGCGCGCCGAGCGTGCGCGGCTTGATCTCGAACCCGACATTCAGGCGTGTCCGCGTCTTCGACAGCTCGGTGATCATCAGCTCAAGCTGCGCCTCGAAGCTACTCGACTTGCCCGCATAGATCAGCGCCTCGGGCCGGTCGTAGCGTATAATATCGCTGATCAGTTGGCGCTCGCGCCCGCGAAACCGGAAGGTAATTTCCCACGACATGCCCGCCGCCGGAACCGGGAGCGTGTCGAGACGCCGCAACGTGATGCCGCGCCGCAGGGCCAGTCGCTCGAACGAGCTGAAATCAGCCAGCTTGTCGAACACATACTCCGCCGGCGCCGCAATATCCTTGCGGGTGGAAAACTTCATACCTTTACTCCTCGCAGCAAGGCTCTGAGGCCCGGCAGCAAACTGGAATCAATCGAGCCGATCTGCAAGCCACTGCCGCATCAGCCAGCCCGCAATCGCGCCGACCCGTGGCGGAGAAATCACCTTATCCCGCCCAGCGACCACCTCAAGCAGCCGCTCGCGCGTGATCCAGAGCGCATCCTCGATCTCTTCGGGGTCCACGGTGATCTCCGTGCTCAGCGCCTCGCCATGACAGCCCAGCATCAGCGACGACGGAAAGGGCCAAGGCTGCGAGGTGACGAAATGCACGGGCCCCACCACCACGCCGGTCTCCTCGGCCACCTCTCGGCGCACCGCTTTCTCGACCGTCTCGCCGGGCTCCATGAAGCCTGCCAGCGTCGAATACATCCCCTCGGGCCAATGCGGCGAGCGGCCCAGCAACAGGCTGTTGCCCTTGGTGATCAGCATGATCACCACCGGATCGGTGCGCGGGAAGTGGTGGCGCTTGCAGCTCGGGCACACGCGCACCCAGCCCGCATCCGCGATCTCCGAGGCGCTCCCGCAGGCGGCACAAAACCCGTGCGAGCGGTGCCATTCGAACATGCCCCGCGCGGTCGCTGCCAGCTCGGCCTCGAGCACATCGAGCCGCGCCATCGCGCCGCGCAGCTCGGAGAAAACATGGCTCACGGGAAGGCTGGGGTGATGCTGCTCGCTCGGATCGAAAAACACCGTGCTGTCGGGCACGGGCCCCTCGGGCTCAAAATCTGAAACATCGCGCGCGAAATAGAACACGCCCCCGGCCTCGCCCAAGAAAATCTCGGGGCCGTCCTGTTCCGCAAAAAGTGCATGATCGGGCGCCAGAAGACCCAGCCCGGTCTCGCAGATCAGCGGGCGACCGCGCCACAGCGGCAAGATCCGCGTCTGCGCCAGCTCGCGCAAAGCGCCCAACCGGGCCGTGTCCCGCCGCAGCTCGGCACGACGCTCCAGCCCGGAGATGCCCGCGAAGGCCGGGGCCTGCTCAAGGTCAATGGGAAGGGTGTGGCTCTGATCTGACATGGCGTGCTCCTGCGGTCCTGCATTGCTCTTTTCACATCCCCCCGCGCGATTCCAGTCACGCCACCGTTCCCCGCACATCGTCGCGTTTCGCGACGACCTTCAGTTTCCTTCGAATTGCTATGGAAACGCACGTCCTTCTATCCTAGGTTGAGTTCAAATGGAGCGCAGCACACCGGACAAGCCGGGGCGCGCAAAAGCCGTTCTCGAAGCGGCAAAGGAAGAAGATGGAAGGCGTGCACAAGCACGAGCTGCACATGGGGCTCGGCGAGGAGCGGGTGACGCTTCACCTTCGGGTTCTCGAAACCACCGATCTTCATGGCCATGTGCGCGCCTATGATTACTTCAGCGATACCCATCGCGAGGGCGCAGGTCTGGCCGCACTCGCCCATGAAATCGCGCAGGCCCGTGATCAGGCGCAAAATTCACTGCTGTTCGATGTTGGCGATTTCATGCAGGGCACGCCGCTGACGCAACTTTGGATCGAGGGCAACCGCACTGACAGTAGCGCCCTGAACCCGATGATCAGCGCCATGAATACGATGGGCTATGACGCCGGGACGCTGGGCAATCACGAGTTTGATTTCGGCGCGGAGCATCTTACGCAAGTCCTAGCAACCGCGCAGTTTTCAATCGTTGGGGCGAATATCGCCTTCACGGGATCGCAGCCGCAAAGCCCTCTCGCGCAGCGATTGACCCCTTGGACGATCCTTGAGCGCGAGATGTACGATCTTGATGGGCGCGCGCATCGGCTGCGCATCGGGGTGATCGGGTTTCTGACGGCACAGTCGCGCGACTGGGTGTCGCTCAAAACCGGCAATCGGGTTTCTGTCGCCGCACCGATTGCAGTTGCACGGGCCGAGATCGTCCGGCTGCGCGCCTGCCAGCCCGATATCGTGATCGCGCTGGCGCATACAGGCATCGCCCCCGCGCCCAAACCGCCGGGCAATGCGGTCCCGATGCGCGACGATGCCGCGCTGGCGTTGGCCGAGATTGACGGGATCGACGTGGTTCTGGCAGGCCATGACCACCTGCCCTTTCCGGGGCCACATGGGCCGTCGGGCACGGGGATCGACCCAATCCGCGGCACATTGCACGGCAAGCCCGCGCTCAATGCGGGAGCCTATGGCACCCATCTTGGCGTGCTTGATCTGACGCTGCGGCAGGTTGAGGGGCGCTGGCAGATCACCGATCACCGCGCCGAGCTGCGCCAGCCAAGCGGGATAGAGTCGCCGGCCGTGGTGGCCGTCAGCGACCGGGCACATCATTCGGCGCTGGCGCATATCCGGCGCCGGATCGGATCGCTCGACACGCCGCTGCACAGCTTCTTCGCGCTTCTCGGCCCCGATCCCAGCGTGAGCCTGATCCATCAGGTAAAACTGCGGCATGGCCGGATCGCTCTGGCGGGGCTGCCTGAGGCGCATTTGCCGCTGATCGCCGCCGCCGCCCCGTTCAAGGCGGGTGGATATGGCGGCCCGGGCAATTTCCTCGATATCCCGCGCGGCCCGGTGCGGATGAACCATCTCGACGATCTTTACATGTATAATAACGCGCTTGCGGCGGTGGAAATCACCGGCGAGGCGCTGCGCGACCAGCTTGAGCGTGCAGCCGGGATCTTTCACCAGATCCCACCCGGTGCACGCGATGCCGAACTGCGCGACCGCGCCATTCCGGGCTATAATTTCGATGTCATCTCGGGAGTGAGCTACGGGATCGATCTGGCGGCTCCTGCGCGCTACGACACTCAAGGATGCGCCCGCTCCGGGCCGGGTCGCATTCGCGATCTGTGCCATGAAGGGCACCCCGTGCGCCCCGATCAGCGCTTTGTGCTGTTGACCACCAATTTTCGCCTCGCCGATGGCGGCAAGCTTGCGGCATCCTGCCGCCCGATTGCCCTGCCCGGTCCGGGCGCCTCCATTCGGGATCTGCTGATCGCCGAGTTCCGGCGCCACCCCGATTTGAGCGTCACCGCCGAGGCGAATTGGCGCTTTGCGCCGATGCCGGACACGCGGGTGCTGTGCCACACATCGCCCAAAGCGTTGGAGCATCTGGCGCTTCTGCGCGCCGCCGGGCTGAGCGTGGAGACCGACGGGATCGACGGGTCGGGCTTTCTGCGTCTGCTCCTGTCGCTCTGAGCCTGCACGCTGCCCAAACCTGCGGCACCAGCCCGAAAACCGCTCGCAAATTAATCACATCAGCGTGATTCTCATCCCATTCCTCGCAACCCGCGCAGATCCTTTTGGCCCCGCCACGGCAGGAACGCGATCATATGAGCACGCCGGATCGTGACACAAAGGACCAAAGAATGTTCCACCCCAAGACCTCCCTCCTTGCAGCTGCCCTGATCGGTCTGAGCGCGACCCTCGCGCAGGCGCAAACCAGCATGCCCTTCGCGCTCGACTGGAAGTTCGAGGGCCCTTCGGCCCCCTATTTCCTCGCGGTGGATGACGGGTTTTATACCGATGCCGGGCTCGAGGTGGAGATCTCGGAGGGCAAAGGCTCGCTCGATGCGATCCCGAAGGTGGCAACAGGCGCCTTTCCGGTGGGCTTTGCCGACATCAATTCGCTGATGAAATTCCTCGACCAGAACCCCGGCGCGCCTGTGACGGCGGTGATGATGATCTACGACAAGCCGCCCTTTGCGGTGGTCGGGCGCAAGGATCTAGGCATCAACGCGCCGAAGGATCTTGAAGGCAAGGTGCTGGGCGCCCCGCCGCCCGATGGCGCTTGGGCGCAATTTCCGATCTTCGCCAAGGAGACCGGGCTTGACATGGCCAAGATCAAGGTCGAACCGGTGGGCTTCCCGGTGCGCGAACCGATGCTGGCCGATGGCAAGGTCGATGCGGTCACCGGGTTTTCCTTCTCCTCGACGCTCAATCTCAAGCGCCTCGGCGTGCCCCTCGATGAGCAATCGGTCCTCCTGATGGCCGATTACGGCGTTGCGCTCTATGGCAACGCGATCATCGTGAACACCGATTTCGCCAAGGCGAACCCGGACGCGGTGACGGGCTTCATCACCGCCACGGCGCAGGGCTGGAAGGCCGCAATCGCGGATCCCGGCAAGGCAGTGGAGGCGATGATCAAGCGCAACCCTGCCGCCGATAAGGATCTTGAAACCGAGCGGCTGCAGATGGCGATCGATGCCAATGTGCTCACCGATTACGTCAAGGAAAACGGCATTGGCAGCATCGATCCTGCCCGCATGGCCACAGCAATCGAGCAGACCAAGCTGGTCTATGACTTCCAAAATCCCGCCGATGCGAGCCTCTATTTCGACAGCGCCTATCTGCCGGATGCGGAAAGCCTGAAGATCGACTGAACCTCTCCACCGAATCCTCCCCGCGGGGGCGGGCAGCATGTCTCCCGCCCCCTTTTTTTCGACCGGCAGGTGCATGACCCCTCTCATCGACATTCGCGGCGTCAGCCACGCCTATCAGACGAAATCCGGCCCCCTGCCGGTGCTGGACGGGCTTGATCTGCAAGTGCCGCAAGGCGCGTTTTGCGCCGTGGTGGGGCCGTCGGGCTGCGGCAAGTCCACGCTTACCCGGCTTGTCGCGGGGCTGATGAAGCCCGATCTGGGCGAGGTCTTCTTGCATGGCGAGAAGGTCACCAGCCCCCGCAAGACCGTAGGCATGGCCTTTCAGAACCCGGTGATGCTGGAATGGCGCTCGATTCTGGAAAACGTAATGTTGCCGCTCGAGATCGTGGCACCCCGGATGCGTCGCGCCGAAATGGTGGCGCGCGCCGAGCACCTGCTTGCGATGGTGGGGCTTGCCGGGTTCGAGGCCAAGCGCCCCTCGGAGCTGTCAGGCGGCATGCGCCAGCGTGCGAGCCTGTGCCGGGCCATCGTGCACAAGCCCGAAGTGCTGATCATGGACGAGCCCTTTGGTGCGCTCGACAATTTCACCCGTGAGGATCTGTGGCAGATCATGCGCGATCTGCGCGCAGCCGAGCCCTTCACTGCTGTCTTGATCACACATGACCTGCGCGAGAGCGTGTTTCTGGGCGATCAGGTGATCGTGCTGTCAGGGCGGCCTGCGCGGGCGCAATATGTGCTCGATGTGGATCTGCCCGATGATCGCAGCATAGACGTGCTGTATGAGCCCAAGGCCACCAACATGCTGCATGTGCTGCGCGACCAGATCCGCGTGGCTCAGGGCCGCGACGCAGGGGGGCACTGATGAGCTGGAAACAGATCGCAACCCCGATCCTCGCGATCATCGCCTTCCTCGCGCTGTGGGAGTTCATCGTCTGGGTGAATGGCTGGCCCACTTACGTGATGGCCGCGCCCTCAGACCTGCCCGCCGCCTATGAGCGCTACTGGAAGCTGTTCTTCGTGATGGGCTGGCAGACGCTTTGGCGGACCGTGGCGGGGCTGCTGATCGCAGTGGTCTTCGGGACGATGCTGGGCATGCTGATGGGGTTCTCCAAGCTCGCGCGCGATGCGCTTTATCCGCTGCTGGTGGGATTCAACGCGATCCCCAAGGCCACGCTCGTGCCAGTGCTGGCGCTGTTGTTCATCGGCCAGCATGATTTCAACACGGTGCTGATGGCCTTCCTGATCTCGTTCTTTCCGATTGCCGTCTCGGTGGGGATCGGGCTGTCGACGCTGGAGCCGGAATATCGCGATATTCTGGGGGCGCTTGGCGCGTCGAAATTCACCATCTTCCGCAAGATCGCGCTGCCCAAGACCCTGCCGGAATTCTTCGGAGCGCTGAAGGTTTCGGTCACGCTGGCTTTCATCGGGACGAACCTTGTCGAGATCATCTCGCCGCATGGCAAAGGCTTGGGAGCGCTGTTCCAATCAGGGGCCACGAATGGGGATTACCCGCTGATGTTCGCGGTGCTGATCGCGCTCGCCTTCCTTGGGATCGTTCTCTACTACGCCGTGGTCGCGTTGGAGCGGATCTTCGCGGGCTGGGCCGAGCGCGAGGCGCATTGATCGCTGCTGCGACGCACGGCCCTGATTCTCGACGGCGCGAGCCAAACCGCAATGCCCGAAGCGCCGCCATGCCGGCGCCCCTCCGCCCCCCAACAAACCACACCGCATCTGCCTGTGCGGCAGGGGCCGATGGGGCCGCGCGGAAAATTCCCGCATGCGGACAAAGTTTTCTCTTGCAGCGCGCGGCGCGATCCCCTAAATCCGCGACCACTGAACCGGTAAGCGGGCGTAGCTCAGGGGTAGAGCATAACCTTGCCAAGGTTAGGGTCGGGCGTTCGAATCGCCTCGCCCGCTCCAGTTCAGACATACCCAAGGATGCGGGCGTAGCTCAGGGGTAGAGCATAACCTTGCCAAGGTTAGGGTCGGGCGTTCGAATCGCCTCGCCCGCTCCAGTTCAGACATACCCAAGGATGCGGGCGTAGCTCAGGGGTAGAGCATAACCTTGCCAAGGTTAGGGTCGGGCGTTCGAATCGCCTCGCCCGCTCCAACAAAAAACCTCCCCTCCGGGGGAGGTTTTTGCATATCCAGCCCCTCCCCTTCCAAATCATCGCGCCGCGCGGAACCGCTTAACAAGACGGTCCCCGCAGCCTATAAGGCGCGCAGACAAGAAGGAGGCGCGAGATGCGCAAGGCCAAGATCACCCGCACCACCGCCGAGACCGAAATCTCGGTCGAGATCAATCTCGACGGCACCGGCAGCTATGACAATCAGACGGGCGTCGGGTTCTTCGACCACATGCTCGACCAGCTCTCGCGGCATTCGCTGATCGACATGGTTGTGCGTGCCAAGGGCGATCTGCATATCGACGACCACCACACGGTCGAGGATACCGGGATCGCGCTGGGTCAAGCTTTGGTGCAGGCGCTTGGCGACAAGCGTGGCATTCGCCGCTACGGCCATTTTGCGCTGGCGATGGATGATGCGCAGGTGCACTGCGCGCTCGATCTGTCCGCACGCCCGTTTCTGGTGTGGAATTGCGACATGCCCACGGCCAAGATCGGCACCTTCGACACCGAGCTGGTGCGCGAGTTCTTTCAGGCCCTCGCGACCCATGGCGGCATCACGTTGCATGTCGACCGTGCGCACGGGCTCAACGCACATCACATCGCCGAGGCCGCGTTCAAGTCGGTTGCCCGCAGCCTGCGCATGGCGGTTGAACCCGATCCCCGGATGGTCGACAGCCTGCCCTCGACCAAAGGGGCGCTGTGATGCTCACAGCGCTTGTCGATTATGACGCGGGCAATCTGCATTCGGCAGCCAAAGCGTTTCAGCGCATGGCGGGTGAGACGGGCCATGGCACGATCGTGGTCACCTCTGAGCCCGATGTCGTGGCACGCGCTGACCGTATCGTGCTGCCCGGCGACGGGGCTTATCCGTCGTGCCGGGCGGCGCTGCACCGCTTCACAGGTCTGGCCGAGGCCATCGAGCAGGCGGTGACCGTGCGCGGCCGCCCCTTCATGGGGATCTGCATCGGCATGCAGATGCTGGCCACGCGCGGGCTGGAGTTCGAGGAGACGCCGGGCTTTGGCTGGATTCCGGGCGAGGTCGTGCGGATCGAGCCGGAAGATCCCGCGCTCAAAGTGCCGCATATGGGCTGGAATGATCTGGTCGTGGAGCACCCGCACCCGGTGCTTGAGGGCATTCAGACGGGCGATCACGCTTATTTCGTGCATAGCTACCATTTTCAGGTGGCGGAGCCCGCGCACCGGCTGGCCCATGTCGATTACGGCACCGAGATCACGGCCATCGTCGGGCGCGACAATATCGTGGGGATGCAGTTCCACCCCGAGAAGTCGCAGGCAACCGGGCTGCGCCTGATTGCTAATTTCCTTGGCTGGAAGCCCTGAAATATGCTTCGGGCGATGCCGCATTGAGACAGCATCGCCCGGTGTCACATCCTCAGCGCAGATGGCTTACTGCACGCGCTGCCAGTCCTGCGATTTGCAAAACAGCCCGCCCGCGACGCAGCCGGCCAGTGCCATTGCGTTGCCCTGCACGGTGATTTTGCCCATGTAGATCTTGTTATTGGCCGGGCGCCAAACCTTGCCCTCGTATTTGCCACCGCCCTTGGGGGCCATGTTGATCACGATCTGCTTGCCGATATTGGGCGATTTAAATTCGGCCCCGCCCTTGAAGGTTTTCACGATATCGCCACAGAAATTCGCACCGCAGGGGGCGATCTTCACGAAGGCATAAGCGCCGTCATCGGGCTGCGTCTTCCAGGTGCCCTCGATCGGGTCGGCGGCCAAAGCTGCCCCCGCGCTCAGGGCCAGTGCGGCCGCGGCCAGCATTATTGATTTCATGGCGGATCTCCTCCCAATTGCCTCTTGAGCGCATCAGGCCACGCGCCCCGATTCCCGGCAAGGATTACGTGACGTCCGGGCGTTTCACGCGCATCGCTTGCCGCAGCGCGCCCCGCATGGCATTAGGCGCAGCGACAGTTCAGGAGTGCCTCAAAATGATCCTCTACCCCGCAATCGACCTTAAAGATGGCCAATGCGTGCGCTTGCTGCATGGCGAGATGGACAAGGCCACGGTCTTTGGCGACGACCCCGCAGCACAGGCAGCAAGCTTCGAGGCCGCTGGCTGCGAATGGGTGCATCTTGTCGATCTCAACGGGGCCTTCGCGGGCGAGCCGGTCAATGCCGCGGCGGTCGAGGCGATCTTGTCGCGGATCTCGGTGCCCGCTCAGCTTGGCGGCGGCATCCGGGATATGGCAACGATCGAGCGCTGGCTGAGCAAGGGGCTGGCCCGGGTCATCCTTGGCACCGTGGCGGTGGAGAACCCCGCCCTCGTGCGCGCGGCCGCCCGCGCCTTCCCCGGTCAGGTCGCCGTCGGGATCGATGCGCGCAACGGACGTGTGGCGACCAAGGGCTGGGCGGAAGAGACCGACGTGATGGTCACAGATCTGGCCCGCTCCTTCGAGGATGCCGGGGTGGCCGCGATCATCTACACCGACATCCTGCGCGACGGCGCGATGGGCGGACCCAATATTGCGGCGACCGAGGCTTTGGCGCGCGCGGTGAATATTCCGGTGATCGCATCGGGTGGGGTGTCCTCGCTGCCCGATCTGATCACCCTGCGCGATACGGGCGTGATCGCAGGCGCGATCTCGGGGCGCGCGATCTATGACGGCGCGCTCGATCTGCAAGCGGCGCTCTCCGCGCTCAAGGCATAAGGTTCGGGGGGCGCGCGGTCAGTCCCCGCGCGCCCCGCCTGTGATCAGTATTCGACGACCGCGCGGATCGACTTGCCTGCATGCATCAGATCAAACCCTTCGTTGATCTGATCGAGCGTCAGCTTATGCGTGATCATCTCGTCGATCTCGATCTTGCCATCCATGTACCAGTCGACGAATTTCGGCACATCCGTGCGCCCTTTCGCGCCGCCAAAGGCCGTGCCCTTCCAGACCCGCCCGGTGACCAGCTGGAACGGGCGCGTCGAGATCTCGGCGCCTGCAGGGGCCACGCCGATGATGACCGAAACGCCCCAGCCGCGATGCGAGCATTCCAGCGCGTCGCGCATGACTTTGACATTGCCTGTCGCGTCGAAGGAATAATCCACGCCGCCGATCTGGTCTGCACCCTTCTTGGTCATGTTGACGATCTCTTCGACAACCGTGCCTTCGATCTTCGAGGGGTTGACGAAATGGGTCATGCCGAATTTGCGCGCCATGGCCTCTTTGTCGTCATTGAGATCGACCCCGATGATCATGTCGGCGCCCGCCATCCGCAGGCCCTGAATCACGTTGAGCCCGATGCCGCCCAGGCCAAAGACCACCGCGCTCGATCCGATCTCGACGCCAGCGGTGTTGATCACAGCGCCAATCCCCGTGGTCACGCCGCAGCCGATATAGCAGATTTTGTCGAAAGGCGCGTCTTCCCGCACTTTGGCCAGCGCGATCTCGGGCATCACCGTGTGATTGGCGAAGGTCGAACAGCCCATGTAGTGATAGATCGGCGTGCCATCGAGCATCTTGAAGCGCGTCGTGCCATCGGGCATCAGGCCCTGCCCTTGCGTGCCCCGGATCGCGGTGCACAGGTTGGTTTTGCCCGACAGGCAGGACGGGCATTCACGGCATTCGGGAGTGTATAGCGGGATAACGTGGTCGCCCGGCTTGAGCGTGGTCACACCCTCGCCCACCTCCAGCACGATGCCCGCGCCCTCATGGCCGAGGATCGAGGGGAACAGACCTTCGGGATCGGCGCCCGAGCGGGTGAATTCGTCGGTATGGCACAGGCCCGTGGCCTTGATCTCGACAAGAACTTCGCCCGCCTTCGGACCTTCCAGCTCAACTTCCATTATTTCGAGCGGTTTTCCAGCTTCCAAAGCAACCGCGGCACGGGTTCTCATAAGCGTGATCTCCTTGTATAAATTTTGCCGGAGCCTGCGGCATCGTCAGGGCGATTGCAATAATAGGTAGATGTATGTTGATCAGAATTTCCGCTTTCCCGACCGCTCTGCTCGCGGTGCTCGCGCTCGCCGCGTGCAATCCTGCCAGCCCCACCGGGCCCAATTCCGGAGCGCCTGCCAGCCAGACCGATCTGGCCGCGCCGCAGCCCTATCTGACGCCGGAAACCTCGGTCACGGCGGGCGGGCTGCAAAAGCGCGAGCCCGACACCTGCAAAGCGGTTGAATATGTGTCAGTGCTGGGCCAACCCGCCGCACAGATCGCAACGCTCGGGATCACCAAACCTTACCGCGTCGTGGAATGGCGCGGCGTCGAGGATCAGGTCTACAATCCGCAGCGTGTGGTGTTCCGCCTCGATGCGCGCGGCAATGTCTACAATATCGATTGCGGCTAAGCGCTTTCGCGCGCCAAAGCCAGAGCGGCATCCCAGACAGCAAACGGCCCGCCATCCGGGGGAGATCGGAGGACGGGCCTGTTGCGGACGGAAAATGCCTCGACGGCGCAAATGGTGGGGGCTGATGATTACACCGTCGAGGCTTTAGCGTTTTCCGCTTACCTTTGTATCGCGCTCAAACCGGGCAGAAACGGGCAGGGTTTGCGACAATTTTGGGGTGTTTTCGGGCCAGTTAGATGACTGCGGCTCCGGTGCGCGGGTTGTGCACTCAGTGCTCTTGATTTGCGCCGCAAGCGCGATACCATCGGATCATGACGGTCCAACCGCCCTCGCCCAATACCCAGCGCCCTGCCGACCCGCAGGTCGCATTTGATCGCTCCGAGCTGAACGTGATCTTATCGCTTTACGGGCGGGCCGTTGCGGCGGGGGAATGGCGCGACTACGCGATGAGTTTTCTGCGCGAGGTGGCGATCTTTTCAATCTTCCGACGCGCCGCTGAAACCCCGCTTTACCGGATCGAGAAACGCCCGGCGCTGCGCAACAAGCAGGGCCTTTATGCGGTGATCGGACCGCAGGGTCAGGTGCTCAAGCGCGGCGGCGATCTGCGCACGGTGCTGCGCGTGCTCGAACGCAAGCTGATCCGCATCGTCGAATGAGCCCGGAGGCCGCGCGTCAGCGCAGCCTTTTGCGCCCCAGATAGGGCGCCTCGCCGCTGGCCTCGATCCGCGCCAGACACTCCGCGATCGGCTCATAGGCCACGCTCATCGTGTGGCCATTGGCATGGATCAGCCGTTGCGCATCACAAACCAGCGCGACATGCCCCTTCCAGAAGATCAGATCGCCCCGCGCATAGGGGTCGGCCTCCGCGAGTGGCTCGCCCAGCTCACGCCATTGCATGTCACTATCGCCCGGCACAGCGCGCCCGCATAGCAGATGCGCGATCTGCACCAGCCCCGAGCAATCAATCCCGGCCGAGGAATTGCCCCCCCAAAGATAGGGCGTGCCCAAAAGCGCCTCGGCCACCGCCACAGGATCGCCCATCGGCGGCGCGCCC
>NZ_JHEH01000019.1 GCF_000715505.1 Thioclava dalianensis
GGCTGGCCTGCGCCGCCGATGAGATCTGGGCCGATACGACCTCGGTGGTGGGCTCTATCGGCGTGATCTCGTCAGGCTTCGGGCTTGATCAGTTCATCGGGCGCCACGGCATCGAGCGCCGCGTGCACACGGCGGGCGGCTCGAAAAGCTTCATGGATCCCTTCCGCCCCGAAAAGGAAGAAGACATAGCCCGGCTCAAGCGGCTGCTTGAAGATATGCATGACAGTTTCAAAGACTACGTCCGTGCCCGGCGTGGCGCGAAACTGGCCAGTGATCGCGACCTTTTCACCGGCGATATCTGGACCGGGCGGCAGGCGCTGGCCGAGGCGACCGGACTGATCGACGGCATCGGCCATGCCGTGCCCAAGCTCAAAGAGCTCTATGGCAAGAATGTCCGTACCGTGGCCTATGCCCCCAAACGCTCGATCTTCCGACGCTTTGGCGCAAGCCTTGGTACCGAGATGGGAGCGGGGGCTTCCGGCGCGCTGATCGACGCCGCCGAAGACCGTGCCCTCTGGGCGCGCTACGGGCTGTAGAGCGATGTTGATCAAAGGCATGACACTGTTTCTGGTGGTGATGATGGTGCTTGCGATGTTCGGCAAGCTCCGCGTCCCCGGACGCAAAGGCACGCCCCGGCTGGCCGCGCGCTGCCAGTCCTGCAAGCGCCCCCTGATCGGGCGCTCCCCCTGCGCGTGCAAACAAGGGAAGCGTTAATGATACTCGATCTCGTGTTGATCGCGATCGGGCTGGGTTTGCTCGTCGTGGCGGGTGACTTTCTGGTCAAGGGCGCCGTGGCGCTCTCTTTGCGGTTTGGCATTCCGGCGCTGATCGTCAGCCTGACGGTTGTCGCCTTCGGCACCTCCGCACCCGAGCTGATGGTCTCGATTGCAGCGGTACTCGATCATGCACCCAGTATCGCGCTGGGCAATGTCGTGGGCTCTAACATCGCCAATATCCTTCTGGTGCTGGGCATTCCGGCGATTATTTCGGCCATTCGCACGGATGAGCATGACACCCGCGAGAGCCTTGTCTTGATGCTCGCCGCGACGGTTTTGTTCATCGTGATCGCCCTGCTTGGGCCGATCCGCTGGCCGCAGGCGCTGATCTTGCTGGCGGGGCTGGGCGCGATCTTGTTCCGACAGATGCGCCAAGCCCTCTCGCACCGCGCCGAGCGCAATGGCACCTCCGATGGCGACGTGCTCGCAGACGACGGTCTTGAGGATGCCGATGCTGAGATGCCGGGCGTGCGCATCGTGCTTTGCCTGCTGGCGGGCCTGATCGGGCTGCCGCTCGGGGCCAACCTGCTGGTCGATGGCGCAAGCGATATCGCCAAGGCGCTGGGCGTCTCGGATGCGGTGATCGGGCTAACGCTGGTGGCCGTCGGCACATCGCTGCCCGAACTGGCCACCTCGATCTCCGCCGCCGTGAAAGGCCGCGCCGATGTGGCGCTTGGCAACGTGATCGGCTCAAATATCTTCAACCTGCTCTGCATCATCGGCGTGGCGGGGCTGTTTGGCACGATCCCGGTGCCGCTGCAAATGCGTCAGCTCGACCTGTGGGTGATGCTGGCCGCCTCGCTCTTGCTGGTGCCGTTCATTTTCGGCCACCGGGTGATCGGGCGTTGGATGGGCATCGCGTTCACCTCGGCCTATCTTGCCTATGTGCTGGCCCTGCTGATCGGAGGATATGTATGAAACGCGCATTGATCACCGGCGGTGCCAAGCGGCTGGGACGCGCGATGGCGCTCTATCTTGCAGGCCGCGGCATCGATGTCGCGATCCATTACAACGGCTCGGCCGAGGCGGCCGAGGCTACGGCGAAAGAGGCGCGCGCTCTTGGCGTGCGGGCCTCCGTCGTTCAAGCCGATCTGCTGGAGGAGGCCGCGACCGCGACGCTCATCGCGCGCGCCTCCGAGAGCCTTGGCGGTCCGCTGGACATCCTGATCAACAATGCCTCGATCTTCGAATATGACACGATCCACAGCGCGACCCGCGAAAGCTGGGACCGGCATTTCGACTCGAACCTGCGCGCGCCCTTTGTGCTGATACAGGATTTCGCCCAGCAGGCGCCGAAAGCCGAGATGCGCGACGGTGAGCCGCGCGCCCGGGCGCTTGTGCTCAATATGCTCGATCAGCGGGTGCGCAAGCTGACGCCGGAATTCATGACCTACACGCTGGCCAAGATGGGCCTGTGGACGCTGACCCGGACCGCGGCGCAAGCGCTCGCCCCCGATATCCGGGTCAATGCTATCGGCCCCGGCCCGACCTTACAGGGCGCGCGGCAATCTGAAGAGCACTTCACGCGCCAGCGGGCAGCGACGATCCTTGAGCGTGGTGCGAACCCCGAGGATATCTGCGCGGCTTTGGGATATTTCCTCGAGGCGCCAGCGGTGACGGGCCAGTTGATTTGCGCCGATGGTGGCCAACATCTTGGCTGGCAGACCCCTGATGTTCTGGGGCCGGAATGACGCGAAACGCGTGGACCCTACGGCAAGTTGTGCACCCTGGAAGAATCAGTCACATGGCCGTCACAAAAGTATTAATACTTTCAATCACTTGGCACGTATTGATTTTTTTATCTTTAAAAATCAAAAGGTTAAAAAGTCGCTCAAAATTTAGGCAAGCCATGGGAAACGTAAGGTACACTGAGCAAAAGCGCGTTCACGGGAATTTGCCAACAGAGTTATCCCCAGTTTTGGTGGACATGTTTTTCCTTGATCCGGCGCGTCTAAGGGTGCAGCCAATCCGAAGAATCGAAGCGTGCTCATGAACGACGATGATGACACACCCGAGATGACCCAGCCGCCCGCCGCGACCCGCCCCGCGCATGGGTTGACGGGCCATGCGCTGATCGCGGATTACCTCAAGCGGCTCGATGGATCGCCGGGCGTCTACCGGATGCTCAACGCCAAGGGCGAGATCCTCTATGTTGGCAAGGCGCGCAACCTCAAGGCGCGCGTGTCGAACTATGCGCGGCCCTCAGGGCATTCGGCGCGGATCGCGCGGATGATCCATGAAACCGCCTCGATGATGTTTCTCACGACCCGCACCGAGACCGAGGCGCTGCTGCTTGAGCAAAACCTGATCAAGCAACTCAAGCCGCGCTACAACGTGCTCGCGCGCGACGACAAGAGCTTCCCCAACATCCTGATTGCGACCGACCACCCCTTCCCCAAGATCTCCAAGCATCGCGGGGCGCGCAAGGATAAGGGCCATTACTTCGGCCCCTTTGCCAGCGCCGGTGCGGTGAACCGCACGCTCAACCATCTTGAGCGGGTGTTCTTGCTGCGCAACTGCTCGGATGCGATGTTCGACAGCCGCACGCGCCCGTGCCTGCAATATCAGATCAAGCGCTGTTCTGGCCCTTGCGTGGGCAAAATCTCGGAGGCCGATTACGACGCGCTTGTCGCCGATGCCAAGCGCTTCCTCGAAGGGCGCTCGACCACGATCCAGCGCGAGCTGGCCGAACAGATGCAAAAGGCCTCGGAAGAAATGGAATTCGAGCGGGCGGCCGCCCTGCGCGACCGGATCAAGGCGCTGACCAATGTCCAGCAAAGCCAGGGGATCAACCCGCGTGGCGTGGCCGAGGCGGATGTGATCGCGCTCCATTCCGAGGGTGGGCAGGCCTGTGTGCAGGTCTTCTTCATCCGCGGCAATCAAAGCTGGGGCAATCACGACTTCTACCCCAAGACGGGCTCGGGTGCCGAGGCCCCCGAGATCCTGCAGGCTTTCATCGCGCAGTTCTACACGCATCGCCCGCCGCCGCGCCTGCTGCTGCTCTCGCATCCGGTCGAGGATACCGAGCTGCTGGCGGAGTTCCTCTCCGAGCGCGCCGAGCGCCGCGTCGAGATCGCCGTGCCACAGCGGGGCGAAAAGGCCGAGCTGGTCGAGAATGCCGCGCGCAATGCCCGCGAAAGCCTTGGACGGAAGATGTCGGAAAGTGCGGCGCAGGCCAAACTGCTCGAAGGCGTGGCCGAGGCTTTCGGGCTCGACGCCCCTCCCAAGCGGATCGAGGTCTACGACAACTCGCATATCCAAGGTGCCCATGCCGTGGGCGGGATGATCGTGGCAGGCCCCGAGGGCTATATCAAAAGCCAGTACCGCAAGTTCAACATCAAGAATATCGACCTCACCCCGGGCGACGATTTCGGCATGATGAAAGAGGTTCTGACGCGCCGTTTCGCGCGGCTTTTGAAGGAAGATCCCGACCGCCAGACCGAGGCATGGCCCGACCTTTTGCTGATCGACGGCGGCGCGGGGCAGGTCTCGGCGGTGCATGAGATCATGGCCGAGATGGGCGTGACCGATATCCCGATGGTGGGCGTGGCCAAGGGCATCGACCGCGACCACGGCAAGGAAGAGTTCCACCGGACCGGCCAGCGCCCCTTCGCCCTGCCCCGCCAAAGCCCGGTGCTTTACTACATCCAGCGCCTGCGCGACGAGGCGCACCGCTGGGCCATCGGCACCCACCGCGCGAAACGCGCCAAGGCACAAATGGCTAACCCGCTCGATGAGGTGCCGGGGATCGGCGCGACGCGCAAACGCGCGCTGCTGTTGCATTTCGGATCGGCCAAAGCGGTCAGCCGGGCCGCTCCCATTGATCTGATGGAAGTCGAGGGAATCTCCGAGGCAATGGCCGAGACGATCCACAATTTCTTCAACGAGAAAGGCTGAGATGACCGATCACAGCCCGCCCGCCCGCGCGCTTACCCGCGTGACCGATCTGGAACGCTCCGGGCTGACCGAGCCGCAGGGGCGCGCCGATCTGGAGCGCGTGGCGCAAGAGTTTCGCATCCGAGTGACGCCCGAGATGCGCGGCGCAATCTCCACGCCCGCCGACCCGGTGGCCGCGCAATTCGTGCCCTCGGCACATGAATTGCATATCCGGCCCGAAGAGCTGGGCGATCCGATCGGGGATGACGCCCATTCCCCGGTGCCGGGCCTGACCCATCGCTACCCTGACCGGGTGATTTTGCACATCACGAAGACCTGCGATGTCTATTGCCGGTTCTGCTTTCGGCGCGAGACCGTGGGCGAGATAGGCCCGCTGCCCGAAGCTCAGTTGGACGCAGCACTTGAATACATTGCCGCCACCCCCGCGATCCGCGAAGTGATCCTGACCGGGGGCGATCCGCTGACGCTCTCACCGCGCAGATTAGGCGCGGTGCTCGATCGGCTGGGCGCGATTGCGCATCTCGACCAGATCCGGCTGCATACGCGGGTGCCGGTGGTTGCCCCCGAGCGGATCACGGAAGCGCTGTGCGAGAGGCTGCGCGCGGCCCCGACGGTCTGGATCGTGCTGCATACGAATGTCGCGCAGGAACTGACGGAGGCGGCCCGCGGTGCTATCGCGCGGCTGGTCGATCACGGCATCCCGTTGCTCTCGCAGACCGTGCTTTTGCGCGGGGTCAATGCGGATCCCGACACGCTTGAGGCGCTGATGCGCGCGCTGACCGCTCTGCGGGTGAAGCCCTATTACCTGCATCACTGCGACCTTGCGCGGGGCACTTCGCATTTCCGCACGACACTGGCGGAGGGGCGCGCCGTGATGGCCGAGTTGGCGCGGCGGTGCTCGGGCACGATGATACCGCGCTATGTGCTCGATATTCCGGGCGGATTTGGCAAAGTCGAGATCACCGCCGATCATGTCGCCCCGACTGGCACCGCAGGCCAATGGCGGATCACGGACCGTCAGGGCCGTGTTCACGATTACGCAGACCCGTCGCGCATATTCGATCCCGAGTGATGCAGCCTCTTCCGCTTTTCGAAACCTGCCGTTAGGTTGCCAGCCATGAGATGGAACCTACCGAATATCCTGACTGTGCTCAGATTGTTGGCAGCCCCCGGCGTGGCTGTCATGTTCTTGTATTTCCATCGCCCTTGGGCCGATTGGTTCGCTTTGGCCCTTTTCGTGGGAGCGGCGGTCACCGACTGGTTCGATGGCTATCTCGCGCGCGCGTGGAAACAGGAAAGCAAGTTCGGTGCGATGCTCGATCCGATTGCCGACAAGGTGATGGTGGTGATCGCGCTGGTCGTGCTGACGGGCTACTCGGGAATGAACCCCTGGCTGATCCTGCCAGCCACGGTGATCTTGTTCCGCGAAGTCTTCGTTTCCGGACTGCGGGAGTTTCTGGGCGCCGATGCGGGCCGCCTGCGCGTCACCAAGCTCGCCAAATGGAAAACCACCGCGCAGATGGTCGCGATTGCAGTGCTGTTTCTGGGCACCGGCCTAGCCTATCTCGAGCAAGGCCGCGCCCCGCGCGCCGGCGAGGGGGACATTCCGCTTGGCCTGAGCCCGGCAGATATCGCGACGCATATCGGACTGATGCTGATCTGGATCGCCGCGATCCTGACCGCGATCACCGGCTGGGACTATTTCCGCAAGGCCCTGCCCTATCTCAGGGAGCCCGGCGATGATTGACGTTCTCTATTTCGCTTGGGTCCGCGAGCGCATCGGCCTGCCGCGCGAGACGCTTGAGACGCAGGCGGCGACCGTGGCCGATCTGGTGACCGAGCTCAAGGCGCGCGAGCCGCGCTACGAGGCCGCCTTTGCCGATCTGTCGGCGTTGCGCGTGGCGCTCGATCAGGAGCTGTCGGAGTTCGACGCCCCGCTCAAGGGCGTGCGCGAGGTGGCGTTCTTCCCGCCGATGACGGGGGGCTGAGATGAAGATCTCGGTGCAAGCCGCCCCCTTCGATCTGGGCGCGGAACTGTCTGAGTTTGGCACCGGACGCGCCGATGTGGGGGCCGTCGTGAGCTTCACCGGGATCGTGCGCGACGATAGCGGGCAGATGCACGCGCTTGAGCTGGAGCATTACCCCGGCATGACCGAGGCCGCGATCACCCGGATTGCGCAAGAGGCCGTGGAGCGCTGGGATCTGGCGGATGCGCTGGTGATCCACAGGCATGGGCGGCTGGCGATTGGCGAGACGATCATGATGGTCGCGACCGCCGCGCGCCACCGCGCCGCAGCCTTTGAGGCGGCCGAGTTTTTGATGGATTACCTCAAATCCCGCGCGCCCTTCTGGAAGAAAGAGCACGGGCCCGGCGGCACCTCATGGGTTGAGGCCAAAGACACCGACGAGGCCGCGCTCAAACGCTGGTGATCAGCGCATCACCACCATCGGGCCAAGCGGACGCCCGGCCAGAATATGCAGATGGAAATGCGGCACTTCCTGCACGCCGTTCTCGCCCGCATTGGTGATCGCGCGATAGCCATCCCCGCCCTCGCCCGGCTCCACGCCAAGCGCGGTACAGATCCGGCCTGCGGTGCGGTGGAAATCGAGGATCTCTGCGTCGGAGGCGGCGTTGCAGAAGTGATCGAAGCTCACATAGGCCCCCTTGGGAATGACCAGCACATGCTCGGGTGCCTTGGGCGCGATGTCGCGAAACGCCAGCGTGTGCTCAGTTTCGAGAACGGTATTATTGGGGATCTCGCCGCGCAGGATCTTGGCGAAAATGTTCTGATCGTCGTAGCTATAGGCCATGGCGCGCCTCCTCAGTCCTTGAACAGATAGTCGAGCTGGGCCAGTTCATGGGCCACAGCGTCGGGGATGTCGAGAGCCCGCGCAAGGGCGCGGGCGTTGTCCTCGGGGCTGCCGTTTTCGCGCATCAGCTCATAATGCTCAAACCCGGCATCGCGCAGGCGCTCACGCTCAAAGGTCATATCGGCCCGGATCGTGGGGAGCACCTTGGCCAGCACATCGGAGGGGGTTTCCTCTCCGGCCAGACCGACCCGGCGCGCATGGCCCGCCAGATAGTCATCACTGAAGCTGCATTCGATCTCGAGAAGCCGCGTTTCGCATTTATCCCCGGTGAAATCCCGGATCACATCGAAGGCAGAGGGATCAAGGCAGATCAGCATCCGGTCCGAGCCCGCATGCTCGAACAGCATCCGCATCAGCACCCGCCGGTGACGGTTGCGCTTGTCCTTGGTTTTCTCGATCCCGCCCAGATCGGGCAGCTCGCACATCTCGTCAAAGACATATTCCATGGCGTGGATCGAGCTGTCGCGGGCGCTCAGCTCTGCCACCAGCCGCTTGGCCACATGCCATTTCTTGCACGCCACGATGAACAAGGTGCGCTCTCGACCCAAAGTCGATTCCGCCTCCCAGAACCGCGGGGCGAACCGGCGCCCGATACGCCCCCGGCCGGTGAGAAACTTATGCAGCGCGCGCCCCTCGTTCGAGATCGCGAACTGCACGTCCTCTTGGGCCCAAAGCGCGCCAAGCCGATTCCTGAGCTCACGCGCCTCAGGGCTGATCTTGCGCGCAAATAGGTAATCTTGACTCAAGAGCAGGTCGTAATGGTCGTTGTAGAAATTCGCGGGCATCCCGTAATCGGTGAACATCAGGAATGTCAGCGTGCGCGCGTGGATCTCGGCCTCGGGGACGACGTGGCGCACGATGGTCTGAAAGAAAGTCTCATCGGGGATCCATGTGGTGCGGAAGAACTTCATCACATCGGGTCGGCTGCGGATGAAATCGAGCACCCATTCAATGGTGCGCCGCCGCAAGCACCACCATTGCGAGCCGATCATCATCTGGATATCGGCGGGCACCTCGCGCGCCATCTTCAGACGCTGCTGCGCGCGGTAGCTTGCGTAGAAACGCTTGGGCTGGGTGCGTTCGTTGAACCAGTGCCGATAGATCAGCCGGTCTTCCTTCAACCCGGTCTTGATCCAGCCTGAGCTGAAGAAGTCGAAGCTCTCGATGTAATCGGCCTCTTCGGCATCGAGAAAATCATGCGCGTAGCGGGCTGTTTTGACCGGCATGCAATCGCCCGACAGCATGTAGAAATGCGTGGCGCGCGGAAAGTCTTCCTCCGCCGCCTTGAGCGCCTCGAGGGTCGCTGCCACAAGGCTCCACTCACCCCAGCCGCATTTTAACCGCTTGCGCGCGAAGGTCACGTTGGGGTTGTCTGACAGCGCCGCGCGCAGTTGGGCAAACTCGCTGGCCTTGGCGCTTGCATCATAGTGGATCGAAACAAAATCGCCGGTTTCCGTCAATCGCTGCGCTTGCGCGATCACCCCTTGGGGATCCTTATGTGTCAACAAAATAAACGCGATTCGTGCCATGCGAAAATCGGGGCCGTGGTTATTTGGGTCACTATCTGCCTTGTTAGCGTCAATTCACGTTGAAAAGACAGCGTTTCTTTGCTCTTAAGAGCATAATTATCGCGCTATGGCCGCCCTGACGGGCCCTGCGCAGTCGGAGGAAAGTGAATGGGGTTTCCCGGAACCTGGATGACGGAAAGCGAAAGCATGGTCTATCGCGTTGTCCCCAAATGCGCGTGCTCGTCGATTGGGCAGATCATGTATTACTCGGATCATGGCCGCTATTTCGACGGAGACATTCACGATTCAACTTCTGGCCTGCACAAATGGGCGCAACCGGAAAGCCAGACGCCGATCACTGAGAATGTCACCGGCCATAAAAGCTATGCCTTCACCTGCGTGCGCAATCCCTATGGGCGGATCCTCTCGTCCTTCTTCGACAAGATCGCGGGCATCCAGCGCAACGGGAAGCGCTATCGCGGCAATCTCGTCCCGAAGCTGGTGCAGAAATACGGGATCGAGGTCGGCTCGCCGGAGGATAACTTCGATTTCGACCAGATCGCCTCGTTCCGCCGCTTCTTGCTGTTTGCACGTGACACCATCCGCTGGCGCCGCCCGATGGATCCCGACATTCACTGGTCCGCCATGTCGGGTCATATCTCGACCTTCATCGTGAATGGTGGGCGCTACGACAACATCTTCTTCACCGAGAAATTCAACGAGGGCATGAAATCCGTGCTCGATGACATCGAGACCCCGGTGAAGATCGATATCGAGAGCGTTCCGCGCTTCAATGAATCCGAAGGGCACGGGCCCAAGCGGGCCCATAAGATCAGCGAATATTTCGACGATCTGTCGCGCCATCTGGTCTGGGAAATCTACAAAAAGGATTTCCAGCTGTTCCAATATGACTTCGATGATCCCGACAATAAAATGCCCATCGGTGAGGTCGATCTCGACGAGGTTCACGCCAAGCTTGGCGATTGAGACCTAATTCGGGGCTTGCAGATTGGCAGATGTACTCTACTTCGAGCGGGTCTGATTCACTCTAGCGGAGCCCTCCCCCATGTCGCTCAGCCCCCGCAAAGCCCGGGCCGTGATCCTGTCACTGGCCCTTGGAACCTTTGGCATCGGTGTGATCGAGTTCGCCTCGATGGGCCTATTGCCATTCTACGCCGCCGATTTCGGCATCAGCGAGGCCCGCGCGGGTCACGCGATCTCGTCTTATGCGCTCGGCGTGGTGATCGGCGCGCCGCTGCTGGCGGTGGCCGGCGCAAAGCTGCCCCGCAAGGGCTTCCTGATCGGGCTGATGGGCTTTTACGCCTTGGCCAATATCGTAGCCGGGTTTGCGCCGAACATGACGACCTTCACCATCGCGCGCTTCTTCTCGGGGCTGCCGCATGGCGCGTATTTCGGCATGGCGATGCTGTTTGCCGCCGATCTGATGCCAAAGGGCAAGCGCGCGCAGGGGATCGCGCTGGTGATCTCGGGGCTCACGGTCGCCAATATCATCGGCGTGCCACTGGCGGGGGCCATCGGGCAGTATTTCGGCTGGCGCTGGGGCTTTGCCATTGTCGCGGTGATCTGCGGCCTCTCGACGCTTCTGATCGCGCGCCACGCACCTGTGGTGCCGCGCGATCCTGATGCCAGCCCCATGCAAGAGCTACGTGCGCTTGCCAACCGCTCGGTCTGGCTGACATTGGCGGTGGGCTCGGTCGGGTTTGGCGGGGTGTTTGCGGTCTATTCCTACCTGTCGGCCACGATGATCGACACGCAGGCCGGGCCAAGCTGGACGATCCCGATCGCACTCTCGGCCTTTGGCATCGGCGGCACGCTGGGCAATATGATCGCGGGCCGCCTGTCGGACTGGTCGCGCTTTGGCGCGGGGGTAATCTTGCTGAGCGGTATGGCGGTGATGACCTTGCTCTATACGATCACCATCGGGCACTGGGAATGGATGTCGGTCGCGATGATCGCGATGGGCACCACCGCCGGGCTGATCATTCCGATGCAGATGCGGCTGATGGAGGTCGCAGGACGCGCCCAGACGCTTGCGGCGGCGCTCAATCACGCGGCCTTCAATTTGGGCAACGCGCTGGGGCCCTTCTTTGCGGGCCTTGCGCTGAGCGCGGGCTATGGCTGGCAGTCGACCGGGATCGTGGGCACCGCGATGGCCTTGGTAGGGCTTGCCTTCCTTGGCATCGCCTATCTCGACTCGCGCCGCCCCGAGCCCCTGCCCGCCTAGGCTTTCTCGATGCGCACCGGCACCCCTTTGGAGCCGGGCGTCTTCGAGAGCTGGTCGTGCAAACCCACCGGGATCAACACGTTGCATTCCGGGTAATAGCCCCCGACCGTGCCGCGCGGCATATCGAACTGGCACAGGCTCAGCCCCGTTTTGATCCGGTCCACGCCATCGCCCATATCGCCGCGCACGGTGATCTCATCGCCGTGCTTCAGCCCAAGATCGGCAATGTCGATCTTGTTCATCAAGAGCACATCGCGCGTGCCCTCGATCCCGCGAAAGCGATCCGAATAGCCGTAGATCGTGGTGTTGAACTGATCGTTCGAGCGCATCGTGATCATCCGGAAACGCCCCGGCGCATCCTCGAATCCCAGCGCGTTAAGCCGGTCCGGCGTGGTGAATTCCAGCTTGCCGCTTTCGGTCTTCCAGACGCGCTCATGGGCGGCATTGCCACGCCAGAACCCGCCCGGCTCATTCATCCGGGCGTTGAAGTCGCGGAAATCGTCGGGATATGTGGCCTCGATCAGATCGCGCACCACCGAATAATCCTTGATCCAGTCCAGCCAGCACAGCTTGTCATTGGGCGCGCAGGCCGCCTGCGCGATGCGACAGGTGATCTCCAGTTCGGATTTCAACGTCTTCGCCGCTGGCGGATGTTTGCCCAGCGAGCCATGGATCATCGAGAAGCTGTCCTCGACGCTCACATATTGGTTGCCGGTCTCTTGCTCATCGACCTCGGAGCGGCTCAGGCACGGCAGGATGTAAGCCACCTCGCCCGGATAGAGATGCGACCGGTTGAGCTTGGTCGAGACCATCACCGTCAGCTTTTGCTGTGGCCAGGCGGCCTCGATACGGTCGGTGTCGGGCAGCGCGCGCAAGAGGTTTCCGCCCATGCTCAGCGTGGCTGATACCTTGCCCTCCAGCATCGCCTGCGCCGCATCGACGATATGCATCCCGTCTTTCTGCGGCGGCTCGAACCCGAAGAGATCGCGCAGCCGATCCATCGGGATCAGCGCGGTCTTCTCGGCAATACCCACGGTGCGCTGGCCTTGCACATTGGAGTGCCCGCGCACCGGGCAGCAGCCCGCCCCCTTGCGCCCGATATTGCCGCGCAGGGCGAGGAAATTCACCAGCATCCCGATATTGGTCGCGCCATGGGCGTGCTGCGTGAGCCCCATCCCGTAGACACCGATCACGCGCTCGGCCTTGATATAGACCTCGGCGGCCTGACGCAGCTCGGTCTCGCTCAGGCCGCATTCATCGCACAAGGCCTGCCACTCGGTGCTGCGGCAGAACCGCAAAAAGCCCTCGTAATCGTTGCAATGCTCGCGCAGGAACGCCCAGTCGATGATCGGCGCGCGGCCCTGCGCCTCGGCTTTTTCATCCGCTTCGATGACGGCCTTGCACAGCCCCGTCAGGGCCGCGATATCCGAGCCTGCCTTGAGCTGGTGATACTGATCGGAGATCTTCGTCTCGCTGCCCGTCAGCATGTCATGCATATTCTGCGGATCGACAAAGCTGATCAGCCCCTGCTCGCGCACCGGGTTGAAAGTGACGATCTTGGCGCCGCGGTCCTTGGCCTCTTTCAACGGATGCAGGAAGCGCGGCGCATTGGTGCCAGGGTTCTGGCCGAAGAAGAAATAGCAATCGGTCTCTTCGAGGTCTTCCCAAAGCACCGTTCCCACCGATGAACCGATCACCTTCTTGAGCCCGACGCTCGTCGTCTCGTGGCACATGTTGGAGCTTTGCGGCAGGTTGTTATTGCCATAGGCCCGCGCCATCAGCGCCCAGAGATAGGAGGCCTCAAGTCCCGCATGGCCCGAGGAGTAGAACACCACCTGCTCGCGCGGCAGATCTTTGAGTGTGGCGCCGATCTCCGCAAAAGCATCGTCCCAACTCACCTCGACATAGCGGTCGCGGGCGGGGTCGTAGCGCATCGGCGCGGTCAGCCGTCCGGTCTTTTCCAGCTCGTGATCGGACCAGTCGCGCAGCCCCGCCACGGTGTGATCCTCCCAAAACTCGGGCGTGCAGCGCGCGCGGGTCATATCCCACAGCGTTGATTTCGCGCCATTCTCGCAAAACTCGAACGGGTGGTAATTGGCCGGTTTGGGAAAGGCGCAAGAGGCACACATATAGCCGCCCGGCTTGTTCTGTCGTTTGAGCGTGCGCACCGCATCTGCCGAAGGCCATGTTTCGCCAAAAATCCGGGTGATCCCTTTGAGCGACCCCCAACCGCCGGAGGGGCCGCTTGTTTCGGGAAGATCATCGGTTTTGGACATGGGCGGCCTCCGGCTGAACATAAAAAAGCACCCCGATCGCGACATATGGCGCAGATCGGGGTGCTATGAGTGATGAGGGATCATTCCCCTCGAACGCGCGGAGGGTTCGGCAGTTCCCTCTTCAACTTAATAGTGATGGTGGTCATGCTCGCTCGTCTTGCCGCGGAACACCCAATAGGCATAGGCGGTGTAGCTCAGGATGATCGGCAGGAAGATCACCGCCCCCACGAAGACAAACATCTGCGATGCGGCACCCGACGCGGCCTCCCGGATCGTGATCGAGGTCGGCACGATATAGGGGAAGATCGACAGGCCCAGCCCGATAAAACTGAGGATGAAGATCCCGATGCCGGACAAATAGGCCACAAGCCCACGATCCGAGCGGATCGCCCACCAGTAGCCATAGCCGCAAAGCAGCAACAGTAAGGGCACCAGAGCGCTCAGCAAGATCCCCGGGAAGGCAAACCAGCGCCGGAAATACTCGGGGTTCAGGAAAGGCGTCGCGAGCGAGGCCAGAAGGATGAACACCAGCGTGATCAAAAGCGCCTTCTCGCCAAAGCGGCGCGCGCGATCATAAAGATCATCCGAGGTCTTGAGCACAATCCACGCAGCCCCCAGCATCACATAGCCCGCGACAAGCGCCAGCGCCGTGCCGAGGCTGAACCAGCTCAGCCAGTCCAGCGGACCGCCCGAGAAGGTGCGCCCGGTCACGCTGGGCCCCTGCAGCAGACCGCCAAGCACCGCGCCCTGTGCCAGCGTGGCCACCAGCGAGCCGCCGAAAAAGGCCTTGTCCCAGAGCGGTCTCCAGCGCCGCGTCTTGCCGCGGAACTCGAAGGCCACACCGCGAAACGCCAGCGCCAGAAGCATCACGATCAATGGCACGTAAAGTGCGTTGAGGATGACGCCATAGGCGAGCGGGAACACCGCCAGCAGGCCGCCGCCCCCCATGACCAGCCAAGTCTCGTTGCCATCCCAGACGGGTGCCACCGAGTTCATCGCCCGGGTCCGGTTGTCATCCGAGCCAAGGAAGGGGAACATGATCCCCACCCCCAGATCGAACCCGTCGAGCACGACATAGGTCAGAACGGCGAAGGCAATGATCGCAGCCCAGATATCGGGCAGGTAATGGGCCAGAGTGCTCATGAGTGGGCCTCCTCTTTATCGGTCACGACATCATCAAGCATCACCGAGGCCAGCCCGCCGGCCCGCTGCGGTGTATTCTCTACAGGCGCTGCACTGCCCGGCCCCTGCCGCATCAGTCGCAACAGGTAGAACGTGCCCGAGCCAAAGAGGAAGGCGTAGACCAGCACGAAACCGATCAAGGCCAGCAAGGCCGTGGTGTGATCGAGATGCGAGACAGAATCCTTTGTCATCAGGTGTCCGTAGACCGTGAAGGGCTGTCGGCCGAACTCGGTCGTGAACCAACCCATGATGATGGCGAGAAACCCGCCGGGCGAGACCACCAGCGCCGCGCGGTGGAACCAGCCCGGCTCATGCAGCTTCTTGCGCAGCATCAGCCAGCCGCCCCAGAAGCCGATCACGGCAAACAGGGCGCCAAGCCCCACCATGATGCGGAAGGTCCAGAACACGACAAGCATCGGCGGACGCTCATCGACCGGGAAATCGCCAAGGCCCGGAACTTCGCCTTCCAGGGAGTGGGTCAGGATCAGCGACGAGGCATAGGGGATCTCGATCTTGTAGGCCGTCCGTTCCTTATCCTGCTCGGGCCAGCCGAAGAGAATGAAAGGAGCCCCCTTCTCGGTTTTCCAATGCCCTTCCATCGCCGCGATCTTGGCAGGCTGATGCTTGAGGGTGTTGAGCCCTTGCTGGTCGCCTGCGAGGATCTGGATCGGGGCGGTCACGAGGATCATCGCCACCGCCATGCGGAACATCACCCGCACCGCGTCATCGGCGGTGCCGCGCAGATGGTGCCACGCGCCCACACCGGCCACGACAAGCGCCGTCGTGAGATAGGCTGCCAGAACCATATGGACAAGACGATAGGGCAGCGAGGGGTTGAAGATGATCTGCCACCAATCCTCGGGGATGAATTGGCCCAGCTCATTGACCGAGAACCCGACGGGGGTTTGCATCCAGCTATTCGCAGCCAAGATCCAGAAGGCCGAGATCAGGGTGCCGATCGCAACCATCAGGACCGCGATGTAGTAGATGATCGGGCGGACACGGTCGCGTCCAAATAGCATGATGCCTAGGAAACCCGCCTCTAGGAAGAAGGCCGTCATGACCTCATATCCCATCAGCGGACCAAGCACCGGACCTGCCTTGTCGGAAAACACCGCCCAATTCAGCCCGAATTCATAAGACATCACGACGCCCGAGACGACGCCCATGCCGAAGACGACTGCGAAGATGTGCTTCCAGAACTCGAAAATCCTCAGATACACATCCTTGCCGGTGATTTTGCGCAAGGTTTCAAGCACCGCCAGAAAACTGGCGGAGCCTATGGAGAGGGCGGGGAAAATAATATGGGCCGACACGACGAAGGCGAACTGAGCGCGAGCGAGATCGAGGGTCGGAATGTCGGACAGTATCATTGTCGGGCAACTTCCTTTTGGTCCGGGGGTGCCACTCAATTAACCGCAAAGCTGCGCGTGGCAAGCGTAGCAACCCTTGTATCATCCCTTCTGTGGCTACATGTCGCAACCTTTTTTCCGAATAAGAAAACCCCGCGCAGATTGACTGCGCGGGGTCGAATTACTCGCAATGCGGGAGGCCTCAGGCCGCCTTATGAAGCTCCGCCTCACGGCAGATGAAGGCGTCGTGAAGGGCCTTGATGACCGGTTTGAGGTCATCGCGCTCAAGCACGAATTGCACGTCCACATTGCGCGGACCCTGCGTCGCACCAAGGCTTTCGAGCCCCGCATCGGCGATGGCCTGCAGCCCGCGCGTCAGCGTCGACAACCCTTTGAGATCACGCCCGATCACGGAAGCCATTGCCAGCATCCGCGCCGAGACCTGAGCCGAGGGATACCGTTTGCAGAGGTCTTTCTCAACTTTCTGCAAAACCTCGATCGGAGCATCAACATAATGCGTAATCGTGTTGGCATTCGACGCTTTCGAGACGATCCGCACATCGTGATGGGTCAAAACCTCGAGAATCGTGGCGTCGTAGCCCTTCACACCGACCATGTCCTGTTCGAACACTTCCAGCGCGATGATCTCCAGCCCGGTGACCATCTCGACGGCGGGTTCATCCGCCGGCTTATCGTCAATGAGCGTGCCCGGATCGCCGGGATCGAAGGCATTTGTCACCCGCAGCGGGACGTCGGCTTGGCGCAGGGTCTTGGCGGCTTTCGGATGGATCGCCTCCATGCCCATATTCGACATCTGATCGGCCACGTCGTAATTCGTGTGGCCCAGCTTGCGCACGCGGCCCTCGCCCACCAGCTTGGGATCGGCGGAGGACAGGTGGAATTCCTTGTGAATGATCGCCTCGCGCGCGCCGGTCAAAGCCGCCATCCGCGAGAAGGTCACTTCGGAATAGCCGCGGTCGAACTCGCGCATGAGCCCTTCGGCGCATTGCGCATAGCCCGTGACGATCGGCATCTCGGTCGCCGGATCGACGTCGTTCATCGCGTTCAAGATCCGCGAGTCGAGATCGTGATCGGTTTCGTCACGCCAGCCCGACAGGTCGACGAGGCGGGCATTTACGCCCTCGCGCTGCAACAGCAGCGTGGTGACATAGGCCGAATGCGCCTCGCCCAGCCCCGAGAGCAATTCGCGGATTTGCAGCATGTGCTGCGACAGCCGGAAATGCCCGTAAGAGCACAGGCGTTGCAGATCGATCAGGCAATTGCGCGCCCCTTCGATCCGCTCGCGCACGAACTCGCTGGCCTGCGCGATGTCGCCCGGATGCTTCAGCACCTTTTCATGGGCTTCCACCATGGCGGTGGCCACGCGGCTCAGTGCCTCGTGCCAGCCATGCTCGCTATCGGCCCGCGCGAATTGCGCATAGACGCCGGACTCGCCGGTCTTTTTATGCTCGAGCAGCAGGTTGGTGATGCCGCCAAAGGCCGACACCACGAAGACACGTCCGTAAAGATCAGCGCCTTTGCGATCCCCGACGAACAGCGTTTCAAGCAGTTCATCGACGCGGCTCATCGAGGTGCCGCCGATCTTCTCGACAGTATGCTTTTGCTGGGTCATATGGGCCCTCACGCTTGCTCCAGATCATCGGCAGGCGCATAGGAACCATCTTCGCGATGGACCTCGTTGCCGGTCACGGGCGGGTTGAAACAGCACGCCATGACAAGATCCTCATCGCCCGCAACAAGGCGGTGATGGTCATGCAGGTTGAGCGCATACATCACGCCCGGCTTGATCTCATGGCGCGTGCCATTGTCCAGCTCGGTGATGTGACCATTGCCCGAGATGCAATAGACGCTCTCGAAGTGGTGCTTGTAGTGGAAGGTGTGGTCGGAGCCCGCCTTGAGCGTCGTGATATGGAACGAAAAGCCCATATTGTCGTCGGCCAGCAGCATCCGCACACTGGTCCAATCTGCGTCGGCCACATCGCGTTCAGTGCCTTTGATTTCGTTGAGGTCGCGAACAATCATATCTTGTCTCCGTCTCTTTTGGTGTCTGAGGGAACGTCCGGATGGCAGCGCCGCGATTACGCGGCGGCCACATGCGCTCCGTCTTCGGCCAGCACTTCGGCGGTGGCCTCGTCAAGGATCGTCAGACCCTTGCGGAATGTCTCCATCGGCGTCGTCAGCGGCGCGAGAACCTTGACCACTTGATCATTGTTCCCCGATGTCTCGATCACGAGGCCTTTCTCAAAGCAGCGACCGCAGATCTTCGAGGCCAGCTCGCCGGTACCCACATCAACGCCCTGCATCAGGCCACGACCCTTGAGGAACGCGCCGGGCACTTTGTCGGCAACAGCCGCAAGACCTTCGCGCAGCACATCGGCCTTCACGGCCAGCTCGCGCTGGAACACGTCATCCGACCAGAATTTTTCAATCGCTACGGTCGCGGTCACGAAGGCATGGGTGTTGCCACGGAACGTACCGTTATGCTCGGCGGGACCGAACACGTCATGCTCGGGGCGCACGAGAACCAGCGCCATCGGCAGACCGAAGCCCGAAATGGACTTGGCTTGCGTGATGACATCGGGGGTCACGCCCATCTCTTCGAAGGAGAAGAACGTCCCGGTGCGGCCACAGCCTGCCTGAATGTCGTCAACGATGAAAAGTGCACCGTGCTTGCGGGCGACTTTCTCGACACCTTGGATGAATTCCGGGCTTGCAGCATTGAGGCCGCCCTCGCCCTGAACCGTCTCAAGCATGATTGCGGCAGGCGCGTCCACGCCACCGGACGCATCCGAGAGCATTTGGTCGAGCAGCGCCACCGAATCGACGCCATCGGCATAGTTGTCATAGGGCAGACGTGTCACGCCATGGGTGTCCATGCCAGCGCCGCCACGGTGATAGCCGTTGCCGGTCGCAGCCAAGGCGCCCATGGTCACGCCATGAAAGCCGTTGGTGAAGGCGATGATATTGGTGCGCCCGGTCGATTTGCGCGCAATTTTCATTGCCGCCTCAACCGCATTGGCGCCGGTCGGGCCGATGAACATCAGCTTATGATCCATGCCGCGCGGGGCAAGGATGTGCTTTTCATAGGCGTTCAGAAACGCCGCCTTGCTGTCGGTATGAAGATCGAGCGCATGGCCCATCTTGTTTTCCAGCAGGTGATTGATCAGCGCCTCTTTCATGTCCGGGTCATTATGCCCGTAGTTGAGCGACGAGCAGCCGGCGAGAAAGTCGATATAGGTGTGACCGTCAGCATCGGTCAGCTCAGAGCCCTGAGCGCTGGTGAAAACGGTATCGAAACCGCGGCAATAGGAACGGGCCTCGGATTCGCGTTTTGTAAAGATCGTCTTGTCCACAGTGGTCGTGGTCATGGGATTCTCCGTCAAATTTGGGGGAAGGAAGGGCGCGCAAGCCAGCCTGTCAGGCGGCGGCGCGGGCCTCTTGCGGGAACGTGATCGTCACCATGTGCTCGGTCGCGGCATGGCCATCGAAATGGTCGTCTTCATGGAAATGCGCCTCATCGGTCAGCTCACCGCCGATCGAGCGCGCGAAAGAGCGGAACAGGCCCCAGCTGGCTTCATTGCTGCGGGTGATCGTGGTCTTGAGCTGGGTGCAGGCATCGGCTTCATCACGCTCGATCAGATGGGTGAGCATGCGCTTGCCAAGGCCGAGGCCGCGCGCATCGGGCGATACCGCGACCTGCCAGACGAAAAAGCTCTCGGGCTCGGAGGGCGCGATATAGCCCGAAATCCAGCCCAACAGCTCGCCGTCACGCTCGACCATCACGCAGGTGTCGCGAAAATGGTCGCACTGCAACAGGTTGCAATACATCGAGTTCTCATCAAGCGGCTTGCAGCGGCGGATCAGCTTCCAGATCTCACTACCATCCTCCGAGTCCGGCTTCCGAAAAACCAGTTCAGACGCTTTTTTGATAGAGCCAAGATGCGACACGATTCCTGTCCTTTCATTTACTTCGGTTGACTAACTAGTAGATCAGATCAGAAATTTCAATAGGCTAACCATCATGTCGGAAAAATGTTCCTCAATCCCTTTAAAATAAGCAAATTAGTCACTATTATCCCTTAGCATGACAAACCATAACCGCTTCACAGACCATAAAACACTTAGCAATACTAAGCGATTGAACGCCCCAGCGCTCTCTGCGATACTGGATCATCTGAACGATGATGAGGTCCGCAGCCTGATGGAACGTGTCGATACCAGCTTGATCGCATTGCGCAGGATCTTGCGCGCCACCGAGATGTTCGGACGCGACCTGGCGAAATCCGCCGGTCTGACGCCCGTGCAGTTTCGCGTGTTGCAGGTTGTGTCGGAAGACGGATGGTCGACGCCAAAGGCGATCGCGACCCGGATGAGCGTCAGCCAAGCCACGATGACCGCGCTGCTCGACAAGTTGGAGCGTAAGAATATGGTGACCCGCAAGCGCTCCGAGCGCGACCGGCGTCAGACCGATATCGTGATCACCCCGGTGGGCCGCGCGGCAATCGACGATGCGCCCGATGCGCTTCAACAGATCTTCGTTCGCCGCTTCGAGGCGCTTGAGGATTGGGAGCAGGCGCAGTTGATCGCCTCGCTTGAGCGGGTCGCAGCGATGTTGGACGCCCATGAGATCGACGCCTCGCCGGTGCTTGATTGGGGCGATATCTCCGGCCGTCCGAGCTAAACGCCGGTCAGGCGCGGGCCGCGCTCACCTCCATGTGCATGCGCCCTGCCCCCCTTGCAACTCGTGCAAGCCGACTCCACTGTGCCTCAAAGCCAGATCGGAGCGCGCCCCATGACGATTGCAAATCCCCCATTCAGCCAACCGGAATATCAGCGGCGCATCAAGCTTGTGCGTCAAGCGATGGTCGAACGCGGGATCGAGGTGCTGTTCGTCACCAACCCCTCCAACCAATTCTGGCTCACAGGCTATGACGGCTGGTCGTTTTACACCCATCAGGGCGTGATCTTACCGTTGGAGGGCGAGCCCTTCTGGTGGGGGCGCTTCATGGATGCCAATGGTGCCCGCCGCACCGTCTGGATGCCCGAGGACAATATCCTCTATTACAACGATATCATGGTGCAGTCGGACGTCTCACATCCGATGGAGGACCTCGCCTCGCGCCTGCGCATCATGGGCTATGGCGCTGCACGGATCGGCGTCGAGAAAGAGACCTATTTCTACACCGCGCGCGCCCATGAGGTGCTGGTCGAAGGACTCCCCGAGGCAGAACTTCTTGATGCCAGCGTGCTGGTGAATTGGCAGCGCCTGATCAAATCGGAAGAAGAGCTGAACTTCATGCGCCGCGCTGCGCGGATCTCCGAGCTGGTGATCGCCCGCGCCATCGACCTCATCGAGCCCGGAATGCGCAAGCACGATCTGGTGGGGGAGCTCTATCGGACCGCCGTGCAGGGCGAAGAGGATAGCTGGGGCGATTACCCCGCCATCGTGCCGATGTTGCCCTCGGGGGCCGATGCCTCTGCGCCGCATCTGACATGGAACGGCGAGGCGTTCAAATCCGGCGAGGCGACCTTTATCGAGCAATCGGGCTGCTATCGTCGCTACCATTCTCCGCTGTGCCGCACGGTGTTTCTTGGAAAGCCGCCCCAGCATGTGATCGACGCCTCCGAGGCACTGACCGAAGGGCTCAATGCCGGGATCGAGGTGGCGCGGGCCGGAAACCG
Source organism: Thioclava dalianensis (assembly GCF_000715505.1). Taxonomy (GTDB): domain Bacteria; phylum Pseudomonadota; class Alphaproteobacteria; order Rhodobacterales; family Rhodobacteraceae; genus Thioclava; species Thioclava dalianensis. The sequence continues at coordinate 21,811 of NZ_JHEH01000019.1, forward strand.
GGCCTGCGACATCGCGCGTGCGCTCAACACCGAATTGCTTAAGGTTGGGATCGAACGGCCCAACCGGGCGGGCTATGCGGTGGGTTGCTCTTATCCGCCCGATTGGGGGGAGCATACCGTCTCGATCCGCGACACCGACGAGACCGTTCTGGAACCCGGCATGACCTTCCATTTCATGCCCGGCCTGTGGATGGACGATTGGGGCATGGAGACGACCGAGACGATCCTGATCCGTGAGGACGGCCCGGCAGAACCGCTCAGCCATATCGAGCGCAAACTGTTCGTGAAAGCCTGAGCCCATGAAGATGCAGCCGACCCTTTCGATCCTGTCCGACCTTGTCGGCTTTCCGACCGTGTCGGCGCAGACCAACCTGCCGATCATCCACTATATCGCCGCGCGGCTTGAGGCCGCCGGTGCCGTGGTCGAGGTGATGACCGATGAGAGCGGCCAAAAGGCCAATCTCTTTGCCACGCTCGGACCTGCGCGCGATGGCGGGCTGGTGCTGTCGGGCCATTCCGACGTGGTGCCGGTCACCGATCAGACATGGGCGAGCGATCCGTTTCGGATGACCGAACGCGACGGCAAACTTTATGGGCGCGGCACCTGTGACATGAAGGGATTTATCGCGGCGTGCTTGGGCTCGCTCGACAGCCTCAAGGCTGCCGCCCAAACGCGCCCGATCCATTTCGCCTTCACCCATGATGAGGAAGTCGGCTGTCTTGGCGCTCAGTCGCTGGTCCGGCTGCTGGCCGAGCGCCCAATCAAACCCGCGCTCTGCCTGATCGGCGAGCCAACCTCGATGCAGGTCTATGACGGCAACAAAGGCTGCTGCGAATATACCGTGCGTTTCACCGGCCTGCCCGGCCACAGCTCAGCGCCAGAGCGCGGCGTGAATGCGGTCGAATATGCCGTGCGCTACATCAACCGCCTGTTCGAGCTGCGCGCCGCCCTGATCGCGCGCTGCCCCAAAGGCTCGCGCTTCGATCCGCCCCAGACGACACTGAACGTGGGCGCCCTGAGGGGCGGCGTGGCGCATAACGTGATCGCGCCCACCGCCGAGCTGCAATGGGAAATGCGCCCGATCAACGCCGCTGATATGCATTTCGTGAAGGGCGAGATCGAGGCGTTCGTCACAGACACGCTGCTGCCTGACATGCGCGCCATCGCACCGCAGGCCGAGATTGCGACCGAGACGGTGGGCGAAGTCGTGGGGCTTGAGCCGATGGATGAGAACGCCGCGCGCGATCTGGTCTTTGCGCTGACGGGGCAAAACCATGCCGGATGCGTCGCCTTCAACACTGAGGCCGGGCTGTTCCAGTCGATCGGTATGGATGCGGTGATCTGCGGCCCGGGCTCGATCGAGCAGGCCCATAAGGCCGACGAATTCGTCTCGCTCGATCAGTTGGAGCAATGCCTGAAAATGCTCGAACGGCTGGGCGCGCGGGGCTAGTGGGACTGCCAATGCCCATCGACGCGGGTGAAGTGAAGCGGGGCGCGCGGGACGAAACGGGTGCTCTCATCGGCCTCAAAACGGGTAATGCTCAGAGCGCGCGCGTCTCCTTCGATCAGATTGAACATGTTGCGCTCTCCGCGCAGACGTGAGGACAGCCCGGTGCCCGCCTGCACGAACAACACCCCCGGCACCGCCGAGAAGGGCGCCGCCGAGGCCGTGTGCAGATGCCCCGAGAGCACCAGATCCGCCCCGCATTCATTGAGCCCTTCAAGCGCCCGGTCGGCCCCGCCCATCAGCTTTTTATCGACATCGGGCCCGTGCTCCAGCGGGTGGTGCATCACCGCGACGCAGAGCTTGTCCTGCGCATCGGAAAACCCCTCGCAAAGCCGCGCGACCGTGTGGCCCGAAACTTTTCCCCGCTGCCAGGCAAAGCGATTGACCGTGTTCACGCCCACCGCACGCAGGTCATCCGTGTCGAAATCCGGCTCGAGATTGCGGTCGATTGCCGCCTTGTAGCGCCCGAAAGGCCGCAAAAAGCGCACGAAGATATTGTCGAGCGGCGTGTCGTGATTGCCCGGAACTGACAGCACCGGCGCATCGAGGCTTTCGACGAAACGCCGCGCCTGCGAGAACTGGCCGCGGCGCGCGCGCTGCGTGAAATCGCCAGAAATGACGATCAGATCGGCGCCCAGCGCATTGACACTTTGCACCAGCGGGCTTTCCAGCGCAGGCAAGGTGCGCCCGAAATGCAGGTCAGAGAGATGGACGATCCGAGTCATGCGGCGTCCTCCGCATCCTCCGGCACCGGCTGCACGATATTGAGCAGATCAGACGACATCTCGAAGTGAAACGGGCTGCGCTCAAAACTCTTCTCGCCATCAAAGGCCAGCAAAGCCCGTCTGCGCCCCGTCGAGATCGAGACGTCGCGGGCCCGGATCAGCTCGTAATCGCGGCCCTCGCGGGCATCGCTCATGACCAGCCGCGCAGCCAGCCGGAACAGATCGGCACGGCTTCCGCCCTTGGCGACGAGCACCGCGAAATGGTCATCGCTGATCGCCCCGGCCCCACGCAGCCCGAACAGTTCAAGCTGATAGGCAGAGCGGGCCACGAAAACGAGCGGCGTGCGATAATTGCGGGTATCCCCATCGGCGGTGATGCGCAGGTTCATCGGGCGCTGAAACCGCAGGAAGGTCTTGATCACGGACCAATGCGCAACCACTCGGCGCCGACCCCAGCGCGCATAGATATCCTCGCGCGCCTTGAGGATCGCGGGGTAGATGCCCAGAGAGGCATTGTTGAGAAAGACCCGCTTGTTGACCTGCCCAACACGGATCGAGCTGGGCGTGCCATCCCGGATCGCCTGCGCGGCCTGCACGGGATCTTCGGAAAGCCGCAACCCGCGCGCGAAGAAGTTGAATGTGCCAAGGGGCAGCACGGCCATCGGCACGCTTTGGCCCAGCATCGACTGGGCCACCGCCATCGCCGTGCCGTCACCGCCCGCTGCCACGATCAGCTCTGCGCCATCTGCAAGTGCGCGCTCGACGGTGTGGGCGATGTCGGTCTCGGGCGTCCAGCGATACAGCTCTGCGCCCGGCCCAAACGCCTTGAGCGCTGCGCCCACGGCGTCTTCATCGCGCGAATTGCGCCCCGAGGACGGGTTGCCAATCACGGCGATAAGGCCGCTCCGCGCGACGGCGGGCGGGTCGGTCGGGGTCGGGGGCGTGGCGGTCTCGTCCATCGGTCCAGATCTCTCCTGCGCCGTCGGGCGCGTTAATTGTGCTGACGTAACGCTCGCGCTGCTAAAATGGTTGCGCTGAAACGGTGAGACATTTACGACATACGTATGTCGGATTCTGACTATTTGGCTAAGAACGCTCGAATAGACTGAACCCTATAACGCTCTGCCCGCGGATCTGCGCGGGCAAAAGGGTCGCATCTGCGGTGGCAGCCCGCGCGCCCCATCCAACAAAAAGCTGCATCCAACGGGAGAACACGCATGAAGAAATCCACACTAGCCAGTCTGTTTCTGGCCTTGCCGCTGAGCGTCCTTGCCGCGCCAGCCGCCTTTGCCGCAGATGGCGAATGCGGATCAGTCACCGAAGCTGAGATGAACTGGGCCTCGGCCGGTGTTGCCGCCTGGGTCGACAAGATCATTCTTGAAAACGGCTATGGCTGCGATGTGACGCTGGTTACCGGCGACACGATGCCCACCTTCACGTCGATGGATGAAAAGGGTGAACCCGACATTGCGCCCGAGCTTTGGGTCAACGCGGTCAAGCTGTCGCTCGACAAGGCGGTCTCCGAGGGTCGGCTGGTGATTGCGGCCAATATCCTCAAAGATGGCGGCGTCGAAGGCTGGTGGATCCCGAAATACATCGCCGAGGAACATCCCGACATCAAAACCGTCGAGGACGCGCTCAAGCATCCCGATCTGTTCCCCGATCCCGAAGATCCGTCGAAAGGTGGCATCTACAACTGCCCGGCGGGCTGGAACTGCCAGATTTCGACCGCCAATCTCTACCGCGCCTATGATGCCAAGGCGAAAGGCTTCGAGCTGGTCGATACCGGTTCAGCCGCCGGGCTCGACGGCTCGATCGCGAATGCCTATGAGCGCAAGCAGGGCTGGCTGGGCTATTACTGGGCACCCACCGCGATTTTGGGCAAATACCCGATGGTCCGCCTCGATGCGGGTCCGAACAACAAGGAAAACTGGGACACCTGCACCTCGCAGCCCGATTGCGCCAATCCGGTCCCGAATTCCTACCCGACCTCTGACGTCTATACCGTTGTGACCAAAGCGTTTTCCGAGAAGAACCCGATCGCGATGGGCTATCTCAAGAAGCGGGAATGGTCCAACGAGATCGTCGGCAAGTTCCTCGCGTGGCAGTCGGACAATCAGGGCACCAACGAAGACACCGCCTATCATTTCCTCGAGACGTACCCGGACGTGTGGAAGGCTTGGCTCTCGCCGGAGGTTGCCAAAAAGGTCGAGGACGCGCTCTGATCGCGCTCTGACCTTTTCTCTTCGCGCGCGCGGGCCGGACCTGCGCGCGCGTTTCCTATTTCGCGGGCCCGGCCCGCTCTCCACCAAAGGACCTCACCGATGGCATCTTGCTGGGGCTTGCCCGAAATGCTGTGCGATTTTCCCGCACTTCCGAACAAGGACATGCGACATATGCGCATGTGGATCGACGATGGTTTCCGGGGCATCGTGCGCCATTTCTCCGCGCAGATCGACGCCGCGACGCAACCGCTGCAATGGTTTCTCAACACGCTCGAAAACCTGTTCACCAACACGCCGTGGATCGTCATTTTGCTGGCAATTCTCGCGGTGGTCTGGCTGGGATCGCGCAGCGTCAAAATCGTGATCGGATCGATCATCGGCATGTGCCTGATCGGGGTATTCGGCCTGTGGGAAGACACGATGACCACGCTTGCGATGGTCACGGTGGCTACGCTCATCGCGATCATCCTCGGTTTGCCCATCGGGATCGTGATGGCTCGCTCGAACCGGATGCAATCGGTGATGACGCCGGTGCTCGACGTGATGCAGACCATGCCCTCCTTCGTCTATCTGATCCCGGTCGTCGTGATCTTCGGGATCGGCAAGGTCCCGGGCGTGATCGCGGTCGTGATCTATGCCGTGCCGCCGATGATCCGCCTGACCAATCTAGGTATCCGGCTGGTCGACAAAGAGGTCATTGAGGCCGCGGATGCCTTTGGGGCCAATCCGCGCCAGAAGCTCTGGGGCGTGCAACTGCCGCTCTCGCTGCCCACGATCATGGCGGGCGTGAACCAGACGATCATGATGGCGCTGGCGATGGTCGTCGTGGCCTCGATGGTGGGCGTTGGCGGTCTGGGCAAGAACGTGTTGCAGGCGATCAACAACCAGTTCTTTACCATCGGCTTCCTCAACGGCTTTGCGCTGGTCGCCATCGCGATCATCTTCGACCGCACGAGCCAAGCCTTCGGCAAACGTCTTCAGAAACATTCGGAGGTCGGTCATGACTGATAGCACGACCCAAAGCGCCGAGACCCGCTCGGGCGTCGAGATCCGCGATCTCTACAAGATTTTCGGGTCCAACCCGAAGCGCTATATTGATGCGGTCAAGAACGGGATGACCAAGACCGAACTGAACGACAAGCATAACCACGTGCTGGGCCTGCAAAATATCAATCTGGAGCTGCCACCGGGGCAGATCTCGGTGATCATGGGGCTATCTGGCTCGGGCAAGTCGACTTTGATCCGCCATATCAACGGGTTGATCATGCCGACCGCCGGGCAAATCCTCTATAATGGGCGCGACGTCGTGCAGATGAACGAGCAGGAATTGCGCGAGTTCAGACGTCACGAAACGGCGATGGTATTTCAGAAGTTTGCGCTCTTGCCGCATCGCACGGTGCTTCAAAATGTCAGCTACGGGCTGGATGTGCAGGGCATCGCGCGCTCCAAATCTGAACCCATCGCGCGCAAATGGATCGAGCGTGTGGGCTTGGCGGGCTATGAGGACAACTACCCCGCGCAGCTTTCGGGCGGAATGCAGCAGCGCGTGGGCCTGGCCCGGGCGCTGGCCAATGATGCCGATATCTTGCTGATGGATGAGGCGTTTTCCGCGCTCGATCCGCTGATCCGCATGGATATGCAAAAGGTGCTGCTCGATCTGCAATCCGAGTTGAAGAAGACAATCATCTTTATCACGCATGACCTCGACGAGGCGTTGCGGCTTGGCGACAAAATCGCGATTCTGCGTGATGGCGCGCTCAGTCAGGTCGGGACGGGCCAACAGATCGTGCTCAACCCGGCCAATGACTACATCGCGGAGTTCGTGCGCGAGGTGAACCGGGGTCGCGTCATCAAGGCCGAAACGGTGGCGACCCCGCTGCCCGAGGGCGATGCGCCGTTGCCGGAGTTCAAGATCAAGGGCGGCAGCACGCTTGAAAAAGCCGCGCGCCGCTTGGCCGAGCACGATCAGCGCAAGGCCACGGTTGTCGCGCGCGACGGGCGCCCGATCGGCACGATCGACATGCACACGATGCTCACCGCGATGGTGACGCCCGCCACGGTCGACGATGAGGATGCGGCCTAAGCGCGTCTTGATAAGGAAAGGGCGGCCAGATCGGCCAAGGCCATGATCTGTCCGCCCATCGATGCGCCGGAGCCTGGGTTCCCCGATCGCCACCCGCTCTGTTAGGATGCGGGCCTATGCGAGAAAGATAGGATCAAGCGAGCGCCTCAGGAAGAGACCTCGCTGGATGGTGAACAGCCCAGCTGCGCCTACCAACCTGGGCCGCGCCGCGACAGACGCTTCATATTGGCCTTGGTCCGACGCCCGATCGGCGCCATTGAGGCCGCAACGGCGCGATCCGCACCTTGCCCGCGTGCCAGCGCCCAGAAGGCCGCCTGACCGGCCTCGATGGCCGCGGCTTGCTTTTCCTGCACCATACGGGTGTTTTCATTGGCCGGAACGTTCCAGGCACCGAAGGCGCCCGCCAAACGCATCGCGATCACCGATTGCGCCTCGATGCAGATCCGGGCCGCGTCAATATTCATTTGCAGCAGTTGCAGGGGATTCATCGCACGACCTTTTCTCTGTGAGAGCGAGCGTGCCTTTCATCAAGACGCGCATCGCCAGTCAAAGAGTTGGCGCGGGCGAGAAGGATTGGTAGCACGAAAATGTATATCTGCCGCGCATGTTACAAGAATCACACAATCTTAACCCAAGGCTTAACCCAGGGTCGCCGTGCTTTTACGGCCACAGTTTGCGGTTCCATCCCTTGAAGTCACAATTCTGTGCGCCACGTTAGAGGCCTTGAGTATTCGGCCAATTGACACGATTGCCCGAAATGTGAACCAAGTAGTTCAACGCCCCCGGGCGACGCAGGAACATCGCGCCGAAACAGGTGCAGCAAGGACAGTGACGGAACGATTATGATCAAACGCCTCCTTATCGCTATCGTAGTACTAATTCTCGTCGTCGGCGGCATCGTCGGCTTTAACCTGTTCCGCACGAAGATGATCGGGCAGTTCTTTGCGAATATGAAGCCGCCGACCGTCGCAGTGTCGGTCAGCGAAGTGAAAGAGCGCTCGTGGACCCCCGGCTTGGAAGCCATCGGCACAGCCTCTGCCGCGCGCGGGACCGATCTTGCGGTTGAGACGGGCGGCACGGTCAAGGAAATCGACTTCAAGTCGAATGACGCGGTCAAGCAAGGCCAGCTTCTGATCCAGATCGACGACAGCTCGGAACGTGCGGATCTGCAAGCCTCTAAGGCCGCCCTCGAGCTGGCCGAAACCAATCTCACGCGCGCGCGTCAGCTCTCGCAGCGCGGCGTCTCTGCGACATCCAATCTCGATCAGGCAGAGGCCACCGCACAAGAGGCCCGCGCCAGCGTCGCCAAGCTCGAAGCTGTGTTGCAGAAAAAGCGCCTCACCGCGCCTTTCAGCGGCGTGATCGGCATTCCGCAGGTCGAGGTTGGCCAATATGTGGCGACCGGTACGGCCTTTGCCACCTTGCAAGACAGCGACCATATGCGCGTGGATTTCACCCTGTCCGAGCAGCAGGCCCGCAAAGCCAAGGTCGGTCAGACGGTCGAAATCACCACCGAGGACGGCACGCTCAAGCTTGAAGGTAAGATCACCGGTGTCGAGCCCAAGATCGACCCGAATTCCCGCCTCGTCACCCTGCGCGCAGATGTCGAGAATGATGACCACAGGCTCTCGCCTGGCCAGTTCACCCATGTCCGCGTCGTGCTACCCACCGAACAGGGCGTGATCGCCTTGCCACAAACCGTTGTCAGCTCGAGCCTTTATGGCGATTCCGTCTATGTAGTCCGCGAGAAAACGCCCGAGGGCGCAGATGCGCCGCAGCTGACCGCCGATCAGGTGTTCGTCACGCTGGGACGCCGCTCTGGCACGCTCATCGAGGTCACAAAGGGCCTGAAAGCGGGCGATCTCGTTGTGAATGCAGGGCAGAACAAGCTGACGCCCGGCGCGCCCGTGAAGATCGACAACACGATTTCTCCCGACCCCAACGCGCCCACGACCGAACAGGTGAATGCGGACGCAGGCATGGGCTCAGCGCCTGCGAAAGACACTGCCGGTTCGGATCAGAAAGACGCGACTTCGGACGGTGACAGCGCCGCCTCCAGCGCGCAGTAAGGCTCACTCATGAACATCTCAGAGATTTTCATCCGCCGCCCTGTTCTGTCGATGGTTCTGGGCGCTTTCATGCTCCTGATCGGCGCACAGGCCTATTTCAACCTGCCGGTTCGGCAATATCCGGAGGTCGAGGAAACGGTTGTGACGATCACGACCGCCTATCCCGGTGCCTCGCCCGAGCTGATTCAGGGCTTCATCACCTCGCCAATCGCGGCGGCGGTGGCCACGACCGAAAATGTCGATTACGTCACGACGCAGTCGCGCCCCTCGGCCTCGGTGATTTCGGTCCATATGAAGCTTGGCTCGAACTCCGATGCCGCGATGACCGAGGTTCTCTCCAAGGTTCAGCAGGTTAAGGGCGAGCTCCCGCCAGAAGCAAAGGACCCGGTGATCGTAAAGGGTACCGGTCAGCAATTCGCGCTGATGTATCTTGCGGCGCAAAACCCCAACATGACGCCCGAGCAGCTCACCGAGTATCTGAACCGGGTCATCAAGCCGCGCATGTCCACGATCCCCGGCGTGGCTCAGACGCAGATCATCGGCGCGTCCGATTATGCGATGCGTGTCTGGCTTGATCCCGACAAGCTCGCGGCGCGCCAAGTGACGGCCTCTGAGGTGCTCAACGCGATCCGCGCCTCGAACTTCCTGTCGGCCCCCGGCAAGACCAAGAACGAATACGTCACGCAATCGATCACACTACAGTCGACCCTGCAGACCCCCGAAGCCTTCGGCAAGCTGCCGATCCGCTCGAACGGGGATGAGGTCGTGCGCCTGCGCGACGTGGCCAAGATCGAGCTGTCGAAAGCCGCCGACAACGAAATCGTCACCTTCGAGGGGACGCAGGGCACGTTCATCGGGGTCTTCCCGACCCCCTCGGCCAACCCGCTCGACACGGCCGCAGCTGTGACGAAAGAGCTGCCCTCGATCAATGCCTCGCTGCCCGAAGGCATGAAGATCGATCTCGTCTACGATTCCACCGAGACGATCTCGGCCTCGATCCATGAGGTGTTCAAGACAATCGGCGAGGCCGTGGCCATCGTGGTTGTCGTGATCTTGCTGTTCCTGGGCTCCTTCCGCTCGGTTGCAATGCCGATCGTGACGATCCCGCTCTCGCTGATCGGCGTGCTGGGCGTGCTGATGGCTCTGGGCTACTCGATCAACCTGCTGACCCTGCTGGCGATGGTTCTGGCCATCGGGCTTGTGGTCGATGACGCAATCGTGGTGGTGGAAAACATCCACAGACATATCGAGGACGGGATGAAGCCGATCCCTGCCGCTGTGCAGGGCATGAAAGAGATCACCGGCCCGGTCGTCGCGATGACGATCACGCTCGCCGCCGTTATGACCCCGCTTGGCTTTACGGGCGGGCTCACAGGGCAGCTGTTCCGAGAATTTGCCTTCGCGCTGGCAGGCTCTGTGATCTTGTCGGGGGTGATCGCGCTGACCATCACGCCGATGATGGCTGGCCGGATTCTCAAACATGGCGATTCCAAGGGCTTTCAGGCTTTCATCGACCGCAATTTCGACCGGCTGTCGAATTTCTACGGACGCCGGGTCTCGGGCTCGCTGGATGTGCGCCCGGTCACGCTGCTGATCGTCGTGGCGCTGGTCGGGGTGACGGGCTTCATGCTCCAGAACACCTCAACCGAGCTTGCGCCTGAAGAAGATAGCGGCGCGCTCTTTGCGATCCTCAACGGCCCGCGCTACGCGACAAACGAATACACCCAGAAATATATCGACCAGATCGGCAAGGATACCGCCGACATCCCCGAGGTGCGCACCGATTTCTCGATTGCAGGCTTTGGCGGCGACAGCTCGCAGGGGATTTATATCTGGGCGCTCAAGGACTGGGCCGATCGCACGCGCAGCCAAAAGCAGATCCAGCAGGAGATCCAGACGAAACTGGACAAATCCACGGGTCTCAAAGGCTTTGCCTTCGCGCCCCCGTCCCTGCCCGGGACCGGTGGTGGTCTGCCGATTTCGGTGGTGCTGCAATCGATCCACTCGTCCAAACGCGTGGCCGAGGTGGCCGAAGAGATCAAGAACAAAGCCCAAGCCTCGGGCAAGTTCATCATCGTGCAGAACTCGCTCAACTATGACAGCCCGCAGGTCGACGTGACCATCGACCGCGACCGCGCGGCGGCGCTGAATGTGCCGGTCTCTGATATCGGGGCCACGCTGAGCTTGCTGGTTGGCGAGGCCTCCGTGGCCCAGTTCGACCGCGATTCCAACAGCTATGACATCATCCCGCAGGTGCCGCAGAAGTTCCGCGAGAACCCAGAAGAGCTGGGCCGCTATTTCGTGCGCTCGGCCTCTGGCGCGATGGTGCCGCTATCCTCGCTGGTCAGCGTCTCTGTCGGGGCGGACACCGCGTCGATCGAGCAGTTCAACCAACTCAACTCGGCGACGATCACGGCGCTGCCGCTGCCCGGCCAGTCCACCGGCGAAGGGCTCCAGACGATCACCGATATCGCCCAGCAGGTCATGCCCGACGGGTTCTTCCTCGATTACTCGGGCCAGTCCCGGATCGAGCAGAGCCAAGGCAACACGATTCTGATCGCCTTTGCCGCAGCCGTTCTCGTGATCTACCTTGTGCTCGCGGCTCAGTTCGAGAGCTTCCGCGATCCCTTCATCATCATGATGACAGTCCCGCTAACGATCTTTGGGGCGGTGCTGCCGCTTAACCTCGGGCTGGGAACGCTGAACATCTACTCGGAGGTTGGGCTTATCACACTGGTCGGGTTGATTACGAAACACGGCATTCTGATCGTGGAATTCGCCAACCAGCAACGCGAACAGGCGGGGCTCACCCGGCGACAAGCCATCGTCAAATCGGCCCAGATTCGTCTGCGTCCGGTCTTGATGACAACTGCCGCGATGGCGCTGGCGGTGGTGCCGCTGATCCTGGCCGAAGGCGCAGGTGCTGCGGCGCGGGCCGCCATGGGTCTGGTGATTTTCTCGGGGCTGCTGATCGGGACGATATTCACGCTCTTCGTGGTGCCGATGTTCTACAGCTTCATCTCGCCGTCAGATGAGGCCTACGAGGCCGCGCGCAAGAAACGGGAAGCGGCGGGCTAACCGGCCCCCGCAGCGCCGGGGGTTTTGCACCCCCGGACCCCCGCAGGATATTTAGATCAAGAGGAAGGGGAGTTGCCCTTCCTCTTGATCCATAAATCCAAGGGATAAGCCTGGGTCATTCCCGCGCGACCACTCCGGAAAAACCAAGGCCTTTGGGCTTGCCCCGGGCCGTCTGCGTCCTTTCTATGGGCCGACGCCACCTTGGAGTGAGATGTGACCGCCTACCGCTTCTTGACCTATATTTTCGCACTGCCGGTGCTGATCGCACTTGTCTGGCGGGTGTCGCGCCGGTCCGAAAGCTGGGTGCATCTGCGCCAGCGGTTGGGCGGCGGCGCTCCGGTCGAAGGCGCGTTATGGCTGCATGCCGCCTCGAATGGCGAGCTGACCTCGGCGCGCGCGCTGATCGAGACGCTGCTGGCCGAAAACCCGGAGCGGCGCGTATTGGTCACGACCAATACGGTGAGCGCGCAGGATCTGGCCGTTGGCTGGGGCGATCCGAGGATCATCGCGCGGTTGGCCCCGCTGGATCATGCGCTGGGACTGCGCGGCTTTTTGCGGCGGCACAAACCGCATGCGCTGCTCATTGTGGAAAACGAGCTTTGGCCGAACCGGATCGCTTTGGCCCGGCGGCGCGGCATCCCGGTGATCGTGATCGGCGCACGGATGTCGCAGCGCTCGGCTGCGCGGTGGGCGAAGCTGTCGCTCGCGCGGCAGATCATGGCGCAGATCACTGCTGTGTCGGCGCAGGACGCAGAGTCGGAGGCGCGGTTTGTGGAGCTAGGGCTTGCGGAGAGCCGGCTGTTGCCACGGATCAACCTCAAGACCGCGCCGCAGGCTCGCAGTGCAGCCCCGCTCGGCTGGCCGCGCGCCAGCACGATCTTGGCCGCCTCGACCCATGAGGGCGAGGATGCGCCCGTGCTTGAGGCCTTCGCGCGCGCGCACGCCGCGCGGCCCGAGCTGCGGCTGATCCTTGCGCCCCGCCACCCCCGCCGGAGCGCCGAGATCGCGACCCTGATCGCACGGACGGGCCTGCGGCATGCCACGCGCTCGATGGGGGACCCGCCTGATGTCGAGGTCTATCTGGCCGATACTTTGGGCGAGATGGACAATTGGTATGCAAGCGCGGGCCTGTGTTTCATCGGCGGTTCGCTTGTCGATAAGGGCGGGCACACCCCCTTTGAGCCCGCAGCCCATCACTGCGCGATCCTGCACGGTCCTTATGTGTCGAATTTCACCGCCGCCTATGGCGCGCTGGACGCGCAAGGCGGGGCGATTTTGTGCCGGAATGCAGCAGGTTTGGCAGAGGCGATGCGCGATTTGGGCGTGGCCGAGCAGACCCAGATGGCGCAAGCGGCCCGCGATGCGCTTGGTCCGCCTGAGGATCTGGAACGGTTGACAGAGGCGATGCGCCGATGGCTCTGAACCGCTCATCCCCCTTGCATCGCGCCCGCGATTGCTTATTTCAAAGAGAGGGTTTGACAGGGTTTCCAGCATGATCCGCTACATGTTGCAATGCGAGAAAGGCCACCGTTTCGAGAGCTGGTTTCCTTCGGGCGACGGGTTCGATGCTTTGGTGCGCGCCGGTCAGATCGATTGCCCCGACTGCGGATCACGCGAGATCAGCAAATCCCTGATGGCGCCCGCTCTCGCCTCAAACACCCGCAAATCGTCAGAACAAACCCGGGCGCAGAACGCTCATCCGCTCTCGACACCGCGCAATGCCCGCGAAGAGGCATTGGCCGCGATGCGCCGTGCGGTTGAGGAAAATTCCGATTACGTCGGCATGAAATTTTCCAGCGAGGCACGCAAAATGCATGCCGGAGAGATCCCCGCGCGGACGATCCATGGCGAGGCAAAGCTTGAAGAGGCCCGCGAGATGATCGAAGAAGGCATCGCCGTGATGCCGCTTCCTTTCGTGCCCGGGCGCAAGACGAACTGAGCTTGCAATCGGGCGCTGGCCTCACCCCCTCGCGCCTTTAGGAGATTCCATGCTGAGCCCCGCAGACGACGCCTTCGCAACCCGACTTGCAGAGGCCGTCCCCGGTTTGCGCATCGGTGCGCCCGAGCCGCGCCACCTTGAAGAGCCGCGCGGGCGCTATCATGGTTTGGGCGGGCTTCTCGTGCGCCCCCGCTCCACTCAAGAAGTTGCTGCGATCGTAGCACTCTGCCACGCGGATCGGGTCGCCATCGTGCCCTATGGCGGAGGAACCGGGTTGGTTGGCGGCCAGATCCTAGAGAGTGGCCCGCCGCCGGTTCTTCTGAGCCTTGAGGCGCTGCGCTCCGTGCGCGCCGTCACCCGCCATGTGCTTGAAATCGAAGCAGGCGCGAGCCTGCAGGATGCCCATGACGCCGCCGATGCCGAGGGGCGGCTTTTTCCGCTGACCATCGCGAGCCAAGGCAGCGCGCAGATCGGCGGCGTGCTTGCGACCAATGCGGGCGGGGTGAATGTGCTGCGCTACGGCAATGCGCGCGAGCTGTGTCTGGGCGTTGAGGCGGTTCTGGCCGATGGCACGGTGATCTCGGGGCTCAAACATCTGCGCAAGGACAATACCGGCTACGATCTCAAGGATCTGCTGATTGGCTCGGAGGGCTCGCTCGGGATCATCACCGCCGCCACCTTGCGCCTGCATCCGCGCCCGGCCACCCAAGGCACTGCGATGATGGTGGTGCGCGATCCCGCCGCGGCACTTTCGCTGCTCGAGCTGGCAGAGGCGCGCATGCCCGGCTGCATCTCGGCGTTCGAATTGATCTCGGGGCAAGGGTTGGGCTTTTTGCGCGATGTCGGCCCCGAGGTGCATCAGCCTTTTGCCGAACCGCCCGAATGGATGGTGCTCACCGAGATCGGGCTGCCCGACGGGATCGCCCCGGAAGAGGCGTTGACGGACCTGTTTGAGGCGGCGGGAGAGCTGGTGCAAGACGGGGTGATCGCAAGCTCGCAGGGGCAGCGCAACCAGATGTGGACGCTGCGCGAAAGCCTGCCCGAGGCCAATAAGCGGATCGGCTCGATCTCAAGCCATGACATTTCACTGCCGCTGCCCAAGCTGGCCGAGTTCATCGACACCGCGCGGGCCCGGATCGCAGCGCTCGGAGATATGCGGATCAATTGCTTTGGCCATGTCGGCGACGGCAATCTGCATTTCAACGTGTTTCCCGCCAAGGGGCGCGAGCGTTCCGAATATGAGGCGTTGCGCAAAGACGTGGCCGCGCTGGTCTATGATCTTGTCGACACCTTCGGCGGGTCGATCTCGGCTGAGCATGGGATCGGGCGGCTCAAGGTTGCTGATCTGGTGCACTATGGCGATCCGGGCAAGCTGGCCGCGATGCGCGCGATCAAGGCGGCCCTCGACCCCGAGGGCATTCTCAACCCCGGCGCCGTGCTTGCCGCGCAGTGACCCCGCCCCCTGAGGCCAATAAAAAGCGCCTCGCTTGGGGGAAAGCGAGGCGCTGCACATTGGTTCACGTGTTTGCAAGCAGCTGAACCGTTTGGCCTTCACAGGTTTTCGCGATTCCGGTTGAGAAAGTCTTAAGCGCCGTCGAATTCGCAAAGAACACTCACATTCATCCCGAGGCTCTCCAAAAGCCTCCGCCCGCCCAGCTCGGGCAGATCCACGATGAACGAACAGCCGACGATCTCGCCACCCACCCGTTCCAGAAGCTGGATACCCGCCTGCGCGGTGCCGCCCGTGGCCAGAAGATCATCGACCAAAAGCACCTTTTCGCCCGGCTGGATCGCGTCCTCATGCATCTCCATCACGGCCTCGCCATATTCCAGCGTATAGGCCTGACTGATGGTCTGGCCGGGCAGTTTGCCCTTCTTGCGGATCGGCACGAAGCCCTTGGACAGCTGATGCGCAATCGCGCCCCCAAGAATGAAACCGCGCGCCTCGAGCCCCACGACCTTGTCGATCTTCTGGCCCGCCCAAGGGTGCAAAAGCTGGTCGATCGCCATGCGAAAGCCGCGCGGATCGGCAAAGAGCGTCGTCACATCGCGAAACAAAATCCCCTCATGCGGAAAATCCGCGATCGTGCGAATATAGTCTTTGACGGTCTTGCTCTGAGGGCTCATGGCGTGCTCGCTTCGTTGGAAATGTCTGTCGGAACGGCTTGGGCCGGGCTCACAGCCCCCGCCCCGCCACGGTTTGAAGCCTGTGGATCATCTCGGGATCACGCTTGCCGGGCGCGGTCATCACGGCGCAGTCGAGCGCCGCACCGCAGCCTGTCGCGCATGTCTCCTGCGGGCCTGCGATCAGCTCTGGCAAAGCGCTCAGCAGGTCGCGCGCCTTGGCCGCGTTTTTCTGGGCCACCGCGATCACCTGCGCCACATCGACCGCGTCGTGATCGGGATGCCAGCAATCATAATCGGTGATCATCGCGATACAGGCGTAATGCAGCTCGGCCTCGCGGGCGAGCTTGGCCTCGGGCATGCCGGTCATCCCGATCACATCCGCGCCCCAGCTCCGATAGAGCTCACTCTCGGCCTTGGTCGAGAATTGCGGCCCCTCCATCGCGACATAAGTACCGCCCTCATGCACGGTGAGGCCGGTCGATTTCGCCGCCTGCGCACATAGAGCGGCAAGATCGGCGCACACCGGATGGGCCACCGAGACATGCCCGACCAGCCCCGGCCCGAAAAAGCTTTTCTCACGCGCAAATGTCCGGTCGATATATTGGTCGACGATCAGGAAATCGCCCGGCGCATAGGCCTCCTTGAGTGAGCCCACTGCCGAGACCGCCACCACATCGGTTACGCCAAGCTGCTTGAGCGCATCGATATTGGCGCGGTAAGGGACGGAGCTGGGCGTGTGGACATGGCCGCGCCCGTGACGCGGCAGAAAGGCCATCTTCACGCCGGAAAGCCGCCCCGTGAGGATTTGATCGGATGGCGCGCCCCAGGGAGTCTCAAGGCTCACCCAAGCGGGCTCTTCCAGCCCCGCGATATCGTAGAGGCCCGAGCCGCCGATCACGCCGATCATCCTGTCCATCCGATTGCTCCTTTGCCGAAGTCGCTGCACCGCCGCGAGACTAGGACGGCACGGGCGCGGAAGAAAGACCTATTGCTGCGCCCTGCCCTGCGCGGTATCGCATTGAGGGGACATGCGCCGGAGGGGAGCCTGCGAGATGGAAAACACACGAGGCTCGGTTCTGATGGTGGCAGCGATGGCCGCCTTCGCGATGGAGGATATGTTCGTCAAATCCGCTGCGCGTGAGGTCTCGGTCGGGCTGGTGCTGATGCTGTTCGGTCTGGGTGGTGCGGCTGTGTTTGCCTGCCTGATCAAAGGCCGCGGCCAGCGCCTGCTGCACCCCGCACTGACCTCGGCGCCGATGCTGACCAAGCTCAGCTTCGAGGTGGTCGGGCGGCTGGGATATACGCTCGGGATCGCGCTGACGCCGCTGTCGAACGCCTCGACGATCCTTCAGGCCACGCCGCTTGTCGTGGTCGCCGGGGCCGCGCTGGTGTTTTCCGAGCGGGTCGATGCGAAACGCTGGTTTGCCATCGGCATCGGGTTTCTGGGTGTATTGATCGTGCTGCGCCCGGGGCTGGACGGATTCGTGCCCGCAGCCCTTTGGACCGTGCTGGGGATGTTCGGCTTTGCCGGACGTGACCTTGCGACCCGCGCCTGCCCACCGGTTCTGTCGAATTTCCAGCTGAGCCTTTATGGCTTTGCGATGCTGATCCCAACGGGGGCGCTGATCATGGTGATCACCGGGGGCACCAGCGGCGCGCTCGACGTGGTCGCGCTGCGCGATGTCGCGGGGGCCGTGTGCTTTGGCAGCTTTGCCTATTGGGCGCTGACAAAGGCGATGCGCATGGGCGAGGTCTCGGTAATCACTCCGTTCCGCTACACCCGCCTGATCTTCGCGCTGATCCTCGGCGCGATGGTCTTTGGCGAGCGACCGGATGGCGCGATGATCCTCGGCTCCGTGCTGATCGTGGCGAGCGGGCTCTACACCCTTCTGGAGCAGCGCCGCGCCCGCCGCAGTCTGGCTTAATCGGGCCGCTGCATCTCGAAGAGATCGCTCACGGCCGCGTAGTCGAAATATCCGAGCCGCGAGAGGCGATCTTCCGGCAGGTAGCGCCCGTCCTTGAGGCAAGCGTCATTGATATGAATGCCGGTCACCTCGCCATGCACGAGAAAAGCCGACTCGCCCAGCAGCTTGATCACCTGCACGACGCGGCATTCAAGGCTGGCAGGCGCTTGTGCGACACGCGGGCAGTCGATGGTCTCGCAGGCGGCCTTCTCGATCCCGCAAGCCTCGAACTCGTCGATACCGGCTGCGAAATTCGCGCAGCTCGCATTCATCTGATCTTTCAGCGCCGAGGTCACGAGGTTGACGCAAAACACCCCCGATTCGCGCAGCTGCGCGACGCTGTCCTTGGTGTCATCGCGGTCGGGCTTCACCCCGGTCGAGGAAAATATCACCTGCGGCGGCGTATAGGCCACGGCGTTGAAAAACGAATAGGGCGAGAGATTGTCCCCCATCGTCCCACGCGTCGAGATCCATGCAATCGGACGCGGCGCAACAATGGCATTGAAGGGGTTATGCGGCAGACCGTGACCGTCTTTGGGTTCGTAAAACATTGAGCCTCCTGTTTGATCCTGAGTTTAGCGCGTGCTACCGCGTCTGACAGGGTAAAAGGGCGCAGATGATGTATCAGCTCGAGGAAGAGACCGCCGAGGACTGGTGGGAAGTGGAAGCGCTCTATGACCTGTGCTTTGCACCGGGGCGCACTGCGCTGTCCTCTTACCGCCTGCGTGACGGCGTGGCCAAGGTCGCACCGCTTTGCCTGACACTGCGCCAAGGCGGCATTCTGGCCGCTGTGATCCGCTACTGGCCGGTGAAGGTGTCGGGCAACCGCGTGCTGCTTTTGGGGCCGATTGCCGTGCACCCGACGCGTCAGGGCGAAGGGCTGGGCGGGATGTTGATGTATGAGAGCCTCGCGCGCGCCGAGCGGCTGGGCTGGGAGCGCGTGCTCTTGGTGGGCGATGCACCCTATTACTCGCGCTTTGGCTTTTCCAAGCTCGACGATGTGGAGATGCCGCCCCCCACCAACCCCGACCGCGTGCTGGGCCTCGCACTCGTGCCCGGCGCATGGGATGGCGTGACAGGATCGGTCGAGAAAGCCAGCTGATTGCCCAAACCGACCCACCATCCCATATATGGGAGAACGATGGAGGCTTGGATGGCAGAAATTCTTCCCCCGGTGAGCGATCCCGATCTGCTTTCGCAGATTGATGCGCTGGCCAAACGGCACCGCGAGGCAAGCGGCGTCGTCATGCAATTGATCGGCTATATCGGCGGCTCCGCCGAGGGGCTGCTGGGCAAGCTGCCCGCCCCTGTGCGCAACGGGCTGGACGGGGCGACGGAGCGGGCCCTGATGGGGGCTATGGGGGCGGCCGAGCGCTCTCGCGGGATCGTGTCGGACCGTCCCGACTGGGTCAACCGCACCCTGACCACCATGATGGGCGCGGCCGGTGGCGCAGGTGGGCTTGGCAGCTCGCTCGCCGAGCTGCCCTTCACCGTGACGATGCTACTGCGCGCGATCCAAGGCATTGCCGCCGAGCACGGGTTCGATCCGGCCTCGCGCGAGGTGCGGTTGGAGTGCCTGCGGGTTTTCGCCTCTGCCGGACCGCTTACGCGTGACGACGGTATGGATCTGAGCTTTCTCACCGCGCGCACCACGATCACCGGACCGAGCCTCAGATCGCTTGTCGCCAAGGTCGCACCGCGCCTCTCTGCGGTGCTAGGCCAGAAGCTGGCAGCCCAAGCGGCCCCGATCCTTGGCGCTGCTGCCGGGGCTGCGGTGAATTATTCCTTTACCAGCTACTATCAGGAAATCGCCCGCGTCCATTTCGGCCTGAAACGACTGGCGCGTGAGAGCGGAACCGATGAGGGGCTTTTGCGCGAGGAGCTTGTGGCGCGCTTACAAGGCTAGATCCACCGCCGCGCCGGTAGCTCCGGGCGGGAGCCTCCGGCGGGGATACTTGGATCAAGAGGACGCCAGATCCTAGAGATGCGCGAGATAGCTTGTGACGGCAGGTCGCACCAAATTCTGCCCCTCATTGCGCGCGCTTTGGATGACCTGGCGCAGCTCATTGAGATTGGCCCGACGGATGAGATGTTTGACCGGGCCGATCGAGGCCGGGCGCATTGAAAGCGTGCGGATGCCAAGCGCTGCGAACGTCAGTGCCTCGATCGGACGGCCCGCATCCTCGCCGCAAAAGCTCAGTTGCGTTTTTGAGACCGCGCAGCGCGCGATGATCCGCTCAAGGAAGGTCAAAAACGCGCTGTCGAGCGTGTCATAGCGCCGACGTACCCGCTCGTTCTCACGATCCGCGGCAAAGAAGAACTGTTTGAGGTCATTCCCGCCAATCGAGATGAAATCGCAATCCGCATAGAATTGGTCGGTCGCAAAGCCGAGGCTCGGCGTCTCCAGCATCGCGCCGATTTTCAGCTCTTCGGGGACGGTTCGGCCTAGCTGCGCCTCGCGGTCGCGCACCCGCCACAGGATATCGCGCGCGGCGTAAAATTCCTCGGGGCGTGCGATGAAGGGGAACATGATCGACATCGGCCGACCGTTTCCGGCGCGCAGCAGCGCCTGTAGCTGCATGCGCAGCACACCGGGCTTGTCGAGCCCGACGCGGATCGCGCGCCAGCCCATCGCCGGGTTGGGCTCGTCTTGCGGCTTCATATAGGGCACGACCTTATCCGACCCGATATCCAGCGTGCGGAAGACCACGGGCTTGCCGTCGGCGGCGTCCATCACGCGGGCGTAAAGCGCGGCCAGCTCGCCGCGGCGCGGCACCCGCGTCCGGGTCAGAAATTGCAGCTCGGTGCGAAACAGCCCCACCCCGTCGGCCCCCGAGCCGTAGAGCGAGGGCAGATCGGCCATCAGGCCCGCATTCATCATCAGCGAGACTTCCTGCCCCGACAGGTCCTGCGCCGGAAGGTCGCGCAGATCCGCATAGCGTTTCTGGGCCTCGGCCTGCATCGCGATCTTGTCGCGAAACGCATGGGCCACGCTTTCTTCGGGCCGCAGATGCACGACGCCCTGATCGCCATCGACCAGAATCGGATCGCCATTGAGCGCCTCGGAGGTGATCCGTCCGGCATGGATCACCAGCGGGATCGAGAGCGCGCGGGCCACGATCGCGGCATGGCTGCCGACCGACCCCTCTTCGAGCACCACGCCTTTGAGCTTGCGGTCGTAGTCGAGCAGCTCAGCCGGGCCGATATTGCGCGCCACGAGAACCGGATTGTCCGGCAGTTCCGCGCCGGTATCGGTGCCCTGCCCGGTCAGAATGCGCAACAGCCGGTTCGACAGATCGTCGAGATCGTTGAGCCGTTCGCGCAGATAGGGATCGGGCGCCATCTGCATCCGGGCCCGCGCCGAGCTTTGCTCTTTCTCGACGGCGGCCTCGGCGGAGAGACCGGCGGCGATGTCCTCGCTCATCCGGCGTTTCCAGCCTTTCGACGCGGCCAGCATCCGAAAGGTCTCAAGCACCTGTCGCTGATCCTTGTCGATGATCGCGGTCTGGGCCAGCATCTCGTCAATCCGCTCGCGCAGATCGGAGATGCCGGTCTCAAGGCGTTCCTGTTCGGTCTCGGGGTCTTCGCCCACAGGGTTGGTCACCACCACGCGGGGTTCGTGCAGCCAGACCCGGCCCTCGGCCGCACCCTCTTGTCCGGTGGCGCCGCGAAACATCACCGGGAAGCGGTGGGTGGTGCCGATCTCCGCATTCTCGCCGCCAACGAAGGCACCCAGCTCGGTCATCTCGGCCAGAACCATCGCGACCACGTCAAGGCCGTAGAGCTCGTCTTCGGTGAAGGAGCGCTTTTCCTTGGATTGCACGACCAGCACGCCCAGCTTCTCGCCCACGCGCTGGATCGGGACACCAACGAAGCTGGAATAAATCTCCTCGCCGGTCTCTTCCATATAGCGAAAGCCCGGCTCGGAAGGGGCATCGGCGGAGTTGATCGGGCGACCCGACCGGGCCACGCGGCCCACAAGCCCCTCGCCCAACCGCATCCGGGTGCGGTGCACAGCGGCTGGGTTGAGCCCTTCGGTCGCGCAAAGCTCAAGCGTTTCGGGATCGCGGAACAGATAGATCGAGCACACCTGAGTGCCCAGCGAATCCGCGATCAGATGGGTGATCCTGTTCAGCCGGTCCTGACCATCACCATCGGTGGCCAGCGTATCGCGCAACCGCTTGAGCAGTGTTCGACTGTCGCTATCGCTGTATTCCACCATGGGCGAATTCGCGCCTCCGTTCGAAGGCCTGCAAGAAAGTAATCAGGCTTTGTCTAAATCGAACACATCATGCAGGGCCTGAACCGCAAGTTCCAGATATTTACGGTCCACGAGCACCGAAATCTTGATCTCGGACGTCGCAATGACCTTGATGTTGACGTTTTCAGCAGCCAGCGCCTTGAACATTTGCGCAGCGACCCCCGCATGCGAGCGCATGCCGATGCCCACGACCGAAATCTTCGCCACGTCCTGATCCACGACCAGATCGTCGAAACTGATTAAGCCGGCGGCGCGCGCGTCCTCCATCGCCTTGCGCGCCCGCGCGACCTGATTGATCGGGCAGGAGAAGGTCATGTCGGTGACTTTCTCGGCGTGCTGGGCCTGATGTTCGGAGATATTCTGAACGATCATGTCCACATTCACACCCGCATCGGCCAGCGGGCCGAAGATGGCGCTTGCGATGCCGGGACGATCCTCGACCGTCACGAGGGTCATTTTCGCTTCGTCGCGCGAGAAGGCAACGCCGGAGACAACTTTCGATTCCATGATTTGATCCTCGTCGCAGACCAGAGTGCCCGAATTATCGTCGGTTTCCTCGAAGGAGCTTAGCACGCGCAGCGGCACTTTATAGCGCATCGCAAGCTCCACCGACCGGGTTTGCAGCACCTTCGCGCCAAGCGATGCCAGCTCGAGCATTTCCTCAAAGGCGATGCGGTCGAGCTTGCGCGCCTTGTCCGACACCCGCGGGTCGGTGGTGTAGATGCCATCCACATCGGTGTAGATATCGCAGCGCTCAGCCTCGAAGGCGGCGGCGAAAGCCACGGCGGTGGTATCCGAGCCGCCGCGCCCGAGCGTGGTGATCCGGCCCTCGGGCGAGAGGCCCTGAAAGCCCGCGATGACCGCAACCTTGAAGCCTTCGGAGAATTTCGCGTCGAGATTGTCGCGCGGGATCGATTCGAACCGCGCGGCACCATGCGCCGAAGTGGTGTTGATCGGCACCTGCCAGCCCTGCCAGCTGCGCGCCGAGACGCCCATCTCTTGCAGGCGCATCGCCATCAGCCCCGCCGTCACGTTCTCGCCGGAGGAGACGACAGCGTCATATTCGCGGGCATCATAGAGCGGCGAGGTCGTCTCGACCCAGTTCACCAACTCATTGGTGCGCCCCGACATCGCCGAGACGATGACGATCACATCATAGCCGCGTTCGACCTCGCGCTGGACCTTGGCGGCTGCGTTGGCGATCCGGTCGAGATCGGCCACCGACGTTCCGCCGAATTTCATCACCAGAATTGGCA
Organism: Thioclava dalianensis; assembly: GCF_000715505.1. Classification (GTDB taxonomy): domain Bacteria; phylum Pseudomonadota; class Alphaproteobacteria; order Rhodobacterales; family Rhodobacteraceae; genus Thioclava; species Thioclava dalianensis. The sequence continues at coordinate 45,046 of NZ_JHEH01000019.1, forward strand.
TCGAAACCCCCTTGGGCATAATCGCGCCTCTGCTAGCGTGAAGCGCGCGCGCACGCAAGGGAATTGGCGCGCGCGGACGGCGGATGATCGCGCGCTCTCAACGGTTTGGCAAAAATGTCCCGACCCTCGGGCTCAGCCGACATCCGTGCGCCCGCGCCGGTCCGAGCGCAGGTTGGAATAGAGCACATGGTTGCGCCAGCGCCCGTTGATTTGCAGATAGCTTTGCGCAACGCCCTCATATTTGAAGCCCGATTTCTCCAGCACCCCGCGCGAGGCGGCGTTTTCGGGCAGGCAGGCGGCCTCGATCCGGCTGAGATCGAGCGTGGTGAACGCGTAATGCACCACCGCCTCGATCGCCTCGCGCATATAGCCCTGCCGCGCATAGCGCTGTCCGACCCAATAGCCCATCGAGCCCGCCTGTGCGGGGCCGCGCCGGATATTGTCGAGCGTGAGCGCGCCCAGCACCGTCTGCGCGCGCCGGTCGATCAGAAAGACCGGGATCGCGGTCCCGTTGGAGACCGCGCGCGCGGCCCAATAGACGCGGTTCGAGAAGGCCTTGCGGCTGAGATGATCGGGCGACCAGCTTGGCTCCCACGGCACAAGGAACTCCCGCCCCTCCTGCCGCAGATTGGACCATGCCGCGAAATCGCCATGTTGCGGCGGGCGCAGCGTCATGCGCTCCGTCTCGATCCGCAACTGCCGGCGACGCTGGAACATTATGCCGCGAGCCTTTCGCGCACGGCCTCCAGTTCAGGGGCATCAGAGACCGGGCCGTAGAGCGCGAGCGCCGTACGACCGCTGCCCGCCAGACGTCCGGCAAAGCTGCGCACGGCCTCGACGGTCACGCCATCGACGCGGGCGGCGGCCTCTTCGATATCGGGAACGCGGCCCCAGACATGCAGGCTGCGCGCCATCCGCTCGGCGCGCGCGGACGCGCCCTCAAGCCCCATCAGCATCCCCGCCTTGAGCTGCGCACGCGCGCGGGCCACCTCGGCCTCGCTCATATCGTCGGCGGCGCGTTTCATCTCGTCGATGGTCAGATCCGACAACCCGCGGATCTCATCGCCCGAAGTGCCCGCATAGATCGTGAACATGCCGGTATCCTCATAGGCGCCTGCCTGCGAGAAGATCGTGTAGCACAGCCCGCGCTCTTCGCGGATCTTCTGGAACAGGCGCGAGGACATGCCCCCGCCCATCGCGGTCGAATAGACCTGCACCGTATAGAGATCGGCATCGCGATAGCTCGGAGCCTCAAACCCCAGAGCGAAATGGGCCTGCTCAAGCGTTTTGACCTCGCGCCGCTCATGGCCCGACCAGACCGAGCGCTCCGGCGCGGGGTTGAGCGAGGGGGTCATGTCGCCAAAGATCGTCTCGGCGCGTTTCACGATATCGGCGTGATCGACCGCGCCCGCCGCCGAGAGGATCATCTGATCGGGGCCGTAATGCTCGCGCACAAAGCCCGACAGGTCGTCGCGCCCAAAGCCGCGCACCCGCTCGGCGGGACCAAGGATCGTGCGGCCCATCGGCTGGTTCGGATAGGCCGCTTCCTGCAGCCAATCGAAGATCACGTCATCGGGCGTGTCGAGCGACTGGCCGATCTCTTGCAAGATCACGCCGCGCTCCACTTCGATCTCGCGCTGGTCGAAAACCGGGTTGAGCAGAATGTCCGAAATCACATCGAGCGCGAGCGGCACATCGGCCTCCAGCACGCGCGCGTAATAGGCGGTCATCTCGCGCGAGGTATAGGCGTTGATATAGCCGCCCACATCCTCGATCGCCTCGGCAATCTGCAAAGCGCTGCGGGTCTTGGTGCCTTTGAAAGCCATATGTTCGAGGAAATGGGCGATGCCATTTTGCTCGGGGCGTTCATGACGACCGCCCGCCGTGACCCAGATCCCGAGCGAGGCGGAAACAAGCCCCGGCATCTTCTCGGTCACGACACGCAGGCCGTTTTTCAAAGTGGTCATTTCGATCATGTACGGCGTCTTTCACGGATCAGCGCCTCTAGGGCGTCAAGGTCATTGGGAACGCGCGTCACGCGCTCTTCGCGGTCGAACAGGTCGGCCATGCGCGGCGGCAGTTCCGGCCGGATGCCCGTGGCCTTCTCGACCGCATCAGGGAATTTCGCGGGATGGGCGGTGGCCAGCGTCACCATCGGCGTGGCCGGGTCGCGTGCCAGCGCCTGCTTGCCCACGCTCACGGCGATGGCGGAATGCGGGCAGAGCAGCTCGCCCGTCTCGTTCAGACTGTCGGTGATCTCGGCAAGCGTGCGGGCCTCGCTCGCCATGCCGCTGTCATAGACCGCGCGCAGCGCGCCGATGGCGTTTTGCGAGACGGTGAAGGAGCCTTCGGTCTTCAGCTCGTCCATCAGCGCCGCAATCGCCGCGCCATCCTTGCCATAGGCCCAGTAAAGCGCGCGCTCGAAATTGGAGCTGACCTCGATATCCATCGAGGGGCTGATCGAGGGCGTCACGCCCTGCTTGGTGTAATCGCCGCGCTCAAGGCAGCGATGCAGGATGTCGTTCTGGTTCGTGGCGATCACCAGCCGCTCAATCGGCAGCCCCATCTCGCGCGCCAGAAAGCCCGCGAAGATATCGCCGAAATTGCCGGTGGGCACGGTGAAGGAGATCTTGCGCTCAGGCGCACCAAGGCTCACCGCGGCAGTGAAGTAATAGACGATCTGCGCCAGCACACGGGCGAAGTTGATCGAGTTCACCCCCGCCAGCCCGACCTCATCGCGGAAGGTGAAATCGTTGAACATATCCTTCAGCTTGGCTTGGCAATCGTCGAAATCGCCATCCATCGCGAGCGCATGGACATTGCTCTCAACCGGCGTGGTCATCTGGCGGCGCTGCACCTCTGAGACGCGGCCATGCGGGAAGAGGATGAACACATCCACATTGTCGAGCCCGCGAAACGCCTCGATCGCGGCAGAGCCGGTATCGCCAGAGGTCGCGCCGACAATGGTGATCTTTTGTTGGCGGCGCTCCAGCTCGATCTGGAACAGCTGCCCGATGACTTGCATCGCGAAATCCTTGAAAGCCAGCGTCGGCCCGTGGAACAGCTCCAGCAGGAAGTGGTTCGGCGCAAGCTGCACCATCGGCGCGCGCGCCACATGGCCAAAGCCCGCATAGGCCCGGGTGATCGCGCCGCGCAGCTCCTCTTCACTGAATGTCTCGGAGACGAAGGGCTTCATCACACGGAAGGCCACCTCTTCATAGGAGAGGCCCGCAAGGGCTGCGATCTCGGTCTGGCTCATCTGCGGCACGGTTTCGGGCACGTATAAACCGCCGTCCCGCGCCAGCCCCGTGAGCATCGCATCGCCAAAATTCAGAACCGGGGCCTGCCCCCGGGTGGAAACATAACGCATCGTCAATCCTTAGATCGGTTGGCGCCTGATACGCCAGAGAAGAAAGATTGTCATCCCGGCCCAGACGATTGCGAGCAAAAACCAAGTGATCGCATATCCGAGATGGTCATTGGGGATGCCCGAGATGGTGACCGGCTCGGGCGAGATGCCCTGCGCATCCCCCTCGACATGGCGCGCGACAACCATGACCGGTTCAGTGCCAAGCTGCTTTGCCATCGCGGGCACGTCGCGGGCAAACCACAGTCCCGTCTTGGGATCTGGCTCCGGCGTGAAGGCGTCGCTCTCGCGCGGCCAGTGCAGATTGCCCGTCACGATCAGCGCGGTGGGAGGGCGCGGCCGGCCCTTATCTGCCTCGGGAAGAAACCCGCGATCCAGCAGAATGCTGCGACCATCGCCGGTCTCGAACGCGTCGATCACGCGATAGCCCGCGCCCACGCCCTTCTGCCCCGAAAGCACAAGGATCTCTTGCCCCGTCGTGCCGCCTGCGATCTCGACCGGCTCATATTTCAGAGCCTCGGTATCGGTCCCCTCGGGCGGCAGCTCCTGCGGCACGCCGTCGATCTTGGCCGAAATCTCGGCCAGCATCGCGCGTTTCCACTCAAGCCGCTGCACCTGCCAGACGCCAAGCGAGATCAGGATCGCGCAGCCGACGACGCCCAAAAGCAGCGGAAAGATAAAGCGAGCCATGGTTCCTCCCAAGGAAACGGCGCGGAGGTTCCCCCCCGCGCCGCTCAAAAGCCGTGTGGTGAGGCGCGCCTACGCGCTGCCCCAGATATAGATCGAGGCGAACAGGAAGAGCCAGACCACATCGACGAAATGCCAATACCAAGCAGCCGCCTCGAAGCCGACATGGCGGTCTTGCGTCATCTGCCCCGCCACGATCCGCATCAGGCAGACCAGCAAGAAGATCGTGCCGATGATCACATGCGCGCCATGAAAGCCGGTCGCCATGAAGAAGTTCGCACCGTAGATATTGCCCGAAAGGCCGAAGGCGGCGTGGGTGTACTCATAGGCTTGCAGCACCGTGAAGGACGCGCCCAGCACGACCGTCAGGATCAACGCCTGCCGGACGGCCTTGCGATCATGGTCATGCACCAGCGCATGGTGCGCCCAAGTGAGCGTCACGCCCGACAGAAGCAGGATCACGGTGTTGATCAGCGGCAGGTGCCACGGATCGAAGGTCGCGATGCCCTCGGGCGGCCAAACTCCGTCTTGCAGGGGGCTCATCGGCCCCATCGGATACATCGCGTGCTTGAAGAAGCTCCAGAACCAAGCCGCGAAGAACATCACTTCGGACATGATGAACAAGATGAACCCGTAGCGCAGCCCAATGGCGACGACGGGGGTGTGATCCCCTGTCTCACCCTCATGGATCACGTCGGTCCACCAGCCATACATCGTGTAGAGCACGACAAGCAGGCCTGCGAAAAAGACGTAATGCGTTGTCCCATTCATCCACAGAACCGCGCCGAACAGCATGATAAAGCCACCCAACGCGCTCAGGAATGGCCAGATCGAGGGTGGTAGGATGTGGTAGTCGTGGTTCTTTGCGTGCGCCATGGTCTCCCTCCGACGGCTTAGTCGACCGTTCCCGCCCCCATATCCGGCGAGGCCGAAGCATGTTGCTCGGGCAGATCGGTTTCGTAGAATGTGTAGCTTAGTGTCAGCGACTTAATCCGCTTCGCATCCGCATCCTCGACAATGCCGGGATCGACGAAAAAGCTCACCGGCATCTGCACCCTCTCCCCAGGCTGCAGGACCTGCTCGGTAAAGCAGAAGCATTGGATCTTGTCGAAGTAATACCCCGCCACATCGGGCGAGACATTATAGCTGGCCGTGCCCGCGATCGGACGATCCGTCGGGTTATAGGCCTCGTAAAACGCCAGCCCGTTCTGCCCGATCTTGAGCTTCATCTCGGTCTGAACGGGTTTGAATTCCCACGGCATGTCGCGCGCCACATTGGCGTCGAAACGCACGGTTATCTCGCGGTCGAGCACGTGATCGGGCAGTTTGTCGGCCACGCTGGTCGTGCCGCCATAGCCCGTGGTCTTGCAAAACCAGTTGTAGAACGGCACCGCGGCCCAGGCCCCGGCCCCCATCACCACGATCACCGCGAGCAGGCTCATCAGCACGCGCGTGTTCGACCGGTTATGCGGGCGTGGTTCGGGACCGTCCTGACTCATTGCGCGGTGCCCTCCTTGGCGGGATCCGCAGGCGCGGGCGGCAGCACCGAGGTCCGGGGCTGATGGTCATAGGCTTCCATCTTATCGCCGCGCTCGACTTTGGCGATGGTCAGGCCGAACACGATCCCCACAAAGGCCAACAGCACGAGACCCAGCCCCGCATTGCGCGAGAACCGGCGGATATGAAGGTCGCTATCTCGTGTGATGGCCATGCGTTACCAGACTCCCAAACCGATATGGCTCAGTCCCGCTTCGGCCAGCAAGGCTGCGAAATGCGCAAAGAGGTAGATGAGCGAGAAGTAGAAGAACCGCTTTTCGACCGCGTATTTATCGGCCTCGGCCTGAACCTCGGTCCGGCTGTAGATCGCGATGGCGCCCTTGATGAACAGCGCGTTCATCACGATGGCCGTGGCAAGGTAAAGCGGCCCGCCGATCGAGGTAAAGCCCGTCGCAACCGCGAGCGGAGCCAGCACCAAAGTGTAGACCAGCACGTTCTTGCGCGTCACCCGGCGACCATGGGTCGAGGTGAGCATCGGCACTTTCGCCTCGTCGTAATCGGCCTTCATGAACAGCGCCAGCGACCAGAAATGCGGCGGCGTCCAGAGGAATACGAGCAGGAACATCGCAACCGATTCCACCGAGATCCCGCCGGTCGAAACCGCCCATCCGATCATCGGAGGAAACGCGCCCGCGGCCCCGCCGATGACGATGTTCTGCGGCGTCGCGCGCTTGAGCCACATCGTGTAGATCACAACGTAGAAGAAGATGGTGAAGGCAAGAAACAGGCCCGAGAAGATATTCGTGGCCAGCGCCAGCATCACGCAGGAAATGCCCGACAGCACGAGCCCGAAGGCCAGCGCCTCGCGCTCTGAGATCCGACCTTCGGGAATCGGGCGCGACTGGGTGCGGCGCATGATCCGGTCGATATCGGCATCATACCACATGTTGAGTGCGCCCGACGCCCCGCCGCCCAGCGCGATGAACAAGATCGCGACAAAGCCCACGAAGGGATGGACCGGGTCGGGTGCGACGACCAGCCCCACGAAGGCAGTGAAGACCACCAGCGACATGACGCGCGGCTTCAGAAGCGCGATATAATCGCCGAATCTGGCCTCTTTGTCGTGTTGGACGTAACTGATATCGGTCATCAAACTTGCCTTTCGGGTGGCTGGGTCACGCGTGCTCAGTTCTGCGCAACTTGAACCACCCCGTCGGCCTCGACCGACGCGAAGTCATTCTTCGCGCGCTCAAGCCAATTAGCGTAAACCTCAGGGGAGACAACCTTCACCACAATCGGCATATACGCATGGTTCGTGCCACACAGTTCCGAGCACTGGCCGAAATACACACCTTCTTGATCGGCTTTAAACCACAATTGCGCGATCCGGCCCGGAACGGCGTCTTGTTTCACCGCGAAGGCAGGCACGGTCCAGCTATGGATCACGTCTGCACCGGTGACCTGAACCACGACGGTTTTGCCGACCGGCACCACCATCGCATTGTCGGCGGCCAGCAGATATTCATCCGGCGCATAGCCGTGATCCGCCAGCTCATCCTTGGTGAGCATGATCGCATCGAAGCTCACATCCTCATCGGGATATTCATAGCCCCAATACCACTGATAGCCGGTCACCTTGACGGTGATATCGCCCTCCGGGATCTCTTGCTGGTTCCACAAAGCGGGCAGCGAGAACGCCCCAATCACCACGAGAATCGCCACCGGGACAAGCGTCCAGGTGATCTCGATCGGCGTATTATGGGTGAAGCTGCGCGGCGTCGGATTGGCGCGGCTGTTGAAGCGCAGCAGCGCGTAGAAGATCAGCGCGAAGACGAAGACACAGATCAACGCGATGATCACCAGCAGCATGTGATCGAGCCATTGCTGATCCTCGGCAAGGCTCGACGAGGCGGGCTGGAACCCGACACCGCCCAGATGTGGCTTTCCGATCACCGGCAGGCCCTTGATCATATCCTGAGCCTGCGCCTGAACGACTGTCAGGGCATGTAGACCGATAAATGTGACAGCGGCCGCGAGACCGCGGCTGATGCTTGCAAAACGCATTATTCCCATATCTCCCTTGCAGCGGCTCACTTTTTCCGCCTCACGAGAATCCGGCACTCCCATACCCGACCCCGTTGTATGATCTCCGTTTAAAATCATATTAGGATGAGATCGCAAGCAAAAGCTTCGCGAAAACGTGAGAATTGATCACCGAATGGAGAGCAGATGAGCCAGCCAGACCGTTTTTCGCCCTTCGAGACCGCTCTCGATCGGGACACCGCGCTGCGCCATCTGCGCGCGGCGACAACCGGGGCCGACGATGGCGAACTGTTTCTCGAACAGCGCCGCTCCGAGGCGCTGGTCTTTGATGACGGGCGCATCAAGACGGCCTCTTACGACGCCTCCGAGGGCTTTGGCCTGCGCGCGGTGAAGGGGGAGGTCGCAGGCTATTCCCATTCGACCGAAATCTCCGAGACCGCGCTTGCCCGCGCCGTCGAGACCGCCCGGCTCGCGGTCGGCGAGGGGGGCGGCACAATGGCAGCCCCTCCCAAAGGCACCAACCGACATCTCTACAGTGATACCGATCCGGTTTCGGGCACGCCCTTTGCCGCCAAGATCGACATTCTGCGCGAGATCGACGCCTATGCGCGCGATCTCGATGCCCGCGTCGTGCAGGTCTCGGCCAGCATGGCGGCGAGCCTGCAAGAGGTCTTCATCCTGCGCCCCGAAGGCGAGCTTGTCAGCGACATCCGCCCGATGGCGCGGCTAAATGTCGCGGTCATCGTGGAAGAGGCGGGCAAGCGCGAATCCGGCAATGCCGGTGGCGGCGGGCGATTCGGGCTGACCGGGCTGATCGATCCGACCGCGTGGAAGCCCGTGGTGGCCGAGGCCCTGCGAATCGCGCTGGTCAACCTGAGCGCCGAGCCCGCCCCTGCCGGGGTGATGGATGTCGTGCTCGGTCCGGGCTGGCCGGGCGTCCTGCTGCATGAAGCGGTGGGCCACGGGCTTGAGGGGGATTTCAACCGCAAGAAAACCTCGGCCTTCGCCGGGCTGATGGGCCAGCAGGTCGCAGCCCGCGGAGTGACCGTGCTGGATGACGGCACGATCCCCGACCGGCGCGGCTCGATCACGATTGATGATGAGGGCACCCCGTCGGGCAAGAATGTGCTGATCGAGGACGGCGTGCTCGTGGGCTATATGCAGGACCGCCAGAATGCCCGTCTGATGGGGGTCGAGCCAACCGGCAACGGGCGGCGCGAGAGCTTTGCCCATACCCCAATGCCGCGCATGACCAACACCTATATGTTGGGGGGAGAGGCCGACCCGGCCTCGATCCTCGCCGATCTGTCGGACGGGATTTATGCGGTGGGCTTCGGCGGCGGTCAGGTCGACATTACCAATGGCAAATTCGTGTTCAACTGCACCGAGGCCTATCGAGTGAAGAACGGTGTCGTGGGCGCGCCGGTGAAAGGCGCCACCCTGATCGGGGACGGGCCGACTGCGATGCGCCAGATCCGCGCGATCGGCAACGATCTCGCGCTGGATCCGGGCATCGGCAATTGCGGCAAGGCCGGGCAATGGGTGCCTGTGGGCGTTGGTCAGCCGACGCTGATGATCGGCGGGCTGACCGTGGGCGGTTCTGCCGCGCGCTAAACTCGGCGCCTATCAACAACCAAGGCTAATCGCGGATGGCGGCGCTCTCTTCCCAGGGCGCCGCCATTATCATTATTGGGCATGGCTCAAAGGTGCGAAAAATTTTCCCGAAATGCGCGGGACCCCCGGATTTGGTAACCACTTATTAAGACTAACAGCTCACAAATAAGTCATCGTTTGAGGCGGAGGACTGGATGAAAGCAGATCTGTTTTCCTACCCCACCCCCTTCACCCCACCCACCACGGAAGATGATGATCTGTCGGTGCTCCGCCTCACACGATCTCGTCGGGTTGGCCCGGCAACCTTTCACCGCATGATGCAGGAACACGGCACGGCACGGGCGGCACTCGCAGCCCTACCTGAGGTCGCGAAAGCCGCCGGTGTCGTGGAATATACGCCCTTTCCAGAAGAGGCGGCGCGGGCCGAGATCAAGGCGGGACGGCGCGCGGGGGCCACACTCATCTGCTTTGGCAGCCCCGCCTATCCGCGCCTTCTGGCTCAGATCCCCGATGCGCCGCCGCTGCTATGGGCGCTTGGCGATACATCTTTGCTTCATCGACCGATCATCGCTTTGGTGGGCGCGCGCAATGCCTCTTCGCTGGGGCTGCGCATGGCGCGCCGCATGGCCGAAGAGCTGGGGGCGGAAGGTATCACCATCGCCTCGGGGCTCGCGCGCGGCATTGATGCGGCAGCCCATACCGCCGCGCTCCCCACCGGAACGATTGCAGTGCAGGCGGGCGGCATCGATGTGATCTATCCGCGCGAGAATGAAACGCTCGCCGCACAGATCGCGCAATCCGGGCTGCGCCTCTCGGAACATCCCCCCGGACAACAACCGCAGGCGCGCCATTTCCCGCAGCGCAACCGGATCATCTCGGGGCTTGCAAGCGCAGTGGTGGTGATCGAGGCTGCGACAAAGTCGGGCAGCCTCATCACCGCGCGCGACGCGCTCGATCAGGGCCGGGACGTGATGGCCGTGCCCGGTCACCCGATGGATGGGCGCGCGGGCGGATGCAACATGCTAATCCGCGACGGCGCGACACTGGTGCGCGGGGCGCAGGATGTGCTGGCATCCCTCGCAGCCGTCCCCACGCCAGTTGCGCAAAGCCAGTGCGCGGCGCCGGCATCGCTCCGCGCGCCCCGCAACGCCCGCGACGAGGCCGGGGCAAAGGCCAGCGCGGATGCGATTGCGGCACAGATCACCACTTGCCTTGGCCCCAATCCCGTGGCCGAAGATCAGGTGATCCGCGATCTCTGCGTCGATGCGGCCCGCTTTGCCCGCGCGCTCGTCACGCTCGAGATCGAGGGGCGGGTGCAGCGCCATCCCGGCGGGTTGATCAGCCTGCCCGCTTGAAGATTGCGGACAACAGTGGGGCGCACCCAGGCGCGGCGTCGTGCCCGTGCCCCCAGATCCGCCGCTCAAAGCCCCCGCCCAGCCCGAGATTTCCGCCCAATCGTGCCCGCCTCTCTCGCAATCGGCTGGGGCGCGCCATAAAGCCCCCGCCCAGCCCGAGATTTCCGCCCAATCGTGCCCGCCTCTCTCGCAATCGGCTGGCGCGCGCCATAAGTAGGCGAAAGAAGGCTGGGCCGGTCAGACCTCCCCCGCAGGCTGCATTGACATTCGCCCGCAAACACCCACATGGTCCGCGCCCATAGCGTGTGCCGCAATTTTTATGAGGATCTCCCATGGCCGTTGTCGTCGTCGAATCTCCTGCTAAGGCCAAGACGATCAACAAATATCTGGGGTCCGATTACACCGTTCTGGCGTCATTCGGCCATGTCCGCGACCTGCCTCCCAAGGATGGATCGGTCGATACGGACAATGATTTTGACATGAAATGGGAAGTCGCGAGCGACTCGAAAAAGCACATCAAGGCGATCACGGATGCGCTCAAGGATGACGACACGCTGATCCTCGCAACGGACCCTGATCGCGAGGGCGAGGCGATTTCGTGGCACCTGCAAGAGGCGCTCGAGAAGAAACTCAAGGGCAAGAATGTCTCTCGCGTGACCTTCAACGCGATTACCAAAACGGCGATTTTGGAGGCGATGAAACATCCCCGGCAGGTCGATGCGCCGCTGGTCGAGGCCTATCTGGCCCGCCGCGCGCTCGATTACCTCGTGGGCTTCAACCTCTCGCCCGTGCTGTGGCGCAAACTGCCCGGCGCGAAATCGGCGGGCCGGGTGCAATCGGTCTGCCTGCGGCTGATCGTCGAGCGCGAGATGGAGATCGAGGCGTTCGATGCGCGCGAATATTGGAGCGTGGTGGCCCGCCTTGAGACCCCGCGCGGACAGGATTTCGAAGCCCGGCTCAGCGTGCTGGGCGGCAAGAAGCTTGAGAAATACGATCTCGCCAACGAGACCGCCGCCGAAATGGCGGTGCAGGCGGTCAGTGCCCGCGCCCTCAAGGTGACCTCGGTCGAGGCCAAGCCTGCCTCGCGCAACCCCTACCCGCCTTTCATGACCTCGACGCTGCAACAGGAAGCCAGCCGCAAATTCGGCATGGGTGCGAAGGCTGCGATGTCTGCCGCCCAGCGTCTCTATGAGGCCGGTCACATCACCTATATGCGGACCGATGGCATCGACATGGCCCCCGAGGCCGTGACCGCGGCGCGCGAGGCGATCAAGGACAAGTTCGGCGCGAAATATGTCCCTGACAGCCCGCGCATCTACAAGAACAAGGCGAAGAACGCGCAAGAGGCGCATGAGTGTATTCGCCCCACCGACATGGCCAAAAGCCCGGACCAGCTCAAGCTGGCCGATGATCAGTTCAAGCTTTATGATCTGATCTGGAAGCGCACGATCGCCAGCCAGATGGAAGCGGCCCGGTTCGAGCGAACCACCGTTCTGATCGGCTCGGATGACAGTCAGGTCGAACTGCGCGCGACCGGTTCTGTCGTGACCTTTGACGGTTTCCTCAAGGTCTATGATCAAGGCCGCGACGATGATGAGGGCGAAGATGCCAACCGTCTGCCGCAGATCGCTGAGGGCGAGGCGCTGAGTGCCTCGGGCGCAGCTTATGAGGCCGCTTTCGCCAAGGCGAAAGGCGATGCCGACGCGGTGATCGAGGATGACAAGGCCGCGCTGCGCCGCTGCCCCGCCGCGATCATCGACGCCAAAGGCTCGATCCTTGGGGCGCAGCACTTTACCCAGCCGCCGCCGCGCTACACAGAGGCCACGCTGGTCAAGAAGATGGAAGAACTGGGCATTGGCCGGCCCTCCACCTATGCCTCGATCGTGACCACGATTCAGGATCGAGGCTATGTGCGCAAGGACAAGAATCGCCTGATGCCCGAGGATACCGGGCGGCTGGTGACGGCCTTCCTGAGCAATTATTTCAAGCGCTATGTCGAATATGATTTCACCGCCGATCTTGAGGATCAGCTGGATGACATCTCGGCGGGGGATCGCGACTACAAGGACGTGCTAGCGCGTTTCTGGCGTGATTTTTCGGCCGCGCTAAGCGAGACATCCGAGCTGCGCATCACCGAGGTGCTCGACAAGATCGACGAGGTTCTGTCGCCCCATCTCTACCCGCCGCGCGCCGACAGGTCGGATCCGCGCGTCTGTCCGCTTTGCGGCAAGGGCAAGCTGCATCTGAAGACCGCGCGTTCGGGCGGCGCCTTTATCGGTTGTGGCAACTATCCCGAATGCCGCTTCACCCGGCCCCTTTCAGCGCCCGATGGCGATGATGAGCTGCAGGCGCTGGACGGCAAGATCCTTGGCTATGACGACGATGAGGCGATCACCCTGCGGGTCGGGCGCTTTGGCCCCTATGTGCAAAAGGGCGAGCCAACCGAAGAGGTGCCGAAGCCGCCGCGCGCCTCGCTGCCCAAGGGATGGAAGCCCGAAGAGATTGATCTTGAGAAAGCGCTCACGCTGCTGAGCCTGCCGCGCCAGATCGGCCCGCATCCCGAGGATGGCGAGATGGTCGAGGCCAGCATCGGGCGCTACGGGCCTTATGTGAAACATGGCCGGATCTATGCCAACCTTCCCGAGGTCGAAGAGGTCTTCACGATCGGGATGAACCGGGCGGTCGAAGTTATCGCGCAAAAAGCCGCGCGCGGCGGGCGCGGGGCTGCGGCCAAGCCGCTCAAAGAGCTGGGCGAGCATCCCGATGGCGGGCCCGTGCAAGTGATGCCGGGGCGCTACGGGCCTTATGTGAAATGGAACAAGATCAACGCCACCCTGCCCGACACGGTCGAGCCGGAAGCGATGACCATGGAAGAAGCTCTGCCGTTGCTGGAGGCGAAAGCGGCCAAGAAGGGCGGCGCCAAGAAGAAAGCCGCTCCGAAAAAACCTGCAGCCAAAAAGGCTCCTGCGAAAAAGGCCCCCGCAAAGGCGGCTTCCAAGACTACGGCTGCGAAGAAGCCTGCGGCCAAGAAGGCGCCCGCGAAGAAAACCGCGGAGTCCGACGACGAATAAGCCAGTGGATGCGGCGGGCGTCCGGGGCCTAGGGCCCTGCCCGCCGCATCGGCACAGCGCGCCGTTTTGAGCGCCGGATGCGCCTCACGGGGCTGCGCGAGATTTCCAACGCACGCCCGCTGCGCCGCATACATCCCCGCAAATTCCTTCAAATCTATCAATTATGCCTCCCGAAAGTGATGGCGGTTGAGGCTGGCGCTGCAACGCGGCAATTGACTCCCCTCCCGGCACTTGCGAAAGTTTCCCGCAAATGATCGGAGGAACTTCATGAACAAGGTTTACGGGTCTGCGAAGGAAGCTCTCGACGGGCTTCTTTTCGACGGGATGCTGATCGCGGCAGGCGGGTTTGGCCTCTGCGGGATTCCCGAACTGCTCATCGATGCGCTCGTGGAGGATGGCGTCAAGGACATTACCGTCGCGTCCAACAATTGCGGCGTAGACGGGTTCGGCCTTGGCAAGCTGCTCGACACCAAGCAAATCAAGAAGATGATGAGCTCATATGTCGGCGAGAATGCCGAGTTCATGCGGCAATATCTGAGCGGTGAACTGGAGCTGGAATTCAATCCGCAGGGCACGCTGGCGGAGCGGATGCGGGCGGCAGGTCACGGCATCCCGGGCTTTTACACCAAGACCGGTGTGGGCACCCAGATCGCTGAGGGCAAGGAAGAAAAACAGTTCGGCGGCGAGACCTATATCCTTGAGGAAGGGATCTTTGCCGACCTCTCGATCGTCAAGGCATGGAAAGCCGATGAAACCGGCAACGCGATCTTCCGCAAGACCGCACGCAACTTCAATCCGCCCGCCGCGATGTGCGGCAAGACCTGCGTGATGGAAGTCGAGGAAATCGTGCCGGTGGGCTCGCTTGACCCCGACCAGATCCACCTGCCGGGGATTTACGTGCACCGCCTGATCCAAGGCGATCACGAGAAGCGCATCGAGAAAGTCACCACCCGCAAGAAGGAGGGCTGACCCATGGCATGGGATAGAGACCAGATGGCCGCCCGCGCGGCGCAAGAGCTGCAAGACGGCACCTATGTCAATCTCGGCATTGGCATTCCGACGCTCGTTCCGAACCACATCCCCGAAGGTGTGAACGTCACGCTGCAATCGGAAAATGGCATGCTCGGGATGGGCCCCTTCCCCTATGAGGGCGAGGAAGATCCCGATCTGATCAATGCGGGCAAGCAGACGATCACCGAACTGCCCAATACCGCCTATTTCGACAGCTCGATGAGCTTTGGCATGATCCGCGGCGGCAAGATCGCGATGGCGATCCTTGGCGCGATGGAAGTGGCCGAGAATGGCGACCTCGCAAACTGGATGATCCCGGGCAAGCTGGTGAAGGGCATGGGCGGCGCGATGGACCTCGTGGCGGGCGTCAAACGCGTCGTCGTCGTGATGGATCACACCAACAAGCATGGTGAGAGCAAGCTGTTGAAAGCCTGTACCTTGCCGCTGACGGGCACGGGTGTGGTGAACCGGATCATCACGAATCTGGGCGTTTTGGACGTGGTCGAGGGCGGGCTCAAGATCGTCGAGACCGCCGATGGGGTGAGCGAAGACGAGATTCGCGCAGCCACCGAAGCCACGATCGTGAACTGACCGCGCGAGGGGGCCACGTTGGGCCAACGAGGGGGCGCTGCCCCCTCGGGCCAAAACGTGGTTTTGCCCCTAACGCCTGGGATATTTGGATTAATAGGAAGGGGCAGTCTGGAAGGGCTGCCCCTTTTGCGTGGGGATATGGACAGTGCCGCGCGAGGCTGTAATGTCGCGCAATGATCAAGCTCGACCGCCGCGATATCGACATCCTGCGCGTCCTCTCAGCCGAGGGGCGTCTGTCAAAGGCGCAATTGGCCGAGAAGATCAACCTCTCGCCCACGCCCACATGGGAGCGGCTCAAGAAGCTTGAGAAGGCCGGGCTGATCGAGGGCTATCAGGCGCGGATCAACCTGCGCAAGCTGGGCGCGCATGTCACGGTCTTCGTGGCAGCCGAGCTTGCCGATCACCGGGCCGCGACCTTTCAGACCTTTGAGCGCTCACTCGACAAGCACCCGGAGGTCGTAGGCTGCTGGGCGCTTGGCGGGGGATTCGATTATCTGATGCAGATCGTGGCGCGCGATATCGACGCCTATCAGCGGCTGATCGACTCGATGCTCGATGCGCGGATCGGGATTGCGCGCTATTTTACCTATATCGTCACGAAAGAGGTGAAAGCGCGCGGCGCCTTCCCCTTTGAGTTGCTCCTAGACCAAACGGACTAGCGGCGCGCGCTCTTTCAGCCCGAAAGCCCCCGCCGCACGGTCCATTTGGTCCCAGCCTCCGCCCGCGCCCTGCCATATTGGGGGCAAGCCAAGGAGGTACGAACATGCTCGACACCGCGATGTCTGCACGCCCGGATATTTCCGACAAGCGCCTGCTGCGCAGTTTTTCTTATGTGAATGGCAAATGGGTTGCCGCCGATGAAGGGGCGGTGATCGCCGTGACCAACCCCGCGGATGGGGCGCGGTTGGGCGATATCGCGGCGCTGAGCGGGGCGCAGTCGCGCGCCGCCGTCGATGCCGCGCAGGCCGCCTATCTCGACTGGTCGATGACCTTGCCGCAGGAGCGCTCAACCCTGCTGCGCCGCTGGTTCGACCTGATCATCGCCGCCAAGGAAGATCTGGCGCGGATCATGGTGCTTGAGCAGGGCAAGCCGCTGAGCGAGGCGCTGGGGGAGATCGATTATGCCGCGAGCTTCATCGAATATTACGCCGAAGAGGCCAAGCGCCCCAATATTGAGGGCGTGACCAGCCATCTGCCGGATGCCGAGGTCGAACTGTGGCTCGAGCCCGTGGGCGTTGTAGGGCTGGTGACGCCCTGGAATTTCCCCTCCGCGATGCTGACGCGCAAGGCGGCGGCAGCGCTGGCGGCGGGCTGCACCGTGGTCGCGCATCCCTCTTCGGAGACGCCGTTTTCAGCGCTGGCACTGGCGGAGCTGGCCGAGCGTGCGGGCTTTGGCCCCGGCGTCTTCAACGTGATCACCGGCCACGCGCCCGAGATCGTCGAGCCCTGGACCAAGGACGCCCGCGTCCGCACGCTGTCCTTCACCGGCTCCACCGAGATCGGACGTCTGCTCTATCGCCAATCGGCGGACACCGTGAAGCGGTTGGTACTGGAACTGGGCGGTCATGCCCCGGTCATCGTCTTCAAGGGCGCCGATCTGGATCGGGCGGTGGCCGAGACGATCAAGGCGAAATTCGCGACCTCCGGGCAGGATTGTCTGGGCGCCAACCGGATCTATGTCGAGCGGCCCGTTTATGCCGAGTTCTGCCGCCGCTTCACCGAGGCCACGCAGGCGCTGAGCGTGGGCATCGGTATGGATGATCCCGATATCGGCCCGCTGATGAACGAGAAAGCGGTGGCCAAGCAGGAAGAACATGTGGCCGATGCGCTGACCAAGGGCGCGACACTCGCCTGTGGCGGCAAGCGGCTCGATCGCGGCCCGCTGTTCTACGCGCCCACCGTGCTCACCGATGTGACCGATGATGCGCTGATCATGCACGAAGAGACCTTCGGGCCGGTCGCGCCGATCTCGGTCTTTGACAGCGAGCAAGAGGTGTTTGATCGCGCCAATGCCACCGAATACGGGCTTGTGGCCTATGTCCACTCGCTCAACCCCAAGCGCATCTACCGCGCCACCCGCGCGCTGCAATTTGGCATGGTCGCGGTCAATCGCACCAAGGTCACGGGCGCGCCGATCCCCTTTGGCGGGGTCAAACAATCGGGGCTGGGCCGTGAAGGGGCCCGGCGCGGAATGGAAGAATTCATGGAAATCAAGTATGTCTGCCGCGACTGGGCCTGAGCCCCGCCGCAAGGACCAAGAAGGAGACGCTATGCTGACCAACGATCAACTCGACAAATGGGATCGCGAGAATTTCTTCCATCCCTCAACCCATCTTGCCCAGCACGCGCGCGGCGAGACGCCCACCCGGATCGTCACCGGCGGCGAGGGCGTCTATATTGAGGATCGCGACGGCAACAAGCTGCTGGATGCTTTCGCGGGCCTTTATTGCGTGAATGTGGGCTATGGCCGCAGCGAGATCGCCGAGGCGATTGCAGAGCAGGCCAAGGAGCTTGCCTATTACCACGCCTATGTCGGGCATGGCACCGAGGCCTCGATCACGCTGGCGCATATGGTGCTGGAGCGGGCGCCCGCCAACATGTCCAAGGTCTATTTCGGGCTGTCGGGCTCGGATGCGAACGAGACCAACATCAAGCTGATCTGGTATTACAACAATATTCTGGGTCGCCCCGAGAAGAAGAAGATCATCTCGCGCTGGCGCGGCTATCACGGCTCGGGCGTCATGACCGGCTCGCTGACCGGGCTGGCGGCGTTCCACAACAAATTTGACCTGCCGCGCGCGCCGATCCTGCATACCGAGGCGCCCTATTACTTCCGCCGCCCCAAGGCCGATATGACCGAGGCGCAGTTCACCGCGCATTGCGCAGCCGAACTGGAGGCGCTGATCGAGCGCGAAGGCGCTGACACGATCGCGGCCTTCATCGGTGAGCCGGTGCTGGGCACGGGGGGGATCGTGCCGCCGCCCGAGGGCTACTGGGCCGCGATTCAGGCTGTGCTGGACAAGCATGACATCTTGCTGGTCGCAGATGAGGTCGTCACCGGCTTCGGGCGTCTGGGCTCGATGTTTGGCTCGGATCACTACGGCATGAAGCCCGATCTGATCACCATCGCCAAGGGGCTGACCTCGGCCTATGCGCCGCTTTCGGGCTCGATCGTGGGCGACAAGATGTGGAAAGTGCTTGAACAGGGCACGGATGAGAACGGCCCGATTGGCCATGGCTGGACCTATTCGGCGCACCCTATCGGGGCTGCCGCAGGGGTTGCCAACCTCAAACTGATCGATCAGCTCGGTCTGGTGGGCAATGCCGGAAGCACAGGCAAATATTTCAACGACGCGATGAAAGCGGCCTTGGGCGATCATGTTCATGTCGGCGACGTTCGCGGCGAAGGGCTGATGTGCGCCGTCGAGTTCGTCAAGGACCGCGAGCAGCGCACCTTCTTCGACGCCTCCGACAAGGTGGGCGCGAAGCTGGCGACCGCTTTGGTCGAGCGTGGTGTGATCGCCCGTGCGATGCCGCAAGGTGACATCCTCGGCTTTGCTCCGCCACTTTGCCTGACCCGCGAGGAGGCCGACACCATTATCTCGACGACGGCAGATGCGGTGAAATCGGTTCTCGGCTAAGGCCCTGACGCGCAAGGAAATCGAAAGGCAGCCCCGATGCGGGCTGCCTTTTTCTTTGTCGCTTTTGGCGAAACAAGGTCATAATCCTGCCCCGATCTGTCGCTAAAACGGACGCAATGAACAGCACGAGCCATATCCCTGCGCCCTCCCTGCGCGCCCTGCCCCGCCGCTGGCGGGATCGGGCGCGTTTGCGCGGGCTGCCCATATCCCTGCGCCCTCCCTGCGCGCCCTGCCCCGCCGCTGGCGGGATCGTGCGCTTTTGGGCGGGCTGCTGGTGCTGCTGGCCGCGGGGCTGATCGGTCTGATCTCGGCCACGGGTTGGCAGGAGACACGCGCGCAGCTTGCGCGGCTGCACCTGTGGCAGATCGCGCTTTTGCTGGGGCTGTCGCTGGCCAATTACCTGTGCCGCGCGCTGCGCTGGCATGTGCTGGCGCGCCGCCTTGGGCTGCCCACCGGAGCGGTGCAGAACATCCGCCATTTCCTCGGCGGCTTTGCGATGTCGGTCACACCGGGCCGCGTCGGAGAGCTGGTGCGCATGCGCTGGATCCGGCGCGAAACTGGCTGGGCGATTGCGCGCAGTGCGCCGCTAGCCCTGATGGACCGGGCAGGCGATCTGGCGGTGATGGCGCTGCTTCTGGGCGGTGCGATTTCGCTCGCCGCAGGCGGCATTGCAGGCGCGCTGCCGGTCACCGCTCTCGCCCTTGCCGCCGCAATCGTGGCCACCCGCCCGCGCCTTCTGGCGGCGCTGATCACGCAGACCTATCGCCTCGCGGGCCGTGCGCCTCGGCTGTTTGCCCGCGCCCGCAGCGCGGCGCGCTCTCTGGCGCGGTTCACCCATGGCCCGACGCTTGGCTTGGTCCTTGGGCTGGGGCTCGCGGGCTGGCTGGCCGAGGGCTACGCATTCCATCTGCTGCTGGGCTGGATGGGCGCCGATATCGGGCTCGCCAAGGCCATTGCGATCTTTGTCTTTGCTACGCTGGCAGGCGGGCTGACCGGCGCGCCCGGCGGGTTGGGTGGCGCCGAGGCCGCGATGGTCGCGCTGCTCTCGCTCGATGGCATCCCGCTCGACATCTCGATCCCCGCCACAGCCGTCATTCGCCTGACCACGCTTTGGTTCGCCATAGCCATCGGGCTTGCGATCTTCCCTCTGGCCGAGCGCGCCGCGCGCAAAGCCCCATAAGCCCGAGACGCGCATGGACTGGAAAGACAGCGAATATACCGGATGGGGCCGCGCCTTGCGCGCGACCGGTCAGCTCGCCCGCCCCGAAACCCGCGATGCGCTTGCACGGCTTGAGGCGGCTCCCGCCTTTGGCATGCGGCGCTCTTACGGGGATGCGGCGCTCAATTCGGATGGGCGCGCGGTGGATATGAGCGCGCTCGACCGGATGATCGCTTTCGATCCCGAGACAGGCGATTTGCAGATCGAGGCCGGGGCGCGGATCGGCGATGTCGCGCGCGCCTTCGCGCCGCGCGGCTGGCTGCCGCCGGTGATGCCCGGCACAGGCTTTGCGACCATTGGCGGCTGCATCGCGCAGGATGTGCATGGCAAGAACCACCATCATATCGGCAGTTTCGGCCAGCATATCCGCCAGCTCACCTTGCTTCAGAACGGCGCCGAGCGGATCGTGAAACCGGGCAGCGCGCTCTTTCGTGCGACGCTGGGCGGGTTGGGTCAGACCGGGGTCATCCTGCGCGCCACGCTTCGGCTGCAGCGCTGCAAGGGCGATGTGATGCTGGTCACCGAACGCCGCGCGCCCGATTGGGAGCGCCATCTTGGCCTGCTCGATGCCTCGCGCGCGAGCTACACTGTCGGCTGGATCGACGCGACCGCGACGGGGGCTGCTCTCGGGCGCGGCATCGTCGAGGAGGGCGAGACGGTCGCAGGGCTGGTCCGCCCGCGCGCCAAACCGCGCAAGATCCCCTTCGATGCGCCGCATTGGGCGCTCGCGCCGCCGGTCGTGCGAGCTTTCAACCGGGCCTATTATCACCGCGTGCCCCGGCAGGGCCGCTCGCTGGTGCGCCGGCTGGAAGATTTCTTCTTTCCGCTCGACAAGCTGCATGACTGGAACCGGCTTTACGGCAAACGCGGTTTTCACCAGTTCCAATGCGTCGTGCCGCTGGCCGCGGCCGATGCGTTGCGCGCGATGCTGGCCGAAATCGCGGGATCGGGGCTGGCCTCGCCGCTCGCCGTACTCAAGCGCATGGGGCCGGGACGTGCGGGCGATCTGAGCTTTCCGATGGAGGGCTACACGCTGGCCATCGATTTCCCCAACCGCACCGAGGCGCGTGCGCTGATCCATCGGCTTGAGACGCGCACGCTCGAGGCGGGCGGGCGGATCTATCTGGCCAAGGACAGCCTCGCCTCAGCCGCGCAGATCCGCGCGATGTATCCAGATTTGCCACAGTGGCAGAGCATAGTGGCCAAGGCCGACCCGGCGGGAGCGTTGGAGACAGACATGACCCGCCGGTTGAACCTCAGGAGTGAGATATGAAGAACAGTTGGATCATCCTTGGCGCCACATCGGGCATCGCGCGCGCGCTGATCCGCAGGCTCGCCGAGCAGGGCCATACGTTGTTTCTGGCGGGCCGCAATATGCCCGAGCTTGAGGCCATCGCCGCCGATTGCCGCCTGCGCGGCGCGCCCGCCGCCGAGATCATGCGCTTCGATGCGCGCGACCACAGCAATTACGCCGAGCTGATCGCACAGTTGGAAGCGCAGGACGGCATTCTCAATTGCGCCGTCTTCACCGGCTCGATGCCCGAGCAGGACGTGGTGGATGCCAACCCTCAGATGATCGAGGGCGTAATGGCCGACAGCTATACCGGCCCTGCGACCTTCCTGAGCCTGCTCGCGCCGCTGATGGAGGCGCGCGGATCGGGAGCGATTGCTGGGATCGGTTCGGTCGCAGGCGATCGCGGGCGGCTCGGCAACTATGTGTACGGCGCGTCCAAAGCCGCCTTTGCCACCTATCTCTCGGGGCTGCGAAACCGGCTGGGGCGCTCGGGTGTGCATGTGATGACGGTCAAGCCCGGCCCGGTCGACACACCGATGACGCGCGGGATGGAGCTGCCGCTGATGACGACCCCGGATGCGGTCGCCGATGACATCCTGCAAGGCCTCGCGCGCAAGAGAAACGTGCTCTACACCCGCAAGATCTGGCAATTGGTGATGGGGATCATCCGGATCATTCCCGAGCCGATCTTCAAGAAGATGTCGATCTGAGAGTTGCCCCGCGCGCTGGGGGTTTCACACCCCCAAAGCCCTGTGGGATATTTGGGTCAAGAGGAAGAGGGGGCGCGTTCAGCCGCCGAACCATTGCGCCCAGAGCCCCGCCGCCCAGAACATCAGCGACAGCATGATCATGATCAGGCCAAGCCCAAACTTGTCGCGCATCGCAAAGACGATCGGGTCGTAATCCTGCTTGCCAAACCAACCCAACACGACCATGCGGATCAGCCACCATCCGAGCGGGATCATCGCCACCCAGAGCAACCAATGATCGGGATAAAGCATCACGGCCTGCGGGGAGACCGAATAGAGAAAGAAGACCAGAAGCGCGCCGAACACGCCGAGCCCTGCGACATTGAGCAGATCGCCCCGATCCGCGCGCCCGTAGCCACGCCCGGGCAGGCGCGCATCCGAGGTGGCCAGCGTGAGCTCTGTCAGCCGCTTCACGCAGCCCAGCGCGATGAAGACCGGGAAGATGAAGATCAGCATATAAATCGACACATCCACCTCGCCAGCAGCCGCCCCGGCCACCACGCGAATCGTGTAAAGCGTGGCCAGCGTCGCGATATCCACCCAGCGCATGCGTTTGAGCTTTAGCGAATAGGCCAGCGAGGTGAGCATGTAGAGCAGCACGATGCCGAAAAAGCCCAGATTGAGCGCACCGGCGAGTGCCAGAGATGCCAGCGCAAGGCCGAGGCCTGTCGCCATGCCGATTCGGATCGGGACCGTTCCGGCTGCAAAGGGACGACGGCATTTGGTGGGATGCAGCCGGTCGGCCTCGAGATCGAGCAGATCATTGACGATATAGATCGACGAGGCCGCGAAGGAGAAGGCGATCATGCCCAGCACGATCGGCAGCAATGTGTCGAGGTCGAATCGATGCGCGGCGATCAGGGGCAAGACGAGCAGCACGTTTTTGACCCATTGATGCGGCCGAAGCGCCTTGAGGAGTGCGCGCCACGACCAGCCCCCCTCCAGCATATCGCGGCGGGGCAGCGAGGTGGCCTGCGGCACATGGCCCACAACAAGCGCGCGCTCGGCATGGTGCCAGATCGCGAGATCGGCGGCCTCATTGCCCGCATAGTCAAAACCGCGCTCGCCATAGGCCGCAATCAGCGCCTGCGCCTTGGCCTCCCCCTTGAGATTGGTGTCCCCATCCGAGGCGAAGACCTGCCCCGAGAGCCCATGAGCGGCGGCCAGAGCGCGGACCTGCCCCTCATTTGAGGCCGAGGCTAGCACGACCTCGCGCCCGGCCTCTTGCGCCTGCGAGACCGCCTGCGCCACCGCAGGCGTCACCGGCATCAGATCGAGCCGCAGATCGACTTGCGCGGCCAGCTCTGCCTTGAGACGTGCCGGGTGGGTGATGTGGCGCAGCGCGGTTTTCAGCGTCGGCAGGGGTGCGCGGCCAAGACCGGCCCAGAAGGCCTCGAACAGAAGATCGGTCTTGAGAAATGTGCCGTCGACATCGAGGACAAGCGGTCGGGTTTGGCGCATCTTTATCCTTTCACTCGAAACACGCAGCCGTCGGTCATGAGCTGGGGCGGCGTCATGCACAGGCCCCGCGCGACCGACCATGCGGCCAAGACCTTGGGCACGTAATCGCGCGTCTCGGCAAAGGGCGGCACGCCGTCATTCTTCTTCACGTTGTTCTCGCCCGAATTATAGGCCGCGATCACCATCAGCGGATCGCGGTCGAACTCCTTCATCAGCCAGTCGAGATAGGTGACCCCACCGGCGATATTCTGGCTCGGATCACGGCTGTCATCGACATCGAAGCGATCTGCGGTTGCCGGGATCAGCTGCATCAGCCCGACCGCCCCGGCATGGCTCACCGCGTCATGGCGCCCGCCCGATTCCACCGAGATCATCGCCACCACAAGCGCGGGCGAGACATTGGTTCCGATCGTCGCCTTGAGGATATCTGTGCCATGCGCCTTGGCGATATCGGCAAGGCTGCTCAGGCGGGGCGCGCGCACCGAGTTGCCCTCGGGCCCTTGGGTCAGTGCGGCAAGCGCCGTCTCGAAGCGACCGGCGCGATCCTCGAGCTTGGGGGAGATCTTCTTCCAGAACCAAGCGTAATGCGCGTGACCTCGTGGCCGACTGGGGCCGCCGGTTGCGCCATCGGTCTCTGTACTGTCGGCGGGGGCTTTTGTGATCGGGCGCCACGGCTCCTTTGCCATGGCCGCCAGCTCGCGCTGTTGTTCTTCGGGATCGATCTGGATCGTGATGAAGCGTTTGGTGCCGGGTTTCGGCGGCAGCACGCGTTTGGGCTTCACGCCTTCATTGACCGGCGCGGAGATCTCCGCGCTGCCCGGCCCCGCAGCCATGGCCGCAAGAAAAACGATTGTCACCGCCTGTAATGCGCGCATTGCGCCACCCGCTCATCTGCCTCATGCAGCTCTTATCTGGCCGCGTTGACGATATTTATCCGCGCAAAGCGCGAAAAAATCCAGTGAAGTCGAGGGTTTGAGCGCGATTCGTGCCACTTTGGCATCGCTTGGAGAGCAGAGATCCCCCTCTCTAGCAGATAGGAATCAGAATTAAATTCATGAAATTCAAAGCTTTAGGCGTATTTCCAACAGAAAGTTAAGTGTTCCCGAAATCGCCGCGAGCCTGCCCAAATCCCGCCACCTTCCGGGGGCTATATGTCCCCATGCCGTGAGACGGGGACCAAGGTCAGAGGTGGTCGAAACTCGCTTCAGGGACGCGCAAACCAAACACCAGGAGAGACACCATGAT
>NZ_JHEH01000020.1 GCF_000715505.1 Thioclava dalianensis
ATACACGAAAATCAATGGGTCCTGACCCTAAATCGAAATCCACGCGGTGACATGCTGCCCCCGCTGTCCGACGACATCTCACGCGCGCGGCGAGATCGCCCCGCTATGGCCCACCACTTCGGCGGCGCAGGCATGTGCGGCGGTGAGCCGCTCGGGCTCGGGCGCGCCGCGCAGGAAGGCTGCGAGATAGGCCCCGTTGAAGCTGTCACCCGCGGCGGTCGTGTCCACGACATGGGTTGCAGGCGCGAAGCTCACGCCCGGGTCAACCGGCGCGCCAAGCGGGCAGGGACCCCCGCTGCCGCGTTTGAGCGCGCCTGCATGCCACTCCCGCGCGCCAAAGCGGGCCAGCACACTCGCCTCGTCCGGGTCGCCGAAAATCGCCATTTCGTCATCGACGCTCGGCAAGGCGATATCTGCGATCTCCCATGCGGCGGCAATTGCTGTGCGTGCGGCCTCGTGGCTTTCCCAGAGTAGCGGGCGGAAATTGGAATCAAACGCGATGTGGCAGCCGGTCTCTGCGCGGCGCGCGGCCAGCACTTTGAGCAACTGATCGCGCCCCTGCGGGCTCAGGATCGCAAGCGTGATCGCCGAGAACAGGTAGATCCGCGCGGCGGGCAGCGTTTCGGAATCGAGCATCAATCCGCGCGCGGCGGATTGATCGCGCCAATAGTGAAAACTGCGCTCGCCCTGCGGATCGGTGCTGACGGAATAAAGCCCGATATTGCGATCCGCGATGCGCGCGACATGGGCGGTGTCCACACCCTGCGCCTGCGCGAAATCCGCGAAATCCGCCGAAAGCGGATCGCGCCCGATGCGCGAGTGAAAGGCGACCCGCCCCGGCGGCAGGTTCCGCGCGGCGTAGACGGCGGAGTTGAACATGTCGCCCGCAAAGCCGATCTGCCAATCGGGCGATTTGCGCGTGTCGCGGCGCAGTTCGGCCATCACCTCGCCAATCGTAACGAGATCAAACATCACTCTGCCTCCTTGCGGATCGCGGCCTCGACCCCGTCTTGCAAGAGTGTCGTGAGCTTTTGCTCGACCGCACCGCGCCATTTCGGGCTGTCGCTCAGGGAGTTCGGGACGAGGCCGGGCAGCGCATGCAGCGCGCGGCTGATCGCGGCGGCCTCGGTCTTGTCCTTGAGCGCGGCTGTGATTTCCTCGCCGCGCGGATCGTTGAGCGTATAGCTCGTGCCGTCCTCATGACGCCCCAAAGCGTAGCGCATCCAGACCGCAGTGGCGAAGGCAAAGGCCGACAGATCGCCCCCGGCGCGCAGCGTATCGACCGCGGGCGCGAAAATCCGCTGCGGCAGTTTCTGCGTTCCGTCCATCGCGATCTGGGCCGTGCGATGCGCGATGGCCCGATTGGCAAACCGCGCCAGAAGCTGGTCGCGGTACGCCTGCAAATCAATCGCGTCAAGCGGTGGCAAGGTGGCGGCGGCAGCATCCATCTGGCGCGCAATCAGACGCGCCAGATCGGGCCGCGCCATCACATCGCGGACATAGTCGCAGCCCGCCAGAAATCCGGCATAGGCCAGCATCGAATGCGCGCCGTTGAGCAGACGCAGCTTCATCAGCTCATAGGGCCGGACATCTTCGACAAAGAGCGCGCCGCCCGCCTCCCACGCCGGGCGGCCCGTCGGGAAATGATCCTCAATGACCCATTGCGAGAACGGCTCTGTCTCAATCGCGGCGTGATCTTCGCAGCCGGTCAGCGCCAGCGCATCGGCCAGCGTCTCGTCGGTCGCAGCCGGGGTGATCCGGTCAACCATCGTGGACGGGAAGGCGACCGTGTCTGCGATCCACTGGGCCAGCTCGGGATCGTGGTGTTCGGTGAAAGAGATCACCCCGCCGCGCAGCATCGCGCCATTATCGGGCAGGTTGTCACAGCACAAAACGGTAAAGGGATCATGGCCCGCCGCGCGCCGCGCACGCAGCGCCGCACTGAGCAGCCCCAGCACGCCCGAGGGCGTCTCGGGATGGGCGAGATCGGCTGCGACCGCCGGGTGGCTCGGATCGGCCTGATAGGCGTCGCGACTAATTCCATAGGCCTTTTCAGTCACACTGAGCGAGACGATCCGGGTGCTCGGATCGCTGAGCGCGCGCAGGATCTCCGCGCCACCCCCGGCGCCCGAGAGCGCCTTTGAGATCGCGCCGATGACCCGTCCGGTGCTTGCGGCATCGTCGCGCTCAATCACGGTATAGAGCCCGTTCTGCGCGCTGAGCGCCTCGACGATCTCGACGCTGCGCAAGCTGACGCCGATGATCCGCCAGTCGCCCCCCTCTGCGGCCAAAGCCGCATCGGTATAGACGGCCTGATGGGCGCGGTGAAACGCCCCAAGCCCGAGATGGACGATCCCCGTCCCATGCGCGGAAGGGTCATAGCCGGGAAGATCGGCCGGGCCGTTGATATCCGCGAGGTGCTTGAGACGGGTCATGCGGTGGCTCCGTGTTTGGGGTGGGAGAGGGCGGTGATCACACCGCGCAACTCGGCCAGACCCTTGAGCCTGCCGATCAGTGGATAGCCCGGTTGGGCCTGCCGCGTGAGGTCATCGAGAATGTCCTGCCCATGATCTGGACGCATCGGGATCGAGACATCGGAGCGGCCCTCCGCGCGGCGACGGGCCTCTTCGCGTAGCACGGCGGCGATCACCGCCACAAGATCCACATCGCCGTCCAGATGGCGGGATTCATAGAACGAGCCCGGCGCGTTTGGGCTTTCGCGCGTGACATTGCGCAGATGCAGGAAATGGACCTTCGGCCCAAGCCGCTCCATCATACCGGCAAGATCATTGTCGCCGCGCGCGCCAAGCGATCCGGTGCACAGGGTGATGCCATTGGCGGGGCTGTCCACGGCACCGGTCAGCTGGCGAAAATCGGCTTCGGTCGACATGACGCGCGGCAGACCCAGCAGATCGAAGGGCGGATCGTCGGGGTGGCAGCACAGCCGCAGGCCAAGGCGCTCTGCGGTGGGTATGACCTCGGTCAGGAAATCCACGAAATTCGTGCGAAGCCGGTCGGGGGTAACAGTGCG
The DNA here is from genome assembly GCF_000715505.1 of Thioclava dalianensis. Lineage (GTDB taxonomy): Bacteria > Pseudomonadota > Alphaproteobacteria > Rhodobacterales > Rhodobacteraceae > Thioclava > Thioclava dalianensis. The sequence goes on from NZ_JHEH01000020.1 coordinate 3,032, forward strand.
ATACGCATCAAGATTGGCCTGCACATCCCTCAGCGAGAAGCTCTCTGCAGCGCCGGGCAGACCGAACACCACATTGCGCGCAATCGCCTTCTTGGCGGCGTCATCCATTTTGGCAAAGCGGGCGCGGGCTTGCTCGATAATCTCGGGGGGGAAGGACTCTTTCGCGCCCGGGCGTTCCAGAATGAACAGATCGAAGGCAGCGAAATCCACGAAGTCGAAACGCATGCAGGTGGCGCCGTCCGGGCGGGGCCAGTGCAGATCCGTGCGCGTCCAGTCGAGCACGGGCATGAAATTGTAGCAGATGACCTCAAGCCCTGCGCGGGCGAGGTTCTCAAGGCTGGTCTTATAGGCGTCGATATGCGCGCGCCATTCCCCGCTTTGTCGCTTGATATCTTCCGAGACGGGCAGGCTTTCGACAACCTCCCACGCCAGACCGGAGGGCGTGCCATCGGGCAGGCGCGCAATCTCGGACTGGCGCTGCGTGATGGCATCGGGCTGCCAGACCTGACCTGTGGGGATGTGATGCAGCGCGCTGACGACGCCTTCCACCCCCGCTTGCAGCATTTCCGATGTTGAAACCGTATCCGACGGCCCAAACCAGCGCCAAGTCTGCCTCATTCTTATCCTCCCGAGCGGTTCTATCCGTGCCTGCGCATGGAACTTGGGCACCCTAGCACGGCGCAGTTCGGTTGACTAGTATGGTGGTATGGTTTAGTGTCTCGGCTCAGGAGGATTTCACGATGAGCGCTCAGCATCCGAGAGAAATGCTAAATCTTAGCGCCGCGGTCTCGCCGCAGGTGTTTCGCTTGCTGCGTAACCGGATCATTCGCGGCGATCTGGAACCGGGCACGCGCCTGTCGGAGGCCGAGATCGGCGCCGAATATGAGGTGAGTCGTCAGCCGGTGCGCGAGGCGTTCATCAAGCTCGCCGATGAGGGGCTCTTGGAGATCCGGCCGCAGCGCGGAACCTTCGTGCGCAAGATCGCCGTCTCGGCGGTGATGGATGCGCGTTTCGTGCGCGAGGCGATTGAGGCCGATGTCGTCAAACTGTTGGCCATGACGGGCAACCCGGCGCTGCATCGCGAGCTGCGCACTCAGATCGCAGCACAGCGTGAGCGCGTTGAGGCAGGCGACAATCTTGGCTTCATGGAGCTGGATGAGCGCTTTCACCGTACCCTCGCAGAGGCCGCCGACAAGCACCACGCCTGGTCGATGGTCGAGACCATCAAGTCGCAGATGGACCGGGTGCGCTATCTCAGCACGAAGCGCTTTCCCATGGAAAACCTTGTGCATCAGCACGCTGAGGTGGTCGCAGCGCTTGAGCGGGAAAACCCCGCCGAGGCCGAGGCTGCGATGCGTCAGCACCTGCAGGCGATCCTGAGTGATCTGCCCGACATCGTGGAAGACAAACCAACATATTTCGACGCATCCGAGAGGATCTGAACGGCACCTAGGAGCGTCGCTTACGGCAATGAAACTCTAGGGAGGAGAAGAAGATGACACGGAAAACCATGAGCCGCCGCGCCGCCTTGCAAGGCATCGTCGGCACGGTCGCAGCCACCGGGGTGTTCTCGATCGGGCGGCGCGCCTCTGCCGCAGGGCAGGCGCTTTCGATCAACACGGCGCTCGCCACGACAGACCCGCTCTATAAGGGTCTTGAGGCGATGCAGGCGAATGTGGCGAAAGCCTCGGATGGCCGCCTTGAGATCAAACTGTTCCCGCAATCCCAGCTCGGGCCTGATGAAGACGTGCTCGAGCAGGCCCGCGCCGGCGCTCCGGTCGCGGTGGTCGTGGATGGCGGACGCCTTGCGGTCTATCAAGAAGAGTTCGGCGTGCTCGGCGCGCCCTATCTCGCGCCCGGTTATGACGGGATGCGCAAGGTCGTGACCTCGCCGATGTTCGAAGAGTGGGTCGGCAAGCTCAATACCGGCTCGCAGCTTCAGGTGCTCTCGTTCAACTGGTGGCAGGGTCTGCGCCACGTGCTGACCCAGAAGGAAGTGAACACCCCCGACGATCTGCACGGCGTTCGGATGCGCACGCCCGGCGCGCCGGTCTGGATCAAGACGATTGCCGCAATGGGAGCCACACCCACGCCGATGCCTTGGGGCGATGTCTATTCGGCCCTGTCGAGCAATGTGCTCGACGGCGCCGAAGCGCAGCTCCCCGCGGTGGTTGGGGCCAAGCTCGACGAGGTGATTACCCATATCACCAAGACCGGCCATATCAACCTGATCACCGGGGTCGTCACCTCGGGGCCGTGGTTCGACGGGCTCGACGATGATCTCAAGAAGATCCTGCGCGACGAGTCGGTCAAGGCAGGCGATATCGCCTCGAACGGCACGAGCGACTCGCTGGCTTCGATCGAACAGAGCCTGAAGGACAAGGGACTTTCGGTGCGCGACATCGACACCTCGCCCTTCGTCAAGGCGACGGCGCCGGTCTATGACGAGCTGGGCTATGGTGCGCTGCGCGACAAATTGCAGGGCATCGCAAACGCCTGACACTGACAGCCGGAGCGCAGCAATCGCGCTCCGGCCTTTCGCGATCTACGCGCCTGTCGCATGATGCCCTTGCCGGGCGCATAGCATAGCCGGGTGCGTCAAACGGGGGCCTCCATGACGCGCATCTTGAACACGGTCGAACTTGCCGTGGGTATCATCCTTCTTGCGACAATCACCTTTCTTGTCTTCATCGCCGCAGTCATGCGGTTTTTCGGCCATCCGCTGATCTGGTCGGTCGATCTCGCGCAGCTTTTGTTCATCTGGCTGTGCTTCGTCGGGGCCACGCGTGCGATGCGACAGCGGGTTCATCTGGGCGTCGATTTCCTCGTGCGGCTGCTGCCGCATCGTGCGCGGTTGTGGCTTGAGAGCGCGCTCTATCTGGTCTTTTGCGCCTTTTTGCTGGCGCTGACGGTCGAGGGCTACAAGCTCACGATGATGAATATGCAGCGCAAGTTTGGGGATTCCGGGCTGCCCTATGCCTGGGTCACCATCGCGGTGCCCGTCGGATCGGTTCTACTGATCATTGCGATGACCCAGAATCTCATTTCTGCGTGGCGCGGGCGCGACCGCGAAGGGACACTCGTCTTCACCTCGCATAGCTCGGAAGGGGAGATCTGAGATGCTCCTGATCGCCATCGTTTTCTTTGCCCTGCTGATCCTCGGGGCGCCGGTCGCCTTTGCCATTGGCATCTCGGGCTTCACCTTCTTTCTGACCTCTGACGTGATGCCCGTGGCAATCGGGGTGCAGAAAATCGCCACCGTGTCGCAAAGCTTCCCGCTTCTGGCGGTGCCGTTCTTCGTGCTGGCCGGACATCTGATGAATGAGAGCGGCATCACAGAGCGGCTGTTCAAGTTCTCGCATGTGGCCGTGGCCTGGATGGCAGGCGGGCTGGCGCAGGTGTCGATCATCCTGTCGACGCTGATGGGCGGCGTGTCGGGCTCGGCCGTGGCCGATGCCGCGATGGAGGCCCGGATTCTCGGGCCGCAAATGATTGGCGCGGGCTATTCCAAGGGCTATGCCTCCTCGGTCATCGCGCTCTCTTCGCTCATCACCTCGACCATCCCGCCCTCGATCGGGCTGATCCTTTATGGCTATGTAGGGCAGGTCTCGATCGGGCGGCTGTTCATGGCCGGGATCATCCCGGGCGTCCTGATGATGATCTTCCTGATGGTCGCGGCGTGGCTGGTGGCCAAGCGGCGCAACTATGTCGTGGCCGACAGCGTCAAGCCCACCTGGGGCGAGCTGGGCCGCGCGGCATGGCAGGCAAAATTCGCGCTGCTCTTCCCGGTGCTCCTGATCTTCTCGATCCGCGGCGGGATCTTCACCCCTTCCGAGGTCGGTGCCTTCGCCGTGGTTTACGCAATCATCGTGGGCTTCTTTCTTCATGGCGATCTGACTGTCGCGCGAATGAAAACCGCCTTCACCGATGCGATCACCGATATCGGCCTGATCATGTTGATCATCCTGATGAGCGGCATGATCGGCTTTGCGATCATCTTCCTGCAGGCGCCGCAAAGCATCGCAAGCGCGCTGCTATCAACCCTCTCGGATCCGCGCGCTATCGTGGCGGTGATCCTGATCAGCCTGTTCATCGCGGGGCTGTTCTTCGAGAGCACGATCCTTGTCCTGCTGCTCACGCCGATCTTTGTGCCGGTGATCGAAAAGGCGGGCGTCGACCCGGTGCATTTCGGTATCCTGATGATGACGATCGTGACGCTTGGCTCGATGACGCCGCCTGTTGGGGTTGCGATGTATACCGTCTGCGGCATTCTCAAGACACCGCTTGAGGACTACATCCGCGAGTCGCTGCCCTTCTTCCTCGCCATCTTCGTGCTGTTGCTGTTGCTCTTGTTCGTTCCGCAGCTCACGCTCTTTCTGCCCAATCTGATGTTTGGATAACCCATGGCTCAATTTCTCGATCCCGACCGTTTGTTTCCGGCCGATCCGGCTCAGCGGAACATTGCGCGTGACCTCTACGAGTCGGTGCAAGGCCTGCCCATCGTGTCCCCGCACGGCCATACCGATCCGGGCTGGTTTGCACATAACCCCGCCTTCAGCGATGCGACGAGCCTGTTTCTGACGCCCGATCACTACGTCTTGCGAATGCTCAAATCGCAGGGGCTGAGCTATGACGATCTGGGCGTGCCCCGGCGCGACGGCGCGCAGGTGGCCGAGCCGCGTGCGGCGTGGCGTCACTTCGCGGCGCATTACCATCTCTTTGCGGGCACGCCCTCGCAGCTTTGGATCGATCACGCGATGTCTTGGGGCTTTGGCATCTCCGAGCGTCTGAGCGCGGGGAATGCCGATGCGATCTTTGACACGATTGGCCAGCAATTGCCGCGCGATGAGATGCGGCCGCTGGCCATTTTGGACCGCGCCAATGTCGAGGTGATCGCGACGACGGAATTCGCGCTCGATCCGCTGGAGGCGCAGGGGGAGCTGGCCGCAAAAGGGCTCACGAAACGGGTGCGCACCACCTATCGCCCCGATGACGTGACCGATCCCGACCATCCCGATTTCGCGGCCAATCTGGCGCGTCTTGGCGCGCTGACCGATTGCGACACCGCCCGCTGGGAGGGGTTGATCGAGGCCCATCGCAGGCGGCGCGCAACCTTCCGCAGCTTTGGCGCCTGTGCCACCGATCATGGCGTGCCCACCGCGCGCACCGCCGATCTGGCCGAGGGCGAGAAACAACCGCTCTTGGACCGCGTGCTCAGCGGCGATTTCGATCCGCAGGAGGCCGAGCTGTTTCGCGCCCAGATGCTGAGCGAAATGGCGGCGCTGTCGGTCGAGGATGGCATGGTGATGCAGATCCATGCCGGGGTGATGCGCAACACTGATCCCGAGTTGATGCGCACGCGCGGCCCCAATCTGGGCGCCGATATTCCGCAGCCCGTCTCGCCCGCGCAAGATCTCGGCCCGCTCTTGCGCCGGTTTGGCAACGCGCCCGGCTTCCGCTTGATCTTCTTCTGCCTCGACGAAAGCGTGCTGAGCCGGGAGCTGGCGCCGATGGCGGGCTACTGGCCCGCGCTGCGGCTGGGGCCGCCATGGTGGTTCCATGACAGCCCGCGCGGCATCGCCCGCTATCTCGACGGGGTGGTGGAATCCGCGGGCTTCCTCAATCTCGCGGGCTTCAACGACGATACCCGCGCCCTGCTGTCGATACCCGCACGTCACGATGTCTGGCGCAGATGCTGCGCGACGTTCCTCGCCGATATGGTGGCGCGTCATCTGATCGATCCATCCCATGCGCGCGAGCTGGCGGGATGGCTCTCGTATGATGCGGCCCGCGAGGCTTACCGCCTCGACTGAGGCACCGCCCTTAGCGGGGCGTCGCAATGTAGCGCGACGCCCCGCTAAGGGCTGAGCTATTCGATCCCGCCGGGGCAGATATTCTTGATTTACAGAAAATCCTAAATTCCGAGTTTCAAGCCCACAACGTCCACGGGCCGCTTGAGCATTTTGATCCGCTTGGACTCTCGCGAGAACCATTCAATGAAGGACGCACCGTAGAGGATCGTACAGCGCGCCTCAGCCCAGGGTTTTCCCGTCTCGGCGATCATGGTTCCGGTGGCCGGATCATGCACCGCAAACCGCGCAGCCCGGTCTTCCCAGATGCCATTCACATAGGCGCGCGTTTCCAGCAGCGAGGGGTCGTTCAGGTTGAGCGGCGTCGTCTCAAAGCCCCTTCGCCGCAAGGATCGACGCCTCTAGAATATCGAGCGCCTCGGCGAAGATTTCTTGCGGGATGGTGAGCGGGGCGAGGAAGCGGATGACATTACCATAGACGCCGCAGGTCAAAAGAACGAGGCCGCGCTCCAGCGCTTCGGCCCGGATCTTATGGGTGAATTCGGGGTTCGGTGCGCGCCCGTCGGCGGTGTTGAATTCCGCCGCGATCATGAAGCCCGGACCGCGCACATCCACCATTTCCGGCACCCGGCTACGGATTTCCTCGAGCCGTTGTTTCAGCCGCGATCCCAGCATGTTGGCCCGCGCGCAGAGCTGTTCTTCCTCGATCACGTCGAGCACCGCATGGGCCGCTGCGATCCCCAGCGGATTGCCGCCATAGGTGCCGCCCAAGCCGCCGGGTTGCACAGCCTCCATGATCTCGGCCCGCCCGGTCACAGCCGCAAGCGGCAGCCCGCCTGCCAAGCCCTTTGCCATCGTGGTGAGATCGGCGGTGACGTCATAGCCCTCCATCGCCAGCAGATGCCCGGTGCGTGCAAATCCCGTCTGGATCTCATCGGCAATCAGCAAGATCCCATGGGTGTCGCAAAGCGCGCGCAGTGCCTTCATGAACTCGCGCGGGGCGGGATAGAAGCCGCCCTCACCCTGGACCGGCTCAATGATGATCGCTGCGACCCGGTTGGGATCGAGATCGGATTTGAAGAGCGCCTGCAGCCCGCGCATCGCGTCGTCCGAGGTCGTGCCATGCAGCGCGACCGGGAAAGGCGCGTGATAGATATCGGGCATCATCGCGCCGAAATTCTGCTTATAGGGCGCGACCTTGCCGGTCAGCGACATGCCCATGAACGTGCGTCCGTGAAAGGCGCCGCCAAAGGCGATAACGGCGGAACGCCCGGTTGCGGCGCGCGCGATCTTGATAGCGTTTTCGACGGCTTCCGCCCCGGTCGTGACAAAAACCGTCTTCTTCTCGAAGTCGCCCGGCACTTTCTGATTGAGCCGTTCGGCGAGGCGCACATAATTCTCGTAGGGCAGCACCTGATGGCAGGTATGGGTGAAGGCCGCTGTCTGGGCCTGCACAGCCGCCATCACGCGCGGATGGCAATGGCCGGTGTTCACCACCGCGATCCCGGCTGCGAAATCGATATAGCGCCGCCCTTCGACATCCCAGACCTCCGAACCTGAGGCGCGCTCGACATAGATCTGGGTCTGCATCCCGACGCCTTTAGGGATCGCAGCCTCACGGCGCGCGGAAATCTCTGCGTTCTTCATGTCTTGGTCCCTTTCAAGGCGGCGCATGCGCCGAATATCTCTAGATTCCGCGAGCATAAGGCGTTATTTTTTCCAAAATAGTCTGTTTCTGTGTGGCCCTAACACATTGAAATAAAACGGTCTGACGAAAGATGTTTGCGGATAATGAACGACACTAACAGCGCGCATGAAGATATGGAGCTGGGGCGGCGCCTGCGCTACGTCCGCGAGCGCGCGGGCCTGTCGCAACGGCTGCTCGCGAAAAAGTCGGGCGTGCCCAATTCGACGATCTCGCTGATCGAATCCGGCAAGACAAACCCGTCGGTGAGCGCGCTGCGGCGCGTGCTCGATGGCATCCCGATCAGCATGTCCGAGTTTTTCGCGTTTCAGCCCGAACCCGAGAAGACGAGCTTCTACGCGGCCTCCGAGCTGACCGAGATCGGCAAGGGGAAGCTCTCGCTCAAACAGGTTGGCGCGAACCTTTTCGGGCGCTCACTGATGATCCTCTATGAGACCTACGAGATCGGCGCCGATACCGGTCGGGTGATGTATGGCCATGAGGGCGAAGAGGGTGGGATCGTGCTGTCAGGGCGCGTCGAGATCACCGTGGGCTCGCACCGCAAGATCCTTGGCGCGGGCGATGCGTATTACTTCGACAGCCGCGCCCCGCACCGGTTTCGGCAGGTGGGCGCGGAGACATGCGTGATCGTGAGCGCCTGCACACCCCCGACGTTTTGACCCGTCAAACCGGGCGGCGCCCAGCCACCGCTTAGGGTGCGAGCAAAGTCTTGCCCACCCCGTCAGGCGCTGTGGCTGCGGTGCGCGGCGGCGCGGTCCGATAGGGCCCCGTGGCTTCGAACGCCGCCGCATAGGCGAGCAGTTGCGCATCCGACCAGCCCCGTCCGGCGAAGGTAAGGCCTGCAGGCATGCCGATATCCTCGGCCATGCCCATCGGCGCCGTGACCGTGGGCACCCCCATGTGACGGATCGCAAGGTTGCCATTGGCGACCCATGTCCCGTTCTGCCACGCCAGATCCGCAGAGCGCGGGTTCACATCGGCATCCGCAGGGCCGATATCGGCCATCGCGGGAAAGATCACCGCATCGACACCCAGCCCATCCATCCAGTCTTCAAGATCCGCGCGCCGCGTGGCCTCCAGCCCTTGCACGCCTTCTGCAATTTCGGGAATCTCGCGAAAATCGCCGACCGGGTTTCTGCGCGCGAAGGCCGGGTATTGTGCAATATCGTCGTCGAACCCGGTATAGCGGTCGGGTAGGGCGCCTTCAGGTTTGGGAAAGATCATCGCCCCGTCGACATCGGCCACGCGGTTGAGCTTGGGATCGTCGTTCAGGCGCAAGAAAGTATCCCAAGACCAGACCGACAAATCCCAGATCTCGCGGGTCAGAAAGTCCGGAGACACCAGACCCCGCGTATGAATGCTGGGCGCGCCGGGTCGGTCGCTTTCGTAATTGGTGACCAGCGGGAAATCGGTGACGATGACCTGCGCGCCCGCGGCCTCGATCGCTTCTCGCGCGCGCGCCATCAGCGCCACGAATGAGGGCCGCGTCTTGATCGGCTGGCCGGTCGAGCCGCCGATGCCGCCATCCGGATTGGTCCCGGCTTCGGGATCGGCGTTGATATACATCGCGGGCAGCGCAAAGCGTTTGCCGCGCAGCGAGGCACTGTCCGCCAAGGCACGATACGAGGCAGGCCGGGTCTCGGAGGGTTTCGGGATCGCGACCCAAGGTTGGCTGCGCCAGAAATCGCCCTCCGTCTCAGGATCATCCGCGACGATCACATCGAGCAGCGCCAGCATATCACCCATGCTGCGGGTATGGGGCACCACGACATCCATCGTCGGCACAAGCGGCCAGTTGCCGCGCACCGAGATCACGCCCCGGCTGGGCGTATAGGCACAGAGCGCGTTATTGGCCGCAGGGGCACGCCCGCTCGACCATGTCTCCTCGCCCAGACCGAAGGCCGCAAAGCTGGCAGCCGTCGCGGTCCCCGACCCGTTGGAGGAGCCAGAGGCAAAAGCCGAGGTCAGATAGGCCGCATTATAGGGCGATTCCGCGCGGCCATAGACCCCGCGCTGCATGCCGCCATTGGCCATCGGTGGCATATTGGTCAGCCCCAGCAAGATCGCGCCCGCCGCCCGCAGCCGCGAAATCACGAACGCATCGTCCGATGCGATGAGATCCTTGAACGCGGGCGAGCCGCTGGCCACCGTAAGCCCGCGCACCTTGTCGCTGTCTTTGGCGGTGTAGGGGATGCCGTCGAGCGGCGAGAGCGGCGCGCCCTGAGCGCGCCTTGCATCCGAGGCCCGCGCCTCGGCCAGTGCCTCCGGGTTGAGCACCGGCACGGAATTGAGCGCGATCCCGGCGTGATCGTAATGCGCGATCCGGTCGAGATAGGCCATCACCAGCGCCTCTGCCGTCGTCTCGCCCTGCGCCAGCGCCGCTTGCAGATCGGCAATCGAGCTCTCGATGACGTTCATCTCACGCTCCGGCTTTCGGCTGTTGCTGGGTGATGCAGTGAATGCCGCCGCCCCGCGCGAACAATTCCCGCGCATCGAGCGTGACGATCTCGCGGTCACCGTAAACCCCGGCCAAAGATTGCGCGGCCCGGGCATCGGCGCGGTGCTCGCCAAATCCGCAGGCGATGACGGCATCGTTGATCACGAGGTGATTGACGTAGGAATAATCCACGAACCCATGCGCGTCGCGCAGGACCTCTGGCGCGGGCAGCTCGATGATCTCAAAAGGCTTGCCATTCGCATCCACCGCCTCGGACAGCTCCCGGCGCAGGGTTGCGCTCACCTCGAAATCGGGATGCTCGGGATTGGTCTGCGCATGCATCAGCAGCTTGCCCGGCGCGGGGCTCGTGGCCACGATATCGACATGGCCCGAGGTGCCAAACTCATCGTAATCGCGCGACAGCCCGCGCGACAGCCAGACCGCGTTGTGCGTGCCAAGCACGCGTGCCATTTCCGCCTCGACCCGCTGCCGGTCGGCATGCGGATTGCGGTTCGGATCAAGCTGGACCGTCTCGGTCAGTAACACCGTGCCCGCACCGTCGACATGAATCCCGCCGCCCTCATTGACCAGAAGCGAGGGGATGACCGGCGCGCCCACGAGATCCGCGATGAAACGCGCCGTGTCGCGGTCGGGCCCGGCATTGGCCCACGCATGGCCGCCCCAGCCGTTGAAGATCCAGTCCACTGCCGCCAGTTGGCCCTGCGCGTCATGCACGAAAGTCGGCCCGCTGTCGCGCATCCAGAACTCTCCGACGGAGCGCTCCACCAGCTCAATCTGCGAGTCGAGCCGCCGACGGGCCTGTGCCATCGCGGACGGATCGACGATCATCGTCACCGGCTGGAATCGCGCAATCGTATTGGCGACCTCGGCCCAGACCGCATAGCCCGCCTCGCGCTGTTCTGAGGTCTCGCCAAGCGTCTCTCCCTCGCAGGGAAACGCCATCCAGATCCGCTCTTGCGGCGCAGTCTCGGGGGGCATGGTCCAGGTCATGGGCGTCTCTTTCACAATCTGAAGTCGGGGGGAGGGGCCTTGCGTTAAATTTGCGCGCGCCCTGCTCACAAGATCAAGCGCTCAACGCAGACCGGGTCTCGAAAAACGCCCGGCTGTCTGCGATAGGCCGCCATCACCCGTGCCATCTGATCCTTCGAGGGGCCTCCCAAACCTTGTGTTGCAACGTCTTTCTGTCAGGCGCGGCGCGCGCTCACAGACCCAGCCGGTCGCGCAGCGCATACCACCACGCGCCCATCACGGTGTAGGGCACGCGGAAGGTGCGACCGCCCGGAAAGGGGATCCATGGAACCTTGGCAAACGTGTCAAAGCGCGACAGATCGGCGTCCACCGCCTCAGACAGGATCCGGCCAAACAGATGCGACCCGGTCACGCCATGGCCCGAATAGCCATGGGCGAAATAGGTGTTGCTCCCGATCCGGCCCATCTGCGGCACCCGGCTGAACGAGAGCGCGAAATTGCCCGACCAGCGAAAATCGATCTTCACATCCGAGAGCTGCGGGAACACCTTTTTGAGGTTCGGCACGATCTTGGCCTCGATATCGGCCGGATCGGTGCCGCCATAAACCAGACCGCCGCCAAAGATCAGGCGCTTATCGGCAGAGAGCCGGAAGTAATCGAGGATGTAGCGGATATCTTCGACGCATTCATCGCCCGGCAGGATTTCATGGGCGAGCGCATCGCCCAGAGGGGCGGTGGCGATCATCTGCGTCGAGACCGGCATCACCCGCCGCTCCAAAGTCGGCACGACATGGCCAAGATAGGCGTTGCCGCACAAGATCAGCGTCTTGCAGGTGATCGCGCCCTTGGCAGTGCGCACGACCGGGCGCGCGGCTTCGGTATCGGCGGAGAGCACGGGCGAGTGCTCGTAGATGACACCGCCGTTTTTCTCAAAGGCCTCGGCCTCGCCCAGCACCAGATTGAGCGGATGCAGATGGGCGCCGCTGTGATCGATCATACCGCCCGAAAACACATCCGAGCCGACCTTTTCGCGCAGCTGCGCGCGCGAGAGCATCTCTTGATTGTGGTGGCCGTAGCTCTCCCACAGCGCCTTGCGCGCTTCGAGCTCGCGCAGATGGGCGTCGGTATAGCCCGCAAAGATATTGCCGTTCTTGAGGTCGCATTTGATGTCATAGGTCGCGATCTTCTCGCGGATGATCTCCTGGCCTTCCTGCACGACGCTGGCCACGAAATTCGCAGTGTCCCGGCTGTAGCGCTTCTCGATGGTTTGCAGCGAAGCGTTGAGCCCGTTCACCACCTGCCCGCCATTGCGCCCGGACGCCCCCCAGCCGACCTGAGCGCCCTCGACGATCGCGACCTTATGGCCCTTTTCGGCCAGATGCAGCCCGGCGGAGGCGCCGCTATAGCCCGCGCCCACGATGCAGATATCGATCTCCTGATCGCCGATCAGTTCGGGGCGGACGGGCGCGGGATTGGCCGAGGCCGCATAATAGCTTGCGGTATGTTGGCCGTCTCCGGCGTAGGAGGTCGCGGCTTTGCTCATCAGACGGTCTCCAGATAGGTGTGAAACTCAAAATCGGTCACATGGCGTTTGAACACGCTGAGTTCCTGCTTCTTGCAGTCGATCAGCATGCGCTGGAGTTGCGGGTCGTAGATCTTTCGCACGTTTGGGCCAAGCCGATAGGCCTCGATCGCCGAGGCCCAGTCGAGCGGCAGGCGCGGCAGATCCTGATTATAGGCGTTGCCCTTGACCGGGGCGACCGGCTCCCACTGGTTTTCAATGCCCAAAAGCGCGCCGCCCAGAATGCTGGTCAGCACCAGATAGGGGTTGGCGTCAGCGCCCGCGACCCGGTGCTCGATCCGCCGCGCGCTGGGATTTCCGCCGGGCACGCGCACCGCCACCGTGCGGTTCTCATAGCCCCAGGCGATGGCCGAGGGCGCATGCGCACCGGGGGCGAGCCGCCGGTAGGAATTCTCATGCGGGGCAAAGGTCAGCGTGTTCTCGGCCATCGTCTGCAACAGCCCGGCCACCGCGTGACGCAGCACATCCGTGCCCGCATCCGTGCCATCGTCGAACACGTTGCGCCCCTCGGAATCGATCAGCGAGAAATGCACATGGAAGCCATTGCCCGAGAGGTTGCCATAGGGCTTGGCCATGAAGGTGGCCGCCATCCCGTGCTTGCGTGCAATCCCGCGCACGGTCCGCTTGAACAAAACCGCGTCATCCGCGGCGCGCAGCGGATCGGCGACATGCATCATATTGATCTCGAACTGGCCCGCGCCGTTCTCCGAGATTACGGAATCGGCGGGAATGCCCTGCTCGCGGCAGGCATCGAACACATCGCTCAGGAAATCGTCGAAATGCTGCAACTCGTCGATGGAATAGACGTCATCGGAATCGAGTTGTTTGCCCGAGACCGGCGATTTCGGCGGCTCGGGGCGGTCGGTATCGGGATCGACAAGGTAGAATTCCAGCTCGGTCGCGACCACGGGCGTCAGCCCGAGCGCCTTGTAGCGGTTGGTCACCAGCTCAAGCGCGCGGCGCGGGTCGCCAAGGAACGGCGCGCCGCCCTCCCATGACAGCCACATCGGGACCATGACCGTCGGGTGATTGGCCCAGGACATCGGCAAGATCCCCCGCCCCGTATAGTCACACAGCCCATCCGCATCGCCGGTGTGGAACACCAGATCGCTGCCCTCGATATCCTCGCCCCAGACATCGACACCGATGGCCGAAAGCGGCATCCGCACGCCACCGCCCAGAACCTTGTCGATCTGATCGATGGGAATGCGCTTGCCGCGCATCATACCGTTGAGATCGCAGATCGCGGTGATGGCCGTTTTGACCTCGGGATTGTTGCGGAGCCATGTCTCGGGGTCGTGTTCCTGCATGTTCTTTCTCCTAATGCGATATCAAAGAAAAAAATGTGATATCATTTTTGCGACTTGTATCTTGATTTGAGATTCTGTCAACTGTGCTGCGCGATTGAGACGGCGCCACATGCAGCAAAAGGCAGCGCATTTTATGACGAAGAAGGATGCATTCAACATCCCCGAGTTGCCAACGGGCGACACGGAAACCGTCCAGGAATATGCCTATCTTCGTCTGCGCAACGCGATCATGCTGGGCTCGATCGAGCCGGGCACCAATCTGACCATTCGCGGGCTTGCGAGCTATCTCAACCTCAGCCCGACGCCCGTGCGCGAGGCGATCCGCAGGCTCAGCTCGGAGCACGCGCTGGAAGTTCTCGGCAATCGCAGGCTGCGGATTCCGGTGATGGAGGCGGGCCGGTTCGAAGAGCTGATCCAGCTGCGAATCGCTCTGGAGACCCACTCGGCTGAGCGCGCGATGCCCTATATTTCAGACGTCATCGTGCAGGAATTGACCGAGATCGATGATGCGATGGATCTCGCCATCGCCGAATATCGGATGGAAGATCTGACCCAGCTCAACCATAAATTCCACCGCAGGCTTTACGGGGCCAACCCCTATCCACAGTCCATTCCGCTGATTGAAAGCATCTGGCTTCAGCTTGGCCCGTTCCAGCGTCAGGTCGTGCGCGAAGTCAAAGCCTATTACCATATCGACCGCCACAAGGAGGTCCTAGCGGCCCTGCGCGAGCGCAATGCCACAGCGCTGATCGTGGCGATCGAAAATGACATCCGTGACGGGATCGTGCGCACCGGGCGCGAGAAGCTCAAGCAAGAGGCGCGCGCGGCGCAGACCGGCCAGAGCTAGGCGCCCACCCCCTTTTTTGCGATGGGCCCGCCATGCGATCTGGCCGCGATCTGGGAATGCGCGCGCCATTTCGGGCAGCATATCTCAGCGCAAAGACATAAAATGCGATTGCATTTATTTATTTGTGATACCTTTATGGGGAAAAGTCGACTCGTCCGGTCCCTGCCATGTCAGGACGCACCACCAACGGGTCGCTTCATCTTCAGGATAGGAGACTTCCATGGCGCACCTTCAGTCCGACAAATTCTATATCGGCGGCAAATGGGTTGTCCCGAGCACCGACCGCACAGCCGATGTCATCGACCCGGCGACCGAAACCCCATTTGCGAGTGTCGCCATGGGGGCGCAGGCGGATGTCGATGCCGCGGTGGCCGCCGCCCATGCAGCCTTCCCGAGCTTTGCGCAGACGACAAAGGCCGAGCGCCTCGATCTGCTGGCTGCGATCCGGGAGGTCTATGAAAAGCGCTTTGGCGAGATGGCCGCGACAATCACGCAGGAAATGGGCGCGCCGATCACTCTGTCCGAACGCGCGCAGGCCGCCGTCGGTATCGGGCATCTCGATGGTGTTGTCGCAGCCCTCAAGGCATTCGATTTTGAGCATAAGAATGCCAGCGGCGATCTGATCGTACATGAGCCCATCGGCGTGTGCGGTCTGATCACGCCGTGGAACTGGCCGATCAACCAGATCGCGCTCAAGGTCATCCCGGCGCTGGCGGCTGGCTGCTCCATGGTGCTCAAACCCTCGGAACTCACGCCGATGAACGCGCTGCTCTATGCCGAGATCCTGCATGAGGCGGGGGTGCCTGCGGGCGTGTTCAATCTGGTGAATGGCGACGGCCCCACGGTGGGTGCGCCGCTCGTCGCGCATCCCGATGTGGCGATGGTGTCCTTCACGGGCTCCACCCGCGCGGGCGTCGAGATCTCGAAAGCCGCCGCACCGTCGGTCAAGCGCGTGACGCTCGAGCTGGGCGGGAAAAGCCCCAATATCTTGCTGGACGATTGCGATCTGGAGGCTGCCGTGACGCGCGGTGTCCAGCATTGCTTCCAAAACACCGGGCAGTCGTGCAACGCGCCGACCCGCATGCTCGTCCCCGCCAGCCAGTATCAAGAGTCTGTTCGGATCGCGCGCTCTGTGGCCGAGGGAACGCAGGTCGATCTGCCCGCCAAACCGGGCAAACATATCGGGCCGCTGGCCTCCTCGGTGCAGTTCGACAAGGTTCAAAAGCTGATCCAGACCGGGATCGACGAGGGGGCGACACTGGTCGCGGGCGGTCCCGGTCGCCCCGACGGGTTCGAGCGCGGCTATTTCGTGCGCCCGACGGTGTTTGGCGATGTGACAACCGAGATGACGATTGCGCAGGAAGAGATCTTCGGGCCGGTCCTCGTGCTGATCGCCTATGACGATGTCGATGACGCGGTGCGCATCGCCAATGACACGCCCTATGGTCTGGCCGGGTTCGTGCAATCGGGCACGACCGAAAGCGGACTTGCCGTGGCACGCCGCATCCGGGCCGGGATGATCCATGTGAACGGATCGGACATCGCCTTCGGTTCGCCCTTTGGCGGCTACAAGCTCTCGGGCAATGGGCGCGAGGGCGGGGCGCACGGCATCGCCGATTTCTGCGAGATCAAAGCGATCTCGATCTAGAGGGGTCGCGCCTGTTGCTCTTCGGGTGACCCGCTGGGGCCACCCGAAGACATTCAACCGATCTGAAGCAGCGGCTTGAAGGCAGCTCCCGTGAAGCTGTCAGGATGCGAGGCCGATATGCCGGTCCCGCGCCGCGGGCGCGCCCTGTCTCCGTGCGATCAGGGCACCGGCTCGGCGACAGGGGCGGGCACCTGTCCGATCCGCGCCCCGGTGGCCGTGTCAAACAGATGCAGAGCCTGCGGGCGGACAGTCAGGTAGATCTGCTCGGGAATGGCGATCTCGGGCGATTGCACGAAGGCCAGATATTGCCCGCCCGCCGCGACATGCAAGATCCGGCTCGCGCCCAACTCTTCGACATAATCGAGCTTGACCGGCAAGCCGCGCGGCGCGCTTTGCAGCTCTTCGGCGCGGATGCCGAGCGTGACCGGCCCATCGGGCGCCTGCGCAGGCCCCATATCGTGCCCCTCCAGAATGACCCGCCCGCCCACAACATGTGCATCGAGCAAGTTCATCGCCGGCGAGCCGATGAAGGCTGCGACAAAGGTCGTGGCGGGCCGGTGATAGACTTCGAGCGGCGTTCCGACCTGCTCGACCCGTCCGCCATTGAGCACGACCAGCCGGTCGGCCAGCGTCATCGCCTCAAGCTGATCATGGGTCACGTAAAGCGCCGTGGTGCCAAGGCGCCGTTGCAATTTGCGGATCTCGCCGCGCATGCTGACGCGCAGCTTGGCGTCAAGGTTCGAGAGCGGCTCATCGAAGAGAAACGCCTCCGGCTGGCGCACGATGGCGCGCCCCATGGCGACGCGCTGACGCTGGCCGCCCGAAAGCGCGCGCGGTTTGCGATCCAGATAGGCGTTCAGCTCCAGCATCCGCGCGGCCTCGGCCACCCGGGCCTCGATCTCGCCCTTCGGCGTTTTGCGGTTTTTCAGCCCATAGGCCATGTTCTCGCGCACCGTCATATGCGGATAGAGCGCGTAATTCTGGAACACCATCGCGATATCGCGCTCGGAGGGCTCGATCTTGTTGACGACACGCGCCCCGATCGCGACCTCGCCGGTCGAAATCTCTTCCAGCCCCGCAACCATGCGCAACAGCGTGGATTTGCCACAGCCCGACGGCCCGACCAGCACGATAAATTCGCCATCGCGGATCTCGAGATTGACCTCACTGACCGCAGTGACCCCACCGGCATAGGTTTTGCCGACGTTTTTCAATGTTATTTCAGCCATTTACTTGTCGCTTTCCGTAAGACCCTTGATGAACATGCGCTGGAAGACGACCACCACGAAAACCGGCGGGATCATCGCCAGAACCGCAAGGGCAAAGGCTTCGTTGTAATCGGGGATCTGGCTGCCGACCCAGACCTGCAGGATCGACTTGATGCCGCGCATCAGGGTGTAGAAGTGCTCATCCGTGGTCATCAGGATCGGCCAGAGATACTGGT
The DNA here is from genome assembly GCF_000715505.1 of Thioclava dalianensis. Lineage (GTDB taxonomy): Bacteria > Pseudomonadota > Alphaproteobacteria > Rhodobacterales > Rhodobacteraceae > Thioclava > Thioclava dalianensis. The sequence continues at coordinate 20,805 of NZ_JHEH01000020.1, forward strand.
TCCAACCATAGACGAACATGATGATGAAGATCGCGGCCATCATCGTGCGCGAGAGCGGCACCAGAATGTCGAAGAAGAACTTCACCGGGCCCGCCCCGTCGATCCGCGCGGCTTCGAGCAACTCATCTGGCACCGATTTGAAGAACTGCCGGAAATAGAACGTGCCCGTGGCCGAGGCCAGAAGCGGTACGATCAGCCCGGTATAGGTGTTGAGCAGATGCAGCTCGCTCATCACCTGATAGGACGGCATGATCCGCACTTCGAGCGGCAGCAGGAGCGTCGTGAAGATCATCCAGAAGAACAGCGTGGCCAGCCGGAAGCGGAAATAGACCAGCGCATAGGCGGCCATCATCGACAGCACGATCTTGCCCACGGCAAAGCCGATGCCCATGATCATCGAGTTCAAGATCATGCGCGCGCCGGTGACGTCTCCGGTGAACCCGCCGCGCGCGGTCAGCACCTTTTTATAGGTCGCATAGGCGTCGGTTCCGGGCAGAAGGGCGATCCCATTGGTGTGAATCCAGACCGCCGAATGGGTCGAGGACATCACCGCCAGCACCACCGGCGCGATCAGAAACAGCGCGCCGAGGATCAGGATCAGGTGGTCGAGAGGTTTGATCTTTTGCATCATGTCACCCGTAATGCACGCGGCGTTCGAGGAAGCGGAACTGCACCACGGTGAGCGCGGCCACGATAACCATCAAGATCACCGATTGCGCCGAAGAGCCGCCGATATCGTTGCCTTTGAACCCGTCGAGATAGATCTTGTAGACCAAGGTCATCGGGTTGTTGGCGGGCTTGTCTTTGACGATCACATCGATGATCGCGAATGTGTCGAACAGCGCATAGGTGATGTTGATGATCAGCAGAAAGAATGCGGTCGGGGCCAGCAGCGGCAAGATCACATCCTTGAACCGCGCCCATCCCGTGCGCGCATCGATCAAGGCCGCCTCGCGCACGCTGACGGGCACCGATTGCAACCCCGACAGGAAGAAGATGAAGTTATAGGGGATCTGCTTCCAGACCGCGATCAGCGTCATCGCAAAAGCCGTATCCCAGTAATTCACGCCGACCTTCAGATCGTAGCCAAAAAGCCCCGCAAGCTGGGTGAACGGCCCGATATGCATGTCAAACAGCATCATGCCGATCAGCGCTGCGACCGGCGGCGCGATGGCATAGACCGAGATCAGCACCGTCTTGTAGATCGAGGCGCCGCGGATCACCTTATCCGCCTTCACTGCCAGCAGCAGCCCGAGCCCCAGCGACAGCGCCGTGACGACCAGCGCAAACCCGGCGGTGAATGTTGCGGTCGAGAGATATTCACCGCTGCTCAGCGCATCGGTGTAGTTATCGAGCCCGACGAAAGTGGCGCTGAAGCCGAACGGGTCTTCGAGATAGAACGACGATGTCACCGCCTGCACGGATGGCCAGTAGAAAAAGATCACGACCACGGCCAGTTGCGGGAGCAAGAACACCCACGGCGTCAGCGGGCGGTCGAATTGCACCCGCTTGGCGGGCGCGGTGGCCTCACCGCGCCACCATTTCGCAAGGCGTGCACGCGCCGAGAGCGGAGGGGGAACCGGCAAGGGGCGTGAGATCGAAGACGGGGAATGTGTCACGGGCGAACCTGTCTGTCTGGCGCAGCGTATGCAGCGGGAAACGGGACCGGCCCCGAGCGCGACGCCCGGAGCCGGCAGAGGCGCGGACGCGGCCTCAGCTGGAAGTCTTGGCGAACCGTGCCAGCAAGGCGTTGCCTTCGGTCTCGATGGTCTCAAACGCCGCCTTCGGCGTGGTCTCACCCGAGAAGATCTTGTTGAACTCGCGCTCTTCGATCGTGCGGATCTGCGGGTAGAAGCCCAGACGGTAGCCCTTGGTCCACTCACCGCCCGGCAGCATCAGTTGCTTGATGCCAACCTCGGCGACCGGGTTTTTCTCGTAATAGCCTTGCTTTTTCGCAAGCTCATAGGCGGCGGTGGTGACCGGAACATAGCCGGTATTCTCGTGCCAATAGACCTGGATCTCGGGCGAGGTCAGGAAGGAGAAGAACTGCGCGGTGCATTTGTTCTGATCATCGGGCTTGCCGGCCATCGCAAAGAGCGCAGCCCCCCCGATGAAGCTTTGCATCTGGTGATCGGCAAGGCTCGCCCAATAGGGCATGAACACCGCCGAGAACGGGGCCGTAGCCGATTTCTGCAAGCCGCCGAAGCTGCCCGACGAGCCGATCCACATTGCGACCTTGCCCTCCTCGAAGGGCTTGAGGTTGTCCGACCAGCCAGCGCCGTAAAACCCGTACCAACCCTTGTCGGCCCAGTCTTTCAGCTTGTCGAACATCATGATCTGCTCGGGCGTGTTCACCGTCAGTTCGGTGCCCTTGATCGCGTCATAGCCGTTATTGTTGGTCGCGAATTGCTGGTTGTTACGCGAGTGGAAATTCTCGACCATCATCCAGGTCAGCTGCGAGGCGGTCATCGGCAGATAGCCCGCCGCTTTAAGCTTGGGCGCGATGGTTTCGAACTCTTCCCAAGTCTTCGGCGGCTCAACCCCGGCTTTCTCGAAAGCCTCGGTATTGAAATACATGATCGGCGCCGAGGAGTTGAACGGCATGCCGACGAACTTGCCATCCGAGTCGGCGTAGAAATGGCTCACACCGTCGATGAAGTCCTTGCGGTCAAAGCGCTCGCCTTGTCCCTTGATCAGATCCTCAGCGGCGATCGTCGCGCCTTTGGCTGCCATGATCGTGGCGGCGCCTGCATCGAAGACCTGCAAGATATTGGGCTGCTCGCCCGAGCGGAAAGCTGCGATCCCCGAGGCCAGAGCCTCTTCATAGGTGCCCTTCGAGACCGGCGTCAGATGGCAGGCTTGCTGGCTTTCGTTGAATTTTTGCGAGATCTCATTGATCACCTCGCCATTGCGCCCGCCCATACCGTGCCACCATGTGATATCGGTCTGTGCCAGCACGGGTGCTGCCATGAAGCTCAGCGCCAAAGCGGCAAGTGTTGTGGATTTGAACATGTCTGTCTCCCAGGTTTGTCCTGAGCGAGTGCTGATTGCATTTTGCAACATTGTCGTGACATGCGCGTGAAGGCTCTGTGATATGGCGCGATAAGGCCAACCCGGTGCATACGTCGCATTTGGCGCGAAGCCTGCTGGCGCGCGGATGAAAAGGTCGGCACGATAGCGATGACGCGCGACTGAGGAGGGGATTTGCATGGAACCGTTTGACATCGATTGGATCGACCGCTTTGAGGGTCTCAAGCGGCTTCCCCCCGATATCCGCGCAGATCTCACCCAAGGCAGCCAGATCCTGTCCGCGCCAGCGGGCACCCAGATTTTCGCGCCCGGCCAATCCGCCGATAACCTGCTTTTGCTGTTGGAGGGCTCGGTCCGGGTTCAACAGAAATCCGACACGGGCCGCGAGGTCTTTCTCTACCGGGTCCATGCGGGCGAAAGCTGCGTGCTGACGACGGCCTGCATGCTGTCCTTCGAGGATTACGCAGCCGATGGCATCGCCGAGACCGATGTGCGGGCCGTGGCGATCCCGCGCAAGACCTTTGACGCATTGGTCGCGCGCTCGGCGGTGTTTCGCACCTTCGTCTTCACCGCCTATTCGCGCCGGATCACCGATCTTTTCACGCTGATCGATGACATCGTGTTCCAGCGTATGGATGTCCGTCTGGCCACCCGCCTGCTCGAACTTGCGGATGAAACCGGCACCGTGGTCGCCACCCATGCGATCCTTGCAAGCGAGTTGGGCACCGCGCGCGAGGTGATCTCGCGCACGCTGGCCGAGTTCCAGCGGCGCGGCTGGATCGAGCAATCGCGCGGCAAGCTGTCGCTGATCGGACGGGCGGGGCTGGAGCGCATGGTGCGGCTGGCCTGAGCCGCGCGTCACGGCTTGCGCCTTTGGTGACCAAGTCACCGAGGCTTTGGCCCAAGTCATGCGAGAAGGTGTCTCAATCGACGCCACCTAGGGAGCATGACATGACACCGAATATGGGACTTTATGATCGCGCAGGGCGCATCTTGGCCGCGGTCGCGTTGATTTGGGCGGCCTTTGGTTCGGCCTTGGCTGCAAGTGGCGCGCTGCATTGGCTCGCACTCGGGGTGGCCGCGATTTTCCTCGTGACCGCGCTGGCCGGGCGCTGCCCGCTCTACAGCCTGTTCGGCCTCAAGACCTGCCGCAGCTGCTAAGCCCCGGCGCGTCCAAGCGCAGCAAACCCGGTTCAGTGATATTGTCACCGTCGCGGCCGGGCGCGCGGTATAATGTCGAGGAGACGACGCGCGCGACGGGACCAAACCGCGCCGCACCAACGGATGAATACAGGAAAGGAGCCCGCCATGCGCGAGACCTACGCCACCGACCACAGCCAGAAACCCGAGGTCACGGGGTTCTTCGATCCGGCGACCAATACGATTTCCTATGTCGTGAAAGATCCGGCCTCCACGGCCTGCGCCATTGTCGACAGCGTGATGGATATCGATTACGCGGCCGGGCGTATCTCCTATGACCATGCAGATGATCTGATTGCCTTCGTCAAGGATCATGGCCTCACGCTTGAATGGTTGATCGAGACCCATGTGCATGCCGATCACCTCTCCGCCGCGCCCTATATTCAGGCAGCGCTCGGCGGCAAGCTGGGTATCGGGCGCCATATCACCACGGTGCAGGAGACCTTCGGCAAGGTCTTCAATGAAGGCACCGAATTTCAGCGCGACGGCTCGCAATTCGACCGTCTTTTCGAAGATGGCGACCGCTACAAGGTCGGCACGCTCGATTGTGTCGCGATCCACACGCCCGGCCACACCCCCGCCTGCATGACCCATGTGATGGGCGATGCGGGATTTGTGGGCGATACGCTTTTCATGCCCGATGGCGGCTCGGCGCGGGCCGACTTCCCGGGCGGCGATGCCGGTGTGCTTTACGACTCGATCCAGAAAGTGCTGGCGCTGCCCGACGATACACGGCTGTTCATGTGCCACGACTACGCGCCCAATGGCCGCGACATCCGCTGGGAGACCTCGGTGCGCGAGCAGAAAGAGCACAACATCCATGTCGGCGCCGGGAAGACCAAAGAGGATTTCGTCAAGTTCCGCACCGAGCGCGATGCGCAGCTGGACATGCCGCGCCTCATCATCCCGTCGCTTCAGGTGAATATGCGCGGCGGCGATCTGCCCCCCGCCGATGACAGCGGCAAGCGCTTTTTGAAAGTCCCGTTGAACAGCCTTTGAAGGAGCGCGCAGATGGATATCAAACGCATTGACGCAAGGCTGAGTGTCAGCCCGCAGATTGCTCCGGCGGATCTCGAAGCCATCGCGCAGGCGGGGTATCGATCTGTGATCTGCAACCGGCCCGATGGCGAGGGGGCCGACCAGCCTAGTTTCGCGGAGATCGAAGAGGCCGCCCGCGCGGCGGGGGTCGAACCCGCCTATCAGCCGATCACCGCAGGCATGGTGAGCGATGCCGATGCAGAGGCGTTTTCCGATTTGCTGATGCGGCTGCCCGGGCCAGTGCTGGCCTATTGCCGCACGGGCACCCGCTCGGCCACGCTCTGGTCGCTCTCGGAGGCGGGCACCCGGCCCGTTACCGAGATCCTCGCCGCCACCAAAGCGGCGGGCAAGGACATGAGCGGGGTCGCGCGCCGGATCGCCAATGGCGGGCATACGCCGACCGATATCGCGGATGCCACATTCGCGGTGGTGATCGTGGGGGCTGGTGCGGCCGGGATCGCGGTCGCGGCAAGCCTCAAGGCGCGCCAGTCGGATCTGGAAATCGCGATCATCGACCCGGCGGATGTGCATTACTATCAGCCCGGCTGGACGCTGGTGGGGGGCGGTGTGTTTCGCCCGGAGCAGACCGCGAAAACCATGGGCAGCCTGATCCCCAGAGGCGTGCATTGGATCAAGGGCGCGGTGGCTGCCTTTGAGCCTGCGCAAAATGCGATCATCCTCGATGGTTGCCGGGTGGTAAAATACAAGCGCCTGATCGTGTGCCCGGGGCTCAAGCTTGATTGGGGCCAGATCGAAGGGCTGGAGCAGACGCTGGGCCGCAATGGAGTCACCTCGAATTACCGCTATGACCTTGCGCCCTATACATGGCAGCTCGTGCGCGAGATGACCGGGGGACGGGCGATTTTTACCCAGCCCGCAATGCCGATCAAATGCGCGGGCGCGCCGCAAAAGGCGATGTATCTGTCGGGCGATGCGTGGGGCCGCCGCGGCGTGCTCAAGGACATCAATATCGAGTTCATGAACGCGGGCGGTGTGCTCTTCGGCGTCAAGGATTACGTCCCCGCCTTGATGGAATATGTGCGCAAATACGATGCTACGCTGAATTTCTTCCATAACCTCGTGGCCATTGACGGCCCGGCCAAGACGGCAACCTTCGAGGTGAAACAGCCCGAAACCGAGACCCGGCGCGTCACCGTGGAGTTCGACATGATCCATGTCTGCCCCCCGCAATGCGCGCCCGACTTCATCCGGGTCTCGCCGCTGGCGGACGCGGCAGGTTGGGTCGATGTCGATCAGGCCACGCTGCGCCACAAGAGCTATGACAATATCTGGTCGCTGGGCGATGTGATGAATGCACCCAACGCCAAGACCGCCGCCGCCGCGCGCAAACAGGCCCCGACCGTTGCCGATAACGTCATCGCCGATATCAAGGGCCGGGGGCCGGTGTCGCAATATAACGGCTATGGCTCCTGTCCGCTGACCGTCGAGCGCGGCAAGATCGTGCTGGCAGAGTTCGGCTATGGCGGCACGCTTCAGCCCTCTTTCCCGAAAGCCCTGATCGACGGCACGAAACCCACACGGGCGGCGTGGTTTCTCAAAGAGACCCTGCTGCCGCCGATCTACTGGAAAGCGATGCTGCGGGGCCGCGAGTGGCTGGCCCATCCCGAACCGCTGAGCCCGAAATAAACCCGTCGCGGCCCGATCTTTTAAAGGAACCGATTGTTCTATGTATGACACCTTGCACTATGGTCTGGGCGCGCTTTCGGGCGGGCTTGTTGGGCTTACTCTGGGGCTGGTGGGCGGCGGCGGATCGATCCTCGCCGTGCCGCTGATGGTCTATGTCGTGGGCGTCGCCAACCCGCATGTGGCGATTGGCACCTCCGCGCTCGCGGTCGCGGTCAGTGCCGCCACAAGCCTGAGCCATCACGCCCGCGCCCATACCGTGAAATGGCGCTGCGGCGCGATCTATGCCGGGGCGGGGATTCTGGGCGCGCTTCTTGGCTCAACGCTGGGCAAGGCGATCGATGGCAACAAGCTGTTGTTTCTCTTTGCGCTGGTGATGCTGGTCGTGGGGGGGCTCATGCTGAAAAACCGCAAGGCCGTAGGCATTCCGGGCGCGCAATGTTCGCGCGAGAACGCGGTTCAGGTCGTGGGCTACGGGCTTGGCACCGGCACGTTTTCCGGCTTCTTCGGGATCGGCGGCGGCTTTCTGATCGTGCCGGGGCTGATGGCCTCGACCCATATGCCGATGATCAACGCGGTGGGCACGAGCCTTGTGGCCGTCACGGCCTTCGGGCTGACGACCGCGCTGAATTACGCTGTCTCGGGGCTGGTCGCTTGGGGGATCGCCGTGGTCTTCATCGCAGGCGGTATCGTGGGCGGGTTGGCCGGGACACGGCTGGCGGGGCGGCTGGCAGGGCAAGGAACGCTCACCACGGTCTTCGCCGTCCTGATCTTCGTCGTGGCCGCCTATATGCTGTGGCAAAGCTGGGCGGCCTTCTAGGCCGAGCCAGCCGGGGGGAGGGGGCGCGCGCCGCGGATCGCGATGCGTGCCCCTGCCGCGTTACATAGCCCAGGGGCCGTGGAAATCCTTGCCCTCGCGGTCGGTGCGCTCAAACCCGTGCGCGCCGAAGAAATCGCGTTGGCCTTGGATCATATTGGCGGTGCCGCGCGCGGTGCGCATCGTGTCGAAATAGCTCAACGCCATCGACAGTGCGGGCACGGCCAGCCCATGCGCGACCGCCGTGCTCACCACCTTGCGCAGCGCGCCGTGATGGGCCTTGAGCAGATCGGCAAAGAAGGGCGCGAACATCAGGTTGCGGTCCGGCGCATCCGACAGCGCGCTTGCCATGTCATCCAGCATCGCCGAGCGAATGATGCAGCCGTCGCGCCAGACCAGCGCGATCTCGGGGAGCGGCAGCGCCCAGTCGAAAGGCGCATTGGCCGCGCGCAGCAGCTCAAACCCCTGCGCGTAGCACAAGATCTTGCCCGCGATCATCGCATGTTCCAGATCCTCGGCGCTCAGCGCGCCGTCGGGCAGTGCCTCGGGGCCGGTGCCGAACAGATCCTCACCCTCGGCGCGCGCCTCCAGCCGTGACGAGAGGTTGCGCGCCATCACAGCCGCTTCGATCACCGGGATCGGGGCGGCCAGATGCTGCGCCTCGATGGCGGTCCAGCGGCCCGTGCCCTTCTGGCCCGCGCGGTCCAGAATGATGTCGAGCATCGGCGCGCCGGTTTCGGGATCGGCGGTGCGCGCGACCTTGCCGGAAATCTCGATGAGGTAGGATTTCAGCACCCCCTCATCCCATTTCGCAAAGATCTCGCCGCATTCCGTAGCGCCCAGCTTCATGCCGTCGCGCATCACGCCATAGGTCTCGGCGATCATCTGCATATCGGCATATTCGATGCCGTTATGGACCGCTTTGACGAAATGGCCAGAACCGCCCTTGCCCATGAAACCCGCGCAGGGCGTGCCTTCGAACTGCGCCGCAATCGCGTTGAGGATCGGGGCCACGCGGTCCCAATCCGACCGCGCGCCGCCGCCCATGATGGCAGGCCCGTGGCGCGCCCCCTCTTCGCCGCCCGACACGCCGCTGCCCAGAAAACGCGGGCCTTGCTTTTCCGCCTCTGCGGCGCGGCGCTCGGTGTCGTGGAAATTCGCGTTGCCCGCATCGATGATCAGATCATCGGCATCGAGATAGGGCCGCAGCGCTGCAATCTGCTCATCCACCGGCTCACCCGCGGGCACCATCAGGATGATCGCGCGGGGCTTGGCAATCGCCTGCACCAGCGCCTCCAGGCTTTCGCAGGGTGTGATTTTTGGGGCAAGCGCGCCTGCAGTTTCGTGGAAGCTGCGTGTCACCTTGGTGGTGCGGTTGAACACCGCGATGTCAAAGCCTTTTTCCGCGATGTTGAGCGCGAGCATGCCGCCCATGGTTCCAAGGCCGATCAGGCCGATTTGCGCGTGTGACACGAAGCAGTTCTCCCGGATGTAAGACGCAGGCCTGAAGCAGCCCGCGTGATCGTCTAATTTGATCGAGGGGGATCTTGCCCGCGCCCCGCCCGTCTCGATTGCCCCAAAACGACGGGATTTGCAAATGCTCGGAGGGACCGCCCTGTTGCTCAGGGCCAGTCGGAAAACGTCTTGAGGCGGCTTTGGGTCTGCAACGCTGCCTCAAGCCGGGTGCTCTTGCGATACTGGCTGGGCGACATGCCCGTCGCCCGCTTGAAGAAATGCGAGAACTTGGAGGGGTCGTCAAATCCCAGCCGCTCCGCGATGGACTGGATGCTCTCATCGGTTCGGCTGAGCCAGGTCGAGGCGTCCAGCAGAACCCTTTGATGGATCAGCTCCAAGGGCGGCCGGTTAAGGCTGCGCTGGCAGATATCGTGCAACCGGTCATAGGTGAGGCTCAACGCGTCGCAATACTCCGCGACGCTTTTGCGCGTGTGATAGCCCAACTCCACGAGTTGCCGAAAGCGCAGCAGGATCTGGTTGTCGCTCGCGCTGTCCTCGATCTCTTGGCGGTGCAGCATCCGACCGATGGCGATCAGCATCAGCCGCAAGATCGCCGTGCCCGCCATCTGCGAGCGTTTTTCCGGATCGGTGATCTCATCGACCAAAAGCGGCAATAGGGGCAGGATGCTTGCCTCGACCTGCGCCCGGTTCGGCGGGGTCAGCGACACCCGGTTCAGCAATTGATCAAGCGGCAGGCTTTCCGGCCCCGCCCCGGTCACCAGCGGCTGCAACCGGCGCGCAAAGCCAATCAGCCACAGATCGGTGCCCGCCGGCACCTCGAGGCGCGCAGGCGTGGTGTGCGGCAGCAGCAGGACCGAATGCGCCCCGACAGTCATATCGCTCTCGCTCAGCACCAGCCGGGCCTGACCCCGGCGCAGCACGGCAATGAGGCCGAACCTTTCGAACGCGCCTTTGCCGATCTCGTAGATGCGCGTTCGAATGCTGGGCTCGATCCGCTCGACGCGCAGCATCGATGTCACCGTTTCCTGGCCCATTGAACCCAAAAATTCCCATAAATCGTCAAAACTAACCCATATACCGACATTTTTATTCGAGAGAAAAGCGGTGATAGTGGGCCCGGGCTGCCGAGAGGGCAGGGGAGGACCACGTGGCCAAGACCGTTCAGGCGACCGTATCAGGCGCCCAGACCACTCACGATCCGTGCAATGACCGGCTTGATGTCGGCATGTTCGTCAACGGCACGCAAGTCGCGGCCGAGAGCGGGGCAACCTTCACGCGGCTTGATCCCTCAAGCGAGCAAGTGGCCTCCGTCGCCCCTGCAGGTCGCGCGGCGGATGCCGAGGCGATGGCGGCCATCGCGGCCGCCAGCTTCGAGGCCTGGGCGCGCCTGTCGGGCCGGGCCCGCGCACAGGTGCTGCGCCGGGCCGCCGCGCTCGCACCCCGCTACGCGGACCGGTTTTTGGCGAGCATGACGAAAGAGGTCGGCGCCACACCCGAATGGATCACCTTCAACCTGCGCATCGCCACCGACATGCTACGCGCCACGGCGGATCTGGCAGAGGCTTTCGACACGCGCGCACAGGCCGGGACGCGAGCGGGCTCCGAGGCCGTGCGCGTGCCCGCGGGGGTCTGTCTGGCCATCGCCCCGTGGAACGCTCCGGTGGCACTTGGGCTGCGCGCGATTGCGTTCCCGCTGGCCTTTGGCAATACGGTGATCTTCAAGGCCTCCGAGCTGTGCCCGGTGACCCATGTGCTGATCGGCGAGCTGCTGCACGAGGCGGGTCTGCCGCCCGGCGTGCTGAGCATTCTGACCAACGCGCCCGAGCATTCCGAAGAGGTCGTCGAAACCCTGATCGCGCATCCCACGATCCGCCGGGTCAATTTCACCGGATCGACCCGCGTGGGCCGGATCGTGGCGGGGATCGCCGCGCGCCATCTCAAACGCTGCCTGCTGGAGTTGGGCGGCAAATCCCCGTTCATCGTCCTGCCCGACGCCAATATCGATCACGCGGTCGAGGCGGCCCTGCTGGGCGGGTTTCTCAACTCCGGCCAAATCTGCATGGCGACCGACCGGATCATCATCGATCACGCCATCGCGGATCGGTTCGTGTCTGCCCTTGCCGCCCGCGCGCAGGGGCTTGTCGCGGGCGATCCGCGCAGCGAGGGCGTGCGCGTCGGGCCTTTGGCCACACCCTCCATCGCCGTCCGTCTCTCTGCCCTGATCGAGGACGCTCTGGGCAAGGGCGCGGTGCTGCGCTCGGGCGGGCCTGCGCGGGCCCAGTTCATGGATGCGACCATCGTGGATCACGTCTCACCAATGATGCGGATCGCCTCGGAAGAGTGCTTCGGGCCGCTTTTGGGGATCTACCGGGTCGGGTCGGTGGAAGAGGCCGTGACCATCGCCAATGATTGCGAATACGGGCTGTCTTCGGCGGTGTTCAGCGCGGATGAGGTGGCGGCCCGGGCGGTCGCGGACCAGCTGGAAACCGGTATTTGCCATATCAACGGGGCAACGGTGGCCGATGACCCCGCGATGCCCTTCGGCGGTTTGAAATCCAGCGGCTACGGACGCTTCGGCGGCGAGAGCTGCATCGATGAGTTCACCGAGCTGCGCTGGATCACGACCCGCAAAGCCGCCGACGCCCCGCATAGTTTCTCACAACCAATGGCGGGCTCAAAGCCTTGAGCGCCGCCGATCGTCACCAACTCTGAGGAGAGAAAGCCATGACCGTTCAGTTCGTCGTCAACAATAAGGACACCGCCGCCGCAGGGGGGCAAACCTTCGACCGTCTCGATCCGGTGACAGGGGATGTCGCCTCGACCGCCGCTGCAGCCCAGGTCGCAGATATCGCCAATATCGTGAAAGCGGCCTCCGATGCATTCCCCGCATGGGCCGCAATGGGGCCCGGCGCACGCCGCGCGCTGCTCAACAAAGCCGCCGATGTGATGGACTCGAAAGCCGATGCGTTCATCGCAACGATGATCGCAGAGACCGGCTCGACGGGCCCCTGGGCCGGGTTCAACGTCATGCTGGCCGCCGGTGTCATCCGTGAAGCCGCCGCGCTGACCACGCAGATCGGCGGCGAGGTGATCCCCTCGAACAAGCCCGGCACGCTGGCCATGGGTGTGGCACGCCCCAAAGGCGTCTGCCTTGGCATCGCACCGTGGAACGCCCCGGTGATCCTTGGCACGCGCGCCTTGGCGATGCCGCTGGCCTGCGGCAATACCGTGATCTTCAAAGGCGCAGAGGCCTGCCCGAAAACCCACCGGATAATCGTGGATTGCTTTGTCGAGGCTGGTCTGCCCGAAGGCGTGGTCAATTATGTCTCCAACGCGCCGAAAGATGCCCCCGATGTCGTCAAGGCCCTGATCGAGGCCCCCGAAGTGCGCCATGTCAACTTCACAGGCTCGTCGGCGGTGGGGCGGATCATCGGGCGTCTGGCGGGCGAAAACCTCAAGCCCGTACTGCTGGAACTGGGCGGCAAGGCTCCGCTGGTTGTGCTCTCGGATGCCGATATCGACGGCGCGGTCAATGCCGCGATCTTCGGGGCCTTCATGAACCAAGGCCAGATCTGCATGTCGACCGAGCGGCTGATCGTCGACGAGTCCATCGCTGACACCTTTGTCGAGAAACTCGCGGCCCGCGCGTCGGCACTGCCCTATGGCAACCCGCGCGGTCAGGTGGTTCTGGGCGCGATGGTCAGCGTCGAGGCTGGCGAGAAGATGGACGCGCTGATTGCCGATGCCACCGGAAAAGGCGCCAAGCTGGTCGCGGGCGGCGAGCGCGACGGGGCGATCCATTCCGCCACGCTGCTCGACGGCGTGACGCCCGAGATGCGCATCTATCGCGAGGAAAGCTTCGGCCCGGTAAAATCCATCATCCGCGTGAAAGGGGATGCCGAGGCCATCGCCACCGCCAATGACACCGAATATGGCCTGTCCGCAGCGGTGTTCAGCCAAGACATCCAACGTGCGATTGCGGCGGCCAACCAGATCAACAGCGGCATCTGCCATATCAACGGCCCGACCGTTGGCGACGAGCCGCAGATGCCGTTCGGGGGTGTGGGCGATTCCGGCTTTGGCCGCTTCGGCGGCAAGGCGGCGATTGCGGAATTCACCGATCTGCGCTGGATCACCATCGAAGATCCGAACCAGCATTACCCGTTCTGATCTGAGATCAGGCCTGTGCAATGCGACGCGAGCGCGCCCTTCGGGGCGCGCTTTTTGACAAGGCATGTCCGTTCATATTTAGGGGCGGTTTTGTGGAAATTCTGTAGAGAAAAGCGCCGCGACGGGTTAGCCTTCAGACATGACATCGCCCCGTCTCACCATCACCGAACCCGCCCCGAGCCTGCCGCCGCCGCCCGCATGGGTCACGCGCAGGCGGGCCGAGAGCCTTGAGGAGGCCGCGTTCTTGTCGGGCGCGGCGCTGAGCCATCTGCATGTGCTGACGACCCACGCGGCCGTGCCGCAGGCCCTGTTGCGCGAACGCCTCGCGTTGCGCGCCGCGGAGGCTTGCGTGACCCATTCGGGGCGGCCCGAGCGCGCCCCCGATCTGCGCGACGCGGTGAACCTGTTGCGGGCAGGCGATCTGCCGGGCCCTGCGGGCGAAATTTATCTGGCATGGCGGCAAGCGGTTGAGCGACCCGTGTCGGTTGCAGCGCTGCATCGGGCGATGCCGGATCACGCGCCAGAGGGGCTCGCGCAGTGGTTGGAGGCAGGGCAAGGGGCGCCGGTGGCGCGGGTTGCCTGCGTGATCGAGACCGTGCGCGCGCAGGCGCCACGGGCAACGGTGACAGCGTTGATCCTTGCCGATGCCGCGCTCGCTCAAGCGCTTGGCTGGGCGCATCTCACGCCACTGCTCGCCCTTGGCCTGACGCGCGCCGATCTGCGGCTGACCGGAGCCGAGCTGCATCTGGCCTGCCACCGCGCGCTGAGTGCAGCCGCGCTGGATGCGGCCCGACAGGCCACGGATCTGACCCGGCGGGTCTCGCATCTGCAGGCCGTCGCGCCGAAGCTGCGCGCGAAAGGGGCGGCGCAGGCGGTGGCGCTGTTTCTCAGCCGGGACGCGCTTGCACCCGCAGCACTGCCTTTGCCGGATCGCGCCGCGCGCAGACTGTGCGACCGGCTCGTGCAACTCGGTGCGATCCGCGAGCTGACGGGGCGCGACACGTTCCGCCTTTACGGGGTGTGAGCATGGCTTTGGACCGCGAGTTGGACGATCTCCCGCCCGAGCTGCGCTGGCGCACGTGGATGCGGCGGATTGAGGCGGTGCTGTTCGCCTCGGCCACGCCGGTGCCGCGCGAGGATCTGGCGCGGGTGGTGGGGCACGCGGCCTCGGTCGATCTGCTGATTGCCGATCTCGCAGCCGATCTGGAGGGCCGCGCCTTCGAGGTCGCGCGGGTGGCCGGGGGCTGGATGCTGCGCACTCGACCCGCCTATGCCGAAGCGATCCGCGCCGCGGCGGATATCGACGATCAGCTTCTGGATCTGAGCGAATTCGACATCGCCGTGCTCGCCGCCATCGCCTATCACCAGCCGATCACCCGCGAGGAGCTCAAGGATATTTTCGGCAAGGAGATCAGCCGCGACCTCACGGGCCGCCTTCATGCGCGCGGCGTGATCGCCACCGGTCCAAGATCGCCCCGGCGCGGCGCGCCCTTTACCTTTGTCACCACCGACCTGTTCCTTGCGGCCTTCGACTTGGAGAGCTTGCAGGATCTGCCGGACCGCGAAGGTCTGGAAGATGCGGGGGTTATCTGAGCCGACGCAATCCGATCCCTTGGTTGATGGTTTTGTGGCCGAGCACAGGGTGTAATGCCGGTGCCGTCAAAGGTGTAGCCCCGGGCGGCAAACGATGGGGAGTTTTGACACTTCAACCCAGAAACTTGCGATGACCCAAATGCCCACGACCAACATGGCGCGATCTGCGCTTCAGCCGTGCGGTGTCATTCTCGAGCTGCTTCCGCCGAAGCATCTCATCGGGCAACAACTACCTTATTTCTTTTTCCATGACAAAAAGGCCGACCGGCCTCCTTCACATTGCTTCGACATGAACGCCTGTCTCGCGCTTGCGGGAACGACGATGCCTGCTTGCGTGTCCGCGTCTCTCCAGCCAGGGAAGACGGAATTGAAAACCTCAGTTTCGAGCGGTCCGGTTTTCAAGACGCAGATATCAGAGCGATGCTGCGCCATCCGCTGGAGGCTTGATTTCGAGACTGCCGAACGCGGCAAGGCGCGCGCTACTGCGCCGGGGCGAAGGCTTTTGACGGCAGGCGCAGCACGAAGGCGATTGCGATGAGTTTGAGCGCGCAGGGCACGAGCGCGTAGCTGATATTGAGCGCCTCCAACGCGCGGGGCGTGTTTTCGGCCCCCGGCTGGAAGCCCGCATATTGCAACAGGGGCAGCATCACGCCGGCTGCGATGGCCAATGTCGCCTTCGCGCTGAAATTCCAAAATCCGAACGCCTGCCCCGCCTGCAGCCCCGCGCGTTCGAGCGCTGCGGCGAAGAGCGCCGAGAGGATCACCATATCGGCGCCCAGTGCGATCCCGGAACCGATGCAGATCGCCGCGAAGGGCAGGGCGGCTCCGGGGGGTGTGGCGAAGGCGCCGATGAAGCTTACAATGGCGAGGCTCATCGAGAGGGTGAGCACGGGGCGCGCCCCGAACCGCCGCGCGAGCCGCCCCCAAAGCGGCGCGCCGATCCCGGCGGATAGGAAAAACAGGATCAGGAAAGGACCGGCGAGATCGGGCAGGCCCAACCGGTCACCCACGAAGAACAAAAACAGCGTCGAGGTCACAGCGACCGGCAGACTGTTGACAAAAGCCAGCAGCAACAGCCACCCGGCACCCGAGCCGATCAGACCCGACCAGTTCAGCCGCAGCGCCGCCGTCTGCGGCTTGTGCCAAAGCGGGCGGGCAAACAGCAGCGCCGCCACGGCCAACACGGCGATGAGGATGCCAAACGGGGCATAGCCCTCGGGCTGTCCTTCAAGCTTTCCAAGCGCCGTGGGTGCGATTGCGCCAAGCAAGACGCCGATCAGCACGCCCGTCTCGCGCCAGCTTGCCAGCCGCAATTGCGCAGAGGTTTGGCCCGAGCCCGCGAAGGCCGCGCTTTGCCCGTAAAGCAGGATCGTGCCCAAGCTATAGCCGGAGAAGGTCACGATCAGCCCGAGCGCGAGCCAAAGCGCCGTGCTCCCCACGGGCGGCACGGTGAACACGGCGAGGCATCCCAGCCCCAGCGTGATCATCGCAACCGCTGCAAATACCGCGCGCAGGCGCGACCACCTGTCGGTCATCCACCCCAAAAGCGGGTCTTGCAGGAAGTCGATGATGCGGATCAGCAGCAGGATCGCGCCGATCTCGCTGAGCGACAGGCCAAGGCGGGTGGCGGCAAAGCTGGGCAGGTGGATGTAAATCGGGATGCTCGCGGTGGCGAGGACCATCGCAAGCCCGCCCACGCGCCAGTAATCGTGGCTGCCTTCCGCGCTCATTTCGCGCGCCGCCGCTGGAGTGCCACGAAGATCCGCACGATCAGCGGGCGGAGCTTCAGAAAGACCCGGTATGCCAGTTCCAGTAGGGAGCGAAGGACGGGCCAGCGCGCGATGCGCCCAAGATATCGCCAGCGGGGAAGCTGCGACCAGAGCGCTGCAAAGGCCGCACCGCCCGAGACAAGCCGACCATCCGCGCTGTGCAGATGAAAGCGGCCAAGCGCCGCGTCGTGGCTCAAACCCTCGGGCAGTTTGACGTCAGGCTGCGAGACATCCACGAAATCGAGCGCCTCCGCCCCTTCGGCCTTTCGGTAAAGCCCGATCTCGGCACGACAAAGCGGGCAGGCCCCGTCGTAATAGACCGAGCACTGCGCAGCGGGCTGCGTGGTCGCATTCGGCTCGCTCATCGTCACCCATCCTTGTTCGGGACTGGTACGCGTGACGCGCGCGCGCGGATCTTTCGCGGGCGAGCGGGCTCAGTCGGTCAGCACCAGAAGGTCACGCTCGGCGAGGCTCAGTTCGACCGCATCCCCGATCCGCGGCGGCGGGGTGTCGGGCGTGTTGAACGTGTCGAGCGAGATCAGCGCGCCATCCACATCGACCCGCATCCGGATCGTGGAGCCAAGGAAATGCACCTCTGCCAGCCGCCCCTTGAGGATCGTGTCGCGCCCCGGCTTGCGCCCAAGCGAGACCACTTCCGGGCGCAGCGCGAGATTGATCGTGCTGCCTGCGAGCGCCCCCGGCAATTCGCGATTGAGCCCGATCTGCGTCTCACCCACGCGCACTTGCCCGGTCTTTGCGTCGATCACCGTTGCATCGAGCGTGTTGAGCGTGCCCACGAATTGCGCCACGAACCGGCTTTTCGGATGGTTGTAGATCTCGAAGGGCTCGCCCGTCTGCTCGGCCACGCCGCCATTCATCACGACGACCCGGTCGGACATCGAGAGCGCCTCTTCCTGATCATGGGTCACGAAGATCGTGGTGATCCCCAGCTCGCGCTGGATCTCACGGATTTCTTCGCGCAAAGACACCCGGATCTTGGCGTCGAGCGCCGAGAGCGGCTCATCGAGCAAAAGCACGCGCGGCTGCACGGCCAAGGCACGGGCAAGTGCGACACGTTGCTGTTGTCCGCCCGACAGCTGGAACGGGTAGCGCCCGCCCAGACCGGGCAGGCCGATCAGCTGCAGCATCTCTTCGACGCGGCTCTTGATCTGGGCTTTGGGCTTTTTGCCCACCCGCATCCCGAAGCCCACGTTTTCCGCCACGGTCAGGTTGGGAAACAGCGCATAGGCCTGAAACACCATCCCGATATTGCGCTGGTTTGGACGCAGGTTCGTCACGTCCTGCCCGTCGATGCGGATCGCGCCCGATGAGGTGCTCTCAAACCCCGCCACCATGCGCAGCACGGTGGTCTTGCCGCAGCCTGATGGCCCCAGCAGCGAGATGAACTCTCCCTGCTCAATCTCAAGGTTGAAATCCTTCACCACGCGGTTGGTGCCAAAGGATTTTTCCAGATGCTCGATGTCGAGAAAGGCCATGGATTACCGTTTTGCTTTCGTGTGTTTCGAAAATCGGGTGACAAGCTGGATCAGCCCCATGCAGATCCAAGTGATCGAGAAGGCGATCACCGCCAGCGCCGCGGGCTCATAGGCCTTGTTGGCGCCGACAAGCTGCATATAGGGCCCAAAGGCGGGCCGGTTGAGCAGCGAGGCCAGAACAAATTCGCCGATCACGATGGCGAAGGTGATGAAGGCACCCGACAGCACGGCGATCAGCACATTGGGCAGGATCAGCCGTGCAAGAATCGTGGTCCAGCCCGCGCCAAGGCTTTGGGCGGCTTCGGTCAGTGTCGCCACATCCAGCGTGCGCAGCCCGGTATCCACCGCGCGGTACATATAGGGCAGCGCCAGCGTGGTGTAGCCCAGCAGCAAAAGCACGTTGGTGCCCATGATCGAGCCGGTGAGCGGCAGGAAGGACGACGTGTTGTAAAGCCGGATATAGCCAAAGACGATGACGATCGGCGGGATGACCAGCGGCAGCAGGGTGACGAACTCCACCACCGGGCGCAGCCGCGGCAGTTTAAGCCGCACCCAATAGGCGGTCGGCACCACGATCAGCGCGCCCACGAGGATCGTGAAGATTGCCATGACGATGGAATAGCCGAAGGTCTCGCGGAATTGCGGATCGCTCAGAACCGAGCGGTAGGCGTCAAGCGAATAGACCCCGCGCCGTGCGCGCAGCGAGAATTCGAGCGTCCCGATCAGCGGCAGCGCGAAATAGAGCAGGCCGAAAAGCAGGGCGATGATGGACCAAATGCGTTGCGTTCTCATTTCACCCACCTCTCCGACCGGGCCCGCAGGAAGACGTAGATAAAGTTCGCAATGCCAGTGATCACGATCATCCCGAAGGCCAGGGCATAGCCCAGATGGGGATCTTGCAGCACATCCCCGCGGATCTGCGCATACAACATGATCGGAACGATCGACAGGGACGATCCGGTCAGCGCATAGGCCGTGGCGACCGCTCCGAAACTATTGGCAAAGAGAAGCGCCAGCGTGCCCAGCAGCGAGGGCCACAGGATCGGCAGCGCCACGATGCGCCAATATTGAAAGCCGGTTGCCCCGAGGATAGAGGCGGCCTCTTTCCACTCGCGCTTGAGCCCGTCGAGCGCGGGCGTGATGATCAGGATCATCAGCGGAATCTGGAAGAACAGATAGGTGATGGTCAGCCCGAAGAAGCTCAGCAGGTTGAAGCCATGGGCGTAGATATTGACGCCAAACCACTCCTTCAGCACAACCGTCACAAGCCCCAGCCGACCCAGCGTCGCGAGAAAGGCGAAGGCCAGCGGCACGCCCGCGAAATTCGACGCCACGCCCGAGAAGGTCATGATCGGCCCGCGCAGCCATTTGGGTAGACCGCCCAGCGTCACGGCTGCGGCCAGCGCAAAGCCGATCAGGCAGCCAAAGAATGCAGTCGCGAGGCTAATCCTGATCGAGATCCAGTAAGAGGCGAGGATCGAGGGTTGGAACAGATTGGCGAGATTGGTGAGGGTGAAGCCGCCATCTGCCGTCCTGAAGGCGCCCACCACGATATACATCGTGGGCAGGATCAGAAACAGCGCGGCGAAGACGGTGAAGGGCACCATTCCGACCCATGTCAAAGGGACTTGGCGTCGGGAAACGGGGGCGTCAGCCATATCGGGGATCTTTCCGGATAGTCAAACCCGCGCCCCGTACCTTGTGGCACGGGACGCAGGGGCTTCATTCAGGCGATATCAGTTGACGTTCGCGCCCACGACGCTGTCCCAACCAGAGGTGACAGCCGCTTTGTTGGCAGCTTGCTCATCAAGCGTCGGGAAGATCGCCTTGGCATAGCCCTCGGCGGGCGGCATCGCGTCCAGCATCTCCTGCGGAACCTTGCCGTTCTTGGCGAGGTCGTTGAAGCGGATCGGGTGGCAATAGCCTTTCAGCCAGCCCAGCTGACCCTCGTCGGAGTAAAGATACTCCATCCAGAGTTTTGCGGCATTCGGGTGCGGGGCATAGGCCGAGATCGCCTGCACATAGACACCAGCGACAACGCCCGATTTCGGCACGACAACATCCACAGGCGGGTTGCCTTTGAGCGTGTCACGCCCGGCCAGCGCGTTATAGTCCCACTCGATCACGATCGGGGTGGCCCCCTGCGCAAGCGTCCCGGTCTTGCCGATGACGGGCACGAAATTGCCGTTCTTATTCATCTCGGCGAAGTATTTCAGGCCAGCTTCACCCGACTCTTTGCCAGGCTTGCCGCCGGCTGCAACGCCTGCCGCCAGAACACCCAGGATCGCCTGGTTGGAGGCGCGCGGGTCACCCGCAAGTGCGACCGAGTTGGCATATTCCGGCTTGAGCAGGTCCGACCAGTCGGTGGGCACGTTGTCCACGAGATCCTTGTTCACCGCGAAAGACAGCACGCCGTAATAATCGCCATACCAGTAGCCGTCGGCATCCTTGGCGCTATCGGGGATCGTGTCCCAGGTCGCGACCTTATAGGGCTGGATCAGCCCGTCTTTCTTGGCGGCGGGGCCGAAGGAGAGGCCCACATCGATCACGTCGGGCGCCTGCGGGCCCTTGTTGTCTTTGTTGGCGCGGATCGCCTCGATCTCATCGGCAGAACCCGCATCGGGGTTCAGCTCGTTCACGGTGATGCCCGGATACTTGGCCTTGAAGCCCTCGATCACGCCCGAATAGTTGCACCACGAATGGGGCAGGGCGATCGTGGTCAGCGTGCCCTCTTTCTTTGCAGCCGCATAAAGATCGTCGAGATTGTCGGCCGAAGCGACGCTCACGCTGGCAGCAAACGCCACCACGCTTGCGCCCAAGGCAAGTCGGAGTTTGGACGTCATATCAAGTTCTCTCCCTGGTTATGTGTTGGACACAAAGTCAGCTCTGCCGCCGAGTGAGTGCCCAAAGATGCTTTTCGCACCCTTAGCGTTGATCGATCTTGCTTCGGGTCAGGCCAAATTCCGTCCGAGACGGATTTCAAGCAACCGATCCGTTACTGTTAAACTATGTAAGTCGTGTGACAGAGGATTCGCTTTTAGCAAATGCAAAGCAACTGAAAACTTTCGAGACTTGTGGAAAAATTGAATTCCGAGATGCGGCTTTAGTACCGCCCGGGCCGCCTCGATCTGCCATCATTGGAAGGGTCGCACTACCTCGCGGGGCGCAGTTTGGGTAGCACTCAGCCAATCGGTCAAGGCTGCGTGATCTCTCGTTGATCGGGGTCGCTTCGGTTTACACGGCGCGGGCAGGGCTGCGATACCATCGATGGCTAGATCGTTGCGCAAGACGCCGGAGCGTCAAACGAGCCCGTCGGCCTCTTCGGTCACCACGAGCTGCACGTTAAACTCAGGCGGCAACGGATCGGGACGGATGATGCTCAACGCCTCAGTCTTCAGGTCGCGCACGCCACGGATATATAGCCCAGGCATGCCGCCGGGATAGTCGATCAATCCTATAATCCGCCCCTGCGCATCATAGCACCAGCCGCCCACCCGTCCGGCATTGCCATCGCCCAGCGGAAAGCGGTCGAAGCGGTCGGCCTCTGTCGGGCGAAGGTCATATTTCGCAGCGGTTCCCAATACCCCGCGGACCTGCTCGAGCGTCACTCGGCGAAGGGTTAGATCGGAAATTCCGTCGGCGCGCGCGGAAACGAAGCACAACGCGCCCTCCATTTTTCCGTGGACATCCTCGATCACAACGCCGCGCACAGATCCGGCCGGGCCTTCCTCCGGGCGACGGTCGATCACCGTGATGGTCACCGCTTCGCCCGATCCCCAGAAGCCTTCGGGCGTCTCGTGGCAGTCCAGCGTGATCTGGGCAAAGCGAATATCTTCGACCACGCCACCATCGCGCGACAGGATTCCCAACCCGCGGTTCGACTTCTCGATATCCACCCGCTCGCAGGTGATGCGCCGAAAGGCCGAAAAGCTCTCGGTGCCCAGCTTTATGGCGCAGGATCGGCTTTCGATCACGCAGTCGCGGATAATCACATCCTCGCACGGCCCAGTCAGCGTACCATCTTCGCGCCGGGTCGTCTTGAGTACGATCCCGTCATCGGCCGTGCGGAACACGCTGTTGGTGATCTCCACGTCACGGCATCCATCGATGACAATACCATCGGTATTCGGCATGCGCCGGTCGTTATCGACGGAAAGGCCGTGCACCCGGATCCTAGTGCAGGCCGCAAAATGCATTGTCCACATCGGGGCGTCTTCGATATGAAGCCCCTCGATACGAATGTTTTCGCACGCATCGAACACCACGACGCGCGGTCGATAGCGCACGGCGCGACGCGTGCCCATCTGGACATCTTCTCCCTGCACGTACTGGGTGCTACCCGCGCCGAAAATCTGCCCTCCCCCGACCAGCGCAATGTTGCGCGCATCGGCGGCGCACAGCATGGCCCGGTCGCTTTCCTCGGCTACGATTGCAACTTTGGTGCCGGCATATTGATCATAGCCCGGCAGAAAATGCAGTTCCGCACCGGCCAAGATCTCCAGCGTCACATCCGAGCGCAGCCGCAGCCCGGCGGCGCGGTGGAGGCCCGGCTCCAGCACCAGATGCAGTGGCGCATCATCGTGGTCGAGCAACGCCTGAACCCGCTCTGTAATGGGCGCATCATCTGCGGCGATCCGGACCTGTCGGACAACGTCCCTTTCCATCGCGCCTACCATCAGCGTGTCTGCAGCAAAGCGGCGATATAGCCATAGCAATAGGAGAAGGCCACCTGTTGCTGGTTCTCGCCCGAAAGGGTGGGCATGTGATCAGGCATCACCATGTATTTATACGCGGTTTCGCGAAGCACATCTATCACTGCCGGCATGTCGACATCGCCCTCTTCGGGAAAACTCTCGCGGAAACTATAACGCTTGCCGACGATATTGCGGAAATGGATGTTCATCAGCTTGCCGCGTTCGCCAAACCAACGCGTGACGTCGGGCACCTCCCGAACGTCCTCCAGCATCTCGGCCAACGTCCCGATGCAGAAGTTAAGCCCGTGTATCGGACTTTCATGCAGGCTCACAAAGCGCTTCATGCCTTCAACAGTACCCAGAACCCGCGTCACTCCCATGTAGCCGGGCGGGGTCGCCGGGTCATGAGGATGACAGGCCAGCCGGACCTGAGCCGTCTCGGCAACCGGCACAACACGGGCGAGGAAATAGCCGATGCGCTCCCAGATCTCGTCTTCCTCCAGAACGCCCACGCCCTCGGGAGCAGGGGCCTGAAGATCGGCCAGATCGGTGCGCCAGGCTTCAGAGCTATAGCCTCCCCGGCCCGGTTCCATCGGCGTGCGTGGAATGCCGATGTAATTGAAGTTGTAACGTACTGCCGGAATCCCCGCCGCGCCGCAATTTTCAATCAGGCGGCAAATGCCGTCGATCTGCTTGTCGCGATCCGGCCCGGCCAGCAGGATTTCGGGGCAGGGGACATCGTGATCGACCCGGCGTGAAGGCATCGGCAGTTGGGTCATGTCCAGCACCAACCCGAAACTTTCAATCTTTTCGCGGAAAGCTTCGAGCAGAGGGCGATCCCAGCCGCGCCAATCACCCTCGGGCGTGGCCGAAACATGGGTGACCCCCAACTGACGCATAACCCGGTAGTCGTCGTCGTGGCGCGCGGGCAGTTGTGTCCCAAGATACATCGGCGATTCTCCTATGCGGGCGGGCCTGCGACCCTCGTGTATAACTTCTTGTTCTACGTTGTATGATAAATTGTCAAGGCGGCGCACGAATTTGCCGTCAAAACGGCGGCAACTGGTCATTCTGCTTTTTCTCTTCAAAACAAACGTGCAACTGAGGCAGGGTCAGTAAAAAGCGGACATTGCAACCGAAATTTGTATGATATATAAGTCAACGGACCCGCAGCCGCCTCAATCCGGAACACCAGATAAGGCCAGACAGGAAAGCGCATGACGACCACAGCCAAACTGCCCGCAACTGCGCCATTCTGGGGCACAGACGCTCATCGGGCCTATCTGACGCAGGATGCAAAGCGGCAATTCGACTTCTTTGCGCGCGGTCTTGATTCACGTGGGGGGTTTGCCCCTCAGTCCATGAATGGAGCGCCGATCAAGGATGCGCCGCGTGAACTGCACGCCACCACGCGCATGGTGCATTCCTTCGCCTTGGGGCAGCTGGCGGGGCGGGGCGACGGGGCGACCATGGTCGATCACGGCATGGCTGCGCTTCGCGATTGTCATCGCGATGCACGTCATGGCGGCTATGCTTGGTCTTTCGATGAAGATGGCAGGGTACAGGACGGACAGAAGTTGGCCTATGGGCATGCCTTCGTGCTTTTGGCCGGGGCCAGCGCCAAGATGGCAGGGCACCCGGAGGCGGATGCCCTGATTGCCGATGTGATGGAAGTAATCGACCGCCATTTTTGGGATTCTGGTCTTGGCCGCATGCGCGAGGAATATGCACAGGATTGGGACCCGATCTCGCAATATCGCGGCATGAACGCCAATATGCATTCGATCGAGGCCTTCCTGACTGCATTCGAGGCCACCGGCGAGCGCGAATTTCTCGACCGTGCATTGTCGATTGTCGACTTCTTCGTCGCCAAGATCGGAGCCAGCCATGGCTGGCGTCTGCCCGAGCATTTCACCGAAGACTGGAAGGTCGATCCCACTTACGAGGGCAATCCGATGTTCCGCCCTGCCGGGACCACGCCGGGCCATTCGCTCGAATTATCTCGGCTGCTTCTACAGGCATGGGACCTGTCAGGGCGCAGCCGATCCGACCTGCTGCTATGGTCGGAGGCTCTCTACACCCGTGCTCTGAGCGATGCGTGGGACGCGGATCTGGGCGGTTTCATCTACACGGTCGCCGCCGATGGAACGCCACTTCGTCGGTCGCGCTACTGGTGGCCATTGACAGAGGCTATCGGGGCCGCCGCCGCGCGCCTCAAATGCGATCCGCAAGAGATCACGGAGGCGCAATATCTTCAATTCTGGCAGACAGCAGACGCCTTATTCATTGATCGGATGCAGGGAGGTTGGATCCCTGAGGTCGGACCTGACAATCTTCCCGATGATCGCCAATTCACCGGCAAGCCGGACATCTACCACTCGATTCAGGCGACACTGTTCCCGCTGGTACCGCAGCTTTCGTATCAGGCCCGTGCTCTGGCCGAACTGGGGCTCGATCTGAACTGAAGGCGTTCCGGGCCCCCGAATGTTTCCCGTTCAAGAGCGTCATTTCGGAAAGGTCAGAGCCGATAGCACGGCTCGGCCAGCCCCTGCATCGGCAGCTCGACGACATAGAGGTCTCCGCCCGGTCCTCGCCCATCAGCCTTGAGCGTGGTGATCACCGCGCTGCGAAGTTCTGGTCCAACAAAGCACAGATTGGTCGGGTTGGGCACATCGAGCCGGATCTCGGCATCGAGCTTTCCCTCGGGCGTCAGGCGCAGCACCCGTCCGCTGTCGCTCGCGGCGATCCAATAGCATCCAGCCGTGTCGATCGCAGCGCCGTCCGGCCGTCCTCCCAGAAACCTGTGATCCGCAAAGGGCCGTTCATTCGTGATCTCGCCGCTGTCAGAATCCAGATCCCAAATTGCGACATGTGCGCAAAGCGGGTTGGAATCCGACACATAAAGCCGGGTGCCCTCTGGGCTGAAGGCCAGTCCGTTCTGGGTACGAAACTGTCCCGCGCGAGCGGTGACTGCGCCGCCTTGACCCAGTGTATACAGCCTGCCGAAAGCACCAGGTGCCGATGTATCGGGCGCAATGCTGCCCGACCAGAACCGGCCCTGCCGGTCGCAGGCCCCATCGTTCATCCGCCAGCCGGTCGCCAGTCCTGGCCCGCCGACCGGGTGCATCTCCACCCCGGTCTCGGTCAGATCCAGCATGGCAAAGCCGCGCGCGGTCGACGCCGCAAGCCGCCCGTCCTCGGCCAAGGCAATAGCGCCTACCCGCACTGGCAAGGCATGCGCCGTGACCCTGCGATCCTCCCAGCGCAGACGCAACAACTCATTTGCGGCCAGATCGATCCATATCACCTCGCCCCGCGCCGGATCCCACACTGGGGTCTCGTTCAGCCCGCGCCCAACCGGAGCAAGGCATTGCGCCTCGAACACGGCCATCGGCTCAGACCCGCGGCAGAATGCGGCGTTCGGTGGCGCAGTCGAAGATCAGAGCCTTATCCTCGCGCACCCGCAGCGCCACTTGATCGCCGTCGCGCAACGCACTGCGCGCCTTGGACGCGACTAGGATCTGCCCCATATCCGAGTGGCAGATCACCGTAGTATCCGATCCTGTGCTCTCCACCGCATGTACCGTTGCGGGTAGGGTACCGACATCGGGGGCATCGGCGACGTCAATATATTCCGGGCGAATGCCGATCACCACCTCCTGGCCAGATTGCAGATCGTAGCCCTCGGGCAAGGGCAGCTCGTGCGCAGTGCCCGCAAGGCTCAGGGCCCGGCCCTGATCCCCGACGCGCGCCTCGATCATGTTGATCGCCGGAGATCCGATAAAGCCCGCAACGAAAAGGCTCTCGGGAAAATCGTAGAGCTCCAACGGGCTGCCCACTTGCTCCACCCGTCCATCACGCAGAACCACGATCTTTTCACCCATGGTCATCGCCTCGACCTGATCGTGGGTCACATAGATCGAGGTCGTCTTCCAGCGCTGATGAAGATCACGAATCTCGCCACGCACCTGACTGCGGAGCTTGGCGTCGAGGTTCGACAGCGGCTCGTCGAACAGGAAGACCGAAGGGTTGCGTACAATGGCCCGACCCATCGCGACGCGCTGACGCTGGCCGCCCGACAACTCTTTGGGCAGCCGGTCCAGCAGCTCTTCAAGACCAAGCATCACTGCGACTTCCTGAACCTTTGCCTCGATCTCGGCTTTGGGGCGACGGGCCAGTCGCAGAGCAAAGTTCATATTCTCGCGCACCGACATCTGCGGGTAGAGCGCATAGGATTGGAACACCATGGCGATGTCGCGCTCCTTTGCAGGCAGGTCGGTCACGTCGTTTTCGGCGATGAAGACATTTCCCTGCGTGGCCTCCTCGAGCCCGGCAATGATCCGGAGCAAGGTGGATTTGCCCGAGCCGCTGGGTCCGATCAGAACACAGAATTCTCCCTCGGCGATTTCAATCGAGACATCTCGGATGACCTTGACTGCTCCGAAGGACTTGGAGACGTTGCTGAGGGTTACCGCACCCATTTGATACCTCTTTGTTGATTGTCGGCGAGGCAAGGAACACTCCCGCCACCGACTCTTACCCTTTGACCGCGCCGGCCATCAGGCCACGGTTGAAGTGCTTTTGAAGGAGAAGATAGATGATTACGCTGGGTGCCATCGCGATCAGTGTCGCGGCGACAATGATATTTGGCGTGATCGTGGGATCCACGCGCAGCGACGCCAGTGCGACCGGCAACGTCATCAGGCTATGATCCTGTACCACGATCAAAGGCAGCAGATACTGGTCCCAGATCATGATGAAGCCAAAGATAATAACCGTTCCAAGTGCTGGCCGTATCAGCGGTAGAATTACATGGCCGAACACCTGCCAGTCGTTGGCCCCGTCGATGCGCGCAGCCTCCTCTAGTTCTTTCGGCACGGCGCGCATGAATTCGGTCAACATGAAAATAGAGAAGGCCCAGCCCACCACTGGCAAGATCATCGCGGCGTAGTGGTTATAGATCGGCTCGTTGATGATTGGCAGCGGCTTGAGCGTCACCAAATAGAGCGGGATCGCGATCACTTCTTCAGGCAACATAAGCGTCGTCAAAATCAAAAGGGTGACGACCGCCGCGCCACGGAACTTTTTGCGCGCAAGTGCATAGGCGGCGAGCGCGCTGACCAGAACCTGTGCGATGGTGCCGAAACCCACCACGATCAGCGAGTTCAACAGGTAGCGCCACACCTTCATGTCGAAAAAGGCGATGCGGAAGTTCTCCAGCGTGAAGCTTTGTGGAATCAGCGTCAATTGGCCCGGCTTCAGACTCGTGCCGCTGAAGGCGGTGACCAACACGCTCCAGAACGGTCCGACGAAAATCAGCAAGATGAGACCGTAGACAATAACCTGGAGGGTTTTGAGGGTAGGTGACTTCTTCATCTCTTTCCCCCCTCAACCGAAGAAACGATTCTTGAGCACGGTGTGCAGAATCGTCATCAAAACGGTGAACAGAAGCAGCAAGAATGAGACGGCTGCCGCATAACCGTAGTTCAACTGCTCGAACCCGACCTTGTAGATCTGCGTCATGATCGTCGAGGTCGAGCCTGCCGGACCGCCACCGGTGGTGGCATAGACCTCGGTGAAGACACGGAAACCGCGAATGAAGGACAGCATTACCACCACCGAGATCGCCGGAACAATTCCCGGCAGGGTCACGTGCCAGATCTTGCGCAGCCGACTGGCGCCATCGACATCAGCGGCGTCATACAGCTCGCGATTTATGCTGACGAGGCCGGCCAGAAAGATCACCATGTCATATGGGGCGCTTTTCCAGATGCTCATCAGGATCAGAACCCACAGCGCCTGCGACGGATCGGTCAGGAAACCCTGCGGCGGAATACCGAACAAACCGATGAACGAGTTCACCAGCCCATAACTGGCCGAGTTGAACAGAATTCGCCAGAGCTCGGCGATAATCGCCACGCTGGTGATCGCCGGTACGAAGATTGCGGTGCGAATGATGCGCACGTGACGCGCCGGCCCTTCAAGCGCCAATGCCAGAAAGAAGGCCAGAACCGCTGCGCCGATCGTTTCCGCAATCACATAGATGATGGTGTGCCAAGTCGCGACGAGCAGGGCGCTGTCGTGCAAAATCGCACGATAGTTATCTAAGCCGACCCAGACGCTGGGATCGTAAAACTTAACCTCATAGAACGACATGAGGAAGCCTGAGATCATCGGGTAGAACTTGAACCAGGTGAACACAATCAGCGCCGGCATAAGATAGAGCCATGGCATCACGCCCCTGCCCAGCCGACGCAAGGCCGGAGACCGGGTACTGCGTTTGCGGGGAGCGGGACCGTTGGAATGCGCGGACGGCTGCGTCTCGGTCATAATTGTCCTCTTGGGAACAGGTAAGGGGCAGGTGATGCGCCGCAAAACCCGGCGACGCATCGAAGCGGCATCAACCCACGCTCATTCCTTGTACGACGGGTCGAGCACGCCCTGCTTCTTCAGCTCGGCTGCAACTTTCGTATTCAGGTCGGCCAGTTGCGCGGGAATGTCGGACTGACACTGCGACAGGATCGCGTTGAAACCATCGCCGGTCAGCAGACGGATCGACGTCCAGTCAGGCACAGCCGGCATGTAGTGACCGTAGTTCAAGAACGTATCCTGATAGACTTTCCAGCGCGGATCTTTGCGGATCTTCAGCACATCCATTGTCGTGTTCACCGGCAGGCGCACCAAAGGTGTGACATCCGAACCGACGTTCATCCCGATCTTCTGCCCCTCGGGCGAGATCAGGAAATCGAGGAACTTCATGACAGCGGCCTTGTCCGTGGTGCCTTTCAGCATGTAGGCGCTGGTGCCCTCTGCCAAGGCGGCAACACCGCTCGGTCCGGCCGGCAGCATATCGACCTCGGTCTTATCCAAACCAGGCTCCTTGGCAATCTGGCCCAGATCGTATGGTCCGTCGATCAGCATCCCGGTTTGCCCCGAACGGAATGTCGGAAGCGTGTCGCCGGTCGTGGCGTTCACCGCGCCCGGCTGTGCCAGCCCATCGCAGATCAACCCGCGCACGAAGCTCAGCGCCTTGGCGTCTTCGGGAGTGTTCAGAATTGGCAGAAAGCCGTCCTTGGTCTTCTTCAGGTAGCCGCCACCAGCCTGCCAGAGAAAATGGCTCATATACCAGCTCGCGTAGCCACGCGTGGTCGAGGCCGGGATCGCCAGCCCGAAGGTGTCGGCCTTGCCGTTGCCGTCGGGGTCATCATGGGTGAAGGCTTCGGCCAATTTGCGCATGTCGTCCCAGGTCTTCGGGACCGGCAGGCCGAGCTTCTCGCGCCAGTCCTTGCGTACGAACAGCGCAAAGGCCTGTGCCGAAATCGGCACAGCGTAATATTTGCCTTGACCATCCTGCGCGCTCTGCCAAGCGATGTCCGAGACGTCCTTCCAACCGGCCAGTTTGGTGCGATCGATCGGATCTAGGATCCCCATCTGCCGCATGCTGCCAACCTGTGACGAGTCGTTGATAACGACATCGGGGAGTTGGCGCGCCGCGGCAGCGCGCGCCAAGCGCTGTTCGAAGTCGATACCGCTGTTGAAGGTCTCCACCTTGATACCTGTCTCCTTTGTAAAGGCATCGGTGATAGCTTTTAGAACGCTGATCGACTGATCGGTCTGGCGACTCCAGACGGTGATGGTCTCGGCTGAGGCCGGCAGCGCCACGGCAACCGCAAGGCAGCCACCCAGCAACAGTTGTCCGAATTTGGATTTCATCTGATCCTCCCTTGAAAGTCTCTTCCTGCGGTCGAAAAACCCGAAGCCTCCCGGCATTATCGCACGACGCTAGCCTGACGGAGCGTTCGGTTCAACTTATTTATAGGATAAAAACGCAATTTGTATGATTTCTTTGGTCGTTTGCCGTAAATTTCCCCGCTGGAGCAACGGAAATTCGCCAAGTTTTTCTCCAAGATCGAGTCTTTTTAGTGGTTTGTTCGATGGAGTTTGCCTGTGACGACTCGCATTTGGTGCCTGGCTAACGGCTCGACGCAGGAAAACTAGACGTGATCGCGCGCGTGGGCATGCAGATAACGAAGCGCCTATCCAGCGCCCCTGCAGATACGAACACCTGCTGATCGGACCAACAAAGACGCACGGGAGCAACTTGCAAGCGGGACAAGAGCCGATCAGGCTGTTTCAGATCCGAGACATTGCTGGCGTCTGGCAGGGCAGACTGCGAGCAGGTTTCCATAAGCGACATCCCCAGCGACGCAACTTGCGCGACCAACAACATCGCCTGAACCCGAAAATCGCGAGAGAAATAAGAGTGATGCATCATATCAAACGGCTGCCCTCGCGACCGGTCAAATCGGAACTGAGGGCGCCGCACCAGTGACCGTCGGCGCAAATCGATCAGAAGTGGCGTGCAGCCTCCGAGATCAGTCAACAGCCTCGATACTTAGAGAAAACCCTTAAAATCAACACGCTAAGTTTCTGTTTTCGACAGAAAGCCCCGCGAACTTGGTGCGTCGCGAAATTTCTCTCTGGCTGGTTGATCTGTCTAGAGGAGGCCCATCCCGGGCCGCCGAAAACGCTTGGCACGGATCCTGTTGGCAAAGGGTGCCATTCCAAAGCGTCCCTCTACATTCGGTTTCGGCGGAGCCAGAAGCTCCCGCCGATCTCCGTCGCGCGCCCACATGGCCGCCGTCAGTATCCGCATACCGGCATTGAGGGCGAGGCAGGAGCTCTTCGCGGCAACCACCTCACCGCCCAGTAATCGAAACCTGTATGACACTAAGTCAACAACCCGTTGACGCCGTGCACAAACCCGCGCAGGGCGGGCTGCGTCACGCCCAAACACATATAGCAAAACCAAGCAAACGCCTTTCCAGACCTAAAGCTGCATGATAGGTTCCGAGAAAGGGATGCGATATCTCGCGCCTCATTCGCACCGGCCCTTACTCTCACAGGAGATCACGCATGACCGAAGCGCCACCTAAAGGCCGCACGTTGGTGCAAGACGTTTTGGAAAAGCTACGTGACCAAATCGCCATGAAACAATATACGCCCGGCGATCGGTTGCCGAGCGAGGCGAGGCTGACCGAGGAGTTCGGAGTGTCGCGTACGGTTGTGCGCGAAGCGATTGCGGCGCTTCGCTCCGATGGCCTAGTGGATCCCCAACGCGGGGCTGGTGTGTTCGTGGTGGAGCCGAAGCCACGACCTGTCAGCGGTTTCCGTGTGATTGATCCCGCGCGGCTGTCGTCGGTGATCGAGTTGCTGGAATTGCGCGCCGCAGTAGAAGTAGAGGCCGCAGGCCTGGCTGCTCAACGTCGTTCGCCGGTTCAGGAAGAAGCGATCCTCAGCGCGTTGCATGCATTCAACGCAGCGGTCGAGACTGGTGGGCTCGACCATCAAATCGATTTCGAACTGCATCTAAGCATCGCCGAGGCTACAAATAATCCGCGCTTCGCGGAGATTCTGCACATGTTCGGCGCCAGCATGATCCCACGCCACGGGCTCAAGACCACCCGCAAGGACGCTCCGCCGGAGTATCTGCAAATGCTGCGCAAGGAGCACGAGGCGATTGTTCATGCTATTTTGGACCGCGATGAGGACAAGGCGCGGGCGGCCATGCGCGCGCATCTGAAGGGCAGTCAGGCCCGGTATCGAATGCTGCAACGCGGCTAAGGTTCGCGATCGCGCACGAACCGCTGCGTCGCACTCCAAACCGCGATCATATCGTCATCTTCGGTGCAAATGCGCTCAGCGCAGCACGGTCAATCTCTATGCCCAGACCGGGACCGTCGGGCACGCGCACCCAGCCATTCTCATGCTCGATGGACTGGGTGACCACGGCCTGCCTAAACGGATTCTCGGTCCGATCGAATTCCATGATCGGGGCTACGGAAGCTCTGCGCATAGGATCTGGAACCATCGCCGCCATGAACTGCAGAGCTGCCGCGAGTTGCACCGCCGTGCCCCAGATATGCGGGACGACGCGAATGCCGTAGAGAGAGGCCATGTCTGCGACCCGTCTGGCCTCGGTGAAGCCGCCCATGCCGCAAAGATCGGGCTGCACGATCTCCACACAACGTCGCTGCATCGGCGCGTGAAATCCCCAGCGGGTGTGCCAGGTTTCTCCCGCCGCCAACGGGATCGGCTGTTGAGCTTTAACCGCCAGATAGGCGTCCAACTGCTCGGGCACCACGGGCTCTTCGAACCAGTCGATATCGTAGCGTTCGGCCTGCTGCCCAAGGCGAATGGCCTCGCCGACAGTGTAGCCATGATTGGCGTCGATCATAAGCATTCGATCGGGACCGATTGCCTCGCGCACAGCGGCGATCACCCGCAGATCCTCAGCCAGATCAAAGCCGATCTTGAGCTTCATTCGCCTGAACCCTGCGGCCGCGTGTCCGGCCATCTCCGCCTCATTGTCCCGCACCCGGTCGACCCCGTCGCGCCGGAAGCTACCGGTCGCATAGGCCTCGACGCGATCCCGAAACCGCCCGCCCAGAAGGGTGGAGACTGGCACGCCAAAATGCTTGCCCTTGATATCCCATAGAGCGATATCGATGCCCGAAAGCGCCGTGATCGTCAGTCCGCGCTGCCCTTGATCACGGAGCGCATTGTAGCAAAGAGCCCAAGCTCTCTCGGTTTCGAGCGGATCGGAGCCCAGAAGGAGATCGCGATACGCTTCCACAACCGCCGCGTTTGGGAGCGGCGGGCCAAGGCACTCCCCCCAACCGACCGTACCATCGTCACAAATCACCTCCACCAACAGATGCAGCCGCCGATCGAAACGCATAGAAGCGCTCTCAAAGGCCGTCTCTAGCCGGTGTTCCAGAAAATGCGTGCGGATATCGGCAATCTTCAACGCTCTCTCGCTCCTCAAAAGGCCGAGTACACTCGGATCAGGCGGACTTCTCGATGAGCGCATGCAAAATTGCGTCTTCTTCCGGTGT
The DNA here is from genome assembly GCF_000715505.1 of Thioclava dalianensis. GTDB lineage: Bacteria > Pseudomonadota > Alphaproteobacteria > Rhodobacterales > Rhodobacteraceae > Thioclava > Thioclava dalianensis. Next base: position 54,630 of record NZ_JHEH01000020.1, read on the forward strand.
CAGGTCCTGAAGTGGCGAACGCACCGCACCAGCGTCGAACCCCACCAGACGTACCCCGGCCTTGATCGCCGACACGGCGTAGCCCTTGCGGCGTGAGCGAAGCTCCATGAACGGAAAGAAAAATTCATTCAGGATCGTCTCGCAAGTTGCCCGATCACCGCTGCGCAATGCCGTGTAGAACCGCGTAGCGAGCGCCGGCACGAAATTAAACACGGCCGAGGAATAGGTGGTGAACCCCACGCTCAAATATGCCTCGGCAAACAGTTCCGCCGTTGGCATGCCACCCAGATACACCAACCGGTCGCCAATTTTGGCCGAGATCTGGCGCATCTTGCCAATATCGCCTGAACCGTCTTTAAACCCTATGAGGTTGGGGCAGTCATCACACAACCTTGCGACAGTATCGACGTCGAACTGACAATTGTCGCGATTGTAGATCATCACGCCAAAATCGACAGCCTCACAGATCGCCTTGATATGCGCATACAAGCCCTCCTGCGGCGCGTCGATCAGATAGTGCGGCAGGATCAGGATGCCGTCAGCGCCGATCTTTTCTGTTTCGCGAGCGATCGAGATGGCGATTTCTGTGCCATAACCACAACCCGACACAATAGCCGTATCACCAGCGCTTTCCTTCGCGGCACGCACGATCTCAGGCACTTCATTCGGCAGAAGCGAGAAAAACTCGCCCGTTCCACCTGCCGCAAACAACGCCGGCGCCTTGTAGCCCGCCAGCCAGTCGATATGGCGGCGATAGCTATCCTGCGCGAATTTACCTTCGGTATCGAAATGCGTCACAGGGAAGGACAGAAGGCCCGAGCCGAGCTTTGCCTTGAGATGGTCTGGCGTCATGATTGCGTCTCCTGAGTAATGGCAGTTTTGTCTGACTATTTGTACGACATGTCAAGACAGCGCAGCTCCCCCGGACGTGAAGCCCCGCAACACGGACAATCCGGCCCATTTCCGCAAAGCTCGATTATTCAGTTAAAAATACATAGATACAGGCATTCAACACTGCGGTTGGTGACGAAAAGTGAGAATTTGGATCACGACAAAACATTGACAGCGACGAAAATAAGTATGACAGGATTCTGTAAAGAGGAGATCCACTATGACACTGAACCGATTGCTGATCACCGGGGCCGCAGGGGCGCTAGGGCGTGCACTGCGTCCGCGCTTGTGCGGCTTGGCGAATGAAGTGCGACTTAGTGATCTCGCCGATGTCATTGATCTCACCGAACACGAACACTTCGTTCCTTGCGATCTCGCCGATCACGCGGCGGTGGTTGATCTGGTTCAAGGCTGCGATGGAATTCTGCATCTCGGGGGTATTTCGGTCGAGAAAAGCTTCGACGCTATCCTCGAGGCGAATATCCGTGGGGTCTTCAATATATATGACGCTGCACACAAGGCTGGTCAGCCGCGCATCCTGTTTGCCAGCTCCAATCACACGATCGGCTTTTACCCGCCGGGCCAGACCCTTCAGCCCGATGTCCCCTTGCGTCCCGACAGCCTGTACGGCGTGTCGAAATGCTACGGCGAGGCACTGGCGCGAATGTATTATGATAAATACAATCAAGAGACTGCGATTGTTCGGATTGGCTCATGTTTCCCGGAGCCTGACAGTCGCCGCATGCTGTCCACATGGCTTTCTTATGATGACTTGGCGTCCCTCGTGCGACGGGTGTTCGCCGTCCGGGATCTGGGCTGCCCGGTGATCTGGGGCGTTTCGAACAATGACGGCGTGTGGTGGGACAACACGCCGTCCGAGGCGTTGGGCTGGAAGCCGCGCGACAACGCAGCGCGCTTTCGTGCCAAGGTCGAAGCGCGACTGCCGCATCCCGACCCGGAGGCTCCCGATACGCGCTTTCAAGGTGGCGGCCATGCCGTCAAACCGGTCCGTGCCCACGACTGAACCGACACGCGCATCGCAGGCGCGTCGCTACACTTTCATTCGAGAATGGGCGGCGTCCGATCCTAGGCTCAATTGCCCCGAGACGCCGACAGGACGCTGTCCAGAATATGGATGACGTCTTGGTAGGGAGTGCGGGCACGATGTTCAGGCTTTCGCGCGTCGGCTCACGTAGTGATCGCTTTCAGCGCCGCGAGGAACTGCGGCCAGCGGTTTTCGAGACGCTGTTCCAATGAGTCTTCGGGATGCGCGGACCAGTCCTCGATCAGAATCTTTATGAAACCAATCAGTACCTGAGCTAGGAATTGGCCCGTCAGCACCCCGGGCGACGGAAGCCGGCTTTCGATGATCCGCGCCAGATCCTTGCGCAGCCCGTCGAGACCGATGTCATGCAGGTCGCGCACCTTCGGCTCCTGCCGCAGAAGCTGGGTGAATTTGTCCATCATCGCGGGATGGAAGGTGACCTGACGCAGGTGTGCGCTCAGGAAGATCTTCAGATCTTCGGTGAGCGGCCCGGCGCCAGACAGGAATATCTCGACATAATCGCCCTCGAAGCGCGGCGGATCGCCCGCGATCGCGGCAATCTTGTTCGGGTAGTAGTTGAAGAAAGTACGTGCGCTTATCCCCGCGCGCTGACTGATCATGTCCGTCGTCACCTCGTCCAGCCCAAGGTCCAGTGCCAGTTCGATCGCAGTTTTTTGGATTTCTCGGCTGGTTTCGCGCCGACGGCGCTCACGCAGCGAACACGTCGCCATTTTCATTTTTCTCCTCCTTGGATCGATCATGCATGAGGCCCGCACGTCGGCAAGGCAAGAGTTGGCCCGTGCCGTATAAGTTTGCACACAGAAGATCACAATAACTTGCATGGTGTGCAATCTTTACGTTCTGTGCAATTTCATTCAAGTTCCCGCGTAGTCAAGGCGCAGCTCTATGGTCCAGACCATGAGGCCGGGCCGTCACAATCGCGCTTATAAGGAAGAGGCCAACATGGTGATGGAGACTCGCGCAAAAAGAGTGTTTGGCTTAGCCTGCGCCATTCTTGGAGCGGCTTTGCTGACGGACGGCGCAAGCGCGCAACAGGCGAGCCAGAAAGGCGGGCCGCCACCGGCCGTGCCCGTGGGTGTGATCACGCTGAACCGGCAGGCGGTGCCGCGTGTCGTCACCCTTCCGGGCCGCGCGGTCGCCTATCAGCAGGCCGATATCGTGCCGCGCGTCGGCGGCATCATCACCAAGGGGTCTGATGCCGGAGGGGGCAGAATAGTA
>NZ_JHEH01000021.1 GCF_000715505.1 Thioclava dalianensis
CCATATCGGAGGCAGAAATAATGTGGCCTTTCAAACGCAAGACCGAAACGCGGGCGGCATCGACCTACACGGCGCAGATGATCCAAGCCCGCGCCGGATACATCACCGGCACAACCGGGCGGGCCGAACTCACGGCGACCGTTCAAGGGGCGGTGACGCTCTGGGAAAATGGCCTAAGCCTTGCTGACGTTGAAGGCACCGACCTTCTAAACCGGCGTTCGCTGGCAATCGCTGGGCGAATGCTGGCGCTACGGGGCGAGGCGCTTTTCTATATCACAGAAGACGCGCTTTTGCCTGTCGCTGATTGGGATTTATCAACCCGGCTTTCCCGGCCTGTCGCCTATCGCCTGACCCTGCCAGATGCAGGCGGTGGCAAGACAATGACCGCGCTTGCGGGCGAGGTGCTGCATTTCCGTATCGGTGCAGATGCAAGCCAGCCTTGGCTTGGCACGGCTCCCTTGAAGCGCGCCAGCTTGTCGGCGGATCTGCTGGAAACCATTGAGCGGGCCTTGTGCGATGTTTACGGCGATGCGCCTCTAGGTTCCTCAATCGTGCCAATGCCTGAGACGCCGGAAACCGACCTTGCAGACATTGCGCGGGGCTTTCGTGGATCACGCGGCAAGGTGCTAGTGCGCGAAAGCGTCCAAGTGCAGGCGGCGGGTGGACCTGCGCCAATGCAGGATTGGCGGGCCAATGACCTCACCCCCGATCTATCCAAGGCGCAGATGGGCGAGACGCTGGACAAGGCGCGCGACCAAATCAACGCGGCGTTTGGCATCCTTCCCGGCCTCAATAACAAGGCGACCACGGGGCCTGCAATTAGAGAAATTCAGAGAAATTTCGCTCAATGGCACTTGCAGCCGGTGGCGATGGGGATGGCTGAGGAAGCGACCGAAAAGCTAGGCCAAGAGGTTATGATCGACACATTACGCCCCTTGCAGGCGTATGATTCAGGCGGGCGCGCAAGGGCTGCGGTTGGCGTTGTGCAAGCCTTGGCTGCGGCGAAAGAGGCGGGCGTTGATCCTGACCAAGCGTTGAAGCTGGTGAACTGGGGCCAGAATGACGGGGCGGCGTGATTTGTTAAATTTGGAGAATGAACGATGAATAAAGACTATACCGAAGCCGAAGCACGGATGCAGTTTTACGCGGATACTATCGGGGTTCATCCCCCTTCGCGCCTCTTGTCCGAGGATGGAGCGCCTGCGCCAGAACTGCTTAATTTCTGTGTTCGCTATGGCGCATCGCTGGATTGGATTTTCTTAGGCGATGTGCGCCGAATGATTCGCGATAGCTATGAGGTGGCGCGACAAGGTTAGGGCGAGGACGCGCCTAGCGGGTCAGGCACCGCGAAGCGTCTGGGATTAGTCGGTGAGTGCCCGCCTTCATGGCGAAAACCCCGACATGGCACGGCCTCCTTTTCTCCCTCGGGAGCCTCCAATGGGGCGCGGTGCAGGATCGGCACGTTGGAAGCGGGGCCGATCAGGGGGCCAAAGCTGCGCGATGCAGCCTTGGCCCTGCTTTCTTCGCGTGAAGGAGAGATCACGAGACGGACGCCTAAACTTTTCCATCAAATACACTGGCGGTTTTTATGCTTGACCACAAAAAGAACCGCTGGTATTTATGTGAGCATGGCAAAACTAACAGACGGCAGAAATTGGCTAGAAAGAACCCTTGGAGACGAGGGGCGCGCGCACTCGCTTATCGTTAAGGGGCGCGATCAGGGCCTTTTCACCAAAGGTAAGCGCGGAGGAAACGCACCAGATCTGATCTTGGCTGATTTTGCTGCGTTAGTTTTCTGCGCTTTGTCCAGCGCCGCGCCGTCAAAAATCAAAGAATCGGTTGAAGAAATTATGTCATTGGGTCTCGTTGGGATCGAGATTGACGCAAATGATGTAGCTGGCTGGAGAGGCCCGTTCTATCCGAACAATCTTCCAGATGATGTGAATGACGTTCTAGAGGGCTTTTCTTTGGGGATGCGCGGAATGCAGCGTCCTGATGGGGCTGCGCTTGCGTGGGCGCTTATCATGCTTTTCGTCGCTCACTCCCCTGAGCATGATTTTAACAGCTTCGATAAGATCGAGCTAATCGAACAGGGCGACTTCCTGTCGGCGGAAATTACACTTCACGAAAAAGCCGCTGGAGTTTCTGCTGATGGCTATCGGCGCGAAGGCCCCGGCCATAACGCAATTCGACTGACTTTCGGGAATGACTGTCAGCATATCGACCCCACACGGATGGAGATCCGCAGAACACTCTACGGACCGGCGCTAAATGGGGTCGCGGAAATGACTAAATTCATGAGGGCGACCAAGTGAACCAAGTGGTTGTCATATCCCCTGACGAACTCAAGGCGCTTATTCACAGCGCCATTTCTGAGGCGCTTGTCGCGTCAAAGGGACCTGAGGCATGGTTGCCGGTCGCAACCGTCGCGGCCCGTCTCAGAAAGTCGGAAAAGACAATCCGCAACTGGATCAGGGAGGGACGCTTTACCCGTGTCTCTGGCGGCGATGGTTCGCCCTACTTGGTTTCATCCTTGGAAGTCGATGAATTGAGCCGCTCGGCCAATTCTTCGCCCGATGCTTCGTAATATGTCAGTAACTCATTAAGGTTCTTATGACCAGTAACGCGCGCCAGATCGAGGATTTCAAACCGCTTCGCCAAGCGGGTGATAGCCTCATGCCGCGTATCATGGAAATGCAGGTTCTCAATCTTAGCACGTTTGGCGGCGGCGCGGAAAACGCTGTCGCGGCTCTCTGCGTCAATATCGAACGGATGCTGATCGGGTTCGGTTTTGTTGCCTCTGACCGCCTCAAGAATTTCAAGCGCTCGCGTGGTAAGCGGAACATCGCGGGCATGGTCGTTCTTTGTCTCTGGCAAGTGGATCACGTTGCCGCTGACGTGCCTGTTGGTAATGTCACGAATTTCCCCGGACCGCATGGCCGTTTCGATAGCAAACAAGAACATCGCGCCCGTGATCTGCTTTTCGGTGACCCAAGGTTCGCAAGCAAGGTCCAGCGCCTCAAACATCTTGTCAATTTCATCTTGGTAGATCCGGCGCTTTCTGCGCTTGGCACGGGCGGGGCGTCTCACATCTTCCATCGGATTGATGCGCAGCAATCCCCACTCTTTCGTAGCGGTGGCGAAGACATGCTTAAGCAGGTTCATTTCACGCGACACACTGGCGGGCTTTACGAGACCAAGGCGCATATCGCGCCATGCGACCAGATCTGCGGTTGTCACATCGCCAATGACGTATTCACCCAATGGCTTGCCGTTAACCAGATCGACGGCAAACCGATTGAGTCGGATCACTTCCCAACGCTCGCCTTTCTTACCCTTGGATCGCTCAAGGGCGTAGCGGTCAAATACCTGTCGCAAGGTGTCGCTGCTGGCGGTTCCTGCGGAAATGCCAACCTCAAATTCACGCGCCCACACCTGAGCGTCACGCTTGGTCTTAAATGTCTTGGCCTTGCGGACGGCCTTGCCGTCTATGCGCCGCGCAACTTGCGCCTGCCAACCGTGAGCCGTTTTAAGAATCGTCGCCATACCCAGAATAGTAAACACATCGTATCTGGGTTGGCAAAGATTGGGTTACGGACTTCCCGTGATCTTCCAAAACATGACCAAAAGGAGGCCAAAGGGAAAACAATGAACGAACACGTGACATTCTTCGGAAAGAATGGTGCCCAGGAGAGGACTCGAACCTCCACGCCTTGCGGCACACGGACCTGAACCGTGCGCGTCTACCAATTCCGCCACCTGGGCAGGTGTCGTGGGGGCGATTTACAGAGCGCCACAAGCACTGTCAACGGGGCTTCGCACGAATTTTGCCGACACTTGCCTGTGATGTGGCTTTGGCCTTGTTCCTGTGTGTGTGAGACGCTAATCAGAAAGGGAATTCTTTCTAAGGAAGGACTTGTGCGCATGTCCAAGCTGGTCACGATCTATGGCGGTTCTGGCTTTGTGGGGCGCTACATAGCCCGCAGGTTGGCCAAGGAAGGCTGGCGCATTCGCGTGGCCGTGCGCCGCCCGAACGAAGCTTTGTTCGTCAAACCCTACGGTGCCGTCGGTCAGGTAGAGCCGATCCTGTGCAACATCCGCGACGAAGATAGCGTGCGCGCCGCGATGCAGGGCGCCGACGCGGTCGTGAATTGCGTGGGTATTCTCGTCAATGAGGGCAAGAACAAGTTCGGCGCGGTCCAGACCGAAGGCGCGGCGCGCGTGGCGCGACTCGCCGCCGAGCAGGGAATCGGCCAACTGGTTCAGATCTCGGCCATCGGCGCCGATCCCGAGAGCGACAGCGAGTACGCCCGCACCAAGGCCGCCGGCGAGAAAGCCGTGCTCGACGCCTATCCGAACGCCGTGATCCTCCGCCCCTCGGTCATTTTCGGCAATGAGGACGGCTTCTTCAACAAATTCGCCGCGATGACGCGGCTGACGCCGGTCCTGCCGATCACTGGCGGCAAGACGAAATTCCAGCCGGTTTATGTCGATGACGTTGCCAAGGCCGCAGTCATGGGCGTGAACGGCAAAGTGGCTCCCGGCATTTATGAGCTTGGCGGTCCCGATACCGAGAGCTTCCGCACCCTGATCACCGAGATGCTCGAGTCGATCAACCGTCGCCGGTTCGTAGTCTCGCTGCCATTTTGGATGGCGGGCATTTTGGCCGGGGTCTTCGATCTGATGCAGGCCGTAACGGGCGGGCTGTTCGTGAATCGCACGCTCACCCGCGATCAGGTGAAATCGCTGAGCGCCGATAATGTTGTGGCCCCCGACGCCAAGGGCTTTGCGGATCTGGGCATTCAGCCCACCGCAATGGAGGCCGTTCTGCCCGGCTACCTGTGGCGCTTCCGTCCCGGCGGTCAGTACGACGCGATCAAGGCCTCGGCCAAGAACCTGCGCAAATCCATCTGAACCTACCTGTTCTGGCTCTCTGAAAAAGGCGGATCATCTTGAATTACTTCAACGATGTCTTGCTCGGCGTGATCGAGGGTATCACCGAGTTTCTTCCGATTTCCAGCACGGGGCACCTGCTTGTGGCCGAGCATTGGCTGGGCGCGCGTTCGGACACCTATAATATCGTCATTCAGGCGGGCGCTATTCTGGCCGTGACCCTGATCTATTGGGGTCGGCTCATCGAGCTGTTCACGCATTGGCGCGACCCTGAGAATCGCGACTACCTTGCCAAGCTGGCCGTGGCCTTCCTGATCACCGCCGTTCTTGGGCTGGTCGTCAAGAAACTCGGCTTCGAGCTGCCGACCACGATCCAGCCCATCGCCTGGGCGCTGGTGATCGGCGGATTCTGGATGATCGGGGCGGAACGCCTCGCCGAACGTCAACCTGATCGCAGCGTCATTCTTTGGCGCGTCGCAATCGCAGTCGGGATCGCACAGATCATCGCCGGGGTGTTTCCCGGCACCTCGCGCTCGGCCAGCACGATCTTCATCGCGATGCTGCTGGGCACGTCGAACCGACGCGCCGCGACCGAGTTTGCCTTTCTCGTCGGCATTCCCACGATGTATGCCGCCAGCGGCTACGAACTGCTCAAGCAGGTCACGAGCGGCGGCGCCCATTCGGAGGACTGGCTGTCTCTCGGGATCGGTTTTGTGGTCTCGACCATCACGGCATTCGTCGCGGTGAAATGGCTGCTCGGCTTCATCCAGACCCACCGTTTCACCGCCTTTGCGATCTACCGGATCCTGTTTGGCGGCGCTTTGCTGCTCCTAGCGGCAGCTGGCGTGGTGAGTTGAGGACCGCGAATCACCAGCGCGGCCCTGCTTATAGCCCTGATATGCACGCTCATTTTGCCATATAGTAAACATAGCTGACCTAATTTCGCGGATTTTCTCTCAGTTTTGCGCGACAAAGGGCCGAAAATTCATAAATAGGTCAGCACAGCTTACTTTTATTGCTCCGTGAAGCGGTGTAGCAAAGCATACCCACTTTGTTCCAAGGGAGGCACCGTGATGGCCAAGCAACCGATGCTCAAATTCGTCAAGACGGCGAAAGAGATGCCTCAGAAGCGTGATGCGGACGTCCGCTCGCATGACTTCGGTGAAATCTATCGCGAATTTGCCGCCGAGAAAGCAGCCGAACAATCCGGCCGCTGCAGCCAATGTGGCGTGCCCTATTGCCAGTCGCATTGCCCGCTGCACAACAACATCCCCGACTGGCTGCGTCTGACAGCCGAAGGCCGCCTTCAAGAGGCCTATGAGATCAGCCAAGCCACCAATACCTTCCCCGAGATCTGCGGTCGCATCTGCCCGCAGGACCGGCTGTGCGAAGGCAATTGCGTGATCGAGCAATCGGGTCATGGCACGGTCACCATCGGCGCCGTCGAGAAATACATCACCGACACCGCCTTCGACATGGGCTGGGTCAAGCCGATCAAACCGGCGACCGACCGGGCCGAAAGCGTGGCCATCATCGGCGCGGGCCCCGGCGGGCTGTCGGCCGCTGACGTGCTGCGTCGGGCAGGCGTTCAGGTCACTGTCTATGACCGGTATGACCGCGCGGGCGGTCTGCTGACCTACGGTATCCCCGGCTTCAAGCTGGAAAAGGACATCGTCATGCAGCGCGTGAAGCAGCTGGAAGATGGCGGCGTCGAGTTTGTGCTCAACTGCAATGTCGGCACCGACATCTCCTTTGACGCGATCCGCGGCAAGCATGATGCGGTCCTGATCGCGGCGGGCGTCTATAAAACGCGCGAGCTTACGAATGAGGGCGCCGATGCCGCCGGGATCGTGCGCGCCATCGACTTCCTGACCGCGTCGAACAAGAAAAGCTTCGGCGATGATGTGCCCGAGTTCGAGGACGGCACGCTTAATGCCAGCGGCAAGCGCGTCGTCGTGATCGGCGGCGGTGACACCGCAATGGACTGCGTGCGCACCGCGATCCGGCAGGGCGCCACCAGCGTCAAATGCCTCTATCGCCGCGACCGCGCCAACATGCCGGGCAGCCAGCGCGAAGTGCAAAACGCCGAAGAAGAGGGCGTCGAATTTGTCTGGCTCGCAGCCCCCGCCGGGTTCTCCGGCAATCCGGTCTCGCAGGTCTCGGTGCAAAAGATGCGTCTTGGCGCGCCCGATGCGTCCGGCCGCCAGAGCCCCGAGAAAATCGAGGGCGGGATCTATGAAGAGGGCGCGGATCTGGTGATCAAGGCGCTCGGCTTCGAGCCCGAAGATATTCAGGCCGATTGGGATGCCGAAGAGCTGGAGACCACCCGTTGGGGAACGGTCAAGGCGCAGTTTGGCACCCATGCGACCTCGATCCCTGGCGTCTATGCCGTGGGCGATATCGTGCGCGGGGCCAGCCTTGTGGTCTGGGCGATCCGCGATGGGCGCGAAGCCGGTGAAGAGATGCTGCGCTATCTCGCAACGACCACCTCGGTCGCGGCTGAGTAACGCCGCGCATCTGAACGACGCGAAGGACGCAATGATGAGAACGGCTGCAATCATGCTGGGTCTGTGCGGGGGGCTGACAAGCGCCCTGCCCCTGCATGCCGCCGATTTCTCGCCCCCTGCGGGCTGCGATGTCTATCTCACGGCACAGCTGCGCAATTGCCAGGTCGCCAATTTCTATCGCTGCGCTGCCGATCCCGAAGGCGATCAGCGCGTGGCTTATGCCGATGGCAACGGGATCTATTTCGACAGCCGGATCGATTCCGAGACGCGCTGGATCGAATCCCATACGATCGAGACCGGAGAGATCGACCGGCTCGACGCGGCGGCCTCGCGCGACAATGCCTCTTTCAGCGCGCTGCTTTCAGAGGGGCGCGACGATTATGACTTCGTCATGCGCAACAATTTCGGCGAGACCCGGCACTACAAAGGCCACGACACGCTCACGGGCGAGAGCGTGACCATCGACGGCATGCCGCTCCAGAAATGCAGCTTTGAGATCCACGAATATGACGGCGCGGGGCAGTTGCTTTCGACGCGCAGCGGCATGCAATATATCAGCGCCAAGTTCCGGATCTTCCTGAGCGGCCCTGAGCGGTTCGAGAACAGCGCAGGCGACCGGACCTCCTTTGACGACAGTCCCGTGCGCTTCGATGGTCCGGGCGATCCGGGCTTTTCCAGCCAGACCCCGCAATATGACTGCGACATGATGATGACGGGGTCGATCCCCGCAGGCAGGCCCTCATGATGGCGTTGCACCAGATGGCACCGATCAATCGCGTGATCGCCGCCGCTCCGCGATATTCCGCCGATCCCGCTCTGCAGGACGAATGGCACCGAGCCCGCCGCATCCCCGAAAATGCGGGAGATCGGCATTTCACCTCTCCCAAGCGCAGCCATGACGTGGCGCGCGAACCGCACGAGGACGGCGCGCCGCGCGCCGCGTTCTCAGCTGCAGATATTTTGCTTTCTCCGAAGGAGGCCGGACATGACGAAATTTGATGAAGCCTGGGTGACCGCACAGGAAGCCAAACGCCAGTGGATGAATGAAAATTCGCTCTGGAAGGAAGAGGATGAGAAAGCCTCTTGCGGCGTGGGTCTTGTGGTCGCCATCGACGGCAAAGCAACCCGCAAGGTCGTCGAAAGCGGCATTGATGCGCTCAAGGCGATCTGGCATCGCGGTGCGGTCGATGCCGATGGCAAGACCGGCGATGGCGCAGGCATCCACGTCCAGATCCCGGCGCCCTTCTTCTACGATCAGATCCGCCGCACCGGGCACGAGCCGGATATGGAGAAGATGGTCGCGGTCGGTCAGGTCTTTCTGCCGCGCACCGATTTCGGCGCGCAGGAGCGCTGCCGCACGATCGTGGAATCGGAAGTTCTGCGGATGGGCCACTATATCTACGGCTGGCGCCACGTCCCGGTGAACACCGAAGTTCTGGGCGAAAAGGCCAACGCCACGCGCCCCGAGATCGAGCAGATCCTGATCCGCAACGACAAGGATATCGACGACGTGCAGTTCGAGCGCGAGCTGTACATCATCCGCCGCCGGATCGAGAAAGCCGCCGTGGCCGCTCAGGTCAACGGGCTTTACATGTGCTCGTTCTCCTGCCGCTCGATCATCTACAAAGGCATGATGCTGGCCGAGCAGGTCGCGGAGTTCTATCCCGATCTCAAGGATGAGCGGTTTGAAAGCGCTTTTGCGATCTATCACCAGCGCTATTCCACCAACACCTTCCCGCAATGGTGGCTGGCCCAGCCGTTCCGCATGCTGGCGCATAACGGCGAGATCAACACGATCAAGGGCAACATCAACTGGATGAAAAGCCACGAGATCCGGATGGCGTCTTCGGCCTTTGGCGACAGCGCCGAAGACATCAAGCCGATCATCCCGGCAGGGGCCTCGGATTCGGGCGCGCTGGATGCGGTGTTCGAGCTGATGGTGCGCTCGGGCCGTTCAGCGCCGATGGTCAAGACGATGCTGGTGCCCGAGCCGTGGTCGAATGACGACACGATGCCCAAGGCGCTGCGCGATATGTATGCCTATTCCAACGCGGTGATCGAGCCTTGGGATGGCCCGGCTGCTCTGGCGATGACCGATGGCCGCTGGGTCTGTGGCGGACTGGATCGCAACGGTCTGCGGCCGCTGCGCTATGTGATCACGGGCGATGGCGTGCTGATCGCGGGCTCGGAGGCCGGTATGGTCCCGGTCGATGAATCCACCGTCGTGGAAAAAGGCGCGCTTGGCCCGGGTCAGATGATCGCGGTCGATATGGCCCATGGCAAGCTCTACCACGATGCCGAGATCAAGGATAAACTGGCCGAGGCGCAACCCTTCTCCGACTGGGTGAGCAAGGTCACCGATCTCAACGTGCTGCTGCGCGACGTGCCGGAGGCGCCGAAATTCGAAGGCGCCGAGCTGCGCAAACGTCAGATCGCGGCGGGCTATTCGGTGGAAGAGATCGAGCAGATCCTTGCGCCGATGGCCGAAGATGGCAAAGAGGCGATTGCCTCGATGGGCGATGATACGCCCCCGGCGGTTCTGTCCAAGCAATATCGCCCGCTGAGCCATTTCTTCCGGCAGAATTTCAGCCAGGTCACCAACCCGCCGATCGACAGCTTGCGCGAAAGCCGCGTGATGAGCCTGAAGACGCGGTTCGGCAACCTCAAGAACGTGCTCGACGAGGACAGCTCGCAGACCGAGATCTGGGTGCTTGATACGCCCTTCCTCGCCAATTCCGAATTCGATGCGATGCTCACCGAGTTTGGCGAGCAGGTCAGCTCCATCGATTGTACCTTCCCCGCAGGCTCCGGTCCCGATGCGCTGCGCGACGCGCTGACGCGGATTCGCAACGAGGCCGAAGATGCCGTGCGCTCGGGCGCTCTGCATATCGTGCTGAGCGACGAGGCTCAGAGCGAGACCCAGATCGCGATGCCGATGATTCTGGCCACGAGCGCTGTGCATAGCTGGCTGACCAAGAAAGGCCTGCGGACCTTCTGCTCGATCAATGTGCGCGCCGCCGAATGTATCGACCCGCATTATTTCGCAGTGCTGATCGGTTCGGGGGCGACCACGGTGAACGCCTATCTCGCCGAGGACACGATTGCAGACCGCATTGCGCGCGGGCTGATCGAAGGATCTCTGGTCGATGCGATGCGCCGCTACCGCGACGCGATCAGCGCGGGCCTGCTCAAGATCATGTCGAAGATGGGGATCTCGGTGATCTCGTCCTATCGTGGCGGTCTGAACTTCGAGGCCGTGGGCCTGAGCCGCGCCATGGTGGCCGAGTATTTCCCCGGCATGCATAGCCGGATCTCGGGCATCGGTCTGCACGGCATCCAACACAAGCAAGAGGCGGTCCACGCCAAGGGCTGGCAGGGCGGTCAGGACGTGCTCCCGATCGGTGGCATCTACAAATCCCGCCGCACCGGCGAAAGCCATGCTTGGGGCGCGCAGTCGATGCATATGCTGCAAGCGGCGTGCAACCGCGCGAGCTACGATTTGTGGAAGCAGTATTCCGCAATGATGCGGGCCAATCCGCCGATCCACATCCGCGACATGCTCGACATCAAGCCGCTGGCCAAGGCGGTGCCGATCGAAGAGGTGGAATCGATCACCTCAATCCGCAAGCGCTTTGTGACGCCGGGCATGAGCTTGGGCGCGCTGTCGCCCGAGGCGCATAAGCTGCTCAACGTCGCGATGAACCGGATCGGCGCGAAATCGGATTCCGGCGAGGGTGGCGAGGATCCGGCGCATTTCGTGCCCGAGCCCAATGGCGACAACCCGTCGGCCAAGATCAAACAGGTGGCCTCTGGGCGCTTCGGCGTCACGGCGGAATATCTCAACCATTGCGAAGAGCTTGAGATCAAGGTCGCGCAGGGCGCCAAGCCCGGCGAGGGTGGCCAGCTTCCGGGCATGAAGGTCACCGAACTGATCGCCAAGCTGCGCCATGCGACCAAGGGGGTGACGCTGATTTCGCCGCCGCCGCATCACGACATCTACTCGATCGAAGACCTCGCGCAGCTGATCTATGACCTCAAGCAGATCAACCCGAAGGTCAAAGTCACCGTCAAGCTGGTGGCCAGCTCGGGCGTTGGCACGATTGCAGCCGGTGTGGCCAAGGCCAAGGCCGATATCATCCTGATCTCGGGCCATAACGGCGGCACCGGGGCCTCGCCCGCGACCTCGATCAAATATGCCGGTCTCCCGTGGGAGATGGGTCTGACCGAGGCGCATCAGGTGCTTGCGATGAACAACCTGCGCGAGCGGGTGACGCTGCGCACCGATGGCGGGCTGCGCACGGGCCGCGATATCGTGATGGCGGCGATGATGGGGGCCGAGGAATACGGCATCGGCACCGCCGCGCTGATCGCGATGGGCTGCATCATGGTGCGTCAGTGCCAGTCCAACACCTGCCCGGTGGGCGTGTGTACGCAAGATCCCGAGCTGCGTCAGAAATTCACCGGCTCTGCGGACAAGGTCGTGAACCTGATCACCTTCTATGCGCAGGAAGTGCGTGAGATCCTCGCCTCGATCGGGGCACGCTCGCTGGATGAGGTGATCGGTCGCGCCGATCTGCTCCATCAGGTCAGCCGTGGCTCGGCCCATCTCGACGATCTCGATCTGAACCCGCTTCTGATCACCGTCGATGGCTGGGACAAGATCGTCTACGACCGCTCCAAGCCGCGCAACTGGGTGCCCGACACGCTCGATGCCGAGATCATCCGCGACGGCGCGCGCTTCTTCGAGGAGGGCGAGAAGATGCAGCTCTCCTACGCAGTGCGCAACACGCTGCGGACCATCGGGACGCGCGCTTCAAGCCATATCGTCAAGAATTTCGGGATGCGCAACGCGCTGCAACCCGATCACCTGACGGTCAAGCTGACCGGGTCCTGCGGACAGTCGCTGGGGGCGTTTGCGGCCCCGGGCCTCAAGATCGAGGTATCGGGCGATGCGAATGACTATGTCGGCAAAGGGCTTTCGGGCGGGATGATTGTCGTGCGTCCGCCGATGGCGAGCCCGCTGATCGCCTCGGAGAACACCATCATCGGCAATACCGTGCTTTACGGTGCCACCGATGGCTATCTCTTCGCAGCCGGGCGCGCGGGCGAGCGTTTTGCGGTGCGCAACTCGGGTGCGCGGGTCGTGGTCGAGGGCTGTGGCTCGAACGGGTGCGAATACATGACCGGCGGGGTCGCGGTGATCCTTGGCAGCATCGGGCCGAATTTCGGCGCGGGGATGACCGGCGGGATGGCCTATCTCTACGATCCCGACGGCGTGGCCGAAGACCTGATGAACCTTGAAAGCCTTGTGACCTGTGGCTTGGGCCACGCGCATTGGGAAGCCGAGCTGAAGGAGCTGGTCGAGCGCCACGTGCATGAGACAGGTTCGCGCAAGGCCGAAGAGCTGCTGCAGCACTGGGACAGCGAGAAAGCAAATTTCCTGCAGGTTTGCCCCAAGGAAATGCTGATTCACCTGCCCTATCCGCTCAGCGACGAACCGCAAGCAATGCCGGCAGAGTAAGCCGCACCCTATTGAGACTGACGAAGCGCGGGGTCGATGGCCCCGCGCTTTTTCGTGGCCGTTGGGCAACGCCGGGGTGGTTGGCGAAACGGGTCGCGCAAATCTGCCTTATTCTCGCCTTAGTTCTGCGCACCTTTGGAAAAAAACACATGAGCAGGCAGTGAGATGGCAACCTATACGGACCAGTTTTATTATATTGACCCGGGCAATCCCCCGGCAGAGGGCACCGCGCTGTCTCCAACGCAGCTCACGCTCAATGATCGCAACAATGACAACTGGATCACGCCCTCGAACGCGTGGTTTGGCTATGACACCGTTGACGGTCAGCGCGTCACCGATGTCTGGCGCGGCGATACGATCACTGTGCAAAACGCCAATGGACGGGAATTCACCGTCACCGGCGACACATTCTACCTCAGCAATGGCGACAGGGTCTTCACGCCCACCGATGGCTCGATCCTGCATAACGCAACCTTCGTAAGCTCGACCTACGTGACCGACAGCACCCAGGCACCCGTGGGCGAACTTGGCCCGGAATGCTTCGTCTCCGGCACGCTGATCGAGACGCCGCGCGGCCCGACCCCAATCGAATGGTTGCGCGCGGGCGATCTGGTGCTCACCGAAGATGCGGGCGCGGTTCCGGTGCTTTGGGCAGGCGGTCGCACGGTCCAGGGCTTTGGCAGCTACGCCCCGGTGCGATTTGAAGCGCATGCGATTGGCAACGACCGACCCCTTCTCGTCTCGCAACAGCACCGGATGCTTGTCACCGGCTGGAACGCAGAGCTGGCCTGTGGCACCCGCGAAGTGCTTGTCGCCGCCAAGCATCTGGTCAATGGCACGTCGATCCGGCTCAACCCGATGCCGCGTCTGCGCTACATCCATCTGCTGCTTGACGCCCATCACATCGTGACTGCCGAAGGCGCCCGCAGCGAGAGCCTGTTTCCCGGCAATATGATCCTTGAGGAACGCCCTGAGGTCGCCGCCGAGATCCGTGCGGCATGGGCACGCGCGCATGCCACTCCGATCGAGACCATGGTCACGGCGCGCCATGTGGCACGCGGTCCCGAGGTTTCGCTGCTGGCGGCTTGACCAAGGCCGCCCTCGCGTGGCTTATGACGGCATGGCGAAGAAGAACACGCGCAGAAAACCCCGGCAGGGCCAGACCCGCCCGGGCCTGAAAACAAGATTGAAAGCACCGCTGAGACTGTGCGCAAAGTGGCTCGGACGGGCCGCTTTAGCCGTGGTCGGGATCTATGTTGCTCTGATTGTGCTCTTTGCTTTCGTCAACCCGCCCACCGATTACTACATGTGGTCCGAGCGCCACCGGTTGGGCGCAATTGATCAGAAATGGGTGCCGATGAAGGACATCGCCCCGGTGATGGCGCGCTCGGTCGTGGCCGCAGAGGACGCCAATTTCTGCAATCACTGGGGGTTCGATATGCACGCGATCCGCGAGGCAATCGACGACGGCTCCAAACGGGGCGCCTCCACGATCACCCAGCAGGTCGTGAAAAACGTGTTTCTCTGGCAGGGCCGAAGCTGGGTGCGCAAGGCCATTGAAGCCGCGCTCACCCCGGTCGTCGAAGCGATCTGGAGCAAGCGGCGCATTCTCGAGGTCTATCTGAACATGGCAGAGTTCGACAACGGCGCCTTCGGTGTCGATGCCGCGGCTCACCGCTATTTCCGCACAACGCCCGACAAGCTGACCGCCCGCCAAGCGGCGCTGATTGCCGCCGTGCTCCCCGATCCGAAAGGCCGTTCGGCCTCCAAGCCGTCGAACTTCGTGTCGCGGCGCGCCAATGCGATCATCGATGGGGCTGCGACAATCGACAATGACGGGCGCGCGCGCTGTTTTCAGTGACTGCGGTGTTTCGTATTTAGCTTGAGATAGGCTTCATCACCTAACGCGTTGAAATCTATTATTTCAGACAGCGTTAGGTGATGAAGGTATCGTGCGAAACGCATTATTGCGCCGGAATCGTGTCTGTTTCGCGTTGCATGACCGCGAAAAGCTCGGCCACCTTGATGCCGAATTTGCGCATCTGTGAGCGGTTGAGCAACGTGCCATCGGGCATCTGATAGATCCAATCCGTCACATCCAGCACATGACCGCCCGCATCCTCGGGCAGGCGCAACCGGTAATGCATCTCCAGCGCATTGCCGCGCTGCTCCATACGCGCGGTGCCCTCGATATCATCGGCGGTCGAGCTGATCGTGCCATCCTCAGCGAATTTGATCCGCCATTCGCGCACCTGTTTGCGCCCGGAGGCGTATTCGAAAGTTTCCTCGATCACCCCGCCGGTATTGGTGAATTTGCCCACCATCAAAGCCCGGAAGCGCGAGGTCACCCGCCCGTTCGGCCCGTAGATCATCCCATGCGCGATAACCGGGCCGTCAAAAGCCTGCCGGATATCGAAGGGAGGCCCGTCGGATGCGTAATCGGACAGCTTTTGCGATTGGAAGCTAAAGAACACCTGCCGGACCAGCACGGCCGCAAGCACCAAGACCACAATCAAGACCAGATACTTCATTTTAAGCCCTCGCATGAACAAGCTGGACCTGCACCACATCCGTGTGATCGACGGCGAATGCCGCCGCGCAGGCTTCAAGATAGTAGAGCCAGCCCCGCAGGAAATCAGGGCCATAGCCCATCTGCGCCGCACGCTCCGCCCGATCTTTCAGACGTTGTGCCCATTGCCGACAGGTCTCGGCATAGTCCTGACCGAAGCCAAAGCTCTCTTTCACCCTCAGCCCCGCGCGCGCGGCCTGATCGCGGATCACGCCATCAGACAAAAGCATGCCGCCCGGGAAGGTGTATTGCCGGATGAAATCAGAGGTCTCGCGATAGGTCGGAAAGTAGGAATCAGACACTGTTATGGCCTGAATCATCGCCGTTCCCCCCTCAGCGAGCCGTTCTTTCAGCTTGCCGAAATAGGTTGGCCAGTAGCGCTCGCCCACGGCCTCGATCATCTCGATCGAGACGATATGGTCGAATTTTCCCGGCGTTTTACGGTAATCCTGCAGGCGGATCTCGGCGCGCCCGTCCAGCCGCGCATCGGCATAGCCCTTCTGGCTGGGCGAGATCGTGATGCCCGTGACATCGCGGCCCTGCTCGGCGGCCCGCTCGGCGAAATGGCCCCAACCGCAGCCAATCTCCAGCACCCGCTCGCCCTGCCCCAGATTGTCGAGAATGCGGTCGAGCTTGCGATTTTGCCCCCGGTGCAGATCCCGGTCGCCCGGCGCGAACAGGGCCGAAGAGTAGCTCATGCCCTCATCGAGCCAGATCTGGTAGAACTCGTTGCCGACATCATAATGCGCCCGGATATTGCGCGAGGCCCCGCGCATCGAATTGGCCCGCATCAAACGGTCAACAATCCGAAACCGCAGGTTCGACCAGAAGCCCGCATAGGCGTAACCATCGACGATATCGAGGTTTTTCAGGGCTACAGTCAAAAGCGCCTCGATCGAGGGTGTATCCCAAAGCCCTGATACGTAGGCCTCGCCCAGCCCAACATCGCCGCGCGCGGCCATCATCAGAACGGCCTGCCAGTCGCGGATTTCCATTTCGGCATGCGGGGTGCCGCGCCCAAAATGGCGCACCTCTCCCCCCGGCAGACGCAGGCTCAGCGACCCGCGCTCGATCTTCTCGCAGGTATCAAGGAATTCCCGGCGGATCCGGTTGGTCAGGAAGGGCATCATCACGAGATCTCCTCGTTTGGGGGGGTGGGGCGCGCGCGATAGACCGCGCCCTTGAGTCTCAGCCGCAACGCCTGCCACAGGATCAAACTCATGGTGCGAATGGGGGTCAGCGGGCGGCGCAAAGCGATTGCTATGAGATCACGGTTGCGCAGCGCGCTGCGCGAGGTGACGAGCGTGGCGATCACGCCTTCGTCGCCGTTCTCATGGGTGATCCGGATCTGGATCGCTTGCGGCGTCACTTTGAACTGGAAGCGATAGCCGCCCGCGATGTCCTGAAACGGCGAGACATGAAAGATCTTGCGTGTCTCCAGCACCGTTTGCGCCGAAATAGGGTCGAAATCGGGCGTCGCACAGAGATAGGAATGACGATCGCCAAAGGTGTTGTTCACCTCGGCAATCACAGCACGCAACTCTCCCGCCGCGTCGAAGGAGAGCCAAAAGCTCACCGGATTGAACCCGGCGCCAAAGATCCGCGGTTGAGTCAGCAAGCGCAGGTGATCCGGTGCGGGAGCGCCCGCCTCTGCGAGTTTTTCCCGCGCCCAAGCCGCGCCTGAGCCTTGCCCGCGCGTGCCCCCGTGATCTCGGTCGCGCACGACCGCCAAATCCCAGGAATTACGCGAGAAAAGCCAAGGCCACGGCCCTGCGGATTCGGGATCGATCAGAACAAAGTCGACATGGTAGCGGAAGCTGTGCTTGATCGCCCCGCGTCGGGCATGGGTGGTACTGCCGGGGCAGAACTCTACCGTCATGCCGGCACCTTATCGATCAGGCCAGCGGGCGCAAAGCCCCGGTTGAGCGCGCGCGCCACGCGTGCAGCCGACGCAAAGCCATCTTCGTGGAAGCCGTGCCGCAGCCAAGCTCCGGCAAACCACGTCCGGTTTTGACCCTGAATCGCCGCAATATCGCTTTGGGCCGCGACGGCGGCGCGGTCAAACACCGGATGCCAGAACACTTCATGATCGTAAATCGAAGCCTCCGGGATCTCTTGGTTCGGATTGAGCGTCACGAAGAGCGGATCATCCTGCGGGATATTCTGAAGCTTGTTCATCCAATAGGTCACGCCAAGCCGCGTCTCCTGCTGATCCTGCGCGGCCTGATAGATCCAGCTTGACCAACAATCACGCCGCCGGGGCATCTGGCCCTCATCGCGATGCAGATAGACGTCATTGGGCTGATAGCGAATAGCTGATAGCGCCTTGCGCTCGGTCCCGCTTGGCTTGTCGAGGATACGTAAAGCCTGATCGGAATGGCATGCGACGATCACCTGATCGAACTGGTCTGGAAGAGAGTTTTCCGCCTGAATAGTGACGTTTTTTGGCGAACGCTGCACCGAGGTAACGGACGTCGACATGCGAAACTCGACCCCGCGCAGGCGCAATGCGGCCTCCAGCCTGCGGACATATTCAATCGAGCCGCCGGAGACGGTCCACCATTGGTGCTGACCGGTGGCCGATAGCAAAGCGTGGTTCTCAAAGAAGCGCAAAAGGCTGCGCGCCGGGAATGCGCCGATTTCATGTGCGGGCGTCGACCAGATCGCGCCACAGATCGGCAGCAGATAAAAGCGCCGGAACCAATCGCCCATCTTGAGCGCGCCCATCAGGTCGTCAATCGTCATCTCGTCACTGACGGCCATTTCGACCGCGCGTGCATTGAATTTGGCGATATCGGCAATCATCCGATAGAAACCGGGTCGCCCCAAATTGCGCTTCTGGGCGATCAGCCCGCGCAAATCGCGTAGCGCATATTCGATCCGGCCCTGATCGATGCTGACGCCGAAGCTCATATCCGAGCGCTCAACCGGCACATCCAGATCGGCAAACATACGGGTCAGATGGGGGTAATTGGCGTAGTTGAACACAATGAAACCGGTATCGACCGGCTGATCGCCCCGACGCCCGGCCGTGATGGTGCGCGAGTGGCCGCCCAACCGTGACGCGGCCTCGTAGATCGTCACTCGGTTATGCGGCGCGAGTTGCCACGCAGCGGATAGGCCGGAAATGCCAGATCCGATGATCGCGATGTTCTGCGCATGCGGATGCAGGGCGTCGAAGGACATTAGATTACTCCCAATCACTTGAACCGATAACGCCTGATGTTAGGATTTGGATCAGAAGTTTTTCACTGCTGGATGATCCAGGGGTCGACGCGCCGCGTAGTAGTTCCATGCTGCACGATGTGACCAGAAGCTTCGAGACCAAATCAACCCTTCCGCAGGGACTGCGGCCGGGTAAATGCGGGACGAATATGGCAGAAAGTCAGACATCTGGCAGTGACCGAGTTGAACTGTGCGAGCAGACGGAATGGCTCGTCCTTGTGCGCGATCAGCGTTCCAAGGCGGCGTTCGGGAAGCTCTACGATCATTTTTCGCCGCGCCTGAAGGGAATGCTCATCAGGTCTGGCATGTCCGGGGCTGCGGCCGAGGATGTTGTGCAAGACGTGATGCTCACGATCTGGCGCAAGGCGCATCTCTACGATGAGGGACGCGCCCGGGCTTCGGCCTGGATCTATCGGATCGCACGGAACAGGCAAATCGATGTGATTCGCCGCAAACCGCGCCCGGTACCGGATGAGATGATCGCCGAGGCGGAAAGTCGTGAGGCCCGTGACGCCGACGCGATGCTCGGCCTCGAACAAGAGGCGGTTCAACTGCGTGAAGCGATCAAAGCGCTGCCAAAGTCGCAGCGTGAGATCATCGAAAGCGCCTATGTCGGGGAGCTGACGCAGGCAGAGATACGCGAGGCCACTGGTCTTGCTTTAGGTACGATTAAGTCGCGAATTCGGCTGGCACTGGAGAAATTGCGACACGATTTGAGGGATCTGAGAGAAGAATGAGACAGATAACGCATCATCTTCCAGATTGGCTGATCCGGTCTTACGCGGCCGGAAGTCTTGAGCATGCGTTCTCGCTCGTTGTGGCCTCACATGTGAGCCAATGCGACGAGTGTCGTGCCCGGCTTGAGGCTGAGGAGACCGCAGGCGGCGTCATCCTCGAGCAGCTTGAGCAGACCGAAGTAACGGGCGATCTGCGCACCCGTGTTTTCGAGCAGCTGGACGTCGCAGAGCCAATCACCACACCGGATCCGGCCCCGTCTGGGATCTATCCGGGTGCGCTTGTCGCCGAGATGGGATCTCAGACGCCACGCTGGCGCTCGCTGGGCAATGGTATCAAACAGGCGATTCTGAGCGCCGATAAACGTGGATCAGCGCGGCTTTTGTATATCCCTGCGGGCAAGGCTGTACCCGATCACACCCATGGTGGGCTGGAGCTGACTCTCGTTCTTCAGGGGTCATTCTCAGATGAAACCGGCACCTTTGGCGTGGGCGATGTGGAAGTTGCCGAGGACGATCTGGATCACACGCCGATGGCCGGACCGGGCGAGGCCTGTATCTGCCTTGCCGCGACCGATGCGCCGCTGCGCTTCCACGGGCTGATCCCGCGTCTCTTGCAGCCGATCTTCCGGATCTGAACGCGGCCAACCGTCAAGTTCGCAAAGCCCGCCATGCGCATGCATTGGCGGGCTTTTTCATCGCGTCGCACTGCGCGGATGCGTGACGCCGATATCAGGGAAATTTCGGGAAATGGTCGGAGCGAGAGGATTCGAACCTCCGACCCCCTGCTCCCGAAGCAGGTGCGCTACCAGGCTGCGCTACGCTCCGACCGTGGGCGGGGAATTAGCCGCTTCGCGCGGGTTTGGCAAGGGGGTCTGCATCAGCTTCTTGAATTGCGCGCCCGCAAGCCCGTCACCCGCGCCAAAAGCGACGCACGCGGAGAGGTCACAGTTTCGGGACGACCCCGGTTGCGCAGGACCGGCTGATGCTCCGAGACATCGGCCCGGGTCTCACGGAACACGATATACATGCCCGACAGGATCACGACAGAGGCACCGATCAGCGTCTCCACATCCACCTTCTCCCCGAAAATAAGCGAGCCATAGAGCACCGCCCAGAGGATCTGCGAATATTGCATCGGCGCCACAATCGCGGCCTCTCCGGCCCGATAGGCCAGAATTTGCAGGAACGAGGCGCTCAGCCCGAACACCGCGATCACTGCCATGAAGCCAAGATCGGGCAATTGCAGCGGCACCCAGACCGCGGGCAAAGCGGCGCCCATGATGATCACATTGCCAAGGATCGGTGAGAGCAGCAGCACGACCGAGCGCTCCTCATTGCCGATCTTGCGCACGATGATCGAGGACATAGAGCCGCAGACCGCCGAGGTCAGCGCCGCCAGATGGCCCAGTTGCAGCGTGGCCTGACCGGGCCGCACGACGATGATCACGCCGATCAGCCCGATGATGACCGCCGCCCAGCGGTGAAGCCCGACCTTCTCACCCAGCATCGGGATCGAGAGAACCGTGATCAGAAGCGGCGTCGCGAAGAGGAGCGGATAGACCTGCGCAAGCGGCAGGGTCGAGAAGGCGTAGAAGGCGCAAAATCCGGCGGCGAGTGCGAAGACCACGCGCGCAACGACCCAACCCGGATGGATCGGGCGCAGGCTGCCGCCGCGTTTGTCATTCAGCAGGATCATCGAGAGCAGCGGAAAGCTCAGAAGCGCTGCGAAAAAGACAATCTGGACGGGGGAATAGGTCTGGCCCAAATGTTTGATGATCACGTCATGGGTCGCAAAGATCGCCATCGCGCTGAGCGCCAGCGCGGCCCCCTTGCCGTTTGATTTTCCCCCAAAATCGGGCATGACGCGCCTCCTGAAAATGTCGCTCGCATCCTTTGGCGGATCGGGTCCGGTTTCAACCCAAAAGAAACGGCGCGGACCCCAGGGGTCCGCGCCGCGAAGCAGGTGCGCAAATCTGTCGCGCGATCAGAGCGACGCGTCCAGCGCCTCGATGATCTTGTCGCCCATCTGCGTGGTCGAGACGGGCGTGCCGCCTTCGGGGCCCATCAGATCCGCGGTGCGCACGCCATCGGCCAGCACTTTTTCGATCGCGGTTTCCAAACGGGTGGCCTCATCGCCCTGATCAAAGCTGTAGCGCAGCGCCATCGCAAAGCTGAGGATACAGGCGATGGGGTTCGCCTTGCCCTGCCCCGCGATATCGGGCGCCGAGCCGTGCACGGGCTCGTACATCGCCTTCGGGCGGCCATTGGCCATCGGTGCGCCAAGGCTGGCCGAGGGCAGCATCCCGAGCGAGCCGGTCAGCATCGCAGCACAGTCCGACAGGATATCGCCAAACAGGTTGTCGGTGACGATCACGTCGAATTGCTTGGGCGCACGCACCAGCTGCATCGCACCATTGTCGGCATACATGTGGCTAAGCTCGACCTCCGGGTATTCCTCGCCGACGCGGGTCACGACCTCGCGCCACAGGATGCCCGATTCCATCACATTGGCTTTTTCCATCGAGCAGAGCTTTTTGTTGCGCTTCATCGCCAGCTCGAAGGCTGCGCGCGCGGCGCGCTCGATCTCGGATTCGGTGTAGCGCTGGGTGTTGATGCCGACGCGCTCATTGCCTTCTTCGAAGATCCCGCGCGGCTCGCCGAAATAGACACCCGAAGTCAGCTCGCGCACGATCATGATATCGAGGCCAGCAACGATGTCTTTCTTGAGCGAGCTGAAATCGGCCAGCGCGTCAAAGCACTGGGCCGGGCGCAGGTTGGCAAACAGGTCCATCTCCTTGCGCAGCCGCAGCAATCCGCGCTCGGGTTTCACCGAGAAATCGAGCACGTCATATTTCGGTCCACCGACGGCACCGAGCAAAACCGCATCCACCTCTTGCGCGCGAGCCATCGTCTCGTCGCTCAGCGGCGCGCCATGGGCGTCATAGGCGGCACCGCCGACAAGATCTTCGCTGACGTCGAAGGCCAGATCGCGCTTGGCGCCGAACCAGTCGATGACCTTGCGGACCTCGGCCATGACTTCGGGACCGATCCCGTCGCCGGGCAAGATGAGGATGGAGGGGTTGGACATGCTGTTTCTCCCAAGTTTACAGGGTCGAAAGCGGCGTAGCCCCTACCCGCCCCGGGGTCAAGCGCGCGCGTCTTGTGCGCTGTCGGCAAAGCTTTGCCGAAACCCCGGCGGCGATCCGCAACCACACGCGGAGATGACTCGCACCCGCGCACCCATGCGCGCATGATGGGTCAAACAGAGCAGACAATAAAAAGAGGGTAAAATATGAGTCGCAGGGTGTTGATCCTGGGGATGGGCGGACAATTCGGCTCCGCCGCAGCACGGTCCTTTCGGGCGGCCGGCTGGAATGTGGATCGCTACCATCGCGGCACGGATATCGGGATCGCCGCGCGCGGCGCCCGCTGGATCATCAATGCGATGAACCCGCCCAACTACCACGATTGGGACACCCAGATTCCCAAGATCACCTCGGAAGTGCTTGCCGCCGCGCGTGACAGCGGCGCCTCGCTGATGGTGCCTGCCAATGTCTATGTCTACGGGCGTGAGCCCAGCCCGTGGGGCCCCGAGACGCCCCACCACGCCTGCACCCGCAAGGGCCGCATTCGCGCCGAGATGGAAAGCCGCTATCGCAATTACGCCGCTGAGGGCAACTCGGTGGTGATGCTACGCGGTGGGGATTTCGTGAACCCGGAATCTCCGCAGAGCCTGCTCAACCAAGTGGTGCTCAAGGATCTGCGCAAAGGCAAAATCACCGCGATGGGCAAGCCCGAGGCGCGGCGCTGCTATGCGGATCTGGGCGATCTCACGCAGATCGCCGTGGCGCTGGCCGATACGGCTGACAGCCTGCCGGGGCTTCTTGATCTGTGCTATCCCGGCACGGTGTTTTCGTTCCGCGAACTGGCCGATGAGCTGGGGCGCCAACTGGGCCGGGAGATCTCGATCAAGCGGTTCCCGTGGACCATGATGTCGCTTGCCTCCCCGGTCTGGGAACTGGCGCGGGAGCTGCGCGAGATGCGCTATCTCTACGACATGGATCATCAGATCGACGGCACGGAATTTGCCGATCTCTTCCCCGATTTCGAGCCCAAGACGCTGCAGAGGCTCGTCTTCGAGCATCTCTATTTGCGCGGCATGAAAGTCGTGCCCGACGCTCAGGGTGCCAGCGCGATGTCCACCCAGACCAGCTTGTGACGCGAGGCGCGCGCTGCGGCTTCGGCCAGCGGCGCCTCCGGGCTGGGCCAGATCACGCCCGCCCCCGTGACAAACAGCACAGCCGAAGGCAGCACGTAATCGACCCGCAGATTTCCCGGCCCCTCATAATCCACCGTATCCAAAGCCGCCTCACCCTGATGCGCCGGATCGGCTGCACCCTGCGCGCCCGCGCTGCGCGGTGCGGGGTCTTGGAGGCGCGGATCGCGCAACAGCCGGTGCAACGCGGCCCGGTTGCCCTCTCCATCTGACGGATCGAGGTTGAAATCGCCCAGCAGAACAAAGGGCCGATCCGGGGGATCGTCGGAGAGCGCGCCATCGAGATACTGCAACCAGAACGCCGCCTCATCGTGATTGCGCCAGCCATTGCGATCTTCGGGACCATCGAACACCGGCGGCGTTGCAGCAAAGGCAAAGAGGTGCAGCCGCGCCCCATCGGGCAGCACAAGCGGCACATCCCAATGCCCCGTGCTCGACAGGCGCTGCACGGCCTGAGCCGCATCGGACAGCTGCGCGCGACCAATCGCGCTTTGGGGCAAATCACGCCATAACAGGGTCGAAAAGTCGCGGGCCTTTGCCACCTCAATCGGCAGGCGCGAGAGCAAAGCCATGCCGCCCTGCCCCCGAAAGCGCCCATAGCCCTGCGCATCGCGCGGCCCATGAAGAACACCGTCGCCATCCAGATCGACGCTGGTTTGCAGGCCAGTATTCGGCGCGGGTGCGAAGCTGTGAGGATAGGGCTGGGCAAGCGTTGCATTGAGCGCATCCAACGCCCGGCCATCGAGATCCCAATCCACCCCTGTCAGCAAAATCACATCGGGCTGGGCCGCATCGAGAATGCGCGTCACGGCCGCAATCTGCGGATCACCCCCGCGCAAAGTGTCGCGCAACAGCAATCCCGGACCTTTGCGGCTCAGCTCAACATTCCAAGTTGCGAGACGCAGCGTCTGCGCGGCCAAAACGCCGGGACAAAGCAGGCCCGCCGCGAGGATCAGGCCGGCAAGTAGCTCGAACTTTCCTGCGCGCGGCGCTTGCGCTCGATCATCGTGGCCACACGCCCCATTGCGATGCCGCGCATGAACAGGCTGACCGGAATGAAGACCCATGCTGTCACCGTCCAAACCAACGTATGTGAGCTTAACAGAGATATCGGCGTGATGTTGACCGAAATCAGCTTCAGGATGGCGGGCAGGACGAAGGGCAACAGGAAGCCAAGCGCCACATTGACCCATGAATCGCGGCGCAGGCGCTCAACGACATCGCCCCCCATCGTGGGGTCAAAAGTTGGCAGGTTCACCCAGACATTGAAAGTCTTGCGCGACAGTGGCCAGCCGCGCAGGATCATGGTCAACGCGAAGACAATGAGCGTAATCAACGAAATCGCAAAGGCAATCGCGCTCATATTCCGCATCTCGATGACCTGCGCAAAGGTCGAATGCGTCGGCATCGACAGCACCATCAGGCGCACCGGGCTATAGGGCAAGTCGAACGCGTCTCCGACGACCGAGCCAAATGCCGCGATCAGCCGGTTGAACGTATTGGGCTCGCTCGGGGCCGCTTCGATCGCTGACAACAAAACGACCATCACGAACAGGGCGAGAAAGCGAATACGGTTGAAGGGCGGTGCATCCCGAAACGCGATGAGCCCGGGATAGACCGAGACATATTCAAAGAAGGTGAGGAAGGTGGCGAAGACGGCGATCAGGGCCACTATCTGCGCGGTATCGACATTCGTGTCGGGCAACATGAGGGCCGGCACACAAGCCGTCAAACCCATCAATATCGCACGCACAAGCGCGCCTGCCAGCCGTGACATCACTGCTCTACCCCTTGGCATTTCCGGACCGTAGACGTTTCCGGAGCCGTGTTTCGTGCGCTCTTCAGAACTCTCTGTGAGCCGCCTCAATCTTGCCACAATTGTGCCGGGTTTACCCCGGCCTGGCAATCATTGTTAAATATTAAGCGAGTGTTTCCGACGATTTAGGGGAAGAAATGGTGCGGCTTTGCATCAAACTTGGTTCGAAAAAAGGGCAGCCTTGAGGCGGCCACAAGATGTTGCTGCTTCGAGCGTTTGCGACACAAAACTCGCAGATTTAAAAAGGCCGCCCGTAGGCGGCCTGTTAATCTTTTTGAAATCTAACGCTCAGACCCAGGGGCGCGCCTGACTCGCCTGCGCCTCGAAACTGTCGATGGCTGTGGCCTTCTCAAGCGTCAGCCCGATATCGTCGAGCCCTTCCAGAAGGCAGTGCTTCTTGAAGGAATCCACGTCGAACTTGATCACTTCGCCCTCAGACGTCGTGATCTCCTGCGCCTCGAGATCTACAGTGACCCGCGCGTTCGAGCCCTTCTCGGAATCCTTCATCAGAAGATCGACCTGCTCTTGCGGCAAGACGATCGGCAACATGCCGTTCTTGAAGCAGTTGTTGAAGAAGATATCCGCAAAAGAGGTCGAGATGACGACTTTGATCCCGAAATCGGCCAGCGCCCAAGGTGCGTGCTCACGCGAGGAACCGCAGCCAAAGTTATCGCCCGCCACAAGAATCTGCGCTTCGCGATATTGCGGCTTGTTGAGAACGAAATCGGGGTTCTCGTTGCCGTTGTCATCATAGCGCATCTCGGCAAAGGCATGTACGCCAAGGCCCGACCGCTTGATGGTTTTCAGGAAGTTCTTGGGGATGATCATATCGGTATCGATATTGACCAGCGGCATGGGGGCCGCGACCCCGGTGAGTTTTTCGAACTTTTCCATGTCGCGTCCCTTATGCCTCTTCCAATTCCATCAGCTTGCGCACATCCGTGAGCTTGCCTGTGACCGCCGCCGCCGCCGCCATTGCGGGGCTCATCAGATGGGTGCGGCCATTGCGGCCCTGACGGCCCTCAAAGTTGCGGTTCGAGGTCGAGGCGCAACGCTCACCCGGTGCCAATTGGTCGGGGTTCATCGCGAGGCACATCGAGCAGCCCGCCATGCGCCATTCCAGTCCGGCGTCGAGGAAGATCTGGTCCAGCCCCTCCTCTTCGGCCTGCGCGCGCACGAGGCCCGAGCCCGGCACGACCATCGCACGCACACCCGGCGCGAGCTTGCGGCCCTTGAGCACTTCGGCGGCGGCGCGCAGATCCTCGATCCGGCCATTGGTGCATGAGCCGATGAAGACGACATCGATCGGGATGTCGTCGAGCTTGGTGCCCGGCTTGAGACCCATGTAATCGAGCGCGCGCTTTGCCGCGTCGACCTTGCCGCCTTTGAAATCTTCGGGCGCAGGCACGACACCAGAGATCGGCAGCACGTCCTCGGGCGAGGTGCCCCAGGTCACGACCGGCTCGATATCCTCGCCGCGGATCGTCACGACCTTGTCGAAATGCGCGTCCTCATCGGTGTAGAGCGTTTTCCACCAATTCATCGCGGCTTCCCATTGCGCACCTTTCGGCGCATGGGCACGGCCCTTGACGTAGTTGAAGGTGGTCTCGTCCGGCGCGATCAGACCGGCGCGGGCACCGCCCTCGATGGCCATGTTGCACACGGTCATGCGGCCTTCCATCGACAGCGAACGGATCGCCTCGCCGCAATATTCGATCACATGGCCGGTGCCGCCGGCGGTGCCGGTGGCGCCGATCACCGAGAGCGTGATGTCCTTGGCAGTGACGCCCGGACGCAGCTTGCCGGTGATCTCGACCTTCATGTTTTTCGATTTCGACTGGATCAGCGTCTGGGTGGCGAGCACGTGCTCAACCTCCGACGTGCCGATGCCATGGGCCAGAGCGCCGAACGCGCCATGGGTCGCGGTGTGGCTGTCGCCGCAGACCACGGTCATGCCGGGCAGGGTCCAGCCTTGCTCGGGGCCGACGATATGCACGATCCCCTGACGGACATCGGAAACCGGATAGTAATGCACGCCGAAATCGCGAGCGTTCTTGTCGAGCGCATCGACCTGAATGCGGCTCTCCTCATTCTCGATGCCCTTGGCACGATCCGTGGTCGTAGGCACGTTGTGATCGGGCACCGCGATGGTGTTTTCCGGCTTACGCACGGTGCGCCCCGTCATCCGCAGGCCTTCAAACGCTTGCGGCGAGGTGACTTCATGCACCAGATGGCGGTCGATATAGAGCAGGCACGTGCCGTCTTCATCGCGCGAGACGACATGAGCGTCCCAGATTTTGTCATAGAGGGTTTTCGGAGCAGACATGGCTCTCACTTTCTTTGATAGCTATGGGTCAGACATAGGAAAGGGCAGGCACGCAAAGGCCTGCGGGCGCCGCATCAAAGTCGGGCCAGCACCGAACGGCTCTCGCCGTAAAAGCGCTCACGCAGGCGGGCGCGGTCATCCATGTCGAAAACACGTGTCATGGGATGCTAAATAAGAGGTTAGATCTGTGCTGGCAATCAAAAGAGTCGCTTTTGACTGGGGCGCGGGCTTTGATAACGTGAACGGGAAGGAGAAACCGTGGACTTTATTAATGCCGATACCCTCACGACGCTGAACCGGCTCTGGGCGCAGGTCGAGATTTTCTTCAACTCGATGTTCCTGCCATCGCGGATCTGGCAGATCGGCATCATCCTTGCCTGTTTTGCCGTGGCACATCTGGGCAGGCTTTGGCTGGCACCGAAACTCGATAACTGGGCACGCGGGCGCGCGCTCAGTACCCGGCAGATGCGCTGGGTGATCTTGTTGCGCCAGCGTCTGCGCGGGTTACTGTTCATCCTGCTTGCCTGGGCGGCGGTCTTTGCGCTCAACGCGCTTAAGGGCTTCTATTCCTGGCGCTTTCTGGTGGTGCTGGCGGCAACGCTGGTCACCGCGTGGCTGGTGGTGGGGCTGGTTGCGCGGCTGATCCGCAACCGGGCGCTGCGCCAGATCGTGACCTGGGGCGCTTGGATCTGGGTCACTCTCTATTATCTGGGCTTCTGGGACGAGGTCGAGCGGCTGCTTGCCAGTCTCGGGATCGATTTTGGCGGCTTTCGGATCACCGCGCTCGCGGTGCTCAAGGCAGTGGTGCTGACGACGGTCCTGCTCTCGGTGGCGCGTATCGTCACCGGCCAGACCACCGCCCGGCTGCGCACGAATGCGGAAATCAGCCCCTCGATGACCGAGCTGGTGATCAAGGTGATGCAGGTTTTGCTTTACGGATCTGCCTTTTTCATCGGGCTCAAGGCGGTGGGATTCGATCTGACAGGTCTTGCGGTTCTCTCGGGCGCGATCGGTGTCGGTCTGGGCTTTGGCCTACAAAAAGTCGTGTCGAATCTGGTCTCGGGCGTCATCATTCTGCTCGATAAATCGATCAAGCCAGGCGATGTGATCAGCCTTGGTGAAACCTTCGGCTGGATCAACTCGCTGGGCGCGCGCTATGTCTCGGTACTTACCCGCGATGGCAAGGAATTCCTGATCCCGAATGAGGATCTGATCACCGGTCAGGTCGTCAACTGGTCGCATTCCAACGAGTTTGTCCGCATCGACCTGCATTTCGGCACCGCCTATCACGACGATCCGCACACGGTGCGTGCGCTTGCCATCGAGGCTGCGCAATCGGTCGGTCGGGTGCTCTCGGATCGCCCCACAGTGTGCCATATCACCGGGTTTGGCGACAGTTCGGTCGATTATGTCCTGCGTTTCTGGATCACGGACCCCGTTGAGGGGCTTACAAACGTGCGCGGCGCAGTCTATCTGGCACTGTGGGATTCGTTTCAAAAGAACGGCATCTCGATTCCTTTCCCGCAGCGTGAAGTTCGTATGCTCGACGGCTCCTCGCTGGCCGTTCATCGGAACGACGAAAATTCGCAGAGCAAAAATTGAAATCGGGGCGTCCCGATGCTACCTTTTGTATATGGCCAGCGCCGGGGCCGGACCGGCGTTAAATCTTTGGAGGACTATGTCCTGTCTCATCTTTCAACCGTGTCGGACGACAGCGACACACAGGCGGCTGTCATGACGGCCAACTCTCTCGGCGCTGACGTGTCCAGCGATGATATTCTCGCACGCGTCATTGCCTCTCTCGAAGACGATAAAGCCGAAGATATCGTAACGATCGATCTGCACGGTCGGTCTTCGATTGGCGATTACATGGTGATCTGCTCGGGTCGCTCGGGTCGGCAGGTCAGCGCAATCGCGGAAAAGCTCGCCGAACGGCTCAAGCAAGAGTTCAACCGCATTTGCAAAGTCGAAGGCAAGGATCAGGGCGATTGGGTCTTGATCGATACCGCAGATGTCATCGTCCATGTGTTCCGCCCGGAAGTCCGCGAGTTCTACCAGCTCGAGAAGATGTGGATGCCGTCGAGCGCACCCGTCCTCGACTGAGGGCGCATGAAGATCACGATCTGCGCGGTGGGCCGCCTGCGCAAAGGGCCCGAACATGAGCTGATCGCGGATTACCTTGCCCGGTTTGAAAAAGCCGGTCGCGGCCTTGGGCTTGGGGCTGCGCAGCTTATCGAGGTCGAGGACAAGAAGGGTCTGGGACAAGAGGTCGAAGCGCAGCTTTTGTCTCGCGCGATCCCGGACGGGGCCGTTCTTGTGACCCTCGATGAGCGCGGCAGCCTTCTGTCCTCTCCCGAATTTGCCCAAAAGCTCGGCACATGGCGCGACAGCGCGCGCGATGTCTGCTTCGTTCTTGGCGGAGCGGATGGCATCGCGCCTGAACTGCGCGCAAAGGCAGATTTTTCGATCTCATTTGGCAAAATGGTCTGGCCTCACATGCTGGCGCGCGTCATGCTGAGCGAACAGATCTATCGTGCCGGACAAATTCTTGCCGGAACGCCTTACCACCGTGTTTAATCAAGGGCGCGTATCGCTCTGAGGGGTTTGACATGACTGCTATTGATCTTGCCCGCATTTCCGCCAATTCGATCCCGAACCCGGCCATCGCCCTCATCGGCTTTCAGCGCACCAGCCAGATTTCGCGCGATGCGCGTCAGGCTTGGGAAGATGGCGATCGCAGCCTGCTTGAGGCCGAAGCGGCGCAGCGGCGCGACGAGATTTTCAGCGGCGCCCTGAAAGAGATCTACGAGGAATTCACCCCGATCAGCGATGCGCTGGCCCTGATGGGGCGCAAGCCCGCGCATGTGATCGATATTGGCTGCGGTCAGGCGCTCAACGATGCGTTGATGGTCAAAGCCTATGACCCGCGCATTACGCTGATAGATATCGAAGAGACCAAGGAGCAGTATCATAGCTGGAACAGCGCGGGGGCGGGCTACGCCTCGCTGGCGGTCGCCAAAGCGTTCCTCGAGGAAAACGGCGCGCGCGAGGTCACCACGATCAACCCGCGCGAGACACCCAACGCGCTCTCGGGGCTATCGGGTGATCTGGTCACCAGCTTGATCTCCTGCGGTTTTCATTACCCGATCGGGGAATATCTGCCGCTGATGCTGAAGACGATCCGGGCGGGCGGCGTGGTGATCCTTGATCTGCGGACCCGCTATTTCAAAGCCCCCGACGCGGCACTGACCGAACTGCTTGAAAACAGTCGTCAGATCACGCTTTCGACCCTCCCGCGCCGTAGGCGGATCCTGTTTGCCCAATAAATGCTGATCGTGCAGTAAACTGTTCTCGCACGGTGTTGCCGGACGCGTCTGCGCCGCGTAGACACAAGGGATCATGTGCAGGAGGTGGCGATGAGCGTTCCCAAACCGGTAATTTTGTGCATCCTCGACGGCTGGGGAGAGCGACCCGAGACCGAGGGCAACGCGCCTGCGCAGGCCAACACTCCCAATATCGATGCGATCTGGGCCAATGGTACGAAATCCACGCTGGTGACTTTTGGTCCCGATGTCGGACTTCCCACCGGCCAGATGGGCAATTCCGAAGTCGGCCACACCAATATCGGCGCGGGCCGGGTGGTTGCGATGGATCTGGGCCAGATTGATCTGGCGATTGAGGATGGCTCATTTTTCGACAATGCGGCGATCTTGTCCTTCATCGAGACTCTGAAAGCCTCTGGCGGGGCGGCGCATCTGATGGGCGTCGTCTCGGATGGCGGCGTGCATGGACATCTCGAGCATCTTTTGGCCGCCGCCAAGATGGTGTCGGAAGCAGGCGTGCCCGTAAAAATCCATGCGATCACCGATGGCCGCGATGTGGCACCAGATTCCGCCAAGCGCTTCGTGTCCGAACTGGTCGAGCGACTGCCCGCGGGCTGCGAGGTCGTCACCGTGATCGGGCGCTATTTCGCGATGGATCGCGACAATCGCTGGGACCGGGTCGAGCGTGCCTATAACGCGATGATCAAAGGCGAAGGGCAGGGCGCAGACACCCCCGTTGCCGCCGTCGAGGCCAGCTATGACCGCAAGGAGATGGATGAGTTTATCCAGCCCAGCGTCATCGGCGATTATGCCGGCATGCAAGATGGCGACGGTCTGTTCTGCCTCAACTTCCGGGCCGACCGCGCACGTGAGATCTTGGCCGCCATCGGGGCTTCGGATTTCGACGGGTTCGACACCGGAAAGCGGCCCGAGCTTGCAGCAATGCTGGGGATGGTCGAGTATTCCGACAAGCACAACGCCTATATGAAGACCGCATATCCCAAGCGCGAGATCAACAATACGCTCGGCGAATGGGTGGCCAAACAGGGCAAACGCCAGTTTCATATCGCGGAAACCGAGAAATATCCCCATGTGACCTTCTTCCTCAACGGCGGCCGCGAGGAGCCTTGGGACGGCGAAGATCGGTTCATGCCCAAATCACCCAATGTGGCAACCTATGACATGCAGCCCGAGATGAGCGCGCCGGAGGTGACCGACAAGCTGATCGGCGCGATCGAGGCGGGATATGATCTGATCGTCGTGAACTATGCCAATGGCGACATGGTCGGGCATACCGGCTCTCTGGAGGCAGCCATCGCGGCCTGTGAAGAGGTGGATCGCGACATTGGCCGCGTGGTCGCGGCGCTTGAAGCCGCAGGCGGGGCGATGATCATCACCGCCGATCACGGCAATTGCGAAACCATGATCGACCCGGAAACCGGCGGGCCGCATACCGCCCACACGACCAATCTCGTGCCGGTCGCGCTGGTCGGTGGCCCGAAAGGGGCACGGCTGCACAAGGGCAAACTGGCCGATCTCGCGCCCTCGCTCTTGCAGCTCATGCAGCTTCCGATCCCCGAAGAAATGACCGGACAGAGCCTGATCGAGACGTGAAACGCGCAGCCCTTCTGATCTGTCTATTGCTCACCGGGGCCGTCGCGCATGCGGCGGGCAGCGATGTGCCGCCCTCTGGCGAGGCCGCGATGAAAGCTGCCGCGGATTTGCGCAAATCGATTGCAGCCCTCGACGACGCCGAAAGCAAGCCCGACCGGATCGCGGCGCTGACGAGCACAATTTCCGCCTATGAGGTGGGTTTGGGCACTTTGCGCGACGGGTTGCGCCGCGCCGCGATCCGCGAGAACGAGATCAAGCAGGGGTTTGATGCCAAGCGCGAGGAGCTAGGCGGGTTGCTGGCCGTCATGTCGACGATGCAACAGACCGATGGCCCGCTCTTGCTGCTGCATCCTTCGGGGCCGACAGGTGCTGCACGCTCGGGGATGGTGCTATCTTCGGTGGCCCCCGCGCTGCAACAGGAGGCCGAGGGCCTGCGCACCCAGCTTGATGAGATCGCGCGCCTGCGCAAATTGCAGGAAAATGCCCGCAATGTGCTGGAAAAAGGCATGATTTCCGTCACCAAGGCCCGCACGGCCCTGTCCGAGGCGATCTCGGAGCGGCGCGCAAAACTCCCGCAACGCTATCTCGAAGAGCCCGAAGAACTGCGCGCTCTGGTCCAAAGCGCCGATACGCTGGAAGGATTCGCCACCAGCCTCAGCGGTATGGAAAGCGATATCGGCCCCCCGATGGCGGATTTCGCGGGCGCGAAGGGCAGCTTGAAGCTGCCGCTGATCGGCAAGGTGCTGCGCCACTTCAACGAGGCCGACGCGGCGGGGATAAAGCGTCCCGGTCTTGTGATCGCGACAACGCCCGGCGCGCTCGTCACAACGCCATGGCCCGCAACCATTCGCTATCGTGGCCCTTTGCTGGACTACGGAAATGTGATGGTGCTTGAGCCCGCCGACGGGTATCTTCTGGTTCTTGCCGGAATGGCAACAGTCTATGGTGAGGTCGGAGACGTGCTTCAGAAGGGCGCACCCATTGGCTTGATGGGCGGATTGTCGCCGGGTGCCAGGGAGTTTGGGAAAGATTTCGTGCAAGCAGCACAAGAGGGCGGTAGCGCAGGTCTAAGCGAAACGCTCTACTTGGAGCTTCGAAAGGGCAAAGAGCCCGTGGACCCGGCCCCGTGGTTCATTCAGACGAAAGACGACAAGGGTTGAGTATGAAAAAGTTCATGATGGCCGCATTGGGCGGAACGCTTGCGGGCGCCGTTCTTTCGACACAGGTTGCCGCGCCTCTGATGGCGCAGGAGACCGATAAATCCGCGACGGTGTACCAGCAGCTCGATCTGTTCGGCGACATTTTCGAGAAGATCCGACAGGATTACGTGGAGCCGGTCGACAGCAAGAAGCTGATTGAGGCCGCGATCAACGGCATGCTCAGCTCGCTCGATCCGCATTCGAGCTACCTGCCGCCCGATGATTTCGCCGATATGCGCGTGCAAACGCGTGGCTCTTTCGGCGGTCTTGGCATCGAGGTGACGCAGGAAGACGGCTTTGTGAAAGTCGTCTCGCCCATGGATGGCACGCCTGCCGCCGAGGCCGGGATCAAATCGGGTGACTTCATCACCGCCGTGAATGGCGAGTCGCTGATGGGTCTGCCGCTTGACGAGGCGGTCGACAAGATGCGCGGCCCAATCGGCTCGGAGGTCAAGGTGACCATCGTGCGCGAAGGCGAGAAGAAACCCTTCGACGTCACGCTGACCCGCGACACGATCAAGCTGACCGCCGTCAAGGGCAGCCATGACGACAATACCGTCATCCTGCGCATCAGCACTTTCAACGACCAGACCTTCCCGAACCTGCAAAGCTCGATCAAAGAGCAGGTCAAGGAACTCGGTGGTATGGATAAGGTCGACGGCTTCATCCTCGATCTTCGCAACAATCCCGGTGGCCTGCTGACGCAAGCGATCAAAGTGTCGGATGCCTTCCTCGACAAGGGCGAGATTGTCTCGACCCGGGGTCGCAATCCGCAGGACAGCGAGCGGTTCAATGCCACGCCGGGCGATCTGGCCGATGGCAAACCGATTGTTGTGCTGATCAATGGCGGGTCGGCCTCGGCCTCCGAGATCGTGACCGGTGCGCTGCAAGATCATCACCGCGCCATCGTCGTCGGCACCAAGAGCTTCGGCAAAGGCTCGGTTCAGACCGTGATGCCGATCCAGGGCGAGGGGGCCATGCGCCTCACGACCGCGCGCTACTACACGCCTTCGGGCCGCTCGATCCAAAATCTCGGGATCTCGCCCAACGTCGTGGTGCCGCAGCCCGAGCCGCAGGCAGAGGACGCCGCGAAGGAGGGTGAGGACAAGACACCCGCAAACCGTCTGACCTCTGAGGCGGATCTGAAGGGTGCGATCACCAATGACTCGATGACCGAAGATGAGAAAAAGCAGGCCATCGAGGAGCGCAAGAAAGCCGAAGAGGCCGCCCAGCGTCGCCTTGACGACTTCCAGATGTCCTATGCGGTCGATCTGATCCAAGGGTTGTCGGCCTTTGCCCCCGATCTCGAAGCAGAAGCAGCGCAGAAAAAAGCCGATGCGACGCCTGCCAAGAAACCGGACACCACCAAGAAAAACTAAAGGAGAGGGGGCTTCGGCCCCCTTTTTCACCCATGACACCTGAAGACATCGCAAAGCTTCCCTATCGCCAGAATGTCGGAATCGTTTTGCTCAATGCGCAGAACAAGGTCTTTGCCGGTCGGCGCATCGACAATCCCGGTCCCGCTTGGCAACTGCCTCAGGGCGGGATCGACAAGGGGGAAGCCCCCGAAGAAGCGGCGCTGCGCGAGCTGGAAGAAGAGACCGGCGTGACGCCCGATCTGGTCGAGCTTGTCGCGACATCCGAAGGCTGGCTGCGCTATGAGCTGCCGCATGAGCTGGTGGCGAAGCTCTGGAAAGGGCGCTGGCGCGGGCAGGAACAGAAGTGGTTTCTCTACCGGTTCACCGGTACCGACGATCAGGTAAACATCCAGACAAAGCACCCGGAATTCTCGGTCTGGCAGTGGATGAATTTCGATGAGCTGATCGAGAAAATCGTGCCGTTCAAGCGCGATGTCTATATCGCGGTTGAAGCCGAATTCAGAGACTATTTCGCCTGAGTCCCTAGAAATCGAGACCAAGATCAAGCGTGCGGGCCGAATGGGTCAACGCGCCCGCCGAAATATAATCGACACCGGTCGCTGCGACCTCTGCGATACGCTCGAGCGCCATATTTCCCGAAGCTTCAAGCGTCACCCGTCCGGCATTCAATGCCACGGCGGCGCGCAGCTCATCGGTGCTCATATTGTCGAGCAAGATCACATCCGCCCCGCCAATCGTCAGCGCCTCTTCCATCTGGCGCAGGGTGTCCACTTCCAGCTCGATCCGCATCATATGGCTGCGCGCGGCCTTGGCGGCCTCAAGTACCTGACGCACGCCTCCGGCGGCGGCGATGTGGTTGTCCTTGATCAGGATCGCATCTGACAGCCCAAACCGATGATTGAAGCCGCCGCCATGGGCGACAGCGGCTTTCTCCAACACCCGCAGGCCCGGCGTCGTCTTACGTGTACAGGTGATCCGCGTCTTGCTACCTGCCGTCTCAGCAACAAATCCTGCCGTTTTGGTAGCGATTCCGCTCAGACGTCCGGCAAAATTCAGCGCCACACGTTCGGCCATCAAGATCGAGGCCGCCGAGCCCTCGATCGTCATCAGCGTCGCCCCCGGCCCGCACGCCGCGCCATCTGCGACAAAGGTCTGCACGCGTAGCGATGCATCTACGAGCCGGAATGCCATTGCGGCGACCTGCATCCCCGAGACCACCCCGTCCTCGCGGGCATTGAGCCGCGCGGCGTAGGTTTTGCCCGCTGGAATGACCGCTTTGGTCGTCGCATCGCCCATGGGTGCGAGATCTTCGACAAGCGCGGCGCGCACGATGGGTTCGATCAGCAGGTCGGGCAACATGTCATTCCTCCAAGGCTCTGGTGCGGATTTCCATCGCATCCACCAGCGTCATTCGCGTTCGTTGGGCCTGTTTAGGGTCTGATTCCGGGAAATCAGAGCGGAAGTGACCGCCCCGGCTTTCTTCGCGCCTGAGTGCGGCGGCCGCAATCAAGGTCGCGGTTGCGGTCATGTTGCGCATCGTCTCGGTCCGCGCCTGGCCCTCAACCTCGTCAATCACCCGCAGCGCGGCCTTCAATCCGGCAGCGTCGCGCACGACCCCCACGCCATCGGTCATCGCATGGCGCAACCGCGTCATCAGCGTCTCGTTCACCGCGATATCCCCCTCGGGATAGACCGGAATGACCTCATCGGCCTGCGCGATTTCTCCCAGTTCGGAAGCAATCCCCAAGGCGCAGATCCGGGCATAGACCAGCGCCTCAAGAAGCCCATTTGAGGCCAAGCGGTTCGCGCCGTGCAAGCCCGTCGAGGAGGCCTCGCCGCAGACCCAAAGGCGCGACAGCGAGCTTTGGCCGGACGCGTCAGTGTCAATGCCACCCATGTGGTAATGCGCGGCGGGGGCGACGGGGATGGGCTGCGAAACAGGGTCTATTCCCGCCCGTTTGCACGATTCCGCCACCGCCGGGAAGCGTGTCAGAACTTCGGCACCAAGGGCATCCCGCGTATCCAGCGCAGGCTCCCGCCCGGCCTTGCGTTCCAGATAGACCGCGCGGGCCACGATATCGCGCGGCGCAAGCTCGGCAGCGGTATGCACCGCAGTCATGAATCGCTCACCCTGCGCGTTGATCAACACGGCACCTTCGCCACGCAAAGCCTCGGTCGCGAGCGGGGCAGGGTCTTCGCCGCTCGCAATCGCCGTGGGATGGAATTGCACGAATTCCGGATCAGCGATGATTGCGCCCGCGCGCGCCGCCATGCCGATCACCTGCCCGCGAATGCGGGGCGGGTTGGTCGTCACGGCAAACAGCCCGCCCGAGCCCCCGCCCGCCAAGAGCACAGCCGGACTGCGCAGCAGCGTGGCACCCGATGGGGCATAGGCCCGCTCAATCCAGACCCCGGTCACGGTGTCGCCGTCAACCTCGAGACCTGCGGCCAAAACACCCTCAAGCACCTGAATCGACGGCGTTTTCCGTACCGCGCCGATCAGAGAATGCATGATTTCGCGTCCAGCCTGATCGCCTTTGACCCGCACGACACGCGCCGCACTATGCGCAGCCTCGCGCGACATGACGTAGCCGCCCTGCGCGTCACGATCAAACGGCGTGCCAAGGCTGGTAAGTTCCAGAATGTGTTGGCGCGCCTCGTCGGTCACCATCTGCGCGATCTCGGGCGAGACGGTGCCTGCGCCCGCCAAAACCGTGTCGCGCGCATGCGCCTCAGAGCTGTCGCTCACAGCCATAGCCGCCGCCACGCCACCTTGCGCCCAAGCCGAAGACGCGCCTTCGCCCAGAGTTTCCGGTGAGACCACCAGAACCGGGCGCGGCGCCAGTTTGAGCGCGGCATATAATGCGCCCAAACCCGCGCCTACGAT
The DNA here is from genome assembly GCF_000715505.1 of Thioclava dalianensis. Lineage (GTDB taxonomy): Bacteria > Pseudomonadota > Alphaproteobacteria > Rhodobacterales > Rhodobacteraceae > Thioclava > Thioclava dalianensis. The sequence goes on from NZ_JHEH01000021.1 coordinate 38,273, forward strand.
GATTGTCCTTTTGGTTTCAATCACTTCGCGAGCGCCCGTGACAGCTCGATCATCCGCTCCACGGCGATCTTCGCTTTCGCCGCAATCTGCGGATCAACCTCGACCGCCTGCGTCTCGGTGTGCAAGGACCACAGGATCTTCTCGAGCGTGATCTTCTTCATATAGGGGCACATATTGCACGGCCCGGTGAATTCGACCTCGGGCAGCGCATCGGAAATATTCGACGCCATTGAGCATTCCGTCACCAGCATCGCCTTGCTGGGCTTTTCGCGCGTGACATAGTCGATGATCCCGGAGGTCGAACCCGAGAAATCCGAGGCATCCACCACATCGGGCGGACATTCGGGATGCGCGATGATGCGGGTGTCGGGATTCATCTCGCGGAAGGCATTGATATCGTCCTTGGTATATTGCTCGTGGACGATACAAGAGCCCTCCCACCAGACGACTTTCTTCTGCGGCACCTCGCGCGCGACATTCTGCGCAAGATACTGATCGGGCGTCATAATCACGACATCACTGTCCTGTGCGGCGACGATCTGTGCGGCGTTGGACGAGGTACAGCAGATATCGGAGGCCGCCTTTACCTCGGCGGTGGTGTTGACGTAGCTGACCACCGGCGCGCCGGGATATTTCGCACGCATCTCGGCAATCCCGTCGGCGGTGATCGATTCAGCCAGCGAACAGCCCGCCTGCATATCGGGGATCAGCACCGTCTTGGCGGGATTGAGGATTTTTGACGTCTCGGCCATGAAATGCACGCCGCCCTGAACGATGATCTCTGCCTCGACCTTGGTCGCTTCGATCGCAAGCTGCAGGCTGTCTCCGACAACATCGGCCACGCCATGATAGATGTCCGGCGTCATGTAGTTATGTGCCAGAATAACCGCGTTTTTCTCGCGTTTCAGCGCGTTGATGGCACGGATATAAGGGGCATAGCGGGCAAAATCGGCCAGCGGCATGACCCGGGCCATCTTCGCATGCGTGTCCGCCATGTCCTCGGCCAGACGCATCGATGGCGCGAGGTCATATTGCCCGGCCAGCGTGCTGCGCATCTTGGTCAGGTCCAGCATCCGTTTACTCCCCTCAGTCCCGATCAGATTGTGATGTAAGCTCTGTTGACCCTAAGGAAAACGGAAAACTCGCATAAACACTGCAAAACATGGTGTGCCGCTAGTCAAAGCGCTTCCAGATTGCCGCCTCTCCAAGCTTTTCGACAAAGGCCGCATGCGCGTCCGCCTCGGCTGCCGTAAGGCGCGGCGCAAGCGGGGTTTGGCGCGGTTGCGGACGCCACGCGGTCGCGTGCGTATTCGACGACCGATCATCGCTGGCCAATTGCAGCCCAAAGCCGGGCTGACGCCCGCCGATCAGTTCAAGATAGACCTCGGCCAGGATTTCACTGTCGAGCAGCGCGCCGTGCAACGTGCGCGACGAGTTGTCGATATTGAACCGCCGGCACAACGCATCAAGCGATGCGGGAGAGCCGGGAAATTTGCGCCGGGCAATCGCGAGCGTATCGAGCGCGCGATCATTCGCGATCAGCTCCATCTTCGCCCAGCCCAGCTCGGCATTGAGGAATTTCATGTCGAACTTGGCGTTGTGAATCACCAGCTTCGAATCCGGCCCGATGAACTCAAGGAAATCCGCGCCGATCTGGGCGAATTTGGGTTTGTCCGCCAGAAACTCGTCGCCGAGCCCGTGCACCTCGAAGGCCGATTGCGGCATTTTGCGCTCGGGGTTGATATATTGGTGGTACGTCCGACCCGTCGGCATGTGATTGAACAGCTCAACCGCACCGATCTCAACGATCCGGTCGCCCTCTTCAGGCTCAAACCCCGTGGTTTCGGTGTCGAGAACGATCTCACGCATCGCGGCTCTCCTTGATCTTCGCAATCAGCTTTCGCACATCTGCGCGGGTTTGCTCAAGGCTGCGCGTCTCGATCACATAGGTCGCGCGGGCGCGCTTTTCGGCATCGGGCATCTGCCGGGCGAGGATCAGCTCCATTTGCGATTCGGTCATGCCGGGACGCGCAAGCACGCGGGTACGCTGGACCTCGGGCGGTGCCGAGACCACGAGGACCGCATCGCATTGCGTCTGAGCGCCCGTTTCAAACAAAAGCGGGATGTCGAGAACGATCAGATCGGCGTCTGAGTGGGCTTGGACAAAGGCCGCGCGCGACTGTGTCGTGAGGGGATGAACAATCGATTCAAGGCGAGATAGAGCCTGTTTTTTTTGCGCCAGGACCAGTTTCAACGCCGCACGATCCACCGCGCCATCCTTGATGGCATCCGGAAACGCCTCAGCGATCGGCACGACCGCCGCACCGCCACGTGCATAGAGGTCGTGTACGGTTTTATCCGCATCCCAGACCGGAATACCCGCATCGGCAAACATCTCGGCGGTCGTGGATTTGCCCATTCCGATAGAACCGGTGAGCCCAAGCAGGAACGGTCGCATCATGCGCTGAGCACCGCATCGCGCAAAGCGTCGGTCACCTCCGGGCGCTGACCAAACCAGCGCTCAAACCCGGGCACTGCCTGATGCAGCAACATCCCCAGCCCATCGACCACGACGCAGCCTGCCTCTTCGGCATCGACAAGGAACCGGGTGCGCAGCGGCGAATAAACGAGATCGCAACAGGTGGTCCCGGGGCTGAGCGCATCCAGCGGCACCCGGAAATCGGCCTTCCCGGTCATCCCGAGCGAGGTCGTGTTGACCACGGTATTCGCGCCCTCGATCATATTTCCGGCCTGCACCCAGTCATAGACGACAACGCGCGCGCCAAATTCGGTGCGCAAAGCCTCAGCCCGCGCGCGCGTCCGGTTGGAGATGCGGATTTCGGGAGCGCCGGTTTCAAGAAGCGAGGCCACAATGGCGCGCGCCGCACCACCGGCCCCCAGCACCGCTGCCGGTCCAGCGCCTGCCACCCAATTGGGCGCATGCTGGTTGAGATTGGCAATGAAGCCATATCCATCGGTATTGTCGGCGTGGATCTTGCCATCGGCGCGCAAAATCAAGGTATTGGCCGCACCAATCAGAGCTGCGCGATCCGAGACGACATCGGCAATCTCCAAGGCGCGCTCTTTATGCGGGATCGTGATGTTGACGCCCACAAAACCCATCCGGGGCAGGGTGCGCAGAACCGTTTCAAGATCGGCCTGATTGACGTCGAGCGGCACGTAATGCCCCGCGATGCCGTAGCTGTTGAGCCAATGGCGAAAGAGAGCAGGCGAGCGCGAATGTGCAATCGGCGAGCCAATCACGCCTGCGACAGGTATCCGGGGATGATCGCTCATGTGCTCAGCTCTCCTCGTGCGCGTAGCCAATTGAGAAATTCGATCAGGGGCAAGCCCAGGACCGCAAAGTAGTCGCCTTCGACGCGCGAGAAAAGCCGAACGCCTTCTTCCTCCAGCTTATAGCAACCGACGCTGTGACGAATGCTATCCCAATTGCGCGCGACGTAATCTTCGATGAACGCCTCGCTCAGCTCATGCATGGTGAGGCGCACCTCGCCGACATGGCGCCAAAGCGGCTCACCATCGCGCATCGCTACCAGCGCAGACAGCAGCTTATGGCGCTGGCCGGACAGGGCGCGCAGCTGATCGCGCGCGATCTCGGGTGTCTCGGGTTTGGACAGGATCTGCCCCTTGAGATCAAGCACCTGATCGGCGCCAAGGACAAGCGCCCCCGGTGTGCGCAGGGAAATCTTACGTGCCTTCATCTCAGCGAGACAATCAGCGACGTCGCGCGGAGAGGCGGATTCCGCCTCGAACCCGGCACGAATGCCGTCCTCATCGATGCGGGCGGGGCGTATCTCCAGAGACAGACCGGCGTTGCGCAAAAGCTGGGCGCGGATCTCGGAGGCGGAGGCGAGAAGGATGTTCATGACTATGTGGATAACCGGGCGCAGAACCTATGGGATGAAATGGGGCATAACCCGGATGTGGAAAGATCTCCACCGAAACGAGCGTGTTCCACGGCTGATCCACGGAGTTCATCCACCTGTGGAACGCAAATTTGGTCTGCTGTGAAAAATTCGGTGAATCCCCATTTCATCCCAAGAGTTATCCACAGAATTTAAGCTTGTGAGGATAAAATTTTTGATTTTTTTACAGAAACTTAGGAGATTTCTGGCGGAGAGGGTCACGACAGTTATCCCAAAGACCGGATCTGTGGAAAAGTACTGAACAAAGTGTTAATCCACACTATCCACAGGGCCTACATCATCATCATCTTTTCAATACTTATATATAATTATTAAGAAGAGCTTGTGGCATTGGAGGCGACATGACCGATTTTCTGAGCAACTGGTACCCGTGGATCAAGGCATTCCACGTCATCGCGATCATCACCTGGATGGCCGGGATTTTTTATCTCCCCCGACTGTTCGTCTACCATGTCGAGGGCCTTAAAAAGCAGGGCGTTCCACGTGGATCGGATATGGATCTTTTGTTTCAACACCAGGAACGGCTGCTGCTGCGCGCGATCATGAACCCCTCGATGATCGCGGCTTGGGTCTTTGGGCTCATGCTTGTGGCCACGCCGGGCATCGTGGATTGGTCGAGCATCTGGCCTTGGACCAAGGCGCTGGCGGTGCTCGGGATGACTTGGTTTCACATGTGGTGCGCGAAAGAGCGCAAAGCCCTGGCTGCAGGAACTTCGACGAAAACCGGCCGTCAGTACCGCATGATGAACGAAGTGCCGACGATTTTGATGCTCGTGATCGTAATCTCGGTCTTCGTGAAGTTCTAAGAAACATTGACTCGCGGTCCCGCGATGTTTAGGTGCGGATTGAGCCCGACCGTTCTGGTCATCCGGTTCTTCTGATGAAATCGATATGATGCGCCGTCCGGTCACCCGGTTCGACGCCAGTTTCAGGTATCCCATGAGCGAAACACGTCTCAATCTCGCCGATCTCAAGATCCGCAGCCCCAAGGAATTGTTGGCTCTGGCGGAGGAATGGGAGATCGAAAACGCCTCGACCATGCGCAAGGGCGAGATGATGTTCTCGATCCTCAAAGAGCATGCCGAGGACGATTGGGTAATCGGCGGCGATGGCGTGCTTGAAGTGCTGCAAGACGGCTTCGGTTTCTTGCGTTCGCCGGAGGCAAATTATCTGCCGGGTCCCGATGATATTTATGTCTCGCCCGATATGATCCGTCAGCACAGCTTGCGTACCGGGGATACTGTCGAGGGTGTGATCCGCGCTCCGGGCGAGAGCGAGCGGTATTTCGCACTCACGAAGGCTGAGCGGATCAATTTCGAGGAGCCCGAGCGCGCGCGCCACAAGGTCGCGTTTGACAACCTGACGCCGCTCTATCCCGATGAGCGGCTGAAGATGGAGATCGAGGATCCGACGATCAGAGATCGCTCGGCTCGTATCATTGATCTCGTCTCGCCGATCGGGAAGGGGCAGCGCTCGCTGATTGTGGCGCCGCCGCGGACGGGTAAGACGGTTCTGCTGCAAAATATCGCAAACTCGATCGAAAAAAATCATCCGGAATGCTACCTCATCGTCTTGCTGATCGACGAGCGTCCGGAAGAGGTGACCGACATGCAGCGCTCGGTGAAGGGGGAGGTGATTTCCTCGACCTTCGACGAGCCGGCGACACGTCACGTTGCGGTCTCTGAGATGGTGATCGAGAAAGCCAAGCGTTTGGTCGAGCATAAGCGCGATGTCGTGATCCTGCTCGATTCGATCACCCGTCTGGGCCGTGCCTTCAACACCGTCGTGCCGAGCTCGGGTAAGGTGCTCACCGGTGGTGTGGATGCCAATGCTCTGCAACGTCCCAAGCGGTTCTTTGGTGCTGCACGGAATATCGAAGAGGGTGGCTCGCTGACCATCATCGCCACCGCGCTGATTGATACCGGCTCGCGGATGGATGAGGTGATCTTCGAAGAATTCAAAGGGACGGGTAACTCCGAAATCGTGCTGGACCGCAAGGTTGCCGATAAGCGCGTCTTCCCGGCGATGGATATCCTCAAATCGGGGACGCGGAAGGAAGAGCTTCTGGTCGATCAGAAAGATCTGCAAAAGACCTTCCTGCTCCGGCGTATCCTTAATCCGATGGGGACGACGGATGCAGTTGAGTTCCTGATTTCGAAGCTCAAGCAGACCAAAACAAACTCTGAATTCTTCGATTCGATGAACGGCTGAGGCTGATTTATCGTTTTCCCTTAGGGGGTTACGATGGATACCATTTATGCATTGGCGACTGCTCGCGGCAAAGCGGGCGTGGCTGTGATTCGTGTTTCGGGTCCGCAGGCGTGGGAGGCTGCGCGCGCTTTGGCTGGCGAATTGCCGCGCCCGCGTGTCGCTGCGCTTCGCAGGCTTCACCTTGGCGTGGAGGCGCTGGACGAGGCGGTTGTTCTGATCTTCGAAGAAGGCGCGAGTTTTACCGGCGATGCCGTGGCGGAGCTGCATGTCCACGGCTCGGTTGCGACTGTGAGTGCCGTGCTTTCCGCATTGGCCCAGCAACCCGGTTTGCGTCTGGCTGAGCCCGGCGAGTTCACCCGGCGCGCGCTTGAAAACGAGCGGTTGGACTTGTCGCAAGTCGAAGGCCTTTCCGATCTGATCGAGGCCGAGACAGAGGCGCAGCGCAAGCAGGCCTTGAAGGTTCTGTCCGGCGCCGTCGGGGCCTATGTCGAATCCTGGCGTGCTGATCTGGTTCGGGCAGCCGCGTTGATCGAAGCGACGATTGATTTTGCCGATGAGGAAGTTCCGGTCGATGTCTCGCCGGAGGTCACGGAACTGATCGACCGGGTAAGCTACGGTCTGCGCGACGAGCTGCGCCGAATCGATGCCGCCGAGCGCGTGCGCGACGGGTTTGAAGTCGCAATTGTCGGCTCCCCAAATGCTGGGAAGTCGACGTTGCTGAACGCTCTTGCGGGGCGAGAGGCTGCGATCACCTCTGAGATTGCTGGGACGACGCGCGATGTGATTGAGCTGCGAATGGATATCGCCGGGCTCGCGGTGACGCTTCTTGATACGGCAGGGCTGCGCGAAACCGATGACGTTGTCGAAGCGATCGGTGTGAAGCGCGCGCTGCAGAGGGCAGGCGAGTCCGACCTGCGGATTTTCCTGCTCGATGGCGGGGATGTTCCGCTGATCGATCCGTTGCCCGACGATATTATCGTCCATGGCAAAGCGGATCTTTTTGAGGGGGAGGGCTTCGCGGTGTCGGGGAAAACGGGGCAGGGGCTTGACCGGCTGATCTCTGAACTGGCGTCGCGTTTATCCCAGCGTGCCGAGGGGGCCGGCGTAATGACGCGCGAGCGTCACCGGGTTGCGATACGTCAGGCATTTGAGGCTTTGGAATCGGCGCGAAATGAGGTATTGCGCGGATCTGATCGCAGTGAGCTGGCGGCGGAATCGCTACGGCAAGCTGTCTGGGCCTTGGAATCTTTGCTTGGCCGTGTGGATGTTGAGCACCTTCTGGATGAGATTTTCTCCAGTTTCTGCATCGGGAAGTAGGAGTGTTTCACGTGAAACATTACGACGTCATCGTTATTGGCGGCGGTCACGCCGGAACCGAAGCGGCACATGCCGCGGCGCGGATGGGTGCTGCGACGGCTCTGGTCACCTTGCGGCTTGAAGCGCTGGGTGTGATGTCGTGCAATCCCGCGATCGGCGGATTGGGCAAGGGGCATCTTGTGCGCGAGATCGATGCGCTGGATGGTGTGATGGGCGAGGCGGCCGACCGTTCGGGTATCCAGTTTCGCTTGCTCAATCGTCGGAAGGGTCCCGCCGTGCAGGGGCCGCGAACTCAAGCGGATCGCGCGCTCTATCGCGAGGCTATTGGTACGCTGACCGCGGCGCAGGATAATCTTGATCTGATCGAAGGCGAAGTGGCTGATCTCAAGATTTCGGAAGGCCGCATTTCTGGCGTGATCCTAGCGGATGGCTCGGAGATTTCTGGTCGTACGGCCATTCTGACCTCTGGGACATTTCTGAACGGCGTCATGCATATTGGCGATCAGCGGAAATCGGGCGGTCGTATCGGCGATAAGCCATCGGTCGCGCTGGCGGACCGTCTTAAGGGCCTGGGCCTCCCGCTCGGGCGGTTGAAAACCGGCACACCGCCGCGCTTGGATGGGACGACAATCGATTGGGGCCGCCTTGATAGCCAGCCTGGCGACGATGATCCGACGATGTTTTCCTTCCTGAATACGCGTCCTTTCGTACGTCAGATTTCTTGCGGAATCACCCATACGAATTCGCAAACTCATGATATTATTAGGGAAAACCTTGGACGTTCGGCTATGTATGGCGGTCATATCGAGGGGGTCGGTCCTCGCTATTGCCCGTCGATTGAGGATAAGGTGGTCCGGTTTGCCGATAAGGAATCGCATCAGATTTTCCTTGAGCCAGAGGGGCTTAACGACACTACGGTCTATCCAAATGGCATCTCGACATCGCTCCCGCAGGACGTGCAGGAAGCTTATGTCCACTCGATCATTGGTCTTGAGGCAGCACGTATTTTGCAGCCGGGCTATGCGATCGAGTACGACTATGTCGATCCGCGCGCTTTGGACCTGACGCTTCAGCTTCGCGATCTTCCGGGCTTGTATCTTGCCGGGCAGATCAACGGGACGACGGGCTATGAAGAGGCGGCGGCGCAAGGTCTCGCCGCAGGTTTGAATGCGGCGGCTGCAGCGAAGTCGCTTGATCCGGTCCACTTCAGTCGAACCGATAGCTATATCGGGGTGATGATTGATGATCTGGTGACGCGCGGCGTGACCGAGCCTTATCGCATGTTCACCTCACGCGCGGAATTCCGGCTATCTCTGCGTGCCGATAATGCGGATCAGCGTCTGACGCCGATGGGGCTTGGTCTTGGCTGTGTCAGTGAAACGCGTCGGGCGTGCTTTGAGGAAAAGATGGAGGCTTTGGAATCGGGGCGCAAGTTGATGGAGGGGATCACCCTGAGTTCGACGCAGGCGCGCGCGAAAGGTTTTCATATCAATCAAGATGGATCGCGCCGCAGCCTATTGCAGCTTTTGTCCTTCCCGGACATCACGATGGGTGCATTGCAAAAGGCGTTCCCCGAGATCGCCGGTATTCCAAATGATATCGGGGATCAGCTCGCAAGAGATGCGCTCTATGCCAATTACACCGCCCGACAAGAGCGCGATGCTGAGTCGATCAAACGCGATGAGGGTTGGGCGCTCCCGGCTGATTTCGATTATGATGGCTTGATCGGTTTGTCGAACGAGCTGAAGGGAAAGCTGAAAGCAGCACGGCCTCAGACGCTGGGGCAGGCGGCGCGGGTGGATGGCGTAACTCCAGCCGGGTTGACGCTGCTCCTTGCGAAATTGCGCCAGATCAAGAAGGCTAAAGTTGCATGAGCCGTTCGGAAGCGGTTTTTGCAGAGCGATTCGATGTTTCACGTGAAACATTAGAGCGCCTCTCAAACCTCGAAGCGCTGATCAAAAAGTGGAATCCGACGATCAATCTCGTCGCGCGCTCGACGCTGACAGATATCTGGTCACGGCATTTCGCGGATTCGGCTCAGATATTCTCCTTTGCTCCCGAAAATTCGGATCACTGGGCAGATTTCGGGGCGGGTGGCGGTTTCCCCGGATTGGTTGTCGCGATATTGGCCTTGGAAACCCGGCCCGAGCTTCAGATCTCACTCGTCGAATCGGATCTGCGCAAGTCGGCCTTTCTTGGAACGGCTATCCGTGACCTTGGTCTCTCAGCGCGTGTAATGGCCGAGCGCATCGAAGACATCGCACCGCTTGACTGTGACGTTCTGAGCGCACGGGCTTTGGCACCTTTGCCAAAGTTACTTGGGTTTTCTGAAGGTCACCTGCGAGAGGATGGCGTGGCGCTGTTTCCAAAAGGGGCGCGTTGGCAAGAAGAGGTTGCGAGCGCCCGGGAAAACTGGTCCTTTGACATCGAGAGCTGGCCGAGCCAGGTCGATCCGAATGGCAAAATCCTTAAAATTACCGGAGTACGGCGTGTCTGATCCGATTCGCGCGAATGAAGCCAGAATTATTACCATCGCCAATCAGAAGGGCGGGGTCGGGAAAACGACGACTGCGATTAATCTCGCCGCCGCATTGGCTGAAGCGGGTGAAAAAGTTCTCCTGATCGATCTCGATCCGCAGGGGAACGCCTCGACTGGCTTGGGGATCGAAGCGGATGATCGCGACGTCAGCACATATGAATTGCTGTTGGAGGATGCGCCGATCGGTTCGGTCGTTCGTGCCACAGAGGTCGAAAATCTGTTCTTGTGCCCGGCAACGACAGATCTTTCCTCGGCTGATATGGAACTCGTTTCGACCGAAAAGCGCAGCTTTCTTCTGCATGATGCCCTACGACATACAGACATAGACAACTTTGAGTTCACCTATATCTTGATTGATTGCCCGCCATCTCTCAGCCTTTTGACGGTGAATGCGATGGTGGCTGCGCATTCCGTATTGGTGCCGCTTCAGGCTGAGTTTTTTGCCCTTGAGGGTCTTTCGCAACTGATGCTGACGATCCGCGAGATCCGGCAAAGTGCGAACAGGTCTTTGCGGATCGAAGGGATTGTTTTGACCATGTATGATGTACGCAACAACCTGTCTCAGCAGGTCGAAGCGGATGCGCGCAATACACTGGGCGAGCTTGTTTTCCGGACGATGATCCCTCGAAATGTGCGGATATCCGAGGCCCCGTCTTACGCGCAGCCGGTTCTGAGCTATGATGGAAGTTCGCGCGGCGCCGTGGCCTATCGCGCGTTGGCGCAGGAGTTGGTCGCGCGCCACAAGGCCGCGAAAAAGGGAGCCTAGTCGATGGCAGAAAAACGAAATGAGCGCCGTGGGCTCGGTCGTGGTTTATCCGCTTTGATGGCGGATGTGGATTTGACTCCTGCGAGCGAAGAAGAAGCGCCGCGCCGCGCCGAGCAATTCATTCCCATTGAGCGGCTGGAGCCCAATCCTGATCAGCCCCGGCGTGATTTTGAACCCGGTGCGCTGGAGGAACTCTCAGCTTCGATCCGGGAAAAAGGCGTGATCCAACCGCTGATCGTGCGCGCCCATCCCAAAAAGCCGGATCATTTCGAGATCGTGGCGGGGGAGCGTCGCTGGCGGGCGGCACAAATGGCGCAGCTTCACGAACTTCCTGTTATCGTTCGTGTTTTTGATGACACTGAGGTGCTTGAAGTTGCGATCATTGAGAATATTCAGCGTGCTGAGCTGAACCCTCTCGAAGAAGCGCAGGCCTATCGTCAGTTGATGGAGCGGTTTGGGCATACGCAAGAAAAGCTGGCCGAGGCTTTGTCGAAAAGTCGCAGCCATATTGCCAATTTGATGCGGCTTTTGCAGCTTCCTGACGAGGTGCGTGAGTATTTGCGCGAAGGCAAGCTGTCGGCGGGACACGCTCGAGCGATGATCACGGCGAGTGATCCGGTGGCGCTCGCGCGTCAGGCTGTCGCGAAATCGCTTTCGGTGCGCGATGTCGAGCGTTTGGCCAAGAAGCCGAGCGAGAAGGCAGAACGCGCGCCGCGTCCTAAACCCCAGAAAGATGCGGATACGCGGGCGCTTGAGAGCGATCTGTCCGCGACGATTGGCATGAAAGTTGCAATCGATCACAGCGATCAGGGCTCAGGCAAGGTTTCTATCGCCTATTCCGATCTCGATGAGCTTGATCGCTTGTGCCAGCTGTTGAGCGGCGGGCGATAACTAGCTGTTCGGTCGGCTCCAGATGAAAATCGAAACCGCGATCAGCGTAACGGCCTGAATTGCCAGCAGGGTAGGGCGCAGCCCAATCGCCAGAGAAATTGAAAATGCGGCGACAATAGAGACTGTCGCCGCGATTTTCGCGCGTTTTGAGATCGCGCGGTGCTGTTGCCAGTCCTGGATTGCGGGGCCGAACCTTGGGTGATTGATCAGCCAGCCGTGCAGGCGCTCCGATGATTTCGCGAAGCAGAACGTCGCGAGCAGCATCAGGGGCACTGTCGGCAAGAGCGGTAGAAATGCGCCGATGATGCCGATCGCGAAAGAGAGGCATCCAAGACAGAGCCATAGGACGCGCATCAGGGAAGAAGCTCTCGAATGATCGCATTCAGGACGGGGCGACCCTCTTTTGTCGCGCGGATTCGATCCTGTTCCTGCGTGATCATGCCTAAATCTTCCAAATGGGACAGAGCAGAGGGAGAAAGCGGTTGCCCTGAGATCTGCACGTACCGCTCCGCATCCAGGCCCTCGGTCAGGCGCATCGAGAATAAAAGATACTCGATCGCCTGCTCAGTGTCATCAAGCGCCTCGCGGCTTAGCTCGCCCGATCCGGTCCGTGCGACCTGGTCGAGCCAAGCCGCCGGTGCTTTGGCCGTGTCGGTGGCAAAGCGCCGCCCATTTTGCGTGATCCGCCCATGTGCCCCAGGACCGATGCCCAGATAATCTCCGTAGCGCCAATAGATCAGATTGTGACGGCTCTCCGATCCGGGCCTTGCGTGGTTTGAGACCTCATAGGCAGGGAGCCCGTGACTTTCACAAACTTCCTGCGTGATTAGATACATATCCGCCGCAGAGTCATCGACGGGCAGGCCGCGCAGCTGGCCCATGTCGTGGCGGGCGCCAAAGACCGTGCCGGGTTCGATGGTCAACTGATAGAGCGAGAGGTGATCGGCGGCCATTGTCAGCGCCTCTGACAGCTCCCGGCGCCAATCGTCGGGGGTCTGATGCTGACGGGCATAGATCAGATCGAAGCTCACCCGCTCAAACGTGTCTCTCGCGATGTCGAACGCGCGCTGTCCTTCTGCGACGGAGTGCATGCGGCCAAGACGACGAAGGTCGTCATCGTTCAGCGCCTGCATGCCCATCGACACGCGGTTCACTCCAGCGTCAAAAAAGGCTCTAAACCGCCCGGATTCGATACTTGTGGGGTTCGCCTCGAGGGTAATTTCGGGATCATTCACCATCGGCCAGGTCTGGCGGACTTTCGTCAAGATCGCGCCGACCAGATCAGGATCCATCAGGGAGGGCGTGCCGCCGCCGAAGAAAACGGTGTTGAGCGTGCGTCCCTGAGTCTCACGGCCCAGCCGGTCGATCTCGGAGAGATAGGCGTTCGCCCATTGGGTTTGATCGATTTGGGTCGAGACATGCGAATTGAAGTCGCAATAGGGGCATTTCGCCGCGCAAAATGGCCAGTGGATATAAAGGCCAAAGCCGCCGTTGCGCCAATCCTCGGTCATGTTTGGCCCGGGCGCATCTCAGACCTCAAAGATGGTGACGAGCTGGCGGAACGCGTCGGCACGGTGAGAAATGCGGTTCTTTTCCGCCGGATCCATTTCCGCAAAGGTGATGTCATACCCATCGGGCTGAAACATCGGGTCATAGCCGTGACCAAGCGCGCCACGCATCGGCCAGACGATCTGACCTTCGACCTTGCCCGCAAACACCTCGTCATGACCATCAGGCCAAGCCAGCACGAGGGTCGAGCGAAACCGGGCCACGCGCGGGGCAGGGGCGTCGATATCCTCACAGGCATTCCAGGTTTTGGTCATCGCCATGGTGAAATCGCGGCCTTGCGGGGTCGTCGCCCAATCGGCGGTGTAGACGCCGGGCGCGCCGTTCAGACAGTCGACTTCGATACCGGAATCATCAGCCAGCGCCGGCAGACCCGTGGCCTTGGCCGCTGCATGCGCCTTGATCCGGGCGTTCCCGACAAAAGTGCTCTCGGTCTCTTCGGGCTCCGGGAGATTCATCTCTTTGGCGCCGACAATATCGATGCCGAACGGCGCGAGAAGCGCTGCGATCTCTTCGAGCTTGCCCGCATTATGGGTCGCGACGAGCAGCTTTTTGTCGGTGAACAGTCTCATGCGATTGCGGCTTTCTGAGCCTCGACGAGCTGGGCGACGCCTGCTTCGGCGAGATCCATCAGCTTGTTCATCTGCTCGCGCGAGAAAGTTGCGCCCTCGGCGGACATCTGGACCTCAATGATCTTGCCGCGCCCGGTCATGATGAAATTGCCATCGGTTCCGGCTTCGCTATCCTCGGCATAGTCGAGATCGGCGACCGGTTGACCGGCATAGATCCCGCAGCTGATCGCGGCGACATGGTCGGGCAGAGGATCTGACAGGCAAGCCCCTGATTTCATGAGTTTATTGCAGGCAAGGCGCAGCGCGACCCAGCCGCCGGTGATCGAGGCACAGCGGGTGCCGCCATCGGCTTGAAGCACGTCGCAATCGACGACGATCTGGCGCTCTCCCAAGGCGGAGCGGTCGACGCCTGCGCGCAGGGCGCGGCCGATCAGACGCTGGATCTCAACCGTGCGGCCGCCTTGTTTGCCCGAGGCCGCCTCGCGGCGGTTGCGGGTGTTCGTGGCGCGCGGCAACATACCGTATTCTGCGGTCACCCATCCGAGCCCCGAGCCCTTCAGGAAGGACGGCGCGCGGTCTTCTATGGTCGCGGTGCACAGGACATGGGTGTCGCCCATCTTGATCAGGCAAGAGCCTTCGGCATGTTTCGTGACGCCCGTTTCGATTGAAATCGTGCGAAGGTCGCTTAAATCTCTGCCGGAAGGCCGCATACGTAGATCCTCTTTGCTGATATGTGCTCATTTGAGCCGCACAGGGCGATGATGCAACCCCTCAAACCGAGATTGACCTTCCCCTTCACGCAGCTTTAACTCAGGTAGAGGTGGGTTTAGATGGCGGATAAGACAGAAATTCTTTCAGAAATGAATGATCGCTCGCGGGAGGTTTTCCGGCGGGTTGTTGAGGGCTACCTGAATTCCGGCGACCCCATCGGATCGCGCACGCTGACGCGGCAGATGAGCGAAAAGCTTTCGGCGGCGACCATTCGCAACGTGATGCAGGATCTGGAATATCTCGGGCTTCTCGACAGTCCACATGCCTCGGCGGGGCGCATCCCAACGCAGATGGGGCTGCGGATGTTTGTCGACGGGGTGATGGAGATCAGCCATATCGGCAATGAGGACCGCGCAGCGCTTGATGCGACGATGGGGGCGAATTCCGGCAATGTAGGGTCTATTCTAGACCGTGTGTCTAGCGCTTTGTCGGGCATGACCCATGGCGCAAGCCTGGTTCTTGCGCCCAAGCAGGAAGCGCCGATCCGTCATATCGAGTTTGTCTCACTGGCACCTGACCGCGCCTTGGTGGTGTTGGTCTTTGCCGATGGGCAAGTGGAGAACCGGGTGTTCACGCCGCCGATCGGTCAAACGCCCTCCTCGATGCGCGAGGCTGCGAATTTTCTCAACGCGATGGCGGAGGGACGGACGCTCTCGGAGCTCGGGGCCCATATTCAGCATCAGATTGCCAATCGGCGGCAAGAGATCGACACGTTGGCCGCCGCGCTGATCGATAGCGGTCTTGCCGCATGGGAGGACAAAGGCGAGCGCACCGAGCGTTTGATCGTGCGTGGGCGTGCGAACCTTTTGGATTCGGAGGATGACCTCGATCGGATTCGCAGCTTGTTTGACGATCTGGAGCGCAAGCGCGATATCGCCGAATTCCTCAATCTGGCCGAAGATGGCGAGGGTGTGCGCATTTTTATTGGCTCAGAGAACAAACTTTTCTCGCTTTCGGGTTCCTCTTTGGTTGTCTCTCCTTATATGAACGCTGACCGAAAGATCATCGGAGCGGTGGGTGTGATCGGGCCGACGCGGCTCAACTACGGACGGATCGTGCCCATCGTTGATTACACAGCGCAACTGGTCGGGCGGATGATTTCCGGCCAGAGCAAGGGATAAGAAGGCATGAGCGAGAAGAAAGACGAGATTGCCGAAGATCAGGCCGAAATGAACGAGGCATTCGAGGACATCATGGCCGAGGAGGTCGATGAGCTGGAGGCATTGCGCGCTGAGCGTGACGACATGCGCGACCGGTTCATGCGGGCCCTCGCGGATGCCGAGAATGCCCGCAAACGCGCCGATAAGGAGCGTCAGGAAGCATCGAATTACGGCGGCACCCGGCTGGCCCGTGACATGTTGCCGGTGTTTGACGCGCTGCAGCGGGCGCTGGACGCGGTCACCGAAGAGCAACGGGCGCAGAATGGCGCCTTGATCGACGGGATCGAGCTGACCCAGCGCGAGCTGATCAACGTGTTTTCGCGTCATGGCATCACGACGCTGGCGCCAGAGGTTGGCGAACGATTCGATCCTCAGCTCCACGAGGCGATGTTCGAGGCGCCGGTTCAGGGGACCAAGGCGGGCGATATCATCCAGATCATGGAGCACGGCTTCATGATCCATGACCGGTTGCTGCGCCCCGCCAAGGTGGGCGTCAGTTCTATGCCGAAATCCTGAGATCAGGGAGCGGGGGCTCTGCCCCCACTGACACGCCATAGGGCGTGTCAGCTCCTCCGGGATATTTTCGTCAAGAGGAAGATGGCTTTTCGATAAGCGCTCGGAGTTCGTAAAGGGCTTCGAGCGCTTCTTTTGGTGTCATCTCGTCCGGGATCAGGGCGCCGAGGCGATCTTCGAGGGCAGAGCTCTGGGGTGCTTTGGGCGCAGATTGCGGTGTGTTCGAGACTGAAAACAAGGGAAGATCATCGATCATCGCCTGTTTCTTACCGCCACCCTCGCGCTCGCCTTTTTCCAGCGAGTCGAGCACGATCCTTGCGCGGTCAACCACGGAAGCGGGCAGACCTGCGAGCCGCGCGACCTGCACCCCGTAGGAGCGATCTGCCGCGCCTTTGCGGACTTCATGCAGGAAGATCACGTCGCCTTCCCATTCCTTGACCGACACGGTGGCGTTCTCGACTCCCTCGAGCTTGGCCGAGAGGGCGGTCATCTCGTGATAGTGGGTTGCAAAGAGGGCGCGGCAGCGGTTGGCGGCGTGAAGATGTTCCATCACGGCCCAAGCGATCGAGAGCCCGTCATAGGTGGCTGTCCCGCGTCCGATTTCATCGAGGATCACCAGCGCGCGTTCATCGGCCTGATTGAGGATCGCGGCGGTCTCGACCATTTCGACCATGAAGGTCGAGCGGCCCCGGGCCAGGTCATCCGCCGCGCCGACGCGTGAGAAGAGCTGTGAAACAAGGCCGATATGGGCGGCGCTTGCAGGGACAAAGCTCCCGGCTTGGGCGAGCAGCGCGATCAGGGCGTTCTGGCGCAGAAACGTCGATTTACCGGCCATGTTGGGGCCGGTGAGCAACCAGATCGCCGGGGTTGCGCCTGTGGTCAGATCGCAATCATTGGCGATGAAGGGCGTTCCGGTCTTTTTGAGCGCGGCCTCGACAACGGGATGACGCCCGCCCGTGATCTCGAACGCATGGCTGTCATCGACCTTCGGTTCATTCCAGTTTTCGCCCCGCGCGAGATCGGCAAACCCGGTGGAGAGGTCGATTTCGGCAAGGGCGCGGGCGGCCTCGTTGATCGGGCCGGATTGGTCGAGAATGGCAGCTTTCAAGGTGAAATAGAGACGTTTTTCAATCTCCAGCGCATGGTTGCCAGCGTTCAGAATACGGGTCTCGATCTCACTGAGTTCGACGGTCGTGAAACGCACTTGATTGGCGGTGGTCTGGCGGTGGATGAAGCGCTCCGAAAGCGGCGCGGCAAGCATCTTCTCGGCATGGGTTGCTGTCGTTTCGATGAAATAGCCCAGCACGTTGTTATGCTTGATCTTGAGGCTCGAAATGCCAGTGGCCTCGATATATTCGGCCTGCATGCGTGCAATGACGCCGCGCCCCTCGTCGCGCAATTGGCGGGTCTGGTCGAGCTCTTCGTCATAGCCTGACGCGATGAAGCCGCCATCGCGCGCGAGCAGCGGCGGTTCGGCGATCAGCGCTGCGTCCAGCAGGGCGGTGAGCGCATCATGGCCGGTCAGGGCCTGTGCTGCGCTTTTGAGCAATTCGGGTGCGTCGATATTGGCGAGTTGGTCGGCGATTTGTCCGGCCTGCGCCAGACCGTTGCGAATAACC
>NZ_JHEH01000022.1 GCF_000715505.1 Thioclava dalianensis
CGGATATTGGCGGCGGGCCGATTTCGGCCAAACGCAAGCTGACGCTGGTGCTACAACTCTCGCCCCCGGATGCCTATGAAGGTGGCACGCTGGAGGTGATGCCCGGTGCGCAGGTGCTCGAGGCCAGCCGGGCGCAGGGCTGTGTGACCGTGTTTCCCAGCTTCACGCTGCATCAGGTCACCCCGGTCCGCAGCGGCGTGCGTCATTCGCTGACCGTCTGGGCGCACGGGCCTGCGTTCCGGTAGGATGGAGACAAACGTGCGGCTTGCGTCACGACAGTGATCCCGGACGGAACGCCAGAGTTTCACAGCAATGCGCATCGCTTTCCGACATTCCACTGACGGTCGTGTCGAAACGTTCGATCAAGTCTTTGCGGATCTTGAGCCGGGTGCGCTGCTCACTCGCCATGTCGATGCAAATTTATCTGAAAGAGCGCGGAATGAGAGCGCCGCAGGGCACGCGCGCTGGTCAGCCCCGCCGCAGACAGCAAAGGTCGCCGATGGGTTAGCCGTCAACGCGCCCTTCACGAACCAAGTACTCGACAACGCTCGAGACGCGGGCGGGCAGTGCTGCCGCTTTGCCAAGGTAGACGACATGGAATTCTTCGCGGGCGACGGGCGCGTCCGGCACGACCTGCAAACGGCCCGTCGCAAGCTCGTCCCGCACAAGGAACCGGCCCACGCGGGCCGTCCCGTTGCCATGCCGCGCAAGGGCCGCAAGGGTATTGCCGTCGGTGGCGCGCAGCCGCGCACCGGCCTCGCGCCAGATCGGATCGCGGCGCGCATAGGCAAAGCCAAGGGGCCCGACCGGGCCTTGAGGCGCGCGCACGGCGACAATCTCGCTGACACCGAGGGACCGGGCCCGCATCGTCGAATCCGGCAGCGGACCGGCTCTGATCCCGAGGTCGACCGGCTGCCCGCCCATATCGATCAGACCATCCCCGATCAGCAACTCGATCTCGAGATCCGGATGCGCACTGAGCAGAGCGGGCAGGATCGGCGCAAGGATGTGGTTGGCATAGGCGGAACTGGTCGCAATGCGGACCGTACCGGCCACGGGACCGCAACCCACTTCGCGTTCCGCCTGATCCAGCGCATCCAGAATGCCGCGGGCCGAGCGCGCAAAGGCCTGCCCCTCGTCGGTGATGGAGATGCGGCGCGTTGTGCGCCGCATCAGCGTGACGCCCAGCCGCTGTTCAAGCCGGGTCATCATCTTGGACACGGCGGAGGGCGTCATCCGACGCGTGAGGGCTGCAGCGGAAAAGCTGCCCTCGTCAACAACGGCCAGAAAGACGTCCATTTCCTGCAGGCGATTGGTGTCTCGCACTGGTGCAACCTATGAATTGAAGGCACAAGTATTGTTACTCATCCGCCAATTTATTCACAAGAGATGACCTGCCACTCTTTCCGTGAGCCGAGACACGCATCACAAGGAGACAGTCAGGTGGCACTTTCAACACAGGCAAGCCCTGCGGCAGATCCCGCGCGCTTGCCCCCGCTCATCGCACTCGGGGTCGGGGCTTTCGGCATCGGGCTTACGGAATTCATCATCATGGGGTTGCTGCCGCAGGTGGCGCATGACCTCGGCGTCGGCCTGCCCTCTGCGGGGCTGTTGATCACGGGCTACGCACTTGGCGTGACCTTCGGGGGGCCGGTTCTGGCGATTATCGCGAGCCGCCTGCCCCATCGGGCGGTGCTGATGCTGGTGATGGCGATCTTCACCGCAGGGAACCTGCTTTGCGCCCTCGCGCCGGGGTTCGCGCTGGTCTTGGCGGCGCGGGTGATCACCGGCTTTGCCCACGGGACGTTCTTCGGGACCGGGTCGGTCGTGGCACAGGCCATCGTGCCGCCGCATCGCAAGGCCTCGGCCATCGCCACGGTCTTTACCGGGCTGACCTTGGCCACCGTTCTGGGCCTGCCCTTCGGCACATGGCTGGGGCAGATCTTCGGCTGGCGCGCCACGTTCTGGGCCGTCGCAGGCATCGGCGCTCTGGCCCTTGCCGCCATCGCCCTATACGTGCCGCAGACCGAGGCTGGCACGCCCCTGAAGATGCGACAGTTGGCGCTCTTCCTGCGGCCCGCACCGCGGCGCGCGCTTGCGATGACGGCCTTGGGCTATGCCGGGGTCTTCATGGTGTTCACCTATATCACCCCGCTGCTGACCGAGGTCGCAGGCGTGCCCGAGGCGCATGTTGCGCTCTACCTGCTGCTGTTCGGGCTGGGAATCGTCGGGGGCAATGTCGCGGGCGGACGGCTGGCGGATCGCTGGCCCGGGACTTCGGTGCCCTTGGTGCTGGCGGCTCTCGCCGCAGGGCTTCTGGTATTGCGTCTGGCGCTGGACCTGCCTGTTCTGACAGCCCCGGCGATGCTTCTGCTTGGCATGCTGGCCTTTTCGACGCTCGCCCCGCTTCAGTCCCAGATGATGGCCCGCACCCCCGCTGGCACCGACACGCTTGGGTCCACCTTGAACATCTCCGCTTTCAATCTGGGCAATGCCATCGGCGCTTGGCTCGGCGGCCTGGCGATCACGGCGGGCTTTGGCCTCTCCGCGCTGCCCCCGCTCGCCGCCCTGCTGCCCTTGACCGCTCTGGCTTTGGCCTTCCTCCCGGAAAGGAATTGACATGCGCACGCTGACGCAAGCGACCGCCACCCTTCTGAGCATGAGCCTCGCCGCGCCCGCGCTTACCGAAAGCTGGACCCCGGTCTGGATGGCCAGCCCGCAAGCCGTCTGGAGTGACACCTCCGTCTTCGAGACAGGGCTGCCGGGCAGCATCGCCGGCGCGACGATCCGCCAGCCGCTGACGCTTGGCCACGCGTCCGTCTTCGAGACAGGGCTGCCGGGCAGCATCGCCGGCGCGACGATCCGCCAGCCGCTGACGCTTGGCTACGCGGCGGATCGGCTGCGGCTGGTGCTGTCCAACATCCACGGCACCCGGCCCCTGCCAATTGATGCGGTGACCTTGGCCCGCAGCGGCGGCGCGGCAAGGGTCGAGGCCCCGCAACCCGTCCTGTTCGGCGGCAGGCCCAGCGCCCTCATTGCGCCGGGGGCAGAGCTTGTCTCCGACCCGGTGCCCTATCCGGTCGAGGCCGGGGACCGGATCGCCGCCACGCTGAGATTTGGGCCGACCGCCCGGGCCGAGGACTTCCACTGGGATGCCCGCGAGACCAGTTATCTGATCGATGCGGATCTGTTGGCCCCGAAGGTGCTGGCCGAAATCCCGGCGCGGCTGACCCTCAGCGCGGTACTATCGGATCGACCGGCACGGCAGGTGGTCATCGCCATGGGCGATTCAATCACCGACGGCAATGGCGCCCCGATGGATGCCATGGCGCGCTGGCCCGATTATCTGGCCCGCGCCCTGTCCGGGCAGGAGATCGCGGTGGTGAATGCAGGGATCTCCGGTGGCCGCCTGCTGAGCGACGGCATGGGGCGCAGCGTGCTGGCGCGGCTCGGGCAAGATGCGCTCGCCATGCCGGGGGCGGATACGCTGGTGCTGCTGATCGGCACCAATGACATCGCATGGCCGGGCACGCCGTTCGCGCCCGAAGCGCCGCCGATGCAGCTCGACCGCCTTCAGGCCGGGTTCCTGCAGGTCGCGGCCCGCGTTCATGCGCAGGGCATGCGGCTGATCCTTGGCACCATCCCACCGTTCGAGGGCGCACTGCCGGACACGCCGATGGCGG
The DNA here is from genome assembly GCF_000715505.1 of Thioclava dalianensis. Lineage (GTDB taxonomy): Bacteria > Pseudomonadota > Alphaproteobacteria > Rhodobacterales > Rhodobacteraceae > Thioclava > Thioclava dalianensis. The sequence goes on from NZ_JHEH01000022.1 coordinate 3,684, forward strand.
CGAGCTACTGGAGCCCCAAGAAAGACGCGCTGCGCCGGGAGGTGAACGACTGGCTGCGCGGTGCAGATTTCCATGACGGGCTCGTGGATTTCGACCGGGTGCTGGGCGCTGAGGATGACGACGCGCGCCTGAACCGGACCTATGACAGCGGCGATCACCTTCACCCGGGCGCCGAGGGCAACCGGGCCATGGCAGAGGCCGTGGCACCGACTCTCTTGAAAGGACCGCCCCCATGAAAATCGATCTCAGCGGCAAGACCGCACTCGCCACCGGTTCAACCAAAGGGATCGGTCTGGCCGCAGCCAAAGGCCTCGCCGAGGCGGGGGCCGACATCATCTTGCATGGTCGAAACCCCGATGAGGTCGCCGATCTCGCCCGGACGCTCGGTGCGCGCGGCACCGCGGTTCAGCTCGACACGGCCGAGCGCGGCGCCTAGCTTGCAGCCGTTGCCGGAGAGGTCGCGCATATGATCGTCTAGGCCTGCGCACCGCAGGCATCTGCGACCACCGGCGCCAGCCTGAGGGTCGACGGCAGGTCATGGCAATGAACCCGATGGGGGCGTTCCTTTCACGCATCCATGTCGCTGCATTTGGCAAGAACATGCTGCGCATCGCATCCTTGACGAACGCCACGAAACCCTAGGCGGGGACGGAATGTGCCAGTGCGTTGGCCTTTTCTCAGATATCGCTCAACGCCTCGGTGTCGGTTGCTGTGTATTCTCCGATCATTGTCCTACTTTCGATTGTTCTTCTGGATCGCTCGGATCGCTTTCCGCAGGGCTTTGCCGTCGGATTTCCGTTCCGACAGCGAGGCCGAATTGAACCGCTCTTCCGCCACCAGCTTGGTCCACCGAGCCAGACGATCCGGTGCGATCTCGCCTCTTTCCACGGCGTTCTTGATCGCACAGCCGGGCTCCGTGTCATGAGAACAGTCGCGAAACCGGCATTGGCCGATCAGAGCGGCAATGTCATCAAACACATCTGCGATGCCGTCTTGCGCATCCGTCAGCTGAAGCTCGCGCATGCCTGGCGTGTCCAGAACGGCACAGCCATTCGGCAAGAAGTGAAGCTGCCGCCGGGTGGTGGTGTGCCGACCCTTTGCGTCATCGTCCCGGATCGCGCCGGTCTCCACGGCCTGACCGCCCATCAGGGCATTGACCAAAGTGGATTTTCCAACGCCGGATGATCCCAGAAAAGCGATTGTCTGACCCAGCTTGCACCAATCTTTCAGCTTCGCTGTCGGCTCTTGCCCAAGTGCATTGACCGCCAAGGCGAACACCCGCCGGGAAATTGCCGAGGCCGCTTGCACGTAAGGATCGATATCCTCGCAGAGATCGGCTTTGGTCAACAGGATCACGGGCGTGACATCCGCTTCAAACGCCATCGCCACATAGCGTTCCAACCGCGCCACGTTGAAGTCTTGATTGCAGGACGTGACGATGAAGACCGTATCCACATTTGCGGCAATCATCTGCAGCCTGCGATCCGTTCCCGGCGCACGCCGTTTGAACAGGCTCTTGCGATGAAGCACTGTGCTTTCTGCCGGATGCTCCTGATCGAGCAGCAGCCAGTCGCCCACTGTCGCATCAGGCCCGGGCGGAATGAGCTGGTCGACGCCATCCCCAAAGACGTGCAACCCGTTGCGGTGGACTTCGGCCACGCGCACAGGCGGAGTTGCCATCAGATCATCAGTACTGGTTTGCTGGGCAAAGAACGGCTGCCATCCGAGTGTTTCCAGCTTGGACCGCGCGCGCATTACCGTTTTGCCCTCGCCAAAAGGCGGCAAAAATTGGGAATAGTCCCGTATCATTGTCTTGAACTTTCATGTTCCGGCCATGGGCAGACGCCTAGGCAATAATAACGTGTCTGATTGGTTTAAAAACATCTTTCACCCGCGCAGCGCGGATGTTGGAGGCTGTTCAGTTTTGCACCGGGAGGACGTTCTGCCTCCCCACATTATCGGGGCATGAAATCTCCATTTCCATCAAACACGGATAGAAAATTCGCCGGAACTTAGCAAGATGGGCAGCTGTTCCCGACATTCGTGATCGTCAACGCATAAGGGAAAATGGGCTCAAGCCGACCGTCGCCGCGCTCTGCGCTCTTTCGGCCAATCACGCGCAACGTCGCACCAAGCCAAAGAGGAACATTCCCGCTAGGCTTCTCCGGCGTGCCTTTGCTCGCGAAAGATCGTGAACATGCCGCTTGCAGCGATGACCGCGGCGCCGATGATCGTCAGCGTGTCGGGGCTCTCACGCCAGATAAGCCAGCCGAAAAGCGTGGCCCAGAGGAGGCCCGTGTAGTCCAGCGGCGCCACCACGACCGCCGGGGCTCGACGAAAGGCCTGCGTTATCATCGTCATCCCGGCTGTGCCGAATATGGCAATCCCAGCGAAGAGCCAGAAATCCTGAGGCCGGACCGGGATCCAGACGAATGGTACGATAAACGCACTCACCAGCGCCCCTGCGCCCGTGATGTAGACAAGCAAGGTCCAAACGCTCTCGCGGCTGTCGACCCATCGTGCGCTGAGCATCAGCAAAGCGTAGACGAGCGCAGTTGCCACGGGCAGCAGTGAAATCAGTTGGAAGGTTGCACCGCCCGGGCGGATGATCACAAGAACCCCGAGAAAGCCTATCAACACCGCGAGCCAGCGACGCCAACCGACCTCTTCGCCCAAGAAAAGGGCTGAAATCAGGGTTATGAAAAAGGGCGCGACAAAAATGAGCGCGGTCGCCTCGGCCAAAGAGAGGTAGATAAAGCTGGTGAAAAACATCATCGCAGCCGCGACCCAAAGCGCGCCGCGCAGCAAATGCGCAAGCGGGCGATGCGAGCGCAATGCGGAACGCCCCTCCATGATCAATGCGATGGCGATGGTAGCAGGCAGCGCGATCACGTTGCGCAGAAAGAGGATCTGGAGCGGCGAGTAGCCGGCGGTCAGCGTCTTTGCGATCGCGTCATTGGCACTCAGGCAGGCCACCCCCAAACACATCAAGACGATGCCGCGCGTGTAGGGTCCGGGCAGATTGGAATTTGCAGAGCTCAACGACGCCTCCCCGATTGGCATGCTCCCAAGGATGGCGCACACGGTCCAGACTTACAGCGCCGATCCAAGGACCAAAAGGGACCTGGCCGAGCCGCCTTTCCTCGGCACGATATGCGGACGCACCGGAAGGCAGCTTTCGGGATCACCATTAAACCGGTTCGGATCCCAAGGGCTGATCCCACTCTCATCGGAGACGCCATCTCGGCTGGCTGGCTCTCAGACCTGAGTACGCCCCAAGCGCCGCTATCCCCGGCTGGCATGCAGCCCGACGAGCCGCGACAACAAGATCACCGTATAAAGCGTCCCGCCAATGGCCTCGAAAGTGACGAAGGACTGGGCGTAGAATCCGACCGGAGTGATATCGCCATAGCCCAATGTGGTGAGCGTAACGTAGCTGAAATAGATCATCTGCTGCCAGTCGATCGCGGCACCGGAACTGGCCACGAAGGAGCCCGGCGCGCACCATTCGATGAAGGCCAGCACGGCCGCAAAGCCCGACCCGATGACGAGATAGAGTGAGGTCGCCGAGAGAAGCACATCCGTCATCACCGTCTTGGTTCCGAATGTGTAGCGCGCCAACACGACGACCATGCCGAGATGATAGGCGATGGAGGTCGCATAAACGCTCAGCGCCGCCCCGTTCGAATGCGCATAAGAATTCAGCAGGCCCGCGATGAACACGGCAAGCCCTGCCCCGCCCACAATGCCGCGCAAGAGGCGGTGATCTGTCAGCGCCCAAGTCGCCACCACGAAGATCGCAGCATAGAAACCATAGAATAGACCGGGCCAGATGCCCCCTGCCGCAGAGAGCGGATAGGTCAGATTGTGAAGCAGGAGCGCAGCCAGAAAGCCTGCATTGGCGACAACCTTGTAGCGGGCCGTGGGGATGGAGAGCATCTCAGGCAGCCTTCCGGTGCCCGAGCGCGGCCATGGCCAGCATGATCAGCAAGACGCCCGCACCCAGCCACAACCCGGTCAGATGCAGGCTCAGCGCGCCCCACCCCCAGCCCGCCAGCGCCGCCACCGCCAGCAGGTACAGCCCGCGCAACTGCGCTGAGGTCACGTGATGAAAGATCGTGCAGCCCAGAAGAAACAGGGAGGGCCCGGATGCGGCGATGAGTGCGGTCTCGACATGGATCGCATCATGGGGATGCGCCACGATCATCTCGATGGCAACCGCGGTCACGATGGCCCCGCAGACCGCGACGCCGTGCGCATAAGCCAGACCCGCGCGGGCAAGGCTGGTGTGATCCGCCGAATGTGCGAACCGGTGTTCGCCCGGCTCGGAGAGGTCAACGAAATAGATCCACCAGAGCGTCACGATCAGCAAGAACCCGATCAAGGCGGCCAGCCCCGTGTCGAAATGGATCTCGTGACGGACCAGATATCCCCCCAAGAGAAGAATGGATTCCCCAAGCGCGATGATGAAGATCAGCTGGTTGCGCTCGAAGAGGTGCAACCCCTTCAGCGTCCAGCTCGACATCGGGGTCGCGCCCTTCCCGGGCAGCCAGAAGCCTGCATAGGGGGCTGCATAGTCGATCAGCACCGCCAAGATCCATAACTCCAGCCGGACCGGCGCAACGAAGGCTCCGAGGATCCAGAACACCCCCGAAATCGCGCTCCAAGCCCCGAGCTGCGCGTAGTTGCGCCCCATGACCTGACCGCGAAACACGAAGGCCATATACCCGGCCCGGATCAGCGCCATGGCGACATAGGCGAAAGCGAATAACTCGGCGCGTTCGCTGAACGCCTTGGGCGCTGCCACCGCCATCAGCAGCGCACAGCCCATCAGCACGATCATCAACCCGCGCCCGCTGGGATGGTCGGGGTTAACCCAATTCGCAGCCCATGCGGTGTAGTTCCAAGCCCACCAGACGGCGGCGAAAAGCGTCACATATTCCAGCGCGCCCAACCAGCTTGCATGCTCCAGAAGGTAGTGCGAGAGCTGTATGATGGTGAAGACATAGACGAGATCGAAAAACAGCTCCATCGTGGTCACGCGGGGCGTGTCTTCGGCACTGAGGTCACGTAAGGCACCTGTCGGAACAAGGCGGTTCAATAGGCTGGACATGAAGGTTCCCTGCTGGCTTTTCGCGATTATCCCTCAAATCCGTCTCCATTCAACTACCGGAATTCTTGGGGTGATCTGCCCCCGCTCATCCAAAGCCCTTTGACGCGGTTCGATCACAGCCTCTGTGCCTAGGCCCCATTTTGCGCGCCGCTCAGCGGTCCGGGGCATGCAGCGGTTGAGACCGACCCAGAGCAGCCATGAGGCGCCGCGCCCGTCTCGTCCGCGCCCAGATCGAGAACCACGACACCCGGTCTGAGGAGAGAACATCTCGGCACCTCATCGACCCGATCACGTTCGATGATCAGAGACTCGCGGCCGGGGAGTTTATCTCGGCAGAGTGTTCCTATGTCCTCCGCCCCGTCGGGCCGAGCGATCCGACCGACAATTTCACGATCATCTTGACCAAGATCGGATGGGACGACATCGTCGGCATTACATCGCTCGGAGCTTTGCAGAAGGGCATCGGTCACCAGCTCATTTCGGGCGAAGACAGCCATCCGCAAGCCGAGGAATCCTCTCTTTATGTGTGTTTTGCGCCCGGCATCGAAATCTCGACGCCGAACAAGTGTCGGGCAACTTGCTCCTGACAAACGAGGCCGGTCCGCTACCGCTTGCCTGGGTCGGGCGCCGGACGCTTCATTTCAACGGGTCGAAAGCAGTTCACCGCATGATCCGAAATCCTTGGGGCGGTCTGGACGGGACCTGCACCGCCGCCACCTCGTCACGTCTCCGCAGCAGCCGATCTTGGCATGAGCAACCGCCGTCTTGTTCGGTGCCGCGGAGTTGCGCGGCATTCCAACACCGCGCAGTGGCTCCCGGTTTGGCGCCCGTCCGCTCGACCTGACGCACGGGGGCTTCGGCGGCTCCTTTCCCAGAAAACCCCCGTCTCGTACCGATCCGAGTTTCTGAGCGCCGTGCAATCCCGCCTGCCCTCGGTCTTGCCCCTTTTCCCCACCCGCGGAGGCGGGTATTGCTGGCGGCCCGACTGCATCAGGAGAGAGCCTTGGCCCAGAGTGATTCCGCCCCCGTCCAAGCCCGCATCGCGCAGACCATCGCCACGGATATCGCGGCGCGCCCGGCGCAGGTGACCGCGGCGATCGGCCTTCTTGATGGGGGCGCGACTGTGCCCTTCGTTGCGCGCTATCGCAAAGAGGTCACCGGCGGGCTTGATGACACGCAGCTGCGGCTGCTCTCGGATCGGCTGGGCTATCTGCGCGAGATGGAGGCGCGGCGCGAGACGATCCTCAACTCGATCCGCGAACAGGGCAAGCTGACCGACGATCTGGCCCGCGCGATCGGACGGGCCGAAAGCAAAGCCGCGCTTGAAGATATCTACCTGCCCTTCAAGCCCAAGCGCCGCACCAAGGCGATGATCGCGCGCGAAAACGGGCTCGAGCCGCTCTGCCGCGCGATTCAGGACGACCGGAGCGCCGTGCCCGAGGTCCTGGCGGCGGGCTACATCACCGAGGCCGTGCCCACGGCGAAGGACGCCCTGCAGGGCGCGCGTGACATCCTGACCGAGGAGCTGTCGGAAAATGCCGATCTGCTCGGTGCCCTGCGCGACTTCATGCGCGCCGAGGCCATCATCACCGCGCGCGTCGTTCCCGGCAAAGAAGAGGCGGGCGCGAAGTTCTCGGATTACTTCGACCACCGCGAGAAATGGGCCGACATTCCCGGTCACCGTGCGCTCGCCATTTTGCGCGCGGCGAAGGAAGAGATCGTCACGATGGAGATCGCGCCCGACCCGGAGACCGGCGAAGACCGCGCGATCAGCAAAATCTCAGCGACCCTCGACACCCAAGCCGGGCGTCCCGGCGATCTGTGGCTGCGCGATGTGGCACGCTGGGCGTGGCGCGTGAAATTCTCGGTCTCGCTTTACATCGACCTGCTGGGCGAGCTGCGCCAGCGCGCCCATGAGGAGGCGATCAAGGTCTTCGCGCGCAACCTGCATGACTTGCTGCTGGCAGCCCCCGCCGGGCCGCGCGCGACGCTGGGTCTTGATCCCGGCATCCGCACCGGGGTGAAGGCTGCGGTGGTCGATGCGACCGGCAAGCTCTTGGAGACCGCGACGCTCTATCCGTTCAAGCCGAAGATGGACCTGCGCGGGGCCGAGGCCAAGATCATCGAGATGGTCAAGCGCCACGGGGTCGAGCTGATCGCCATCGGCAATGGCACCGCCAGCCGCGAGACCGAACGGCTGGTCGTCGATACGCTCAAACTGCTGCCGCCGGGGGTGAAAGCGCCGACGCATGTGGTCGTCTCGGAAGCCGGTGCTTCGGTCTATTCGGCCTCGGAACTGGCTGCGCGCGAATTCCCCGATCTCGATGTCAGCTTGCGCGGCGCGGTCTCGATCGCGCGGCGACTGCAGGATCCGCTGGCGGAGTTGGTGAAGATCGAACCCCAAAGCATCGGCGTCGGGCAGTATCAGCATGACGTTGATCAGCGCCGCCTGTCGCAGGCGCTTGAGGCAGTCGTCGAGGATGCGGTGAACGCCGTGGGGGTCGATCTGAACATGGCCTCTGCGCCGCTTCTGGCGCAGGTGGCGGGGCTCGGTCCCGCGCTGGCGCAGGCCATCGTCGCGCATCGGGACGCGCATGGGGCCTTCCCCTCGCGGCGCGCTCTGATGAAGGTGGGCGGGCTTGGCCCCAAAGCCTTCGAGCAATGCGCGGGCTTTTTGCGCATCCGTGACGGCGACGAGCCGCTCGATGCCTCCTCTGTCCACCCCGAAGCCTATGCGGTCGCCCGCAAGATCGTGCAAAGCTGCGGCCGCGATATCCGCGAGATCATGGGCCAGCCGACCGCGCTGAAAGGCCTGAGCGCGGAGCAGTTCGTGACCGGCGATTTCGGCCTGCCAACGATCCGCGATATCTTTGCCGAGCTGGAAAAGCCCGGTCGCGACCCGCGCCCCACCTTTAAGACCGCGCAATTCACCGACGGGGTCGAGGATATCAAGGACCTCAAGCCGGGGATGAGCCTTGAGGGAACCGTGACCAATGTCGCGGCTTTCGGCGCGTTCGTGGATATCGGAGTGCATCAGGACGGGCTGGTGCATGTCAGCCAGCTCGCCGATCGCTTCGTGAAGGATCCGCACGAGGTGGTGAAAGCGGGCGATGTCGTGCGCGTGCGCGTGACCGAGGTCGACATCCCGCGCAAACGGATCGGCCTGTCGATGCGCAAGCAATCCGAGGGTGGCACGAATGCGCAAGGGAAAGGCCCCACGCTGCAAGGTCACGACCGAGGCAAGCCCAATCCGCAAGCCCCCCGTGGCAAAGGCCCCGGCAAAGGGCAAGACAAGGCGACCGCGAAAGACAGCGGCAACGGCGCGTTGGGCGCCGCGCTGCGCGACGCGATGAACCGGCGGTAGGGTCAGCTCAGGACCCATTGATTTCTGTTGCGTCGCGTGAGTCACGGCTCCGAAAATGGAGCGGTGACGTGAGCGATCTCTACTGGCTGACCGACGCGCAGATGGCGCGTCTGGAGCCCTATTTCCCGACGTCCGACGGTAAGCCGCGCGTAGATGACCGCCCTGTTCTGAGCGGGATTACCTTCATCAATCGCTATGAGTTGCGGTGGCGAGATGCACCTGCGGATAAGGTCCGCCCAAGCCCCTGTACACTCGCTGGACGCGATGGAGCGAATATGGCGTATTTGGACGTATCATGTTTGGCTTGGCCGCCGAGCAGGGTGAGAAGAAGACGGCCATGATCGACGCGACCTATCTGAAGGCACGTCGAACGGCGACCAGCATGGCCGCCAAAAAAGGGGGGCGTGGTCGTCTGATCCATTGCCCGGCAGGGCATTGCGCAGCAATGGGCCGAGAGGGGGGCGAGCCAAAGGCGGCGTGAAAACGAAGCTGTAGGCCATCTGCGACAGCCAAGGGCGCCCACTCAGCTTCTTCGTCACCGCCGGTCAGGTCAGCGACGACATCGGAGCACGGGTATTGTTGGGTGGCTTGCCAAAGGACGGCTGGCTGCTGAGCGACCGCGGCTCCGACGCGGACTGGATCCGGGAAGCGTTGAAAGACAAGGGGATACGCGCCTGCATCCCGGGCCGAAAGCAGCGACAAACAACTGTCAAATACGATAAGCATCGCTACAAACGCCGCAACCGCCCCTCTCGGCACCTCGCGTGCCGTGATGCCTGCCGGGCAGCGATGCGAGATCATCTTCGGTAGGCTGAAGGACTGGCGACGCGTCGCGACCCGAGACGACAGGTGCCCCAAGGTCTTCCTCTCCGCAATCGCGCTCGCAGCTACCGTCATCTATTGGCTATGAGCCTAGCTGCGGATGTGGCCCGGATTCGATGTCATCCCGATATCCACCCCTTATAAGCGTGATCGAGCGCAATGATTTCAAATGTCGCCGGTTTGACCCTATCCACTCCGTCCCGCGCGCGATGTCGCGCGGGCCAATATCGCAAGAGGCCTCAATCAGCGGTACGGGATCAAAGACTCGCACAGGGGCGAGTTCGATCTGAAGTTGATTTCTGTCTGCGCCGAAGGCTGCAGCCATCGGGCCGAAAAGACCTTCTCGGGCAAGGGCCGGTCGAAAAAGAAGCCCTGCCCCGCGCCGCATCCTAAGCCCTGTAAGATATCGGCCTGCCTCTCATTTTCGATCCCTTCTGCGACCACCTTGCACCCCAGCCCCTTGGCCAAGGCGATGGTGGCCTCTACGATCTTCAACGTCTTGCTGTCCGTCGAGAGGTCGGCAACGAAGAAATTATCGATCTTAATCTTGTCGACCGAAAACTGCATCAAAAGGGCGAGCGAGGAATAGCCCGTGCCAAAGTCGTCGACGACCAGCTTCACGCCCATCTCCTGTAGCTGTGAGACCACCTGTTGCGCCGCCTCCGGTGCCTTCAACATGACGTTTTCCGTCAGTTCGATTTCGATCTGATCCGGGCGGACGCCGTGGTATTCGCACATGTCGATGATATCTCGGACGATCGAGCCGTCTTCGAGTTGTTCCGCTGCCACATTGATGGAAACCGGACACGGAACGGTATAGCCCCCCTCTTCCCATGCCTTGATCGCTCTGCAAGCTGCCCCCACAACCCACCGGCCCAGAGCACGAAGCATGCGGTATTCCTGCGCGATCGAAACGACGTCCGCCGGGGACACCTTGCCAAGTTCGGCATCAGTCCATCGCAGCAGCGCCTCAACGCCAACCAAGCGACCGGAGTTAAGATCGACGAAAGGTTGGAAAGCCAGTCGAAGGCTACCCTCATCTAGGGCCAGTGCCAGACGCTCGGACATCCTTTGCCGCGCCTTGATGCGCTTCTTCATATCCGCGTCATAGGCCGAAAAGCCGATTTTGCGTATTTTGGCATCATACATTGCGATATCGGCGGCCTGCAGCAAGTCCCGCGTGGAGGTGCAATCTTCTGGGTAGCGCGCCATCCCGATGCTGGCCTCGATCCGATGGCGATGACCGTCTATCACGATGGGACGGCTTAGCGTGGTCAGCATACTCCTGATGTGAATGGCGACCGCATCTGGATCGACTGCATCATGGAGCACGACGAATTCATCCCCTCCAAGCCGGGCAATAAGACGCGCGTCCGGCATGGCCGCCCTAAGACGGTGGGACGTCACTTTGAGTACCTCGTCACCGGTGGCATGCCCGAAAGTATCGTTGATCTGTTTGAACCGGTCGAGGTCGAGATAATACAGGTGCAGCCGGTTGTTGGGCTCCAAAAGGGCTTTCGCCAAGTAGTTCTGCAAATGTGCGCGGTTGGCCAACTCGGTCAGCGGGTCAAAAAGGGCCAGATGGCGCATCTTTTCTTCGTTGTCTCGACGTTGCGTAATGTCCTGCACGAATGCGAGAAAGATCGGCGGGTTTTCATTGCGCGCGTAGTGAAGCGCAATATCGCACGGATATCGGCTGCCATCCTTGCGTTGGTGCACGGTTTGAAACGACAGCATATCCTCCGTGCCGTCAATCAAGGGTGCGACCATCTTCCGGAAGGTCGGTTCATCAAATTCGGGTTTGATATCCACCGGGGTCAGGCACGATAACTCGTCAGCTTCATAACCAAGGTTGTCGCGTGCTCCACGGTTCACCAACATGAAATGCAGGCTCTGCGCATCAAAGACAAACACCTCATTGGCCGAATGTTCCACCACGCGCCCCATACGAGACAAAGCACGCTCTCCGCGTTTTTGGTCGGAGACGTCGTGACGAATTGAGACGAAGCGTTCGATTTTCCCGTCAAGGCCGCGCAACGGTAGGATGACACTATCGACCCAATAGATGGATCCGTCTTTTGCACGATTGCAAATCTCACCGTGCCAGGCCTTGCCGCTCCGGATGGTTTTCCAAAACCTCTTCCAGAAATCTGAGTCGTGGGTGCCAGAACTTACAATGTTATGAAAAGAGCCGATCAGCTCCTCCTTGGAATAGCCGCTCAGCGCGCAGAAGGCAGGGTTGATATGTGTGATCCGGCCCCTCGCATCCGTCTCGCTGTAGATCATGTGCTCTTGGATCGCCGCAAGCACCGGGTCCCAACGGGTGCCTCTGGCATCTTTCGGAAAGGCCTCCACCAGAACACGCAGATTATCCGTGTCTGAACCTACCGCTTGAAATTTATGTGCCATGATCGCCCTGCCCTGCCTCTGCGTTGGAACAAAGTGGCGTAAGAGGGTAAACAATCTGATAAATCCCAAGGCAGAAATGAGCTTCCAGACAGCGAAATGGAGTCACTCTCGATCCGCGAGTGTCCCCAGCGGTCGACCTTCCGATCGAGCCGTCAGGTCGTGGGATCAATCGCCGCGCAAAGGTTCGTCTCCCGTCCTCAGCGTCGATCACTTCGAGGTCGCGAAAGGCGGTAGAGGTCCGGGGAGCAGGTCATCAGACGCCAGATCAGGTACAGACCGATCGCTATGAATATGGTGGACATCGCCATGTTTATTCCAAGCGAACCTGCGCGCGCGAAAAAACACCATAGACGGTAAACGCCGCCAGGGCGAACCAGCACATAGCAGCCATATATCCCAAGATTCTGTTCGCCATATCGGTCAATCCAGGAGCGCCAAGAGACTCGAACGATACCGCCAGGAGGTGGCCAAGCCAATCCGGGGAACAGTGAGCTCGACGGCACCGGGCTTGCCGCAAACCGGATAGGGTGGTGGCGCGAAACGGATAGCGAGAGGCTGGGGTTCCGCATATTCTTAGATGCGTCTATTGTGCTGACACGGCGAATTTTTTTCCAGTCAGATCCGTGCAGTGCGGACATGGTCGCAGAGCCGTGTGAGGTAACAAGATGCCGCAGAACGTTGCCAATCTGAGAGAGGTTTCCAACCGCGACGGGCTCTTCTTTTTCGAGCGCTCGGATTGCGATTTACCGTTTTACCGCGGAGTGCCAATCTTTCTCGGCACAGGACGTTGGTTGATTGTTCTCGCGTCTGTTGCGCTGGCTTTCACGGCTCTCATTCAGGCGCAACAGATGTTCAACACGGGCGTGGCGACCTTCATTCCCTCGTTGCTTTTCGTGCTGATCCCACTTGTGACATTGGGACTGGTCGGAGGTTGGCAGGCACCCTCTGCGCTCTTTCGTCCACTGCGCCGCCGCGATTTCCTGCTCATCATCGGGTTTCTCGTGCTGAACTGGATCGTGACGATCATCGTGGGCCTGCTGATCGTCGGTATGTTTCAAGGCTTGGCAAACCCGGCCGTTGAGCGTGTGGCCGGTGCCTCAGGAGCGGATCGCGCGATTTATTTCGGCGCGACGGCGATCCAATTGCTGGGCGAGGAAATTCTTACGATCCTGCCGTTCCTCGCCTTTTTGACGCTGCTCAATGGAGCGTTGGCAAGAAAGACCGCGCTCGCTCTTGCGGCGCTCGGGGCGGCCGTCATTTTCGCGCTCGTCCACCTACCGACCTACCAGTGGAACGTGCCACAAGCCTTGGTCGGACTGGTCCCGATCCGCCTCGTCCTCTTGCTGCCTTTCATCATTACACGAAACATCTGGGTCTCTACCGGCGTCCATATCCTGAACGACTGGGCGATTTTCACCATGACAATGATCGGCGGTCCGGATGCGGCGGGCTGACAGGTCGAACCTTGAGAGGAGTGCATAATGACCCTCGGAAACCTCACTCTGATCGCTCTTCTGGCGATGTCTCCCGCAGCAGTGCTGGCGCAGGACGGTCCCACGTTCGACTGCACCAAGGCTGAAAGTTCAGCGGAAAAGCTGATCTGCGACGACCCCGAACTCGCAGCGCTCGATCGTCGGCTCGCGGAACGCTTCGCGGCGGCGGTGAAAGTGGCGGAAGGTCTCGATACCGGAGCCGAGAAAACCACCAAGACGCTTCGCGCGATGCAGAGAGGCTGGATTTCGGGGCGTGACGAGTGCTGGAAAGAGCCCGATCTGCGCGCCTGTGTCGAGACCGCGTATCTGCGGCGTGAGGCAGAACTCGTAGCCGAATTCACTCTCGAGGCGCCGAAGTCGACGGTCGAGCTGATCTGTGGCGACGGCGCGCGTGCCCTGACCGTGGACGAATTCGCAACCGAGCTTCCCGGAATTCGGGTCGAAGAAGGCGACCACGTCGAGATCGGCGCGCAGCTTTCTGCGGATACACCCGGAACCTATTACCTGCGCGGAGCGGGCGGGATCGTTCTCGACGATGGGACCCCGCGTATTCAAGATGCCTATGGAAAAGAGACTGACTGCCGGATCTCTGGCTGAAGGGTTGCGGGCGTCCCGCTGACTTGAACTGCTGTCGCCTCGATCCGCCGCGGCAGCTCAAAAGCTATCTGACAGGGAGTATGAGACCATGAGATACTACACGATCGCGCTGCCTTTGCTCGTCTTGTTGTCGGGCTGCATCGAAGGCACGCAGAGCACCACCGCAATAAACAGTTCCGGTGGCACCTCGAGCGGGACGATCATCCCGCGCAGCGACGGCGGCTATGCGCTGACCTTCTCGGCGCAAGGCAATGCGTGCTCAGCCGTTTTCGACGACCCGAGGCCACGTGGAAGAGAGCTGTCGCCGGTCACCTGCACCGGAGACGGAAGTGGTAACGCGACGATGGTCTATTCCGACGACGGCACGCCTGATCGCGTGACCTTTGGCGGTCTCGGGATTGGCAGTGGCACCTTGGTATTCTGATATCAGACCTGGCGGGGTCTCGCCCGCCCGGCCTTGCATGGCAAAAGGGGAACCGAAATGAAACGCTTGTTGCTCTTCATCAGCTTCGCGCTCGCATGCACAGGCCTCTTTGGTCTGTCCGCTCGGGCCGATGGCGGCCCGGATTATTGGCAGGTAACAGGGGTCGCCGCCAACGACCATTTGAATATCCGCTCCGGCCCCGGCACTGCGAACCAAATTGTGGCCATCGCGCCCAATGGTGCCGTCTTTCGCAACCTTGGGTGCCGGGGCGCGGGATCCGCACGCTGGTGTCACGTCGAGACACCGGACGGGCACAGCTCGGGTTGGGTGTCCGGGCGGTTTCTGCGCGAGACTGGTGCGCCGGGTTCGGGTAGCGGTGGGACGCGGCAGGTCGGCGTGCCGGAGCTATACGAGCGCAGCAGCGGAGAGATCGAGCTGCGGTTTCCAAGCGGTTGCACCGTGCTTTATAATCCAGCCGGTCGGGTCATCACGGCGGGCGGCTCGTGTTCCCGCGCGCAACGCAGTCGCGCCGACGATGCCGTTGCGCGTCACATGCGCGAACAAGGCAATCATGCCGATCATTCGGGTGGAAGTGCTCCGGCTGCAAACGTCAATGTCTCAGGGAATGGCACTATCTATGGCGGAGGCGCGCTGAATGGCCGGATCTTCGGCCACAAAGAAGGTGCCTACGCGGTGACAATCTCCGGCGACGGCATGACCTGCACCGGGCTCTTCAAACACGCACCGGGCACGGTGCGGAGCGAAACGGCCTCGCTCCATTGCACCGATGGGGCGCACGGCACCGCAGTCCTCGTTCGTAATCGGAGTGGCAATGGGAACACCCTGACCATGACCCTGACGAATGGAACCGGTGGTTATGTGCTATTCTAAGCTCGGCGCAGGCGTCCGGCGGGTTCGAAATCATCTTGTCTGACAAAGCCTTTCCGGCGCCGATCTCAAAAGGTGCCGGGGGACGGGTCTTGAGGGTATGTGGTTCGGTTTTGAAGAAAGGTCTTATTGATGTCTCCTGATCAGATCGTCGCCACGGTGATCACCCTCATGAGCACCACGGCAAATCCTGCTTTTGAGACGCTGAAAGCCGGCGGCTATGACACAGGTTATCCGGTCGCGATCGAGGCCTGTCCCCGACCGCTTGGGCCGCTGGAAGTCGAGGGGCAGACGGTGATCTGCGGTCGCGTCACCGTGCCGGAGGATCACGACGCACCTGACGGGGCGACGATCCCACTTGCCTTCGCGGTGCTCAAATCCCACTCCACCGCCCCCGCGCCGGACCCGGTGATCTATCTGCATGGCGGTCCGGGAGGATATACGGTGCAGACGATTCCGACGAACGCCGCGCTGTTCGATTTCCTTCGCGACAGGCGCGACATCGTTCTGTTCGACCAGCGCGGCTCGGGGATCTCGGATCAGACCATTGCCTGCTATAACGAGTTTTCCGAAGATTTCATGCAATTCGCACAAGCCGACGAGGAGACGATGTTCGACGCCGACCAGCCATTGGCGAAATGCCTTTCGGAGACGGTCGCGACTGGCGTTGATCTGTCGCTCTACAATACGACGCAAAGCGCGCGCGACGTGCGCGCCATCATGGATGCTCTTGGCTATCCCGACTACAACGCCTTCGGCATCTCCTACGGCACCAAGCTGGGCCAGGAGCTTTTGCGCAGCGCTCCCGAAGGCTTGCGAAGCCTCGTAATCGACAGCATCAGCCGAGTGGACAATCCGGCCTATGATACGAACGGCGTGCCAGTGGATCAGGCGCTTGGCTGGGTCGTGGACTACTGCATGGCGAATGAAGCCTGTGCGGCAGCCTATCCGGATCTGGAGGAGACCATCCACGCGGCCGGAGCCCGCTTGGCGCAAGAACCGAAGCTGACGCTCGCAGGGGAAGAGATCGATCAGAGCCTGATGTTGGATCTGATGGATGCCAGTAACACGCGGGCGATGCCGTTCACGGCTTATCTGCCGCAGGTTTTCACCGAATTGGCGGAGGGCAAAACAGCGACGCTCGAGAAGCTCCTCAAGGGGGGCTTCAACCCCGACGGCTCCCCGGAGGCGATCCTTGCCAGATACGGCGCTGCCATGGGTGAAATCGACAAGACGATTGCCGAGGTGGCGTTGATGCAGGCCGAGCAGATGCGTAGCACGCAGGCTGCGGTGGGCAAGCTGCTCTCGACCCTGTCCGACGACCTCGCAGCCTCAGGCGCTCTTAACACCGAAGCGCTTCTGGATGAACAGCTTTCCGCAGTCGCGACCACGATGGAAGCGGATGTGTTGCTGGCCTTTCTGCACGACTACGTTCAGCTTGTCGGACAAGATCCTGACCGGGAGGCGATCGAAACCCTCATCGACCGATATGTGCCCGAGGTCGAAAAAACACGGTTACTTGGGCTCGTAACGGCAATGACGCAGGAAGACGTCGCCGCCTTCTACCAGCGCGCCCGAACGGACTCGGCCAACATCACCTCGAAATCTCGGATGATCTTCACCTTGGGTATCATCGCCTGCCAGGAGGATTTCCCATTCAATTCTCGCGAGGGCTACAACGATGTAGCGGCCGGGTATCGCTTTCCCTCCATCGATACGGGTGTGCGCAAGACGACCCTGCCGCTCTATGGTTTTTGCGACCTCTTCGAGAAGCATCCACGCGCGGGCTTCCACGCCCCCGTCAGCAGCGACATCCCTGTGCTTGCGATGTCGGGAACAAAGGACACACAGACCAACCCTGATGCCGCCGCAAAGGTCGTGCGCTCCCTCACAAAGGGTCAAGCCGTGCTCTTCCCCGAGGCTGGCCATGCCGTCATCCAGTTCTCGCAATGCGCGAAGGACGTGGCGGAAGGGTTTCTGGAAGACCCCAATACCGAGGTGAACGCCGCCTGCATCGAAGGGCTGAAACCGCAATTCTATGTGCCGGCATCGACGCAATAGACCCAGAGGAAGGATGCGAAATGTCGCCTGATCAGATCATTGCTCTCATCGCTGCGCTGACGGCCGAGCCCGACCCTAACGCTTTTTCCCAACTGAAGAACGGCGGTTTCGATCCCTCCTTTCCCGTGACGATCACCGCATGCACGCGTCCGGTCGCTCCGACCGAAATCGAGGGCAAGACGGTGATTTGTGGCAAGATCCAAGTGCCGTTCGACCATCGCAAACCCGAAGGAAAGACGATCGACATCGCCTTCAATCTTTACAAGGCGCGCTCACTGTCACCGCAGCCCGACCCGGTGATCTACCTCCACGGCGGTCCCGGAAGCGGCACCGTCAGCCGGGTGGCAAAAACCGTCAGCTACTTTGAGCACCTGCGGGAGCGGCGCGACATCATCGCGATCGACGAACGCGGCGTGGATGCGAGCGCGCCCGATATGGATTGCTATTCGACCCTCGGAGAACAGCTTGGCCCCGTGGTTGATGCGATTGGTGGCGCCGCCATCCCGTCTCTCGGGCTGGATTTCATCAAGGGCTGCCTTAAGGAACTCGAGGCCAAGGGCATCGACTATTCCCTCATCAACACCGAGCAGAACGCGATGGATGTCCCGGCCGTGATGTCGGCTTTGGGCTACGACCACTACAACATCTACGGGATTTCCTACGGAACCAAGCTGACGATGGAGATTTTGCGCCAGAATCCTCCCGGCATCCGTGCGGCGGTCATCGATGGCAACGCCCCGCCGTGGCTGCCGCTTTATTCAATGTTCTGGCAGTCGCATTCCACGCCGATCCGCAAGACCCTGGAGCCTTGCGAGCGCGATCCTGTCTGCAACGCGGCATATCCCGACATCATCCCGCGCACCTTCGCGCTCATCGACAAGCTGGGCGCCGAACCGGTGGAGGGTCCGAACGGCAAGGTCGGTCTGGAGGAGCTGTTCTTCACCATCGACGGACGTGTGGACATGAAGGGCCATTACGCTGCGCTTTCGCCCTATCTCCCGCTGATGGTCACCCAACTCGAAAAGGGCGAGACCACGATCTACGACGAGATCACCTCTGGGGAACTGCCGCCGAAACCGGCCAGCGCCGATGCCGATGCCGCGCGCGCCGCCGCGCAGGCGGCAGGCTTGAGCGCCTCCGAAATGGTGTTGGTTGATGCGATGTTGGCTGCCGCCGATCACATGCGGATCGCGGAGAGCACTGTGGAAAATGCCGCGCAGGCGCTCGAAGCAGACCTTGATGCCGAAGCCCGCGGCACCGATCTGGCCGAGATATTCGACGACCGTCTGGCCGACGCCATCCGCGCCCTCGATGATCCCGACGAGCGGCTGGCCGCCGGGCGCGACTACCTCGACCTAAGATTCGTGAAGCCTTCGGTCGATCCGCTGATTGCCTTGGCGAAGACCCATTTCGATAGTGAAACCGGCGCGACCATAGCAGCCCTCGCGCGTCAGCTTGGCCCCGACGACCTGACCCGTGTCTTCGACTTGATCCGCATCGATAATCAGGCAACGGTCAAGGACGTGGAAGGCATGCTTCAACTGCTGCTTTACGCCTGCCAGGAGGATTTCGTGGACGGCTGGAACTCGCCTGAGAAGTTCCGCGCGCTGATGATCGAAGATGGCTCCTGGGGCCCGGTGATGCAAGACATCATGGTCGACTGGCTGTCCACTCCCTTCGTCGAACCCTGTGCCCTGTTCGACGAGCACCCACGCAAGGACTGGACGACCATCGGGTCATCGGACCGGCCCGTGCTGTCGATGAACGGGGAGCTCGACACGCAGACCGCCGGGATATGGGGCGCGCTTGCGGTGCAGAACTACAGCAACGCGCAGGTGGTCATGGTGCCCGAATCCGGCCACGGCACCATCCAGTTCAGCCAATGTGCCAAGGACATCACCGCCGCCTTCATCGAGGATCCGACGGGCAAGCTTGATACGTCTTGCGTCGAAGATCTTCGCCTCCCGGTGATGATGCCCGACGGAACGATGCATCCACTGCCATATTGATGCTGGGTGCGCACGGCGCCCGCGCATGACGATCAGCGTCCGCCCCGGATTGGCGCACGGGCGCGGCGCAGCGTTTTCGATGGCAACTCCCCGAAACGCTGCTTGTACGCGTGGCCCGTGCGCCCGAAGTGGAATAGACCGCACGCGAGTGCCGCAGAGGTCACGGTGGTCGCCTCTTCCGCCGTCATGAGACGTGCGCGCAGCGCGCTCAGCCGCAAATCCGCGATATACTGCCGAGGCGATTGTCCCAGCCAGGAGGAGAACGCCCGCTGCAAGGTCCTGAGATCGACCCCGGCCGCATCCGCGACCTCCTGCACGGTGAGGGCACTCGAGTAAGATTCTGCGATGAAGTCCCGCGCCGTCGCGAGAACTCGCTGCACGCTCTGATCTCCCGGAGTCAGTCGATCCGGGGCCGCGGGCGACATGGATTCCATGAACATCTCGTCGATCAAGGCTTCGATCAGCGCGATTTTCGTATCGAAGACGAAATCTGCCACGTCGTGGATTTCGAACGATAACTCGAGAAGCTGCCGGAGTTGCAGGCATTTGTTATAATTCGGAACGTGTTTGCCGGGCGGCTCGCCCGGCTCGCCCATGGATCGACCCGCTGGCGCTATGACGGAGTAACTCTCATAGGCTCCCCCGTCGGACCCAGGCATGAGGCGGCTGTGCCACTCAGCTTTTCCGATGCGAAACATATCGCCGGGTTTGAGAGCATAGCGAGCTCCGGCCACCGAAACTTCGCTATGTCCTCCGCCGACGATCGTGAGGACGGTGCGGTCCGGCTCGATGAACGTGCCTTCGTGCCCGGTGGAGTTCACCGCGACGACCGTGAACCCACGCGGCCCGGGAGGCAGGCGCCTGTGACGCAGTCTCTGCACCGGGCCAAAAAACTTGAAATCGCGGACTTTGGAAAAGATCTGCGGAAGTTCGGATCCGGGTCGAAACTCATTGATAGAAATCTGAGACATGAAGGCACGCCCAATTCATCACGGTTGCGTTATCGTACCACGCCTCAGCCCCGTCCGCGAAGCCGAACTTGCCTTTTCTTCACCAAGCACATCCCGGTCTCGACGCCGATTTTTTGTGTAACGTCAGAGGGGTTGCGATGCTCCTCCATGCAGGTCGAACTCGGCATCGGCAAGAAATCTCCGCTTGGGAGACGCACCACGAAGCAGAGGAAATCAACTGCGCGCCCTTATTGCGCGCGCAGGCGGACGATAAAATTGTTCCCAAAAGCGCAGAGGCGTTCGTTTCCTTGGTTGCCTTTTGAATGCAAGGAAAGCTCAAAAACAGGAATATTTGGCGCAAATGACTGCTTTGTCGTTGGCCTTCAACATTGGTCACATCCGCAGCTAGCTGTTTGATCCCAGGGTTTGATGGTGTGATCCTTTCTCAGGACTGGAAGGAAGCATTATGGGACAAGTTCGTCATGGCAGCGCCACGATCCCGTTGACCGACAGGTGAATGCGCGCATTCACCGAGAGGGGCGCACGCCGTCAGAGCTGCAGTACAGCGGTCGCAAGCTTCGCTCGCGCAGCTGAGCAAGGAGCTGGGCATCAACCCCAAAACCGTCGCGAAGTGGCGCAAGCGCGCGACTGTCGAAGACTTGAAGCCCGGGCCAAAGGAGCCGCGTTCGACCGTTCTTACGGAAGCGGAGGAAGCAATGATCGCCGCCTTCCGGCGGCATACGCTGTTGCCGCTGGATGATTGCCTCTATGCCTTGCAGCCAACAATCCCGCGCCTAACCCGGTCAGCGCTTCATCGTTGCCTGCAGCGGCATGGGATCTCGCGCTTGCCGGATATCGAGGGCCCCTATCGGGACATTGCTGCGCAATACCCTGCCGGGCGGCGGACAAACCAAAGCGGCAGAAGTTCAAACGCTACCCAATCGGCTTTTTCCATATCGACATCGCGGAAGTTCAGACGGTTGAGGGGAAGCTCCATCTCTTTGTGGCCATTGATCGAACCAGCAAGTTCGCGGTCACCCAACTTGTCGAAAAGGCCGATCGCAAGACAGCCTAGGAATTTCTTGAGCACCTGCTCAAGAGGGTTCCCTACCGCATCCACACGATCCTGACCGACAATGGCATCCAGTTCGCCGAGCAACCCCGGAACAGGAACACAGCGTATTCGCGCCAGATGCGCTTCGATATGATCTGCGAGGCAAATGGGATCGAGCACCGCCTGACCAAACCGAACCATCCTTGGACCAACGGTCAGGTCGAGAGGATGAATCGCACGATCAAAGAAGCCACAGTCAAGCGATACCACTACGACAGCCACGATCGGCTGCGC
The DNA here is from genome assembly GCF_000715505.1 of Thioclava dalianensis. Taxonomy (GTDB): domain Bacteria; phylum Pseudomonadota; class Alphaproteobacteria; order Rhodobacterales; family Rhodobacteraceae; genus Thioclava; species Thioclava dalianensis. The sequence continues at coordinate 25,162 of NZ_JHEH01000022.1, forward strand.
ACACACCTCGCGGACTTCATGGCAGCCTACAACTTCGCCCGCCGGCTCAAGACGATCAATGGGCTCACGCCTTACGAATACATCTGCAAAATCTGGACGTCAGAGCCAGACAGATTCATCATTGATCCGATCCACCAAATGCCGGGACTAAATACCTAGGCCTTGTATTTTGCGACAAATTCCGCAGCCGGGAGCGCACGGAAATCAGCCAGCGCCGCGTGCAGGCGCTCATGCTCCCAATCCCACCAGGCGAGGTCGAGCAGGTCCTGCGCGACCTCATCGGGAAAGCGCATTCGCAGCGGTTCGGCCGCGACCCCGGCGACGATCGTGAACGGCGCCACATCCTTCGTCACCACCGCGCCCGATGCGACCACGGCCCCTGCCCCGATCGTGACTTCGGGCTTGATGATCGCACCATGCCCGATCCAGCAATCCGGCCCCAGTGCCGTTCGGCGCGACGCGCGTTGAACGAAGAATTCGTCCCAGTCGGCCTCATCCGCCCAATAATAGTGAGATCTGTAAAGGAAGTGATGCTGCGCCGCGTTGCGCCACGGATGATCGGTCGGCCCGATCCGGGTGAACGCCGCGATATTTGCGAATTTCCCGACACTCGTGTTCGTAATATCGGCATAGCGGTCGCAATAGGCGTAATCGCCGAAATCGGAATTCAACACGCGGCTGCCACGCCCCAGCTCGCAATAGCGCCCGAAGGTCGAATTGCTCACCTCGCAATCGGCGGGAATATGGGGCGTATCGGGATCAAGCTTGGGCATGGTCGCCTCTCAGAAAGGACGGGGGCGTCCGTCGGACTGCAGGAAAGCGCCGGTCTGCGCCAGTTGCAGCCCGGCGGCCGTGTCGAGGATTTCGCAGGCGACATCTTCGGGGTCGCGATCGGCCTCTGGCCCGCCCATATCGGTGCGCACCCAGCCGGGGTCGATCAGCGCAACGGGAATCCCTTCGGGTTCAAGCTCGGTGGCAAGCCCCTGCATCACCTTGTTGAGCGCCGCTTTCGAGGCGCGATAGGCGATCCGGTCGGGCTTGCGATACCCCATCCAGGCCATCTGCGAAGATATCGCGAGAATGCGCCCGCCCTTCCCCGCGCGCAAATTGGGCAGCAGAGCCTGTGCAAGCGCCAGCGGGGCGAGCGTATTGATCCGCATCGTCTCGGCAAAGCCGTCGAAATCCATATCCAAAGGGCTTTGCGTCGCGGGCCCGATGATGCCCGCATTGAGGATCAAGCAATCGAGCGGACCGCTCTGTGTCGCAACCCCTGCGAAGGCGTCGAAATTCGCCATGTCGAGCGTATGGAGCACGACGCCCTCTGGCGCCCCACCCCGTCGCAGCGTTCCCTGCACATCCCAACCGCGCAGGACGGCTTCCTCGGCCATAGCGCGACCGAGCCCCCGATTGACGCCGGTAATCAGCAGACGCATGCGCTCAGCCCTTGATGAAGCGACGGCGCAACCAGCCCGAGATCGTGTCCATCGCCATCACCGTCAGGACGATCAGGATCACGTAGTAGCAGACCTCTTCCCAATCCTTCTGGGTGATGATCGCCTGCGTCAGCAGCAGGCCGATCCCGCCGCCCACCAGCGCGCCGATCACCGTGGCCGAGCGGGTATTGGATTCGAGATAATACAGTAGCTGCGACAGGATCACCGGGGCGAGCTGCGGGATCACCCCGAAGCGCGCGCGTTGCAATCCGTTGGCCCCGGTCGAATTGACGCCCTCGACCTGCTTGCCGTCGATATTCTCCAGCGCCTCCGAGAACATCTTGCCGAAGGTGCCGGTGTCGGTCATCAGGATCGCGAGCGAGCCCGTCAGCGGCCCCGGCCCGAAGGCGCGGCTCAGGATTACCGTCCAGATCAGCCCGTCCACCCCGCGCAGGAAATCGAAAAAGCGGCGCAGGCTCAGGCGGATCGCGTTGAGCGGTGTGAAATTGGTGGCCGCCAGGAATGCCAGCGGCAGCGCGATCATCCCTGCGCCCATCGTGCCGAGGAAAGCCATCAGGACGGTCTCGAGCATCGCCCAGGCCACCGCCGAGTGGTGCCACATGTTGTTGTGCCAGAAATCGCTCGCCATCGCCTGGATGTTGGGCATGTCCGGGTTCACCCGGTCCTTCCAGAGCGCGAGTGCGGCGAGCTGGCCGGGGCTCTTGCCATGGAACGGGCTATCGAGGGTGAAGAAGAACAGTTCCCAGCCGGGAAAGTAGCGGAAGGTCTCGGTGCGGTTGCGCGTCATCGAGAAGCGCCAGTCGCCCTGATCCACCGAGACGCGGGTGTTCGAGACCGAAATCCATTCGGGCATCGCGCGCCCCGGTGGCAGGTCGAGCTTCACGTCACGCCCCTCCACCGAGACCGTCACGAGGCCGAAATCCGGGATCGCGAGCTTCGCGACGCGGTCGGCGAGATATGAGACATGCGCGCCGCCGGGCAGGTCGATCTCGGTGTGCTGGCCGGTGCCGCGATGCACCCATTCGGGCGGCGCATCCGCGGGGTAGGTCCCGCGCCGCTCGCCCTCGATCGCCACCACGGTCTCGTCGCTGCGCGCCTCGTAGGCCACCTGCGTCTTGTAGGACCAGAAGTCGCGCAGCAGCACACGGGCATGATCGGGCTTGGCATGGCCCAACACGGTCGCGAGGTCGAAGGCGAAGACGATGTAGATACCGTAGGCCAGCAGCACGAGCGGCACGGCGAGCGCGCGCCGCTTGCGCCAGCGGAAATTCGTCACGAGTGCGTGGGTGCGCGCCGCAAGATCGGGCTTCGCACCGGTCGCGCCCTGAAGATCGGTCGTGCTCAGGCTCATATTCGCCCCTCGTCGAGCTTGCCGCCGCGCACCAGCCGCGCGCGGGCCCGGTCGGAAATTGTGTCCACCACGACGATCGTGGCGAAGAGAAGCGCAAAGATCGCGACGACCGAGTCGTAGCGTCCCGTGCCCCATTGCAGCGCGGTCTTGAGGTCGTAGCCGATCCCGCCCGCGCCGACGAAGCCGAGGATCGCCGAGGCACGGATGTTGATCTCAAAGCGTAAGAGCGCATAGGAGGACCAGTTCGGAGCAACCTGCGGGATAACCCCCAGCCAGATCCGCTGAAACCAGCCCGCGCCCACCGATTGCAGCCCCTCCACGGGCTTGAGGTCGGAATTCTCTGCCACCTCGGAGAACAGCTTGCCCAGCGCGCCGAAGCTGTGCAGCGTGATCGCGAGCATCCCCGCCACCGGGCCGCCGCCCAGCAGGTAGATCAGCACGAGCGCGGTCACGATCTCGGGCAGCGCGCGCATCACATCCATCATCCGGCGGAACACCGGGATCAGTCGCGGCCAGGGAGCGAGCCCGCGCGTGGAGAGCACTGCGAGGACCATCGCGCCAATCCCGCCAACCACGGTGGAGACGGCCGCGACGTTGAGCGTCTCGATCAGTGCGGGCACCGCCGCCCAGAGCCGCGCGGGCAGGTTGCGCCACTTGGTCAGCGCCTCCGCGAGGATCTCTTTGGGAAAATCGAGAATGCGGTGGAAGCCTTCGAAGAAGCCGCCCGCGTTGCGATCATCCGCGACCGTGAACCCCGAGGCCATCAGCGCCACGAAGATCACGAGGATCAGCCCGCCATAGAGCCGCTTGCGCCGTGTCTGGGCGAGATAGTTCTCGGTCATCTGGATATCGGTGGCGCTCATTGGCCCTCCCGCGAGGCGTCAGGTCGTGAAACGGGCCGGGAATGTGCCCCCGGCCCGCGTGGTTCGAAGACCGAAGATTACGAGCCCTGCTCGATCTTCTTCTTACGCACCTCGATGATGGTGTCGTAGTAGTCAGGCGAAATCGGGACGAAGCCCGCGGAGTCGCCGCCCGCCACGTTATACTGGCACTCGGCGTCGGTCTGCTTGAGATCCTCGAGCAGTTTCGTGACCTTCGCCTTGGCGTCCGCGGGGACCGTATTGCGGATCACGAAAGGGCCGTTCGGGATCGGCTTCGAGCGCCAGATCTCGACGAGGTTGTTCATGTCCACGAGCCCGGCATCCACGGCCTTGCGCAGTGCGCCGTTGTTGAAGCCGTCTGCCCACGCGCCCTGGCCGTCGGCCCAGGTCACACCGGCGTCGATGTCGCCATTATAGACCGCGATGATGGTCTGCTCGTGGCCGCCGGTGAACTTCACCTCGCCGAAGTAGTCGCCCGACTCCATCGAGTGACCGGTCGCCTTCGGGATCTCCACCGAGGGGATCAGGTAGCCCGAGGTCGAATTCGGGTCGCCGAAGCCGAAGGACTTGCCCTGCATGTCGCTCAGCGAGGTGATGCCGCTGTCCTTGCGCGTGAAACCGACCGAGTAATAGACGTAGGAGCCGTCGGGGTTCGCGGTGGTCAGGATCGGGGTCACGGCACCCGGATCGTCGAGCGCGATCTTGGCGTAACCGGAAGCGCCGAGGATGGCGAGGTCGATCGTGCCGCCCATCAGGCCCTGGAGAACGCCGTCATAGTCTGCCGGTGCGTAGAGCTTGACCGGAACGCCCAGTGCGTCCTCGACATGCTGCTGCAGACAGGCGTTATTGGCCAGGCGATCCTGGGCGTTCTCGCCGCCAAGGATGCCGATGTTGAATTCCTTGAGCTCCTCGGCCGAAGCCGCACCGGCAAGGGCGGTGGTCGCGGCCAGGATGGCAAGCATCTGTTTCATGGTCGTTCCCTCTTGAAGATGGCCCCGCCTCCACCGGGCTGCGGGCCGGTTGCTACTCAGTCGCCCATCAGGGCGGCCGCGTATTTGGTATCCGGGCCGAGCCCTTCGATCGCGGTCGAGGTGGCACTCTCGGAAAAGCTGGCATCGGCGCCGTAAATCTCGCGCGCAACCCCGGTGGTGAGCTGTTCGGGGCGCCCGTCGAACACCACGCGCCCGTCGCGCATCCCAATGACGCGGTCACAGTATCTGCGAGCGGTATCAAGCGTGTGGAGGTTGGCGATGACCATGCGTCCGTCCTCGGTCTGGATGCGCTTGAGCGTGTCCATCACGACCTGCGCGTTCATCGGGTCGAGCGAGGCGATCGGCTCGTCTGCAAGAATGATCCGGGGGTCCTGCATGAGCGCGCGAGCTATCGCGACGCGCTGCTGCTGCCCACCCGAGAGCGCCTCTGCGCGCTTACCTGCCTGCTCGGCGATGCCCAGCCGGTCGAGGATTTCCAGCGCGCGGCGGATATCGGCCTCGGTCCAGAGGTTGAACAGCGTCGAAAGCGTCGAGCGCCGCCCCAGCAGGCCATGAAGCACGTTGGAGGCCACATCCATGCGCGGCACGAGGTTGAACTGCTGGAACACCATAGCGCAACGGGCCTGCCAGTCGCGTTTGGCCTTTCCACTCAGGGCGAGAATATCGGTCTCGTCAAAGAGGATCTGGCCCGAGCTGGCATCGCCCAACCGGTTAATCATGCGCAAGAGCGTGGATTTCCCCGCACCTGAGCGCCCGATCACACCGGTGAAGCCTGCCCCTTCCAGCGACAGGGAGACATTATCGACGGCCGCCTTGGCGCCAAAGACTTTGCTGACTTGTCTGAATTCGAGCCGCATGTGCCCTCCCACGTTTCAACGGAGGGCTTAGGCAGCCGATGTAACGACTCCATCATTATTGCGTGACGAAAATGTGATACTCGACGGCGCCGTGTTCGTGCATAGCACCTGTGTCGCGGGCCCCGCGCGTCGTCTCCCCCAGACGTGGAGAGTAGGTGCAACCGGGCCTGACTTACGCTGGCTCCAATCATTCTGATGTGACGCGGCAAGCCCGGGACGTCGCTTATTCAATGGGCGCGGGCGAATACCGCAAGGGCCTTTTCGAAGAGGTGTGCGAAAAATCGGCTTTGAGAGCCGTCGCGTGACCTTCTGAGCCAACAAACTCAGGGGCCTCACCTGCCAAGCGCAGCATGCGAATAATTAACCATTTATTTTCAATTACTTACACATTCACAAGGCGGACAAAAACGAGTAACATCCACCCAACAACTTCCTCCGTCCCAAGGATGACACTGCCGCCATGACTGCCTCGAGAGCCACCCGCGCCATGCAACCCTACCTCGAACGGATTGAGCACCTGCGCTCTCTCAGGGACCGAGGCGCAGATTCCCAGAAATTGAAACGGCACATCCGAGAGGATCCTGCCCTGAGCCCTCTCTATCAGACCTATCTTTTCCTGATCACACTGAAGGATATGGGCATGGCTGAAACGCGCGGCGTCTTCGAAGTCGTTAACTTTGAGGATTGGATCGTTAGCCTCAGCACATGCAACCCTTCGATTGAGGATCTTGCGGATGGCCCCCTTCTTCTAAGGTGGTGCCCGATCAAGGAAAATGGTGCTCCCTTGCTTGTCGGACAAGTCTCCGGCCACCCGCATCTGCGCGAGGGCGCGCGCGTCCAGACATCGCCTCTCATGAACTTGCAGCCTACTGAGAGTTGGGCCCGGAGTTGCAATCGGTTCTACAATCTCGGTGAACGTGATGACGGGTTCTTGGCGGAACTTCGCAAAGACGGACGCCTCGCACCGAATGCGCAGCGTCTCGATCCCTTCTAAGGCGAGCTCAGAACCGCGCCCTGGTGAAGCGGACCAACATCCCATCGCGCACAAGACCCGCCAGCCCTGTCCTTGAAATCGTGGAACCGATCATGACCAACGCGCTAATCCTCGCTGACTTGCATCTCGACCTCTGGCATCGGGCAGGCCTCAACCCGCTCGACCAGATTGATTTCGAAGGTGTCGAGTTGATGATCATCGCTGGCGATCTGACAAACAAACCGCGGGTGCGTTGGAAACAGGCCTTCGAGTTGATCGGTGAGCGCATCCCATTGGATCGGGTGCATGTGCTCCCAGGAAATCATGATTATTACGACTTCCGTCTGGATGGCGATGATCGGCTTGCCGAGATCGCCCGCACAGCGGGCGCCAAGTTTGCGCAGAAATCCGTGATCACCTACGGCTCCACGCGCTACCTGTGCTGCACGCTTTGGACGGATATGCGCATTGGCACTGGAACGTTGGACGAGAATGCCGCCGAGGCTGCGCGGATCATGAACGATTACCGCTATATCCGGGTCGCGCACGCGGGCTTTCGCAAAGCGCGCCCGCTCGACACGGTTGGGTTGCATCGTGAGCATGTCGCATGGCTGGAGGCGCGGTTGTCAGAACCGTTTGCAGGCGAGACCGTTGTCGTGACCCATCATGCGCCCCATCCTTTCGCGCTGTCGCCGGGCGGACCGGTGCCGCAAGCCTATGCTTCGGACCTGAGCGATCTGATCAAGCGATATCAGCCTGATCGATGGCTGTTCGGGCATACCCATCTTACGACAGAGTTTCAGATTGGAACGACCAAGCTGCGCAATGTCTCGGTGGGGTATCCGGCGAAGGCGGCAACCAAGCATGGAAAGCTATGAAAATTACTGCTGATCGTCCGAACATTCTCGCGTCACCCGACACCCTCGGCGATCCGGCGCAACTCGTTTGGGCCGAGGGCCGAGCCGACCCGGTCGTGTCGAAGTGAAAACAACCTGCTTGCGGAGAGAGCGGATGGAGATCGAAGGCAACAGCTTTTCTCAGGTGGAGATCGAAGTGTTCCGGAAGGCTTATTCGCGCCTTGCGAGCGCATGGGGCCTGTCGGAGCACGAAGCCTCTGGCCTCCTCGGAATGCCTGAGCCAGTTTGGAGCGGCCTGCAGGAGCCGAGCGATGCCCCATCTCTGACCGAGGATCAACTCCTCCGGCTTTCTGCCGCGCTTGGGATCTACAAGGCACTTGAACTCTATTACGCCAAGCCGCTCGCGCGCTCCTGGATGACGCGCACCAACGCCGGGCCGTTGTTTCTCGGCGCGCGCCCTGTTGATGTGGCAATCGAAGGGGGATTGAAAAAAATCTTGGAGATCCGGAAATATCTCGATGCTTGCTTTGCTGGAGCGTGAGGCGTGGCCCGCACGGTCAGTGGATGGTGCCAGTTCACTTCAGCTAGTGAGCGTATACGGTTCGAAGGAAACCGGAGCTGTTACACGATGTGGGCAATTTGGGCGCATTTTGTTGAAAAACTCTTCGATCAGAAAGTTGCGCCGAGGACTTGGAATTCCGTTCGCCAAACCCGCAGGTTGGGAAACACAGTTTTGTAGAGAGCTGTTTGGCAGACGAATATTCTGAAAACTAACGGCAGCCGCTCAAGCAAAGAGTTTTTCAACAAAATCGGCGGAAAGCGGGAGTTCGCTGCACCTCGGACGAACGGCAGCGATACCACCAGTCGGCGCATCGAAACGCCAAGGGCCCAGTAGCCCTTGGCGGCCAATTATGCGTGATAAAACAGGCGTTCGGTCCATTCTTGCAAGACAGGGAGCAGAATTGCGGTGGTGCATCAACATTAAGTGATGATTCATCGTTCAGTCGAAAATGATGTTCCTAGGGCTTGATCCATATTGAAAGATCAACATTCTGCAATGGGCCTTTTGCCAGGTTCGCATGAGCTAGTGCGATTCCAATCGAAGTAAGCCGGGAGTTCCTAATTATTGGCTCGTTGTATTTTGCCATTACTTCGGCGATTCTTGGGAAATGAGCATTCATCACGCCTTGGAATTCATCTCCAGAGGGCTGGGAGTGTCTGGTGACCTCTTTATATCGTTCAGAATACTCGCCATATATTCCAAATTGCGGCAAAATCTTTTCAAGTTGAGGTCCTCTGACGGCAAATGCTTTTCGACCGTTGCCATAAGGTGATTCCACAATGAGACCTCGTAGCAACAACAAGTCGTAGTCAGTGAACTTATCCCGAAGATCGGCCTCAGATACGCCCTTTGTGATGATGTCCCCATATCGAGATGAAAATATCTCGAGCGCATCTGAATAGATGCCGAGACCGGACGGCGGGATTACACAGCCATGCGCCGCGAGATAGTTTATGGCTGATTGACTTGTTGAGATGTTGTCTAAGAGCGGCAGACAGAGACGCGAGTAATAGTCTGCGAGTTCTTGGATGTTCGTCAGCGTATTGATTTGAATATTCTGGAAGATGAACATCATGCTGAGGGTGTTAAGATCAGAATCGGGAATGGAGCCAACCTTAGCAATTGCATCGTTCAAGGTCAGCGAAAGGCGGCTTCGCTCTGCAACCTTGGATCGCTGCGCCACGAGATCGGTTAGAACCTCCCGTAAGCCTTCGTCGCCACTTCGAGCGAATGCTTTCTGAGCATCAAGAGTTGCTGCAAGAAAGTCCGGTTCACGAAACGCCTCCGATCGAGTCGTGCCGTCGGCTGCAAAACGCTCTAAAACGCCAGCTTCGAATATCTTTAGTCGGTCTTCGATTTGTGCTCGACAGGCATTACCCAGCGTTTCAACGTGGGCTGTCAATGCTGAAAGTATCTCCACCATCTGAGTAGGTGAGAGCCCGCCGTTGACGGTAACATCGCCTTTTGCCTGAATTGCGGTTGAGCCTTCAGTTGCGTTCTGTTTTTGGTCGCCAAGCATTATTTGATTTTCGTGTCACGGCCGGACTGAATGCCGGTTGAGCCCCCCCGCACGTCCTGATTCTGGCTTTTCCGGGACCGCGAGGCGCGAATTCCCCAAACGCCAAGAACAATTGTCACGATTAGGGCAATTCCCCAAAGGATAAGATTTGGTATATCCATGACGCCTCCTGCTGTTGGCGGTAGGCTATCCAAAAAATTCTGCGGAATCCACAGCGCAAGGTGGCAGACCCGATGAAAGGCCGCCTCGTCCGCACTGCTGACCTTGACCTTCCAGATCATGCTGCACAATGTCGCTGATGGCTTGTTTGAGGAAGCTGCGCCGCGGCAAGGCCGAACTTGGCGAAGGTCGGGATTGGGCCGGCCGTGCCGCTGTGCCTGGGCGACCTCGCATGCGCCGCTGCTATGTCGCAGCATGACCGGTTCGAGTCCAAGCCGCCGTTTGTGTACACTTGCAGCAGAGAAGAGGATGCGCCTTAGGACGATAGAGGGTGCAGAAGCAGCCCGTCTTCCTGCTCTACGTAACATTCGATGTTTCCACGGATTTTTTCGAAAACCTGTGGAAGGTATTCAAAAAGATCATTTATCTTCAAATCATGCCCTGGGAAGCCATGATATCGGCTGAGGTAAGAGATCATTTCCGATCGGTCATCTGCTGGCATCGTCACCAGCGGATCAGACACCCCGTAGTTCCAAAAATTCGTTAGGTGGATGAACTTCGAACTGTATTCGTATGCCAAGGATACCCACGAGTGATTATTCTTGGCGTAAGTGTGAAATTGGACATCGCGGATGTCCGTAAGTTTCCCCTTGGCGGTGCATCGTTGCCAGCGTGAACCCGAAAGGGCCTCCCGGCACAGTTCATCGCGATCTGCGAGGGGGACAGAGAAGGCCAAGTAATCAACCCGAATGAGGTTATCGATTTCCTGCCGTATGATCGCGGCACAGGCACCGTATAGTCCCTGAGCGTATAGCATTCCGAAGGCCTGATTGTGTTCACGCGAGCGCTTCTCGACGAGGCGCATATATGATCTGAGGTTCTCATGCATTAGGCCTCGCCTTTCTCACCTCGATCCCGCGCAGCGACGCTGGCCTTTTGAGGTTTCACATCATTGGCTCAGGCTGCCCCACGGTGCAATGGCAGCTTCAGTCCGCGCTACTGACCTCGACTTCTGATCGCATGCTGCACGAGCTCACATATGACCGGTTCGGGGAAACTGCACCGCAGCGACGACCTCTGTTGCCAAGGTCAGCTTCGGGCCGGTGTGTTTCAGACCGGTGCTGGACCAAGGGCGGTGAAGTTCATCGTCGAGAACAAGGTCTCAGCTGAGAGTTTCCGTTCGACCAGAAAATATGGAAGTGCTTCGGGCAGGTTCGTCTTTTGCGCGCCCGGAAAGCCGATGCTGATTCGGGGTGAGGATCCGTCGCCGTCGTCGTCGTAATCGACAAACTCCCAGCTTCGCAGCAAGCGAATATCTTCCTGTAGGACCCTCGGGTCGCTGTGTTTGCGCGAAACCAAGTCAGCATTGGCGGATAACCCGTTCGAGTACATACCAGGCTTATCGAGCCCGAGCGCGAGATCGCTGTTATCAAGCAACCAGCCTAAGAACTGGCGCGTCATGCGCGGGAGCAATTCCAGCCGGTCAATAAAACCATCGAGGGCCTTCTGTGCTTCATCGCGGCTATCGAACAGCCCACGCTCCTCGTCGTCGGCAAAAAGTAGCGAGGCGTCGCTGCGTTGGACCGCTGGACGCTCCTCGACGATCCCCGCGAGCGAGGTTGGGAATTTGCCGTCAATTGCAACCTCAAGTTCGACAGTGATGCGTTGCAGCTCGGCGCGCAGTTTCTCGTAAACTGCGCGGATCGTATCAATGTCGCTGCCAATAATCTGGCTCGCCAGTTCGGTCATTCCAATGATATTGCGGCGCTTAAATCCGACCCTCGCAGCCTGAACATTATCCAATTTGTATTTTGCTTGGCGCTCGCCGATGATCAGGACGTAGATCTCGTCGTAGAGATTCGCGTCTGCGTCGCTGATCGCGGTGAGCGTTTTATTGATCTTCTGCGGCGTTGCCTGCGAAGTCACTTGGATTGCGCGTTTTCTTGCGCTGGTCGTATCACCAAGATCGAGGCCAGGCGCATTCCGCCGTGTCTCGTTGAGATTGACCAAGTTCGCCTTGTGGATGAGGTTGAGCAGGTCCTTGAAGAAATCTTCGAGAATGCGATTGAGGTCGGTAAATCCGAGCTTGCTACGTGCGCGCACGCGCCCCGAAATTGTATCAAGATCGTCGATGATCGAGCCGATGAAAACTCCACGCGCGGTCATGTGAACTAATTCCTCGGATATTGTGGCTGGCCGCGCACTATACTTGCAACGTCCGCTTCAAGAAAGCCCCGCTGCAGCGAGGCCGGCCCCGGCGAATGACGGCTAATGGGATGTGCCGGCTGCTTCCCCGGGATCAACCGTGCAACAAGGAGAAGCAGCCATGTGTGCAAAGAAGACAGGACGTTTGGAAGACCTTGCCGTCGTCGGGATCGACATCGGCAAGGAAGCGTTTCACCTGGTCGGGTTCGACCGGTCCGGCCAACTGGTCATCCGAAAGCAGATCAAGCGCTTGGCCTTGAACACCACTTTCGAGCAACTTCCGCGCTGCATCGTCGGGATGGAGGCTTGCCTCAGCGCCCATTTTGTCAGCCGCACGCTGCGGAGAATGGGGTTCGAACCGCGGATCATCCCGGCGATCTACGTGAAGCCGTTCAACAAGGGCCAGAAGAACGATTACAACGACGCCGAGGCCATCGCAGAAGCCGCGTTGCGGCCTAATCTCCGGACCGTTTCGGAGAAGAACCAGGACCAGCTCGACCTTCAGGCCCTGCATCGGGTTAGGGCACGGCTGGTTTCGCGACGCACGGCCAGCATAAACCAGATCCGGGCCTTCTTGATCGAGCAGGGCATCACCGTCAGGTCGGGGCTACGGGCGCTGAAGAATTCCTTCGAAACGATCCTCGAACAGCGGCGAGACGAGATCTCGCCCCGGATGCGCGGCATCCTGATCGGACTTTACGGCGAGTGGATGTGGCTGGACAAACGGATCGAGGATGTCTCGGGCGAGATCGAAGAGATCAGCCGCACCGAGGAGAACTGCGTCAACATCATGACGATAGCCGGCATCGGGCCAATGATCTCCACAGCGATGGTCGCGGCCGTCGGCAAAGGCGAGGCCTTCGATCGAGGGCGCGATTTCGCAGCTTGGGTTGGCCTGGTGCCCCGACAATTCAGCACGGGCGGACGAACGATCCTCGGCCGGATCACCAAGCGCGGCAGTCGCTACCTGAGGATGCTGTTCGTGCAGGCGGCGAAGGTGATCATGATGCGCCCACACCGCTGGTCCGACTTCAGCTTTGGCCCGTGGCTCACTGAAGTCGTGGGACGCATGCCCAGAAACAAGGCCGCCGTAGCGCTTGCCAACAAGCTCGCCCGAACCGCCTGGAGCGTTCTGCGTCACGGCACCCGGTTCGACGCCCCACAAGACGCGGCCATGGAAGCGATCTGACACCCTCCACGGCCACAAAGGAGTTCGCGAAAGAGAGGACAGCATGGAACGGAGAAGATACGCCCCCAGAGTCTGACGGCCCACTGGGTCATCATCAACCTTGCGGCTAATGAGACCACGGCGCGTGCGTAACCCCATCAAGGCCACGGCCCGCGAGCCGATCAAAAGGCCGGATACATATGAGCGATTTCCGAAGTCGTGCCAAATTCTCAATTGCGAACAGCAGCCGGCACGTACAAAGGGCCGTTCACTGCGCCCAAGCAGGAATGTGGAAGTTGAGTTCCGCTGCACACGCCACGAACGTCGGAATAGCGCGTCAAAGAAGAAAAGACCGAATATTTCTGAGATGGTGTAGAAGCTCCTTTCGGGAAACTAATGATGAAGCCACACCGCGCGACGACACCCGAAAGTTCCGCGCTAAGCCTGCGCCAGCCCCCGGTAATGCGCTACAAGTTCGCGCGCGTTGTCGGGGTGATGCCTGCGTCGGCCGGCCTCAATCTCCTTCGCCATCTCCACGACCTTGCGGTTCATCGGCGCCGCCTTGCCGCGCGCCTCGAGGAAATCGACCACCAGCCCGTTCACCTCGTCGACCTCGGCGCGACGGCCCTTGCGCCAATCCTGCAGCGAGGTCGTCAGCGTGTCGTCCCTTGAGAAGGTGCGAACGACCTCGTCGAAGATCTCGTCGACATAGCGTTCCGGGTGGTTACTCATCACCGGCGGCATCCCGATGATCGGCATGATGGTGGCGCCGTCGGCGAGTGCTGCCTCCATTGCCTCATAGCCGGCGCGCCGCATCACTTCGAGAAACTCGGGATCGCGGACGCTGTCACGCATAGCGGTGTCGATGATCGCCGTGGGGATCAGTTCGGCTGCATTCACCACCAGCTTCATCCATTTCGCCGAGCGGATATCGTCCACCACCTGAACGGTGCCGGAATGGCGCAGGATATCGGCGACGTCGTGCACCCGCGGCTGTTGCTCGGGGTCGAGCGCGCCAAGCGCGAACCAGCTTTCGTCCGTGTCGTTCTGGCGGGTCGTGATCCCCGGCTCCCACATGTTCGACGCGATCTGGATAACCGCGCCGATCGTGCGATGCGCGCCGACGATGTCGGCGATCGCCTCGTGAGTCATGCCGTTCTGCAGTCCCACGACGAAGCCGTGCTCCGCCAGAACCGGCTTGATCATCTCTGCCGCCCAGCGAGTGTCGTAAGCTTTCACCACCATGAAGACGAGATCAAAGGGCTCCTTGATCTCGGCGATCTCGCATAGGTGCAGCGCCTTGACCGGCGTGTGCAGTTGGCGGGTTGGCAGGTTGACCGTCAGCCCCTTCTCGCGCATCGCCTCGACATGCGCCGGCCATTGGTCGATGAAGGTGACGTCGAGCCCTGCCAGAGCGAAATCGGCCGCGACCGATGCGCCTTGCGCGCCGGTTCCGATAAAAGCGATCCGGGGGAATGGGGTTTGCTTCGTCATCGGGCGTATCTCCTCGGTTGCGGTCATTGCATGATCATCCCGCCGTCGATCTGCAGGCATTGGCCGGTCATGTAATCGGAGTCCGGTGAGAGCAGGAAAGCCACCGTTCCGGCGACATCGGCGGGCGTCGAAGTCCGGCCGAGCGGGATCCCGGCGGCGAAGTTGCGCAGGGCCTCACCCGGCTCGGAGGAGACGCCCATTTCCATCAGGTCCTTGTCGAGCACCGTCCAGAGCTCGGTTTCGACCACTCCGGGAGCGAAGGCGTTGGCGGTGATTCCGTGCGGGGCAAGGGTGCGGGCCGCCGCCTGTGTCAGGCTGATGACCGCGGCTTTGCTCGCGCAATAAGGCGCGAAATCGCCGAAGCCCGCCCGGCCCGCCATCGAGGCGGTGTTGATGATCTTGCCTTTGCGTTTAGCCGCAATCATCGCCTTCGCCGCCTCCTGAATGCCGATCATCACGCCCATGCCGTTGACCGACATGACCTGCGTCCAATTTTCTTCGGTCGTCTCGAGGAACGGCTGCGGACGGTTGAAGCCTGCGTTGTTGACGATGGCATGGAGAAAGCCGAACTCCGTCTCGCAGGCGGCGATCGCCGCGCGGGTGGCAGCCCGGTCGGTCACGTCGGTCTTGCAGAAAATCGCGCGTCCACCGTCGGCGGTGAGGGCTGCGGCGGCCTCCGCGCCAGCCTCTTGATCAAGATCGGCGATCACCACGCCGTATCCAGCCGCCGCGGCGCGCCGCGCAATCTCGAGACCAATGCCCCGTGCGGCACCCGTAACGACGACGCCGCCCATTTGTTCTTGTTCAGACATGATATCCTCCCCTGCTCAGGTCGCGCGGTGCAGCACGAAATCGTAGTTGGACTCCCACAGCGTTTCGCCGTTTTCGATCGGGGTGAACTCGGCGATCAGGGATTCCTTGACGCCGAACACCGCATCCGAGGTCAGGTATTTGTCGCCCGCCACGAAAGTATGGGTCGTCACCGGATCGAAGCCCTCGGCGCTGACGATAAAATGCATATGCGCCGGGCGATACGGGTGACGCCCGAGCTTGCCCAGCATCTTGCCCACCGGACCGTCGTCAGGGATCGGGTAGGAGACCGGCTTGATCCCCTCGAACCAGTAGCGCCCGTCCGGCCGCGTGGTGAACACGCCGCGATTGTTGTTGCGCGGCTGAATGTCTGGCTGCTGGACGTCGTAGAAGCCGTCCTCGCTGTCCGACCAGACGTCGATCCGCGCCCCTTCGACCGGGTTGCCGTCGAGATCGGTGACCGTGCCATAGAAGCGGCAGGTCTCGCGCCCGCCCGCTTGTGTGATGTTCGCGCCCAACTCGTATTCCGGCACGCCATCGACATGGAACGGGCCGAGCACTGTGTTCTCGGTCGCCCCGGTCGGGCGGCGGTTGTTGATCGCATCGACCAGCATCGAAACACCAAGCACGTCGGAGAGCAGGATGAACTCCTGACGGTTCTCGTCGCAGATCTGTCCGGTCTTGGTGAGGAAATCGATCGCGATATCCCACTCGGCCTGCGTGAGCTCGACGTCCTTCACGAAAGCATGCAGGTGGCGGACGAGGCTCGCCATCACGGTCTGGAGGCGCGGATCGGCGCTCTCCGAAACCCGGGCGTTGACGGTTTCGACCGAGGCGTCCTCGGTGAAATAGGCGATCTTCGGCTCTTGGGTCATGTCATTCATTCCTATCAGGTCGTGATGGGCCGCTGACCGGCATGGGCGCGCCTCAGCAGGGCGAGAATGCCGTCGCGCGTGATTTCGCGCGGGTTCTTGTAGGGGCTCTGGACGGCCATATCGGCGGCGCGCGCCAGATCGCTTTCCTTGAGGCCATAGTCGGCCAGCGCGAGAGGGGCGCCGATGGAGCGCGCGAAGTCGTAGAGTCCGCCGCCCAGGTCGCCACCAAACAGCTCGGTCGCGCGCGCCAGTTCGGCAGACGCCGCCGCGGCGTTATAAGCGGCGGTATGCGGCAGCAGGATCGCGTGCGTTTCCGCGTGGGGCATGTCGAACCCGCCGCCGAGCGTATGGCAGAGCTTGTGATGCAGCGACATGGCGACCGCGCCCAGCACGGTGCCGCAGAGCCACGACCCGTAGAGCGCATCGGCCCGGGCATCTCTGTCGTCCGGCGCCTCGACGATCCGCGGCAGCGCCGATTTCAAGGCACGCAGCCCTTCGACCGCCATCAGCGACGTGACCGGGTTCGCATCGGGCGCGTAGAGCGCCTCGACCGCGTGGGCCATCGCGTTCAACCCGCTCGCAACGCTCATCGCGACCGGCAAGCCCAAGGTCAGATCGGCGTCGTAGATCACAGTTTCCGGGCGGATCTTGGGGTCACGGACGGTCGTCTTCTGCCCCTTCTCGGTCTGGCCGAGAATGTCGGTCACTTCCGAGCCGGCATAGGTCGTCGCGATCACCACCTGCGGTGCTTCATTGCGCCAGGCGATGGCCTTGCCCAGACCGATGGTCGAGCCGCCGCCGAGCGCCACGACGCAATCGGCCTTGGTTTCGTTATAGATCTTGAGCGCAGCCTCGGTCACTGCGACGGGCGTGTGCATCGCGGCTTCGGTGAAGGTTCCGGCCGCCATCTCCCCGAGGTCTTTCGCAAGCGCCTCGGCGTCGTTTTTCTGGAACGGCGTCGACAGGATCAGCGCGCGGGCGCAGCCCAGTCTCTCCACCTCCTCGGCGACCTTCACCGAGATCCCGGAGCCAAAGACGATACGCCCGGGGCTGGATGTGTAGATGAACGCTTCAGGCATGGTTCCTCCCTGCGCCTCGCACAGACGAGGCGTTGAATTGAGCCAGCGTGGTCCGCGAGGTTACTCCTCGCGGCGCCGACGCGCGGTCGTGTAGATGAGCGCCGCCACGAGGATCAGCACCCCTTGGAAGCCGTATTGGTAGGCCTGCGACAGCCCGAGGAAGGACACGGCGTTGAGCACTTCGGTCAGAAGCACCGCCCCCAGCAGCGAGCCAATGAAGGTGCCGCGCCCGCCGAGAAGGCTGGTGCCGCCCAGCACGACCGCGGTGATGCTGCCCAGCGTATAGTTCACGCCCTGCGCCGGATCGCCGACGCCGATCTGAGCCATCAGCATGATCGCACCAAGTGCGGTCAGCAGCGACACGGCGATATAGCCGAGCACGAAGGTCCGATCCGTGCGTATCCCGATCCGCCGCGCGGATTCCTCGTGCGAGCCGACCGCGCGAAGCTGCCACCCTGCCCGCTTGCGGCGCAGACCCAGCTCCATCGCGATGGCGATCACGATCATCACCACGAAGGCGATCGGGACCGGCCCGAAGCTACGGGTGAGCGTATCGATCACGTCGAAGGAGATGTAGCCGCCCGGACCTTCGCGCAGCACGAAGCTCAGGCCCTGCAGGCCGATGAACATCGCCAGTGTCGCGGCGATGGGTGTGAAATTGGCGAAACGGATCAGCACGCCGTTGATCAATCCGACGACGATCGCCGCGCCGAACATCAGCGCGAAACCGAGCGCCATTGTCGAGGCCGGGCTGCCATCGTTGATGAAGAACGACCCGATCACCACGAGGAAACCGGCGAGAGGTCCGACCGACAGGTCGATCCCGCCCATCAGCAAGGCAATGGTCTGCCCCAAGGCGATGAAGCCCAGTGCGGTGGCGAGGATCAGGATGTTCGAGACGTTGAAGGACGATAGGTAATTCTCGTTCTGCGCGCTCACGAACAACGCAAGCAGCACGGTCACCAGCGCAAGCGGCACGATCGTCGCGTTGTCGGTTTGCACGAAATGGCGCAGCTTCGCGCCGAAGCCCTCTTTCGCGCTCCGTTCCTCGGCCACGTGATGCGCATGCGTGTCGGCCTCGACCGCAGCACCGACGATGCGGGCTTCGGTGATGTCATCGCCGCGCAGCGTCTCGACGATACGGCCCCGCGACATGACCAGAACGATGTCGCAAAGCCCTTCCAGTTCCGCCGCGTCCGAAGAGTTGACAATCACCGGCGTGCCCGCATCAGACACTTCGCGCAGGATCCGGTAGATCTCGAAGCGCGCACCGACATCGACACCCTGCGTCGGCTCGTCGGCCACGATGAAGCCCGGCTCCGACAGAAGCGCGCGGGACATCACGATCTTCTGCTGGTTGCCGCCCGAAAGCTGGGAGACCTTCGCCTCGACGCCTGCGGCCTTCACCGCCAGCGAGGAGAACACCTCCTGCACTTTCTGCATTTCCTTGCTGCGATCCAGCACGCCGCTCGAGGCATATTTGTCGAGCGAGGCGAAGGTCGCATTTTCCCGGATCGTCAAATCCGCAGCGAGGCCTTCCGTATGGCGATCCGACGGCATGAAGGCCGCCGCGTGTTTCAGCTCTTTCGGCGAGAGCGTGCGACCGTGGAGCTTGATCGCGCCGCGATAGGGCTGAAGGCCCACCAAGGCGCGCATCAGATCGGACTGGCCGTTGCCTTCGACACCGGCGACGCCAATGATCTGGCCGCGCCCGAAGGCGAAGGCCACATCCGAGAATTTGCGCCCGCTGAGGCCTTCGACCTCGAAATTGATCGGGGGATTGGCGTCGGCGCATTTCGGCGGGAAGGCAGAGGCCAGGCGGCGACCGACGATCAGATCCAGAAGTTGGGAATTGCTGATCTCGCTCGCAGGCGCGCTGCCCCGATGACGGCCATCGCGCAGCACGGTCACGCGATCCGCGATCTGCCGCAACTCGGCCAGACGGTGGGTGATATAGATGACGGCGGTGCCGGAGGCCTTCAGCGCCCGAACCTTCGCGAAAAGCATATCCGTCGCGTCCTGATCGAGCGCGGCCGTCGGTTCATCCAAAATAAGCACACGGGGCTGGACGGCGAGCGCTTTCGCCAGTTCCAGCAGGTGTTTCTGCGCGATGGTTAGCGTATCGACACGCGCGTTCAGCGGCACCTCAAGGCCGACCTCTTCCAGCAGACGCTTACCAACGCGGTCTTTGCGATCGCCTTCGAAAACAGAGGCAGGCAGTGACACCTGCAGGTTCTCGAGCACTGTCATGTCAGGCAAGATCGCCGGGTGCTGATAGGAGATCGCGACGCCAAGCGCCGACGAGCTTTCCGGCGAAAGCGGCATCACGTCCCGCCCGTCGAATTCAATTCGGCCGGTGCTGGGCTGCAGAACGCCTGTAATCAGGTTCATCAGGGTCGATTTCCCGGCTCCGTTCTCGCCCAGGATCGCGTGCACTTCGCCCGCGTGAATGTCGACGCTCACATCGCTCAGGGCGCGGACCGCCCCAAAGGATTTCGACACGCCGCGCAAGCGGATCACGGGGGTGCCCGTTGACGTTTCGCGGAGCCCGTCCGCCTTCTCCATCGGTTCGATTTCAGCCAATGCTATCATCCGTTTAGTTCCGCCGATCTGAGGGGTTGGCGCGGGTATCTCCGGGCGGATCGCGCCGCCCGGAGACAGGGGAGGTTACTGGCCGACGGCTTTCGCCTGCTCGTCACCCGAGAGCTGAGCAGAGAGATAGATCGCGCCGGGCAGATCCGAGCGACACTGGACGGGGTTCGGATCCCCATCGGTCGAGTCCTCGAAGTTCGGGGCCTTGAAGACTTCCTCCGACGGCGGGGTGCCACCGGTCGCTTCCGCGATCGCCCATTGCACGGCGAGACGAACGTTGTCGTTGCCGGTCGCGACCGTGAAGAGCTTGAAACCGGGGTTGTCGGCGTGGACCTTCTCCCAGAAGCAGCCGAGCGAGTTGCCATCGGACGTGGCGATCGCCGGGATCGAGCGGTCGAAGTTCGCAAACACTGGCAGCGCGCCTACGAGCGACGGACCGAAGTCGGACACGATTACGTCGATATTGTCATGCTGCGCGATGGCAGCCGACAACACCTGCTGCGTCAGGGACGGATCCCAGTTGGTAACCGCAAAGGGGGCCGGGTTCAGGAACTTGTAGCTGTCGTCGAGGATGTTCTTCATCCCCTTCAGCTCGTCCAGACCCTGGCTGTTGCCCGCCGGGCCCGACAGGAACAGGATGTTCGCGCCGTCCGGGAAGTTCTCCTTGATCCACTTGCCCCAGCTTTCGCCGTCATAGACGAAGTCGGCACCGACGAAGCGGGTATAGTTCTTGCCGGCTTCCCCGCCGACATTCACACGGTAGGGCACGACGACGGCACCGGAGCGGTAGGCTTTGGTCAGCGCGGGCAGGATCGCGGGACCGGCATCGCCGAAGACGACCATCGCGTCGACACCGCGTGCCGCCATCGAGTTGATGTCGGAGATCGCCTTCTGAGTGTCGCCCTGACCGTCGGCATAGTAGTAGTCGGTGATGCTCGGACACTTCGCGGCTTCCTCCTTGCCCGAAGCGGTCGTCACCAGCCGCCAACTATTGCCCCCGAAACCATCGAGCAGCGCCAGCGAGGCTTTGTTCGGGCCGCACCAGGAGGGGGCGTCCTCCGCGCTGGCCGCCGACGCCGAGAGGGCAACTCCAAGCCCCAAGGCCATATAGGCAGCGCATCCTTTCAGGTTAGACAGTTTCATGGTTCTCCTCCTCTGTAGAACTTGTTTGTTCTGTCTTGAAACGGTTTGTCCATTCGATCGAGTAGACCCCGATGCCGAATACAAGAGCGAGCGCCTGCACGATGGTCTGCGCCGAGTAGGGCACACCGATCGACAGAGCGAACTGGCTTAGCTGATTGAGAAAGAAGGCGGCGATGACGACCGAGATCGGAAAGCCGCGCCCTCCCAGAAGCGATGTCCCTGCCAGCACCACGACGGCGACCGAGGGCAGAAGCAGGCTGTTGCCCTGAAATGCCGTGGGTTCGCGGGTGATGCCTGCGATCAGGATGCCCGCGGTGCAGTAAAGGATCTGCGCCGCCACATAGGCCATCGCCTGATACGGTTTGACGCTCAGACCCGCCGCGCGGGCCGCCGCCGGATTGGCCCCGATCGCCTCGAAGCGACGGCCAGCCACCGTCTTTTTCAGACCGAAGGACACGAGTGCCAGAATGGCGAGGGCGAACAGGACCGAATGGGGAATGCCCAGGGTCTGACCGCCCGCGATATGGGCCAGAAGGTTCGTCGTGATCCGCGGCACGCCGCCGGAGATCGCGAAGACCGCCGAGAACAGAAGCGCGTTCATCCCGATGGTCGCTACGATCGCGTTCAGGCGGAAATAGGCGACCATGATGCCGTTCAGAGTCCCCGCCGCGAGCGCAAAGCCAACCGCGATGACAAGCGCGGGCAGAAGCCCAGCATCCTGCCCGTTGGGCATGTGGGTCGCGATCACCACCGCGAGCGATACCGACCCTGGCACCGAAAGATCGAAGCCGCCCTGTTGCACCACCAGCATCTGGCCGAGCCCGACGATGCCAAGCACCGCCGCGAAAGGCAGGCTACCCATCAGCGACCCGGCGGTGACCGCCGAGGGCGCGAAGATGACGCAAAGAAGGATGAGCGCCAGCGTCGAGGCGACGATAGTGACGAAGCCCTTCGACAAGGGCATCGACATCAGACCCGTCGGGCCTTCGAAGCTATGCGGCGTCGTCTCAGCCATGATTTCTCCTCCTCCCTCGCGTCGCGTCTCAGCTGATTTCCAAGGTGACCTTGACCGCCTTTTCGGGCGACTTGCCAAGCTCCAGCGCGGTCATCGCGTCATCGATGTTGTAGCTGTGGGTCTGGATCGGCGAGAGATCGAGCCCGGTGCGCTCCAGGAACCGGATCGCCGCCGGCCAGACGCCGGGAGAGCCGATGCAGCCGCGCACGTTGAGGTTCTTGATCTGGATCTTGCCCAGCTCGACCGGGAATTTCTGGCCGATATTGATGCCGACCATAGAGACATTCCCGTCGTCGCGGGCATAGTCGAAGACATTGGCCAGCGAGGCCGGATGGCCCGCGCATTCGACCACGAGATCTGCGCCGCCCTTGGTCATCTCCTGCACCGCTTCAATGGGATCGCCGTCGGTCGGATCGATCGTGCCATCCGCACCGAGCTTCCTCGCGATCTCACGACGCAGCGGCACCGGGTCGACCACGATCACGCGGGCGCCCATGCCGATTGCGGCGGCAGCCGAGACGAGGCCGATAGTGCCGCCGCCAGAGACGACGACCGTATCCGCCGCGCAGACGCCACCATGGCGCATCACCGCGTAATACCCGCAGGTGAAGGGCTCGATCAGCGCGCCTTTCGCGTCATCCACCGCATCGGGCAGCTTGTGCAGCCATTCGGGACGCGCGGCGAAGAATTCACGATCCGCACCGTCCATCGAGAAGCCGAAGTGGTGGATGCGCTCGGGCGTGTTGATCACGCATTCGCCGACCACACGATCCCCGGGCTTGAGTCCGTCGACATTCTTCCCGACTTCGACGACTTCGCCGACCCATTCGTGGCCCGGAACGACCGGGTAGGAAATCGGGATGATGTATTGACCGGCCAGCAGCTCGTAATCGGAATGGCAAATCCCGACGCGGCGCGACTGGATCAGCACCTCGTTGTCGGTGATGCCGGGCGTCTGCACCTGCGTCACGATGGGCTTGTTTGGTTCGTCGAAGATCAGGGCTTTCATGTCAGGCTCCAACTTTCGCTGCGGCGGGTTGCGCCACGCGTTCGATTTGACCACTGCGGGAGGAGGCGAAGACCGCCTCGAGCAGCGCGATATTGTCGACCAGATGATCGGCGGTGATCGGGTAGGTTTCCTGTCCGCGCACGGCGCGGGCGAAACTCACCAGGTTGTCTTTCACGGGCTCGGCCTTGCCGATCTCGACCGTCTCGATCGGGCCACCGGCCATGGCCGAGGTCACGATCCAGCCGTCAGGCGCTTCCACATGCGCCTTGTCGCGAATGTCGATCCAGCCTTTCGAGCCGTAAACCGTGAAGCGGGACATGAACGGGTTCGACAGCGAGGCCGACACGTAGGACGTCCCTCCCCCGGCGAATTTCACATAAGCCGCCACCGTGTCGCCCTGCGGCAGTTTCGAAGACAGCTGCTCGCAGATGCACAGCACGCTTTCCGCGCGACCCAGAAGGCGGACCGACAGATCCAGCAGGTGAATGCCCGTCGCGGTCATGCCGCCTGCCGGCGCCTCGCTCGCCTGAACACGCCAGTTGCTCGGGTCCATGCCGACGAACTTGTCGTGGCTGAAATTGGCCTCGATTTGCTGGATACGGCCCAGCTCACCCGCATCGGCCTTCGCCAGCATATCGGCGATCGGCGGCTCCCACCGGCGCTCGTGGCCCATGCCCAGGACGAGCCCGGCCTCGGCACAAAGCGCAACCGAACGAGCGGCTTCTTCCGCAGTGAGCGCGAGCGGCTTTTCGCAGAAGATGTGCTTGCCTGCGGCGACCGCCTTCGCGATCTGATCCGTATGCAGCGAGTGCGGCGTTGCCAAGACGACGGCCTCGACCTCCGGATCGTTCAGCGCATCCGCGTAATCCGCGCTGAGCGTCACGCCCTTATCGGCGCAGAGATCGCGCACCGCATCCATGTTAGGCTCCACTGCGCGGACGACTTTGATATCCTCGGGGGCGCTCGACAGAACGGAGAGCATCTTCTGCCCCCACCAGCCGAGCCCGACGAGGGCGATTTTGACCGGCCCCGACATCAGCGATTGTCCACGCGCTTCGAGAACGGACGGATCGAGACGGACTTCCACAGACCGACCTTCGCGAAGGGATCGTTGCGGTTGAAGTCTTCGACCTCTGCAAGGCTGTCAGCCTCCAGCACGAAGCAGCTGCCGATCATGGTTTCCTCGTCATCCGCGAGCAGCGGGCCCGAGATAACCGTCTTCACCGGCGCCTGAGCCAGATAGGCCTTGTGGTCCTCGTAATTCGCCAGCCGTTTGTCGACGGCGCCGTCATGGTCAAGGCAATGGATCACGTAGTGCATTGCGGTCTCCTCAGTTTCCGGCCGGAATGATCTTGCGCGCGCGCAGCTCGTCGAAGACGTCGAAGAAGCTGTCAGGCGTGCTCTGATAGGCGTCGAAGCCCAGTTTCCGGCTGTTCGTCATATCGGTGAAGCATTCCAGCTCGCGACCCAGGTCGGCGTCGCTGTGCCACCACGAGGCGAGCTTGGTCACAGGGATATCCTGCAGCCCATATTGCGCCACCATCTCGGACCAGATCGCGGGGGCATCCGCCATCTGCTCTTCGAGCGGCGTCGTGTGACCGGGGTATTCCGCGACCTCGAGGCCGAAATACTCGGCGATCCGCGCCCAGAGCCAAGTCCAGCGGAAGACGTCGCCATTCGCAGTGTTGAACGGCGTGTTCGCAGCTTCCGGCGTCGTCGCCGCCCAGTAGAACTGTTTGGCGAGGATGCGCGCATCGGTCACGTCGGTGACCGCGTTATATTGCTCGGGCGAGCCGGGATAGAGGAACGGCTTGCCAGTGTGCTTGCAGATCGACGCATAGACCGCGAGCGTGACCGCCATGTTCATGTAATTTCCGACCGTGAAGCCGATCATCGTGTGCGGGCGGTGCACCGACCAGGTGAAGCCGTATTTCTCGGCCATCTCCAGCAGCACATCTTCCTGCGCGTAGTAGAAGTTCGGCCCCGGCAGACGCGGACTTGATTCAAGGAAGGGCGTGTAGGGCGTAACTTTGGCGTAGTCGTCGAACGAACCGAGGTAATGCTTGAGGCCCGTGACCAGCGCCCCGTGCTTGATGGGCGCGCCTGCGATTCCCTCGAATAGGTTGCGCACCATCATCCCGTTCACGCGGACGTTCTCTTCCTCGTTCGCCTGACGCGACCACGTGCAATAGAACACGTGAGTCACGTCCTTTGCCGCAGCCAGCGCGGCCTTGCTGCCCTCTGCATCGGTCAGATCGCTGGCGATATGACGGTCGGACCACTCAAGATCGACGTCGCTGCGCGACACCGTGACGACCGTCCAACCATGAGATTTCAACTCGCGCGCGGTGTAGCTGCCCGAGAGACCGGTAGCCCCAACAATCAACGCAATATTCTGTTCAGCCATGGGTCTTCGCCCCTTTCTTGCAGTTCGGTTTCGTCAGGTGGTGACGAGAATTTTCAGATGTTCCCCAGCAGGATCGAGCAGCGCCTCGAAGCCTTTCTCCACGACGTCCTCGGCGCGGATGCGGGCCGTGATGACTTTCTCGATCGGGAAATTGCCCGAGGCGACCATACGCGCGATGCGCGGCCAGATCTGGGTCGGGTAGCACCAGGTCGCTTCGACCGTGATATCCTTGAGCGCCCAGAGCATGGCGTCGATGCTGGCGGGCTTCATGTGCAGACCGACCTGAACGACTTTGCCCTGACGGCGCACCGCCTCGACGCAGGCGTTGAGCGAGCGCTCGAGACCCACGCATTCCAGTGCCACGTCGACGCCGACGCCTTCCTCGGTCAGATCGCCCACGACTTCCTGCAGGTTGCCCGCGCCGGGATCGACGACGAAGGCATAGGGAGCAATCTCGGAGATGATCCGGCGACGGTTCGGGTTGGGCTCGGAGACGATGATCGTGCTTGCGCCCGCTGCATGGGCCGAAAGCACCGTCAGCGCGCCGATCGGACCTGCGCCCGACACCAGCACGGTGGAGCCTGCGGTCACCCCGCCCCGGTCGACGCCGTAAAGCGCAACCGCCGCAGGTTCGATCATCGCAGCCTGCTCGTCGCTCAGCGCGTCGGGCACGGGCTGGGCGTTGTAGTCCTTGACAACGGCCTTCTCGCCCATGCCGCCCCAGGCCCAGCTGAGGCCGATGCAGCCGAGCTGCGGCGAGAGGTGATAAAGACCGCGCTTTCCGTAGTAATCATTGCGTGGCGCTACGAGCGGCTGGATCGAGATCCGATCGCCCTGCGCAACATCGCTGACCGAATCTCCGACCTTCAA
Organism: Thioclava dalianensis; assembly: GCF_000715505.1. Lineage (GTDB taxonomy): Bacteria > Pseudomonadota > Alphaproteobacteria > Rhodobacterales > Rhodobacteraceae > Thioclava > Thioclava dalianensis. Next base: position 51,434 of record NZ_JHEH01000022.1, read on the forward strand.
CACGCGGGCCGAAAACTCGTGCCCGAGGATCTGCGGGTTGCTTGCACCGGTGTAGACATGCGGCTCAGCGGGCGTGACGATCGGCCCCGCGATATACTCATGAAGATCGGTGCCGCAGATGCCCGTGATGATCGGCTCGATCAGCACGTCATCGGGGGCAAGCTGCCCGGACGGCTCCTCCACATCCTCGACGCGGATATCCTTTGCTCCGTGAAAACGAACGGCTTTCAATTCGACCTCCTCCTGTCCTGTCTGCGCGGCGACTGCGGCCTGTGATCCGCTTGACGGACCGCGGCACCGTCGCGCTGCTTGAATTGATTCGTAGCAAACCGATCCGATCACATCAGGAAAAAAATCTCCGCTCCGGAAAAATTACTTCAGTGTTCGCCGAAGCGGCATCTTAGGGTGAGCCAAGACAAATGGAGACATATGGATGAGCAACATGGCGAGTGCACCCCACCTCCCCCAATCCGAATCTCGCGCGGTCGGCTGGATCGGCGTCGGAAAAATGGGCGGGCCGATGGCGCGAAATCTCCTCGACAGCGGCGTCGGGCTTACCGTTGTGGAACCCGATTCGGGCAACCGTGCGAAGCTTGCCGAGAAAGGCGCAAAAACCGCCGACTGCGCGCGCGATCTGCGCGATATGCAGGTCGTCTTCTCTACGCTGCCCAATGACGACGCGCTGATGGCGGTGGTATCGGGAGAGACCGGGCTAATTCACGGCCTACCGCGCGGTGCCTTGCTGGTGGAAATGAGCACCGTCTCGCCGGAATGTTCCGAGCGCGTTGCGCAAATCCTGAGCGAGGCGGGCCTGCGCTACTTGCGTGCACCGCTCTCCGGCAGCACGGATCTCGCCGCAAAAGCGGCACTGACGGTTCTTGCGTCGGGCGATCGTGCGGGCTGGGACGAGGTGCTCCCCCTCATCAAGACCTTCTCGGCACGGCAGTTCTTCCTCGGAGAGGGCGAGGAAGCGCGCTATATGAAGCTCGTGCTAAATACCCTCGTCGGCGCTTTCTCGGCCGTGCTTTCGGAGGCGCTGGCCATTGGCGCGAGCGGGGGGCTGTCGCGGGCCGACATGATGGAAGTGATCTGTGAAAGCGCCGTTGCCTCGCCGCTGTTCAAATACAAGCAAGAGGCCGTGGTCAACGATGACTACACCCCCGCTTTCACCGTCTCGCAGATGATTAAGGATTTCACGCTGATCAGCAATGCCGCGCGCCGCAATGACGTGCCGGTGATGACCACCGGCCTGATCCTCGAACTCTATCGGAGCGCGTCGAATGCTGGCATGAGGGACGAAGATTTCTTCGCATTGGTGAAATGGCAGGAAAAATTGTCGACAAGGTGACTCCGGTCGGACAGCATCCGGACGCAATGCAACCACAGGATGCTGATCTGACGAGCCACGAGCTTTCCAGAATCGTCGATTTTCTTCGGCGGTTGCGGGCGCCGTTCGACCATCAGATGCCCGGTGCCAAGCCCGACGTCTATCAGAATATCACGCTGGAACTGGTGGACGCGCATCTGCGACTAAGCCCAATCGACAAGTCAGGGCTCATCAGCCTTGCCGATGTGCCCTATAGCACCGGCAACCGCATGATCATGAAGATGATAGATGACGGGCTGATACGGCAAGTGCCGCGCGGGAACGGATTGAAGACGCATTTCCTCGAGCCTTCGGAGAGCTTGTTAAATGCCTTCATGAGCTATGCCATCCACGTCAAAGGTCACATGGCGAAAACCTTCGGCCTTCGGCAAGGCACCGAAACGAGCGAATACTACTTCGGCGGCAGCTATTTCGCAGCTCAGATCATCTCGCCGGTGCGCGGCGAGGACATCACCGGACTCAACCTGAGCGACATCAAATTCCTGCTCAACGATGACAACTACTTCATCGCGATGCGCAACATGTGGTCGGATTTCCGCAACGAATTCGGCAAACGTAGTAGCTTTGACCTGCAACGTCTCCCCAACCTCTACGCCAAGTCGCGCCAGACCTTCTCGGAGATGTCGCCACGCTATGACGTCATTGCGATGAACATGCCGTGGCTGGGCGAATTCGCCGAACGCGGAGAACTCGCACCACTCGACGATCTGATCTCGGATGCCGCTATCAACTCGCTTGATTTCCACCCCTCGGTCTGGGGGACGGGCAACTGGAAGGGCACGCAATACGGCATTCCGCTCTATTGCACGATCGAGATCCTCGCGGCGCGCAAGGACTTGTTCGATGCCGAGGGGGTCACATATCCCAAGACTTTCGACGAGACGATTGCGGCCGCCCGCGCATTCCACGATCCACAAAACGAATTCTACGGCATCGCGTGGAACGGACAACGCGGCATGCCGATCGCGAATTCCTTCATGTTCTTCCTCGCCGCCTGTCGTACCACCGTCATCGACATGCCGCTGCGCAATCAGGAGAGCTGGAGTTTCGATACGTTCGACTCGCTCAAGCTGCAGATCGACACTGAGGACGCGCTCGAAGTGATCGAATACATGAAGCAGCTTGTGGAGGTCTCGCCCCCCGATATCGAGAGTATCGACTGGGAGCGACGCATCCATTACTTCATGTCCGGTCAGGCTGCGATGACCTATTGTTGGACGATGCGCGCCGCCCGCTTCGAACACGAACTGAGCTCGCGGGTGGCCCGTCGCGTGGCTTACCTTCCGCCCCCTTCGCGCCGGATGCGGCGTGTCTCCGCACCGGTCGGCGGGTTCCTGTTGACCATCCCCTCCTATGTCGAGCCGACCCGGCAGAAACAGATCATCGACGCGATTGCCTGGATGGTGTCCCCCGAAGCGATGAAAGAGCACGTGAAAAACGGCTTCCCCGTCGCACCGCGCTTCTCGGTCTGCGCAGACCCCGAAGCCCTCGCTTCCTCGCCCATCGTCAGCATGGTGGATCGGATGGCGCGCAAGAACGAACTGGTGACTTGGGCGCGCCCCCCGGTGCCCGCCTTCAACCTGATCGAGCGGACGTTGGGCGAGGAAATCCACGACATTGTCTTCCACGGCAAGTCTCCGCAACGCGGTTTGAGAGATGCCGAAAACCGGATCCTCTCGGCAATCAGGGCAGAGGCGTGAGGCGGCCAGAGCTGTCAGAAATACCCGCTGCGAAGTCTGGCGACACTGGAGGAAGGCTTGGGGAGCTCCGAGGAAAGTGACCTGCCATGGGTCTTTCATCCAGCCGCGACCGGAGCCCGGTTGGTGTTTACGCCGATCGGCGCAGGTTGAGCAATCGCCCGACGCGCGGAGCTTTCATCTCGCGCAGTGGGGCGGGCGATTGCGGTGGTTAGGGTCCGCGCGTAGTCGGCCGGGGTCTGGTAATCCAAGGCCGAATGCGGGCGTTCGGTGTTGTAGTCGGCGGCCCAAGCGGCGATCACGACGCGGGCGTGTGCCAGGTTGCGGAACATGATCTCGTTGAGCAGCTCATCTCGCATCCTGCCGTTGAAGCTCTCCACGAAACCGTTCTGCATTGGCTTTCCCGGTGCGATGTAGTGCCATTCGACCCGGTGCGCGGAACACCACCGCAGGATCGCGTTACTGGTCAGTTCGGTCCCGTAGCACGTCAGGAAGCCGGCTGTTTTGTAAG
>NZ_JHEH01000023.1 GCF_000715505.1 Thioclava dalianensis
CCGACATCGATCCAGCGGAATAGGGAGATGATACAAATTGTGCTGGCATTTGGGCCGTAATTGCGTCTGAAAAATAAATGGCTCCTAGCGCAATATTAACGTTGATACCCGACAACACAGTGGTACAAATTTGAGTGCCATTGGCAAAACGAATATACTCCCCATTTGCATTCGACCCGTATTCATCTCGAATACTCCATGCCCCCCAAGAAGTGCCATTCCATTCCCTGTAGAGCATGCCAATTGTTGACGTGGCAAATTGAGACGTCTGGGAATAGGGGCTGCTTTGACCCCGCCGCATCACAATCATATTAAATGCGGCTAGACCATCTGGCTTGGTTCCCGTGGCTACCCCTTGAACACGATAGAAACCTGACGGCATCTGATCCGGATCATCTATATTGCCAGAAAACTCAATGATTTGCCCCACGATACCCCCTGCGCCTACGGTCAACAGCCGCCCCGCCGTGGTATCGGTTGCAGATTGCTGCACTGCCGTACCGGTCAGCAATCCCGCCAGCACCGCGCCCGCGCTCGACCATTTGATGATATCGGCCCCGCCCGCAACAAGCGCGCCCGTGCCGGGCCCGACGCGCCGTGCGCCTAGTCCAGCCTCATTTTCAAAGGCAATGCCGGGAAAATCTGCGGTGCCGTCATCAAATAGGCCGGATAGCGGCCCGTCGATATATCCCTTCTGCGCCGCGATCCATGCGGAGACTTGGCTGTTGAACTGCTGCAGGATCCCGCGCGTGGGCTGGATGGCATAGGCCGCACCCGCCACGGACGGGCCGTCGAACGCGGGAAAGATCTCGATCTCCGTGTCGCTGGTGATCGAGACAATCTCATAGGTTCGGATGGAAGCGCCCGGAAGGTGGATTGCGTCACCGACGAGAGCATTGGCGCTAAATTCAGTTCCAGCGCCAACGACAGCCGTGCTGCCGTTGGTCAAGTTCACTGTCCCGGTGCGATACCACGTTGCCATGTCTTGGCCCTAAAAGGGGCAGGCGAACGCAAAACGGATGACGCTATTCGACTGCCGAGAGTGAATAACGCACATCTTGCGCGTGGTTTCTGCCTCTATACCACATCGCGCGCCGTCCTGAAAGTCACTCGCTGCCATAGATGTCTGGAGCAAGCTCCCGGTCGATGAAGCCGCGCAGGCTTGGCGAGATGTAGATCCCGCCCTTCGAATTGCGCGACGACGCAATCCGGGCTTTGAGCGAGCGCCGGATCGTGCTGCCATCGATCCGATAGCTGGGCGGGGCGTGCTCGTTGAAGTCGGCAATCGCTTTGCGCATCTTGTCGGTGATGGGTTTGCGATCCAGAAGCGCCGTCCGCACCTCGCGCAGGATGTTCCCGCGCCGGTCCTGAATGCGGGTCTCCATCCGCTTCATGGTGCTGTTCTTCTCGTACTGCTCGGTCAGCCGCGCCGGTGTGAAGCCGAGAAGCACAGCCAGCGTCTCAGGCACGCTGAAATGGTCCATGATCGCATCGCCGTTCCGGTTGAGCGCGCCCTCGCGGGCAAACCGGGCAGCTTGGAACATATCGTTGATGACCTTGGGCGACATGGTTTCGAGACCGCGCATGATGTCGCCGTTCATGACCTGATCCCATCCGCGCGCGACGTTGCCGCCGATTGCGAATGTCGCACCCAGAGCCTGCGTTACCCAATACTCATAAGCGTCTTGGCCTTCCAAAATCCGATTTGGCGAGCGGAACCACAGATCAGGCATCCCAATCCGGTTGGTCAGATCGATCCCGAGAAGGTGGCCGGGCACGCCGTTCAAAATCATCCCGGCGGCGTCGTGGCCCAGCGTTTCCACCAAGGTCCGCTGGATATCCTGTTCGAGCTCGTCCTTGCCATCATCGAAGAAGAAGCCGAGCAGCGCGGTAAGCAAGCCATAGCCCCAGACGCCGCGAATACCGGCATGCAAGAACAGCGATCCGGTGATGCCGATCAGCTGATACCGGGCTTCGCGCCGGATCTCGGGGCTTTCGCCCTTCACCATCTGATGCATGTCGCGGAACAGACGCCAGAGCATGTTGACGTTGAAGTTGCGGAAGACGGCTGCCACGCGGACAAAATCGTTCTGCATGATCCGGGGACGCGACGAGTTCTGATAATCGAAATGGGTTTTCCAAGTCAGGTCTGCCGCCTTTTCGACCGCTGTGGTGTGGTCAAAACCCTTGTCGCGCGCCATCCGATAGGCAGCTAGGAATGTCACTTCGCGGTTCAGCCGCTCAGCATGGTGGAAGAGATACGAGATCTTCTCCATCACCGCTGCGCGGGCAGGGCGGTATTCGATCCCGGCATCACTGATCCCCATCAGATCGTGCGATTGGCTCTTGTCGATCGTTCCCAGATCATAGGCTTCCTTGAGCGCCTGTTTTTCGTTCGAGTTCAAGCGAGAGGATTTCCCAGCATGGCCCTTGCCGCGCACGAAATCTCCCATCGCGCGGTTCAACTCGCGCGCCGCGACTGCAAACCCGGTCTTTTTACCATGGAACGCAGCCAGCACAGGGATGCCGACCACAGTCGTTTGCGTGAGGTTCACCGCGGCTGCCGATGGGGACGCCCCAAGGAAATAGATAAAGGCGCCAGTGGTCATGCGCTGGCCCAGCTTCGAGCCCTTCGGATTCATCACGAAATCATGGCGCAACCTGATCTCGCGCACGACGAGACCGCTGCGGTTCGGATCGTCAGACTGTGCCGCCTCATTCTCGGCGTTCTCAAGCGCTTCCTGCATGTCCACCGCATAGCGCAGGCGGGCAAGCTGGTGCGATCCATGGAACATATGGCTGGCATATGCCCGCATCGCGTCTCCGCTGTATCCCGCTGTTGCCTTGCGGTGGATCTTGCTCTTGCGCACCGAGAAGTCCGGCAGCGATTGAAGCCAGCGCTGCCAAATCGCATCGAGGATATCGTCACCAACGCCGGATCCAGATAGCATCTGTTCGACATCTGCCACGAAGCTCGGATCTACCATCTCGCGCGATGTCTTCGGGCTCATGACTCCGGTCTGAACCTCATAGCCCTCGGCGCGGAGCGCCTTCGCTTCGGCAGCCTGATCCTTTTCATTCTCGAATTTCGAGAACGATACGACCTGACCGTCCTTGTCGCGCGCGGTGACGAAAAAGTTTCCAAAGCGCGCGAGCGGGAAGTACGGGCCTTCTAGCTTATTGCTCTCAAACTTGGCGCGCAATTCGCGGATCCGCCCGGCTTTGCCCCACTCACCGCGCATCTGCGCGCTTTTAAGCATTGCATCAGCCTCGGCCAGCGCCTCGGCCTTCGCCCGCCCGGTCAGGCCGTCTCGGGCTATCTGATCGATCATTTTCGCATGCTCGCGCTCTGCACGCTTGACGCTGTATTCCATCGCCTTTTTGGCGTTGTATTCGACCGCCTCTTGGAAGTCGCTGTTGAGGTGTTCATAGTCGCGGCGCACCCGCGAAAACAGCGTCTGAAATTCCTTTGGCAGGGCGTCGAAACGCTTTTTGAGAAGCGCGTAACCACTGCGGCGCGTCTCGTCGCTGGCGATACGTTCAGAGGCTTCCTTGCCAGTCTTCGATTGAAGGCCATAGCGATTGACAAGCCACGGGTCACGCGGCTCCGATTTTGCAATGAAGGGTAGGGATGGGTCGATCCCTTCAATCGTCGCGTCGTGCATCAGATCCATCAGCGCGGTCATGTTTTCCTTGCCGAGCTTGGTCAGCTTCCGCCACTCTTGTGTGGTCTTGCTGTATTTCTCGTGCATCTCGTTGCGCAGGGTATCCATCTTCTCCTTGAGCGCGAGATAGGTCTGGGCCGCTGGAATGTTGCGGCCCATCTCCGCGATCAGGGCGCGACCGGGAATAAGCGATAGCGACGAGAACCCGCCTGCACCATCCATGGCATTCGTCATCGCATAGCGCACGAAGTGCTTGCGGGCGGCAAGCATGGATCTGCCTTTGAAGGGCGGCAGTGTCGACAGGCTGGGCGGAAGACGCCGCGCCTCTTTCGCGATTTCGGAATCCGAGTATGGTTGGGCATTCGCAAAACGACCGGGCGCGCTCTGAACGTCCGTCGGCGCGGCGCGCGGAGTGAAAGCACCGCCACGAATAGTATCAAAGATCGTCGCGGCATTGGGCGCACTATGAGCGCGCAGGACCGTTGCGATTGCCCGGAGGAACGCGCGGACCTTTCCAAGCGCCCGGCCGAGCACGGAGTTATCCGTTCGCGCCTTGTCGCCGTGTTCAGCATACATCTCAGCGATAACTTCTTCGAGCTGGTTGCTCTGGCTGAGATCCGGGTACGCCTGTGCCACCCGCTTGCGCAGATCGTCTCGCTGGCGTGCCGCCGCGATCAAGGTCTGCCACTCGGCGCGGGTGAAAAGACCATAGGGCCGATCCCACAGCTTCGCATCACGCAGCGCGTGTATGATCTCGTGATCCATCACTCGCGCCCGATCTGCCGCGTCCGCGTCGATCTCCACCCGCCCGGCATGGTAGCGGCCCCGGATCGGCGTGCCTGCGGCATCGAATAGGCCGCGCACGGCGGTTGCCGTCACCTTCCCAGAGATGCCAACCTCCGCAGCCAATCTGTTTAGATCGTGCGAGATCCGGCGCATTTCCACGCGCTCGCGGGGCAGCATCTTGACTTTTTCGTCCGCAATCTCCAAATTTATCGGAGCGGGGTCGCCTTCCAATGCCGAAGCGCGGGAGTTTTTGTCCTGGGCCGTGGCGGTTGAAAAGCCGCTGGCCCCGCGATCCATCGACAAATCGTAGTGATAGGTTCCGTCGCGTTTCTGGCGGACCGTGGCAATCACAGAATAAGTCTGTCCACCCATCTTAACATCGGCGGAGAACTTGTGAATTGCCAATATCTCCTGACGCGCGCGCTTGTCATTCTCCGACGAAACCAATCGACCCTTTTGCAAGATTTGTTCGATCGCAGGCACGAGGCGATAGAGCACATCCCCCTTGCGACCGCTGACCTTCTTCGCGCCAACGCCATCGAAACCAATCTGCCACCCCGTTTCAGCATTGGTGACGGTCTTGTCGGTCAGGTTTTCCCTATACCAAGCATACGCCTTCTTCCCGAGCTGGCGAATGTCGCTCCACTCTCCAAGCTCGTCGCCAGTCAGGCGTGCGACCGGCTCTTGATCCATGTCACGCTGATATTTGGCGTCGGGTTCACCCTCAGTTGGTTGATCGAAGACATCAAGCGGCTCCCAGCGTTCGGGCCCCCCGTCCTTGCCCTCATGCTTGATCGCCTTGACGATAACAGGCTCGTGGCTGTCCATGTCCTCGGCCTCGAAGTACCCGACTTGCCCGAACTGGTCGCTGCCCTCGATACGCTCGCGATTTGCGGCAGGGGCGCCCCATTCCGACGAATACTGCCTGCCGGCCAATTGGAACTGGAATTGTCCCGTGATCGGCTTCGCGCCATCGTCGTTGACCAAGCTGCGCCCCTTGTCATCCAACAGCGCAAAATGGTTCGGACCAGCGTTTGCCGTCTCTTGGGCAAATTTCACCTCTTCCACGCGCGCCAGTGCGCTGAGCTCGGCCACGCGCTGCTCGGCGCGCTCTACCTTCGAACGATCCACGCCTTTTGCGATGATCGCCTCCATCTGCTGACGGAGTTCTGCACTGCGCGAGAGCGCGCGCTCATTTGCGGAAACGAGATTTCCGGCCCGATATGAGATGTTCTCAGGGTCGAACGAGCTCAAGAGCTTGTCGGAATTTCGGAAATCCTTTGCTGCAACTGACATTCCATCATGCAGATCAAACCCAGCCACATCAGCATTTGCACCCAGCGCCACCGAATAGGCCACAAGATCACTTCCGTCGCCGCGCGCAAAAACATGGATCTCGGCGCCATTGCCATATGGGATCGAGATCTCCGCCTGACCATTGTGCGCAGCCCTTTGCAGCTTGGAGAGCGTGTCATAGACGCTCGCCTCATAAGGATTGCTGGGGCGTTCCTGCCAGCGCTTCGGCGCTTCGGGCTTCGGTGGTAGCTTTTCCCATTCCTTGCGCGGCTTGTCCTTGTTGCGCGCCCGGATAGCCTCGGCCTCCGCGTCGTTCTTCTCGCGTGCCGCAAAATAGGCCGCGATCTTTCCTTTCCAATCAGCGAGATATGTGTCGGATCCTTTCGGCCCCGCCATCTTCGTCACTGGCCCATACGTTGCGATAGCCTCGCGCCGCACCTTCTGGTTTCGGTCGAAGGCATCAAGGAAGTTTCGAGCCTCTGCCTCACTGCGCAGATCATTGGCGATCTCGGCGCGCGCTGTGTCGCGCTCCTTCTCGGCAGTCATCTTGTCGAGGAAGATCCGCTTGCCGGTCGATTGTGCCATGAACTGTGCATATTGGTCCGCATCGCCCGAGTCCTCTTCGAGCTTGTCGGTCGCGGCGTTTAGGAATGTCTCAATCCCCTTCGCTTTGCGCTCTAGGATCTGCCACTGCACCACATCGGCGGTCTTTTCGGTCGAGTATGCAGTGATCTCGACTTCAAAGCCGTCAGGGTCAGCCTCGTAGAACATGTTGCCTTGTCGAATGATCCGCCCTTCGCGTTGCTCCATGTCTGAGGGACGCCACGGTGCATCGATATGATGCAGCGCGACGAGGCGCTTTTGAGCGTTCGTTCCCGCACCCATCTTTTGGGTCGAGCCGATCAGAACGCGCACCTGACCTTCGTTCACCTTCTCGAAGAGATCCTTCTTCTTCGGCGTGGTGTTGTAGTCATGAATGAAGGCGATTTCTTTTTCGGGGATCCCACGGTCGATAAGGATCGACCGCAAGTCATCGTAGAAGGAAAAGCCCGTGTCAGCGGTGAACATGGCGGCGGGCGCGTCTTGCCCGGCGCCGTTTATCCATTGCTCAATCTGGTCGCGCTTCTTGTCGCTTGTCGCAGGGCTTGAAGTTGTGGCGTCGAGCTGGTCCACGAGATCCGCCCACTGAGAGGCGAATGACTTATCAGCACTCTGGGCAAGCGTTTCCTTGAGCTTCGCACCCTTGATGTCAAGCAGGCCGGAAGCTTCACGGATGATCCGTTTCGCCTCTTTTTCAGCGCTTTTGCTGGGTGTGGACATGTCGCAGAACACAAGCTGAGTGCCGCGCCGTTCGGTGTTGGCCTTGTAGTTGCGCATGATCTGGTCGGCTGCGCGTGTGACTTTCGCGCCTTCTTCACGCCCCAGCGTTGGATCGATCGTGCGAATGTCAACGCTGGCCTTTCGCGCGTCCGAAAGCACCCACAACGGGTTATCCACCTTCGGATATTCCTTGTCGCTCTTGTTGCGCTGGATTCCGGCCATCCGCATGACGAGATAGCGCACGAACTCGGTCATCTTCTGGGTCGGGGGCGCAAGATCGATCCGGCGGCCACCGCCTTTAACCTTTGGCGTCGGGAAGCGCGTGGAAACGTGCTTGGACGGGTCTTTCTCCGCGGCGTTTTTCGCCTCCATCTGCTCGCGGTACATGCGCTCAACCTCCGGGCGCATGACGATATCGGCAAACGAGCGGTAGAGCTGGGCGAGAGGTCCGAGATTGATCATCCCCGCCATCACGTTGCGCTCTTTTAGCTGCATCGAGGCGGTATACTCGAACCGGGTCTGATCTTGGATGAATGACGCCTTCCATGCATCGAAGTGCGCAATTCCCATCGCCTTCATCGACTTCGGGATCAGGTACTTCATCACGGAATAGATCTCGACAAGGCTGTTTGAGATCGGCGTGCCTGTCAGGAAGGCCACGCCGCCGTTCTTCATCGTCTGGAGCGAACGCACTTTCATGAGAAGATCGAATGCGCGTTCAGATCCTGCCGGTGGGTTCATCCCGACGAGCTGGCTGGCCGTGGTGGAATATTCGAGGTTCTTGAACTCCTGCGCTTCATCGAGCGCCAAATAGTCGACGCCGAGCTCATGCCACGGGATGATGTTGGAATCTGCGCGCGCTGCGGCCTTTTCGTCTAGGCGCTTGAGCTTGTCTTGCAGCGTGCTGATCCTCTGGCCCATTTGCCCGACCGTGCGGCGGCTGTCGCCATTTTCCTTTGCGGCCTGCATTGCCGCCTCTAGTTCCTCTAGCTGCTCGGCAATGTAATCCTTGGTCACGGTGTCGTCGTTTTCGATCTTCACGAGCTGCGAGTGCCCAATGATCACCGCATCGAAGTCACCCGTGGCGATACGGTTGATCAACTTGGCGCGGTTGGCAGGTTCAAAGTCCTTCTCGGTCGGCACAAGGATATTGGCGGCGGGATACATCTCCAGCCATTCCTTGCCCCACTGTCCGGTCAGGTGGTTAGGCACTCCGACCACGGCCTTGTTGGTCAGGCCCATGCGCTTGCGCTCCATGATGCCTGTGATCGCGGTGAAGGTTTTACCCGCGCCCACGACATGATGCAGAAGCGTGACCGGATCTTGGATCATGCGCCAAGCCCCGTTCTTTTGGCTATTGCGCAGGGAGATCTCAGGTGATGCGCCCACGGTGCGCAGATAGCGCACACCATCGTATTTCCGCTCCGTGACGACGTTCACCTTCTCATTGAAGGCATCGAGAATAGTTTGGGCACGCTCTGGGTTTGCCATCGCCCACTTCGGAAATTCATCTCCGATCCGTTCATATGCGGTCACAGCCTCGCGTGTCGCATCCGCATTCTTGACGCGCTTCTCGCCTTTCTCATCGCGCACGGTATCGTAGATCACGGGCGCCTTGCCCTTGATCGCCGCTTCAAAGATCTTGCCGGGCTCCATGCGGTCGGTCGAGAACTGGCGCCCGAAATCGTTGGCCGCATAGCCGCTATAGTTCACGGTCGCGATCCCGGCATTCTGGTAGATGCCAACTTTCGGGCTTGAGTAGCCAAGCGCCGAAAGGAATTGCTGATAGACGGAAGGCGGCATCCACATCGAGCGGATCGAGGGTGTCACCTGATCGGCAGTCTTTGGCGGCGGCATCGCCGCTTTCAGGTGCGGAATCTGTTGGCGAAGGCCCGCGTCTTCCGCTTGCTGGATCTTCTCTGCGAGGTTGCCGGAAAGATAGACCTCGGCCAGCTCATAGCGATCTGTCGCAGGATTTCTGAAAATCAGCGGGTTTGCACCGCTTGTCAGCTCGGAAACGACCGATTCCACATCGGAGTTGGCGAGCGATGCGATGAACCCCGGATCGATATATCCGCGCTCCTGCATGGAGATGTGCAGGCCATCAGCTGCGCTGGCCACGTTGGTCGGGAGCTTATGCGGATAGATCACGCGCTTTGACAGGATCGGTGCCGGGCGGGCCGATTCCTCTCGTCCATCACGCGCGGGCTTGTAGTTGAGCTCAAGCGCCATCTCGGCGCCTACATCGCCGCGCAGAATAGCCTCGTTCTTCGAGCTGTTGAGGAATCCGTACTTCGTCTTGAAGCGCCTGTATCCCTTATTCAAATCAGCCCGAAGCGTCTCCATATCCGGGTGATCGTTGCGCTCGGCGCGGATCAGTGCCTTCACCTTCTGGCGCAGATTGAGGATGGCCGAGAGCCGGTCAAAACCATCACGGCCAAGACGCTTAGCCTCGACACGCGTTCGGAAGGTATCGAGCGCCGCCGCCGCGCCCGGGCTTAGATCATCGCTCGAAAGCAGGTTCGGCAGTTCATCGGCCAGCGCCTGCATGAACTTCGTTTTCTGGGGAAGAGGATCGCCAGCAAGATCCACGACGCCCGCGCTTTGCGCATGGTTCAGCGCCTCTTGGCGAGCATTTGCAATATCGGCGCCGCTCTTTGCCATCTCGCGCAGGGCGTCGATTGCTCCGATCAGATCGGCGGATGCCTCCGCTTGGTCACGCCAGAAGGTATCAGGGGTGATCTCCTCAACAAAGCGCCCGCCCATCGGGTCGCTTTCGCCGCGCATGACCTTTCCGCTGTCGTCGAGCGCCATTTCGCCATAGGCGAGGCTGGAAGACGTGGCCGGGGCAGTGGCTGCGTCCTCAAGCGCCTGCTCGCGCGTGGGCAGGGTCGCCTTGATGCTATCGATGGCGTCGGTCAGCGAGGCTTCCAGATCGCGGCCATCGGGATGCACCGTGAACTCTCTGCGCTCCTCGCCGGGTTTGACGCGATTGGCATACATCTCGCCGTCCATCGCCGCGCGGCCAAGTATCATCTCAGGGTTTTTAGCGAAGTACCCGTTGAGCTTCGTTCCGTTGGGACCATCCTGATCGACCTTGAGCCACGAGGTATCGCCCGCGCTGTCACCCTCCGCGCGCCGCTGGAAGAAAACGATATCTGTGACGACGCTGGTGTTTGCGTTGTCGAGAAACGCCGTGTTGGGCAGCCGAACTGCCCCAAGGAAGCGGAATTTCGGCGCGAGCTTGCTGCGCGCCTCTGCATTTGCGTTGTCGAGAAAGCGGTGAGTGACCACCATCCCCATCACGCCGCCTTCACGCAGAAGCTGCCCGGTCTTTGCGATGATATAGTTGTGGACCTTCATCGAACCGAGATCAGGGTGCATATCGCTCTTGATCTGGGTGGATCCAAAAGGCGGATTGCCAATTGCCACATCGAAGGCGCCTGCGCGCAACGGCGCATCTTGGAACCCTGTGTCACCGTAGATCGTAGCCTGCGGATAGAGCTGCTTGGCGATGGCTGACGTGATCGGGTCGAGCTCGGCGGCATACCATTCGGTGCCCCGCGCCATATCGGCGGGTTGAAGGCCAAGGAAGTTGCCGCTGCCGATTGTGGGTTCGAGCGCGCGCCCCTTTTCAAAACCGAAATTACGCATCGCGCGCCACATCGCCTTAATGACGGGGCGGGAGGTATAGTGCGCGTCATTGGTAGAGCGCATGGCAGCGTAATATTCGTCAGAGGTCAAAAGCGAACGGAGCTCAGCCTGCGCGCGTCCCCATTGGTTCGTTTTGCCCTTGTGCTTGCCGTCGAAGACGGTTTTCAGACCGCCCCATCCAACCCAGCGAGCGAGAACTGCCTGTTCGTCTGGTGTGGCTTGGCGCTTCTCGCTGTCGAGCTGGCGCAGTAGGCGCAGCGCAGCAAGGTTTGCCTCAAGCTTTTTCCCCTCGGTGCCTTCGCCCAAGGGAAAATCATCCGTGATTACGAAGTTTTCGGTTGCAGGCTGCTCGGGCTCTCGGGCCACGGTTCCAGATAGGTCGGACGAACCGTCTCCCACGCCTCGCGGCGCGTCATCCCCGGGAGCTCTTGGCGCGCGGTTTTCATTGCCTTCTCCGCGTCCATCGTCACGCGATCCACCATCAGGCTGTCGTTTTGCGTCCAGTCGCGATCCGGCGCCCCGGCCTGCCAGTGCTCCTTGATCTCTTGCTTGATCGCCGCGTTGTTCATCCGTCTGGCCCTTTTCGTTCGGATCGAGCTTACCATCCTCTGATACATCGGGTCGACCTGCATTTTCGTCAATATCCCGGCGGGCCTTCGTATTCTCGCCCTCTGTCGGCTTCTGAGGGGCAGATTTCGCCGTGGGTGCTGTTGTTTCACCCTGCGCTGCAATCTCCTTGACCTGCTTTGCAACAGCGTCTGGCCCATCCATACCAGCGATATCGACGCCATGATCCTCCATCATGTCGCGGGCGCCATTATACCATGCGCGCAGATAGGGGCGCAGCTTGGCCGGCGTAGTGCTCAAATCGCGCGCGATCGCATTAGCAAGATCCAAGAACTTGCGCGCGCCAGCCTCCATGTGGAACGCGGCCAATTCGGTCCCAAGCGCCAAGATTTCAGGGTCAACGCCTGAGTTCAGCTGATTGCGGAGTTTCCCGGCCAGCTTCGCACGGATCTCGGCGGCGCGGTCAACGCTCACAAGGGTATTGCTCGCGCCCCAATTTGATTTGTTCTCCGCCTGCGGCTCGGGATCTGCCTCCGGCGCGGGGGCAGGGGCGGCGCGCTCCAGCGGCCCGGCCTTGAGCTCGCGGGCGTCCGGTTCAGTGCGGTGGGTGCGAATCCGATCATCTGCTGGGTTCTTCTTCCATCCCGCGCCATCCTTCACGACGCTTTCGACCTTCACGGACCAATCGCCATCTTTGCCTTCATCGAAGGAGATCACGCGATCCGCGCTGCCGCCGTAGGCGTGGACGATATTGCCCGGTGAGAAGTAGTCGCGCAGGCGCTCCATGCGCGCGGCGCGGGCGGCTTTTGCGTTCTGGCGCTTCGGTTTGGTCTTCGGTTTCGGCGGGGCCTCTGGGCCAAAGACGGATTGCGTTAGGCGGTGCCATGCCTCGGGATCGCTCCGAATAGCGCCGTGCAGTTCACCACTCAGCTTCGAGGAAAGCGATTCATCGAGTTCCGCGCCTCGTAGCGCTGCCTTGCGGTCTGCCTTACTCGCATTCGTCCACCACCAATCGAGGCGGCGCGGCCCATGCGGTTGAGGGTTCAGCGGATTTTGCTCTGCAACCTGATCTGGCTCATTCGCGCCCTGATCTGCGGTTTCGTCAACCGATTGGCCCATATCGGCCGCGGGCTTGGCCTTCTTGAAGGGGAAGGACAGTTCGCCGCTCGCCGGGCGCTTGAACGCCTCCTGATCGCTGCCCGGGTTCAGCCAGTCCTTGAGACCGGCCACGTTGGTCTCAAGGAATCCGCCAAGTCGGTGATCGGCCTTCCCATCCGAGAAGCCGCCCCGATAGACCTTGAGCGCGGCCTCACGGTTCGGCGTGCCAATGATGACCTTGTGCTCATCGAATTTGCCGGTCTTCTCGTCGGCCTGATCAACGATCATGACATAATCGCTGTCGGGCTTGTCGCCCATGTAGAAATCGATGTGGTCGCCGTCCGCGCCCTCGGTGCCTTTGAAGTAGCCATAATGGGCGGGCATCTTGACCGACCATGCCTTGCCATCCGGCCCGGTGCCTTTGCGCTCGGATCCCTTGGCGTTCTCGAAGGTCAGGCTTTCGCCGTTCCAAGCCGTATGGCCCATCTTGTAGTTGCCAGCCTCCTTTTGCCCGTCCGTGGGATCAGGGTGCGCTTCGGCGGCAGCCTCATCGATCTTCTTCGCCTGCTCGGGGGCCGGTTGCGGCGCGGCAGTATCGCTCTCGGGCGCGGCGGTATCACCCATCAGATCCGGGTGCGCCTTCGCAAGGTCATCCTTACGAACGAACCAGCCACCGTCCTTCTTGAACGAGTACTTGTCGATTTCATTGGCGTGCGCTTTCGGCACGCCGCGCAGAATGTAGCCGGTGAGCTCTTTGCCTCGCTTCGTCGTGTGCGCGACCTCGCCAGCTGACACGGCATCGGCAAGAACCGTATCCTTGACCTCGGGCACGGGCGTCGTGGCCACGTCCTGTTTTATAGGCTGATCTTTCTTGATCGGCTCTTGATCGGGCTCCTTTTCTGCCTTCTGTTCGGTTGCGGGCTGGGGTGCATCTTCCTGCCTCGCGGGATCTCCAAATGGCACGTCATTGCTCGTATCCCGCTGCTCATCCAGTGATTTGCTGGTCAGCGAGCGCATCGTTTCCATAATCGTATCATGGACAGCATCGAGCGGGTCAGCGCCGTTTTGAACGCGCGTGATTGCGTCGGCGCGTTCTTGATCGCTGAACGGCGTGGTAAGGTGGCTTGTGAGTTGGTCGATCTCGCTGCCGATAGCGTCGTCTTGCGGGGATACGGTTTTAGTCTTGGCCTTTGCCGCGTCGTGGGTCGCTTTCTGCTCGGCCACATTCTGCGGGATAATCGTGACCGCGCCATCCTCGATTTCAGAGCGCGGGATATGCAGCGGCCCGCCCTCATATTTGAGATTTATGCCGTTCGAATCCTCGCCCACGAACTGCGCCGAGAAGTCAGCGGCGCCGGGCGCGCTGATGGTGACAAACTGACCCTCAGCTGCGCCCGCAGACTGCACATCAGGGGCCAACGCCGCCGCGCGCCCGAGCGGTCCAGATGGGATCTGTTCACCGGGCGCGGCTTGTGTGGCGTCTTTCATCTTCGCAGGCTGATCGAGAAATTCTTGATCAGCTGCGAGCGACGGATCATCCGAATAGTCTATCGGCTGAAATTCATCATCTACCGGCTTGAGGAGATCATTGCCGATTGGGACTGTCTCGCCGTCAGGGCGCTCAACATAGGTCATCGACGGGTCGGGCTGATCGGGCGCGACGGTCAAGATCTCGCCATCGTTGGGAGCGCCGGGGTCGCTGACCTGCACCCGCTTCTTCTCGGCCTTTTCCTTGCGCGCCAGCGCGCGCTCCTCGGGGCTGCGGCGCAGACCACCCGCGCCAGAAATGATGCCGCCAGTGATCGCGCCGATCAGCGCGTTTTCAGGCACGTCCTCGAACACGTTGCGCTCGGGATCGTAGATGCCCTTGGCAATCAGGTTCTGCATCAGCTGCTGGCCGCCTTCTTGGACGGCTTCCTCGCCCATGTTGACGCCGACATGCGCAAAATAGTCAAAAACGCGCTTCGAGAGCTTGCGGCGCAGGATCGGGTTCTTGATCATCTTGAGCGCGGTCGCGATAGGCAGCGCCTCGGACGTGCCCACGAGGGCATTGAAGCCATAGACCTGCATGGCCTGCTCTTCGGTTGCGCCTTTGGCCTTCGCCTCCTTGTAAGCGCCCACGCCGTTCGCAGCGGATCCGAGTGCTGCAATCGACGCGGTGCCAGCCACGGGCCCGCCAATGGCTTCTGCCGCGAGGCCAGCGAGCGCAAAGCCCGCAGTCGAACCAAATCCCTGCGCAATCGCTGCCGACCATCCGTCAGATGGCGGTGCCTCACCGATGACACTCTTCGCGCCGTCGCGGATCCGGTCGCCCGCCTTGAACATGTCGCTTTCTGTGGCAGAGCGGATATCTGATCTAGTTTTGTCGGCCTCTCCTTGAAAATCCTTCGAGAGCTGATCCTGCTTGTCACGCAACGCCTGCTTGTCGGCCTCGCTCATGTTCGGATCAGCAAGAGCATCAGCAAAGATCGACTGCGCGTCAGTGGCCCACCGATCGTTCAGCTGTGCGTCGGTATCCTGCGTCTTCGCCCGGTTGATCGCTGCGGCCTCGGGAACGGTTGCGACCATATCAACAGCGGCATTGGCGACGTTCTGGCCGAAATGCTTGACGCCAGTACCGAATCCACCTTCTTCTGGTTCTGTAGTGTCCGGGGCCGTCTCGGCGGGATTGCTCGGAGCGAGCTTACGGGCTTCATCGAGAAGATCCTGCACCGGGGCATCATCGCCCAAAATCTTGTGCAGCGCGGTCTTCACATCAGCGCCGCCCTTCATCTCATTGCCGATCCGGCTTGCAGCTTCACGCGCAAACTTCGAGCGCTCAGCATCGCTGGTGATGCCTGATGCCTTGGTCAGCGCCTCGATGACGTTGTAGGGAACCTGCGTTTCGCGGGCGATATCATGGAAATCGACCGGCCCTGTATCAGGCGCTTGCGGCGGGGTTCCGGGGATCTTTACGCCGTCCATGACGCTGCGCGGCTGGGCAGCTTCGGCTTGGCGGTTGATTTCATTGTCGAGCGGAGAAGATGCGAAGATATTGCGTGCCACGGCTGCCTCAGTGCTAGAGGTTGAGATGCGGCCGCACATCCTGCGCGGTTATGTATCTCGCACTATAGCAGAGGGCAGTAGCTTCGGGAAGCGGACATCACCGATATGGGGGCGGCTCTGTTCGTACCTCTCCATTCGGGCCGAAACTCTGCTGCGTCAGCTGCAGGGTTTTTGAAACGTTGGCAACAGATTGCGCGATGATCTGATCATCAGTCAGCGGCTCGGCACGGATCACATTGGCCTCTCGGATCGCTTTAGCCTCCGCCATCACTTTCCCGACGATATCCTTCTGGGTCATGCCATTCCCGCTGAGTTGAGATTTCAGCACCTCAAGCTGGACCTTCCGGTTAAAGTCTTGATCCCCCGCCTGTTGTTTGGCACGAGCGGCGGTGGCTGCAGTGGTCTGCGCATAAAGCGTTTCGAACATCTGTTCTGGCGAGAGCGCATAGATCCCCTGTTGCACGATATCGCCCTGCGACATGTCCTGCGAGAAGACGCGGCCCGTATTCTGATCCTTGAAAGTGACCTTGGCGCCGGTGATGTTGCCATTATCGTCTTTGATCAGCCCGGATTTGTCGCGCAGGATCGTGTAACCATCATCAATCTGGTCATATGCCCCAAGCAGGCCATCGATAAAGCCCTGATCATCTCCGACTGCGGCAGCCTGCACGGCCCCGGCCCAATATTTAAGGTGCTTCTTGGTCTGGCCTGCATCCATCCACTTGCGCCACGCATCAGCCTTTTGCGTGTCGCCCTGCGAGAGGTAATACTGCTCGATCTTGGGCGCGGCATTTTCGCGGTAATAGGTCATGAAGCTCTGGGTGCCGCGCTCGCGCTGCGCAGCGCTGATTGGCCCGCCAGTCACGCTACGCGGGGCAGGGGCGGTTTCCTTTGCAATCTCGACAGACGGCGCGCCTCCATCGTCAGGAGGCGGCGTGCTTGCAGCTGGTGCGATTGGCTGCATCCCAGCTGCTGGTTGCTCTGTCTGCGGATTGGGGCCCGGCATAGTTGCCGTGGCCTCAGCGACTGAACGCGGCTGCGGCGCAGGCGTCGGGTAATCTTGGCGTTGCTGCTGACCCGAGGCGACAGTTTGCATCTCGCTATCAGGCGCGGTAGTGACCTGCCGATCTACCGGGCCTTGCCCGTCGCTGATCACTGATCTGGCGGCTGGATTCCCCTGCGGGTCCATCTGGTTCTGAAAGCCGTCCTGCGCCTCCTTAAACGCCTCCTGCTTGAATGCGCGTTCAGCGTCTGCGCGCTGCCATTCCTCTTCTTGGCGGCCAGCCGCAGCGTTTTGATGTTCCCATGCCTTTTGCCGCTGAGAAAACTCCTGATCCTGCTGATCCCAGACCGACCGGGTGCGCCCTCGGCTTTCGTCCTGCCACTGCGAGTCCTTGTCTTGCTGTGCGCGGCGGCGTTTGGTGTCTTTCACACCCTCACCGAATTGGTAGCCCTGAAAGGCGCCCTGAATAAATGAACCCAAACCCGACATGATATTCTCTCCTTAGCGCCCGCCGCCGTAGCGCGCGACCATGTAATCCCCCGTGCCCATGCCGTCCACGATTGAACGACCTGATGTCTCATGGGTTGGCTGCTGTCCAAGCGCATCATAGATCTTTTGCGCATATGCCATGCGGTTTTCAGTATGCGGCACGCCAGGTCGCCAGAACTTGTTGCTGGCGATACGTGCAGCCTCCTGCGGGTCATTTGCAGACATGATGGCCTGCCATGCGCTTTTCTCGCTCGTCTGCCCCTCATGAAGCAGGAAATCTACTTGGGTATTCAGATCATCTGGGTTCGAGCCGCGGCTTTGCGCGAAGTCGAGATATGCCCGCTTGCGCGGCCCGTTCCACTGTCCCGCTCCATAAGCGTTGCCATTGTCGCCGACAGCGCCGGTATTCAAACCGGCCCCGCTCTCCTGCATCATGTTGCCGACGAGTGCAGACGCCATCACCGGGGAAACTCCGTTGCTGGTGAGCCGTTGATAGGCGCTGCGGGCATTCTCCGATATCCCGCCTGAGAGGTTTAGTGAACGACCGGCCCCGCTCTGGGAGGAGGATAGATTGGGACCGGTCGCCCCTCCGAGAACGCTCCGCTGCGCCGCGCCCCCGGAATTTCTGTTCGCCAGTTCTTTCTCGCGCAAGGCAAGATCTGCCTTGCGGTCTGTGATCGAGCGGCCCGCGAAAAAGCCGTTCCCCATGCCGGAGAGGAAAGAGCCAACCGCAGCCATTATGCCATCGCCTTCTTGGTGCTGCGCACCGAGCGCGTGGGAAGTCGTTTTTCGACGCGATCCATCTTATCGGAGAGCTCTTTCACTGCCCCCATGGTCACGCCGACCGCATCCATGATGTTGATCCGCTTGCCGTCGCCCAGGCCGGTCTCACGCTGGAAGTCCTCGGCATAGGGTCCGATATGCTCGCCACCATCGGCCATCCCGTCTTTATATTTCCATTTTTCGACCGGCATCTTTTTGACGACATCGAGAACGCCGCGCACTGGACGCTTGTTTTCTTTGGCGTCCTTGGATGACAATGAAAAGGCCATGCCAGCCAGAGAACCAAGCCCGCCAAAAAGTGACGACTGATTGGCTTGGTTTGCTTGATAGCTACTCATCTGCTGCTGGTATTGGGTGTTCAGAAGGTTTCCCTGCTGCCCATATCCCTGCATCGCACCTGAGAAGCCAGACGCAGTAGACCCATTCGAAAGCCCCATGGATGTCGCAGGGTTCACGGCGAGTCCTTTCCCGAGATTGATGGCGTTTGCCATTTCGGAATCGTTCTTTGCCTCGGCCTGTGTACGGGATGCCACGCGCTGCGCATTTCCCGCGCCTGCGGTGGCGAGCTCGGTCGCCAATGCCGTTTTGCGTGTCCCATCTATCGAGCGCCCAGAGCCGGGCATGACGCCCTGCGCCTGCAACTGGCGTTCCTGCTGCCCGGCTGCCAGAGCGGCACGGTTTGCGACCGTTGCCTCGGAACGGGTAACATCGCCCGCGACCTTGCCATAATCCGGCCCGGCTTGAGCGTTTGCGATGTAGTCATTTTCCAACGGCACAAAAGTGCTGGTATACCGCGCCCGATCATCAGCCGCCCATTTGTTCGTGATCTTGGCCTGATCTTCGGCCCATCCGAGATAGTCACGACCAAGCTCCGCGCTTGCCAGTGCGGCCTGACCAATAGCAGGATCAGGGCTGGGAGCGCTTCCACTATTACCCATGAGTTTCACCTTTCAGATTGAGCCAGCGGCAGTCGCGCTTGCGCATAGAAAACATGATGCCATCCTGCCCGTTGTCCATGCCGCCCGGAACGGTTCCAATCTCGTTGAAACCGAGGTGGCGAAGTATCTTGACCCCCTTGGCGTTGTCTGCGCCGATGATGCACTGCATGCGCGCCACGCGCAGGAGCCAGAAGATATATCCAGCAAGCCCGCTGATTATGTTGCGTGAGGCCCACGCCGCCGATTCATCTGTTGCGACATGGACATCGCAGTAGCTCTCATAGACGCGAACAATCACGACCACCGCGCGTAACCGGTCGGCTTTGATGTCGAAAACGCCCAAAGCGCGGGCCTGCATAGGCCACCGACCGGTTGAAAGCTGGAGACGCTGCGCAGCCCATGCCAGAAGCGTCGGCTGATCGGTATCGGTCAAGCATAGCCGCATCCCGGCGCCGACTTGGGCGCGATAGGCATCTTGCTCGGGCAGGATCTCAGAGATTACAGACATGTGGCCACGCGGGAAAAGTTCGGAACGCTGGCCGCACGTCATGCGCGGAGATGGTGAATTCTAGCAGATAAAACCCATCGCGTCACCCGCGATGGCAAAGGCTTGATACGTCCCCTATGGGGCCACTCACGTTCGCGGTGCTTCCGTCAATGTTGTGCAGCAAAAAGTATCGTGATTTGCCACCGAGATCACCAAACACACGCTCAGAAATCACAACGTCACCCTGAGCCTTGTCAAAGTAGATCATGGTTGTGACCTTTAGATGTCTTTCCAGAAAATACCTAACCACATCGAGCATATCGTAGCGGGCAGAAGGGGTGTAACTTTTCTTGACGACGATAACCTTTCCGCTTTCTGGGTGATATGCAATCTCACCGACAAAATCAGACCGGCACCAAGCGGCAGACGCAACAGCAACTCGTGCATCATTGGTATACGCATCAACGGCGCGGGAGTTAACCTCTCCAGTGTATTCCCAATTGCCCCAAAAATTTTTCTTGTATTCACTCGCTGTAGACGGAGCCGCCAGAAAAATAACGATGATCGCGCAAAAAAGCTGTTTCATTGTTTTTCCTTCATCCTATGAAACCTCAGCAACTATAGCGCAAGAAAACGCATTTGACGTAATAATATTTGTTATCTGAGCAGGGAAATCGAAAGCAACTGTGGAAACTCTCCATTGGGTGCTTGTTGTTCTGACAATTTTTGGGGCAACGTGGATATAGTGCGATCCAGCATCGATATTTCTTCCATACAAAGCTGGCGATATAAAAGCACAATCAGCGTTTGCGCTTGTAGTGTTGATTGTCGCGATTACACCATTATTTTGAGCGTTTGCACTCGTTATTGCCGCGTTTGCAAATCCCTTGATATCCAAAGTGTCACCATTACTGACAAACGTAACTCTTCCTGTTTCGTCATACAAAGCCATTCCAAAGCCATCAGGGCTTGGAACATAAGTAGGTACGACATGGACAAGATCAGTTGGAGATCCGCGTGTGAGGAGGATGTAATCCTGCCCTAACACATTCGGGAAAAGACCCTCGGAAATGCCAATCCTAGGTAAAAGAAGATCACCACGACTTGGGTTAAAGCTGCTGACAGAATGCGTATGTCGGTAGAGTGTAATGCTTCCATCTGAGCCAGTGTATGTGTCCACCCCAGCGACAACTGATTGAGATACACCAAATACCGACATCACCGGATAAGAGGTGTCAGCTACTATACCGCCAGCCGAATTATATATTTTTGCTCCGTAACCCATCAATACCTCAGAAACAGGAAATGCCATGTTATACTTGAAGACCTGGAATCCGCATTTTCATTTGAATACGAAACTGTTGTTCCTGCTGCCGTAAGCCTAATAAATATGCTCGATGTTATTATTGTGTGTTTCGTCTCATCGAAAGCTTCTGGGATCGTTATGGTCCCACTCCCCCCGTAGGGAGTGATCAGCGTTGCCACTTTGACTATCTGGCTCGTCACCAAATCACTAACTACACCGGATGATGAGATGAATTGCATTCCAAACGACATCAGCTAAGGTCTCCGATTACAACTCGCAGCGTGTTCGCTGAATCATAGACGCTGATCTTATTGTCCCTAATTTCCATTCGCGCCCCTGTCGTCGCGGTCCTAAGAACGCCGATCGTCGCCGTAATCGCGCTGAGTGTCCCAACGTTCATTTTGTCTGCCGTCACCGATTTTGCCGCGAGGTGCTGGGCATAGACGGAGCCATCGAGAAGGATGTTCACCGCCGCGATCCTTGCGACTGAAACCGATCCGCTTGGGTTCGATTGGGCAACAAGCTCCAGAAGCGCTCCGCTTGATCCTGCCTTTGCTCGGAAGGAGACCAGCGCCTGCGCATTTCCTTCAAGATCCGCGATAGCGCTGGCATTGCTGCTCACGGATGAGGTTGTGCTGTTCAGTGTTGCGGTGAGCGATGTGATATCGTCGGCAAGCGCAAGATCGGCCTGCGAGCGCGCGTTGGTCTCCTGCGTTACTCTGGCGTCAACAAGCCCCCCGCCTTGTTCCTCTGCCGTGGCCGGGCGCAGACTGACCTCGTGCAAGGTGATATTCTTGGCCGATGGCGCCAAGCTGGGGCTTACAGATCCATCGGAGCCATTCACCAAAACTGTCAGCACATTTTTGGTGATGGTGCCGCTGATTCCGCTCGGTCGCTGAACAATGGCAGATATGCGCATCTGTTGGCCAATCGTCAGCGGCCCGCTAAGACCATCTGCAAAGTTTAGACCGGCCTTGTGAGAAGCGCCAGATACCTGCCAATCGATCGTGGCCAGAGCGCCGTTGAGAGAGCCAGAATTGAGTGTAAAGAGGATTTCCAGCGCATATGCATCGGCATTGAGCGCCCCGACCCATTGATCTGCGCTGGTATC
The DNA here is from genome assembly GCF_000715505.1 of Thioclava dalianensis. Lineage (GTDB taxonomy): Bacteria > Pseudomonadota > Alphaproteobacteria > Rhodobacterales > Rhodobacteraceae > Thioclava > Thioclava dalianensis. The sequence goes on from NZ_JHEH01000023.1 coordinate 21,549, forward strand.
CGTCCTGATTCCATCTATTTCGCCAGAAGCAAGATCGAACGTCCAATCAGTTCCGACGATGAATGTTTCGCCCGGCTCCTTTGTGAGATCTCCCTGCGCGCCCACCCGCACCCAATTGTTCGCATCCTCGCTGTTGAGAAAAGCGTCTTTGAGGCAGCCCACGCTTTGCGACATCGTTGTCACAAACTCTCGCTTCGCACTCACAATTGACTCTGCCGTATTTGCGGCAGTTAGGTAGTCCTGCGTCAGAGTTGCGCGTACGCCCGCGACCTCAGATTTTAGCTCTGTCCGAAGTAGTGAAAACTGCGATTTCAGCGTATCTTGCCGAAATGAGCTGGTGAAAGTCTGGCTGAGATTGTCGAGATTTGCTTGATCTATCTCGTCTTCTGCCCGCTCCGTGAGTTGGCGTACTCTATCGGATGTGGCGGCGGAAGACTGCTCAAGATCGTCCGAGACGACCTGCGCTGCCTGCCGGGCTTGATCGGCCGCTTCTTTTGCTTCGTTGATCAGACCTTGCGCTTCTGAAATGGTTTTCGACAATCCGCTGTTTAGCGCAGCGTCAGTGGCCGCTACCTTCACAGTTCCATTCGCCATGCCTGACAAGATGCCGTTGAGCTCCTTTAGGCGCACGGCGCGGGCCTGCGCGTTGCCGCGCTCCCCGGACAGGATTTGCACCAGCTCCTTGAGGCGCTGATCAATGATGACTGACGACATGGCCTTAGCCCCCCATCAGCTCATTGAAGTCGCCGGCCATTTGGATCATCGAGACCGACATATTGGTTTCGATCTCGATCTCATAGTTCTGGCTGAGATTGTTAGGCAGCCGGGCTGCCTCATTCACAGCGCTGCCGATCGCGAATAATGCGCCGTCTGCATAGATGCGATAGGTCAGTTCAGGGGTTGTGCCGCCACCATCCGCATCGATCATGATCACACCAAAGCTGGTGATAGAAGGATAGTAGAGCTTGCCCGTGCGCCACACCTGAGTAAGGGGGGAGCCCGCATCCCATCGCTTCACCTGAGCGCCGGTATCATTGCCCGCGAGGTAGTGGACGTATCCGGTCGTCAGATCACGCCAGAAGCCCGCACAGGAAGCGTCTGCGGCTGCATAGAACGGACGGTCCCCGGTGATGTCGATGAAGCCGAGCGAGCGCTCACCGCCGACCGGTGCCGCCCACGAGAACATGTATCGGCCATTATAGTTCGTCGCGGTGATCGATGTGGGGTTCAGTTCGCGCCAATCGGAGATTGAGAAGATCTGTCGGCTGATCACCTGGGCGGAGCCATCGGGCCCGATCTGCACGAAACCTTCGATCGAGGGGAACACAGCCTGATAGCCGAGATCCACGATGCCGCGCTTCGATAGGCAGGGCAACTCGCTCTCAAGCTGGGTCTGGGTCATGTTCTCGGGATGTGTCCCTTGCATGATGTATGGCGTGCCGGTGGTCAGCACGATCAGGCTTGACCCAAGCGCTACGAGTCCGACGACATCATGGGAGACGAGAAGCCGGTACTTCTCGGGCCATGCGTGCGGGATATAGGGCTCGCAGAACAGCACCTGTTTGCCTGAGAACGCAGCCATCATGCCGTTCGGCATCGAGACAATACCCACCATGTCGGCAGGCGGCTGATCATAATCGACCGAATTTATCGGCTCCTGCATCGGATCGTTCGCCAGATCATGGACAAAGCTCACGCTGTTGATCGAGATCTCTTTGACGAAATAGAGCGTCGTTGCTCCGGCAAGGTCCGTTTGGCTGCGATATACTCGCATCTTAGAGACGTTTCGATCTGCCTGCGGCTGGGAGAACCCCGAGACTGTCACCACCGTGCCATCGCCGTAGTAGATCGGACGGCTGGCGGGCGATGGCGGGCTTTCTTCGCCAAAGCCGGTGACGAAGGTATAGACGTAGAGGATCGTCTCAGCTTCCGGGTCATCGCTTTGGAGCTCGCCGGTTGTTGCAATGCTGGGCGCGTCGGCGGGCGGGTTGAGCGCCAAATCGTAGCTGGTGCCGCCTTGAAAGAGCTTTGGGCTGCCGTCGCCAGTGATGTAGAGGCGATCCGCCGCAACCGGGCCCGGAACGGCATCGACCACATCCATCCACGAGAGCCATTGCCCGTTGAAGCGGTAGATCGTGCGCGCTTCGGCCCCGAGTGTCGCTACGTCTTCCGCGTCCTGCATGGGGTCGAGCGCACCACTCTCAAGGCGGGTGTTGCGCGCAACCGTGGCATAGCCGGAGGGCAGGAGGCGCGCATTCATGCGCGGGATCGCGCCTTTAAAGCCTGTGATCCGTTCGAGCATCGCTGCCTCCGCTCTTAGAAGCCGATATAGCGGGTGCGCGGGCGCGCCCGTTGCTGACCTCGGATATTCCCTGAAAAATTGGTGTCGCACGCCCGCTCGAATTTGCCCGCGTGGTAGCCTGCAAGCTTGAGTTGGGTGAACGGCTGGTTGGGCATTGAGAATAGGCGCTCCAGCGCGCCATGAGCGATAGCAGAGCCGTGCTTGATGAACAGGAAGTCGGGGACCACATCGCCCTTGTGCTCCGGCGTCATGCTGGCGATGCCAATCGACATGGTGTTGTCGTTGCGCGGCGTGAGGAACAGCGACAGATCGAGCTTGCACGGCTGGAACGGGATCACCGTGATCGTGTCTGGGCTCACCTGTGTGATGTAGCGCGGCGGGGAGTCCGTTTGCGCGAGATCCTTCGCGTCAAAGCTCGAATACTGGACCGGCACGAGATCGATCTCGCCGTTACAGGTCGCAACCTCAAACTGATAGATGGTCGCATATTCGGGGCATGCCACCTCGCCGCCCTGCTCTGTGAGGTCGACTTGGGTCACATAGCGCCAGCACCGGGTGCGCTCGCAGAAGTCGATGGCTGCGAGGCGCAGGCTCTGTAGAATGAGCGGGGTGGACGCCTGTGTGCATTGCGGCCGCACGAGGGGGATGAACTCAGCGAGGCTGATGGTCGGCATGGTTTACCCCTTCTGCGGCACGCCCGGCTGCATTTCCGTGGTGTTCGGGTTCTGGGTGTTGGTCAGGCCCGTCCGCACGCCCAAGGCGCCAAGGAACTTTTGATAGTGGGCGACGGCGCGCTGTGCGCTCCCGGCCATGTTCATGTCCTTCGAATAGGCGTAGTAGAGCACGCCATCGATCAGGACAGATTGATAGACGGTAGAGAGCGGGATTGTCGCATCGTAGGTCTCGATATCGAGCGCGTTCGAGCCAACGGGCAGCTTCTCGGGCTCTACCGCACCAAGCACTTCCATCTTGCCGGTGCCATCATTGCCCGGGAAGACATAGAAGCTGCGCGGGGCAAGCTCCTCGAAGACGATATGTGTCACCACCTGGTTGAACGGCACGGAGTTGGTGTCATGCCAATTGGCCATCTGGCTATCGAGGATTTCGCGCTCAATCGGGGTGACGATTGGGCCAGAGACACGCGGCTTGGCGTCAACGTCGCTGGTGATGTTGCGCACCGCGCGCAGGAGCAGCGAGAAATCCTCGGGGATCTCCTGATATGTGCCTTCGGCCAGCGGGATAACTCGGGTCTCCGCAAAGGCCGAAGGGCGATGCAGGGCGATCTCCTGCATCGTGTCATTCAGGCAGTCGTTGAGCTCCGTGACAGTCCACCGGACATTCCCGGCATCAGATAGGATCGCACGGGCGCGTTTGAGAATATCCTTGGACTGCATCTAGCTCACTCCTCGCTGGAGATACCGGCCTCGGTGAGGGCGGCTTGTTCGGCGCGGATCTTCTCGATCAGCGTGTCGCGCTTGGCGTTGTGGTGCGGTTTGCGGTCGAACACCTGCTCATATTTCGCAGCAAGATCATCGTCCGAGAGGGTTTCGAGATCATCAGCCGCATTCGTGGGCTTCTCGTCCTCGTCGTGGGACTCGTCCGTGGTCTCGTCGCTTCCTTCGCTGCCCGGCGCGGCGTTCAGCGCGGGCGAGATCTGCGCGGGATCGGGCTCTTGCTTCACGCTTTCCGGCTTCTGCGCCGGGGCGGCAGGCGCTTCGGGCTTCTGCGCGGGCGTTTGGTCTTCGGCCTCGTCGGGCATGTAGACCTCGTAGCCCTCGGTGATCGATAGCAGGCGCTTGATGTGCGAATTATTTTTCACATCAGCGACGTGATCGCCCTGATCGTTCGGCGTGAAGGCATAGTTGGCGCCCTCAAGCGTCACGAGAGAGCCACCTTTGCGTTCAATCTTGCAGCGGATTTCCATCTGTCAGTTCCTCATGCTTTGATGGAGAGAGGCCAGCCCCAAGCGGCTGGCCCCATAGGGTCGATCAGACGTAGCGGTAGCGAACCGCGACGGTGATCTTGTCGGTGCCAGCTGCGACATCGGCAGACAGCTTCACACCAATCGAACGGTGCTTGGTGTTGTCCTGACCGGCAGCCAGACAGGTGCTGAGCGGGATCCGGGTTTCCTTGTCGGCCACATCGATGGCCGCGCCGAACTCGGTGCCGACCGCGCGCACGCTTTCCTTGTCGCCAACCGCGCCGTCCATGACGCCGATAGCGGCAGTCGTGGTATCGAGGCCTGCGCCAATGACGATCATGTCGGTCAGCTGTGCGGTGGCCGGGATGACGCCGATTTCGAGCGTGTCGGTAGCGGCGGTGAAGGGTTTGGTGAACGTGTGCTCATAAAGCTCGAACACCTCTTCGCCAGCGCAGTCGGGGATCATCGCGACGGCTCCAGCGATAATGAACTTCGATTGCTTGATCATTTCGATTCCTCAGATGGGGGGGTGGATGAAGGGCCCGGGCGGTGCCGGGCCGATCACTTACCGTCAGTTTCGCGGCGGCTTCGCGTAGGTGTCGAGCGACATCACGCCGAAGTCGCGATTGTTGAACCGCGTCTTCTTGAGGCCCACGATGGTACCAGCGACAACAGTCGGCTCGTTCTCGTAGTCCTTCGTCTCTTCCTTCCACATGAAGCGGCCAGCCGAGCTCACGCCATAGGCGATCATACCGGCCTGACGCCCCATATAGAGGGCGCGCGCGGCGGGCAGATCAGCACCAGCGCCATAGTCGTCATAGCGAATGACGCTCTCGTGCGAGTGCAGGATCGTGTTGCCGATCATGCCCAGCCCGCCCTTGAAGATCTTGTTCTTCGATCCTTCGGCGGCGGCGGCAGCCTTCTGGATATCGAGCCATCCCTTGTCGCCGGTATCGGTGCGCAGGAAGTGCTCTTGGAACGGCGACATGACCGTGACATAGCGATCCTCGCCCTCGACGGAGCAGGGTACCATGTTCGCGGTGTCGGGATCGCGGGCGCGCATCATGCGGGCCGTGGTGTTGGCCGCTTCGATCAGCTCGCGCGTCATGCCGTCAGCAACCGTGATCGTCGCCTTCGAGGTCGCAGAGTTGGGATAGAGCAGGTGCTGCGCGTCGGGCTGCTGGAACGGGTTGCCAGCGTGGCCGGTATAGTCTTCATCCTCGGTATAGTCCTCGTTCACGCCGGGACCGCCCGAGAGATACATGAACATGAGCTCATCGAGGTATTTCGACCAGTAATCGCCCAAGCGATTCCGGGCGACGGCACGCATGTCGTGCGCAGTGCGCTTGCGGGTCATCCGACCACCAGCCGAAACGGCTTTCCGGGTCTGATCGATGATCACCTCGTCCGTGTAGAACTTGAGGTTCTCTTCCTTGCCCTCGACGCGGTTGTCGCCCTCAGTGGGCTTGCCGCGCAGCTGCACCGAGAGGTCGAACGAAATACGGTCGCCTTTGTCGGTTTCGAGCTCGGTCTTCTGTTCGATGATGTTGTTGTCGCCCTTGCCCACGAACTTCTTGGAGAAGTAGGACTTTTTGAGCTGATCAACTGCGAGATTGGCTGCCCATTTCTTCTGGGCCTTTACATCGCCAAAGGGGATGATCGTCTGGGACATGATGTTTCCTCGTGTGGATATTTTTCCATCACAAGCACATCATGCGCCTTGCATCGGCGCTTATAGCACGGATTGGGCGCGGGCAAAAGACTTTGTGTTTCGCCCGCGCTGAGCCTCTATGTGTTGAGGTCTGTGCGCTTGGTGTGGCGCACGGGTATTTGGCTCGGGGCATCGATCAGGAAGCGCATGTAGCCGTTGACGCGGTTCGCCTGAAACACGCTATCGCCCATGCGAAACCCCGCCTCCGGGGGCAGGCGGATGACGAGTTGATCACGCTCGACCGTGACGGTTGCGTCACCGATCTTCACCTCGTCTTCGATCTTTGCCTTGAGCACCAGCACTGTACGATTCTCCATCAGGTCTGCATCGAAGAAAAGCGGTCGCGTTCTTCGTCGGTCATCTTGGCCAGTTCAGCCTCGACGCGCTCGGGATCTTCCCCGCTATCGATCAGGCGCTGGAGCGCTGCGTACTCGCCCTCGCCAGCGCCTGTCATGTCCGATTGCGGCACACGCGAGAGGGTTTTCGGCGGTGTCGCCATATCCTTCTTGCGCTTCTTGTCTTCCGCAGTCTCGGGCTTTGGCCGTGGGGTTGGCTTCTTTCCACCGGCCTGCGCGGGCACCTTGATGCCCAACACATCAGATTGCGCATCAAGAAGCCGATGAGCCGCGGCTAACTGCTTCTCGAACGACAAGTTGGCATAGGTCGGCTGCGAGGTGACGAACCCGACCATGCGGTCATAGGCTTCGAGAACCTTCGCATCCTCTTTCAGGCCGGGGTTGGCTTCGAAATACCCCTGTACCGCGTTGCCCCACTGCTGATCGATCTGCGCGGCCCGATCCTTGGCAATTGCCATCTGGCCCGTCACATCATCGCGCTCGCCGTCGATTTCTTCGAGGCGCTGATCAAGCTCCTCGTCGGTCAAGTCGCCGTCACGATAGGCTTGCATTGCCTCGCCGCGCTTCGATTTGATCTCTTCCAGCTGCTGCTCCAGCGCGCGGGTATCGATTGCCTCTGGCGGGGGGGCGTCCTTGGTTGTGTCTGCGTCGGCTCCGTCATCAGCGGCGTTGTCATCGCCCTGCTGGCCATCCTCTTCGTTCGGGGCAGCATCGCCTGCGTCCGCATCCGGGTCATCATCGCCGGTATCAGCATCAGCATCCGCATCGGCCAGATCATCGGCGTCTTGTGCGACATTTTCGCTCTCAATGTCGCCTTGATCGCCATCAGATGCACCGGCGCCTTCGTCTTCTTCCAGTGCTGCGCGTTCCTCGTCGGTGAGGAGGTCGTCAAATTCATTTCCCATTGGGCTTACTCCTTGCTGGGTATGTCGGGTGAGCGATGCAGCCGCGCGGGCTGATCGCTGGCTGGGTTCAGGTCTGCGTCGTCATGATCAAAAGCGTTCCGTCTTGGAACACGCTGTTGGTCACTTCCTCATTCACTTCGAGGGAGATCTCTTGTCCGGGCGAGCATCGGCGCAGACGGATTTTCACGCCGGTGGTGTCGGTATCGTCGCCCGCATCATATTTGCGGTCGCTTTGGCCTTTGTCGGCTCCTACCGCACGGAAATCATTGAGACTGACTGATGCGATGTTCGTCTTGATGTCCGAGAATATGAAACCGGCATCTACTTGCATCTCGTCCTTCGACCATTGGTCGCTCGACACATGGCCAGCGCATTCGCTCTGACCGGTGTAAGCTGCGAGATCCTCGCGCGAGAGATGCGGGCTCTGCGGCTCGCCCTCGCGCTCGGGGAACAGGTCGTGCTTGCTCATACCGAAGCGCTGCATCAGCGCGTGGAACAGATCGACCGGATCGGAATAGGCTTGTTCGTCAACCGGCTCGCAGCGAATGTCTTGAATCCCGCCGACGATGAAACCGCCATTGGAGGTTTCGCGGATGGTGATCGGGTGCGGCAGGATCTTGTCGCGTTCTTCGGTTTGATTGGTCATCTGATTGGTCCCTCGATTTGGTGATTGTTCGCGCGGGTCAGGGTTTGACATCACGCGCGCCCCTTCTTCTTGAGCCGTTCCATCTGTCGACGGCGCTGGCGTGAGAGCGGCGGCTCGATATCCTTGGGCCGCTCATTGGTGATCCGGGTCTCGCTGGCGGTGGAGTGGCCAATGGAGCGCGCGCTGAGGGCTCGCGATGCCAAGGCCATCATCATCCCTATGCCGATCTTCATGAGCTGCCTCCGGTGATCGAGTGGTTGGGGGCAGGGCGGGCCCATTCCGGCAGCTTCACGGAGAAGCCGCCATCTTTCACCGCCCGGTTGATGATCTCTAGCGAGACGGCGGGGTGCTTCCCTTTTGCCGGTTTCCACGTTCCGACCCTGATGTTGACGCTGCCTTTGATCCCATCATTGATAGCGATCGCGCTCGGGTCATCTCTCTGCACCAGACGAATGCCCATCAGGTGCAGATGTTTGGGATCATCTGTGACGGTGAGGGCCAGTGCGTCCGTTTTGGGGTCGAGTTTGCGCCCGAAAAGTTCAGCCTGCGCGGCTTCGGTCAGGCCAATGCGGAAGAACGTCTTGTTGCGGGTTTCGCCTTGCGAGATCGAGACGCCGGAGCTCACCGGCCCGGCCTCGAATTCCGTGATCTTCAAGAGGGCCATGTCACACGCCCTCCTGCGAGAGCTCGTGCCGGATCAGCGCGGCGCACTCGTCGTTCTCGCCGATGGTAAAGCTGACTGCGGCCACCACGACTGCGAAGATGCCCATCTCGTTCGGATCTGCTGCCATCAGGTCGCCAGCGTTATCGAGAAGCGTCTCCACGCTGTCTACGATGTTCCCAGCCTCATGCTCTGGCAGATCGTGCCAGTGTGGCTTGATCGGCCAGCCCTTGGTTGCGCAAAGCACGCGATCAGCCTCATGCGCGATCTTCGAGATCAGGGTGCTTGTCAGAACGCTTGTGGGGCCATTCTCGAACCATTTCCGGCGATATCCTTCAAGCGCCCAGATCTTGCTGAAAGCATTATCCCGGGCGATCTTGTGACCGATCTCTTCGTTATAGTCCTCGGGGTTCAGGCAGGCGCTCTCACCGATCACGTTGAAGCCGTTGGCAAGCGTCAGGACGCAGATAGTCAGGGTCGAGCCAGGGTGATGCAGATAGTCCTCGTCTACGATCAGAGCCTCGATATCTTCCGGGGTGATCTTTTCAATAAGTCTCATAGGTCTTTCCTCGGTTGCAGCGGAAGTAAGAGGGCGCTTAGAGCGCGCCCTCGGGTGGCATGGATGGGTCAGCACCGGGCGGCGTGAGTTGCGGTTGGGGCTGCTGTTGCATCGGCGGCTGGGGCTGTGCAGCCGGATCGCCGGGCGGCATGGGAGCGGGTTGTGGCTGCGTCCCGCCCGGTTGGAATCCGGCCTCAGCCAGCACGGTATCGGCCACACCGGCAAGCTGGCGCCCGGTGAGGATCGCAGCGGCGGCTTCGAGCGCGCGCACCTGTGTATCCACATTCGCGCCAGCCGTTTTGGCGAGGATCTCGCTGACCTGTGCAGAGAGACGCTCGGTTTCGGCCTGTGCCTTGGCGGCGCGGGCCTTCTTCTCGGCGGCGTCGGCCTCTTTCCCGGCAATCTCGGCCTCTGCCGCGCGCTTCTGCATGGCGTTTTGCTCGGCCTGCGCCGCCTGCCGTTTCTGCTCCTGCGGGTCCGGGTTGTTCGGATCGGCATCTGGGTCAGACTGGCCCGAGATCTGCCGGATCCGCTTCACAAGCTCGTCGCGCTGCGGCACGTCCATGGTTTCCACCACAAGGTCGAGTGTCGCGAGCACGATCTGCGGGGAAGCCGCCGCGAGGTTTGACATCAGGGCAAGCAGTTCGCCCACCTGTGCCTGCTTGATCGTGCTGTTGAAGTCCTCTTCGCTGATGATGTAGTCGGCCTTGGTCCTCACCATGTCGTTCTCGGGGAGGCCGTCATTGATATCCACGAACTCTGGATTGCCGCGCATGTTGGTGATGCGGAACTGCTTGCGTGAGCTCATGAATTGCTCGATCAGCGAGAGCTTTTTGGAGCCGTGGAGCTGCTTGGCCAGCCGGTAGTTGTCGAAGATCGTCGCGGTTGCGAGCGATCCCTGATCCTGCCGGGCGACGATGGCCTTGCCGCTGGTCGCGTTGGTGGTGCGCCCCATGCTTTCGTCGGTGACGCCGCTGATCTGCTGGATCATCATGATCGAGCGCGACATGAAATCGAGGTGCGCCTGTTCCATGCCCCGATCTGCGTTCAGTTCGAGGTGCTTTCCCGGGTTCTTGACGATGATCGCATCCGGGCGGGCGACTTCTTCCTCAAAATCGTCCAGATCATCGACCGCGCCCTTGTCCATGATGACCTTGCTGCTGTTGAGGATGTGCAGGGCCTTGGACGCGCGCTTGTTGATGTCTGATTGGGGGTCGCGCATGCCGCGCACCACGCCATACGGCAGCCCGTTGCGGCCCCGGCGGTAGCACCAGATCGGCGTGAACGGGAAACCATTGTGGCGATATGGCGATTTGGCGAGATAGAGCATGCCATCTTCGCACATGATGGCGACGTGCATCCGCATCCGCACCTTGGACACGATAGACGAGTGGCCGTGCATCAGGTCGGACATGTGGCCGTCTGAGTTGGGATCAAAAACCTCGCCCGCGAATTGCCCGCCTGCGATGTATTTCTCTTCGGTCGGCACACGGAACCACACCTCAATCAGGCGGATCCGCTGCCGGTAGCTGCTCTCGATGTCAGCGGCGCCGAGCGCGGTATTGGCATATTCCTCCTCTGCGGTGTCCATGGCCGTATCGCCTGCGGAATCGAGCCCGGGAGACAGTTCCAGCGTGTTCGATGCGCCGCGCTCGATGACCGACTTGCGGTTCGGGAAGAGCGAGTGTGCGATATCGGTATCTGTCCAGCGCGTTCGGAAGATGTAGCGGCCATCGGACACATCGAGCTCGGTTGCGAGGCTGTCAGGGATCACATTGCGCCACGTCTCGTAGCGCTCATAGATCGGCTCGCCCTCGCTCTCGTCCTGCACCCCGCATTCCATCCAGCCGATGCCAACCTTTGCGCAATCACCGAACGCCCGGGACCATGAGAACGGCTCGTTGTTCACGTCGCTGAGGTACTTCATCAGCTGCGTTTTGCGCTCAGCGCTCTTGAGCCCGTCCTTGCGGCGCGGCAGCACCTTGTAATCGGTGCGCGAGCGCTTCTCGGTGCCAAGCAGCCAGTTGATCGTTGTGGCGATGACGTTGAAGGTCATGGCAGGCTGGTTGCGAGCGTGTAGAAGCGCCTTGTCATCCTCCGTCCACTGCTCGTTGTCGTAAAATTCCTCGTCGGTCTCCTGCTCGATGCGATTGTCCGACTGCCGGGCCAGCTCGCGCCGGTAGTGGCCCATGAGGTTGACGAACAATGAGCGGGCGCGCGGCCCGTCCAGTTGGGTCTCTACCGGCTTTCGCTGCACACGGGTGTCGATGGGCGTTGCGGCCCGGTCAAACGCATCTGTGCGCGTGACGCGGCCTGAAACGACCTGACCGGCATATGCCGGATCGTCGTCATTCTGAAACATCGGTGATCTCCTGCTCTTTGGTCTTGCCGGTGTCGAGATCGGTCACGATCACATCGGCAACGGTCTCTCGCGCCGCTACGAGAGAAAGGGGCGGCATTTGCAGCAGATCGGAAATGTGGTCGCGCACGGCGGCCGCGATGGCCATGACAGTGCGCGGGTCCAGAGTGTTGAAGCCGAGCGCATCGGCAAATTGCAGCGACATCTTGGCCGCTTCAGCGGGATCGCCAACTTCCTCGGTCCACTTCCACACGCTATCGAGCGGGACGATGCAGGGCGTGACATCCTCGTGGCTGGGTCTCATGCGCGTGGGCACCAGAACGAGGCATGGCCTGCCGGTGGTGAGGATCCACGTCAGGATGATTTCGAGCGAGCCACGGCGATACGCGGCATGGCGAAGATTGAGGTCTAGGATCGGTTCGATCAGGCTCATGGGTTACATGCCCCCCCTAGGGCGCTTTCGATTGCTTGGGCGTGATGGGAAGGTGTGGAGCTTGGGATCAAAGCCCTGTGCCCACTGACGCAGAGCGTCGGCAGCTTCGGAGTGGCCATCGAGCTTTTCCGGCTCGTGCGACCAACGGCCCAACCGGGCGTTCCATTTCTTGTGGTAGAGGGCGACGTGTCGTAGGCCTTCTTCGCAGCCATCTTCGTCAAACCATGCCTCGGGAAACTTCGCCCGGGTCATGTCGATGCCTTGCTGGAGCGTCTGAACGCGCGGAACGATGGTAAAATTCCAATCCGGCGCGAGCTCTTGCAGGATCTCCATGGGAGAGGCTACACGGTTCTCCATCTGCCGCTGGTGCATCGCGTCGTGGGGCAGGTAATGGACGCCGAACAGCCAGCCGGTCGCGCGGAGCTCGTTCACATAATGCTCGTAGCCTTGCGCCCAATCCTCGAAGTAGCGGATGAAGCGGTGACGCACGCCGACATGCTGCATTGCCCAGATGCCGGTGCCGTCGCCCGCGCCGATGTCCCAGAACGTGTGGACATGGACGTGTTTGACATGGGGGATGATGGTGATCCGCCCCTCAGCCCGCGCGTTGGCCAGCTGCGGCGCGTAGAAGGTGCCCTCGGTCGATCTCTTCCAGCATTCCTCGGGTGTCGAGGGATACTCCTGCCACATCTTCTGAGCGTCACCGCTCATTTCTGAGTTGAGCTTGGATACCCACCATGCGCGCTGTGGCAGGGAGAGCGTCACGCCCATCTCCACCTCGACGCCATCGAAGTATTCGTGCTGCTCGGGCGAGATCTTCACGCTTGCCGGGTCAGCGACATATCCCGGCTCGATGTACCAAGGATAGAAGTGGAACCTCCACTCCATCAGCGTGAGTGGTGTCAGCTGGTCCTTGCCGCGCTCTTCGGCCTTGGTGGCGATGTCGTAGAACTCGCCTTCTTCGCCCTCTGCGGTGCTTTCGATCACGGCGATGCCGGTCTTTGGCACGGCGGGCAGGGAGCCTGTGACGATCTCGCGCGCCTTCTCCGGGTGCTTGGCCGCGATCTTGCCCATCTCGGAGATGTGCAGCCGGTGAATCGTACCGGATCGCATCGACACGGCCACACGCACGCTACTGTTGTTGTGTGCGAACAAAAGCTCTGACGCGCTGTCGCGCTTGAGCGGGAAGAGCCGTTTCAGTTCCGGTGGCAGGTTGTTGTAGGCGAATTTCACCTTGTCGCGGAAGATCACCTCTGCGTCTTCGCGCGAGTGGGCGATGATGCCGCAGCGCTGGTCGGCGCAGAACATGGCGTGATCAAGCCAAAGTATCGCGGCCAGTGTCGTCATCCCCAGCTGGCGGGCTTTGAGGATGATTGAGCGGTAGTGCAGATCAAGCATCTGCCTGCGTTGGGCGGCGTTTGGCTTGAACGGGACAACGGAACCTTCTTGGTTCTCGTCGTCTTTGGTCATGATCTTGTAGAGGAACCCGGAGAATAGGCGCCAGCGCATATCCTTGCAGGCGTCCAGTAGCTCGCGCGGCGTCTCAGGCTTGAAGCTGAGAGGCACGCGCGCTGGGACAATGCGCCCTCCGTCCTCGTGGACGGCATATGTCGGCGCAATCGCGTTCACTCGTCGTCATCCAGCGAGAGAGCGCCGGGCGCGATGGTGGTGGTCGCGAGGTTCAGCGCCCGGGCAGCCTCAAGCAGCTCTGCACTCGCGTCGAGCTCCACCTTGCCGTTGAGCATGCCGAGATGACGCGCGACCATTTCGAGCGCCTTGCCGCGATCAGAGATCTTTACCTCGATCCCCTGCTTGGTCTCCTTCATCCCCTCATAGACCATGCGCGCCTCGGGCGAGATGGTTCGGGTGTCGACCACATGGACATAGGAGATCCCGTCACCGCCACATTCCGGGCAGTCTGGGTTCGGCGCCACCTTGAGCCGGTAGCCATAGCCCCCTAAGTCGTTCGGCAGCTTGGGGTGGATATACTCGCGGCTCTGGATCAGCGCGTGTTCCGGCTGATCGGGCGTCATTCCCTTGAGGAACGGCAGAGCGGCCTTGTCATAGGCTTCGTTGAACTCGCGGCGCGTCTTCCACTGATAATCGTGGTCTGCCCCGTGACAGTAGCGGCAGGCTCCGTGGCGGTTCTGAACCAGTTCGTTGACATCGAGCGTGGCCTGCGTCCACCAGCGGCGCAGCACATCATCCTGCTCGATCTCCAGCCGTGCAGCACGTTCGGCCATCAGGCGGGCGATTTCTTCCTGCACGTCAGCATAAGTCAGCAGGCGCGCGCCGGTTTGCCTTGCACCCTTTTCCGAATACCCGGCGCGGATGGCTGCTTGGGCGGCGTTGAGGTCGATGACGTATTGAGCGGCAAAGGCCATACGACGCTTGTGCGCATCCGCATCGAGCTTCTTGCGCGTCGTTTTCGCCCGGGCAGGCGTGGTCTTTTTTTTCTTTTGGGGAGCCATGGCTACATCCTGCGTCCACTCGTGGCGGATATTGTGCAGCAGAATAGCCAATTCCGCAACATGATGCATTGCGGGTCAGGGATGGTGTGTTAGGATGCAGTCACCGGCAGGGGTCATGCCCTACCTGTTGCTACTGTCACAAACTAAAGGGGCCGAGAAATCGGCCCCCTTTTTTATGTTCTATTGGTAACGCCAGAGGACCACCCGAACCGAACATCGGGCCTCCCCGTGGCTCCGCACATCTGGCAGCGCATGAGCGCGAGAATATCGGGCCTGATCGTCCACCCGGGATACTCAAGCCATTCGGGCGGAAGATCTGCGAGCATGACCAGTCGCTCGTGGCCGCAGCGCGTGCATTTAAGACTGGAATAGTGGCCGCGCTTCATTCTGCCTGCCTGCGTGCGAAGGTGTGTGGGCTGCTACCCCATCGCATAGGCGCGGGCGGTGAACCATATGGGCCAATCTATCGCGTTTTGACCGCGACTGAACAGGTTGCGGCCTCGGTTCGGGTTGATCCCGATTTTGCGCCATGCTTCTCCGCGCGAGGTCAGGCCATAACGCATAGCGATCGTGTCGATCAGGAGGGATAGATCATCAGGATCTGCGGGCATGTCGCTCGGGCGGCTGCTCATGATCTTCCGGGCCCGGCTCTTGGCATCGGCCATATCGTTCGGCTCGACCGGGCTGATGATGACCTGATTGCGCAGTTCGATCATATGCTTGCCGGGGGCGTGGTCAGCCATCGAACGGCGGAAGATCATCGCGCGGGCCAGATGCGGGATGGCGTCTTCGTTCAGCTGGTGCATGTTAGCTGTCGCTCCTAGTCTGACTGAGCGTCACGCCATAGATTGCGCAACTGACCCTGTGATTTCTTTATCAGCGCCTCAACGCCATCGACCAGAGCGCCGCGCCATCTGAGGCGTCCGATTATCCGCTGTGCCGCCCGAAGGTGGTGCAATAGCGTTTCCAAATCCTCTTCGCGCTCACGGTCAATCATGACATGCTCCGATCTGGCACAATTTCGCTAAGGCCCGCATCGACCTGATCTTGCCAAGTATCTCTCTCGATACCATCAGCCCCAAGTTGGTGGCGCGGGATACCAGTGACGCGATGAACCTCTCGCAGGGCACCGCGCTGGATGGCAAGAAATCGTATAACCGTTTGGTCCGGGCCGGAGGCGAAGTCGATGCCGATGGTCATCTCAGATTTACCGGGCAGGACAGGAGCCAGAACTGCCGCGCTGGCTGTCGCCAGAAAGGTCCGCCTATCCATCACGACCCTCCTTGATTGCGGAGAGGGCGGCGCGGGCGAGCAGCACAGTCATTGTCAGGCGTGACCATTGAGGGCCTGTCACAGCGCCAAGATTGCCGACCGTTGTAGCTTGCTTCTCAAGGTCGCGCAGCGAGCCCACCAGCGCCTGCACGCGCGGGTCGGACATGATGTCGTAGGTGCGGGTGTCCCATGCATCCACAGCCTCTTCCATGGTAGTCTTAAACGGCCCCAAAGCCCCGCAGTCGCACTCCACCGCGAACGAGTTCTTACCGCGACAGAATGCAAGTTCAGTCATCCCGGCGAAGGATGACATACGCGATCCGCAGAAAGGGCAATGCCTGAGATTTGGCGCTTCCATCATTTCGTCCGGTTGAACCTTGCCGCTGCCGCGCGGCTCGTGAGTCCATCCGTATTTCTGATACACATGACGGCAGTCGTCACACAGGGGAGATCCGCACAAAGATATGCCACAATCCATCACGCATGTGCCAGTGGTCAGCTTTCCACACCCTGCGCAATGCTTGAGATCTGGCGTGCTCATGCGTCACCCCCTTCGCGGCGCGCTCGCAAGATGCGACCGAGATCCATCATCGAGACTTCGACGGCTCCCGCTTCAACCGCGAGTGTCCGCTTGGAAAGCGCGATGTCGAAGTGCTCATGTCTTGTTCCGGGTTTTTGCAGCCACTTCCGCGCAACTCCGATGCGGTCGGCCATTTCCAAAAGCTCCTCCGTGGTGTCCGCGATCATGTGGCACATCTTCATCCGGCCATAGCTGGCGCGCATGTTGTCAACGTAGACGGTCATGCATCACCCCCGATATGAAGTGCCGAAAGGATGGTCTTCTCGTAATCGGCTTGCGCGGCGGCTTTGGCGGATTCGAGTGATGGATGCTTGCTCCTGCCGTCGAACCAGAAGGTGTTATCGTCCTCGATGACGCTGTTCTCGGCCAGCGCGTCGTCAAAGATCACATATTCCTCGAAATCGCCGGGAAAAACACAGGGCGCGCGAGCAACGATCCCGAACAGACTGTCAGGATCTTCGACATCAGTCCATTCGAGAGGCTTCACCTTCACGATCGGCTCTGGCGGGCGGTAATACATTAGGCTCTCGTAGTGCTTTGCCCCGGCCTCGGTGACGCCGTATCCGCTTCCCGCCACAATCCCTTCTTCATCGAACAGGCCGGAGCGGAAGTCGCAGAGCTTTCGATTGGTCATGTCGCGCAGGATCGCGCGGGCGATGTCGTAGGTGATTTCGTCGGAGACGAATGCCTTGATGTTCCAGTAGGTGTCGAAGCGCCCGAAGTCGGCTGGATCGGTCATCATCTTGCCCAGGAGCTTGAGCTCAAGCTGGTCTCTCCACGGCAAGGCGCGATCAGCCGGCACATAGGGAACGGCTTCATCTGGGTATCGGGTCGTCGCCCAAGTTCCGATGTGGTCCAGTTTCGGATAGCCGCGCCAGACCAAGATGCGGGAGGGTAGATCATTCGCCATGGGTGGCTCCTTTCTTGCTGGCGCGGATCTCTTCCGCAAGCTCTTCCCACTCTTCCATCCACTCGTCGCCATTGCCGGGGTATTCCGTCACTCCAGTTGTGGGATCGCAAGAGCCATGTTCGCGGTGATAGTCATCCGCTCGCTTGTCGATGATCTTGGCGCACCGCTCGATCACCTCGTCGTCATGCTTGGCCAGCCACGCGGCATCGTCGGCGGTGGTGAGGACTTCAATCGCTGGGTTAATGTGTTCCGCAAAAGTACGCTCCATGGCCTGCTCCCATCCAAAGCGCATTGCCTCGTATCTATCGGTTATGTCCCTGTCCTCTAGACCGCACCCCATTCCCATTTCATGGTATTCTGGCTCTCCATCCAACATGGCAATGGTATCTACTCGCTGCGCCTCCGCCGCCCCGAGAGCCGCAGCGCGCACGGCGGAGGCGGGCTGGAAGTCGATGGTGTGGAGGATGCGGGGCTCTACATCTTCTTGCACAAACGACTGCGCTTTCCCCAAGTTCGGCCACGGATCTCCAAGGCAAACTGCGCCACGGTAAACTTGGTAGCCGTGCCAATCGTGCATGATCGTATAGTCAAAGGCTGTAAGCGTATCAGGGTCTCCATCTACGGGTGCCCACTCCAGCGGCTTCACCACGGCCACCTGCTCGTCGGTCGCGGCCTTCTCCATCTGGGCTTCGCGTAGCGGGAAACGGCGTTTCGTCTCGCGTTCCGCCGTGTTGGTTGCTTGCTCAATCGAGTGACCGGCGCCGATCTCGGTTGCAAAAGTCATCCGTGCGAAAGTTTCCGGGTCCACCTTCGAGGTAGCTACATAGAAGGCTTCCGGCGTAGCGATGCGCTCAATTGCCCGCTCAAGACGGGAGTTCTTTGCCTCGATGGCTTCGACAGCTGCGAGAACATGCTCGGCGTCATCGTGGGTCATGGTGTAGAGGCTCGGAAAGGTGGTGCGTGGGTTGTGGCGCGTCAGGATCGCTTTGATCTGGGCGACGAGCTCATACTTCTTCTGGCGCTTCATGATTTCTTCCCCTTCGGAAGCCGGTCATTGATTTCTTGATCAGTGAGGTCATCAAGGGCCACGAGCGTTGTGCCGTTGCGATAGACCATGATTGTGCGAACGCCGTTGATCTCGCCTTTGTAATCCGAGTGGGTATGGCGATAGACAGCATCAAGTTTGCGCTGGCGCGCGAGGTCTGAGGCCTCCATCAGATCATCTCCTTCTCGAACAGAACTGTCTCGGGGGCGATGATCATGGCGAGGCAGCCGCGGGAAAGCTCGTCGCCTTCGACCGGCTCGATTTCGCACTGGCTCTTGGGGATCCAGATATCGCGACCGTCTTCCTCGGTGCGGACACAGACCGCGCGCTCGGTCTGGGTCTGGAAGATCACGTTGAGGTCTAGAAGATTGGATTTCATGCGTCTTGCTCCTTGTGCGGGTGGTCGGGCCAGCGTGCCCATGCGAGCGGCGGGTGATCCTTGGAAAATCGGTTCCAGCGGGCCTCTTTCGGAAGCCAGTTGGAGAGGGTCACGATCCCCTTGGAAGCGGCTGCAATGATCTGGCCGTGCGGGGCGGCGTTGATCTCGAAATTCCAAACGGATTCGGCGGGCTCGGGCGGCGCGCTGGTGATCCCGGCTGCGTCGATGGCTTCGGCTAGATCCGTGATCGGGATGGTGTGGCCCAGCGCGCGCAAGGCGCGGGCAAGGGCGATGGCGGGGTTGTTCATGGTGCGTCCTTTCAGGCTGCGAGTTGGGATTGATCGAGGGCGTATCCGCCCCACTGTGCGGCCATGGCTGCGGCCATTCCGGGGAAGAAGCGCGAACGCTCGGTGGCGCGGTTCTCGCCGGGCGATGCGTGATGCACGCTGGAGCGCGCCGTGGTGCCATCGAGCGTGCCGGTGCGCTGGAGCTGCGGCAGCCCCTTGAGCCAGAGGCATGTGCGCTTGCGCTCGTTGTCGGGGCCGTCCTCGTCGGTGCCGAAGTGCCATGGCTGTACGCTCTGCGCCTGCGGCTCGAAATTGCGGATCAGCGCCTTCGCATGCCGGTGCATCACGGGGTTCTCGACGGCGATGCGCTCAATGGGGGCGTTCCAGCAATCCGAAAACAGATCGGCCCCGGCGCGCAGGTGCTGCCAGATCATTTCAAGCTGCTCTTTCTCGGACAGGTGTGGCCAGATTGCGGCCTCTTCGTCGGTGCAGTCGGCGGGTGGGTTCTTCGGGGGCCTGTCGAGCCAGCGCACGCCGCTGTTGCACAGGCGGGTGCAGGGCGGATGCATCACCGCCATCAGATCCCAGCCGTCATTGAGGTAATCGCGCACGTCGCCCGTGATGTGTCGGTTGCTGCGGTCCTCGGCGGGCTTCTTGTCCACGGACCAAACGTCATGCCCGAGAGCGTCGAAGGCGCGGCGCACGACGCCAGAGCATTCGCAGGCGATCAGGACGCGCAGCGGGCGCTCGGCGGTGAAACTGAATGCCAGTTGGTTCATCGCTCAGATCCCCAGACCGCAAGCAATGAAGCTGCCAGCAATGATGATGATGGCGATCATGAGACCGCCGATGATGTCCTCGAAGGTCACTGCGCGCCCTCCACTTGATCGCTTTCGATGCGCTCCCAGCGGGCGCAGAAGGCGCGGAGCCAGTCGGCGCGCTCATGGTTCCGGGCCTCGATCTGCCGAAGAAGCTGCTCGTCGGCGCTGATCAGTTCGAGGCCATAGGCGGCGCAGTACGCCTCATAGATCTCCGTCAAGCCGTTGAGATCGGTCGCGCCGTCTATGCTGTGTTTGTTGGTCTGCATTTCTGTCTCCTGTGACTGTCGGCCTGCGCTGAGCGCCGCCTCATGTCACTTTTCTAGTGCGAGAAAATCGCACCGTAAACAGAAAAGTTGCTAAATTAGCAACTATTGCTGCACATTGGCGAGCTTGTCGTTCCGCTTAAACACAGTTGCCGTATTTAAGTTTTTCCCATTTTCGATATTTTGAGATCCCATCAGAGAGGGTGCAGCCCGTTTCAGCCGTGTATGCCTGCTCTCTCTTGCGAGATTTAGCGACAAGCGGGTGCTTGCTGAGGAAGGCCTCAATTACTCCTGCGCGATAGCGATCCCGCGCCCTCAACCAGATGTCCTCAACGGCACGATGAAGATAGATAAGATCTACTCCATTCCACCTGACCGGCTTTTCTGTCCTGATCGAAATGGTTTGGTCTGGAAGGATCTCGACACTGAACGCAAGACGCGCTGTGCGCTGTCCGTTTTCATGCGAGATCACAACGTCATCCGGGTAGTAGTATTTAGCCATTCTGCGCTCCAAATTTTTCGGTTTGATTTCCCCATGTGACCCAGCCTGCTCGCTTCTGACGGGAGAACAGCTCGACGCGCGGGACATCAGGTATCAGCCGCTCTGCCTCGATGAATGCCTCGTCAGGTTTGCGGGAATGCTCTCTCACCTTGCCCTCGATCACGGAGCGCACCGAACGCGAGGTCTTCGGTTTTCCGCGCGTCCCGATCAGATAGGGTTCGCCCGCGCACCGGAAGATGTAGCCGGTCCCGAAGGCGAGCTTGCCGTGGGTCGTGCGTTTGACCCAATGGCCAGCCGTTTTGAAGGTGAAGCCCCACGCTGCCAGCACATCGAGCCCCTGCGGGATCATTGGATTGGTGATCCATAGCCAGAGTACGCAGTGGTCAGCCGCAAGCGCATCGCCTACCGGGAGCGCCTTGATCCAATCCAGCCCTTGGCACTCATATTGGCCACGCGCACCCTTCTTGGTCGCCCCTCGATCTGACCATGTTTCCATCCTCCACGGCGGATCTGCCATGATCATCTGGAAGCCGCCGAACGGTCGCATCTCGATCCATTCGCGGGTGATCTGGTTAGGATCGATCATGTCGCCTCCATCAGGGCGATTGCCTTCTTGATCGGATCGATCCACGCGCCATAAACACCTGGGCGGCGGGCCGCGAGCTTGGTGTAGAAATTCAGCCATCCGGGCAGATCAGATGCGCGGATCTTGCTGCGCCATGCCCCTTTCGACATGACGGCGGTTTTCAGGTCGCGAGAGATGATCACCTTGGGTTTGGTTGCGGCGGTCATCATTCACACATCCCGTATTCCGAGGCACAAGCAGGTTCGAACATGGGATACTGACGCCCGCCGCGATCTGTCTTCGCCCACTCGAATACCTCGTCGGCTCGTGGAAACCGGTATTCTCCAGTTGCGCCTGTTTCTCCGCGCTTCGCTGCTGCCGCGCCTTCCGGTGTCGTATCGCTGGCGAAGAACGTGGCCGCGCCCCGCTTGGATGCTTCCGCCACAAGAACCTCCCATTCCATGAGCTTCGCGATAGCCTCTGGGTCATGCTGCCCGATCAGCTTCAACTCGCTCTTTCTGGCATTGATGCATGGCCAGCACCCGACACGGGATGCACCAAGCCCGTAGAGCGGGTTCGGATCGATGCCATGTCGCTCATGCATCCAAAAGACCGCATTCCAGCCCCAATGTGCTATCGGCGCGAAATAGATCATGCTTCGCTTCGGCTCGATCCAGCGGACGCGGCGAACGCGCGGCGTGTCAGCCCGGCGCCTGCTCTCTGCACGGCGGATGCCAAGCCATTGCACCACGTCGCCATGCTCAAGGGCTGGCGTCAAAACATGTTCGACGGGCTCGATCTTGAGATGCTGCGTGCAGAACTGCGCGCCGGCTGATGGGAAACGTCCTTTCCAGAGGCACAGATCAAGAAACGGATTTCCAGTCGGCTGAATGATATCAAGAGCCCGTTCTATCCGATCACTTGGCACGCCGTGTTCGGCCCACTTGCGCTGGATGAACGCACGCTTCTTCGCCATGCGCTCGGTGAAGTCTGCGCGAACTGCCTCAATCTCCGGCCCGCCCGTCTTGCGCGACAAGTCCTTGATGAAATCGACCGTCGCCGGATGCTCATGGCCCGTATCGGCCCAGACCGCGCGGAAAGGGCGCCCGCGCTCGATTGCAAGGAGGTATGTCGCCGTGCTGTCCTTACCGCCCGAGATGTTGACGATATGCTCGATCATGGATTTGACCCTCTGTTCCGGTCCCGTTTTTTCTTCGAAAACCTGCGGCGGCGTTTGTAATATCTCAGCATTTCTTGGGTGATGATCGTGCGGACCCGGCCATGCTCCTCCGAGATCGCGTAGAAGATCCCTTCGACTGGCACGCGGAAGCGATAGATGAAGCCGCCGCCCGCAGCTGGCATGACGCGCTCAACCAGCTTGTCATCCTTTGCGCGGATCGCGCGCTCTATCGCCCGCACCAGCGTGAGCCCATCCACCGATGTGATGCCGCGCTCCCGCGCGCGCTGTGCTGGGTGGATCTCGTTCATTTTTCGCCCTTTGACTCCCGCCGCGCCTCCGGCCACGAAACAGCGCTGCCAAGCAGCTCCTGCGACTGCGCGCGCCGCCGTTCGAGCGGGATCTCTCCGCCACGGGGCTCTCGGGTGTGGTCGATTTCTGGGCGCGACTTGATGCCGAACCCCAGAACCGCCTCGGCCACACGCACCGGCCCCATCTCGATTGCGGCTCGCTCCTCGATGTCGCCCGGGAGCGGGCGCTTGCGGCGCGCGGTGTTCTCGGCGGAGATCCACCACTGACAGGCCCGGGCGATAGCCCATGCGGGGTTTCCACGCAGCGCCGCGACCCAATCGGCAGCAATGGCCTCTTGCACCTGTGGCGGAATGTCGGCGGCGAAATAGTGCGTCAGGAGCGTTGCGATCCGCGCGGTGATCCATTTGGTCGGCGCGGGCCGCTTGAGCTCGTCCACCTGTGCGCGCAGCTGATCGGCCTCAGTCTTCGAACCGATCCGCTGCCCGCGAAAAGCCTGCGAGCAGGTTATGATGCGCGCCGCCGCTTCTGGGGTGACGACTTGCGCCCGCGCTGATGGAAGATTGGGGTCCATGGAGATCTCCTTCGGCAGGTTGGAGGGGAAGCGCCTGCTTTTCCGCTGCAAGACGGCGCATCGGCGCGGTGAAATATGAGAATTTGCTGGGAAGGCCGTCGCGCTTCGTCTGCATGCACTCGGCAATTGTGGTGAGGATTTCCTCGTGGCTCAGTCCAAGGTCGTTTGACCACCGCCCGGCCTCCAGCATGTCGGTCTGTGTGCCGAGCATTCGCCCGCCGTGGCCCGTGAGACCGGACACCGGATCAGGGACGCCGATGGTCCGAAGGATCCGCTCGCGCCATGTGGCATCAGCTGATGGGGATTTCTCGCCTCGCGTGTGCGCGCGCGCACCACCACCACCTACCTTTGACTCTGGTTCTGGCTGCTTTGGCGAATTTCTAGCGTTCGCTAGAGTCGCTTCGTTATATTTCAATGCTTTAGCTTTACCGCCGAGCGCGCCATTCTCGGAATTAATTTCGGACTTGTTGCGCGCTTTCGTGAGTTCTTTGCGCAGGCGCTCATTCGATACCTTGCCGTTGCTGATCTCAAAATAGGGGCAGATCGCCTCCCATATCTTCGGCCAGCCGCGCGAGATCCGCGCGACACGCTGTAGCTTTTTGTGGTCGTTCGGCAGGCTTCCGCCTCGCTGCCACATCGACATGAGTAGGAGGATGTAGGCGCCGACTTCGCGTGCATCGAGCTCTTGCACGTCAGCGATGAAGTCCGGCACCCATAGCTGCATGTATGGGGTTTTGCTCATTGGTTAGGCCTTTGCCAGCCACCAGCGATCCGTGATCGGTCTGATGCTCATATCTGGTTCTGAGGTGGCTTCCCCGCGGCTCCGCATCGCGTAGAGAACGTGTCTCACTCGTTCCGCGTTCGCCTCGATGTCGTGGCGCTTGCGCAGGATCTCGGGAATTTTTGGGGTGTGAACGCCGGGATAGTGCTGCAGGACATCCCGCAGCGGGGCAGTCAGGCGCTCTGATGGCGGAACGCGCGCGGGCTTCTTCTCGGTCCGATCCGCTAATTTCTGTTGCGGCGTCAAGAGATGCGCCGCCTCTGGGTTCCACGGTGTGAAAGGGATCGTCACCCGCTTCTTTGGTCTGTTGTCCTCGGTGCTAGCTGTCATGCTCGACCTCGCGTGACAGAGTCACTTCGACGCGCGCGGCCTTTCGGCCTTCGGCTGGATCAAGGATTGGTGGTTGTGGCCGGAACAGATAATCATCGACGCCAATCGCGTGAGCGATCGCATCGAGACCGGATTTCATGCGCGATGTCAGGTTGTCTCGGTCATATGGGAAGTTTCCCGGCGGTACGAAGCGCATGGAAACCGTGATCGGGCTGCCATCATGTTTAATGCGCCGGATGCCCTGAGCAACCAGTTCTTGACCAGCATGCGTCTTGTATGCCTTGCGCGCCCGGTGCAGCTGCATTGGGTGCTGCTTCTTGTTCGGTGATAGGCAATGCCCGGGAAAGGGCAGGGTGACGGTGAAGGGCAGGGTCTTGATGATCGCCATCAGATCTGCCCCGCACGCGGCACGAAGTCGGCGCGGTCGTATTGCACCCCAGCGCTGTCAGCGAGAGCGAACAGCCGCGAAAGCTGAGTGCTCTTGATCACGCCGGACCGCCCGCCTTTGTCGAATGTCATGACCCAGCGTTGAACAGTGGATCGGTGGAGCCCGAGCGATTCGGAGACCTTTGTCGGGCCTCCCAAATTTTCGATCAGAGCCTTTGCTGCTTCGAGTTGGTCTGCCATAGAGTCCCCGTTGTTTCTGCTCTTGGTAGAATAGACACGTATGTGCAGCATTGTGTATCTGTTTTAGGAACTCTTGATCAACAACTAAAGATGCTTATTTCGCAACTATGTTTTTTGATGCCATGATAGGCCTGTAACTGAGGCCCGTATTTTTCGAGGAAAACTAATGAACGAGATTGAAGACTGGTGCCGTAGCGCGATGGCGCATGCCGACATGAACCAGACGGATCTGGCCGCCGCGCTGGAGCGGGAAACCGGCATTCGGACGCAAAAGAGCAAGATATCAAAGATGCTCAACGGCAGCCGCGAGTTTCTGGCAAAGGAAATGCTCGCCATCGCAAAGATCACTGGCTACCCCCTGCCGAACGCGCATCTTTCGACGGCGCAGACCAAATATGCCGTCACGGCTGGGGGTGTGATTACGCATTTGGAGGCTGGTTTGCTGCCTGACATCGTGATTCCTGCCATAATCAGGGGGCATGACTTGTGTGCCGCGATCATCGCCAGCGAGAACATTACGCCCGCATGGGAGCGCGGGACGGTCGTGTTCTACGACGAGAATCGCGATGGTGTAGATCCGGAAGATCTCGGTAAACCTTGCATCGCGCAGATCGAGGGCGGTCAGACGATGATCGGGACCGTCCGCAATGGATCGGAGCCCGGGCTGTTCCATATCCACGCTCTGTCCCGGTGGTACGAATCGGTGTTTGACCAAAAGTTGGCCTCGTGCAGCAAAATTGTTGTCGCTGTTCCGCCAGAGCTGGCGTTAACCTCTGGCGGCGATAGTATCCAATAAAGAAACTTTTGCATTGACCGGATGAAGTCCTGCGCCTAATGTTTCCAAATAAGGAACAGGAGCAGCAGATATGAACCCGGAAAACAGACCGCCGCGCAACCCTGCCGTGATGTCACAGGAGGTTGCGCGGCGTCTCTTGCATAGCGAGACCCGCAGCCACATTTCCCGCGCGACCAAGGAGGAGGCGATTCACTGCCTCGTCAATCATGGTGCCGGGCGCTGCGACTATGACCTAGCCCGTCAGGCCAGAATGGAATTGGAGCGCGAGCGCGGTTGCATGCCGAGCTGGTTTGCGCCGGTCGCAGCCGGAATGTTCGGCGGCTCCATCAGCATGATCGTCATTCAGTTTCTGATCATCATCGATCCCTTGTCGCTGTTGCGGTGAGCCATCGGTGTGCGCCCTCGCGGGGGCGTCATCCGATGGCAGCAAGCTATCATTCGACAAATAAATTTAGAGGGAATGATGTCTGACAAGAATAGAGTCGCGATGATCGTTGACGGGGCAAATACCTTTTCCGCAGCGCGCGCATCATGCTTTGGCATCGACTGGAGCAAGGTCTATGCGGCTTATCACAACCGCTACAATTGCCTTGCTCGGTACTATGCGACTGGTACGCGCCCAGACGATGATCACCACAATCCAATCGCGAAGCTGCTCGATTGGCTGGAGTATAATGGATTCCGCGTCGTGCGTCGCGCCGGGAAAGAGTTCATCTCTGATGATGGGCATGTCAGCCTGCGCGATGCAGATGTGCGGGTTGATATCACGCTGATTGCCGTTGGCATGATCGGGCGTGTTGATGAAATCCACCTGTGGACCGGCGACGGCGCCTATGTGCCGCTTGTCGAAGCGTTGCAGCGTGCTGGGATCCGGGTGTCCGTCATTTCGACCATTGCAGCTGCATCCGACAAGCTGCGCCGGGCCTGCGACGACTTTATAGATCTCGACAAAAACCGCGAACTCTTCGCCCGGGAGGCCGTCGAAGAGAATGCGTGAGCCGACCCCCATCATGGAACTTTACGCGTGGCACCGCGCCGCGCTGGCCGGTGAGGATCCGCCGCTCCATGACGGCCAGCCAGAATGCGGCTGGTTCAAGACCAAGCTGGTCAAGGGGGGGCCTTGGGTTGCGGCGCGGATTTGGGTCGAGCGCGAGATCGATCCAGAGACCGGCGAACTGGCTCAGCCGGAAACCTATCGGTGCGAGATCGACGGGGAACGGCGCAATGCGGAAAACGCATGGAGCCGCGTTTGCAAGAACCCGATCACACGCGGCGAACATGACGCCCTGATCGCAATGAAAGAGACGCTGCCCGAGATGCGGGCAGTGATGAAGGAAATTGATCTCACAAAGGAACCGATGCGACCATGACATCCCATGAAACCCTGCCCGACCGGGGCCACAACAACCCGCCCGAGATCCTGCCCGTCCTGCCGCCCGTCAAATCGGCTGGCGAGCTCGAAGACAAGGTTGAAGCTGCGAAAGCCGAAGCCGCGAAGCAGGCCGATCCGCCCCCCTATGACGTGACCGCCCATGCCACGCTGGGCAACAACGTGATGGCGTTCTGCGATGCCTGCGGAGCATGGAAGGATCTCAAGGAGATCACCACGAAAGAGCAATCCGAACGCCTGACTGACTTCGTGACCGGCGCGCGTGGGCTCTACAAGAAGGTCGAGGAACAGCGCAAGGCCGACAAGAAGATCCACGATGATCGCGGCAAGGAAGTGCAAAAGGCATACACCTCGCTCACCGCGAAGCTGGAAAAGGTCGCTGACGACATGAAGGCGATGCAGGCGATTTGGATCTCGAAGGAGAACGAGCGTATCGCCGCCGAGCAGGCTGCCGCGCGGGCCGAGGCAGAGGCCAAGCTCGAAGAGGCTCGCCGCGCCGCCGCCGCGGCTGAGACGCGCAATGACGTGTCGGGCGAGGTCGATGCCGCTGACGCGATCAAGGAAGCCGAGAAGGCGGTGAAATCTGCCTCCAAGGCGAAGACCGCGAAGGCGGGCAGCGCGACCGGCGCAGGCCGCTCGATGTCGCTGCGCAAAGTCTATGAATGCGAGATCACGAACATCAATCACGCATTCATGGCGTTCCGCGAGAATCCAGAGGTTGCCGAGCTCCTGACACGGCTCGCGAACGCGGAAGTGCGCTCCCAGAAGGGCGAGAAAGTCGCGCCCGCTGGCTTCAAGCTCAATGAGAAAAAGGTGGCAGCATGAGCATGAACCTTACAAAAACACCGCTCCGCCAAGTCAGCAATGTGCAGGGGCTCTTGAAGAATGAAGGGGCCCGCGATCAGCTGGCAGCCGTCGCGGCGAAGCACCTCACCCCAGAGCGCATGATGCGCGTGGTGGCGAATGCGATCCGCACGACGCCGAAGCTGCAACAGTGCGAGCCGATCTCCTTCCTGGGCGCGATGATGCAATGTGCCTCGCTCGGGCTCGAACCGAACACGATCTTGGGCCATGCCTATCTCGTTCCGTTCGACAACAAGCGCAAGAACATCACAGAGGTTCAGGTGATCGTCGGATACAAGGGGCTGATCGATCTTGCACGCCGTTCCGGTCATATCACCTCGATCTCCGCGAACATCCACTACAGCGATGACAAGCTCTGGCTCTACGAGGAAGGGACGGATGCCAAGCTGCGTCACCAGCCCGGCCCGCAGCAGGGCGAAAAGCTCGATGCCTACGCGATCGCGCAGTTCAAGGATGGTGGCCATGCCTATGTGGTCCTGCCGTGGGCGCACATCATGAAGATCCGCGACGGGTCGCAGGGCTATCAGTCGGCGGTGCGCTACGGGAAGGAGAAGACGCACCCGTGGGTGGCCTATGAGGACGAGATGGCGAAGAAGACCGCCATCCGTGCGCTATCCAAATATCTCCCGCTCTCCGTCGAGTTCCGCGATGCTGTCGAGATCGATGAAAACCGCGCTGACTATGCCGCGTTCGCAATGGATCCGACCGATGGCGTGACGATCAATATGGATGGCGAGATCGAGGACGAGTCCGACGAACCAGAGAAGGAAGAGCAGCGTTCTGCCGAAAAGACCAAGGCCGAACCAAAGATGCGCGACGTGACCCCGGAACAGGACGCCGCGCCGAAGGACGAGCAGAAAGAAGAGCGCAAACCTGCCGCCAAGAAGCAGGAGAGCGCGCCCGAGGCTGATCAAGATCCCGAGCCCGAGCATGATGACGGCGGTTTGAAGCATTCCAAACGGGGCAAGGAGGAGCCTGAGAAAGATCTCTCGTGGGCGCTCCAGCTGCGCAACAAGATCGGTGGCGATCTTCTCGATGGTGATGTCGATACCGTCCTCAAACAGCACGAGGAAGGTATCAAGCGCGCCGAGGTCGAGGCCCCTGAGATCCACGCCTCGATCATGGAGGAAGTGCAGTTCTATCGGGATCAGGGGGCATAAGTGGAGGGGCGCAAGCGAAAGCGCCTCACGAAGTGGCAGAGGGCAGACGTTCTGCAAGCGAACGGCTACCTCTGCTACCTCTGCGAGGAGAGGATCAATTCGGCCCGCGAGGATTGGGAAGTCGAACACGTCATCCCGTTCGCTCTGGGTGGTGCCGATGATCCGTCGAACATGCGCCCCGTTCACTGCCACTGCCACAAAGAGAAAACCAAGACCGATGTAACCCGGATCGCGAAGGCGAAGCGGGTGAAGAAAAAGCACGACGGCACTTTCCGCCCGACGCGGAATCCGGTGCCGGGGTCAAAGGCTACGGGTCTGAAAAAGATGCTCGACGGCTCGGTGATCGACCGTGCCACGGGCCGAGTAATCAAGCAGGGATGGAAGAAATGACCGCACGCCTCAAAGCGAAGCACATGGCGATAGAGTTCAGGATCTGGGCCATATGCAACCCCATTGGCTGGGACATCACCATGAAGGAAGTGGCGCAGCGCCTTGGCATCAGCCAGCGCGCAGTTCTGCACGCGGCGCGGCGCAAAGACTGGTGCAGTCGGTTTCGCGCCCACCAGACCGACTACATCGGCAAGTTCGTGGATCACGAGATCGACGCAATCGACCGTATGATGGGTGCAGCATGACTACGACAAATCCGCGCTGGGGATGGGCTGATGAAGCTAGAGAGCGGTGAGGTGATCCCGCTATGAGCCGGGCCGAGAATATCCGGGGCAGGGATCTCGGCCGCATTGAGCGGTCTCTTGAGATCGTCGCGGTCCTTGTCGGCATTTCTCCAGCCTATGAGCCGATATTCGAGCGGTTGGAGATTGAGCACCGCCGTGCGCTGGCCGCAAAGCGCGTGAACCCTGTTGTGAATGCGCGCGAAGCTATCGCTCTAGCGCGCGCGGCGAAGCACCAAGTGAAGGAGGGCGACAAGTGAAAGGTATGAAGCCAGTGGAAACCCCTAAGATATCCAAATATGTCGATTGTGGGCCAGATGATCGCGCAGCACTCATCGCTGATTTAGATCATGACTATGCCAGTGACATCGAGCGCCGGGCCAGCGCGATGATCATGACGCTTGGGCGCGAAATGGATGCGGGCATCAAGGAAGTCTTTCGCCTGAGCGAAGAGAACCGCAAGCTGCGTGATCGCGCCGTTGATCTGCGCAAACAGCGTGATGCTGAGATCAAAAAGCGCGCGGACTGGTAGTGAAGATGTCATGATGCCGTGCGAACCGTACAAGCCGCAAGACGAGGCCGACTGGCAGGATTGCTGGAAAGTGACATGCGCAGCCTGTGCTCGTATGCCGGGGTGCGATATTTGCGAGTCGATGATTGAACACCTCTCTGGAGACGGTGCGCCTTGGCCTGAAAATGGGTTCGTACAGGACGATGGCGCTGGCGTGTCATGCCTTTCATACGAGCCGAACGGCAAAGCTCCGAAGATCAGCCGCCAGCAGCTGCGCAGACTTGCTCGAATGAACCCTGCAACGCTACCTCAAATGTGCGCGGGGTGTGCCGCTACGAAGGGTACCGATGCCAGCAAATCGAGACACACCCGCCGCGACTTTGAGGCCGCAGTGAGGGACCATCGCCAATTCCTCTGCCATGAGCGGCCCGGGTACTGCGGAGGCTGGGTTCGGGCCATGCTGGCCCGCGCCGGAAAACGAGTCTGAAACACCGGGGGAGTTAGTTGGGCTTGGGGAAAAGATCGGAAATAGCGCGCTTCGCCCGCTTCCGTTCTGCGATGCCTCTCGCCCTCATCGGCGCGTCATAGGCGTTGTGGCAGGCTTGGCAGAGGGCGCGCAGGTTGTCGCGCGCGCAGTTTTCGGGTTGATGGTCAAGATGCGCGACGGTCAGGATGACCTTGACCGGACCGCGCGCGTTGGGGTCGAAGGTGTCCCAATCCGCGCCCGGGATCGGCTCTCCAGTCTGCGCATGAAACGAGTGGTCGTGTGCCGACGCATCTGCGTAGCGGTATGCGGGCAGCGACGCGCCGTCTTGATTGTCGCTGCCGCGCAAGATCGTCGCGCCGTTCTCCACACTGCACCATTCGCACCGCTGCCCGGCTTCCTCGCGGACCCGCGCGCTGATGGCGTTCCAGTCGTCAGGGTATCGACTTCGGTTCTCGGGGCGGATTGGCATTGTCCTTGGCCTCCGGCGTTTTTAGGATTCGTAGAGATCTTGAGGATCATCATTGATGATGATGTTGATTTCGGGGTCACGTCGCATGGCAAGGTTGCGGGCCGCAAAGGTAGACATGGCGGCAATGGCAGCCCCATGCATTGCCATGGTCTGCGGGGGAATATGGCGGCGCTGCTTGTGTTTCTTCGCCGCGTTTTCGGATCTGCGCTTCGCTGCCTTCTTCGCAGCTGGGCGGGCGTTCTTCCTTGGCATGGTGCCTCCGGCGTTAGCTGGGCCGCTGCATCGAGCAGCGCATCCAGCGGGTTCTCAGGGCGTTCCAGCTTCCGCTGTCGAGGCGTATTTCACCGATGGTGTCGCCGTCGGCGTCGAGCAGGTCAGCCCAGAAGCGGGTGTGGCCGTCGATGCCGCCGCCGACATGGCCAGAAATGCTGGCCCGGTTCAGGGTCGTCATGACCGCTGGCCGTCCTTTCTCGAATGTGACCGCCTCTGCGATTTTCAGGTCGTCGTCTCCGACGATTTTG
This sequence comes from Thioclava dalianensis, assembly GCF_000715505.1. Lineage (GTDB taxonomy): Bacteria > Pseudomonadota > Alphaproteobacteria > Rhodobacterales > Rhodobacteraceae > Thioclava > Thioclava dalianensis. The sequence continues at coordinate 53,164 of NZ_JHEH01000023.1, forward strand.
CACAGCATGAATCCGGTAGTCTCCGGCGGGACATCACTCTCAAATTCAAGCGCCATATCGGCCTCCGGTCGTGGGGTTCATGGTGCCTCCGGGGTTTTTAGGACTGGTCGTTTTCGGCTTCGTATAGCGCCTGATCT
>NZ_JHEH01000024.1 GCF_000715505.1 Thioclava dalianensis
ACTATTCTGCCCCCTCCGGCATCAGACCCCAAGTTCATGCCCGCGAAACGGACACGGTACACGAAATATCGCCACGCGATATATGTTACATTCGAAGGTGAGGGAGCAGAAAAATCGAAAATCGGTGCTTAGAGACAGAGGACCAATTTGCATGCAGTTCCGGGTACTTGGTGTGGCAAATGCTACTAGGGCGAGTAGCGATGACCGTCAATACACCATGACACGAAACAGCGTAAGTCACGCATAATCAAGGTTATGTAATATAGTGATTTCATTGGACAATCATTCCTTCCAGAATTTTGGCCGCGCGGCGTAGTCGGCACCAAAGGCATTCAGTCCGGCTTGACCACCGCCAAGTGCTGTCAAAAGTGGCCCCAGAGCTTTGAGATCGACATTCAGTACGGTCGAACTGCGCGGTGTGCGCGACAGCACCATGCGCTGGCCCGGGATTGGGCTGAGGACAAAATCCAACTCGCCGTCGGTCAGCCGGAAGCCGTCGTAATCGGCACTGGCCGCTTCGCCGTTCGGGAACAGAAGCTGGTTCGGTAGCGCGTCTAGAATCGATCGGGCTTTCGAGCCCCGGATCTGGCTTAGAAACTGGGTCATCATCACCACGACGACGTTCTTCTTTCGCGCGGTCACCAACCATTCCGCGAGTTTCTTGGCGAAGTATTCGTCGTCGAGAACCTTCCAGGTCTCGTCGATCAGGATTAGCGTCGGGCGCTTTTCTTCGATCAGCATCTCGGTGCGGCGGAAGAGATAGCCGAGGATCGCGGTGCGCTCGGTGCCGAGATCGAGGATTTCTGTGAGATCGACGGCCGTCACATCGTGGCTGGTGAAATCCACCACCGGCTCGTCTGCCTCGCCAAAGACCCAGCCATACCGCCCTTCGGGTTCCCATTCGCTGATCCTCTGCGCCAGATCGAGGCCGTCGCCGACATCGCCGAAGAGTTCCTGAAACGCGCGGAAATTCCGCAACCCTTGCCGGGCTTTGCCGTTCTGGGAAATCGCTGACTTGAGGGCTTCGGATTGCAAGGGTGTCATCGGCCCGCTGCGCTGTTCGAGAAGTGCGACCAGCCAATCCAGAAACCATGCTTCGCCTCGCTCTCCAGACTCCGTGGCGAGCGGGTTCAGCCCGGTCGGACGTCCGGCACGGATTTCGGCATAGCGACCGCCAAGGGCGCGCACAGCCATTTTGAGGCCGGCTTCCTTGTCAAAGATGATCGTTCGGCCCCCTGCTCGTTGGGCCTGGGCTGCGAGGAAGGCGACAGTCGTGGTCTTGCCGCCGCCGGACTTGCCCAGGACGAGTGTGTGGCCGTTTGTCGGCTCCGCCATCGGATCGCCGGGTTCATGGAAGCTGAACCGGTGCAGCGAGCCTTGCAGCGTCTGGAACAGCGTCAGCGGCGTTTGCCACGGCAAGCGTGCGGCTTCCGTCCCGGTATCAGCCGCATGCAGTGCCGCCATGTCGGCAAAGTTCAAGGACGAGACCGTCATGTCCCGTGCCCGGTAATCCATATTGCCGGGGTGCATGGCGAAGAACGCAGCTTCGAGTGCCGTGACCTCGCGGACCAAGCGCATGCCGTTCTGATGGGCGATGCCGCGGATGCGGGCGACCTCGGTATCGAGTGCTGCCTGATCGCCAGCAAAGACCGTGATCGTCATCTGGTGGATGCCAAACCCGAGCTCGCCGTTTTCCGACTTGTCGGCAGCCTCGAAGAGTTGCGCCTCAATCGTCGCGGCAATGTCTTCGGAGGCCCGCATTTGGGCCATGCGGCGTTTCACGCGCTCGGTGATACTGCCGCGCTCAATCGGCGTGTAGCTGTGCGTGATGATGGTGTCGCGGCTGGCCCCAAGTGCATCAAGCATGCCGGGCCAAGTCGAGGTGGCGTAGGATTTGACATAGAGGACGGCGCCGACGCGCGGCGTGTCTGCCCCCTCCTCCACCGTGAACTGGCCTTTGCCGAAATGGATGGCGGCATCGCTGGCATCTTCAGCGATGATCCCAAAGGGGCTGCGGGATTTGCCGCGCAACTCGCCCGTCAGAAGAGAGGCACAAAAACCAATCAGGCTGCCATCGCTGATCTTGAGGCGGTGGGATTTCACACCAAGACCGGTCTCGAGGATCGAAACCACTTCGCGCAACTCTTCCAACCTGCGGTCGGTATCCTCGCCCCAGACCTTTGCTGCCGCCTTGCCGAAGAACGGCACGACCAGCGGCGTAACTTGGCGCCGGACCACTGTCAGGATGAGCACCGATTCCTGCAGATTGCGGCGCTGCAGCTCGGCGCCCCATGCTCGGTCGATGTCGGCGGCAAAGCTTTGGCCGTGGATGGGTTTCAGCTGGGCGTTGGCCGAACGCATCATCCGGTGCAAATAGAAGCTGAAACGCTCATCCAGCGTGTCGAGAAAGTGGGCGAATCCGGCCCGCAGGGCGGTGATGGCCGAAGACCCGGATGTGATCCCGTCGATGCCGGTCACCTCCAGCGAGATCATCAGCCCGTTGTCTCGCGTACGCACCACCTCGTCATCAAGCTCGATGACATAGGGCAGGTGCGCATAGATCTTCGGGTCCACCGGGATCAATGCCCGCGCCCTGCCCCGCAGACCCTCCCGTTCAAGAAACATGACGCCGACCTTTCCGCAGGATGGCCATCGGCGTCACCTGCATCATGACCGCGAAGACATGATGCCCATTCGGGTTCAGCTTGGTGGCTACGCGCGCAAGCCCGTACCAGATCGGGGCGGTCAGGAACCACCAGACTGGCTTGAACAGAATGAAGGGCAGCACGGTCATCGCTCCCACTGCCATGGCATAGGGCATCGGCAGGCCAAGAAACTTGGCTTGCCGCGAGAGCCCGAGGATGACCGCGCTTTTCTCCATGGTTCCTGCCCTGCTTCAGCTAAAGGACGAGCGCAGGTTTGCGACGATGGCGGGACCGGCGATGCCTTGCGCGGCGAAGGCTTCGTTTAGTTCGATAACGTCCAAATCGGCAGTCGTCAGACCAAGACGGGGCGCTTGTAGCTGATTTTCAATGTCTGCATCGACACCGCTTACGCACAGATCCATGAACCCGCAACCTCAAGCCCGTTAACGTGACAATACCTAGTAAAGTTCTCACCGCTGATCGCGGCGCAGGCGCAAGCCCGCAAGCGGCAGACCGCTAAGTCCTGGCGAGTGGACGAGACCTACATCAAGGTGAAAGGCCGGTGGAGTTACCTTTACCGGGCCGTGGATCGCAACGGAAAAACCCTTGATTTCTTACTGTCAGAGCATCGGGACTTAGCGGCAGCGCGCCGGTTCTTGCATCGTGCGATTGCCACCAACGGCGTGCCAGACCGGGTGGTCATCGACAATTTGCGCGTCCGTCAGTCAGAATATGTTGGTCATAATTCAGCCTCCTTGCGGAGGCTGAATCACGCTGCACGGGCGAAATCAATAGACCCTGACCCCAAGCCTACGTCAGGCGGGGGACAAGAGCCCTTCCTCTTTCAGAGCTTGCAGGACAGCCGGTCGTCCACCGATCCGCTGCGCGTATTCGACGAGCTTCGGCCAAGGAGACATGTCCATCTTGAGGAAGTTGCACCAACCGAGCACCGTGAAGAGATAGGCGTCGGCAACGGTGAAGCTGTCGCCGACAAGATAGCCGGCACTTCCAATGCGCTTCTCTGCTTCGGTCAGACGGTTGGCAGCCATTTTTTCGAAGAAAGGACGGGCTTCGACCGGCAGATCAGGACGGAACAACGGCGCCATTGTCTTGTGAAGCTCTGTAGAGATGAAGTTCAGGGTTTCAAGAAGCTTCCAACGCTCATCTCCCGTCACCTTGCCGAGTTTTCCGTCTGCCTTGTCCGCAATGTATTGCAGCACTATGGCAGCCTCAGAGATCTTGGTCTCGCCATCGACGATGGTGGGGACCAGACCCAGTGGGTTGATCTTGCTATAGTCCTCACCATCGACCTTGTTTCCCGCCGGGTCCATCACGACCATTCGGCAAGTTGTGGGTATCTCCGCCTCCAGACAACTGATGTGAGCAGCCAGCGAACAGGCCGCAGGTATGTAGTAGAGTTCCATTTTCACAGTGTTTCCCATCCTTGGAGTTGCGGCACAGATACTCTGAAACTGCTGCCGGAGTAAGTGTCTCAGAAGCGCCAGACCAGACCGGTCCCGACAAGCAGAGGATCGAGCGTCGCACTACCTGTCGCTGACGGCCCGCCGACGCCCAATGTGCCCTTGACGTCGGCATCGAGCCAGATTTTCTTGACGTCGAAGTAGATACCCATCCGCTCATTGATCATGCTTTCGAAACCGACCTGGAGGACGGCGCCCCAAGCGTTTTCCACATCGAATCCGGCAACATCGCGCGCTTTCGAGTCCAGTATCATAGTGTAATTGATACCCGCGCCAACATAGGGCTCGAACATCGGATTCCCGGTGGGAAACCGATACTGGAGCGCAAGAATCGCAGGGGCGTAAGTCACGTCCCCGAGATATGCTCCAGCAAGGGATCCGTCGCCGCGAATCTCTGCGGTAGGTGGGATTCCGAATGTGAAGGTGGCGGAAATCTGCTCGTTGACGCGATAGCCGACATCGAAGCTCAACGAGTAGTTGTCGTCGACCGAAACATCGGCGCCCGGAAATGGTGCACCTCCGACGGACAGATCGGCTCCGGGGCTGAAGAATATCCCCACGGGTCCGCCCCGGAGATACCAGCCGTTTTGGTCTGCATCCTGTGCTTGGGCAGCGCAAGTTTGGGCTAGAGCCAGACAAGCGCTGAGTGTTGCCGTATAGTAAGTTTTAAACATGTGTTTCCTCCCTATGTGTTGGACTTCTTGTTGATGGCGTTGCCCAGGTCTTCGCCTGGTTGGGTATTCTTTGTGCTTACAGTAGCTTACGAAGGTCTGGTGCTGTGATCAGCGAGTCGTCAGTCACTGCGTAGCCTTTCGACATGAGGCGGCGAACGATCGCCATGTCGCGGGGCGCACCGAAACAGATGGCACCGACCAGCCGATCACCGATGGCCGAGAAACGGGTGAACGACTTTCCTTCGCCCTTCCGCACGAGCAAAGTTCCCCCAGCGGGCTGGTTATCGCCGATCATCTGAATGTTGAGGTCGTACTGATCAGACCAGAACCAGGTGTTGACGGCATAGGGCTCGCTCTTCCCCAGCATGTTTCTTGCGGCCGCAGCGGCCTGGTCCTGCGCATTGGCCCAGGATTCCATCCGTGTCGGCTGGCCACCGCCACCCCGCATGGCCGCCACATCCCCGGCCGCAAAAATCAGCGGGTCGGACGTGCGCAGAAATTCATCTACGATGATGCCATTGCCCGTCTCCAGGCCAGCCTCCCGCGCGATCGCATCATTCGCAATCGCGCCGATCCCGACGACGACCATGTCAACCAGCAGCGTTTCCCCGTTTGACAGAGTCACGCTTTCAACCCGGTCATCTCCGCCTACCGTCACGATTGAGGTATTCAGATGGATCACGGTGCCATTGCCACGGTGCACATCAGCCAAAGCGACACCGACATCCTTTGGCAGACTGCGGGCGCAAAGCCGGTCGGCCAGTTCGACGACCACCGCTTCCATCCCGCTTTTTCGGGCTGTTGCTGCGACTTCAAGACCGATCCAACCCGCGCCAATCGACAAAAGCCGCTTTCCAGGCACCATTTGCGCGCGCAAACGCTCGGCATCAGCAATCGTACGCAGATAGAAAACATTGGCTTTTCCCGCGAAGGGGCCATCAAGCATGCGGGCGCGACTTCCGGTCGCGATCAGCAGGCGGTCATAGGGCAGGCTTGCTCCCGAAGAGAGCCGTACCACATGCGCGTCGCGGTCGATTGCTTCGACGCGTTGGTTGAGCTGAAGGTCGATGCCAAGATTTTGCGCGGCCTCGGCGTTCAGCAAGCAAGTGCTCTGTGCATCTGCCGTACCCTGAAGAACCGCCTTCGACAGCGGCGGGCGGTCATAAGGGAACTGCCCTTCTTCGGAGAGGACCGTGACAGTGCCCTCAAAGCCTTCTGTTCGCAGCGTTTTCGCCGCGGAGACCGCAGCCAAACCACCGCCTATGATGATGATACGTTCCATCGGAGTTTTCCTCAGACCATGATACAGATGACGCGCAGACCTGTGCCGCGCGTCATCTGTTGATTACTTGTCAGCGCCGCAGCGCGGCACTGTCCTGAGTTAGGAACCCACCTTGAAGCTCTCGGGGAACGGAGCCCCCCACGAGCTGAAGATGCCCGGCTTGTCCGCGCTCCAGATGAACGGGCCTGCCTTGTGGTCCACACAACGCGGCATTTCCCCCGAAAGCTCATACCTGTTGCCATCCGGCGTGAAGAAATAGGAGTAGAGATTCGAGCCTACACCGTGCCGACCCGGGCCTGCTTCCGTCATGACCCCACCGCGTGCGACCTGATCGAGCATGAGCTTCATGTATTCCATGTTCGGGATCGTCCATGCGAGATGGTCGAGCGTCTCATGCGGCGCGCCCGCAAACATTGCGACGTCATGGTGATAGTCGCCGACATGCATCCAGGCCGCAAGACGCCCTGCGCCTCCGGGGAACTCGACAATGTCAGAGGCATAGAAATCGACATGCTTGCGCAGGAATTCGATCGTCTGGGTCGCATCCGGACCGACGCGCAGCGTGATATGGTCGAGGTCAAGCGGCGCCAGACCGCTCAGGTGGTTGGCCTTGCGAGCAGCCGGGTTATAGTAGTGCTTGCGCGCCTCAGACCGCAGCAATGCAATCTGCATCTTCTGGTTTTGGGGCGGCAGGTCGAATTCGATGATCTTCTCGACACCCGGATCGCAGTCCGTCATCTCCCGGACCTGGACGCCGGCATCGGAAACCCGCTTGGTGTAGCGCTTGAGGTCTTCCTCATCATCCGCAGCGATCGCAAAGCTGATGACGCCGGTACCACCCTCGGTCACGGCCACATCGAAAGTTCCGTCGGTCCCACAGGTCAGGTAAACAGTACCGTCTTGCCGGGCAATTTCCTCAAGCCCCAGTACAGTTGTGTGAAACCGCACCGATTCCTCGAGGTTCTTAACCCGCAAGTGCGCGTGCGAAAGTTTTTGAAGAGCCATACTATTCCTCCCTATGGATGGATGGCGTTGATGTCAAAGCTCCTGCTGGAGCGTTCTTTCCATAAATGTGATGCGGTCATTCCCCCACCACATCTGATCACCCACTATCATCGTGGGCGTACCAAACACACCTGCCTCATGCGCGGCCTGCGTGCTCGCCTCGTATTGGTCTGTAGCATCCTTCGATGAAACCCAAGCCGACAGAGCATCGGGATTCCAGCCGAACTGCTTCGCCAATTCATCCAGCAACGCCGGGTCAGCCAAGTCTGCACCCTCTCCCCAGACCCGGTCCCACGCAGTCCGGATGAAGGCTTCTCCCTCGCCTTTCGCCATTGCATAAAGAAAAGCCTTGTTGAGCTTCTCGGACGCGAGTGACTTCGGAAAGGTCAAAGGCAAACCATATTCCTCAGCCCAACGGTTGAGATCCTTGCTCAAATAGCGAATCTTCAACGGCAGGCTGACATTTGGTGGTGCGGTATTCCCCGCCATGAGTTTGAGTTGCGGCAGGTTCACGACATGGGGCCGAAACTCCAGACCGTATTGCTTGCAGATCCCCGGCACCTTGTGAAAGGCCAGATAAGCGAAGGGGCTCATGAAATCGAAGTAGAAGTCAAGATGCCGACCGGTCACTTGCCGCTCTCCGCCTCAAGCTCCGCAGCGAGTTTTGCCCATTGACGCCCGGACTCGCGCGCGCCTTCCAGAGCCGTTGCGGGAACCAGGTGGTAGGGCGGACGGCAAGGTCCAGCGACCATCCAACCTGCCGCATCCATACGGGCCTTCTCGATGCCGATGTTATAGACCGAGAATTCCTTGAACGAGCCGTTGGGGAAGAGGGTCCGATAGGTCAAACCAATCCTGTCGGTCAGTTTTTTGGCTTGGGTCCAATCGCCAGTCTCTACCGCCTTGGCCACAAGGTCGCGAAGCTGGATCACAGGTGCTGGCCCGCAAACCGCGCCACTGGTCCAGAACGCCGTGCAGTGTTCGGGGTCGAGCCGGGCGGCGGCGTAATAGTCCACATCAAGCGGCATCAGTCGAATGCGGCGCTTGGTCAGGTTCAGGTCCGTATAGAGCGCTGCCGTGTTTATGTACTTGGCAGATACGATCTGCGGAATTTCGGAGATCTGCGCCCAGAAAGCACGCGGGAACTCGAACTTGAATGCCTCGGGGTTGGCATATGCACAGATAGCCATGTCCGGGCACGCCTCGGCCACATCACGAAAGAACTGAACTGCTGTCGGCACATCAGGCTGAACCCACATCGGCGGCCCCATCATCACCCCGTTAAGCCCGATCTCGCGCGCGGCACGGGTCATGCTGATGGAGTCGCGGGTGTTAAGGGCGGTCGCCCCGCCGAAGATGGGAATGCGACCGCGACCGGCTTCGACCAGCGTGCGCATGAAGGCTTGCTTCTCTTGCCATGTTGTCGTGGCTCCCTCTCCCAGGGTGCCGAGAGAAAGAATCCCGTTCACACCAGAGGCGATCAGAGCCTCGACGACACGGGCCGTTTCGTCCAGATCGACCGTGTCTTCAGCGCGCGGATCCGACGCGTTGGGCTTGGACGGCGTGGGCATGATCGCCCAGCAACCTGTCACGTCATCGACCGTGAGCAGTTCATGTTTCATGGCTTGAAGTCCCGATTTATGTGAGTTTTTTTTGCGTGGATTGGCATGGTGCGCAGCTAGGGCGCACCATGCCGGACAGTGTCACTATGCGCCGAGCGGAACCGCGTTTCCACGGTCTTCCCGCCAAAGCCCGAGTTTCTCCTGGCAGACGCGATCGGAGTAAGAGAACAGCACTGCATCGCCGTCCGCCTCATGCGTGACGGTATGCCAGCTCGGAACGACGAACAGATCCTTCGGACCCCATTCGTAAGTCTTTCCATTGATCACACTGCGACCGGTGCCTTCAGTGACGACAAAGACCGTTGCGTCTGTCGACCGATACGGCCGCGACTTGAAGCCTTTCGGAAGCAGTTGAAGGCAGGGCGAAATCGTCGGCATCGCCCAGCCGCCGTCGACCGGGTTGACATAGCGCATCTTGATACCGTGGAAGGGGTCGACCTCACCCTGCTTCAAAAGATGCTCGAGGCCTTCGCGCGAGCGTTCGTAAGGGTAATTGAAGATCGGCGACGCTATTCTGGTCGCCTCGTAGTCGACCGGAAGCATGTTGGCACCGTAGCGCCAGCTGCTGTCTTCGGGCTGGCGGGTAATTGGCTGCTGATCCGCGTGATGCTCTTCTGCGAAAGAGGCGTCGAACACCGACACGATTGGAATATCCAGACCGTCGAGCCAGATCATCGGCGCGTCGCTGTCATTGCCGTGGTCGTGCCAGGCTCCCGGCGGAGTGATTACGAAATCGCCAAAGTTCATCACTGTGCGCTCGCCATCGACTGACGTATGCGCGCCGTTGCCCTCCATCACGAAGCGCAAAGCTGACTGGCTGTGGCGGTGCGCGGGGGCAACTTCGCCCGGCAGGACGATCTGAAGGCCAGCGTAAAGCGACGTCGTAATCCGGGACTGACCGCGCAGGCCTGGATTTTCAAGCACAAGGACGCGCCGCTCGGCTTCCTTCGCCGTGATCAGACTGCCCGCTTCCAGCAGGTAGGCCTTCGCTTCGTCGAAATGCCAAAGGTGCGGCAAGCAACCGCTTTTGGGCTCAGGAGTGATGATGTTCGACAAAACAGTCCAAAGTGGGGTATAGGACCCGCTATCGATCTTGTCATAGAACATCTTTCGTTCTGCTGTTTCCACAGGCTTTTCGGTCAGCGACATATTTATCCTCCGTTTGGCGCGATCAGATAGAAAGCGTTACATATATCAGAACTGGAACTCTGGGGTGGTGACGGTGAGACCATCGAGATCTGCTGTCAGGCGAATCTGGCAAGCAAGCCGGCTGCTGTCCTGCCTGTTGGCCGCAAACTCCAACATACTGGCTTCACCTTCGCTGGTCGGCGGAAGCAGAGAAAGCCACTTGGGGTCAACATAGACCTGACAGGTCGCGCATGCGCAAGCGCCGCCACAATCCGCATCAATTCCCGGCACGCCAGCCATCGTCGCAGCCTCCATCAGAGACTGCCCCTCGCGCGACGATACCTCACGTCGCTCTCCCATCGAATCAATGAACACCACTTGGATCGACATAGATATTCTTCCTCCCAGCACGTCGTTCGAATCGAAACTGCTCCACTCAAGGCAGGCTTGCCCACCCATTTGGGAACAATAACGACGAACTTACTCCTCCGTTTGGCTGCCTTTTTCGTGCCCAATCCCGCCTGACCATGGTCATTCAGGCGGATCAATGGCTTAAACTAAGCATGCATACTACATTGTTCGCATATCTTGCTGCTCCTAGTCAAGCGATTGATGGCCAAGGCCCCGACTCAGACATGACCAAACCCGAGCCCGGGTTTTCCGGTAACGCGCTCCAAGGGTAAAGACGTCCATCTGCTGCCCGAGATTGTCAGTGGTATCGAAGGGTGTTATGCTATAAGCGGGCAACAACGAAAAAGAAGATGGTCGGCGCATGAAAGATGATACTGAGCGGAGACCGCCCGAAACCTTGGGTGGCGACGCCGATTTTCGGGTCATTATGGACCATCCCGCGCATCTGATTCGGCGTAGCTACCAAATCTTCTTGTGTGCCTTCGACGAGGCTATGGCTGGCCTGCCGTTGTCGCCTGTGAGCTGGATCATTATCGCAACAGTGCGAAATTTCCCGAGCCTGTCCGTGACTGAAGTTGCCCGGCGCGCCGCAATAGACAAGGCGAGCTGTGGACGAACTGCAAGCGCGCTTGAGAAGCGCGGGCTGCTTTCGATCAAGAAGAGTGATACGGATGGCAGAGAGAAACTGCTCGACATCACCCCTGCTGGCGAGGAATTGTACGGCAAGGCGTTTATTCAGGTCATGAAGCTGAAGTCGCTGCTCCTGGATGAAATTGATCCAGAGGTGCAGCGTCAGTTCCTGACTTCCATGGCAGCGTTTGTTTATGCAACACGCAAGAACACACGACCGTCAATTCCGACCGCACGTGACGCCGACATGGATTGAGACAGTCATAGCGATTGCAGCTGGCCACCCACAAGCAGATGGCCAGCTTTTCTTGGCGTCAGGTGACGTCGATTTCCATCGAGCCGATCCGGTCGATCCAGGCATGGATCTTGTTGCCCGGCTCAATCTGCCCGACGCCCTCGGGAGTCCCGGTGAAGATGACGTCGCCCACTTCCAGTGTATAGAATCGGCTGGCCATCTCGATCAGTTCCGGCACGCTCAGCACAAGATCACGCGTATTGGCCTTCTGCCTGGTGACGCCGTCCACCTTCAGTTCGAAGTCGAGCTGGGACGGATCGGTGATTTCATCGGCTGTTACAAGCCACGGTCCCAGCACCGAATAGCTGTCTATGGACTTGCGCATGCTGCGTTCCTCGGCGCCGCGCACCGTCATGTCAAGCCCGATCGCATATCCTGCGACGTACTCCAGCGCGCGCTCCGCTGACACCCTGTCGGCGCGTTTGCCGATGATGACCGCAAGTTCGATTTCGTGATCGCTGCGCCGATCAGGGAAGCGCAGTGTCACCGGCTCGGAGGGGCCGATAAGACTGCTGGTAGCCTTCAGAAACAGGCCGGTCTCGTGGATCACCCGCACTTGGGCTGCATTGCCCTGGTGCAGATCCTTCTGCGCGCGCGCCTCTTCCAGGTGCTTGACGTAGTTCACAGGCGCCGCGACAAGCTTGCCGGGGTTTGCAACCGGTGAATCGAAGGCCAGTTCACGGACTGGTCTGCGCTCTCCGGTCCTGGCAGCCACAAGGAATGCCTCCTTGAGCTGATCGAGATGTGCGATCAACGGGTCATGCCGCGGCAACGGGTAGCGCAGTTGCGGCAAAAGGTCGAGGGCCGAGGTGACATCGACAACCTCATCGTCCTGAACAAGACCGATACGGTCCTTGTGGAAGCGACAAATCTTCATTTCTTCTCCTTATCAACGGACACCCGGCCCGGCGATCCTGGGGTCGGGTCGCCGGGCCGGGGTGACTAGTTCTCAGCGGTCGTCGCGGATCAAGCCAAACGCACGGGGAGTTCTTCCAGACCTCTGAACCGTGTGTTGTGCTGAAAGCGAGCTTCGCCGTTGCGCACCAAGGTCGGCAGTTCCTTCAGCACGGACGCAAGGGCGATCGGGGCCTCCATCCTGGCAAGCGGCCGACCGAGGCAGACATGGATCCCCGCACCGAACGCGACATGATTGTTCGGGCGGCGCGCAAAATTCAGCCTGTCGGGGTCTTCGAACACACGCTCGTCCCTGTTCGCCGAAGCCTGGGCAAGAACCACCTCGGTGCCCGCCGGGATCGTGCCATTACCACTGGCAAGTTCCACATCGTTCGTCGTTCGCCGCCCCTGAAGCTGGAGCGGCGTGATGAAGCGGATCAACTCTTCGAGTGCCGTGGGCAGAGCAACCTCACCCTCGACCAGCTGACGCTTGCTCTCGGGGTCATCCATCAGGAAATGCATCGACTGAGAGATGAGGTTTGTCGTGGTCTCATGGCCGCCATTGAGCGTCACGATGCACATGTGAAGAATTTCGGCGTCACTGACCTCAACGCCATTTCGCTGCGCCGCAGCCATTGCGCAGAGGATGCTCTCGCTCGGGTCGATCGTGCGGCGCGCCTTGATCTCGTCGAGAAATGGCAGGAGATAGCCCATGAATTCCGTTACTGCTTCATGGCCCTGCTTGATCGCTTCGACCGACACCTGCGGGTTGAGCGGGAAAAGCACCTTGCGCCCCACGCCCTGGATATAGTCAGCATCTTCAACCGGAATGCCGATGACCCTGCAAATGAGTGCAACCGGGATGCGGAAAGCGAAATCGCGCACGAAGTCGAACTCGCCCATTTGCTTGACCTTCTTGATCTCACGGTCAATCACGTCTTGGGTAAAGTCCGTCAGAGACTTGATGGATGTCTGAGAGAAAAAGGGGTTGACGATATCGCGCAACCGGTCGTGATCGGGGTTGTCACGGAAGAGCATCGTCGATGTGTGATGCTCCAGCAGGGGGCCCTTGCCAAATTTCTTCTCAAAGTACTCGCCCTTGTAAACGAGACCTGACAGGTCGCGCCAAACCTGACGCACATCGTCATAGCGCGTCAGAAGAACTGTGCCATCTGCTTGCCGGTGAACAGGATCACCATCGCGCAACAGGCGAAAATACTTGCTCGGATCGTCGAAATAGTCATCCGGCGGAGCCAATAGATTGAAAGCTTGCGCTTTCTCAGAGTCTGTTTGATCAATTCTCGCGGTTCCGGTCATTTTTCCCCCCTGTATTCCACATCAATGAACAGCTTGTAACATAGGCATTCGTAAGCATGCTGTCAATTTTCAACTTGGACTCGCCCTTGCTTTTGTCCATGTCCGAAGATGAAGCTTCAGCCTTTCGCGCTATCCCCACGTGCGCGGCACGCTCCTCTGCGGCGATCTGCCTTTAGCCGCAAGTCGCGCCCGGAAGGGCCTGGACGAATGCGGCGATCGGGGCAAGGGCTGCAAGGTCCACGCCGGTTTCAACGCCGCAATCCCGGAACAGGCTCACGACATCCTCGGTGGCGACGTTGCCGCTGGCACCGGGAGCATAAGGGCAGCCGCCAAGCCCACCAATCGCGGAATCGAAGACGCGTACACCCTGATCATAAGCCGCGCGCACATTCGCCGTGCCATGGCCGTAGGTATCATGCGCATGCATCGCCCAAGCGGAAACGGAGGGAAAGCGCGCCATCGCCGCCCTGAACAATTCCGCGACCTGCGCCGGTTCGCCGCGGCCAGTCGTGTCGCATAGGCAGATCTCGGCATCGGGGCAGATTTCCAGCGCGCGTTCCAGAAGATCGAGCACGGCGTTGGCAGGTGTCACCCCCTCGAACGGGCAATGGAATGCGGTGGCGAGGTTGAACCGCAGCCGCAGCCCATCGGGCGCCTCGGCGACAAGCCGGGCGTAATCGGCGAGGGCCTCATCCGGCGTGGCGCGCACGTTCGAACGGCTGTGGCTTTCCGAGACCGAGATGACATAGGACAGAAACTCCGCTCCCGCCGTGATTGCCTTCAGGCCATAGCGGGCATTGGGAACCAGGACCTGCGGCACGACATGACCCTGGGCCAGAACATCGGCCAGAACCTCGCCGGCGTCGGTGAGTTGAGGAATGGCGCGCGGACTGACGAAGGAGGTGATCTCCATCCGTTTCAATCCTGCAGCGGCAAGGTCGCGGATCACGGCGATCTTGGTCTCGGTCGGGATGAAGGGGCCGATGTTCTGGAACCCGTCGCGCGGGCCGACTTCGACGATCTGGACGGCAGTCATGCTATTACTCCCTTCTGGTAGAGCAACTTGATTTCATCCTGCGAGTAGCCCGCGATCTCTGCCAGAACGGCTGCGGTATCTTGTCCGACCTCCGGGCCGGTGCAGCGGATCGTGCCGGGGGAATCGGGGAAATGCGGCACAATGCCGGGATGAAGCAGGTCGCCATGTAGCGGGTCGCTGACTTCGCGCACCATGCCACGCGCGCGGAACTGCGGATCATCGGCAATTTCTGCGGCAGTGTAGATCAGCGTCGAAGGGATGTCTGCCTTGGCCAGAAGCTCTGTCAGTCGTCCGGCATCGAACCGCCGGGACCAGGCGGAAATGGCCTCGTCGAGTTCGTCGACGTGCTTGAGGCGGCCCGCATTGGTCTGCAACTCCGGTCGTACCGCCAGATCCTCGCGCCCGATCAACGCTGTCAGCCGCTGAAACAGAAGATCTGAATTCGCAGCGACAATGACCCAACGGCCGTCTGCCGAGGGATAGGCGCTGGTGGGAGCCGCCGACGCGATGCGCGCGCCGACGGGTTGGCGCACAAGGCCGAGCGCACCGTACTCCGTGACGATCCCTTCCGTGAGCGACAGCACGGCTTCTGTAAGCGCTACATCGACGGTGTTGATGTCCCCATCCTCGGCTCCGCCGCTGCCCGTCCGGCCGTCTCGGCGCAAAAGACCGGCGAGAACGCCGATCGCGGCGTAAAGTCCGGCAACGGAATCGCCGATGCTGATGCCGACGCGTGGCGGCGGCAGATTGGTGGTGCCGGGAGCATGGTCGGTCAGGTGACGCAATCCGCCGATCGCCTCGCCAATGACGCCAAAAGCGGCGCGGTCACGCAATGGGCCAGTCTGTCCGTAACCCGAGACATGGGCCACTACGAGACCTGGTCGCAGTTCCTGCAGCCTTTTACGATCGAAGCCGAGACGCGCCAGGCCCCCGGGGCGCTGATTCTCGATCAGCGCATCAGAGCGCGCGATGATCCGTCCCACGGCCTCGACTCCTTCGGGGCTTTTGAGATCAACCGCGACCGAACGCTTGTTGCGGCCATGAACGCTCCACCACAGTGACGCGCCGTTGGATTGCGCGCCCCAGCCCCGCACAGGATCCCCATCGGGCGGTTCGATCTTGATGATCTCGGCGCCAAGATCGCCGAGAATGCGAGTGGCGAACGGAGCGGCGATGAAGTGGCCGATTTCGACAATGCGGAGGCCGCTAAGGGGTGGCGGGGCTTCTGGTCTGGTGTTCATGTGTCCTCGTCGAGATATCCGGCGTCTCGCTCGCTTCAGGAGAGTCCGGCTTCTGTTGGTGTTGCGTCATACCGCATCTGGTTGGTGTGCTGGCGCGGCCTCACGGAAAGCGGGCAGCGCATCGGCTGCATCGAATATCCGCGCGATGGTGGGCCAACGGCTTGTATCAATGTCGAAACGTCGGTTGTTCCAGACCTGGGCATAGAGGCAGCAATCCGCGAGCCCCGGCGTATCACCATGACAGAAACGCCCGGTGCGACTGTCCTGCGCCAGCATGATTTCAAGCGGATCAAAGGTGGTTTCGACCCATTCCGTGAACCAGGCTTTCTGAGCAGCCTCGTCGGCACCGAATTGCTCGGTCAGGCGAGTCAGGACGCGCAGGTTGTTCAGGGGGTGGATCTCGCAGGCGATCATGTATGAAAGCGCGCGCACACGTGCCCGCCCGTCTGCCCCCTCAGGCAAGAGCCGCGGTCCGGGTTGGGTTTCGTCGAGCCATTCGATGATGGCAAGCGACTGCACAAGAACCTGGCCATCGTCGCTTTCCAGAACCGGCACAAGTCCGGCGGGGTTCAGCGCCAGGAATTCGGGCGTACGGGTTTCACCTTTGCGCAGGGCATAGGGCACATATTCATAGGCGATGCCCTTGAGGTTGAGGGCAGCGCGCAGCCGCGTCGAGGTCGATGAGCGGAAGAAATTATGAAGGCGGAAGGTCATTCGACGTGTCCCTTCGCGCGCGGCCCGATGGTCGTGGTAATCTCTCCAAGCCCACTGATTGAGACGACGCATACATCGCCCACCTGCATCGCGCCGACGCCCGCAGGCGTGCCTGTCATCACCAGATCGCCGGGCCGGATCTCCATTGACTGCGACAGGATCGAGATGATCTCTGGCACCGACCAGATCAGGTCTTGCAGATCGGCGCTTTGCTTGACGGCACCATTTAGCGTCAACTGGATCCGGCCCTGCTCGGGCTTGCCGACCGGCGCGCCAGTGTGGATCGGACCGATCACCGCCGAGCGATCAAACGCCTTGCCCCAGTCCCAGGGCCGTCCTGCCGCACGGGCAGCAAGCTGCAAGTCCCGTCGCGTCAGGTCGTTGCCGATGGCGTAGCCGAAGATGTGGTCGCGCGCCTGTTCCTCGGGAATATCCGTGCCAGCCTTGCCGATGGCGATCACCAGTTCGGCTTCATAGTGGAAGTTCTGCGTTTCGGGCGGATAGGCGACGACCTGCCCATCTTCGACAACGGCATCGGCGGGTTTGGTGAAGAAAAACGGCGGATCGCGATCCGGGTCCTTGCCCATCTCTCGTGCATGCTCGGCATAGTTGCGTCCGACGCAGAAGATCCGACGCACAGGGAAACGCTCGTCCCGACCGGCGATAGGCAGGCTGACGGCAGGCGGCAGCGGGAAACTGTAATTCATGGAGGTTATTGTCCTTTCCTCGTGGTCGTAATTCAGTAATGTGGCATCGTAGGATGCAGTCATGTCGGCACTATCGCCCTGCGCAGAAACCGAAGTGCCACCATGATTGCGACACCCAGGCCATGGAGCATGAGGGTGTATCCGCCACCCAATGCTTCCGGCATAAGAAGCAGCACTCCGCCAAAGCCCAGAGCTGCGCGTTCGTAGCCTGACAACATGCCCCCGAACCAGCCAACCATGGCGGCGGATATGGCATAAACCCCAATTGCCGCAGCAGACGTGGCCAGAAAGATTTCAACCGGGGTTCCCTGCATCAGCAGGGCGGGCGAGACCACGAAGATGAAGGGAATGATGTAGGCTGTCCAGCCTAGCCGCATCGCAACGAATGCTGTCTGCATCGGCGGGGCCCCGGCCAGCGCGGCGGCAAAGAAGGCGCCGATGCCGACAGGCGGGGTCACCATTGACATCATGCCGAGGTAGAAGATGAAGAAATGGGCGGCCATCGGTGTGATCCCGGCCTCTACCAGAGGCGGGGTAAGAAGGACCGCCAGCAAAAGATAGACGGCAACCGTCGGCATCCCCATGCCAAGAACAACACTGGCAATGGCCGTGAGGAGCAAGAGCAGCGGAAGGCTGCCCCGACCGATCTCGGCCAGCGCGAACGTGCCGGCAAAGCCCAACCCGGTGATGTTGAGAACACCGATGATGAAGCCGGCGGCAGCGGCGATCATCAGGATCTCGGTCATGGAGATGCCGGCTTCGGCGAGCGATTGCCAGATCATGCGCAGAGTGATGCGCCGGCCACCATAGCCGTATGCGACGCCGCAGATCAGGGCAACGCCGGCCGCCCAGAGGGCCGCCGTTTCCGGTCGCTGGCCCAGCCAGAACATGCCGACCACGATCACTGCAAACGGCAGGATGAAGATACCCCCGCGACGCAGAGTGTCGAGCGCAGAAGGAATTTCATCCTCACGCAGGGGGGCGATGTTGGCCTTGGCGGCCTCAAGATCAACCTGACAGTACACCGCAAAGTAATAGAGCGCGGCCGGGATGATCGCTGCAATCGCGACCTGCGCATAGGAAACGCCCAGGAAATCGGCCATAAGGAAAGCGACTGCGCCCATGACCGGGGGGGCGATCTGCCCTCCGGTCGAGGCGACGGCCTCGACTGCGGCAGCCATCCGGGGCCGATATCCCGAGCGGATCATCAGCCGGATGGTGACGACGCCGGTCGCGACGATGTTGGACACCACAACCCCGGAGATCGTGCCGAAAAGCGTCGAGGCCAGGATCGAGATCTTGGCCGCTCCGCCGCGGCGGCGCCCCAGCGCGGCAAGCGCGATGTCGTTGAAGAACTCGCCCCCCCCCGCCCGCACGAGGATCTGCCCGAACAGCACGAACGCGGCGACGACCGTTACCGACACGTTCATGGTAAGGCCGAGCATGCCATTGGCATCGAACCCGATATAGGAAAGCAGACGATCCGGTGAGACCTGCCGCGTTTGCATCGCACCCTGAATCATGTGGCCGATCATCCCGTAGCCCCCGATGAAAAGCACCACCACGACGAGCGCCCAGCCCACCACCCGCCGCAGCCCCTCAAGCACCAGCAGGACAAGCATCCCGGACATGATCACGATATCGACCGGGGCGGACATCACCCGCGAGACGATATCGGCATAGTTTATGGCAACATATAGCGAAAGACCAAGCCCCAGGACGGCAAGAATCCAGTCGATGGTTCTACCACCGTCCGCCGGAACATTCTCGTCGCTGCCGCGTGGATCCTTCTCGCCGACGCTGCTTCTGTCGATCAGGAACACCAGGCCCAGCCCAAGCCCCAGGGCGACGGCCAATATCTGCTCGACATAGACGCTCAGCCCGAGGCGGCTCGGCGCGTCGAACCCCACAGCGACGGCCAGCAGCGAAAGTGCCACCGCCTGGGTTTGGACGGCAATCCGACGAAATGTTGGCAGCCGACTGCCAGTTGTCTGAGTCAAAGCCTGTTTCCTCCACAATGAGCGAATGCAAAAAGGACTGCGCCGGGAAATCTCCCGGCCCAGCCCTCCGTCATAACCGTGTCAGTCAACAGCGCGAATGGCGACGCCCCGCTCGGCGAAGAAGGCCGCTGCACCAGGGTGATATTCCACACCCGGATAATCGACATAGGCGGTTTCAATGTTCATCACGCGAAGCGGAGGATAGGCATCGCCGATCGCACCCACATTGTCGAAAATCGAGGCCAGCAGCGCCTTGACCTGTTCGTCGGACACATGCTCACCAGCAACAAGGACGTTGTCCCATGTCAGCATCATCATCGGCGCATCGACACCCACCCGCACCGGCGAGGGCGTCACCTCTGAGAAGTAATAGGCCGGGCGAAACTTGCGAATCGTTTCGAGCGCCTGCTCATCCGAGGCGACCTGAAGATAGCGGACCCCGCCCACCATTGCGCCGACCTCAGCGACCTTCGGCCCGCCGACAGCGAAGAAGGCCGCATCCGTCAGACCCGAGGCCAGAGCATCGACATTGCGAATGATATCGGGGATCGGCACTTCAACCACTTCACCATAGCTGATCCCGTCCGCCTCGAGAAGCGCACTCACCAGCGGACGGTTCAGCGGGAAAGCCTCCCAGCCCGAGGGCACACGCTTTCCGGCAAGATCGGAGACCCGCGTCATGCCGGAATCTGCCCGGACGAACAGCCCTACCGCAAAGGGATTGATCTTGGCCACAACACGCAGATTCGGCAGAGCCGCCGAGTAGTCACCCTCCCCGGCGACCGCTACGATCATGTCATTGATGTCGGTCATCGTGAATTCGGCGTCTTTGCTGTCGACGGCCTGAAGCATCTGCGCGTTGCCGCTATATGCCTGAACAACCAGCCGCCCGCCGCCGCTTTTCTGGGCCTCGGCCGCAATGACCGAAGCCATCGTATTCCACACCGAACCCGCAGGAGGTGTCGTGATCGATGTAACCTGTGCGGAGGCACCGCCAGCCGCCGTCACTGCAAATACCATCGCGCCAAAAACGCGCGTCAAAAACATCCTCATCTTCTCGCCCCCTATGCTGAACTCGCTCCTCCGCAAGCGCTTCTTCTTACCAGTTACGGCCTTGCTTGGAAAGCATGCTTTCCATATTGCCAGCGGCCCCGCAAAGCGGTAACACTCCTTCCCACGCGTCTGCGAGGAGCTGGTGCGGCGGAAATTGATTCCAGAGGGAGGAGCCTACGATGAACGTAAAGGCAAATGTTGGCGCGACGGGCGCTTATTCTGATGCCGAAATTCTTGCAATGATTGACGAGAAGAACGGCAAGTTCGACCCTAAGATCTATGTTGACGAGTCGCTTTATCGCCTTGAGCTTGAGCGCATTTTTGCGCGCACCTGGGTTTGCATGGGTCACGAGTCGCATATCCCGAATTCGGGCGACTTCACGACCGCCTATATCGGCGAGGATCCTGTGGTCGTTGTGCGCCAGAAAGACGCCAGCATCCGCGTGTTCCTGAATCAGTGCCAGCACCGCGGAATGCGCATCTGCCGCGCCGATTCGGGCAACGCCAAGGCATTTACTTGCACCTACCATGGTTGGGCATACAATCAGGGCGGTGATCTGGTCAGCGCCCCGATGGAGAAGGAAGCCTTCGGTGGTTGCCTGAACAAGGCAGAGTGGGGGCCGAAGCAGGCGCGCGTCGAAACCTACAAGGGTCTCATTTTTGCGAACTGGGATGCCGACGCGCCGGGACTCGACGAATATCTGGGTGATGTCAAATTCTACATGGACATCATGCTCGACCGCTGTGAGGCCGGAACCGAGGCGATACCCGGGATCCAGAAATGGGTCATTCCCTGCAACTGGAAGTTCGCGGCCGAGCAGTTTGCTTCGGACGCTTATCATGCGGGCACCACCTCGCACTTGTCCGGCATCATGGCCGGTGTGCCGGAAGATGTGGATATTACCCAGGTTGCCCCTCCGACGGATGGTTTGAATGTCCACATGGAGAACGGCCATGGTTGCGGCCTCTTCTTGCGCAACCCGATGTTCTACATGACTATTGTTGGGCCGAAGGTGACGGAATACCTGACGACCGGGCCAGCATACGAGGAGGCAGTGCGGCGTTTGGGTCAGGGACGAGCGGACGTGAACCTTTGCCATACCAACGTCTTCCCGAACCTGTCGTTCCTGGCAGGGATCAACACGGTCCGGATGTGGCAGCCTCGCGGCCCGAACGAGATCGAGGTCTGGACCTTCACTCTCGTTGACAAAACTGCCCCGCAGGAGATCAAGGACGAATGGCGTCGCCACACATCGCGCACATTCTCGGCGGGCGGCGTGTTCGAGCAGGATGATGGCGAAAACTGGTGCGACATCCAGCAAGTGCTGCAGGGTCATGTTGCACAAAACCAGAAGTTCAACATCGAAATGGGCTCGCATACAGTGACGGCCGATAATCCCGAGGGCTTCCCCGGGCTGAGCTTCGCATACACCTATAGTGAGGAGTCGGCGCGAGGCCTGTACCGTTATTGGACGCAGATCATGACCGCACCGGATTGGGATGCAATCCGCCGGATCGATCAACGGCCGCTCGCGGCAGAGTAACGTTCAATCGGCGGCAAATGTCCGCTTATGTATCAAACGTCTGCCGATACGCCTCGGCAGACACTTTACGATGAGGGAGGAATAAGATGCTCGATGATACTTTCAAGGCTGCCTTCGAAAGCAAGCCCAAGGCCGTTTCTCTGGAGCTTCAGCATGAAGTCGAACAGTTCCTGTATTGGGAATCCAAGCTTCTGACGGATCGCCGGTACAAAGAGTGGTTCGGCTTGCTGGCTGAGGACCTTCACTATTGGATGCCGATCCGCTCGACGAAGATCATGCGCGAAGTCGCTCAGGAATATACCGATGAGCAAGGCTTTGCCCATTTCGACGACAACTGGTACACGATGAAAGGCCGGATTCGCAAGATCATGTCCGATGTGGGCTGGTCCGAAAACCCGGCCTCTCGCGTGCGTTATCTGATCGGGAACGTCATGGTCGTTCCGGAAAACGAGAATACGATCAATGTCGTTTCGGCGTCGATGGTGTACAGGACGCGGCAAGAACGCCAACTTGACGTTTTCGCCTGCGAGCGCCGGGATGTTCTGCGTCGGGTTGAAACCGAAGCGGGCTTCGAGATTGT
Organism: Thioclava dalianensis; assembly: GCF_000715505.1. Classification (GTDB taxonomy): domain Bacteria; phylum Pseudomonadota; class Alphaproteobacteria; order Rhodobacterales; family Rhodobacteraceae; genus Thioclava; species Thioclava dalianensis. The sequence continues at coordinate 22,260 of NZ_JHEH01000024.1, forward strand.
GCGCCGCACGATCCTGATTGACCAGAGCACAATCCTGTCGAACAATCTCAGCTTTTTCTTCTAAGGGAACAAATATGGCATGGATCAAGGCGCTCCCTTCGGCAGATGTGCCGGAGGGGGATATGAAAGTATTCGAAGGTGGACCTGAGCCGATAATGGTGTGCCGGGTGGACGGCGAAATACACGCCGTCCAGGACACCTGTACGCATGACACGTGGTCACTCGCGGACGGTTTTATCGAGGACGGAGTTGTCGAGTGCAGTCTGCACTTCGCGAAATTTTGCGTCAGAACCGGCAAGGTGAAGGCCCTGCCTGCTTGTGAGGCACTCAAGGTGTTCCCCGCAAAGGTTGACGGCGACTTCATATACATCGACTGCTGAAAAACAGCGTCAAAAACAGGGAGGAATTACAATGCAACTCAAGGATCAAGTCGCGCTCGTGACGGGCGGAGGGTCCGGTCTTGGACTCGCCATCGTGGAACGCTTCGTCGAGGAAGGCGCACGTGTTGCAATCTTTGACCGCTCGCAAGAGCGCATCGACGACGCGGTGAAAGCGTTTGGCGACAAGGTCGTCGGCATCGCGGGCGACGTTCGCAAAGTGGACGACAACAATCGGGCGGTGGCCGAGTGCGTCAGCGCCTTCGGCAAGCTCGACACGTTCGTCGGAAATGCGGGCATCTGGGACTACTCGAAAACCATGGTCTCGACAGAAGATGACGAACTGTCATCTGCTTTCGACGAGATGTTCGCCATCAACGTCAAGGGCTATGTCCTTGGAGCCAAGGCGGCATTGCCAGAGCTTTACAAGACCAAGGGCCACATGATCTTTACCGCGTCGAACGCTGCCTTTTATCCAGGCGGTGGCGGTGTTCTTTACACGGCAACGAAGCATGCGGTGGTCGGCATGATCAAGCAGATGGCGCATGAATTTGCACCGCACGTACGGGTCAATGGCGTCGCGCCAGGTGGTATCGGTGGCAGCAACCTCGCCGGAACCAGTGCCCTTTCGCAAGAGGGAATCAAGTTTTCCGATATTCCGCTCGACGACCTGATGAAGCAAATGCTGCCGCTTGAACGTGCATTCAATGCGCGGGAATATGCTGGCGCCTACGCCTTCTTCGCCAATCGTCGCGACAATACGCCGGGCACTGGTGCCGTACTGAATTTCGACGGCGGTATCGGCATGCGGGGCTTTGGGTCTCCGAATATGGGCGCAGAGCTCGTTGCAAAGTTCGGCGCAATTTAACCATAGCCGTGCGCACGGATAGGCCGTGCGCACAGTTGAAACTGGGTCGTTCTCTGGACGAATCCTCGCGAGGCTTTTGGCTGACGCAGGTTTCAAGAACAGAGAAGTAAACTTAAGAGGACATGGAATGACTATTCAGCTCTATATCGACAATGAGGCGCAGAATGCCACAGGCAACGCCACATTTGAACGCCGCTCACCTGTAAGTGGCGAAGTCGTGACGCGTGGCGCAGCTGCCACGCCAGGGGATGCCGTGGCCGCGATCGAATCTGCCGAACGCGCCTTTGCGTCCTGGTCGCAGACTGGTCCGGGCCATCGCCGCGCCCTGCTCATGAAGGCCGCGGAAGAGATCGAAAAGCGCACGGAAGATTTCGTTGTCGCCATGAAAGCCGAAGTCGGGGCAGGCGAACTCTGGGCACGCTTCAATGTCATGCTCGCGGCGAATGTTTTCCGCGAAGCCGCAGCGATGACCACGCAGATTCAGGGCAGCACTATCCCGTCTGACAAGCCGGGCACGTTGTCGATGACCGTGAGACAGCCGGTAGGTGTGATCCTGTCGATCGTGCCTTGGAACGGGCCGATTGTGCTGGCAGCGCGGGCCATTGCCTATCCGCTGATGTGCGGCAACACCGTTGTTTTCCGCGCCTCGGAAACCTCTCCCAAGACCCATGTGCTGGTTGCTGAGGCCGTCCATGCGGCCGGTTTTCCCGCAGGAACGCTCAACTTCGTGATCAACGACCCAAAGGACGCACCCGAAGTCGTAGAGGCAATGATCGCGCATCCAGCCGTGCGGCGTGTCAACTTCACCGGTTCGACGCATGTTGGCCGGATCATTGCTGCGGCTTGTGGCCGCCATCTCAAGCGTAGCCTGATGGAACTCGGCGACAAGTCCCCCATGGTGGTCCTCGCGGATGCGGATATCGACGGCGCAGTGAATGCGACCATCTTCGGTGCCTTCCTCTATCAGGGCCAGATCTGCATGACGACAGAGCGTGCCATCGTCGATGAGTCTGTCGCCGATGCGTTCGTCGAGAAACTCGCCGCGCGGGCAGCACAGCTGGAGGCGGGCGATCCACGCACTCAGGCGGCTTGCGCGCTTGGTCCGATCATCAGCCAGGGCGCAGTTAATCACCTGAACGGTTTGCTTGCCGACGCGACCGAAAAAGGTGCGAAGATACGGACTGGCGGGCTTGCAGACAGCACCCTGATGTCGCCGACTGTGCTCGATGGTGTCACATCCAAGATGCGCATCTACTCCGAGGAAGCCTTTGGTCCGATCTTGCAGGTGATCCGTGTCAACGGCGCGGACGAAGCTGTTCGGGTGGCCAATGACACTGAATACGGCCTGTCTGCTGCTGTCTTCGGGACAGACATGGTCCACGCACTTGATGTCGCAATGCGCCTTCAGACGGGTTCAGTGCACATCAACGGCTCCACCGTCTCGAATGAAGCCCAAGCGCCTTATGGCGGCACGAAGGCCAGCGGTTGGGGCCAGTTCGACAGCACTGCGGTGATTGATGAATTCACCGAGCTGAAGTGGATTACGATCGAACAGCCGTCCCAACAGTATCCCCTGTAAGGCAGGCCAGAAACCGGGCGGATGAGGTTGGGAAAATGATTGCCATCGGTGATGGTGATGATCCTATTCGCATCCGCCCGGTCAGAATCTGTCGGCTGGAGTGGGCAAAAGCTGGTGGGTCTCATCCGGAATGCGGTCATCGCCCAGTTCGATCCCGGCAAAGCGGCGCATCGCCTGGCTGTCGTAGAGGGTCTCCTCGGCCATCGGGTCGCTCAGAGCATACCAGTTCCGAAGGAAATAGACCCGCAGCATCACCTCCAGAGCCATCGGTGGCCGACCGCCCTTTGGCCCGGCCTTGGGATAGTGCGGCACGATCAGCGCAAGCAGCCGAACCCACGGCACCACCGCATCCATCTCCGCCAAGAACAACTCCCGCCGCGTCCGTTTCTTCTTCATGGCGTCGCGCAGGCCGGGAAGAGCGGGCTGTTTCGGCATCGCAAGGACTCCTTGCAGGGACACCCAAGTCTACCAGATCACGCCAAAAGTGGTGGGTTTTTCAGACGTTCCTTAAACAACGGCAATCTTGCGCCCTGTTGTCAAGCCATTGATCTTCTCTATCATACTTTGCGCATCAATTTTGTAGTATTGGTACAGCTCGCCAATAGTCCCAGTCTGCCCAAAGCGTTCCACACCCAACGGAATCGTCTGGTGGCCCTGAACCGCACCGAGCCATGACAATGTCGCGGGGTGTCCGTCAATTACCGTGAGAAGGCGGCAATGCGGCGGCAAATCTTGCAAGAGGCGTTCAACATGACTAGTCGCGCCCTGCTGGCCACGTGCCCGAGCGCGCTGTGCCGCCGTCCAGCCCGCGCTCAGCCGATCCGCCGAGGTAACGGCCAGCACGCCGATGTCACGCCTCGCATCGGCCATCGCGCCTGCGGCGCGGATCGCTTCGGGCGCAATGACACCTTGATAAGCGATCACCACCTCGCAGTTGGGTCCGGGCCGACGCAACCAATAAGCGCCGTCTATAGTTCCTTGCTGCCAATCCCCATTCGGGCGCTTGCCGGGCTGTTCCACCGGGTTCGTCGAGAGCCGCAGATAGACGGAGCCGCCGGCTTCATCGCGCAGCCAGGTGCGCTCGTCAGGATTGCCTGAACCGTCCCGCTGGAGATAGCCTAAGGCCCACTCCATGATAACTGCCAATTCATCGGCAAAGGCGGGCTCAAAGGCGGCCAGTCCGTCTTGGCTCATCCCGATCAAGGGTGTGCCGATAGATTGATGCGCACCGCCTTCGGGTGCCAGCGTAACGCCCGAGGGCGTACCTACCACCATGAACCGCGCGTCCTGATAGCAAGCGTAGTTCAAAGCATCGAGCCCGCGCGCCACGAAAGGATCGTAGAGTGTCCCGATCGGGATCAGCCGCTTGCCGAACAGTGAATGCGACAGCCCCGCCGCCGCCAGCAACAGAAACAGGTTCATCTCGGCGATGCCAAGTTCGATGTGTTGACCTTTCGGCGTGAATTCCCATTTCGCGGTTGAGGGGATGCGATGCTCGATAAAGGCATCGGCCTGCTCAGTGCGGGCAAACAGCTTGCGCCGGTTCACCCAGGGGCCGAGATTGGTGGTGCCGGTCACGTCGGGCGACATCGTCACGATGCGCTCCGCCATAAGGCTGTCGCCTTTGGACAAATCATCAAGGATCTTGCCGAATGCCATCTGTGTCGATATCTCGCGGTCAGATGACAGGGCAATCTCGGGAACCGGCAATACCGCGTCGGTGAAGCGGCGACGACCTTTGGCAAAAAAGGGCACCTTGTCGAGGAACTTTTGCAGCGCGGCGGCGTCTGGCACGGTGGCGAACTTGTCCCACTCCTGCCCCGCCGGCACGCCCATATGTTGTTGCCAGTCGGCCATCTGGTTCTTGGTCATTAAGCCACCGTGGTTGTCCTTGTGGCCCGCAATGGGTGTGCCCCAGCCCTTGATCGTATAAGCAAGAAAACATGTGGGACGGTCGTCGGTGACATTGGCAAACACCTCGGCCATGGTCTCGACACAGTTGCCGCCAAGATTCTCCATCAGCGCCGCGAGTTCCGTATCATTGCGCTTGCCGATCAGCGCCGTCACCGGCCCCTGATCACCAAGATCATCCATCAACCGTTTGCGCCAGACCGCGCCGCCCTGATAGGTCAGGGCGGAATATTGCTGGTTCGGGCAGGCGTCGATCCAATCGCGCAGGGCGTTGCCACCCTCTTCTTCAAAGGCCGCGCGCTGCAGAGCGCCGTACTTCACGCGAATGACATTCCAGCTGAAAGCTTCGAAGATTTTTTCTACTCGCGAAAACAGGCCTTCGCGCACCACACCGTCTAATGACTGGCGGTTGTAGTCGATGATCCACCAGCAGTTGCGCAGATCGTTCTTCCAGCCCTCTTGCAACGCTTCATAGATATTACCTTCGTCCAGTTCGGCATCGCCGACCAGCGCCACATGGCGGCCAGCAGCCAGGTCGCTGCTCCAGTCTTTGGCCATCAAGTAATCCTGTACGATCGACCCGAAAGCGGTAATCGCCACGCCCAACCCTACAGAGCCGGTCGAATAATCCACGTCGTCCACATCCTTGGTGCGGCTGGGATAGCTTTGCACGCCCTCGAACCCGCGAAAGTTCTTCATCTTATCAAGCGTTTGATGACCCATCAGGTATTGCATGGCATGAAAGATCGGCGAGGCGTGCGGCTTTACCGCTACGCGATCTTCGGGTCGCAGCGCGGAAAAGTATAGCGCCGTCATGATCGACACCATCGAGGCCGAGCTGGCTTGATGGCCACCAACCTTGATTCCGTCTACCTTTGGCCGGATGTGGTTGGCGTGATGAATCATCCAATGCGACAACCACAACAAACGGTCCTGAAGCGTTTTGAGATGGACTGTGTCAGATGTCATTTTCGGCCCTCGCATTCAAAGCTTGAAGTGTTGCGAGACTAGCAACAATAGTCTGACGCTTCTCGCCTATTTTACGAAGATTTTATGTGTTATGTGGTGACAGTAGCCACTATTTCGGAAAAACTTGATGATTAGCACCAACCTTGATTCTTACGATGTGGGTATTCTGCATGTCCTGCAGCGTAACGGACGTGCCACAATCAACGAACTGGCCGAAGCCGTCGGACTTAGTCCATCCCCGGTGGCCCGCAGGCTGCGCATTTTAGAGAATGCGGGCGTGATCACAGGCTATGCTGCGCTGATCGACGAAACTGCTTTGGGTTATGAATTTTCCGTGTTTGTCTCGGTCAAACTTGACCGTCAAGTGGACGACGCACTGGCCAGCTTCGAAGCCGCGGTGTGCAGCTTTCCTGAAGTTGTCGATTGTTGGCTGATGACCGGCAACCGCGACTATCTGCTGCGCATTGCAACGCGCGGGCCTTCCGATTTTGAACGCTTCCTAACCAGCACCTTCACCAAAGTTTCAGGTGTAGCATCTATTGAAAGCTCAATCCCACTGAGACGCGTCAAGGCAGGCTTGTCACGCACGCTGAAACTTGATGCCAAAGGATATCAAAGGCAAACAACAACTGGGCGTGGTGGATCCTAAACGAGATCTCTTGGCACTGTCATTTGTGGACGTATATGGACCCCGCCTGATTGCAACAGGCTAACTTGGTCTGGTTCGGCGATCACGATTGCAGACGTATATCCGGCTTCCTTGAGCGGCCCGATGTTTCGTCGCCGCGAGCCCCGATGGATTTCCGCGCGCTTCTTCCTCATTGGCTCCAAGGCATCGGCTTTCGCCGCGCCGGTCCACACATCAGGTTCAAGAAGCGATCAGGGTGACCCTTTCACCATCTCCTGCCAGTTGTTGCAACCTTTCGGGGAGCGCGTGTCAACGGCGGAGTAAAAACCAGCCACGTGGCGGCGCAAAATCAGGCCAATGACGGGCGCCAGGCGCCATGGCGCGCGCGCTTGTCACATAGCTGGCGCGTGCCATGGCGCTTGGCCCGCAGGGCCAATCCTGTGGCGGATGATCAGGTTGGGGCTTCGGCCTTTCGGGCGCGGCTTTGGGCGAGCCGATAGCTGTCGCCGTTCATCTCGAGGATGTTGACGTGATGCGTCAGTCGATCGAGCAGTGCGCCAGTCAAGCGTTCGGTGCCGAAGGTCTCGGTCCATTCGTCGAACGGCAGGTTGCTGGTGATCAGCGTGGCCCCGCGCTCATAGCGCTGCGAGATCACCTCGAACAGTAGCTCGGCACCGGTCTTGGAGAGCGGCACGAAGCCCAACTCGTCGATGATGAGCAGCTTGACGGCGGCCAGCTGCTTTTGCAGGCAGAGCAGGCGACGTTCGTCGCGGGCCTCCATCAGTTCGTTGACCAGCGCGGCGGCGGTGATGAAGCTGACCGGCAGCCCCTTCTGGCAGGCGGCCAGCCCCAGCCCGAGGGCAATATGGGTCTTGCCTGTGCCGCTGGGCCCCAAGGCGATGACGTTCTCGCGTCGGTCGATCCATTCGCAGCGGGCAAGTTCCAGCACCTGCATCTTGTTGAGCTTCGGGATCGCCTTGAAGTCGAAGCTGTCGAGGCTCTTTGTGGCTGGGAACTTCGCAGCCTTGATCCGCCGTTCGATCATCCTACGCTCGCGGTCGATCAGTTCCAGCTCGACGAGACGCGCCAGGAACTGGACGTGATCCCGACCCTCGGCGGCGCATTGGCGGGCAAGCTTGTCGTATTCCCGAAGGAAGGTGGGCAGCTTCAGCGTCTTGAGATGATCCGCGAGCAGGATCTTCGGGGCCACGGTCATGCTGCATCCTCCGACAGCAGGGACATGTAGCTGGCCGCGGACGTGGTCTCGACGTTCGCCCGAGGCACGTAGGGGTAGACATCGAGGTCCAGCTTCGGGGGGTCTGATGCCGGGAAAATCAAAAACGCTCATGAGAGCGTACTATTTTGCCCCCTCCGGCATCAGACCCCTAGATGGTCAGGCCGATAAAAAACGCCAGCGCGGGCAGCAGCACATAGTCGAGCCAACCCAGCCAGGCCGACAGGCCCACGGCGCCGAGAAGAACGACCAGGATCGGCGTGAAGCAGCAGAGCGCTGCGATGACGGTGCCGACGACACCTGTTGCAATCAGCTTGCGGTCTGTCCGCTCGGTCATCCCGTCAACCCGAGACGCGCGCCGGGTAGCCTGCATTGGCCGACGCGGTCGCGATCGCCTCGGCGCTGGTCGCGGCGGTGTCGAAGACGACAGTAGCGGTGCGCGCCTCGAAGTCGATCTCGACCGCGTGCACGCCTTCGACGCCCTCCATCGCGCGCTTCACGGTGACCGGACACAGCGCACAGGTCATATTGTCCACCGCGAAGGTGAGGGTCTGCTCGGCGGCGACGGTTTGCGCGACGGCAGGGATGGCCGTGATGGGTGCTGTGGCGGTCAGGCCGAACAGAACAAGGGCAAGGATCGTCTTCATGAGGGTGTCCTTTCGAGATCAGTAGAGAAGCGGAGCCCACCAGTCGATGGTGAGTGCAGCGAGGACGAGGATCAGGGAGGTCCAGAGAGCGGACTTGGTGATGCGCGCCGAGGATGGGCGCGCGCAGTAGGAACCGGGCTCGCAGACGGTCGGTTTGCGGAAATAGACCTGCCGGAATCCCGCCCCGATGAAGCCGAGCGCAATCACGGCGAAGATCGGCTTGAAGGGCTCCAGCGCCGTCAGGTTGCCGATCCAGGCCCCCGAGATGCCGAGGGTCAGCAGCACCAATGGTCCGACACAGCAGGCCGAGGCGAGAAAGGCGCCCATCACCCCGCCCGCCGCAAGCTAGCCCTTTCGGGCGGGGCGATCCGCTGCTGAGGTGTCAGTTCTGTCGTCTGTCAGCGCCATGTCGCGCACCTTTCGTCTGTGGTTGACGATGGGTGTAGGGTCTGTAGTAGCTACAGGCTCAAGAGGAAAACCCCCATGATCGATCACGAAAGCGAGAGCAGCTTAACACGCGGCGACCTGGCCCGGGCGACCGGATGCAACATCGAGACGATCCGCTATTACGAGAAAACCGGCCTGCTGCCCGACCCGCCGCGCAGCGCCGCAGGCTACCGGATATATTCCGCCGCACACGCCACGCGCCTTCGCTTCATCCTGCGCGCCCGCGAGCTCGGGTTCTCGATGGAGGACATTCGCGGGCTGATGGGGCTCAACGATGGTGCCGCGCCGACCTGCGCCGAGGTCAAGGAGCGGACAGAACGTCACCTTGCGGACGTGCGGGCGAAGATCTCGGATCTCCGGCGGATCGAATCCGTCCTCGCTGCAACGGCATCCAGGTGTTCTGGCGCCGAAGTCCCCAACTGTCCGGTGCTCGACGCGATTTCTGGAAACTGAAAACTATGACACGAACTTCCCGAACTCTTGAAGCTCCCATGCATCGAACTGGAAGATTCAAGATCGTGCCGCTACCCATATCTTGAATCGCCCCTGGCCGGTCACCTCGCGGATAAGGCCTCGCGCTTCCATCCAGGCAATATTGCGTTGAACGGCGGCACGGCTAGCGTTGGTCAGGACCTCGCCCATCGGGGCAGAGACAAGGGGCCATTCGGTAAGCACAGCGCGCAAGGCGCGCGGAGTCTTTCCCGAGAGCGCGGTCATCTCGGTTTCTGCCCGCGCTGACCATGCCTCGATATCGTCAAGGTGCCGCATTGCGGTCAGGCATGCGGTCTCCATCCCGTCAAGCCAGCGCGCCAGACGGTCAGCGGGTGGGCCGCTGGCGCGCAGCCCCCCTGCCCCGCCCATAGCCAGAGGTGCAAAGACGGCGCCCCCGCCCTCGCTGGCCACAATCCGCGCGGCTGTGACTGCCGCTTCCATTCGATCGCCCTGCTGCCCAAGGCCCGCAAGGCTCCAGAGGTGATAACCCGCGCAGGCACGGGTTATCGGGTGCAGCTCGGCGGCTTGCGCCATCAGGTTCAGCCAACCGCCCGCGCGATCCGCGAAAGGCTCGGCGTCATCGACCATGTTCTTGGGATCGCGACGATCGAGGAAGGCAGAAAGGTCCACCTTTGGGCCTGGTCCCCCTGTCAGACGACGTACCGCCCAACCGACACGCGCCAGTGCTGCGGGGTCCTCTTGAACGCCTGACAGGCGCATGGATATCCAAATAGCAATGCGATCCGGGCCAATGCGGTCACCCGCGAACCAGCTGAGGTCGGCAGCCTCGATCAGGGCAAGCCTGTGCCGCCATCCTTCCGGGCTGCGCTTCAGGCGGTCGTCCAGCGCGCCGACGCGACCGGCCACACGGGCAAGACGCGCGGCATGACCCGCCTCTGCTTTCCGCCAATCGTCGAGGACCTCGCCTTCACGCAGTTCGGCCCGTGGTCCTGGTGGCAAGGTGATCCGCAATTGGAATAGAGCCAGAGAAAGGGAAGCCCGGGTGCCGGGCTTGAAAGGATAGAGAGAGTCTCATCCGGGTCCGGCGTGACAAGGACCCTGACCATGGCCAAGACCTCAACCCGCCCGAAACCCGCCACCGCGAAGAAAACCGGAGCCGCCGGATCGACCGCGACTGACGGCGCTACCGACATCCGTCTAATCCCGCTCGATCAACTGGAACCGAGCCCTCTCAACGTTCGAAAAGTTGCGGCAAGTGCCAGCGACGACGCTGAACTGCTCGCCAGCATCCGCGAGACAGGCATTAAGCAGAACCTGGTGGTTCATGTGTTGTCAGAGACACGATTTGCGGTCGATGCCGGCGGCCGTCGCCTCAAGGCGCTGAAGCAGCTTGCCGAAGACGGCGTGATCCCCTCAGACCACCCGGTGCCTTGCCTCGTCGAGGACGAGCGCAACGCCATCCTCACCTCTGCCACGGAGAACCTCCAGCGCGCTGCGATGCACCCAGCAGACCAGTTCGAGGCTTTTGAGGCGCTGATCGGTGAGGGTCGCACCGAGGACGAGATCGCGCTGAAATTCGGTGTCTCCGTCGACCTGGTGCGCCGCCGCCTCAAACTCGCCCGTGTCGCGCCCGAGATCATCGAACAGTTCCGTGCGGGTGGCCTTACCCTCGAATGCGTCATGGCCTTCACGCTGACAGACGATCATGATCGCCAGCTGGCGGTCTGGAACGCGGTGAAGGGTGGTTATCACATCCATCCCCAGAGCATCAAACGTCAGCTGACCGAGACTGCGCATTCGGCGAACTCCGCCCTGGGGCGCTTTGTCGGCATCGAGGCCTATGAGGCGGCGGGCGGGGTTCTGCTGCGCGATCTCTTTGACGATCGGGCCAGCGCCCATATGGAAAACCCCGAGCTCCTCGAGCGCCTCGCCATCGAGAAGCTGCAGGCTGCGGCCAAGACTTTTGAAGGGACGTGGAAATGGGTCGAGGTTCACCTCTCGGTCGACTACGGCGCATTTCGCAGTTTCGGGCGGGTCTATCCGCAGGATATCGACCCTGATCCGGACCTGCTAGCCGAGGAGGAAAGTCTTATCGCACGCGAGGAAGAACTGGCGGCGCAGAATGACGGCGAGGATTGGACCGACGCTGAAACGGAAGAATACTACGCGATCGAGCCGCGCCTGCGCGAGATTGAGGCCTTGCAGCGAGAGCGGCAGCCTTTTGCAGACGCTGATCGCGCCATCGCCGGTGTGGTTCTGACCATCGGTCATGGCGGGGCACTGCGCGTCGAGAAAGGCCTCGTGCGTCCCGAAGATATTCCTGCGGCACCCGAGCCCGAAGAGGTCACCACGGATGCGGGTGATGCCCCATCCCCTGCCCGCCCGCACGTGACGCCGCCGACCTCCTCGACACCGGTGCCGACTTCCGATCCGGCCGCGACTTTGCGCAAGGCGGACGGTATTTCGGCGAGCCTGGCCGACGATCTCCGGGCCACGCGCCAGCACATTCTGCGGGCACATCTGGCGGCGGATTTCGAGGTGGCGTTCGATGCGATGCTCTACGCGCTCTGCGAACAAGCATTGGGGCGGTCCTACAACAACGAGGCGCTCGACATCTCGATCCGGCCCTTCCAGGCGCAAAACCGCGAGGTACTGCATGCGGATACCGTCGCCCAGAAAATGCTCGAGGCGCTGGAACAGGACCTCGCCACCGACTGGATGACCTTGGAGAAACCAGAGGACTTCCAGGCGATGTCGGCGCTGCCTCTTGCCGACAAGCAAGCGCTTTTCGCCTGGGCGACGGGTCTGGCAGTCAAGCCGCAGCTTTCCTCCGACAATCGCCCCTCCCCGATCATCGAGGAGATCGGCGGGCGGCTTGACGTCGATGTGGCGGCATGCTGGCGCCCGACCGCGCAGAACTACTGGGGTCGGGTCAACAAGGGCCATGCCGTGGCCACGGCGCGCAAACTGATTGGTGACGATTACGCCGAGGATCGCAATCGCGAGCGCAAGGGCGATATCGCAGCCGCGATGGAACGGGCTTTCGCGGAAACGGCCGGCGAGACGGAAGGCTTCGACGCCGCAACGGTTGCCAGGACGACGCGCTGGCTGCCTGACGGGCTGCTGTTTGCCGGTGCGACGGAGGCCGGTGCCGACTTGGGCAACGATGCGCCGGAGGCCGAGGAGGGGGATTTGTCCGCCGAAGATTCTCTGACCGACGCCGAGAGCGATGAACCGTCGTCCTTGCCCGCCTTCCTGAGCGAGGATGCGGCCTGACGCGGCGAAGACCGATCTGATCACGACATGAACTTTGGGCCGCCCTCGCGCAGAGGGCGGCCCTTTCCCGCTGACGGGTTTCACGCAGCCGGTGTCGGATCGGCTGGCCCGTCCCGGAGATATCCCATGACCACCACACTCGATCTCGATCCCGTCAAGGAAGCCGCACTGATTGCCGCTCATAATGATGCCTTTCGCCGCTCCATCCTCGGGACCACCCCCTCCGTCGATGCGCCGCAGGGCCAGTTCGTCATGACGCGCGGCGTTTCAGCACTTGGGCCTGAAGCCCAGCTTGTTCTCACCCGCCGCGTTGCTTCGTTTGATGCGTTCAACGCTGACAGCGATCCTCATGGCTGGCACGAGATGGGGGTCATCGACCTCGATGGCACGACAGTCTGGTTCAAGCTCGACCTGTTCGACACCGACTACATGTACGGCTCGCCCGAGCCATCCGACCCGGAACAAACGCGCCGGGTCCTGACCCTGCTTCTGCCGTCGGAATACTGACGCCCCTCTTCACCAACATCTCCTCGGACCGTCCTTGCACCAAGGGCGGTCCTTTCGCGCTGGCGGGTTCCAAGGGGCGCGATACCCGCGTCCCGCCCGCCGCAGGAGACCAGAGATGGCCAAGACACTCGACTACCAGATCACCCTCTATCCCGCACATCGCGATGGCGCCTTCGTTGTTACCCAGTTCCAGATGCTGGCGAGCTACCCCGAGAAGCGCATTCAAGCCGCGGGCATGGACGACCTGATCGACCAGGTGACGCAGTTCGCGATGGAGCACGGCGAGAGCTGCAGCGCCTCGGTGCGCTGTCTCGCCCCGCGCAAACCGCCGGGGTTCAAGCGCGCGACCGACAACCTCTATTTCAACCTGGTTGACCGGACGGCTGAGCAGCGCGGCGCGGCGGCAGCCTGAAGCCCCGCAGGAAACTTCCTGGGCGACCTCGCGTAATGGTCGCCCTCCCCTTTCCTCAATTCCAAAGGATCAAAGACATGACACAAGAGACTGATTTCTACGCGCAGATACTAGAATCCCAGAGGCGTGCTGCCGAACAGCGGGTAGAAACCCGCGCGGCGCTTCTTTCCGAACTGCGCACCCTCGGCGTAACGAACATCGAGGTGCAATACGAAGGCTACGGCGATTCCGGCAATGTCGAGGATGTCGTTGTGACCCCTGACACGATCACCCTGACGGAAGAGCTGCGGCGCCGGGCCGAAGATTTCGGCTGGGACTTTGCCTATGCGCTGAGCCCTGGGTTTGAGAACAACGAGGGCGGCTATGGCGAACTCACCTGGGCGCTCGAGACCGACAAGATCGATGTCAGCCACTCGAACCGCTATATCGAAACCAATACCACCGAACATGAAGGGCTCTGACATGGCACATCCCCTCCACCACGCCGAAAGCTCTGCCCGAAAATTCGGCGGTGTTCCAGACGACTATCAGTTCGTGCATGACTGGTTTGACTCATCCAAAGAGCACCTAGGCCTTTTCGTTCACAGAGCCCAAAAACACCATACCGTCGGGATCTATGATGCCGAGCGGGTGTTCGGTCGCAGCCTGACCAACAGCGCGGGCCGGGTCGTCCCGATCCGCTGGATTGGCGAGCAGCATGTGCGCGAAGATTGCCAGGGACGTATCCCTTCGCTGGTAGACTGGCTCGGGCGCATTCAGCCGGAGCCGTGGATGGCCAATGGCCGGATCGACAACGACCCGACGCAGATCGGCAGCGATCCGCGCGCGGTCTGGATCGAGGCGGTGGCCTATCACCAGACCATTCTCGGGTTTGAGGATTGGCTTCTCAAGGTCTCGGTCGAGCACGTCCAGCATCGCCAGAACCGCGCCGCCGCCTGATCCACTGGGCGGCACATTCACCAACCATCTGATCCCATCCAGATCGACCCGCCTGAGCCCCAATCGGCTTGGCGGGTCGATTTCGTTTCAAGAAAGGATATCGACATGCAAGACCCTGTCTACGAGGAGGCCTACCAAGGCCACGTCATCAAGATCTATCACGACCCCGATTCTGAGAGCCCAAGGGAGTGGTCCAACCTCGGAGCGCTGATCTGTTGGCACCACCGATACCGGCTGGGGGACAGCCACCGGTTCGACTGCCCCGAGGCGTTCCTGCGAGATCTTGCGGGCGTCTCGGATCAGAGCGATCTCTCACTGGATCGCCTCCGCGAGCGCGCCGAGCGCAAGGCAATCATCTTGCCCGTGTATCTCTACGACCATTCCGGCCTCGCGATGAACACCATCGGGTTCCATTGTCCGTGGGATTCCGGCCAAGTTGGCTTCGTATACGTAACGCTCGAAACGGTTCGAAAGGAGTTCGGCGCGAAGCGAGTCACCAAGGCGATGCGCGAAAAGGCCAAGGACATTCTGCGCGCTGAGATCGTCACCTTCGATGCCTACCTCGGCGGACGGGTTTATGGCTATGTCGTCGAGCGTGACGGTGAAGAGATCGACGCCTGTTGGGGGTTCTTCGAGCACTATAAGCTGGACTGCCTGTCCGAGGCTCGGGCGGTTGTAGATCCTCTGATTTTGCGAGAGGTACAAAGACCCGCCGCTGCGGAACAGGGCGCAAGCCCACCCCCGAGTTGAAACGCCCACAATACTCATATATCTTATTCATGCGTATTACGGAGGTGAGCATGGCAAGCACAAGCGTCACACTTGGCCCCCATTGGGACGAATTCATCGCCCTGATGCTTAAAGAGGGGCGTTACGGGTCAACCAGCGAGTTGATCCGCGCCTCTCTGCGCCTGATGGAGGAGCAGGAAGGTCAGCGGGCGCGGCTTCGCGTTGCGCTGATGGAGGGCAAACAATCCGGTGACGCCGGTCCGCTTGACATGGATGAGATCAAGCGCGACGCGCGGAGCCGCTCTGGCGCTTCTGATGCGTGACATTCATCACTCTCAGGCGGCAAAATCCGATCTCCTCGACATCTGGGTCGAGACCGACCGACAGTGGGGCGAGGCGCAGGCGGATCGTTATCTCGACGACATCGAGCGTGCCCTGCAGGGATTGATCGCCAATCCTCAAATTGGGTCTGACTGTTCCGATCTCTTGCAGGGTGCGCGCAAACTGATCACGGGTCGGCACCTCGTGTTCTACGAGGTGGACCCGGACAGGATCTTCGTGATCCGGGTCCTGCATCAGTCCATGGATGTGCCGCGGCATCTGCGGCCGTTCTGACACCGGTCAAACACGCAGCGGGGCATTGCCATGAAAGAGCAAGAGGCAGGGCGGGAGGGGTGACCCCTCCCGGGTGAGAGAGTGCGCGCGGGGCTTGGGGCCAACCCTCAACCCCGGAGATTGCCGATGAACGCTCACCCCCATTCCGTCCAACTTGCAACCGAGCCCGACGCCCCTGCCCTGCCAGAGGCTCCGGGCTTCGCCCAACACCTGATGCAGGTTGCGAAAGCCCTCGTCCCCCTGTTCGAGGCGGGCAGGTCCATCGACGCCGCCGCCCTTCGCACTGCGATGGAGCAAGCCTTCGGTGCCAGCGACACCAGCGGCTCCTGGATCTGGAAGGATGCTTACGAAGCCGCAGAGGTCGCCCAGATCCTGATGCTCGCGCGCTATGGCGCGCTGATGCAACGTCAGGCCGCCTCGCCGCACGCCTTCCTCACCATGATCGAGCGTCTCGCCGGTCTGGCCCCCTCCCACACGCGGCGTTCAGAAGACAGCGTACGCTTGCAACAATTCTCAACCCCCATGCCCCTCGCGGCCATTGTCGCCCAGGCTGCGGGGTTTCGCGTCGACGATCTGGTGCTCGAACCTTCGGCCGGCACCGGCATGCTGGCGATCTTCGCCCGGATTGCGGGCGCGCGGCTGGCGCTCAACGAATTTGCGGAAACCCGCCGCGCATTGCTGGGACATCTGTTTCCGGAGGCTGTTGTCACGGAACACGACGCTGCCTCGATCGATGACCGGCTAATTCGCTCGATCACGCCCTCGGTCATTGTGATGAACCCGCCCTTCTCTGCCGCCAACCATGTCGAAGGCCGATTTCGACAGGCGACTAGTCAACATGTGCTTTCCGCCTTGGCGCGCCTCGCGCCGGGTGGGCGGCTTGTCGTCATCACCGGCGAGAGCTTCCGCCACTCGACGAAATCCTTTCAGTCGACGTTTCAGCGGATCGCACAAAGCGCCGATGTGGTATTTTCCGCCGCTATCGACGGCAAGGTCTTTGCGCGGCATGGCACCACGATCGACACGCGGCTGACGGTGATCGACAAGCGTGCGACTGGCGCTGATGAGATCGCATCGGTCGAAAGCGAGGCCGTCTACCATCCGATCTGCGCGACCACGGGTGAACTTCTCGCGTCAGTTCTGACCCATTGCCCGGTGCGCCGCAGCCCTCCACCCTGCCCAACCAGCACAGCCCTGTCGGCTCCGACCGCTTCGACCCGCACCAACCTGCAGGCCCTGCGCAATGCCGCGCGCAAGGAAACCCGTGCCCTTGCCGAAGAACGCGCAAGGCACCCGTTTGACGATATCGCGACGGCCCCGATCGACTACCTGCCGAAGGCTTGGAGCCAACCCGACGGCACGCTGCAGGACACGGTCTACGAGGCCTATGACCTTCAGGCGATCAGGATCGATGGCGCGGCGGAACATCCGACCGCGCTGGTGCAATCCACCGCTATGGCCTCGGTGCCGCCGCCCGTGCCGACCTATCGTCCCATCCTGCCGAAGAACCTCGTTCAGGACGGCCTTCTTTCTGCGCCGCAGCTGGAAAGTGTCATCTATGCGGGCAACGCGCATGAGACGCATCTCAAGGGCTGGTTCAAGCGCGGCGAGATCGAAGGCCAGTTGATGGCGGCGGCCGAGGGCGACGAAGGCGCGTTTCGCCTGCGCAAGGGCTGGTTCCTGGGTGACGGCACCGGCTGCGGCAAGGGGCGGCAGGTCGCGGGCATCATCCTCGACAACTGGCTGCAGGGACGCCGACGGGCGGTCTGGGTCTCGAAGAGCGACAAGCTCATCGAGGATGCGCGGCGCGACTGGATGGCGCTTGGGGGGCGCGAGATCGATATCGTGCCACTGTCGAAATTCCGCCAGGGGAGCGATATCCGTCTCCCAGAGGGCATCCTCTTCGTCACCTATGCCACCCTGCGTTCTGCTGAACGCGACGGGAAAGCCTCCCGCCTCGATCAGGTGACGTCCTGGCTTGGCGAGGGGTTCAACGGGGTCATCGCTTTCGACGAAAGCCACGCCATGGCGAATGCCGCCGGCGAAAAGTCCGACCGCGGCGACAAAAAGGCCTCCCAGCAGGGTCTTGCGGGCCTCGCGTTGCAAAACGCGGTTCCGGATGCGCGGGTGCTCTACGTCTCGGCCACCGGCGCGACGGTCGTCGGCAATCTCGCCTATGCTTCCCGCCTTGGCCTTTGGGGCACCGGGGATTTTCCCTTCGTGACAAGGCCTGAGTTTGTCGCCGCGATGGAGGCCGGGGGAATTGCGGCCATGGAGATGATCTCGCGCGACCTGAAGGCGCTCGGGCTTTATCTGGCACGCTCGCTCTCCTATGCCGGGGTCGAGTACGAAATGCTGGTGCATGAGCTGACGCCCGCACAGATCGCGATCTATGACAGCTATGCCGACGCCTACCAGATCATCCACACCAACTTGGAGGCCGCCCTTCAGGCCTCGGGTATTTCCTCCGAGACCGGTACGCTGAACCCTCAGGCGAAATCCGCTGCGCGCTCGGCCTTCGAGAGCAACAAGCAGCGTTTCTTCAATCATCTCATCACCGCCATGAAATGCCCCTCGCTGATCCGCTCTATCGAGGCGGACCTCGCGGCGGGGCATTCTGCAGTGATCCAGGTGGTTTCGACCAGCGAAGCGGTGATGGAACGGCGACTCGAGGATATCCCGCCTTCGGAGTGGGATGATCTGCAGGTCGATTTTACGCCCAGGGAGAACATCATGGATTACCTGATGCACTCCTTCCCGACGCAACTCTTCGAGCCCTACACCGACGAGAACGGCGATCTGCGCTCGCGCCTTGCCCTCGATGGCGATGGCAACCCGATCATCTGCCGCGAGGCGGAGCGGCGGCGGGACGATCTTGTCCAGCATCTGGGTGCCCTCGCCCCGGTGCAGGGCGCGCTCGACCAGATCCTCTGGCATTTCGGCGGGGAGGCGGTGGCCGAGGTCACCGGACGCAAGCGGCGCATCGTAAAAACGCGTGAGGGGCGGCTCAAGGTCGAGAACCGCCCCGCCTCCTCCAACCTCGGCGAGACGCAGGCCTTCATGGATGAAGCCAAGCGCATCCTGATCTTCTCCGATGCCGGTGGCACCGGGCGCAGCTACCACGCCGATCTTGGGGCAAAGAACCAGCGCCTCCGGGTGCATTACCTCCTGGAACCCGGCTGGAAGGCCGACAATGCGATCCAGGGGCTGGGGCGTACCAACCGCACCAATCAGGCGCAACCACCGCTCTTTCGACCCGTTGCGACCAATGTGAAGGGGGAGAAGCGGTTTCTTTCCACCATCGCGCGTCGCCTCGACACGCTGGGGGCGATCACCAAGGGGCAACGCGAGACGGGCGGCCAGAACATGTTCCGCGCAGAGGACAATCTCGAAAGCCCCTACGCCCGCGCTGCGCTGCGCCAGTTCTTCTACAAGCTGCGGGCGGGCAAGATCGATGCCTGCTCCTACGCGAAGTTTCAGGAGATGACCGGGCTGACGCTCGATGAGGTGGATGGCACGATGAAAGAGAATCTGCCGCCGATCCAGCAGTTCCTGAATCGCTGCCTTGCGCTGAGGATCGACATGCAGGACGCGATCTTTGAGGCCTTCGGCGGGTTTCTTTCGGCAATCATCGAGGACGCGCGCCAGGCAGGCACGCTCGATATCGGTCTCGAAACCTTGCGCGCGGAGAAGTTCGAGATCGTCGATCGCAAGGTGATCTTCGAGCACGAGGCGACGGGCGCAACGGCGACCGCGCTGACCGTCGAGCGCACCGATCGCAATGATCCGCTGACCCTGCCCCGGGTCAAAGCCATCTGCTCCGATACAAAAGGTGCGACGCTCTGCTGGAACACCTCCTCCAAACGCGCGGCCCTGATGGTGAAGGCGCCGGCCTTCATGGACGAGGATGGTGTGCCAATCCTTCGGGTGAAGCTCTTGCGGCCCATGGCCACCGAGATCCTCGCGCTGACCGAGTTCTCGAAATCGCACTGGGAAGAGATCGATGATGCCATGTTCGAACAGCTCTGGCAGGCCGAGGTTGACGCGGTGCCGGAGTTCACCACCTCGAAGATCACGCTGATCTGCGGCCTCCTTCTGCCGATCTGGGATCGGCTTCCCGCTGACAACATGCGCATCTACCGCCTGCAGACCGAGGATGGGGAACGCGCCATCGGCCGTCTTGTCAGCCAAGAGCAGCTTCTCAATGTCTACGCGCGGCTCGGCCTCGATTGTCAGATCGAGATGAAACCGCAGGAGGTCTTCGCCGCGGTGATGGAAGCCAGAACGACCCTGAACCTCCTCGGCGGCTATCAGCTGCGCCGGTCGCTGGTCATGGGGCAGCCGAGGCTTGAGCTGATAGGTGCTTCAGGCGCGGCCCTGCCCGGACTGAAGGCAATGGGCTGTTTCACGGAAGTGATCCAGTGGAAGACGCGGGTGTTCATTCCGGTCGACGGCATCGAGGTGCTGACACGGATCCTTGCCGAGCATCCGGTTGGCGCCGGCACATCGGAGGCCGCCGCATGAGCGCGCGCCACAGTATCGCGGACCTCTCGGCCGATCTGGCAGACCATGCCGAGAGTTTCTGCCGCCAGTATTTCCCCGAGGGGCGCAAGCTGGGTAATTATTGGCAGGTCGGCGACACGTCCGGTGCAAAGGGCCAGAGCCTCGCCATCCGTCTGCAGGCGCAGGGTGGTCGTAAAGCCGGGTCCTGGCAAGATTTCGCGACGGGTGAATATGGCGACCTGATCGACCTGCTGCACGAGCGGCTCGGTTCAACCACGTTGAAGGAAACGCTGAGAGCAGCCCGATCCTTTCTCGGCGAAGCTCCCTGCCCTGCCGTACCTCGAGACACCCAAAGGGCTGAGCGCCCGGATGCAGCCTCCAGCAAACGCATCGCGCGGGCGCGCAAACTTTTCGCCGCGGGCAAGCCGGTCCTTGGAACCCTCGCCGCCACCTATCTGCAAGGGCGCGGCATCACGCGCTTCGGTCCCGCGATCCGCTATCACCCACGGGTCTTCCTCAGGCAGGGCGAGGACGGCGCCGATCCGCCGGAACGGGCCCCTGCCCTACTCGCAAAGATCACCGACAATCGGGGTCAGATCACCGGATGCGCAAGGGTCTATCTCGACCCGTCCACCGGCGGTTTGGCCGAGATCGAGAGCCCGAAACGGATCCTCGGGCAGCTGCACGGCCATGCCATCCGCTTCTGGTCCGGCTCACCTCGCAGCGATCTCATCGTCGGCGAAGGGCTCGAGAACACCCTCTCGGTCGGAACCGCCCTGCCAGAATTCGACCTCGCCTCCTGTCTCACCGCCACCCATCTCGGCCTCTTCATCCCGCCGCCGGGGATCACGCGCATCTGGATCGTGCGAGACAATGACGAAGCTGGACGTAACGCATCAACGAGATTTCGTAACCAATTGGAATCTATTGGAATTGCCTGTGGTGATCTCGTGCCGAACATGGGCGATTTCAACGACGATCTGCGGGCTTTTGGCAAGGATGCGCTGCGCCGCTCCCTGCTCGAGGCCATGAAAACACAAGGTCTGGAGATCGAGGACGGCTGACCGCCAACCTCCCCGGGGATGTCCGACTGGGCAAAGGGTCCGCAGGTTCGATCTGATCCCGTTTGGAAAAGGGGAGCGATGGACCGGCGGGTCGGGGCTGAGTGCCCCTCGCCCGGGCAGCAATGCGCCCCGAACCAGAAAATTCCCCTGAGCCTTCGGCTCATTCCTCGCGGGAACAATTTTCCGGCCCGCGGCGCATTCTCCGCTGCGCTCCGATCCTGACGGATGCGGCCCGGTCGCCGCCGGTCCTGGTATCGCCCCATCCAAATCGGGTCAGATCAAACAGAGGAACCAGACAATGCCCCATCAGACAGACATCCAAGAGGAAACCGGCGTCACCTCCGCCATCCTCGACCACCTGGCACTTCACGGCGCAACACCGGGACCCGGCGAGACCGATCACCGCCCCCTGCCCCAACCTGATGAGGTCGATCTCGCCATGGCGACCCTCTTCGACACCACCATCGGCCTCCTCACCGGCAGCCAATTGGAAGACAATCTCGAAGAGATGCTCTGGTCCCTCACCTCGATCTTCCATCGCCGGCTGACCCATATCCAGAAGCTCCTCGACGACAACGAATTCGAGGTCCGGGAAAGTCTGGCAATCCAGGACGGCTCCGAGGTCGCCTCGGTCGAGCTCGAGCGCCTCCAGATGATCGGGCTCAAGCTCTGGGACCATCGTGACGCCTTCGAACAGATGCGCGATCTGGCCGTGGACCACTTCTCGGCCGCCACCGGTTCACCCTGGCTGCCCCGCACCGGATCAAAGGTCTCCCATCGCGGTCTCACCTCCGCCGTGGTGGACAGCCGGGCCTATCTCTCGGCCAAGCGCCGCAAGGAGACCGAGGTACACTGCCCCGAAGGCACGCGGATCGCTTTCTCGGGCGGGGACTATCAGGCTTACGATCTGATCTGGTCCGTCCTCGATGCCACCCATGCGAAATACCCCGACATGGTGCTCTTGCACGGAGGCACGCCCAAGGGCGCCGAGATGATCGCGGCCCGCTGGGCAGATACCCGTGGCGTCACCCAGGTGGTCTTCAAGCCCGACTGGAAGAACCACGGCAAGGCCGCCCCCTTCAAGCGCAACGACAAGATGCTCGAGACCATGCCGCAGGGTCTGATTGCCACGCCCGGTTCGGGCATCACCGAGAACATCGTCGACAAGGCCCGCAAGCTCGGAATCCGCATCAAGAGGATCGGGGCTTAGGCCCCGGTTCACGCCCCGCGCAAGAGGTCCTGTACGACGGAAGGCTTCTTGGCGATCAATGCCAGCAGAACCTGTGCTGGGCCTGTCGGGTGCCGGCGCCCGTGTTCCCAGTTCAGGAGCGTACCTTTCGCGACGCCAATGCTCTTCGCAAACTCGGCCTGGGACAGGCCCGTCCGTTGCCGGACTTCGGCGACATCGACCTCCGCCACGGACACTTCATGCACTTTGGCGTCGGCCAAATCACCATTCGCGAAGGCCAGAGCCTCTTCGAGGCCCTTGGATACGGATTCAAATGCACTCATGTTGCGTCTCCATATTTCGCGACAAGCGCCTTGCTCATCTCTACCGCAGCAGCCTGTTCGGTCTTTGACAGGTTGGCTTTCTCATTCTTGGCGAAGACCGTGATCAGAAAGATCGGCATATGGGTCCCGCCAAAGACATACACCGTCCTGAAGCCGCCGCTCTTGCCGCTCCCCTCTCTCGGAATGCGGACCTTGCGCAGCCCGCCGCCGAGAGAGATGCCCGCTTCCGGATTGGCGGCAATGAAGTTGATCGCCGCCTCACGTTCCTGGTCCGACATGATTGCCTTGGCGCGCCTTTGGAATTCGGGCAGTTCGACCACTGTTTGCAATCGCGTCATGTTAAGTTCCATATAGGTTTCGGCGGCGTATGTGTCAATGACGTATAGCATGCACACTGGAAGGGCAAGTCAGCGACGGTTGCACGAGTCAGGCAGTATGCCCTTTCAGTTGGTTGCGGCGACCAATGGCCAAGTGTCCTGTCGTATGTATTGACCGAACCGACCAGCCGGGCTCTCATTTCGGGCGATTGGATGGTTGCGGTGTCACGTGACGACCCGGCCTTTCGTTCCACGCTCTGACCGCCTCGAGTACTCATCTGCATCGTGGGCGCTTTCGCGAAGACAATGGGCGCGGTAGTGATCCTGTGGATGCGACTTTGACGTCTGGGTTTTGTCTTATCAGCGATCAGTTTAGAAGGGTGCCAAGGTCCCTGGCATCTCCCTCGTCTGTTCACTCACCTTCCTTCGTGGCCCCCGCACTTCTCCCTTTGTCTGAGTTGCATGACATGCTGGTCGCA
>NZ_JHEH01000025.1 GCF_000715505.1 Thioclava dalianensis
GGCGGCGGGCTTGAGCCGCCGCTCCGCATTGGGCAAGGCCCGCGTGCCGATCTGGTCGATGGTGATCCCCGCACGCAGACAGCTGAGCACATCGGCCAGTTTGCGGCGCGCGCCGTGATGCATCAGCACATCGCCAATGGCCACCATCGGCGCGCTGGTCCGCAAGGCCAGCGCCGCACAGGCCCGAAACCACGCCTGATCCGAGCCGTCATAGCGCGGGGCCGCCCCCACAAAGACCGAGCCCGGATAGCGCCGCGCCAACCGCTGGATCGGCGCGAAGTTCCGGGTCAGATCGGCGCAGGGCACGGCAATCAGGATCATCCCCTGACAGCCCTGCTGCAGATCCTGCAGATCCAGATGGCACTCTGCCTTGCCCGCGCGCCGCTTGCCCAGCGTCAGCAGCCGCGAGAGCCGCTGATAGGCGGCCAGATCGGTGGGCAGCGCCAGCCATTCGACCGGACAATCGCGCAAGACCAGCCGGGTGCCCACGATCAGCCGGGGCAGCGTCCGCCCCGTGGGACAGGGCAGATCGCGCGGTGTGCCGACAGGCAGGCGCGAGGCACCGTCAACCTGCGTGCTCGAGCGGATCCGCAACGCCTCTGTTGCCTCGGATCGCAGGGTTTTCAACGCGCTATAGGCCCGCACCACGCCCGCAAGCGTGTTGCGGTCGGTGATCGCAATCGCGGGCAGACCCAGCTCGGCTGCGCGCAACATCAGCTCTTCAGGATGCGAGGCCCCGGTCAGAAAGGTGAAATTCGAGGTCACGCACAGCTCGGCATAGCTCATGCGAACTCTCCATGTACGAACCAGCCCGGAGATTGCGGCGTGAAAAATACCCAAAGCCTGCGGCCCTCGCGGGTGTCGAGCACCCAGTAATCGCGCAGCCCCGAGCGCCAGCTCTCTTCCTCCAGCCACCATTCTGGCGCGATGCGCTCAGGCCCGGTCGCGCGTCCCGTGCGCAACGCCATACCCCGCCAACGAAAAGCACTGGGCGGCGTGCCCCCCCGCGCGAGGATCGGCTCGGGCGCGAAGAGATGCAGCGGGCGCGGACGATGGCACGCCCAGCCCCCTTGCGGCGTGCTGAAAGCCGCCGGGGCAATCAGGAAACTGCGCTCGGGGATATGGCTGTCGGCGGGCAGGAAGCGCTGGACATTCTCCAGCCCGATCCGCGTCCCGATCCGGGTGATCAGATCGTTCAACTGCTCGGAGGCTGTCGCGGTTTGGGCAGGCGCCCGAGGCGCGCCAAGCTGGGCCACCGGCAAGGGTTCGACCAGAACGGCCTCAAGCCGCATCACGTCGATGCCAAACCCCGCATCCACCGTGGCCAGCCCGCGCTCGAACAAGGGCAGGATGCGCGCGGCTTCGCGCATCGCACTGGCCAGCCGCAGCTCCACCTGCTGGCTGCCCTGATTGACACGCTGCACGCTCAACACCAGCTTGCGCGCGCCCGCCTCATGCTGCTTGAGCTTGCAGCAAAGCGGCTCCAGCAGGCGGGCGGTGGCGGCCATCACATCGGGCAAAAGACCGATCGGCTCGGGCAAGGTCAGACGGGTCGCGTAATGCGGCGGCTCGGGCTCGGGGTTGATGGCTTCGGGCATATCCCCCCGCGCCTGATCGAGACGGCGCAGCAGCCCCGGCCCGAACCGGCGGGCCAGAGGCGCCCGCGCGGCGCGCGTCAGATCGCCGATTGTCCTGAGACCCAGCCGTTGCAGCGCGGTCACCGTCGCCTCCTCCAGCCGCAGGGCGGCGACCGGCAGATCGCTCAGCGCTTTATCCTCGCCGAAATGCGCATAGGCCCAAGCCGCCCCGCGCGTATCGCCCAGCCCAAGCCGCACCGAGATCCCCGCGCGCACAAGCCGGGCGCGCATATCCTTCAAAAGCGCCGCCTCCCCGCCCAGCAGATGGGCCGAGCCTGTGATGTCGAGCACCAGCCCGTCCGGCCCCTCCAGCCCGACCCAGGGGCAATAGCGCAGCGCCCACCGCCGCAAGACGCGCAAGAACCGCGCATCAAGATCGGGGCGCGCGGGCTGGGTGATCAAACTCGGGCAAAAGGCGCGGGCATCGGCAAGGCTCATGCCACGATGCAGGCCAAGCGCCTCGGCCTGTGGGCTCAGACAGTAAAGCCGCTCGGTGTTCTGCTCGCTCAGCGTGAGCGCAAACCCCGCCTCAACCGAGCGCGTCCTGAGAACCCGGTCCGAGGCGAACCGGGGAAACCACATGCACACGACGCGCTTGGTGTGACCATCGAACATCCCAGGCCCCAATCGTTCCCGATTTGTTCTTTTTAATCTCCCAGCACATCAGAGTCGAGTCTTCGCTCTCGGGATCGAATTTCGGACGGGCATGCCAGCGGGTCTCGGCGGCATTGGAGCCCATCCCCTCGGGGATCAGACACAGCCCCGTCGCGCGGCCCGCCTTGGCGGCCAGTTGCAGCCGCCGCCCCTCGCGCAGGTTGAGCGGGCGTGTGACCTCGATCAAGACGCATGGCACGACCCCATCGCGCAAGGCCTCCTCGGCCACGGCAAGACTGTCGATCTGATGCGCGCTCCGCGCCAGCAGCACCCGCGCGGGATCAAGGAACTGCGCAAAGCCCACCGGGTGAAGCCCGCCCTCCTGCCAGCTCTCGCGAATCCACAAGACAGGACCCGACGCGGCCGCCGCCGCCATCGCGGAAAAAGCCATGGCACCAGCACCATAGACTTCATGCACACGCCCCGGGCGCAGAGGGAAAACGGAAGAAAACGGATCTTGCATGACAGCCAATTTACGCCGATCGGCGCACAAATCCAACACCAAGCCGAGCCCTACGCTCCACCAGAGCACCCTGCCCGTCTGCCCCAACCCGGATCACCCGCTGGCCCGGCCCCGAATGAAAAGACGCCGCTCGGGCCAGCCTTTTGTATGAGCGGATGCGGAGCCAAGAGCCGTTCAAGCCCACCCGATGCTCCACCACCAGCGCCCGAAGATATGCTCGGGAGATGGTTGCGATCGTATCGGCTGCAAAGGCAGCATCCCTATCTTGCTCGTTTGCGGACAGTGCCAGGCTCAACCATTCGTTCGAAATCTGATTGGCCTCTGCTCTGAGAGGGAAGCGACCATAAAACAAGAGAAGGGAATCCAGGATCGGGATTAAAACGACGAGAGGATAGTGAACTACCAGTTTCATTCAAATCCAGCATTCATCTGGCTGCGGTCAGCCAAGGGGGCTTCCTCAGCAAGCAACCATCGATGCGGCCTCCAACCGATCATTGCGCACCGAATCCACTGCAACATCTCACCCACATCATCTACAGCAAAAAAACGCCGGTCGGGATCTCCCCAACCGGCGTCGTTCGTGATCCTGAAGCGGCCCGCTTAGCGCTTGGCGGTCTCGCCCGAGGCCTGTGCGGGCACCAGCGCGCGCATGATCGAGGGCATCGAGAGACTGCCCACCGGCTCGCCATCGCGCATCACGCGGTAGCGACGATCCAGCGCGCCTTGCGACTTGGCAATCACGCTCTCGAGGTTGTCGTTAAGATCTATATCGCCCGACATTTCCTCTTGGGGCGCGCCCTTCTCCATCACCGAGCGCACCCGCAGAACACGCGCGCGATTGATGTCGGCCACGAAGTCCTCAATGTAGGGATCGGCCGGATTGAGCAGGATTTCCTGCGGCTCGCCTTGCTGCACCACGCGACCATCGTTGAGGATCACCAGATGGTCGGCGAGCTTGAGCGCCTCGTCGAGATCGTGGGTGATGAAGATGATGGTCTTGTGCAGCTCGGCCTGCAGCTCAAGCAGCAGATCTTGCATATCGGTGCGGATCAGCGGGTCGAGCGCCGAGAAGGCCTCATCCATCAGCATGATGTCGGAGTTCGACGCCAGCGCCCGGGCAATCCCCACACGCTGCTGCATACCGCCCGACAATTGATGCGGGTGGTGATCGCCGTAGCCGCCAAGCCCCACACGCGCGAGCCATTTCTCGGCTTCGGATTTGTATTCCGAAGGTCCGATGCCCCGCGTGGCCAGCGCCATCGCGGTATTCTCGGCCACGGTGCGATGCGGCAGAAGGGCGAATTTCTGAAACACCATCGACATATTCTCGCGCCGCAGCTTGCGCAGCTGCGCCTCGTTATAGCCGAGGATGTTCTCACCATTCACCCAGACCTCGCCCGCGGTGGGCTCGATCAGCCGGTTGAGGTGACGGATCAGCGTCGATTTACCAGAGCCCGAAAGCCCCATGATGACAGTGATCTCGCCCTCTCGCATATCGACATTGATATCGTTGAGCCCGAGCACGTGGTTATGCGTCTCCAGCAATTCCGGCTTGCCCATGCCCGCCTCGACGTCTTTGAGCGCCGTCAGCGGATCGGACCCGAAGATCTTGTAGAGGTGACGAATTGAAACCTTGATATTCTTGGTCATGCCTGTCTCCTCACTTCCGGCTCTTGCTGGTGTCGATGCGTGCGAGCGACGCTTTCGTCACGCGGTCCAGCAAGATCGCGAGCAACACGATGCCAAAGCCCGCAACGAGACCAACGCCCAGTTCCAGCGAGCGAATGCCGCGCAGCACGAGCACACCAAGGCCCGGGGCCGAAACCAGCGAGGCGATCACCACCATCGCAAGGCTCATCATGATCGTCTGGTTCACACCTGCCATGATGTTGGGCAGCGCCAGCGGGATCTGCACCCCAAACAGCTTTTGCCGCTTCGTCATCCCAAAGGCATCCGCAGCCTCGATCACGTCGGGATCGACCAGCCGGATCCCGAGATCGGTCAGACGCACCACCGGAACGATGGCGTAGAGGATGATCGCAATGCCATAGAGCTTGGGCTCGGTCACCGAGAACAGGAAGATCAGCGGGATCAGATAGACAAAGGGCGGCAGCGTCTGCAGCATGTCGAGGATCGGGATCACGATGCGCTGCAACCGGTCACTGCGCGACATCGCAATGCCTATGGGCACCCCGAAGAGCACACATATGAAGGCGCAGACAAAGATGATCGCCAGCGTCTCCATCGCTGCAGTGTAGTGGTTGATGAAGGCCAGAAGCGCGATCGAGATCAGCACGAACACCACCAGACGCCACGAACGCGTCACAAACCAGGTGATCAGCATCAAGATCGGCACCATGAGCCACCACGGCGTGTTGGTCATGATCCAGAGCATGTCATTGAGCGCCCAGCTCAGCGGCTGGGTCAGCGGATCGACGACGTCGCGCAAACCGCCCCGGATCGCGAGAAAGCCGGTCTCGATACCTTGGGTCACATCGCGCGAGGGCGGGATCGCCGCACAGGCCTTGTGCAACACATCAAGCGAGGGAAAGGGCCAGTTCCACAGGGTCGGGCCCTGCGTGCTGGTGCCATCGGCCTTCGCAATGAGATCGGCCATCGACATCATGTTGGTGCCACCGCCGCCACCTCCGGCGCACCAATCCTTCAGGCCAACGGCGTTAAAAAGAGTCTCGTAAGCTGCCATTCTGTCTTCGGGCCGCGCAGGCGGTCCCGCCTATCCTGGTTGCATGCGTGATCGAAAAAGGACGGGGCCGCCAATCGACCCCGTCCGAAACTATGCGCGTCAGACGCGCAGCGGATTATCCGCCAATAAGCTTGGAAAGCTTCTTCGAGGCTTCCGGCGACAGCCAGGTTTTCCAGGTGTCAGGATAGGTCTGGAGGAAATACACTGCCGTTTGCTCAGCCGATGCCTTATTCTTGTCCTGCCAAGCGAGAAGCTGCGACATGGTGTCGGTCTTGAAGCTCATCTTGGAGAAGAACTCGGTCTCGGTCGGATGATCCTTGGCGAATTTCGTGGTCACCGCGGTCAGCACCGGAGCGGCCGGGAAGTCGGAAACCTGCGGATCCTTGGCACCTTTGTTTTGCAGGTTGTCGAACTTGGCCTTGTCGTAATCGCCCAGTTTGACGCGGGTCATGTCATAGTTGCCCATGACAACGGTCGGACCCCAGTAATAGCCAAACCACGGTTTTTTATCGGCAAAGGCCGACCCGATCGAGGAGGCCAGCGTCTGGCCCGAGCCGTGATTGAAGACCTTGATGCCCGAGCTCTCAAGATCGAGCGCCTTGATCAGGTTGTCGCTGACAACGCGGCAGCCCCAGCCATCGGGACAGTTGTTGAAGCGGTTACCGACCCATTCAGGATGCTCCATCACGCCTTTGATCGTGGTTAGTTCGGGATGCTCTTTGGCGAGATAGGTGGGGATCCACCAGCCCTCGACGCCGCCCGGCTCAAGCGTCTTGGCGACGCGCTTGATCTTGCCTTCTTTTTCGAGCTTTTTGTAAGCGTCGCCCGCCGAGTTCAGCCACAGGTTGGTGACCACATCGGGGCGCCCATTCTCGGCAATCGAGGTGATCGCGGGGATGGTGTCAGATTTCACAAGGCTGGTTTTACAGCCATAACCCTGATCGAGAATGAATTTCGCGATATTGGTGGCAACTTCCGCCGCCGCCCAGTTCATTTGCGCGATCGAGACGTCACCGCATTGATCTGCGGCGCGCGCGGTCCCGGTTTGCGCGACAAAGCCGGTGACCATAGCGGTCGCACCGGCTGCCGCCAGAAGTGTAAACTTGCGCATGTAAATTCCTCTCAACTGTTGATGTCGGCGATTTATAACTCACACCCCCTCAGGGGCGCGCGGAGTGCGCAGCATTTGGTCGGCGGGGTCAAAGCCCTGCACCTCGTTGATCCAATGCCGTAGCTGACGACCCGTCTACCTGCACGCAAACCTATCGCTCAACGATTGGCCCGGACGCTAACAATGCTGGCACCGATCAGCAATCAGTTGCCGATCACAATATTTTGACTATAAATATCAGTATTTTAGTGAACCGCGCAGATTTGCCTGCCGCAATCCACGTCCCTCACATGCCACAGCCAATCAACGCGCCGTCTCCGCTTGTCCGCGTTCTGAGCCGCGCGTCATCGTCTCGACGAGCGCTGCGACCTCTGCGTGCAGCTGCGCCATCGGCACGCCGACAAACCGCCCCTGAAGCGCCAAGAGCACCACGCCATGAACCGCCGCAAAGGTCGTACGCGCGCGCAGCACCAGCGCCTCCTGCGCGAGATCGGGGCGCAGCTGCGAAAGCGGACCGATCAGCACCTCGATCAGCACCGCATGGTCTTGCTTGTGCCAATCGGGCGTCTCGACCCCCTCGGGCAAACGGTGCTCGAACAGCGCAATCCAGAGCGCGCGATTGGCACAGGCGAAATCGACATAGGCCCGCGCCATGGCCTGCAACGCCTGTGCAGGCGTGCCCTGCCCCTCCCCCAGCGCCGATTTGAGCGCAGAGCCGAGCCGCTCCAGCGTGCGCGCATTCACATGCAAGATCAGCATGTCGAGATCCTCGAAGGCCGTATAGAGCGCGCCAAGCGCACAGCCCGCCTGCGTCGTGACCGCCCGCGCCTTCAGCCCGCCAATCCCGTGGCGGGCGATCTGATCCTCCGCCGCTTCGATCAACCGGCTGCGGAGTGCCGCGCGCTTCTCATCGCGAGTGTTTCCCATCTTTCACCAAACTATTTCTTGAACGGTGTTCATTTTTATCTTGAACGACGTTCACAGTTGCCGCATACAGAGCTCATGAACATCGTTCATAACGAAGGAGAGCCCAATGTTCAAGATGATGACGACCCTAATTCGCGGCCGGAGCCATGACGCGGCAGAGGCCTTTGGCGACGCAAACGCCCTGTCGATCCTGCGCCAACAATTGCGTGATGCCGCAGATGGCCTGGAGAAGTCGAAACGCGCTGTGGCGGTTGTGATGGCCTATGCCGAACGCGAGCGCAAATCCGCGCTCCGGCTGGAGACGCAACTGGCCGATCTCGAAGCCCGCGCCTTGGAGGCGATCCGTAAGGAGCGCGAGGATCTGGCGGTCGAGGCGGCCTCGGCGATTGCCGAGCTGGAGGCCGAACGCAGCGCCAGCCAAAGCTCACTTGCCCATTACGACCGCGAGATCGCCAAGCTGCGCGAACAGGTCAGCCTCGCAGAGCAACGCCTGCGCTGCCTGCAACGCGGCAAGCAGATCGCGGATGCCGCCAACCGCACGCAAAAGCTGCGCGGCACGATGCCCGATGGCGTGATGGCCAGCCTCAAGGAGGCCGAGGCCACCCTCACCCGGCTGCAATCGCGCCAATCCCATGCCGAAGAGGTCGAGATCGCGATGGTCGAGATCAATGCAGGCTCCAGCGCCGAGGCGACCTGTGCCCGGCTTGCCGCCGCGGGTTGCGGCGCCCCCCTGCGCCGCGATGCAGCCGATGTGCTGGCACGATTGCGCGCCCAGTCGCAGTAACGCGAGCGTGACCTGATCTCGCCACGAACCCGTCAACACCCGGCCCTACTGCGCCGCGATGATCGCGGCGGGAGACGCCAAAACCAATTACGGCCCTGCGCCCTTATTTTAGGAGAACCCTCATGACGACCTACACCCCGAAAGTCTCGAAAGCCTGGAACACCTTCACCTATTTCATGTTCGGCATCGCCGTTCTGATGATGGCGGGCGGCATCTGGTCGCTTCAGGCCAGCTTCACCGCGAAAGGCTATTACGCGATGTCGGCCTTGATGCTGGTCTATACCACCGCCGCAATCACCAAGGCTCTGCGCGACCGCGAAGAAGGCGACCGGCTTTATAACAAGCTCGAAGATGCCCGCACCGAGCGTATGCTGGCGGAAGTTTCCGCCAAGGACACCAACTGATCCACGCTCTTTTCAGGGGCTGCGCGCCGTGCGGCCCCTGCCTTTCCCCTTCGGCTTGTCCTCAAAGGTTTTGCTATGCGCCGCTTTTCCAAAATCTCCTTTCACGTGATATTTGCCCTTCTCCTGCTTGCGGGCGGGGCATGGTCGGCCACTGCGCTCTGGCTCAACACCGCAGGCGGCATGCGATTTCTCGGTCTCGCGCTGCTGGCGCTCGGCATGGTAGCCATCGCTGTGGCCCGCACTCGGCGCAGGCGTCTGGGCTGGGTGATGCTGGCGATTGCGGGGGTAGCAGTGGCCGGGTGGTATCAGACGATCACCCCGCGCGCTGATCGGATCTGGGCCGATGATGTTGCCCACGGGCTGCACGCACAGGTCGACGGCAACAAGGTGACGCTGGCCAATCTGCGCGATTTCGACTGGCATACCAAGGACCGCGCCACGCAGCGCTGGATCACCGAACGCTACGATCTGGATCAGTTGAGCAGTGTCGAGATGCTGACCTCGGTCTGGGATAATCCCAATATCGCGCATTTGCTGGTAAGTTTCGGCTTCACCACCGGCGAGCATGTCGTCTTCTCGGTCGAGATCCGCCGCGAAAAGGGTGAAAAGTTCAGCGAAATCGGCGGTTTCTTTCGCCAGTTCGAGCTGGTGCTGATCGGCGCGACCGAGCGCGACATCGTCCGCCTGCGCACCGATTACCGTGCCGAGCAGGTGCGGATGTATCCGGTCACCCTCAATCCTGAGCAACGCCGGACGATGTTCATGTCCTATGTGACACTGGCCCAGCGGCTTGAGGCGCGCCCGGAATTTTACAACACGATCTCGGCCAATTGCACCACCGTGGTCTACGGGCTCGCGCGGGGGCTCAAATCGGACCTGCCGATCAATGTCAGCCTGATCCTGTCGGGCCGTCTGCCCGAATATCTCGACGGGCTGGGCGTGTTGGGCGGCACCGGCCCCCTGCCCGCGCGCCGGGAGGCAGCACTTCTGCCCGCCCATGCGCAAAGCGCCCATCCCGGGCTGAGCTATTCTCAGGCAATCCGGGTCAGATAAGCGCCGGGTCTCAGGGCAGACGGAGCCGCGCCTCGATGCCACTGTCGCGTCCCGGCACAGGCGAGCGGATCTCCAGCGCCATGCCCGCCTGCCGCGCAATCTGCGAGGCGATATGCAGACCCAGACCAAACCCGCCACTGTCGCGTCGCGCAAATCGCGATGTGAGCTTGGCCAGCGTCTCCAGTGCGAGCGGCGCGCCCTCATTGCGCACCACCAGCCCCTCTTGCGCCGACAGGCGGAGCGTGACGGGGCTGAGGGGCGGGCTATGCTGCAAGGCGTTTTCGATCAGATTGCCCGCGATAATCGCGAATGCATCCGCATCCAGCGCCACCAGTAGCGGCGTCTCGGGCAGCTCTGTGTGCAGCCGAGCCCGCGCCTCGGCCTCGATCTCGTGCAGCACATGGGGCAGCACGCGGGTCAGATCGACGGGAGCGGCCGCAGGCCCGATCCCGGCATCGGCGCGCGCCAGTTGCAACAGCCGCGCCACCAGCCGCGACATCCGCAAAAGCGCCGTATGCACCGCGTGCAGACTGTCGCGCTCACTTTGCGAGCGCGCCTCTGTCTCCAACCGCTGCACCTGCGCAAGCGCCACCGCCACCGGCGTGCGCAATTCATGCGCGGCATTGGAGGCAAAGGCGCGCTCGCCATCCAGCGCCTGCGAGAGCCGCCCCATGAACCCGTTGAGCGTAGCGATCATATCGGCCAGCTCGACGGGGCGGGTCTGCGGCTCAATCGGCGTCAGATCCTGCGCATCGCGCGCGGCCATCTCGGCGCGCACCGCATCGAGTGGGCGCAGCGCCAAGCCAGTGACCCAGCGCATCGCCAGAAAGCCGAGCGGCAGGATCATCAACATTGGCAGCATGAAGGCCAGGAAACTCTCGCGCCACGCCTCGCGGCGCTCGACCAGCGGATCGGCAAATTGCACCGCATGGCCACGATCATTGAAACCCGAGGTGTAGACCATATGCGTCGCGGTGCGCTGAAAGCTGGCTGGCCGAAGCTGCGCGGGAAACTGCGCGTGCTCGGCCCCCTCCGACACCGACAGCACCCGGCCCGAGCGATCCACCAGCCGGTAGATCACCTCCGTATTCGGATTGGTTGGCTCATCCGGGGCCGCAGCGCCGGGCGGCGCAAGCAGATCCGCATCGTCCGGCACATCGACCACGGACAGAAAGGCGCGCGCGGAAGCCGCAAGATGCTCGTCGTAGAACTCGGTCTCCTCGCCTTGCAGAACGATCCCCATCGCAAGAACCGACAGCGCCCAGACCCCAAAAAGTGCAAGGCTCACCAGCACGGCGAAGCGACGGGCGAGCGACGGCGGCGCGCGCAATCTCATGCCCGCCCCATCCGGTAACCAAAGCCACGCTCGGTCTCGATGGCAGCGCGCCCGAGCTTTGCGCGCAAACGGCTGATATGGGCCTCAAGCGCATTGCTCGCGATCTCGTCGTCAAAGGCGTAGAGCGCGCCTTCCAGCTGCTCGCGGCTCACCGTCACATCGGCGCGACGGCTCAGCCGCTCCAGCACCGCCCATTCCTTGCGCGTCAGATGAACCTGCGCGTCCTCCAGATAAACCGCGCGAGTCTGTGGCACGATCCGCAGAGCGCCAAAGCGGCGGTCGGTCTCGGCCAGACCCTCAGCGCGCCGATGGATCGCCGTGACCCGCGCCACCAGCTCGCCCAGATCATAGGGTTTGAGCAGGTAATCATCCGCCCCCGCCTCAAGCCCCGCGATGCGCTCCATGATCTGATCGCGCGCGGTGGTGATCAAAACCGGCGTGCGGTGGCCCGACTGGCGCAGTTCGCGCAGAAAATCCAACCCGTTGCCATCGGGCAGCCCGAGATCGAGCAAGATCAGGTCAAACTCCGCCATCCGAGTTGAAATCCGCGCCATTTCCAGATCGGGCGCAAGATCGACCGCATGGCCCTGCGCGCGCAGATGCGCCCCCACCGCCGAGGCGAGGTCTGCTTCATCCTCGATCAGTAAAAGCCGCATGCCGGGGTCGCTCCGTTCTGCGTCAGGACCTGCGCGCTTCGTCAGGTTTTCGTAAGCATCGCGTGACACAAGCCCCACAGATAACGAGGGTAGGTCATGCAAGACAAGAGTCAGTGGTTTAACGAGTTGATCGGAGATGCAGTTTTTGCAGCGCCCGGATACATGCACAAAGGCGAGGCCGACCGATGACCCGCTTTTTTGCCCGCAGCGCGAACACGGCCCCAGCGCCTGCATGGCCTGCCACCGATAAACGCCTCTGGCAGCTTGTGCTGATCGCGATCGCTTGCTTTGTCGCAGCCCAGATCGCGGGCCTGCTGCTGCGCCCGCTGCTGCCGATTGACGAGACCCGCTATCTTGCCGTCGCTTGGGAGATGCATCTCAACCATAACTGGTTCGTCCCGACCAAGAATTTCGAGCTCTACACCGACAAGCCGCCGCTTTTGTTCTGGCTGATCAATGTCGCTTGGGCCATCGGGGGCGTGTCGGATTTTCTGGGCCGTCTTGTGGGGCCTGCAATCGCGCTGCTGGTGGTGGCGCTGACCGGCAAGCTGGCCACGCGGCTCTGGCCTGATGATACGGGCGCGGCACCGCGCGCGATGCTCGCGCTGATCGCGATGCCGTTCTTCGAGATCAACGGCGCGCTCACGATGTTCGACATGCTGCTTACATCCTGCACTCTGGGCGGGTTGATCGCGCTGACCCATACCGGAGAGGGCAAGCGCGCGGGCTGGCTGTGGTTCGGCGTGGCGCTCGGGCTGGGTGTGATGGCCAAGGGGCCGGTGATCTTGCTGCATCTCATGCCCGCCGCTCTGGCCGTGGGCCTGTGGCATCCAAGCCGCCCCGGCCTGCGCGAGACGATACGCGGGGTCGGCCTTGGTCTGGCCGTGGCGCTTGGTCTGCTCGCGCTGTGGCTCATTCCGGCGGCGATCCTCGGCGGCCCGGCCTATCGGCACGAGATCTTCTGGACCCAAAGCGCGGGCCGGATCGCGTCGAGCTTTGCCCATGCACGCCCCTTCTGGTGGTATCTGCCGCTTTTGCCGGTGCTCATGTTCCCGTGGCTGTTGGTGCCGCAGTTCTGGACCCGGCTGCGCGGCGCGCTTGACGATCCGGCGCTGCGCCTGCTTGCGGTCTGGGGCGCGACGGCCTTCGTGATCTTTTCGCTCATCTCGGGCAAACAGCCGCATTACCTTGTGCCCGAGCTGCCCGCGATGGCGCTGCTGGCACAGCGGCTGCTGCGCAACAGCCCGGTCTCGCTTGGAATCGCCGCGATCATTCCGGGCATTCTCGCCTTGGTGGCGCTGATCGCAGGGGCCGGGCTCATCTCGCCTGCGGAGGGGGCTGACCTGCTTACCCCGCGGGCGGTGCCGCTGGCCGCCGCCCTCGCGCTCGCCGCGCTGATCTGGTGGGCGCTGCTGCGTTCGGGGATCGTGGGCGCGCTGATCCTCGGGCTTGGGATGATCACGATCCTCAACCTCGCGATCGGCCTGTCGCATGCCCATCGCGGCTTCTCGGCCCACGCGATCAGCGAGATCATCGAACCCTTTGAGGGCAAGGGCATCGCCTTTGCGGGGCACAGCTACAATGCGGAGTTCAACTTCGCGGGCCGCATGACCCAACCGGTGAGCGAGATCGACGCCGCAGCCTTGCCCGCTTGGGCCAAGGCGCATCCCGATGGCGTGGTGATCGCGCGCAGCGATCGCTTCGATCCCGGATGGGCGGCGCATTGGCAGGTGCCCTATCGCGGCAAAACCTACGAGATCTGGCGGATCTCGGACCGTCCGGCCACCCCTCAGGCCCCAAGCGCGCAGCCGGTCACGGCGGTTCCAGCCCCCGCACCCGCACCGGTACAATAACGCAAAGACGCCCCCCGATCAGCAATCGACCGGGGGGCGCGGTGCCTCACGCGATCCGGGGCCTGCGCGCCCAGGCAAAGGCTGCAAGCTCGACCGCGACCAGCACCAGCATCGACAGCCCGACCATCGGAAAGAAGATGCCCGCCGCCACGGCCAGCACCAGCAACCCACGTGCGATCCGCCCATCCGCAGGCAAAGGCGGTACGCCAAGCGCGCGGCTCGGGCGGCGCTTCCACCACATCATCGCGCCCGACACGCTCAGCAGGATCATTGCGAGACAGGCGATCAGCAGGACGATCTGGTTCATCAGCCCAAATTCCTGCCCCATATGCACCGAGATCCCCCATTCGGCCCAACGGCCCAGCGTCCCGAGATCCGCGAGCCCCGCATCATAAAGCACCTTGCCGCTATATTGATCGAGATGGATCACCCGCTCATTGCTGATGTCATCGGGATAAACAGAGGCCGTGAACACCCCCGTCGGCCCCTTGGGCATCGAGATCGCATAGCCCGCAACGAGGCCCAACTGCTCCACTTTTGCCACGACTGCATCAAGCGTTTGCGGCACGCCCGGCGCGCTTTGCGAGAGCGGCACGGGCTGGTGCTCCATGATCCACGGCGCACGGTCGACCGCCTCCGAGACCGGCTCTTTTGAGACCGGGATCTTCGACCAGTAGCCATCGGGCATGCCAAGCCCCAGCGCATAGGCATATTGATAGAACTTACCACCCCAGACCGCGGACCACGGCAGACCGGTCATCGCCAGAAAGACGATGAAGAACGCCACGTAAATACCTGTCACTGCGTGCAAATCTCGCCACCATGGCCGCCCCTTCGCGGCCTTGACGCGCCACGTCCCCAGCTTGCGCCCGCGCGGCCACCAGAGGTAAATCCCGCTGCCCACCAGAAGCACCAGCCAGCCTGCGGCGGCCTCGATCAGCCGATTGCCGAACCAGCCGACATATTCGAGCGAATGCAGCTTGCGCACCACATACATCGCAGGGCTGCCCGCCGCGCCACCATCCCAAAGATGGCCCAGTACCTTGCCCGTATAGGGGTTGACGTAAATCGTGTCCTTGAGCCCATCGGCCCCGAGAATATCGACCTCGGCGCTGCGATCGGGTGCCGGCGCAGGCGCGTAAGACACGAGCTTGCCGGGATAGGCTTCGAGCGCCGCCCCTGTGATCTGCGAGGCAAGCTGCGCGCTGCCTTCGGGCGCGACAAAGCGCAGCTTGTGATAGGCGGTGTTGTTGATCTCATCCTTGAAGAGATAAATCCCGCCCGTGACGGCGAGGATAAGCACGAAAGGCAAGACGAAAAGTCCGGCCACGAAATGCCAGCGCCAAACCGCGCGATAGAGCGCGGCGCGGGCTGAGGTCTGCGTTGGGGATTGGGGTATATTGGCCATGAAGCCACTCCTGAGAAGCCAGCCCCTTACGAGGTGGCGAAAATAGGCAAACCCGGCCCGCAGGCCGGATCGATGACGGCTGAGACGGCGCGCGGGCCGTCAGGCAATCAGAGGGGGTGCCCTTGGGGAGTGGTTGATATTGCGGCCCTGCGCGCGCCTGTGCAGATCGGCGCGCTGCCGCCAGCCGATCGCGGGCACAAGGCGCTGCACCGGCGCGTCATGGGCGCAATGCGGAGCCTCGGGCAAGCTGTGGCAAAACGGGCAGTGATGCGGCCCCTTATGGCCTGCACCACACAGATCGTCGCCCGTTGTGGCATGGGCGAGCACATAGGCCTCCCACGCGGCCTCTTGCCGGTCCGGCGCCATCCGAGCGGCCGAAATCACGCTGGCCTGTGCAACGAGCACAGCCAGGATCATGATGAAGGGCCAGGCAATCGAGATCCGCATGGGCGTCGATGTTGCACGGATCACGAAACGGGGAAAGCCGCGTGAGGCGCGGTTTCGGCCCGCTTGACAAAATGTCGCACCCAAGGCGGGCACGCTCGCGCCCCCTGCCGGAAAGATTGATTTTTGCAGCCACTCCCCATAGCACGGGCACAATGGCTGGGCTTTGCGCCTTGGCCCACGGGATGATTTCGGGATCTTCGCTCATGGCTCTATCTGGCATTTCGCAGGCGCTCTCCTCGGCGCAGACCTTTCTGGCAAGCGGTGGCCCCTCGATCTGGGCGATTGCGCTTTTGTCGGTGGCGGGGCTTGCGCTGGTGCTGTGGAAGATCTGGGATCTGCTGAGCCTTGGGGCGTGGAATGGCGGGCCGCATGTGCGCCGCGCCGTGGCCTATTGGCAGGCCGGAGATGCCGAGGCCGCGCGCGCCGAGCTGCGCGACCGCCACACGATCCGGGCGCGGCTGGCGCGGGCCTGCATGACGGCTGTGGCCGATGAGCGCTTCGACAAATCCACCGCTCAGGAGGAAACCCTGCGCGTGGCGACCCATCTGCTGACCCGCGCGCGGGCCGGGCTGCGCCCGCTGGAGCTGATCGCAACCATCGCGCCGCTGCTGGGCCTGCTGGGCACCGTTCTGGGCATGATCTCGGCCTTCCAGACGCTGCAAGAGGC
Source organism: Thioclava dalianensis (assembly GCF_000715505.1). GTDB lineage: Bacteria > Pseudomonadota > Alphaproteobacteria > Rhodobacterales > Rhodobacteraceae > Thioclava > Thioclava dalianensis. The sequence continues at coordinate 16,105 of NZ_JHEH01000025.1, forward strand.
CGGCGCGCGGGCCGATCCCGCGATGCTCGCAGGCGGGATCTGGGAGGCGCTTTTGACGACGGCTGCGGGCATGGCGGTCGCAATCCCGGCCTCGATCGCGCTGAGCTGGTTTGAAAGCGTCACCGACCGGTTGCGGCTGGAGATGGAAGACGCCGCGACCCGGATCTTGCAGCCCGTGGGTCAAAGCCCGATCCCCCAGCCTGACCCGGCAAAAGCGGCCTGAGCCCGATGCAGATCGCCCCGCAACGCCGCCCCCGCAGGATCTCGCTCACGCCGATGATCGACGTGGTGTTCCTGTTGCTGGTCTTCTTCATGCTGGCCTCGCGTTTTGGCGTCGATATGCAGGTGCCGCTGCAACAGGCGGGCGGTCCGGGCGGCGCTTATCAAGGCCCGCCCCGGCTGGTCGATGTCACCCCCGAAGGCGTCCGGCTCAACGGGGTTGCGGTGCCGCTCGACGCGCTGGCAGGTCAGCTTGCGCCGCTGATGACCTCGCCCAAGGACACGGTGATCTTGCGCGCACGCGGTGAGGCGAGCCTGCAAGAGCTGGTCACGGTGATGGGCGTGCTGCGGCGCGCCGGGCTGGACAAGCTGGTACAGGTCGAGTGAGCCGATGAAGATCCCCGCCCCCCACGCCCGGCGCAACAGCGAAGACAACGTGATCCCGATGATCAATGTGGTCTTCCTGCTGCTGATCTTCTTTTTGATGACCGCCCAGATCGCGCCGCCCGACAGCCTTGATCTGACCCTGCCCAAGGCCGAGCGCGCAGCGACCGGCGACAGCGATCTGACGCTTTATGTCGGGGCAGATGGCACACTGGCCTTTCGCGATGTAACGGGCGATCCGCAGGCGCTCGACGCGCTTGAGGTGGCCTATCGCGCGCTTTGCCCGCAAGCCGCCTGCGCGACGCCGCCACAGCTTGTGATCCGCGCCGATGCCGCCCTCGCAGCCCGCGCCCTGCCCCCGATCCTGCGCGCGCTGGCCGCCCGCCAGATCACCGATATCGCCTTGGCCACCCAGCCGGGGGCCACCCAACCGGAACCAGCTGCGCAATGATCCGCGTCGCGCGCAATGTGATCGTCTTCACCGCGCTGGCCGTGGCGGTGCATGTAGCGGTCTTTCTGCGGTTTTCCGAACCTCAGGGCGCGCAATCGGCGGGCAGTGGCGGCGCGGATGTGATCTCGCTCAAGGCAGCACCTGCAAGCTATGCCCGGATGGTCGCGCAATGGGAGACCCCGCCCGAGGTTGCGCAGGACGCGCCCGATATGGCTGCGCCCACCAGCCCCGCCACGCCCAGCGCGCCGCCAAGACAGCCCAGCGCCGAGACCTCTCGCCCCGATCCACCCCAAACTGCCGCCCTTGAGCCTGCGGCACCGCAGGCGCCCGACAGCCCGCCTGCGCCCGAGCTGGGCGCGCCGCCGCCCGCGCCCGCCCCGCCCGTCGATCCAGAGCTGGCGCGTCACAAACCCGAGCCCAAACCGACACCGCCAAAGCCTACCCCCCCGAGACCCGCACCCAAAGACCCGTCCGCGCGCCCGGCCCGGACATCCTCCTCCGCGCGGGCTGCAGCACCTGCCAGCACCGCCGCAGGGTCCGGCGGCGGCGCGCAGGCAGGCGGCGCGCGTAGTGCTAAGGCCGCAACACTCAGCCAGACTGCGCAAACCGCGCTGATCGCGCAATGGGGCGCTCAGGTGCGCGAGCAGATCGACCGCGCCAAACGCGCCCCGCGCGACAGCGACACCGGAACCGTCACGCTCCTGGTGCGCATCGCGCGCTCGGGCGCGTTGATCGGCGTGTCGGTCGCCAATAGCTCGGGCGATGCAGCGCTCGACCGCGCAGCGCTGGAGGCCGTGAGCCGCGCCCGCGCGTTTCCCAAAGCCCCCGATGGCCTCACCGCGCCTCAGTATAACTTCCGGCTGCCCCTGCGCTTTGCCCGCTGAGCCGCAGACCGCAGATCCGAGCGAGCCATCTCACGCAATCCTCACGTACCGAACGCGTTTGCGTGTACTCGCGCGCGGCTCACTCAGCGGTGATCTTTGGTGATGAGATCCGTCACCGAACTGTCAGATAGCCCCCCTAGCGAACCCTCACCCAAGCGCCGGATCGGCGCGTCAGGCAAAATGAGGGAACAGACATGACCAAGATGCTCTACGGTTCGGTCGCAGCAGGCGCGCTGGCGCTTGTGGGCACCGGCATCGCCGCGCAGGCGCAAGACGCGCCCAAGCCCAATACCGCCACTCCGATCAAACATGTCGTGGTGATCTTTCAGGAGAACGTCTCCTTCGATCATTACTTCGGCACCTATCCCAACGCGGCCAACCCCGAGGGCGAGCCCGCCTTCCACGCAAAGCCGGACACGCCCAAAGCCGACACGCTCGCCGCGGCAGGCCTGCTGCGCGACAATGGCAACAAGACCAACCCTGCCAATGGCGCAGATGCCGCAGCGCCGTTCCGCATGGACCGCACGCAGGCCGCCTCTGCCGATCAAAACCACGGCTATACCGCCGAGCAGGCCGCCTTCGATGCGGGCAAGATGGACCTCTTCCCGGCCAATACCGGGCGCGCCAGCAAGGGCGGTGCGGGCACGTTTGGCACCAAAGGTCAGGTGATGGGTTATTACGACGGCAACACCGTCACGGCGCTGTGGAACTACGCGCAGGCCTATGCGATGAGCGACCGTGCCTTTTCCTCGACCTTCGGCCCCTCGACGCCGGGCGCGATCAACCTGGTCTCAGGCCAGACCAATGGCGTGACCCTGCCCGTGGGCTACGATCTGGAAGCCGATGGCACCTATGACAAAGGCCGCGTCGTGCCTGATGGCAATGGCGGCTGGACGATGATCTCGGATCTCGATCCGACGGGCGATGTCTGCTCACAGGGCAAGACCGCATCGATGACCGGGCCCAATATCGGCGATATGCTCAACGCGCGCCATATCACCTGGGGCTGGTTCGAGGGCGGCTTCGATCTGAGCCAGACCAACCCCAATGGCACGACCGGCTGTGATCGCAAGACCACATCGGATGTCACCAGTGTCAGCATCGTCGATTACATCCCCCATCACGAGCCCTTCCAGTACTACCCCTCAACCGCGAACCCGACCCATAAGCGCCCCTCCTCGGTCGCGGCAATCGGCACTGCGCAGGATGGCGGTGCGAACCATCAATATGACATGACCGACTGGTATGCCGCGCTCAAGCAAGGCAACCTGCCTTCGGTGAGCTTCCTCAAGGCGGCGGGATACCAAGACGGCCATGCGGGCTATTCCGACCCGCTCGATGGGCAGGATTTCATCGTCAAAGCGGTCAATGCGATCGGCAAGTCGAAATTCTGGAACGACACGGCGATCATCGTGCTCTACGACGATTCCGATGGCTGGTATGACCATGCCCATGCGGTGGTGAACCCCTCGAACATCCCCGTCAAAGGCTATGATGTGCTCAATGGCGATGTCTGCGGCACGGGCGGCGTGGCGCTTCCGGGCGTTGATGGGCTCCCGGCGCAGGGGCGCTGTGGCTACGGCACCCGCCAGCCTTTCCTTGTGATCTCGCCCTATGCCAAGGCCAACCATGTCGATCACACGCTGACCGACCAAAGCTCGGTTATGCGCTTCATCGAGGATAACTGGATGGGCGGCGCGCGTCTGGGGCATGGCTCCTTCGATGCGATCTCGGGGCCGATCAACGGCATGTTCGACTGGGCGCAGGCTCCGGCCAAACCGCTGCTCCTCGATCCCAAGACCGGCGAGCCGGCCCATTCGTAAGGAGATCAGGGATGCGTTTGAAGATCTCTCCCAGTGTCTTTGCACAAAGACGCATCCTCACCTCAGCGCTGGTCGGCCTCTCGCTGACCAGCGTCTTGTTTCCCCCGACAGGCGCGGCCTCCGGTCCAGCGCCTGCCCCGCCCGCGACGCCCCTCAGTGCCGTGGCGCAGATCGGGCGCGAGATGTTCACCGACACCACGCTTTCGGGCAATGGGCAGATGTCTTGCGCGACCTGCCACGATCCGGCCAATCACTACGGGCCGGATGGGCGCGCGCCTGTCGCGATGGGCGGCCCGGATCTGAGCCGCTCCGGGCTGCGCGCCGTGCCCATGCTGACCTATGATGCGCTCACACCGGCCTTCACCGTCGGCCCGCTCGACCCGTCTCTGGAGGCCAACGAGGCCTCGCCGCAGGCCGTGGCCGCCCATACCGGCCCATCCGCCCAAACCACGGCAGCCCCGTCGCAAGCGCCAACAGGCCCCGCGCCGCAAAAGATCGCGGGGCAAACCACGCTGTCGGCCCCCGTGCCGCGCGGCGGGCAGTTCTGGGATGGCCGCGCCGATACGCTGGCCGATCAGGCACGCGGGCCGTTGCTCACCCGTTTCGAGATGGCCAATACCGTGCCCCATCTCGCCCAGACGCTGCGCACGCGGTACGGCGCGCGGCTCGCGGCGCTGTTTGGCCCCTCGATCCTCGACGATGACCAGATGCTGATCTCGGAGGCGACCTTCGCGCTGGCGCGCTATCAGGTTGAAGATCCCTCCTTCCATCCGTTCTCAAGCAAATACGACGCCTATCTTGCGGGCAAGGCCACACTCAGCCCTGCCGAGGCGCGCGGGCTTGCACTGTTCAACGATCCGAAGAAAGGCAATTGCGCGGCCTGCCATCTCGACACGCCCGCGACGGACGGCTCGGCGCCTCTGTTCACCGATTTCGAATTTGAGGCCCTGGGCGTGCCGCGCAATCCGGCCCTGCCCCAGACCCGCGATCCGAACTGGTTCGATCTGGGCCTGTGCGGGCCGCTGCGCACCGATGTCACGGCCCATGACCCGGCCTATTGCGGGATGTTCAAGACGCCGAGCCTGCGCAATGTCGCGGCGCGCAAAAGCTTCTTTCACAACGGCGTCTACCATTCTCTAAAGGAGGTGGTGGATTTCTACGCCAAGCGCGACAGCACGCCCGAGGCGATCTACCCGATGAAAAATGGAAAGCTCCAGGTTTTCAACGATCTACCGGCGCGCTATCGCGGCAATATCGATTACGCCGATGCGCCCTTTGATCGCAGCCCCGCGGAGGGTCCGGCGCTCAGCCCACGCGAGGAAGACGACATCGTGGCCTTCCTCAAGACCCTGACCGATGGCTACACACCCGGGCCACCCTGACGTGCGCGCGCAGCAACCACCACCTCACAGCAGGCAAAGCCCAAAAGCACAAACAGATGCCGCCAATGCAGCGAATCCACCACGACACTATTGGCAAGCTGGCCCAGAATGACGGACAGCAGCGCAATGCGCAGCGGCTGGCGATCATCGCAGATCGCAAGCCTGCGCAATAGCTGCGTGCAGAGCAGCGCGATGGCACCAAAGAAGGAAAGCCAGCCGAGCCAGCCGTTTTCCACCGCGACCTTGAGATAGAGGTTATGCGTGGCCAGCCCGAACTCGCTTTGCGCGAAATGGGTGCGCCCGACATAATGACCCGGCCCCACGCCAAAGGGGCGCTGCGCAATCACCTCCAGCGCTTGGCTCCAATTGGCAAAGCGATGCGCATCATAGGATTGCAGTGCCAGCCGATGCATCAGGAACTCCGACAGTCCCAGCTCGCGCAACATGAGCGCCGCCGCCAGTACGGCCAGCCCCAAGCCCAGCGTGGCCGAAAGCGCAAAGACGACAAAGCTGCGCCGGTTACGCGTCAGGCAGATCATGAGCACGCCAAAGCAGGCAGCAGCCACCGCTGTGCCCAGCCACGCCCCGCGCGAAAAGCTCAGCACCATCATCGCCATCAAGACCACCGCCTGCACGAGCCGGAGCCCCCGGCGCCGGGTACTGGCGCGCATCGCATGCCCCGCCAGCAGCAGCCCCGCCGCCCCCATGAACGGGCCAAACACATTGGGATCCTTGAACAAAGGCGACAGGCGCAGCCCCTCATCCGAACGGAAATAGAGATCCACCGGCCCCGGCGCGAGATGGGTCAGCGCCAGCGCGCCCAACAGCGCAGAGAGGCTCGCCGCCCAGAAGAACGCGCCATAGATCCGGTCGCAGGCACGCGCCCCGCCGCGCGCGCCCAGATGCGCCATCACCAGCGGGATCGCCAGCATGTAAAGCGTGATGCCAAGATATTGCGCGCCAAACCCCACGCTGCGCCACGCCAGCCCAGACACCAGATTGCTCAGGAGAAACACCGCAAGCAGCACAAAGACCCCGCGCAGGTGCTGCGACAGCTCCATCCGCCCGCCCGATAAGATCACGCCAAGCGCCACGACAAAGAGCAGATCGCTGGGCGCGGGCTGCACGATCACCACGAAAAGACAGCTTATCGCGGCGCAAAACACCGCCAATGCGAGCCCGTCGCGCGTCAGGGCGCGGGTTGGCAAAGCGACAGCGCCACTCATCGCGCCACGATCTCTTCGAGAATGCCCGCCACCTGCGCACAATGTGCCCGCGGGCTCGCGCCATAGCCTGCGCGCGCCGCGAACGCCGCCCGCGAAAGTGCCTGCGTGCGGGCGGGATCAAGCTGGTCCAGCGCCGCGCCCAGATCGTCGCGCTGCGCATAGATCAGCCCCGTGCGGTCATGCGCGATCATCTCGGCCGCCGCCGTCCAGCGCCCGGCCACAACCGGCGCGCCGCGCGCCAGCGCCTGCGCTGCGACCAGACCGAAGGGCTCTGGCCAGACGGAGGGAAAGACCAGCGCGCGCGCGCGCTCCAGCCAATGCGCGACACCCTCCGGCTCCAGCCAGCCGGTCAGCTCGGCGCGCGGACAGGCGGCCCGGATCGCGGCCTCCTCGGGGCCTGCGCCCACGAACACTGCGCGCAGCCCGCGCGCCTCGGCGGCGCGGGCAAAATCCAGCGCCCCCTTTTCGGGCATCAGCCGCCCGATGAAGAGAAGTACGTCGTTCTCTTCGGCCCGCACCCGGCGGGCGTCCACGGGCTGTTCGACCGGGTTGTGGATATGATGCAGCCGCGCCCCTTGCGGCAGGTAGGGGCGCATCGCGGCCAGTTGGGTCTGCGACAGATACCCGATATCGCGCAGCCTCCGCGGCAGCCCGCCCGGCCCCCAAAGTGCCGCCTGACGGGCCACCCGCCAGCCCTTATGCAGGCGGGAGCGCGCATCGCATTGCGTGCTCAGACAGCCAAGGCCCAGCGGACGGCGGGTGCAGATCTGCGCGCGCGGATAGTCGTAAAACCCGCCATTGGGACAGGCGAGAAAATAATCATGCATCGTGAACAGGGCGCGGATCCCGGCCCCGCTCAGAACCGGGCCCAGCGCGGGCGAGAGCGCGCGCGAAAAGCTATGCGCATGCAATGCCGTGCGCGCGGGATCGAGATTGGCCAGCACCGCACTGAGTCGCCGCGCCGCCTCCCCGTTCCAAAGGCCGCGCCATGCCGCGCGCCCCCGCGCCGGGTCCTCAAGCAGATCGGGCTGATCGAGACAGATCACCTCGGCGCCAGAGCTGGCCAACGCCGGATCGACCGGCCCGCAGGCGGTAAACACGATCACCCGGTAGCCCAGCGCGACCAGCCCACGGGCCTGGCTCAAGACGACCTGCGCGGTGCCACCGTTGAGCCGCGCGCTGTCGCTCACCAGCACGATCGTCTCAAGCCGCGCCACCCTAGGCGGCCCCGCCGGATTTGCGATAGAGCGCGAAATCCTCGCCATAAAGCCTGCACAAGACGCGCCGGGCGGTGAGCGACAGCTCGGGCTGCGCCGGGCGCTCGGAGCGGTTGGCATGCACCGGCGTATAAGGCAGGCCAAGCCTCTGCGCGATCGCACCCAGACTGGTGTCGAACCGCTCCATCTGCCCGATATAATCGACGATCAGCGCCCCGCGCCTATCCGTCAGATACCAGCTTTGCGGCGTGAAATGGACCCAGCTGCGGATCTGCGCGCGCAACATCGCGTCATGCTCCATCGCGCATAGCAGCGCCTCGGGGCTCTCAAAAGGGCGCAGCACAGCCTCGGCCCAAGCGCGGTCGCGCCCGGTCAGCCCGCCACTCTTGAGGAAATAGAAGGCCGAGATGAAGCGCTCTGTCGGATCGCGCATCACAGAAAAGCTAAAGGAGCGCGCAAATTTCGCGCGGTCCCGTGCCGCATAGGCAATTGCCGGGACATGACCATGCAGCGCCCGCGTGCCAAAAAGCGCCTGCTGAATGCTCATCCCAGCGGCTTTGGGGATATGGATGAACACCGCCGCTCGCGCCTCTTCGGCGGGTTTGAACGCCACCCGGCCGCGTGCACCCCGGATGCGCCAATAGAGGTGGAAATACCAACGCCCCAGCCCCAGAAGATGTGCCGCGATCCGAGGCCTCATCATGCGCACTCCTCCTGCCTGCGCCCGGCCAGATCCACAAGATGATCCAGCATCCTGTCGAAATTGCGCGTCGCATCGAACTGCGCACGCGCCCGGGCCTGCGCCGCCTGCCCCATCGCGGCACAAAGCGCAGGATCGCGCGCAAGGCGCTGCAGCGCTGCGACAAACCCCGCATCATCCCCCGGCGGTATGACCCAGCCGGTCTCTCCCTGCGACACGAGCCCCGCAATCCCGCCCACGTCACTCGCCACAACCGCCAGCCCCGCCGCATGCGCCTCCACGATCACCTGCGGCGACATATCCGAGAGCGTGGGCAGGCACAGCACATCGACCTGCGGCATCACCTGCCCCAGCAAAGTGTCATTGGCCACCGCACCATGCACCCGCGCCACGTCGCGATAGCGAAAAGCCGCCGGATCGCCCGAGACGATCTCCAGCGCGATTTGCCCGCGCAGGGGACCGCGCACCCAGTCGATCAGGCGCGGGGCCCCTTTGCGCCGCAGATCATTGCCCACGAACAGCACCCGCAGAGGCCCCTCGGCCCTGCGCTCCGGGCGCGCACCGATCCGCGTCAGATCAACCGAGGGCGGTATGCAGGTGATCGCGCCCGGGGCCACGCCGCAATCGCGCCGCAAGGATTTGGCGACCCACGCGCTCATCGGGTAGAGCTGGGCTGCCGCGCGCACCAATGCCGCCTCGCGCACGATCTCCTGCGGGGCCCAGCGCCCGCCGGGCAGGTCGCGGTTCACCGCCGCGCGGGTCGCATCGAGCGTCACCGTGAAGGGCGGCGGCTCGGCCAACCCCGCGAGCGCCCCGGCGGGCCAATGCCCCGCAAAATGCACCGCATGCGGGCGAAACCGCGCCAAGGTGGCCCGAATGGCATCGCCGCGTACGCCCTCATAGGCCTCGATCGGGTCGACAATGCGAAACATCGGATCGGTGCCGCGCATCGTATTGCGTTTGTGAAAGAGGCTCATACGGCGCGAGCCCTCCACCGGAATGATCAGCGGCGTCAGATCATGGCGCGTGGTGATCACCCGCTCAAGCCGCGTCCGGTAGCTGCGCCAGCCCAGCATATCTTGCAGCACGAAGGCGATCCTCGGGCAGGTCATATCGCAATCTCCTCGGTGAAATGGCGCGGCTCTTGCAGCGCGCGCCACAGCATCAGCGCGTGCAGGGCCGCAGCAAGCGCGATGCCGCACACCACACCAGCGAGCCCCAGCCAAAGCGCACCCGCGCCTGCCAGACAGACAACGCTGATCACGCTGAGCGCGCGCAGACGCAAGATCGTGGAGAAGCGGCGCCGCGCGAGCAGCCCGGTTTGCAAGATCGTGGCTGCCGCCGAGATCCCGGCCGCTCCGAAGACCAGCGCCAGCAGATCGCCCAGCGCGCCGTAGCCCGCGCCAAACAGCGCCGCCAACACCAGATCGCCCCAGAGTGCCGCCCCAAGAGCCGCGCCCAGACTGGCCAGCGCAATCACCCCCAGAACGCGGGCCAATACCCGCACAAAGGCCGCGCGGTCGCCCCTCATGTCGTAATAGGCGAGCCGCGCCATGATCGACTGGCCAAGCGCGTTGGACAGCGTCGTCACCGCCTGCATCGCATAGCCCACAAGCATGAACTGACCGAGCGCGGCCAGCCCCAGCACATGGGCAATCACATAGCGCGGCGTGGCCCCTTGCAGAGCGGCCAGCGCGCCGGTGATCCCCAGCGGCAACGAGGCGCGCGCAAGATCCGCCACCTGACGGAGGCTGGGGCGCGGTTGGGCAGACGTGTCCCTTTGCGCCAAACGCCACGCGCGCGGCAGATCGAGCCCCAGCGCCACCACGGCCCAAAGACAGGCAAGGGCTCCAAAGCCCGCAGCCGGTGTCGCGCCCGCGCCCAGCATCGCCCAGAAGAGAGCCGCCCCGCCCATCCCGCGCAGCGCCAGCGAGCGCGCCACATCCGCCATCCGGTCAGCACGCTGAAACGCGCCGTAGCACAGCTCCGAGAGCGTCTCGATCCCCTTGGCTGCGCCAAAGCCCAGCATCACCTGCCGCGCTAAGGGATCGAGCCAGAGAAATGCAATGCCCACGATGATCGCATAGGCCAGCAGGCTTGCGGGAATGCGCAGCGCCAGAAAACAGGCAAACCCGTATTCCACGCGGTGATCGGTCGCCTGATTGGCCCGGATGCCAAGATTGAAAAACCAGTAGATCGGCAAGATGATCGCCGAGACGAGCCCGAACTGCCCGACATCCTCGAGCTGGCCAAATCGTGCAAGCCCGGCCAGCAGCAAGAACTGACTGGCCACAAAGGACAGCTGGCCCAGCATCCCCAAGCCCATCAGACGGCGCAGACCGACGGGGCGCTGTGTCTCCTGCCTGCGCTCAGTCATCATGAGCCCCCCTCCCAAAGCAGCTCTCCCAAACGGCAATATCGGGCGCACAGATCGCCCGAACCTGCGCCTCCAACTCCGGCGAGAGGATCGCGCACCCGGCCCGCGCGCGCGCTTTATTTTCGTGGCCGACACGCAACCGAACGCCCAGAACCTTTTGAATCTGCGCGATAAAGCCGCCCAGATCATCGAGCCGCCCGACCACGTCGAATTTCGTATTGAGATTGGCAATCGCGCGCGCGATCAATGCCGGATCGCCCAGTTCGCGGGCCATCGGAGCGCCTGCGAAATACTCGACATAACTAGCCCCAAGGCGTCGGGCGCGATCGGTCTCAAGAAAGGCCACGAGGTCTTCCGAGATCGCTGCATGATCGGCGCTGCGGCCATGGCTCCAGCGGAAATGCGACACGAACCGCGCGACGGGATCGCGCAAAATCGTGATGAAGCGATAGTGCTGGGCGAAGCGTGCATGCGCGGGCTCGGAAAACGGCACATGGAGCGACAGGCCCCGCACCCCGTCGCACATATGATAGAGCATAATCTGCTCGCGCAGGGCCGCGACATCGACCAACATCGCCGCATGATCCTGACGCCCGGTATAAAGCGCAAAGGCCCCGAAACTCGCCTCGGGCTTCACTGTCGCCTGCGAGAGCAGATAGCGCTTGCGCAGCGCCCGACCCACCGAGGTGCCGCCGCATTTGGGGACGTGGTGAAAGACGAACCGCGTGGGCGTGCTCGCCTCGGCCAGACGAAGATGGACGCGCTTGGCATGATCGACCCATCCCATCGCGCTAGGCCCATCCGTCGAGATCAAGATCGAAGCTCTGCGCAAGCGCCCGGTTGGCTGGCGCAAAGCTCTGGCGCAGCCCCGCCAAAGCCTGCCTGTCGCGCGCGCTCAGCCCTGGCGGCGGGGCGGTGTTGAGGCGGCGGTAGATCCGGCGCATCCCGCGATAGAAACGCCCCTGCGGCAACCGCCCCCGCAGCCGCAGATTGGCGGCATGCACCAGCCGAGACCGGGGTCTATAGCTTTGATTGCGCGGCGCAAAATGCGCCTCTCCGTAAAACTCCGGATCAAGCCCAAGCCAAATCGCAAGGTCGCGCATAAGCCTGCGCGGATCGGCGGCGAGCTGATCAAACAGCACCACCCGCATCCGCTCCGCTCCCAACCGCGCCTGCCACGGGCGCAGGTAGTCGATATAGCGGGCATGCTCGAGCGCGCGCGCGGCCAGCTCGTTTCCCCTGAAATCGGCGCGTCCCGAGGACAGGGCCGCGACGTAATCGGCAAAGCTCAGATCCGGCGCGATCCAGTCCCAATTGCCCTGAAAATAGCGAAACAGCGAGAGGATCTGCGCCGAAGGCTCACGCAGCACGAAGAGGCAACGCGGCGCATTGGGCAGATCGGGGATCTCGGCGAGCGCAGTGCGCGCGTAGATGTAGCCGGGCGTCGCTTCACATCGCAGCACAGGGTCCGGCGCACCCGAGGGACGCGGCGCAAATAGCCGCGCATAGCCCGCAAGCCCGCCCGACACATGGCATTCCGCACGATACATGTGAGAGCCGCGATCCACGAAAAACCGGGCTTCCTTTTCTCGCGTGGCCTCGACATCGGGATGTGCAGCCAACCAGTCGAACAAAGAGCTCGTTCCGGCTTTCGGCACCCCGCAGATCACGAGATCAGGCAAGACGAGCCCAGACGGACTCCGACACAGACTTAAATCAGTCATAAGAAAATGCTCAATCAAAAAATAGCCCGGACGGCAGAGCCACCCAACAACCTAAAGGTTACTTCACATTTACTTGATATTTTTCGATTCGCATAGAAACGCGACCCACAAATCCTTGTGGGTCGACGATTTTTTCAACTCTGGAATAAAACATGGGCACAGGCGCGCTCGTCTCTGCCCGCCCGCAAACCCTCGAACTAATCGCCTTTAGAGAGTGCCCGCAGGATAGAGCAGCACGCGCGCCGGGGCGAAGGGCAAGCCATGCGGGATCTGCCCATCGGTGACGCTGATCGCGGGCGTATCGCTCACCGCGCCATCCGCGCCCACGACCCGCATATCCCAGATCCCTGCCGGCGCTTTCCAATCCATAAGATCGGGCGGGCGGTACATGGCCGCACCTGCGCTCGCAATGAAGCTGGACCGCGCCGGCCCCACCTCGATTTGCGCCCCGAGCATCGTGATCTCGTCGCCCGAAACCGCGCTTCCCGGCCCAAACCCCACCGAGAGGGTGCCGTTGAAATTTGCCGTGAAATCAAGATCGACGCGGTGCACCCCGTCGACCTCCAGATCACGCAGCCCCGCGCCACTCAGACTCCCCGCCCCGGTGCCCAGCATCTGTGTGCTGCCCGGGACCAGCTCGACCCGGCTTTCCACCCCGGCGGCCATGTTGCGCAAAGTCACAAGCACCTTGCCCACCGCATCCAGACAGACAAACGCGCTCAGATGATAGGTCGCGCCCACCTGAACTGCGGGCTCATCGCTATGGATCAGCCGATGCCAGATCGCCCCGTTCGAGCGGACCCCCACACCTGGAAACAGCCCCAAAGCGCCCAGCACGCGCGGCGAGGTGCTCGCCCCATTGGCACTCCAGCCCGCGCCAAGATCGGCCACCGCATAGCGCAGCAGATTGGTCGCCGCGTCCTCGATCACCGCGCAGCTCAGCGCCCCCCTCGCATCCAGCCGCAGACTGTCTGCCGGAGACAAAACGAACCGCCCCGCCGCGTCGAACCCATAGGTCGGGGCGGCACGGCTCACACTCGGGGCCGCGCTAAAGACACCAGCGTCGAAATCCCAGACCGCCACGGGCTCAATGCCCCCAATCTCATAGGGCGAGCCCGCAGAACGCGCTCCGATCATCATCAGATAGCGAGCGGCGGCCTGCATCACCAACCCACCATAATTGCGCCCGCCGTCGTACCGGTCGCGTGGATCCGGCTCAGCTCCATCAGATGCCAGCCTGGCGGAAGCTCTGGCGTGGTCAGCGTCTGCCCGCCTGCGGTGGTCACCTTCAGCGCGCCGCCCGTGCCAAGGAAGATCCACTGGCTGACATGGCTCAGATCCGCACTGTCATCGGGGGTAACACGCGCGAGGTTGGAGGGACCGCCTGCGCGCGTCCCCGGTCGGTTGTGAAAGTCGTTCTTTGCAGACATCTCGGGCCTCCGTTTCGAATGGCCCAAGGTCTAGCGGCGCAAGATTAATCCCCGATTGCCACACCGTTCGGTCCCCGGCGCACCGCCCGCGCAAGCGCGACCGGTGCGACATAGGCCTTTGCGATCTCGTCGAACATGCGCCGCATCGAGTAGCGCCGCTCGTAAAGCGCACGGCAGGCCGGGCGCATCGCGCGCAACTGGGCGCGATCAAGCCCCTCCAGACACTGCGCGAGCGCCTCGGTCTCCAGCGGGAAGGACAGGCCCGTGCGCCCCTCCTCGATCAGCCCCGCCATGCCGCTGCGGCGCGACACGATCACCGGCGTGCCGTTGCGCAGCGCCTCCGGAATCACCAGCGGCAAGCCCTCCCAGCGCGATGGCACGACGACCGCATCCGCCGAGGCATACCAGTCGTCGATCTCGTCGCCCCCGACCCAGCCTGCGCAATGCACATCTTTGGGCAAATCGGGCACATCATCCCCGCGCACCGCAGCGCCGATCACATGCAGCTTGAGATCGGGCCGCCTTGCGCCCAGCCGCGCACAGGCGGCGGCCAGAATATCCACGCCCTTTTGTCGATCAAACCGCCCGACAAACAGCAGGTTCAGCTTGCCATCATCGCGCGCGAACAGATCGCGCCGTGGTCCCGCGGTCCGATCCGGCACGCCATTCTCGATCATCACATGCGCGCCGCAAAACCGCGCGCTGCGCGCCAGTTCGAGATCATTGACCGAGACATTGACCACCAGATCGGCCAGACCGCACAGCCGCCCCTCGGCCGCGCGAACAAGCCGCCCCTTGAGCCCCTTATACTGCACCGAAGCCCAGCCATGCGCGCAGTAAAGCGTGCGCGGCAAGTCGCCCGTCAGACGCAGCGCCAAGAGCGGCAAAAGTGAAAAACTCGAGTGCAAGAACAAGACATCGGGGCGCTCGGCGCGCAGCAGCCTGCGCAGCGAACGGGTCTGCTCGAAGATCGCGCGCAGCCCACGGCCTCGCATCGGGAAGGTCACGACCCGAGGATCCCCGCCCATGATCTCCGCATGCGGTGCGGGGAGATGAAAAATCTGCTCGAACCGCGCAGGATCCATCCGCGAGAGGGTCTTTTGATAGACGCCAACGCCCCCCATCGCCGTCTCGCAACTATGCACGATTTTCATCCGCTGTGACATCGTCCTCTCCCCAAGGTCGTGTTGCGCTGGCCGTCGCGGCACAGCCTTCGCGCTCACTCGTAGTAATTTGCGCCGTATGCGCCGTAGCCTCCCAAAGCCGCGCCATAGCCGCGCCGCCGCATCCGGCGGGGATCGATCCGGCTCAGGATCAGACCGGTCACCGGCCTGTGTACCGCCTCGAACAATTGCAACGCCTGTTGCACCTGCGCCTTGCCCGTCGCGTGCCACCGCACCGAGAACAGCACCGCATCGGCATGGCGTGCGATGATCCGAGCGTCCGGCACAACCAGCACCGGCGGCGTGTCGATCACGATGTAATCGAACCGCGCGCGCATCTGCGCCATGAAGGCGTGAAACGCCTCAGACATGAACAGATCGGCGGCATTGACCGGTGCGCTCTCCCCCATGAGTGCCGAGATGCCGAGGTCTGGATCACGGATCAGGCAGTCTTCGATCTCGGCCACGCCCTTGAGCACCGAAACCAACCCGCAGGCGCCGACCGCATCGGGGAAATACGCCCCCAGCATATTGCGCCGGATATCGCCCTCAATCAGCAAAACCGATTTTCCGAGCCCTGCGAGATTCATCGCAAGCCCCAGAGAATTCGTGGTTTTTCCCTCCTCCGGCAGCGCCGAGGTCGACAAGATCACCTGCGGTTTTGTCTCTGCATCCGACATCAGGACGGAGGTTCGCAAATTGCGAATAGCCTCCATCGGCGCCGAAGAGGGATGACTGGCGAGATAATCGAGAACCGCGCGCCGGGTGCGCCCGGCGATCACCGGGATCTGCCCCAGCACCGCAATCCCGGTCTCGGCTTCCAGATCCTGCGCGGTCCAAAAGCCGCGTGCGGTGGCCTCGCGGATCAGCACAAGCGCCACGCCCGCCAACACCCCCAGCACCGCCGCAAGCCCCAATATGAGCCCCACCCGCGGTGTGCTCGGCGCGAGCGGCACGATGGCGCGCGACAAGATCCGGCTGTCGGCCTGATGAATGCCCTGCTGAGCCGAGGTCTCTTTCAGCCGCGAGAGGAAATAGGCATAGAGCGTGCGGCTGGCCTCGGCCTCGCGCGACAGCTCTTGCAGCGCGATCATGTCATCGCTCTGGCGCGCGATCTGCGCGTCGAACTGCGCCTCCGAGCGCTCCAGCGCGCCAAGCTGGCCTTCCAGACGCGCCACCTCCTGCCGGGCGCGGGTGACCACCTGCGCATAGCGGCGCGCAAAGGCCGCCGCGTCGCCCGACAGGTTCGACAATTCCGCGTCCTCCGCCAGCGCACGCCGCTCCTCAATGCGCGTGGCTGAACTCAATCGGGCAAGCTGCGCCTTGGCCGCAGCCACGGCGGCGCGGCTTTGCACGATCCGGGCACGGATATCCTTGAGCTGGATCTCGAGCGATTGCAGCCCCTCGACCGAAACAAGCGTGGTTTGGGCCGTAAAGCGCTTCACCGCAGCCTCGTCGCGCGCCAGATCGGATTTCAGCGCGCTCACGCGCTGCGCAAGCCAAGTCGTCGCCTGCTCTGTCGCGCGAAATTTCAAATCGATCTGGTTGAAAATATAGCGCTGCGCGACCTCATTCGCGATCTGGGCGGCCTTCGCCGCGCTCTCCGATCTGACTGAGATATCAATGACGTAGCTGGAGGGAACCGCACGCACGCTCATCCGATCAAGCAACGCGCTTTCGACCATCGCGCGGATCTGCGCAGGCGGCGCGGGCGGCGGCTTGCCCCAGACCAATTGCTTGATCCGCGCAAAAACCGACGGGGCGCGCAGCGCCGCGTTGAACTCCGGATCCGCTTGCAGATCCAGCGCCTCCACCACCGTGCCCGCCAATTCGCGCGAGCGCAGCACCTGAACCTCGGTATTGAGCGTGTCGCTGTCGCCGCGCAGCCCGCTCATCATGCCGTCGAGATCGACGATCTGAGCCTCCCGCGTGTCGAGCACGACAGAGGCGACCGCAGTGTAGATCGGACAAGCGAGCCAGCCGACATAAAGCGCGCCGGCCAACAGGCAGACCAGCAGCACCCCAAGGATGACTCGCCAACCCGCGATAACCACATGAGCTAGGCGCGAGAAGTCGATCACATCCTCGCTCTGAACCGGCATTGCACTGAAAAAGGACGGGGATCTAGCCTGTGTCAAAAGACAATCTCCTGCCTAAGTTTGGTTGTCTTCAAAGGTTTGAACACCTCCAAAAAAGGCACGGGGGCGTGATGCAAAACCTCATCACGCCCCCGTTTTAAAATATAAATTTTGAATATATATTTCGAAAAATACGAGGCGCTTTATTCAAATAATCACGCAATAAAACCACTTAGTTAACTTGATGCCCATCCCGTAATTTCATGTAAATGTTAACAAAAGGTTACCGAAAAATCTGAGCAGAATAAATATTCTGATAAGTTTTCATTGAAATCTCGAAAAATTGATATCTAGTGAGATCATTCAGAGACCAACCGCCTGACGGGGCCTGACTCGTCACGGCCTAGATTTTAACGGATGGGCGTTTCCACCCGGAGTATTTTTCGATCCGGCGTGATTCAGACCGCCCGCATATTTCGCGACTGTACCACTTTGGAGGGTGCAATGACGGTTCACAATTTCAGAGCCTTTGTAGATCAAACGCATTACGACGAAGTCAGCCTTCCACAGCGACGAGACCCTGGGCGAAAGCTCTACATCTCCTATGGCAAACGTGGCTTCGATCTTGCTGTGGCGATGATCCTATTGCCACTCTTGGCACCCGTCATTGCGCTGTTGTGGCGGGCGGCGCGGCGCGACGGCGGGCCGGGTTTTTTCGGCCATGCGCGCATCGGGCGTGACGGCACCCCTTTCCGGTGCTGGAAAATCCGCACCATGGCCCCCGATGCCGAGGAACTCCTGCACCGCTACCTGCGCGACACCCCAGATGCCGCAGCCGAATGGCGCCGCGAACGCAAACTGAGCTGCGACCCCCGGATCACCCGCTGGGGCCATTTCCTGCGCCGTACCAGCCTTGATGAACTGCCGCAAATCTGGAACGTGCTGCGCGGCGAGATGAGCCTGGTGGGACCGCGTCCCGTCGTGATGGCAGAGCTGGTTCGCTACGGCACCCATTGCGGCGCCTATCTGTCGATGCGCCCGGGCGTGACCGGGCTCTGGCAGATCTCGGGGCGCAACTCCGTCAGCTATCGCGAACGGGTCGTCTTCGATGTGACCTATTGCCAAAGCTGCTCTTTGCGCCGCGATCTCACGATCTTGCTGCGCACCGTGTTTTGCGTGCTGCGGCGCACCGGGCACTGACCGTCAAATCTTTGTTTAAATTTCGCATTTTGGCCTCATGCATTCCTCCCCGTCCTGCGGATTTCTTACCCCCTGCCTGTGTCTCGCGTTGATCTGCGCGGGCAGCACGGCCCGTGCCCAAGGGCTGTCGCGCTACGGCATGCCCGGCCTG
The DNA here is from genome assembly GCF_000715505.1 of Thioclava dalianensis. Lineage (GTDB taxonomy): Bacteria > Pseudomonadota > Alphaproteobacteria > Rhodobacterales > Rhodobacteraceae > Thioclava > Thioclava dalianensis. The sequence goes on from NZ_JHEH01000025.1 coordinate 34,514, forward strand.
ATCGACACCCCAAGCGCCACAACCATGCCCGACGGCACGGTCGCGCTGAGCGCGGATGCGCGCCACGGCGAGACCCGGCTTCAGGGACAGTTCCAGATCACGCCGCGGATATCGGGGCTGTTTCGCTATGCGGTGCTGCGCGATTTCTTCTCGGATCCCGGACGCCGCCCCGATTTGTTCGACCGCAGTTTCGATCTGCATGTGTTGCTGCGCGAAGAAAGCCCAGCCCTGCCCGCCTTTGCGCTCGGGTTGCGCGATTTTGGCGGCACCGGGATCTATGGCAGCGAGTATCTTGTCGCCAGCAAACATATCACCCCGCGCCTGACGCTGAGCGCAGGCTTGGGTTGGGGACGGCTGGGCAGCCATAACGGGTTTTCCAACCCGCTGGGCGTGCTCTCGGATCGCTTCAAATCGCGACGCTCGGGCAGTGTCGGCACGGGACGCCTCGCCTTTGGTAATTTCTTTCGCGGCGATGCAGCGCTTTTTGGCGGGCTGGAATATCAGATCACGCCGCGCAGTCGGCTCATGATCGAATATTCTTCCGATGCCTACCGCGCTGAAGCCAAACGCACCGGCCTGTCGCGCGAGACCGCGCTCAATCTTGGCGTCGATTACCGCGCGCGTCCGAACCTCACCCTGGGCGGCTATCTGCTGGGCGGCACGGAGCTGGGCGTCAAGCTCAACTATGTGATCGATCCGCGCGCGCCGAAATATCCGGGCGGGATCGAGCGCGGCGGCCCGCCGATCCTGCCCCAAGCCGATCTCGCAGCACTTGGCTGGCGGGGGGATGACATCTCAAGCAACGAAACGCGGCTCTCCAAGGCGCTGGCGGCACAGGGGCTCGCGCTGGAGGGCTATGCGCAAAGCGGCCATGAGGCGCGCATCGTGCTGGGCAATGCGCGCTATGGCGCGGCCCCCGAGGCTTTGGGGCGCGCGGCACGGGCGATGGCCAACAACTTGCCGCCCGAGATCACCGATTATGCGATCACGCTGGAGCGCGACGGCATGCCAGTTTCGCGCAGCGAGTTTAGACGCCGCGATCTGGTCGCGCTGGAGCATGACTGGGATGGCAGCTGGCGCAGCTTTGCGCGCGCCAAGATCACCGACGCGCCCAACCGTCCGCCCCCGCTTGCGGGCCGCTATCCCCGGCTGACCGGGGCGATCACGCCCTACTTCGCGGCCGCCTATTTCGATCCCGACGCCCCCACGCGCTACGATCTGGGCGTGCAGGTCGCAGGCAAGCTCGCCCTCGCGCCGGGCCTCTCTCTGAGCACGGTGATCCGCCAAAAAGCGCTCGGCACGCTCGATCAAAGCACTCGGGCGTCGAACTCGACGCTGCCGCATGTGCGCTCCGATCAATGGCTCTACGATAAGGCGGATGGCCCGGTCGTGCACCGTTTGATGGCAGATTACCTGTTCCGCCCCGGCTCCGATCTCTATGCGCGGCTCTCTCTGGGCTATCTGGAGCGGATGTTTGCGGGCGTCTCGGGCGAGCTGCTTTGGTACCCTCAAACCAGCCGGATCGCTTGGGGGGCGGAGCTGAATTACACCGCCCAACGCGCGCCGCAATCGCGCTTCGGCCTGCGCGATTACCGCATAGCGAGCGGCACACTCTCAGCCTATTCCGATCTCGGAGGCGGCTATCTCGGGCAAATCAATGCCGGGCGTTTCCTCGCAGGCGACTGGGGCGCACGCTTCGCGCTGGATCGCGAATTTGCCAATGGCATTCGCATCGGCGCCTTCTTCACCCTGACCGATGTCTCCTTTGATCGCTTCGGCGAGGGCGCATTCGACAAGGGCATCCGCGTCTCGGTGCCAGTGAGTTGGCTCACCGGACAGCCCGGCACGATGGCCATCAGCCAGACCCTGCGCCCGATCCAGCGCGACGGCGGCGCCCGGCTTGAGATCGCAAACCGGCTCTATGACGAGGTGCTCGGCGCCAATGCGCAGGTCATGATGACACAATGGGGGAAATTCTGGCGATGATCCGCTTTGCCCTGATTGCGATGCTGACACTTGCGAGCTGCTCGACCGATCCGCAGGCCCGCGCCCTCCTTGGCCAGTTTCGCGCCAGCCCGCCCAAGCCCGCGCCGGAATTCGCCCGCGCGAGCCTCTCGGGCGCCCCGATGATGGCCGCCGCCATCGAGACCCGGCCCGAGGCGATCACCGTCTTCGCCCGCATCACCGACGCGCACAAACCCATCGCAACCTTCACCGGCCCAAGCGGCGCGCAACTGATCTTTGATCGCGGGTTGCTGGTGGGCACGCGCGGCTTTGGTGGCGACATTCTCGCCTCCAAACTCGATGAGAGCGCCCGGCTGATCCATGCCCGCGGCACGGGCGGCGCAACCCGGCTGATGACCTCGCTCAATGGTGAAGACCGCGCACGACCCCAAGCGTTTCGCTGCGCGATCCGCCCCGACCGGCGCGAGCCCGTGCGCATCGGCGCGACCGACATCCCCACACAGACGATGGTCGAGCAGTGCCGGGGCGCGCAGAACAGCTTCATCAATTTCTACTGGGTCGCCCTGCACGGGGGCGAGATCGTCCAGTCCAGCCAATGGGCCGGGCGCCCCACCGGAAAAATCTCGCTGCGCAAACTGGTTTTGCCATCAACCGCGCTGCAGCCCCGATAAAAGGAACCCCCTCATGCGGCATCTTGTGATCGCTGTGATCTCTCTGTCTCTGACCGGCTGCGGCGTGGTCTATCACCCAAGCGCGGTCCGACCGGGCGTCTCGCAGCAGGCCAAGGTGCGCATCGAGCCGATCACCGCCAACACGCTGATGGCCGCCAATGCCGCGCCCTATACGCCGCGCCGGTTGCCCGCCGCGTTCAACCGCACCGCCGGATTGGGCGCAGGCTCAATTGCAGCGATCGCACCGCCCGTTGCCGCGCTGGAGCGGCCCACCCGCCCCGAGACCCCGGCGCGCCATTTGCCCCCGCCGTTGCCCGCCCGGCCCTATAAGATCGGGGTCGGAGATGTCGTGCTTCTCGCCACCCCCGCATCAAGCCCGACCGCCGATCCCGCCAGCGCGGGGGCTGCGCGGACGTCCCGGCAGGGCTACCGGGTACAGGATGACGGTACGATCTCGATCCCGAATGTCGGACGCATCGCGATTGCGGGGCTGACGGTCGGCGATGCCGAGGCACGCGTCTTCAAGAGCTTTCTCGACACCCAGATCGACCCTGCCTTTTCGCTTGAAATCGCAGAGTTCAACGCCCGCAAGGTCACGATCGGCGGGGCTGTGGGTGCGCCCTCGGTGGTGCCCGTAACGCTGCAACCGCTCTATCTCGATGCGGCTTTGGCCGCAGTGGGCGGCACCGGCGCGGTCGACCCCGCCTCTGCCAGCGTGCGGCTTTACCGCGATGGCACGCTCTATCAGGTACCGCTGAGCGATGTGTATCAGAACCGGGGCGCGGCGCGTCTTCAACTCGCGCCGGGCGACAGCCTGTTTGTCGATGCGGGCTTTGATCTCGACCGCGCAGAGGCCTATTTTCGCCAACAGATCACGCTGGCCCAGTTCAAGCAAAGCGAACGCGGCGCGCGGCTTGATGCGCTGAGCCAAGCCGTCGCACTGCGCCGGGCCGAGCTGACCGAAGCGCGCGAGACATTCGCAACCCGCCTGACATTGGGTGCAGAGGCGCGCGATTATGTCTATCTGACGGGCGAGGTTCGCACCCCCGCGCGCTATCCTTTGCCCTTCGAGCAGACCGCCAGTCTGGCCGATGCGCTTTATGATGCGGGCGGCGGCATTCCAGTCGCCCGCGCCAATCCCAAAGAGATCTACGTCCTGCGCGGCTCCGACCATCCGATGGAATATGACGCCGTCACCGCTTGGCATCTCGATGCGCGCAATGCCGCAGCTTTGGTTCTGGCCACCCGCTTCGAACTGCGCCCCGGCGACGTCATCTTCGTGGCCGCCCAGCCAGTCGCGAATTGGAGCAACGTGATCGACGGGCTGACGCCCTCGCTGCTCAACAGCTCACTGCGCGCCGCGACAAATTAAGCCAGAGCAACCACGCGAGAGCGCAGGCCCGGGATGCCGGGCCGCGCGCGGCTCAATTGGTGGAGTTCGTCGCACTTGTGGTGCTGGCACTCCCGCCACCGCCACCTGCGGCGGCCACAGCTGCGAGCCCGCCCAAAGCGCCCACAACAGGGGCAATGATCACGAAGTTCGTCGCAACCCCGACGGGCAGCGCCCCTGCGGGCAGCGCGACGCTGGGCGTTGCCGCCGCAGCACCGCCAGATGCACCGCCCGCCGCGCCCGGTGCCGAGGGCACCGCCTGCGCATAAGACGGCAGCCCCAAAAGAGCAGCCATACAGGCCACAACACAAATCCGACTTTTCCGCATCACATACCTCGCGCCGCATCAGTCCATTGCCCGAGCGTAGCATGCGATCCCCTGCCAATGGGTTAATGGCCCATCGGTTTTTGCTAAAATCCCGATGATTTCGCACCGCAGCCATAAGCTTTCTTTAAACGCCCTCCTGTTGAATGGCGCTATCGGCCAGGGGTGGCCGGACCGTCGCTGCAAAGCGATGCAAACGGGGTGAAACACTATGACCATTGATCATTTGGCGCCGCGCCTTGCGCGGGGCCGCCGCTATGTGGCGCGTCTTGGGGCCCGGGCGGCGCTTGTCGGGCTGTTGCTTGGCCATGCAGCGGCGGCGCTCGCACAACAGCCCGTGGCCGCCCGCGCGCCGCTGGTGGTCGGCAGCGATTATGGCGGCGATGTCGGGGCACGGGCCAACAAGATCGCAGCGATGCGCAAGGCCGGGCAACATGCAGAGATCCGCGGAAGATTGTGCTATTCAGCCTGCACAATGTACCTCTCGCTGCCCGGCACCTGTGTTCAGCCCAACACGCGTTTCGGCTTTCATGGCCCGAGCTTCTACGGCCTCGCGCTCGCACCCGAACAATTCGAGTTCTGGTCCCGCATCATCGCGGCCCACTACCCCCAACCGCTGCAACGCTGGTACCTCAAGACCGGGCGCCACAGCCGCGCGCTGATCAAGATCCGGGGCAGCGAGCTGATCCGGCTGGGCATCCCGGCCTGCGGTTAAACTCAGACCAAAAGCTCGTCCGGCATCCGCTCCAACAGGCGCTTGAGCGTCTCGATGGCCTGACGGAACCGATCCTCGCTGACCCCACCGGCCAGCGCGATCCGCACCGCATTGGGCGCCTGCCCATCTTGCAGCGCATATTCATCGGCGGCCCGCAACAGCACGCCCTCGGCCTCGGCCATGCGCGCAAAGGCGGAGGCGCGCCAGCCCAGCGGCAAAGTTAGCCAGACGAAGCTCAGCCCCGATTGCCAGCCCAGCTCCTGATCGCCAAGCGCCTGAAGCAGCATCTGCAAGCGCCGCCCCATCTCGGCCTGCGCGCGTGCCTTGAGATCCAGCGCCTCGCCGGTCTCGAAGAGATGCGCCATCATATCGGTCACGGGCCGCGACAGGCCGAAATAGCTGTGCTGCGCGGTCAGCCGCCCGGCCTCACCCATACCATCAGGTGCCACGACAATGCCAAACCGCATCCCCGCCGAGATCGACTTGGAGAGCGACGTCACATGCCAGCACCGTTCAGGCGCAAGCGAGCGCAGACTGGGCAGGCCAGTGACCGGCGCGGTGTAGCAATCATCTTCGATGATCTGCAGATCATGACGCCGCGCCACCGCAATCAGCGCATGACGCCGCTCGATCCCCATCCGACCGGCGGTCGGGTTCTGCGCATCGGGGGTGACGCAGATCAACTGCCCGCCATAGCGTCGGCACGCAGCATCCAGCGCCTCGGGCACCATCCCTTCATCATCAATCGCAATGCCCCGGATCTCGGCGCGGTTGAGCCGCGCGGCATGGCGAAACCCGGGATAGGCCAGCGCCTCGGCATAGATCACCGGACGCTCGCCGCGCAGGCAACATTGCATCACCATCATGATCCCGTTCTGCCCGCCATGGGTCAGCACCAGATCATCAGGCGTCACCGTGTCGAAATCCGTATATTCCGAGAACCAGTTGAGCGCCGCGCGGCGACAATATTCGTCGCGCTTGAGGCCCGGATATTCGAGATATTGCCGACCGATCCCTTCGGCGGCCTTCATCATCGCCCGCGCCAAAGCCTCGGTCTGGCCGATATCGGGAAGCTGTGGCGAGCGCAGGTCGACAATCGCATCATCGAGATCGGGATCGCGCGTCGGCAGATTGTAGATCGCCTCGGTCGGGCCGAGCCTGCGAGATTGTGACGATACAAATGTACCCCGCCCCACAACCGCCTCCAAAAGCCCCTCTTGCGTGGCAATCTGATAGCCCCGCGCAACGGTCCCGGGCGTCACCCCAAGACTATAGGCCAAGTCCCTGACAGTAGGCAATTTTGCGCCGGGCAGCAGCGCACCGTTTCGGATGCCTTCGCGCAATGCGCGCACAAGGGCGAGATATTTCGGTCCGCTATGGCGCGTCAGATCCGCAGTCCAGTTTGTATCAGTCACAATGTTTCTCTGGCCGACTCAATATTTCATTTGTACCAACGTCATACCAGAACACGACGTATTGTATCAATACACGAAAGGATCATCCGATGCTGACCGTCTCGCGGAACCGCCCGACCCTCGCCCACAGCGCCACGACCGGCCTGTTCGCGCGCGTAGTTCGCGTGCTGGAAGCCCGCCGGTCGCGCAAGGCATTGGGCAAGCTCGATGATCGTTTGTTGAGAGATATCGGTATTGACCGCGTCATCGCGGATCACGAAACGCGCCGCTTCCTGTGACGCACTCGGCCCGTCTGGTCCCCGGACGTGTCGATCTCTGGCCGGGCCTTGTGTCCGGCCTTTTTTTGTCCAATCCCCGCACAGACAGAAAAAGACCGGACGAGTGCCCGCCCGGTCCAATCACAAGCCGCCTCAGATCTCAGAACAGCCCGAAACTAGAAATAGCGCAATCTACCCCCGCGCATCGGGCCGCACCGGAGCATAAAGCGCCTCGACATCGCGTCCCGGCAGGATATCGTGGAGCTCGCTCAGGGTCTGCGGACGCAGCGCTGCCAACGCATCTGCCGTCGGCCGGAAGCTCTCGGACCAGATCCCATTGGCCATGATCAGCTCGTGCCTGTCGAACAACAGCTGATAATAGGTGATGGAGGTGCAGGCGCAAAGCTCCACCCCGTCCAAGCCCACCAGATCACGCGCCATGACCAGACATTCGCCTGTCTGCGCGCGCGCGGGCGCTTGGGTCAGGAGACGATGATTGGGCGACACGGTGATCTCGGCATCGGGCAGATCGGCGCCCAGCACCGAAGCCTGCAGCCGCACCGGGCGCAGAAATGGATTGAGCCCGAGCGCGCGCCAATCGAAGCTGCGCGTCCCGCTCCAGCGCAGCACCTGCAACCCATTGTCGCGCGTCATCACACGCATGCCCGCCCGCAGCCGAGAGACCGGCATATCGCCCGTTTCCGTAGCAATTCTCGCGTCTTGCGTGAAACAGGGAATGACGTTCAGCGCCTCGGCAATCGAACCGGAATAGAGCTTGCAGCCCTGCCCGTCATAGCCGTGCAGCACGCCCCGCTCTTTGTCATTGCCGTCGAATTCCAGACGCAGACTGCGCGTCGAGACGCACCCCATATCTTGAAAAACACTCGCAGCGAAACCGGGCGTCCCGGTCAAGGCGCCCGTCAATGCGATACGTGGATCAGCAGCACTCATACTCAGCCCCATGTTTACGGCATTACCGAACAGTCTTGGGCCCCCATGAGAATGTTATGCCAGAATACTTCTTAAAAAAACGCAAAAAAGCCCAGATCTCGCCAATTATGGCGAAATTGAGCGTTTCCGTCTCAGCAACAAAGCCGAAACCTGAGAATTTCGGACGCCCAACCGCGAAGGATCGGGCGTCCTATATGGCTTAGCCGTTCAACAGGACGGCGGCTTCGTGCTTTTTGAGCGTCTTGCGGGCCGCCTGATACTCGTCGCGGCCTTCCCCGGTTTTCAGCTCGGGGAAGAGATCGAAGATTTCCTGACGCTGGGCATTGCCCATACCGCCGAGCGTCTGATCGCCGGGTTGGAAGCTCTCGGTCCAAGATCCGTTGCCCAGAACCACCTCGTGCTGGTCGAACATGAAGTGCAGATAGCTGGTGCCCAAAGCGTCGACGGTGCTGATACCCGGATTGCCAACAAGATGTTTGGCCGAGACCAGAACCTCGTGCTCTTCGAAATAGAGCGCCGTCTTGTCATTGGCCACCAGCATCCGGTGGTTGGGCGAAACCATCATATCGCGCTCGGGCAGATCATTGCCCAGCGAGCCGGCCTTGATCAGGATCGGACGCAGATGCGCTGATGCTATAAGATCGTCGTAGGTCAGATCGCAACGCCCGGCCCAGCGGATCTCTTGGATGCCGTTGTCACGGGTGAGCACCTTGTCGCCGACTTTGAGCGTCTCAGCTGGCATCTCTCCCTTAGGCGTCGCAATCAGCGTGCCCGGCGTGAAGCAGGGGATCACATGCTCGATATTCACGAAGCTGAGCGTGCCATCGGGATTACCCGCGCCATCAAGGAAAGTCACGGTGCCCGCATAGGTCTTGGTGCCATCGGTATCGATATCGGTGACATGCTGGTCGATGCGCAGCGGCCCCGCCCCGGTCAGATCGAGCGTATCGTAATCGTCGCCGCCCTCCGAGCCGTCAATCGAGTCGCCATTCCCATCAGCGGCAGAGCCCACGAGGAACAGGTCACGATCATCGCCGCCGATCATCGTATCCGAACCCTCACCGCCGACGAAGGTGTCGTTACCGCTTTCGCCTTTGATGGAGTCGTCGCCCTTGCCGCCGAACATCTCATCCGCGGCATTCCCGCCGAGGATCGTGTCGTTGCCATCGCCACCATCAAGCAGGTCTTCGCGCGGGCCTCCCAGCAGCAGATCGTCGCCATCATCGCCAT
>NZ_JHEH01000026.1 GCF_000715505.1 Thioclava dalianensis
TCTCGCCCTGAACCTGCGCGATGGGGGCCTGCCACAGCCAAACCGGGTCGTAGGATTCGTAGCCGCGCTCTGCCAGACAGGCATCAAGCGCATCATCGCCGGGCCGCAGCATGAAGCGCGGGGTCTGACCCAAGGCGCGATGCCGGGCCTCGGCCTGCGCGATATCGGCCTGCTCCAGAGGCACCGCCAGCGTGGCGCAGCTGACACGCGAGCCGCCGCCCAACCCCTCACGGATATCGAAGCCGCCCGCGTGGTGGATCTTTGCCGCGGGCCACGTCGCATCAATGATCTCGGTCAGGTCTTGGGTCATGACGCCTCCGGGAAGGCGGCCTGCACCTCGCCCAATGCGGTCTCGACCTCACTCAAATCGGCGCCGCGCAGCACGAGGTTTGTGCCATAAGCGCCCTGTTTCTCAAACGGATAGGAGCCAATCGACAGTGCGGGATGGCGACCTGCAATCTCGCGCAACACATCAGCAACGCTCGATTCGGGCAGCCGAACCTCCCAGTTGCGCGTGATCAGTGCAGTCCCTCCGGTGAGACGCGGCAACAGGCCCTCGACCATCGCCTGAAAGATCTTGGGCACCCCCGCCATCACATGCACATTGCCACAGGAAAAGCCCGGCGCGGCCGAGACCGGATTGTCGATCAGCACCGCCCCATCGGGAATGCGCGCCATGCGCAGCCGCGCGGGCGTAAACTCGGCATCGCGCGCAGCATAATGCGCAGCCAAGATCGCGCGGGCATCGTCGCGCACGTCAAGGCCCACGCCCATCGCCTCAGCCACGGCATCGGCGGTGATGTCGTCATGGGTGGGGCCAATGCCGCCACTGGTCAACAGATGATCAAACCGCCCCGCAAGATCCTGCACGGCGGCGATGATCCCGGCATGATCATCCGCGATCACCCGGATTTCGCGGCAGTCGATCCCATGCTCTGCCAGCCGCCCCGCGAGGAAATAGGCGTTGCCTTCCCGGGTCCGGCCCGAGAGAATTTCATCTCCAATGATCAGGATTGCAGCGGTCGGATTGGGCATAGCAGGGCCTCCTTTTCCCTTGGTATAGGGCGCAGTGTGCGAACGGGAAAGGTCGGGTACTGGCCAAGCGGTGCAATTGTGACTATCTAAAGCGCGAAAGTGTTATGGAGTAGAGCCTTGGACGACAGCCACGGCCGTGTCACGAAAGACGGCATCCGCATCTACGAGCCCCGCGATTTCGACGGCATGCGTGCCGCATCGCAGGTGACGGCGCAGATTCTCGATGAGGTCGCGGACCTCGTCGTGCCCGGCGTGACGACCGCCGCGCTTGATGCGTTCATCGAAAAACGTGTTGGCGAAATGGGCGCAACCTCGGCCACCATCGGCTATCGCGGGTATCGCCACGCAAGCTGCATCTCGATCAACCATGTGGTCTGCCACGGCATACCCGGCGACAAGCGGCTCAAGGATGGCGATATCGTCAATATCGACGTCACCGTGATCCTGAATGGCTGGTATGGCGACAGCTCGCGGATGTATGTCGCAGGCGCGCTGTCGCGCAAGGCCGAGCGGTTGATCCAAGTCACCCATGATTCGCTGATGATCGGGATCGAGCAGGTCAAACCCGGCAACACATTTGGCGATATCGGCCATGCGATCCAGAAATTCGTCGAGGGTCACCGGATGTCCGTCGTGCGCGATTTCTGCGGCCATGGTGTGGGCGAGGTGTTTCACGCGCCGCCCAATGTGCTGCATTACGGGCGGGCAGGCTCCGGCGCGGTGCTCGAAGAGGGCATGATTTTCACGATTGAGCCGATGGTCAATCTGGGTCGTCCCGAAACCAAGGTTCTGTCCGATGACTGGACGGCGGTGACGCGCGACAAGTCGCTCAGCGCCCAGTTCGAACATTCGGTGGGGGTGACGGCAGATGGCGTCGACATCTTCACCACCTCGCCTGCGGGCCGCTTCCATCCGACCTGGCGCTGAGGCGCCCATCCCGGATGCTGCACATTTGCAGCCGCTGGGGTGACCGACTGAAGGAGAGTGCGATGAAACCTTCCATGACCCTCTACCTCGCCGCCCCGCGCGGATTTTGCGCGGGCGTCGACCGGGCGATCAAGATCGTCGAGATGGCGCTCGAGAAATGGGGTGCCCCGGTTTATGTGCGCCACGAGATCGTGCATAACAAATTCGTCGTCGACAGCCTGCGTGACAAGGGCGCGGTCTTCGTCGAAGAGCTTGAGGAATGCCCGACCGACAGGCCGGTGATTTTCTCGGCCCATGGCGTGCCCAAATCTGTGCCCGCCGAGGCCGAACGTCGCGAGATGATCTATGTCGATGCGACCTGCCCGCTGGTGAGCAAGGTCCACAAGGAGGCCGAGCGCCATTCCTCCAACGGCCATCAGATGGTGATGATCGGCCATGCCGGTCACCCGGAGGTGCTGGGCACGATGGGGCAACTGCCCGAGGGGGAGGTTCTGCTCGTCGAGACGGTCGATGACGTAGCCAAGATCACCCCGCGCGATCCCGAGCAACTGGCCTTCATCACCCAGACCACGCTTTCGGTCGATGATACCGCCGCGATTGTGGCCGCGCTTCAGGCGCGTTTCCCCGCGATTGTCGGGCCATCCAAAGAAGACATCTGCTATGCGACGACGAACCGACAGGCCTCGGTCAAGGCGATGGCCGGGCAGATCGACGCGCTGCTGGTGATCGGTGCGCCGAACTCGTCCAATTCGCGCCGTCTGGTCGAGGTTGGCAGCGCTGCCGGCTGCGCCTATTCGCAACTGGTGCAACGCGCCGCCGATATCGACTGGCGCGCCATTGAAGGTGCGAAAGCGGTCGGCGTCACCGCAGGCGCCAGCGCGCCCGAAGTGCTGATCGACGAGGTGATCGACGCCTTCCGCGCCCGCTATGACCTCACCGTCGATCAGATCGAGACCGCCCGCGAGGATATCGAATTCAAAGTGCCGCGCATGCTGCGCGAAACCGCCTGATGCGCGCAATCGGGCCGCGCATTCCGGGTCTGGCGCTGATCCTTGGCGCGGCGGGGCTGATCCCGTTCCTCTGGGGCGTTCTGGTGGTGCAGACCGGCGCGATGGTGCCGCCCGGCATGGCCGATCCGCGCATTGCCGTGCTGGCCTATGCGCTGATGATCTATTGCTTCATGGCCGGGTGTTTGTGGGGCTTTGCCGCCAAGGGAGAATGGTCGGCGGGCTACGCGATCTCGATTGCGCCGATCTTGCTTTTCATCGCGCTGGTGGTGCTTGGCATGCCGATCAACTTCGCGCTTATGATTGGCTTTGTGCTCCTCCTGCCGCTCGATTACATCTTTGCACGCAGCGGGCTGGCGCCGGGCTGGTGGATGAAACTGCGCATCGGGCTGACTGCGGTGGTCATAGCATGCCTGATCGCTTTGGTAAGGACCTAAGGGATGAAGCTCTATTCGATGCCCAGTTCGGGCAACAGCTACAAGGTGCGGCTGCTGCTCGCCCTGCAAGGCCGCGCCTATGAGCGGGTCGATGTCGAATATGACAGCGAGGCGCTTGCGCAGGCCCATCTGAGCGGCGCGCTGCCCTTCGGCAAAGCCCCTGCGCTGCATCTCGATGACGGGCGGGTTCTCGCGGAATCGAACGCGATCCTGTGCTATCTCGGCCAAGGCAGCGACTTCACCCCCACCGACAACTTCGCCCAAGCGCAGATGCTGTCATGGATGTTCTGGGAGCAAAACCAGCATGAAGGCGTGATCGCCGTGCGCGCCGCCCTCTTGCACTACGAACACCGCAAGCCAGAGGCGACGCCACAGCGGCTTGAAGAGCTGCTCACCCGCGGCAATGCGCTGCTGCAAGTCATGGAAGACACGCTCAAGGCGCAGACTTGGCTCGCGGGCGAGGCAATCACGCTCGCCGATATCTGCCTCTACGGCTACACCCACACCGCCGATACGCGCGGCGGCTATGATCTGCGCCCCTACCCGGCGCTTTGTGCATGGCGCGACCGGATCGCGGCGCTGCCCGGATATGTGGGGCTCGATGGCTGAGATCCATGCATGGACGGATGGCGCCTGCTCGGGCAATCCCGGCCCGGGCGGCTGGGGCGTCGTGATGCGCGCGATGGAGGGGGAAACCATCCTCAAGGAGCGCGAGCTGAAAGGCGGCGAGCCCGACACCACCAACAATCGGATGGAGTTGCTGGCCGCGATCAACGCGCTTGAGGCGCTCACCAAGCCCACCGCCATCACGATCACCACCGATTCGGCCTATGTGAAAAACGGGGTCACGGGCTGGATTCACGGCTGGAAGCGCAATGGCTGGAAGACCTCGAACAAGAAGCCGGTGAAGAATGTCGATCTCTGGCAGCGGCTCGACGCCGCACAGCTGCGCCATCAGGTGACGTGGAAATGGATCAAGGGCCATGCTGGCCATGCCGAGAACGAGCAGGCCGATGAGCTCGCGCGCGCGGGCATGGCGCCGTTCAAACCCGGCAAGGCGGGATGAACGCGCTGCCCGGAACGCTCGGGGAGTATCCCCTTGGCAATGCGCTGGATTATGCCTCGGTGCTGGTCTTTGCGCTGACCGGGGCGCTGGTCGCGTCACGCCAGCAGCTGGATCTCGTGGGCTTTGTCTTTATCGCGGCGCTGACCGCCGTGGGCGGCGGGACGTTGCGCGATCTTTTGCTCGGGCGCGACCCGGTCTTTTGGGTGGGCGATCCGACCTATGTGCTGATCGCAGCCGGGGCGGCGGTGGTGGTGTTCTTCACCGCGCATCTGCTGGAAAGCCGCTATCGCGCGCTTTTGTGGCTCGACGCCTGCGCACTGGCCGTCGCGGTTCCGGCGGGCGTGGCGATCACGTTGGAAATGGGCCATGGCGCCGCGATTGTGCTGATCATGGGCGTGGTCACCGGCACGTTCGGCGGGTTGATGCGCGATGTGGTTTGCAACGAGGTGCCGCTCGTGCTCAAGCAAGGTGAGCTTTATCTGAGCTGCGCATTTTCCGGCGCGGCCTGCGCCTTGATCGCGGGCGGGTTTGGCGTGGATCGGTTCTGGAGCCTGATGATCTGCGGCGGCGTGACCTTCGTTTTGCGCGCGGGCTCGCTTCGGTTTGGCTGGCGGTTGCCGGTCTACAAGCCGCGCCCCCCGCGCAATTTCTGACCGCCAATCGCCTAGAACAGGCTCAGGATCAGCGGCGCGAGAAATGCGGTCAGCACCGCGTTCATCCCCATCCCGATCGAGGCGAAGGCCCCGGCGGTCTCATGCACCTGAAACGCCCGCGCAGTACCGATCCCGTGGGCGGCGACACCGACCGCAAGGCCGCGCGCGCGCCAGTCGCGAAAGCCAAGCAGGTTGAGCATCGGGGTCACCGTGATCGCGCCGATCATGCCTGTGATCAGCACCAGAGCGGCGGTCAGCGACGGCTCCCCGCCAAGCTCTTGGGAAATCCCAATGGCCACGGGTGCGGTCACCGATTTCGGCGCGAGCGAGGCCAGCAGCACCGGGCCCGCGCCCATCGCCTTTGCAATCGCCAGAACAGAGAGGATCGCGGTGGCGGAGCCGACGACCAGCCCCGCCGCAATCGGCAAGATTGCCCGGCGCACCTTGGGCCAGTTGAGATAAAGCGGCACCGCAAGGCACACCGTCGCCGGGCCGAGCATGAAATGCACGAATTGCGCGCCATCGAAATAGCGCTGATAGGGCGTTCCGGTCGACAGCAGCACGCCCCCGAGGATCACCACCGCCACGACGACCGGATTGGCGAACGGATTGCGCCCGCTCAGACGAAACAGCAGATCGCCAATCCAATAGGCCATCAACGTCGCCCAAAGCCACAGCAAGGGCTCGGATGACAGGTAGGACCAAAGCTTGAACGGATCAGTCATCGGAGGCGCTCCCGGTCAGCTTCGCGACGATGACAAAGGCCGTGGCCCCCGCCACGATGGCCGCGAGGGTCGAGACGATCAGCGCCACGGCCAGCGCGGGCCCATGCGCGCGCAGCTCATCCAGATGCGCGACGATGCCAACACCGGCTGGCACGAAGAGAAGCGACAGATGGCTCAGGATGAATTGCGCAACCGGCGTCACGATGCGCCGCACACCCGGCGACAGGCTCAGCGCGACCAGCAAGAACAGCATCCCCAATACGGGCCCGGGCAGTGGCAACATCAACGCCCGCGAGAGAACCTCTCCGAAGAGTTGAAAGAGCAAGATCAGCGTCAATGCGGGGATCATCGGGGCCTCCTGAACAGGTGCGCCAATCTTAAGACGCCGCGCCGGAAAGCGAAAGCTGCAGATCGGAGGGCGCCGCACGGTTGATTGCTGTGGCGCAGGGCTGCGTCTATCGGGCGTGAGCCTGCGATTGTGCGGCTGGCGCATCACAGGAAAACCCGCGGGCGAGCGGCGGCAAATCGCCAATATCTTGTGGATAAGCGCCAATCCCACCCGATATGCGGTGCGTTTTGGTTGACTTGGGGCGGCAGGCTACGGAAACTTTCCCCCTCTGTTACAGATTCGAAAGGGCTGGCATTTGCGCTTCTCCCGTCTCCGCCTCAACGGTTTCAAGAGCTTCGTGGACCCCACCGATCTGGTGATCCATGACGGGCTCACCGGGGTGGTCGGGCCCAATGGCTGCGGCAAGTCCAACCTGCTCGAAGCGCTGCGCTGGGTGATGGGCGAGAACCGCCCCTCCGCGATGCGCGGCGGTGGCATGGAAGACGTGATTTTCGCCGGGGCGTCGTCGCGCGGGGCACGCAATTTCGCAGAAGTCTCTTTGCAGATCGACAATACCGAGCGGCTGGCGCCCTCTGGTTTCAACGACAGCGATGGGCTTGAGATCATCCGCCGGATCACCCGCGATGCGGGCTCTGCCTATAAGGTGAACAGTAAGGATGTGCGGGCGCGCGACGTGCAGATGCTGTTTGCCGATGCCTCGACCGGGGCGCATTCGCCCGCGCTCGTGCGGCAGGGCCAGATTTCCGAGCTGATCAACGCCAAGCCGAAGGCGCGGCGGCGCATCCTCGAAGAAGCCGCCGGGATCTCGGGCCTGTATCAGCGACGCCACGAGGCCGAGCTCAAGCTCAACGGGGCCGAGCAGAACCTGACGCGGGTCGATGACGTGATCGAACAGCTAGCAGCCCAACTTGCCCAGCTGGCGCGTCAGGCCCGGCAGGCCGCGCGTTACCGCACCATCGGCGACGATCTGCGCCGCGCCGAAGGGATGCTGCTGTTTCGTCGCTGGCGCGAGGCCGATATGGCCCGCGAGACCGCCCAAAGCGCGCATCGCGAGCAGGTCACGAATGCGGCCTCCGCCGAACGCACCGCGCGCGAGGCCGAACGCACCCGCGCCGCCCATGAAGAGGCTTTGCCACCGCTGCGCGAAGAAGAAGCCATTGCTGCCGCAATCCTTCAGCGGATCGTGGTCGAGCGCGATGCGCTGAGCGATCAAGAAGCGCAGGCACGTGCCCGGATCGCCACCTTGCAGGGCCGGGTGGAGCAGTTGAACCGCGACATGGAGCGCGAGGCCGGGCTCAACCGCGATGCGGGCGAGACGATCTCGCGGCTCGAATGGGAGCAGGGTCAGATTGCCAAGGCCTCGGAAGGCCATGACGACAAGCTGGCGCGCGCCGCCGATGACGCGCATGAGGCCGCGACGATCCTGCAAGATCGCGAGGCCCGCCTGACCGAGCTGACCGAAGATGTGGCCCGCCTCGCCGCCCGGCACCAATCGGCCCAGCGGCTGGTCAGCGACAACCGCGCCACGGCGGAAAAATCCGAAGCCGCCGCCACCCAAGCCAAGCAGGCTGCGGCTGCCGCGCAGGCGGCGCTTGAGAAATCGACCGGGGAGTTCACCGCCGCCGAGGCCGCGCAGAACGAGGCACAGGCCGCCGCCGAGGCTGCCGAAGAGGCGCTGGCCGCCGCAGACGATGCGCGCGCCGATCTGCAATCGCGCGAAAGCGCCGCCCGCGCGGCCCGTTCGGAGGCCGAGGGCGAGGCAGGTGCGTTGCGCGCAGAGGTGACCACGCTGTCGCGCCTCGTGGAGCGGGAAAGCTCTGGCGGCACGCAGCTTCTGGACCGCGTGCGTGTCGATAAGGGCTATGAGGCCGCACTCGGGGCCGCTCTTGCCGATGATCTGCACGCCCCGGAGGTCTCGGAAGATGCGGCGACCGGCTGGCAGATCTTGCCAAGCTACGGCACCGCGCAGACCCTTCCCGCCGGGGTCGAGCCTTTGTCCGATCATGTCACAGTGCCAGAAGTGCTCTTCCGTCGGATTTCCCAGATCGGGCTGGTCTCGGATTGGGATGAAGGCGCACGGCTGCAAGAACAGCTGCGCCCCGGTCAGCGTCTGGTGTCGACCGATGGCGACCTCTGGCGCTGGGACGGCTATCGCGCGGGCTCCGAGGATGCGCCCACCGCTGCAGCCTTGCGGTTGCAGCAGCTCAATCGTCTGGTCGAGCTGAAGCGCGATCTGGAGGAGATCACCGCACGGGCCGAAGGCGCGCGGCAGGCCCATGAGATGCTGACCGGGCAATTGGCCGAGGCCACCCGTGCCGATACCGCCGCACGTGAAGCGCGCCGCGCCGCCGACCGGGGTCTTGCCGAGGCCGGTCGGGCGCTCAGCCGTGCCGAAAGCGACCGCTCCATCGCCGGATCCAAGCTGGAAAGCGCCAAGCTTGCCGTTGCGCGTCACGAGGAAGAGGCAGGCGGCGGACGGATGGCTTTGCGCGAGGCCGAGAATGCCTTGGCCGCCCTGCCCGATCTGGAGGCCCAGCGCACTCAGGTCGACGCGATCAAGATGACGGTCGAGGCCGCGCGGATGACGATGATGACCAAGCGGTCCGCGCATGACGAGATTCGGCGCGAGGGCGAGGCCCGGCTGCGCCGCAGGCAGGAGATCACCAAGGAGTTGTCGGGCTGGCGGCACCGGCTTGAGACGGCAGAGCGGCGCTCCGCAGAGCTGGCCGCGCGCAAGGAGGAAAGCGAAGAGGAGCTGTCCGAGGCGAGCGCGATCCCCGAGACGCTGGCGGAAAAACGCGCCGAGCTGTCGGAGGACATCGCGAAGGCCGAGGCCCGCAAGACCGAGGCGAGCGAGCGTCTTACCGCCGCCGACGCGGCCCTGCGCGCCGCACAGCTCGCAGAACGCGACGCCGAGCGGCTGGCCGGTGAGGCCCGCGAGGCCCGCGCCCGCGCCGAGGCCCGCGTCGATGCCGCCCGCGAAACCGTCACCGCCGCCGCCGAGCGGATCATGGAGGAGACCGAGAGCACGCCGCAGAAACTGCTCGAGCGCCTCGATGTCGATCCCGAGAAGATGCCCGATGCGGAGGCGCTCGATACCGAGGTCAACCGGCTCAAGCGGCAACGCGAAGCCTTGGGCGCGGTGAACCTACGCGCCGAGGAAGATGCCCGCGAGGTCGAGGTCGAGCATGACGCCTTGGTCAAGGAAAAGGCCGATCTCGAGGAGGCGATCCGCAAGCTGCGTGCCGGGATTTCCGGGCTCAACCGTGAGGGGCGCGAGCGGCTACTGACCGCCTTCGAGCAGGTCAATGACAGCTTCCGCACCCTATTCACCCATCTCTTCGGCGGCGGTTCGGCCAATCTGGAACTGGTCGAGAGCGACGATCCTCTGGAGGCCGGGCTTGAGATCATGTGCCAACCGCCCGGCAAGAAGCTGAGCACGCTGAGCCTGCTCTCGGGCGGCGAGCAGACGTTGACAGCGATGGCCCTGATCTTCGCGGTGTTTCTGGCCAACCCGGCACCGATCTGTGTGCTCGACGAGGTCGACGCGCCGCTCGATGATGCCAATGTGACGCGATTCTGCGATCTGCTCGACGAGATGACGCGCCGGACCGACACCCGCTTTTTGATCATCACGCACCATGCGGTGACGATGAGCCGGATGGATCGGCTCTTCGGCGTGACGATGCAAGAGCAAGGCGTCAGCCAGCTGGTTTCGGTCGATCTGAAAAAGGCCGAAGCGCTGGTGGCCTGAGGCGCGGGGGCTCTGCCCCCAACGGACAAACCTGCGGTTTACCCGGTTTCCTCGGGATATTTGGATCAAGAGGAAGAGGGCGTGAATGCGCTTGCGGGCAGAGGCGTGCGCGCCTAGCTTTCGCACAAACAGTGCAGGAGGCCCATCATGGCAACTATCGAAGCGCGGCTCGCAGAGCTTGGGATCACCCTTCCGGACGCGCCGATGCCGGCGGCGAATTACGTGCCGTTCGTGCGCTCTGGCAATCAGATTTTTGTCTCGGGGCAGATCTCGAACGGGCCGGATGGTTTGATCAAGGGGCGGCTGGGCGCCAATATGGATGTCGCCGAGGGCGCGCTTGCCGCACGGTTCTGCGGACTGGCGCTGATTGCGCAGGCCAAGGCCGCGATTGGCGATCTCGACAAGATCGCACGGGTGGTGAAACTGACGGGGTTCGTCAATTCCACCGCGGATTTCACCGATCAGCCCAAGGTCATCAATGGTTGCTCTGATCTCATGGTCGAGGTCTTTGGCGATACCGGGCGCCATGCACGCTCTGCGGTCAGCGCTGCCTCGCTGCCCTTGGGAGTTGCCGTCGAGATCGAAGCGATTTTTGAGATCACCTGATGTCATTGCACCCTGATTTCCTGCGCCTGCCAATCGCCCATCGTGCGCTGCATGATGTGGCGGATGGACGGCCCGAAAACAGCCTTGCCGCGATCCGCGCCGCGATTGCGGCAGGATATGCAATCGAGATCGATCTGCAGCTCTCGTCGGACGGTGTCCCGATGGTGTTTCACGATTACCACCTGACGCGGCTAACGGGTCAGGACGGGCCGATTGCGCAGCGCAGCGCCGCAGAGCTGGCGGAGATCCCGCTGCTAGGGGGCGCGGAGGGGGTGCCGAGTCTTGAGCAGGTGCTGGAGCTGGTCGCAGGCCAAGTGCCGCTGCTGATCGAGATCAAGGATCAGGACGGGGCGCTTGGGCCGAATGTCGGTGGGCTCGGTCAGGCATCGGCGGCGCTGTTGCGAAGCTATCGTGGGCCGCTGGCGGTAATGTCGTTCAATCCGCATGCGATTGCCGATTTTGCCAGCGCCGCGCCCGAAATCTGTGTCGGGCTGACGACCTGCGATTATGCGCCCGAGGATTGGCCGCTTATTCCAGAGCCGCGCCGCGCAGAGCTGCGCGCGATCCCGGATCTTGAGCGGACGAGGGCTGGGTTCATCTCGCATCAGGCGGAGGATCTGGGCGCGCCACGGGTGAGCGAACTCGCAGCCCAAAGCCTGCCGATTCTATGCTGGACGATCCGCTCTCCCGAAGAGGAAAGCGCGGCCCGCGCAATCGCCGATAACATCACTTTTGAACGCTATCTTGCGGCCCTGCCCGCTTGACCCGTTCGATTGCGGCCCCAGATTCACCCGATGGACATCTGTTATACTTGGGGATGAATGGATCAAAGCGTTGAAATCACGCTTTATTCGGATATTTCCGAAATAAGCGAAAACGAGTGGAATGCCTGCGCCTGCCCCGAGGTCGCGGACGGAGCGCGCGCCTTTGATCCGTTCACGACGCATCGCTTTCTGGCCGCGCTCGAGCAATCGGGATCGGTGGGGCCCGGCACTGGCTGGGACGCGCGCCATCTGGTGGCGCGCCTGGGCGGGCAGGTGATCGGGGTCGCGCCGCTCTACGTCAAATCCCATTCGCAAGGGGAATACGTCTTCGATCACGGCTGGGCCGATGCCTTTCACCGGGCGGGCGGGCGCTACTACCCCAAATTGCAGGCCGCCGTGCCCTTCACCCCGGTCGCGGGGCGGCGGCTTTTGGTGCTGCCAGGGCTGGAGCAGGCGGCACGCGGCGCGCTTCTGAGCGGGATGGCGCAGATCGCCGAGGGGGCCGGGGTTTCCTCGATCCATATGACCTTTTGTACCGCGGAAGAGATGAAGGCCGCGGAGGCGCTTGGCTGGCTTGGCCGCACCGGTCAGCAATTTCACTGGTTCAATCGCGATTATGCGGATTTCGACGGATTTCTCGCCGAGTTGTCTTCGCGCAAGCGCAAGGCACTGCGCAAGGAACGCGCCCGGGCGCAGGAGTTTGGCGGCGAGATCGTGCAGCTGACGGGCGATCAGATCCAGCCAGAACATTGGGACGCTTTCTGGACCTTCTATCAAGATACCGGCGCGCGCAAATGGGGCACGCCCTATCTGAGCCGGGCCTTTTTCGACCTGCTTCACGAGATGCGCGAAGATGTGTTACTTGTGCTCGCGCTCCGTGATGGGCGGCCGGTTGCAGGCGCGCTCAATCTGATCGGGCGCGAGGCATTGTTCGGGCGCTATTGGGGATGCATCGAGGATCATCCCTTCCTGCATTTCGAGCTGTGCTACCATCAGGCGGTCGATTACGCGATTGCCCATAAATTGCAGCGCGTCGAGGCTGGCGCGCAAGGAGACCATAAACTGGCCCGCGGCTACCTGCCGGTGCCGACCTACTCGGCGCATTGGATTGCGCATCCCGGCCTGAAACAGGCCGTTGCCGATTATCTGGAGGCAGAACGGGCTGCCGTCGATGAGGATATCGAGATCCTCACCGAAATGGGCCCGTTTCGAGCGCGGGCGGAACCCTAAGGCCAACGTGACGTTTGGCCGAAGATAGAATGAAGGATAGACTGATGACCCTAGATGAGCTGACCCATGTCAGTAGCTGGCTGACGCAGGATCGGATCGACGCGGCCATACTCGTTGCTGTGAATGTCATAGCGGCGCTGGTGATTTTGCTGATTGCGCTTTCGGTATCGGCTTGGGCCAAAGGACGGGTTACGGCTCTGTCGAACCGCTACAAACGGCTCGACGACACGCTGTTCAGCTTTCTCGGAAATATCGTCAAATATCTGATCCTCGCGATCGGGGTGATTTTCATCCTCAATCGCTTCGGGATCCAGACGACCTCGCTCGCCGCCCTGATCGGTGCCGCCGGTCTGGCAATCGGTCTGGCGCTGCAAGGGGCGCTGTCGAACCTTGCGGCAGGCGTCATGATCATCATGTTCCGCCCGTTCCGTCAGGGGGATTTCATTGACGCGGGCAGCGAGAGCGGCACGGTCACCGAGATCCAGCTGTTCTACGTCATGCTGACCACCTATGACGGCATCCAAGTCATCATGCCCAATAGCGACATCTGGAAAAGCGCGATCACCAACTACTCGGCCAACCCGACGCGGATGATGGATCTGACCATCGGTGTTGCCTATAACGCCGATCTCAAGAAGACGCAGGAAGTGCTTGAGGCCGTCTCGAGCAGCGATCCGCGCGCCATGACCGATCCGGCGCCGGTGATCCGCGTGAAAAATCTGGGTGATAGCTCGGTCGATTTCACGTTCCGGGTCTGGGCAAGCACCGCCGATTACTGGTCGCTGCGCTCCGAGATGATCCGCAAGATCAAGGTCGAGTTCGACGCCAATGGCATCGGCATTCCGTTCCCCACGCGGACCCTCGAAGTGGTAGAAGTGCCCCGGATCGAAACCGCGCAGGCCCGGCAAGAGACCGGAACCGCCTGATCTGGAAGCGCGGCGGGGCCGCCCTACCTGTTCTTGAAAGCAACATGGGAGTGATTCATGACGTCCAAGCTTGATCCCGAAGAACGTAAGGCCCTGCTGCTCGCGCTGGAAGATACCGGCTGGCGCGCGACCGATGAAGGAGACGCGATGATCAAGCGTCTGCTGTTTCGGGATTTCTCGGATGCATGGGGCTTCATGGCCGAAGTCGCCCTTCTGGCCGAGAAGATGGATCACCACCCCGATTGGCGCAATGTCTACAAGACGCTTGAAATCACGCTGACAACGCATGATTGCAGCGGGTTGAGCGTGCTCGATATCGAGCTTGCGCGCGCCATTGACGGGCTCGCCGAGGGCCGGGGGGAAGTGGATCGCGATATCGGGCGTCCGCTGATGCGGCTGGCCGATAGCGCCGCGAACTCAGAGGATGGCGCGGAAGACGACGCCTGACCAAGCCCTGCACACTGCCAGATCAAAGCCCGGAGGATGCGCATCCTCCGGGCTTTTTCATGTAAGATCAGATCTCGGAGAGCAGACCTTCGCCCGCCGAGGCCTCGCAGGTGCCGGGGCTTTCCTCGACATTGAGCGCCTTGACCACGCCATCCTCGACCAGCATCGCATAGCGCTTGGAGCGGTTGATCAGCCCGGCGGGCGGGGCGCTGAACTCCATCCCGATCGCCTGAGTGAAGGCCGCTTCGGGATCGGCCAGCATGGTGAGGCCCGCAGCGCTCGCGCCCGTGCTCTCGCCCCAGGCTGCCATGACGAAGGGATCATTGACCGAAACGCAGATGATTTCCTCGACGCCCTTGGCTTCGAACTTGTCCTTGGTACGGATGAAGCTCGGAACATGGGCCGTGGTGCACACGCCGGTATAGGCGCCGGGCACCGCGAAGATCACGACCTTGCGGCCCTTCATCTTGTCGCCAAGGCTGATCTGCTGCGGACCGTCATTGCCGACGGCAAGAAAGGTTGCGCCGGGAAGGACGTCGCCAGTCGTAATTGTCATTAAGTGCTCCGATGCTGTCACGTTGCGTTTGTCGCTTGCGACGATATAGGGTCTGGGGGGCAATGGGCCAGTGGAGAATGAAATGAGCGGGATCGTGATCGTCGGTGCGGGACAGGCGGCAGCCTCTATGGCCGCGCGCCTGCGCAAGAAGGGCTATGACGGCGCAATCACCGTGGTCGGCGCCGAGCCGGTCGCACCCTATCAACGCCCGCCGCTTTCGAAAGGCTATCTGCTGGGCGAGATGCCGCTGGAGCGGCTGATGCTGCGCGCCAATGACTGGTGGGCCAACAACGATATCAGCCTGCGTCTCGATTGCTCGGTGACCGAGATCGACCCGAAGGCGCAGGTCGTCCAGATCAGCGATGGCGAGAGCCTTGACTATAGCGAGCTGGCCCTGTGCACCGGCGCCACGCCCCGCAGGCTTCCGGCCTCGCTGGGCGGCAATCTGGGCAATGTCTTCACCGTGCGCAGTCTTGCCGATGTCGATGCGATGCGTGCACAGTTTCGTCCCGGCCAACGGCTTGTGGTGATCGGTGGCGGCTATATCGGGCTTGAAGCGGCGGCGGTGGCGCGCAAGCTGGGGCTTGAGGTCGCGCTGGTCGAAGCCGCCCCGCGCATCCTTGGCCGCGTCGCCTGCGCGCAGACCGCCGATGCGATCCGCGCGCTGCACCAAGAAAACGGCGTCGAGATCATCGAAGGGCTAGGGCTTTTGTCGTTGCGCGGCGACACGGTCGTCACGGCGGTCGAGCTGGAAGACGGGCGCGTGATCGAGGCGGATTTCGCCATCGTGGGCATCGGCGTGACCCCCAACGAAGAGATCGCGCGCGAAGCGGGCATTCATTGCGAAAACGGCATCGCGGTCGATGCGCAGGGCAGGTGCTCGGAGGATCATATCTGGGCGGCAGGCGATTGCGCTGCTTTCCCGGGCGGCGCGGGTCCGCTGCGTCTGGAAAGCGTCGGCAATGCCATCGATATGGGCGAACTGGTCGCCGAAAACATGCTGGGAGCTGCGCAGGATTACAGCCCGAAACCGTGGTTCTGGTCGGATCAGTTCGACTCCAAACTGCAAATCGCGGGCCTCAATATCGGCTATGACTCGGTGGTGGCACGTGCGGGCGAAGGGGCGAGCTTCTGGTATTTCCGCGACGGTGCGTTGATCGCGGTTGATGCGCTCAACGATGCGCGCGCCTACATGATCGGCAAGCGGCTGATCGAGGGCGGCAAGACCGTCACCCCCGAACAGGTCGCCGACCCCGAAACCGATCTGAAAGCGCTCCTGAAATGAGAATAATCGGCGGTGAACGCCGCGGCTTGAAGCTTGCCGAGGTCGGCGCGGGCGATGCGGCAGCCCATCTGCGCCCCACCACGGACCGGGTGCGCGAGAGCATTTTCAACCTGCTGATCAATGGCGGGCATGGCAATCCGGTGGCGGATGCACGCGTGCTCGATCTGTTCGCAGGCACCGGGGCGCTGGGGCTTGAGGCGCTGTCGCGCGGCGCAGCACGGGTCGCCTTTGTCGATGACGGCACTGCCGCACGCGCCCTGTTGCGGCGCAATATCGAGGCGATGCGGGCGATGGGCACCACCGATGTCTGGCGCCGCGATGCCATCCGTATGGGGCCCTGCCGGGGCGCGGGCTATGACCTGATTTTCCTCGATCCGCCCTATGGGATGGGGTTGGGCGAACGGGCGATTGCCTCCTGCCTTGAGGGCGGCTGGATTGCGCCCGGCGCGACCATCATGTGGGAAGAGAACACGCCCCCGCTGGTGCCCGCCCCCCTTGTCCAGCTCGATCAGCGCCGGTATGGCGACACCATGGTTACACTTGCAAGGATGCCGGAATGAAGGTGCGTGCCGTTTTGTTTGATTGCGACGGCGTTCTGGTCGACAGCGAGTCGCAAGGCTTTGCCCTGATGCAGGAAGAGCTGGCCGCCTATGGCCTGCCTCTGTCGCTTGAGGCGCTGGAGACCTCTTTCGTGGGCGGCACAATCGAGGATGTCGCGACCCGCGCCCGCGACCGCGGTGCGCGCCTGCCGGAGGATTGGGTCGAGCAGTTCTACGCCAAGCTCTATCAGCGGCTGGGCGAGGGCACGGATCTGATCCCCGGAATTGCCGATCTTCTGGACCGGCTCGATGCGGCGGGGATCGTCTACGGGGTTGGCTCGAACGGGCGGACCGCCAAGATGGAGGTCACGCTGGGCCAGCATCCCGATATCCGCGCCCGGTTCGAGGGACGGATGTTTTCGGGTCAGGAGCTGGGCTGCCCCAAGCCCGATCCGGGTCTCTATCTGCATGTGGCGCGCGCGCTCAAGACCGATCCGGCGCAATGCGTGGTGATCGAGGACAGCCCGACCGGCGCACGCGGGGCGCAGGCGGCAGGCATTCGCTGCCTTGGCTACGCGCCCCACGGAACGCATGCAGCGCTTGAGGCGGCGGGCGCTACATTGTTCACCGATATGGCTCAAGTACCCGGGCTGATCGGGCTGGACTAGGGTCTAGTCGATCCAGCCCGCGAGGTTCTCCTGCATCAGATCCATCAATGCCGTGATGTGCAAATCGTCATCGTTGAGGCAGGGGATATAGGTGAAGGTCTCACCGCCCGCATGCTCGAACGCCTCGCGGATCTCGCCGTTGATTTCCTCAAGCGTCTCGATGCAATCCGCCGAAAAGGCCGGTGAAATCACTGCGATGTTCTTCTTGCCCGCGCGCGCCAGCTCGGCCACATGCTCGACCGTGTAGGGCTTGAGCCATTCTTCGCGGCCAAAGACCGACTGGAAGGTCGTGTCGATCCCGCTCTTGTCCCAGCCCAGACGCTCGCGCAGCAGGCGCGATGTCTTTTGACACTGGCAATGGTAGGGGTCGCCCTCCATCAGGTAGCGCTTGGGCATCC
Source organism: Thioclava dalianensis (assembly GCF_000715505.1). Classification (GTDB taxonomy): domain Bacteria; phylum Pseudomonadota; class Alphaproteobacteria; order Rhodobacterales; family Rhodobacteraceae; genus Thioclava; species Thioclava dalianensis. Next base: position 17,373 of record NZ_JHEH01000026.1, read on the forward strand.
CGTGATAAGAGGCGACCAGCACATCGGGCTTGCGCTCTAGCGTGGCATAGACCCGCTCGACCGAAGCGGCCAGCGCCTCGATATAGCTCGGGCGATCGAAATATTCCGGCGCCACGCGGGCTGCGGGCTGGCGCTTTTGATGGCTCAGCGCGCTGAAGAACGCATCATTCGCCGTGGCCGAGGTCGCCCCCGCATATTGCGGATAGAGCGGCACGAAGAGGATCTTTTCGCAGCCCTGCTCGACCATCCGATCCACGACCGACCGGGTCGAGGGATTGCCGTAACGCATGCAGTAGTCGACCACCACTTCAGCGCCATAACGTGCCGCAACGGCCGCGCGCAGCTTGTGGACTTGCTGCTTGGTGATCGTCATCAGCGGGCTTTCATTCGCCTCATTGTTCCAGATCGTCTTGTAATTGGCCCCCGAGGTGAAGGGGCGTTTGGACAGGATGATCAGTTGCAAAAGCGGCTGCCATTTCCAGCGCGGCAGATCGATCACCCGCTTGTCGGACAGGAATTCGTTGAGATAGCGCCGCATCGACCAGTAATCCGTGCCATCCGGCGTCCCCAGATTGGCGACCAGCAACCCGATCTTGGCCGCTTTGACAGGCGGGTGGTCTGCGGGCGCGTGGGCGAGGCGAGCGCGTGCATCATCGGTCATCGGGCTTTTCCTGTCGTCATTGCGGAACTTCTCTGGACTTAACGGGTTTCCCGATCAGGTCAATGCGACCTATTCAATCGCGACAGGATCTCTTACGTTCAGACCATGACAATGGATGATTTCGCCGGTACGAAACCGGCCCCGCCCGCGCTTGATCCGCAAAAGGACGCGCTTTTCCTCGATTTCGACGGCTGTTTGCTCGAAATCGCCCCAACACCCGATGCCGTGCAGGTCCCGGCGGATCTGCCACAGCTGCTGACCGATCTCAGCGAAAGGTTGGGCGGCGCTCTGGCCATTGTCTCGGGCCGGTCCCTGCGCGAGCTGACTCGGTTTCTGGCGGGCTATGACGGGCCGATGGTGGGCAGCCACGGCGCCGAGGCTCGGGGCATGACCGCCCCGATGGAGCAGATGCCCGACGGGCTTGAGGCGCTTCAAGGCGAGCTTGCGCAATTTGCAAGCGATCAGGGGCTTTTGTACGAAGACAAAAGCCATGGCGGGGCTGTGCATTTCCGCGCCCATCCCGAGCGGCAAGCGCAGGCCGAGGCCTTCGTGCAAGATCTGGCGCACCGCTATCCCGGCTTTGCGGTTCAGCCCGCGAAAATGGCCTATGAGCTGCGTCCCGATGGCTATTCAAAGGATGGCGCTCTTGCCCTGTTAAGCGCCCTGCCCGCGTTTCGCGACCGTGCCCCCGTCTATGCTGGCGACGACACCACCGATGAGCCTGCGCTCGCCTGGGCCGAGGCCCATGGCGGCTACGGGATCAAGATCGGCGCGGGCGAGAGTGCGGCACGCTTTCGCCTCGACGCACCGCAACAGATGCGCGACTGGCTCGCATCCGCACGAGAGGACTAAGAATGGGACGCCTGATCTGCCTGTCGAACCGTATCCCCACCGGGGCCAACCCTTCGGGCGGCCTCGTGGTGGCGCTGGGGGATGTGCTGGAGGAAACCGGCGGGCTGTGGATCGGCACCTCGGGCGAGACCACCGATCTGCCCGATGCCACGCTGCGCGAGATCGAGGGCGGCCCTTTCAAGCGCCTGTGCTTCGATCTGACCGAGGAAGAGCAGGAGAATTACTACGCGGGCTATTCCAATTCCGTTCTCTGGCCGCTGTTTCATGGCCGCACCGATCTGATGGAGATCCATCAGGAATATCTCAACACCTATAAGCGGGTGAACCGTCGTCTGGCCAAGATGCTCGCGCCGATCATCCAGCCCGATGACCGGATCTGGGTGCATGATTTCCATTTCCTGCCTTTGGCCTATGAATTGCGGGTGCTGGGGGTGCAAAGCCCGATCGGGTTTTTCCTGCACACGCCCTTCCCCGGCCCGATCTCGATGCAGGCGCTGCCTAATGGCCGCGAAATCTGCCAGTGGCTGTCGAATTTCGACCTGATCGGCTTGCAGGCCGAGCGCGATGTGCGGGCCTGCCTTGCCTCGATGGTCGAGATTGGCGGCGGCTCGGATCTGGGCGGCAATTTCATGCATCTCTCGCCGCGCCAGTGCCGGATCGAGGCCTTCCCGATCTCAATCGACGCGGGGGAGTTCAAAGAGCTGGCCGAGCGCCAGATCGAGGAATTGCCCGATGGCATCGTCAAACCCAATCGCAGCCTGATGATCGGCGTCGACCGGCTGGATTACTCCAAGGGTGTGCCCCAGCGCTTCCGGGCCTTTGGTGAATTCCTCGCGCGTCACGAAGACTGGCACCGCCATGTCTCATTGATCCAGATCTCGCCCCCGACCCGCGAAGGGGTGCAGGCCTATGACGATATCCGCGAGGAGACCGAGTATCTCTCGGGCCAGATCAACGGCACGTTCGCCGATATCCAATGGGCGCCGATCCGTTTCATCAACCGCTCCGTTCCGCGCGAAGTTCTGGCGGGGCTCTACCGCGCCTCTCAGGTCGCGCTGGTGACGCCGCTGATGGATGGGATGAACCTTGTCGCCAAGGAATATATCGCAGCCCAGAACCCCGACGATCCGGGCGTTTTGATCCTGTCGCAATTTGCCGGCGCCGCCGAGCAGATGGGGCAGGCGCTGATCGTCAATCCGCACGACACCGAGCAGATGGCCACGACAATGCTCACCGCGCTGTTGATGTCGCGTCAGGAACGGCGCGAGCGCTACCACGCTTTGATGGACGGGCTGACCACCCAAGACGTGCATTGGTGGTCGAAAAGCTTCCTTGCGATGCTGGGCTGATCAGCGCCCGGGCTTATCGCCCGCCGGTATCTCGAACGTGCCCAGCGCATCAGCCAGCCGATGGGCCGCCGAACCCGGACGCAGCGGTTTTTGCTGGCCCGCATGGGGCTTCCAGCCGGTCAGCCAGACCATCTCGAACGTGGCGCGCACGCGACCATCGGCCTCGCGATATGCCTCGGAATAGATCCGCAGCGCCTCAGCCATCACGTCACGGCGGCTGAAATGGCGCGGACGGGCGGCCAGCGCATTGGTCTCGCCCATCGCCCGCAAATCACTGAGCAGCCGAAGCGGGGTCTCGTAGGTCACCTTGCGCGTCACCGTATCGGCCACCGGCAGCGCGAATCCCGCACGCCCGAGCAACGCGCCCAGATCGCGGATCTCGCCCATCGGCAACACGCGCGCGCTCAGCCCGCCGGTGATCGACGCCTCGGCCTGCGCCAGCGCTGCGCGCAGCTCATTGAGCGTCTGCCCGCCAAACATAACGCCCAGAAACAGCCCATCGGGTTTGAGCGCCTGCGCGGCCTGCACCATCTGCCCCACCGGATCATTCGCCCAATGCAGCCCCATCGCATGCACCACCAGATCATGCGCGCCGGGCTCGAGATCGAGAATATCCGTATCCAGAACGCATTTCGCGCCGGGCAGCACGGCGCGCCACGGATCGGGAAAAGCTGCAATCAATGCGGGAGACGTAAAGGTTCTCTTAACCTCTTGGAGTCTTTCATCAAGCTCGACGCTCGCATCCTCGTGCAAGAACATCTCGGGTGCGCGCGCGGCTCGGGCACGTTGCCGCATCAGGGCGGCGCGGTCCGTAAGAAGAGGCGAGGTATCCATGATCGGCTCCGGTATTGCTGCGCTTCGCAGACAGATCCTATCAGGCAAGATGCGGGCCTTACATGCCGTTTTTCCGCCGCGCTGTATTGCCTGCGGAGAAGAGGTCGGCTCGGATTTCGGCCTGTGCCGCGACTGCTGGGAGCAAATCACCTTCGCCAGCGGTGTGAGCTGCGATGGCTGCGGCGTGCCGCTGCCGGGCAATGATGATGGGCAAGCCGTGCTCTGTGACGAGTGCCTCGCCCATCCCAGGCCCTGGGCACGCGGGCGCACGGTGATGATGTATTCCGGTATCGGTCGCGAGCTGGTGCTGGGCTTCAAACATTCCGACCGATTGGATCTCGCACGCCCTTTCGCGGCATGGATGGCGCGCGCAGCACAGCCGCTTTTGACGCCCGAGACGGTGATTGCGCCAGTGCCGCTGCATCGCTGGCGCCTGCTGCGGCGGCGCTACAACCAATCGGCGCTGCTCTCTCAGGGGATCGCGCGGATCTGCGGCCAGACGTATTGCGTCGATCTGTTTGAGCGCACCCGCAATACCACGAGCCAAAAGGGGCGCGATCGCGCCGCGCGCATCGCCAATCTCGCCGATGCGATCCGCGTCACCCCCGCGCGCGCCCCGCAATTGCTTGGCCGACCGGTGTTAATCGTGGACGATGTGATGACCTCGGGGGCGACGCTCACCGCCGCCACGGGCGCTGCCATGCAAGCTGGCGCTGACCGGGTTGACGTCATCACACTGGCACGCGTTGCGAAGGCGCCCTAAATCCCTATAGTCAGGCCGAATTGAAAGGGGTGCCCCATGAAACGCGTCGAAATCTACACCACCCGGACTTGCCCGTTTTGCATCATGGCCAAGCGCCTGCTGGAGCAAAAGGGCGTTTCCTACGAGGAGACCGATGTCGGGGCCGACCCGCATCTGCGCGCCAAGATGATGGAGCGCGCTCAGGGCCGACGCACCGTCCCGCAGATTTTCATCGACGGTAAGGGAATCGGCGGCTGCGACGAGCTGCACGCGCTCGATCAGTCCGGCAAACTCGATACGATGCTGGCGGTGTGATCATGAAAGCGGCTCTGGTTCAGCTTTCCTCGACCGACGACCCGGTGAAAAATCTTCCGGTCACGCTCGACTTCATTCGCGAAGCCGCTGCCGCCGGTGCGCAATTCATCGCAACCCCGGAATGCACCAATCTAATCTCGTCGGACCGGGCCTATCAGCGCACCGTTCTGCACCACGAACATACCGATCCGACTCTGGCCGCGATCCGCGCCGAGGCCGAGAAACTTGGCGTCTACATCCTGATCGGGTCGCTTTGCCTGAAGACCAGCGACGATGACGGGCGCTTTGCCAACCGCTCTTTCCTGATCGGCCGCAAGGGGCAAATCAACGCATGGTATGACAAGATCTTCATGTTCGACCTCGATGTCTCGGATACCGAACGCTACCGCGAATCCGAAGGCTATCGTCCGGGCAAGGCGGCGGTGCTGGCACCCTCGATTTATGGTCAGATCGGCATGTCGGTCTGCTACGACCTGCGCTTCCCTCAGCTCTACCGCCAGCTTGCGCAGGCGGGTGCCTCGATCCTGACAATCCCGTCGGCCTTCACCCAACGCACTGGCAAGGCCCATTGGGAAACGCTGGTGCGGGCGCGTGCGATCGAGAATACCTGCTTTGTGCTCGCGCCGGCGCAATGCGGCACCCATGGCGCTCATCAGGGTTGCCCCCGTAAGACTTGGGGCCATTCTCTGGCCGTCAGCCCATGGGGCGACGTGCTGGTCGATGGTGGCGATGAACCGGGCGTGAGCCTTGTCGATATCAATGTCGACGAGGTCGAGGCAACACGTCTGCGCCTGCGCTCACTGTTTCACGACAGGAGCTTCGACGCCCCGTGACCCAAGACAGAAATCCCCTTGCCGCGGCCCTTTTCGCCGAAGTGTTCATGGCCGACCAGCTCGCCCGCAGCGTTGTCAGTCGTGCGCTGCCCAAAGGCATGGAGATCTCACATTTCTCGGTTCTCAATCTGCTCGCCCATATCAACGAAGAGCGTACCCCGGCCCAGCTCGCCGAATCGCTGCATGTCACCCGCGGGGCGATGACCAATACGCTGGCCAAGCTGGAATGGGCCGGGCATGTCCATATCCGGCCCGACTGGGACGATGCGCGGCGCAAATGGATCTCGCTCTCCCCCTCGGGACGCCGCGCGCGCGACGCAGCGCTCGCGTCCCTGATGCCGATCATCGGAAGCATCGTACGCGATCTGGGCCCCGAGAGAGTTCGTGCCGCCCTGCCGGTGCTGCGCGAGCTGCGAGAACGCCTCGGCAAAAGCTAAATCCCCCTTCCTCTTGACAAAAATATCCCGAGGGGCAGCGCCCGTCTTTTAATAGATTTGTCGCCTTCCGGCACAATGGGGGACAGAGCCCCTCACGATTTCTCAATAAAAGACCCCGCCGATGAACACGGCGGGGCAAGGCTGTGCACCGTGGGCAAGCCACGGGCACCGGCGGGAACCATTTTTGATTTCTGTGCTGAGCGTTTAGTTCATCTCGGCGCGGATCTGCTGGCGCAGCAGATCGATCGGGACTTGCTTGCCATCGCGCTTGAAGGTCCAGTAGGTCCAGCCATTGCACGAGGGCGCGCCCTCAAGATGCGCTCCGACCTGATGGATCGAGCCTTTGACGTCATCGCCGATCAAGGTGCCATCGGCACGCACCTTCACCTTGTGACGGCCATTCATCGAGAACAGCTCTTCGCCCGGGCGCAGCATGCCGCGCTCCACGAGCTGACCGAAAGGCACCCGCGGCTCTGAGCGTTTCGAGGTCGAGACCTCCAGCGCCTCTTTGTCATATTTGCGGATCTTCGCCAGACGCCGCTTGGCAACCACGCGATAGGCCTCCTCGCGTTCGATCCCGATGAAATCGCGCCCCAGCATCTTGGCCACAGCCCCGGTCGTGCCAGTACCAAAGAACGGATCGAGCACGACATCCCCCGGGTTGGTCGTCCCCACGAGGATGCGGTGCAGCAGCGCCTCGGGCTTTTGCGTCGGATGGGCCTTATCGCCCTTGTCATCCTTGAGCCGCTCACCGCCGTTGCAAATCGGGATGACCCAATCCGAGCGCATCTGAATGCCTTCGTTCAGCGATTTGAGCGCTTCGTAGTTGAAGGTGTATTTCGCGCCTTCCGATTTGGAGGCCCAGATCATCGTCTCATGGGCATTGGTCAGACGCTTGCCGCGGAAATTCGGCATCGGGTTCGATTTGCGCCAGACCACATCATTGAGGATCCAGAACCCTTGGTTCTGCAGCTCGGCGCCCATGCGAAACACGTTGTGATACGAGCCGATCACCCAGATCGCCCCGTTGGGCTTAAGGACCCGGCGCGCGGCGGACAGCCAGGCGCGGGTGAAGCTGTCGTAATGCGCAAAGGAGCCGAACTGGTCCCACGCATCATCAACCGCATCCACTTTGGAATTGTCGGGACGATGCAGATCGCCGCGCAATTGCAGATTGTAAGGCGGATCGGCGAAAATCAGATCGACACTGTTCTCGGGAAGCGCATTCATCGCCTCCACACAGTCACCGTCAAGAATTTGGTTCAGGGGCAGCGCCTGATGCGCCGCCGTTGCTTTGGTATTCGTCATTTTCGCCTCTTTCTGCCCGCCTCGGGTCGTCGGCTTTTGCGCCGATCTATGGCCTCCAAGATGAGTCAAAGGCGATTCGCCGTCAATTTCTTTTTTGAATCAACTACTTATAGATTTCGCTTGGCACAAGATATTGTGGACGGGACGGAAGGAACGTCTATGAACGGGAGTAACTCCCAAATCTAGGAGCGCTTGCAGGTGATCACGCGTTGGGTAGCCTGCGTTTCGTTCCCAGCCATAGCCCGGATACTGTTGCGCCAAATCCACCATCAGCAAATCGCGGGCCTGTTTGGCGAGGATCGAGGCTGCCGCAATCGAGACGGACCGCGCATCGCCCTTCACCACCGCCTCGGCGGAGATCTCAAGATCGCGCGGGATGCGGTTGCCATCGACGAGCACATGATCAGGCCGCACCGACAGCCCCGCGATCGCACGACACATTGCAAGATGCGAGGCTTGCAGGATGTTGATCTCGTCGATCTCTTCGACGCTGGCATGGGCCACGCTGACCTGCGCATGGGCGATGATTTGCTCGGCCAGAACCGCCCGGCGCGCGGCGCTGAGCTTTTTCGAATCGTTGAGACCGTCGGGAATGTTGTGCGGATCAAGAATCACGGCCGCGGCTGTGACCGGACCACAAAGCGGGCCGCGCCCGACCTCGTCGACGCCCGCGATGGAAGTGAGGCCACGCGCATGTGCGGCCAGCTCAAAGGAAAAATCAGGGCCCTGTATCATCGTCCCGAAATGCCCCGGATCACAGGGGCGATCAACGAAAAACGGAAGCCCGAAGGCTTCCGCACTGCTCGACGGCGCGTGTGGCCCGCGCCTGCCGCAAGGTTTAGCGCCGTCCGACGTAGCGCCCGTGGCGGTCGAGGCACTCGGTTTTCACCACCTCTTGCCAGCCATGGCGGGTTTGGATCATGCGGGTGCAGCGCGCCGGGATCGCGATCTGGGAATAGCGGCCACGGTTATCATACCGGCCATGGCGGTCCCGATCGTTCCAACGGTTGGGCGGGGTGTAGCGATTGCCGTCATGGGGGCGTGCCACAACCCGAGGCCGCTCGACGCGGTGATCGCGGTTGCGACTCGCCTGATCAAGAAGCAGGGCCGCCGCCCCGACGCCGAGGATCACCGTCAGCGCCTGACGATCTTTCTGGCCCAGCGCTGCGGCGGGGCTCGCGGTTACAGAGAGCGTGCCCAGCACAAGCGCCGAGGCGGTGATCAGAGCGGTAAGTTTGGTTTTGACAGACATGGTCAGTCCTTCCTGTGGGGCGACCCGGACGGGCCGCGGTAAAACGATGAGTTCAACTTGGGGCCGACCCCCTCGGACAGGCAATAACGCGGCAATGTTATGAGATATCAGACCTGCCAATGCCCTTTGGATATTGAATAACATCGCGGATCAGCGCAGCGTGAGGTCATGAAAAAGCTTCTCCTCATAATCGCCTTCATCGGCATGGCGAACGCAGCGCAGGCCGCGTGTTATGCCGATTACAAGGCCAAGCGCGGGGACCCGTTGCAGCTCCAATACGGGGTGGCGCAGGTTTCCGATGGCGCATGCAACAAGCAGGCCGCGGCGCGCGAATTGGCGCCGAGGCTGAACGCCGCGGGCTGGACCTTGCTCACGGTTCTCTCCACATTCGGGCCAGAGGGCTTAGCGCAAAGGAAAGCCAGTGCCGGACAGTACTACCTCCGTTACTGACAGCTTACGGCTTGGGTCGCGGGCGGTGTTGGGCGGCATTGCAGCTGTTGTCGCGATTCTCGCGGTGGCGGCGGTCTTGCTGTTCATAAATCTGCCCGATGCGAATGCGTTCAACGCGCGGGTCGAACAGATCTTCGTGCAAAACGACAACCTCACCTCGCAGGCTGAAATCAAGCTGCTCGAAGTGCTCGCGCAATCGGGCACCGCGTTTTCGGATGTGCTCGCAAGCTACCGGGTGATCATCTTCATCCTGCTGATCTTCGCCGCCGCCCTGCTGATCGCGAGCCTTGTCTTTCTGCTTTTGATCATCGGGCTGAACCGGCGCATGAACGAGATCCGCCGCGCCGGGATTGAGGTGCAATCCTTGCGCATCCTGCGCAGCGAGAATGCGGTGATCCTCAACGATATGGGCTTTTCGCTGACGCCATCGGCGATTGAGACACTGTCGGTTCTGGCCGAGGCGCGGATGGATGACGACATTCTCACCGGGGTGCAGATCGAGGCGATGATCTCGGGGCGCGACGAGTCCGATTGCGAAGAGGCCGCCGGGGCCACCCGGATCAAACGGTTGCGCGATTCTCTGGGAAATCAGCTCGTGACCGAGCTTCTGGTGCGCAACATTTCCCGCAAAGGCTACGCACTGAGCGTCGCCAAAGAGGCAATCCGCGTGGATTGAGCGCGGTTGCGCCTGCAGGCCATGCATCCTATATCGCGGGCCTGTCCCAGTTCGCGGAGGAAGCCATGTCCGACACGCCGTTCTACCTGATCGACGAGACGCGCCTTCTTGAGAACATGCGCAAGATTGCGCATCTGCGTGAGCGCTCGGGCGCCAAAGCCTTGCTGGCGCTGAAGTGCTTCGCGACATGGTCGGCGTTCGATACGATGAAGCCTTACCTCGACGGCACGACCTCCAGCTCGCTGTTCGAGCTGCATCTGGGGCACGAGAAATTCGGCAAAGAGACCCATGCCTATTCCGTGGCATGGTCGGACGATGAGATCGATGAAGCGATTTCCTATGCCGACAAGATCATCTTCAACTCGCTCAGCCAACTTGAGCGCTTCGGCGACAAGGCCGCGCATATCGAGCGCGGGCTGCGGCTCAACCCCCGGTTCTCGACCTCTGGCTTCGATTTGGCCGATCCCGCACGGCCCTTCTCGCGCTTGGGCGAATGGGATCTGAACCGGTTGGAATCGGCGCTGGATCGCATCTCAGGCGTGATGATCCACTACAATTGCGAGAATGGCGACTTTGCCCTGTTCGACCAGCAGCTTTCGCGGATCGAAGCGGAGTTTGGCGATATCCTCAAACGTCTCGACTGGGTGAGCCTTGGCGGCGGCATCCATTTCACCGGCGAGGATTACCCGCTCGACGCGCTGGCCGACCGGCTCAAGCGGTTTGCCGATGCGTTCGGCGTGCAGGTCTATCTGGAGCCCGGCGAGGCCTCGATCACCCAGAGCGCGAGCCTCGAAGTCTCGGTGCTCGACATTCTCGACAACGGCAAGAAAATCGCGATCGTCGACAGCTCAATCGAGGCGCATATGCTCGATCTGCTGATCTATCGCGAGACCGCGAAGCTGCCGCAATCGGGCGATCACGCCTATCAGATCGCGGGCAAGACCTGCCTTGCGGGGGATATTTTTGGCGACGCGCGCTTTGACGCGCCCTTGCAGATTGGCGACCGGATTTCGATTTCGGACGCTGCCGGTTACACAATGGTCAAAAAGAACTGGTTCAACGGTGTGGCAATGCCCGCCATTGCGATCCGCCGCACCGATGGAACGATCGAGCGGGTCAAAGACTTCACCTATGAGGATTATCGCGCCTCATTGTCCTGAGGGTCGTCGCGCCCCCTTCCCCTGTCGCAACATAAAGGAGACAGCCGAAGTGAAACAGAATGTGCTTATCATCGGAGCGGGCGGCGTCGCCCAGGTCGTCGCGCATAAATGCGCGCAGAATAATGATCTCTTCGGCGATCTGCATATTGCCTCGCGCACCAAGTCGAAATGTGACGCGATCATCGACAGCGTGCATGAGAAAGACGCGATGAAGGAAAAGGGCACATTCGAGGCCCATGCGCTCGATGCGATGGATGTGGCCGCGACCGCCGCCCTGATCCGCGAAACGGATGCGGGGATCGTGATCAATGTGGGCTCTGCGTTCGTGAACAAATACGTGCTCGATGCCTGTATCGAGACCGGGGCCGCCTATATCGACACCGCGATCCATGAAGAGCCCGACAAGATCTGCGAGGCCCCGCCGTGGTACGGAAACTACGAGTGGAAGAAGCGCGATCTCTGCGCGGAAAAAGGCGTGACCGCGATCCTTGGTGCGGGGTTCGATCCGGGCGTCGTCAATGCCTATGCGCGCTTTGCCATCGACCGGATGGATGAGGTGAAATCGATCGATATCGTCGATATCAATGCAGGCTCGCATGGCAAATATTTCGCCACGAATTTCGACCCCGAGATCAACTTCCGCGAATTCACCGGTACGGTCTATTACTGGGAAGACCAGACGTGGAAAGAGCTCTCGATGTTCGAGAGCGGCAAGACCTGGGACCTGCCGGTCGTGGGCCCCTCGAAGGCCTATCAGTCGGGCCATGACGAGGTGCATTCGCTGGCCACCAACTACCCGCAGGCTGATGTGCGCTTCTGGATGGGCTTTGGCGATCACTATATCAACGTGTTCACCGTGCTGAAAAATCTCGGCCTGCTGTCCGAGCAGCCGGTGAAACTGGCCGAGGGCCAAGAGGTCGTTCCGCTGAAAGTGGTGAAGGCCGTGCTGCCCGATCCGTCGTCACTGGCGCCCGACTATACCGGCAAGACCTGCATCGGCGATCTGGTGCGCGGCACCAAGGATGGCGAAGAGGTCGAGATTTTCGTCTATAACGTCGCCGATCACAAAGAAGCCTATGAAGAGGTCGGCTCGCAGGGCATCTCCTACACGGCGGGCGTGCCCCCGGTTGCCGCCGCAATTCTGATCGCGCAGGGCGAGTGGGACACCAAGACGATGAAAAACGTCGAAGAGCTTGACCCCAAACCCTTCTTCACCGTTCTCGACCGGCTTGGTCTGCCCACACGGATGCAGATCGGCGGTCTGGGCGGCGAAGACAAAGCTTGGAACGCCTGACCCCACAGGTCAGAGCACACCACAAGGGCCCGCCCAGCGCGGGCCTTTTTCGTCCCGGTCTCGGATTTGAAAGCTGGTGATCCCGATTGGATTCGAACCAATAACCTGCCCCTTAGGAGGGGGCTGCTCTATCCAGTTGAGCCACGGGACCACTGTGGCCCTTGATGCCGTCAAAGCGGCATTCGTGCAAGTCTCGGTTGGGAAAAATGAAAAGGGGAAGCGTATTGGCCCACCGCTTCCCCTTTTTGCACTTACGCCCGCGATCGGAGTCTACACGCGGAGCAAGTTATCTCAGCTACCGGGTCAGATTGCTCTTTCCTGACAACTGTTAACGCTAACATAGCGCGCATCATTTCCTTGCGCAAGGGAAATGTTTGGCGCTAACAAGGGTCTTAAAACCAGAAGGATGAAAGCGTGTCCCGCCCCACAGATCTCCGTCGACCCCTGACTTTGCGCGATGTTTCCGAGGCCTCGGGCGTCTCTGAGATGACTGTCAGCCGCGTGCTGCGCAATCGCGGCGATGTCTCGGACACCACGCGTGAGAAGGTTCTGCGCGCCGCCAAGGCTCTGGGCTATGTGCCCAATAAGATTGCGGGCGCGCTGGCGTCGCAGCGGGTCAATCTGGTGGCGGTCATCATCCCGTCGCTGTCGAATCTGGTCTTTCCCACGGTGCTGTCGAAAATCTCGGATGAGCTGGAGGATACCGGGCTGCAGCCGGTGGTCGGCGTCACCAATTACAAGCCCGAGAAAGAAGAGCAGGTCTTGTATGAGATGCTCTCCTGGCGGCCTTCCGGCGTGATCATCGCAGGGATCGAGCACACGCCTGCCGCCCGCGCGATGCTTGAGAACGCAGGCATTCCGGTGGTCGAGATCATGGATGTGGACGGCAATGGCGTCGATTCCGTCGTCGGCATTTCGCATCGCAGGGCCGGGCTGCACATGGCCGAGGCAATCGTGGCCGCAGGCTATCGCCGGATCGGTTTTCTTGGCACCAAAATGCCCGAGGACCACCGCGCGCGCAAACGCTACGAAGGCTTCTGCGAAGGGCTTGCGCAGCATGGGATCACGCTGGCCGATACCGAGTTCTACGCGGGCGGCTCGGCGCTGGCCAAGGGGCGCGAGATGACGGAAGCGATGCTCAAACGCACGCCCGATCTCGATTTTCTCTATTATTCAAACGACATGATCGGCGCGGGCGGCATGCTCTATTGCACCGACGCCGGGCTGGATGTTCCCGGCAAGATCGGTCTGGCCGGGTTCAACGGGCTCGAATTGCTGCACGGTTTCTCACAGCGCCTAGCCACGATGGATGCCTGCCGGGGCGAGATCGGGCGCAAGGCGGCCCAGATCGTGGCGGGACGCTCGCAAAGCGGTCAGATCGGCGGCGAGGTAATCGAGCTGGAACCGGTGCTTGAACCCGGCGACACGATCCGCAAGCGCTAGGCCTCAGCGCCGCGCGCCCCAGCTGATCGAGGCATATTGCCGCGTGTAGAACTCGCCCATTAGACCGATCATCACCAGTGCCAGCCCGACATAAAGCGGGTAATGCCAGTTCGAGAAATGCGGTGTGTAGTTGATGAACGTATAGCCGCGCGCCTGGTCAATCGTGTGAAACAGCGGGTTCCAGTTGAATAGGACCAGCATCTTGTGCGGCAGGTTATTGGCCAGAAACATCTTGCCTGAGGCAATCATATTGGCACGGGAATAGACCTGCTGGACCACGCCGATGATATCGGGCGCCCAAGGCTTGGCCGCGAACAGCACCAGACCAATCGCGCAGCCCGTGAACCACGACAAGAACACCATCGCGAGCGCCCCGACCCAGTCGTAGATCACGAACTGGGTAAAGGCCGTGTGGTAGACGAACAGCACCACGAACATCGACAAAAGCTGAATATAGAGCGAGCTGAGCGCCGCCGCCGCGATTGCGACCGCGGTCGTCATCGGCGCGTGTTTCATCATTTGCGAGGTCGGCCCCTCCGCTCCAAACACCGCCGCCATCGCCTTGGTATGGGTCATGAACAGAAAAATCCCGCTCATGATATAGAGAAGGAAATCCCCTCGGATCGCGTTGCCGCGCATGCCGAGCACCGAGAACATGATGTAGAAGGTCAGCACCAGAAGCATGGTCTGAAACATGTTCAGGATCAGGCCGACCAAAGCGTTGCCATGCGACTTGCGTAGCTGTCGCACGGTCGCGTGATAAATCAGTTCCAGCAGGCTGAAAGTTGATCCGAGCGTCGAGTTGCTGCGTTCTGCCTTGAACATACCTTGCCATCCTGGCTGCCTGCACGGGCACGCTAAAGCGGAAACCTTGCCGTTCCCTTGCCAGCGCATCATAAGGGGGATGGATAGTCATAGCAATTGGGCCAGAATTGGGCCGGAACGGAGATGTGATGGATTTCGAACATCTGACGCGCGTCATGCGCCGCCTCGCATTGGAGGCGGGCGATAAGATCATGGAAATCTACAATGCCCCCGATTTCGACGTGAAAACCAAATCTGACAACTCGCCGGTCACCGAGGCCGACGAGGCAGCGGATGCGCTGATTTCAGCAGGCTTGCGCGCGGAATTTCCAGATATCGCGCTGGTCACCGAGGAGCAGGCCGCCTCGCATACGCAGACGGTCTCGACCTTCCTGATCGTCGATCCGCTCGATGGGACGAAGGAATTCGTGAAACGCCGGGGCGATTTCACCGTGAATATCGCCTATGTCAAAGACGGCAAACCGCTGCGCGGCGTCGTCTACGCGCCCGCGAAACAGCGCCTGTTCTACACGTTGGCCGATGGCCGCTCGGTCGAAGAGGCCGGCCCGACCTTCGACAAGGAGGCCCCGGGCAAGCGCGAGCCGATCTCGGTCTCGGTTCCCGACAACCGCGCATTGCGGGTCGTGGCCTCGAAATCGCATCGCGATGAGGCGACCGACAACTATATCGGGCAATATGCTGTGGTTGACATGAAATCGGCGGGCTCGTCGCTGAAGTTTTGCCTTGTCGCGACCGGCGAGGCCGATCTTTACCCCCGGCTTGGCCGCACCATGGAATGGGACACGGCTGCGGGCGATGCCGTGTTGCGCGGTGCGGGTGGCGAGGTGATCCGCTTTGATGATCACACCGCTTTCACCTATGGCAAATCCGGCTTTGAAAACCCCTTCTTCATTGCCTACGCCCCCGGCGTGCTGCTGGTGAAGTGATGTCGGTCCTGATCGTGATCCCGGCGCGCTACGCGTCGACCCGCTATCCGGGAAAGCCTCTGGTCGCACTGACCGGGGCGTCCGGACAATCGAAAACCCTGATCCAGCGCAGCTGGGAGGCGGCGATATCGGTCACAGGTGTCGACCGGGTTGTCGTGGCCACCGATGACGATCGGATCCGCACTGCGGCCGAGGGGTTTGGCGCCGAGGTCGTGATGACCTCGGAGGCCTGTCGTAACGGCACGGAGCGCTGCGCAGAAGCGGCGGCCCGGCTGGAGAGTGACTACGACATTATCGTCAACCTGCAAGGCGATGCGCCGCTGACGCCCGCGTGGTTCATCGAAGATCTGGTGGCGGGGCTGCGCGCCAATGACTGGGCGGAACTCGCAACGCCGGTGCTGCGCTGCGAAGGAGCGATGCTCGCCAGCCTGCAAGAGGACCGCCATCACGGGCGCGTCGGCGGCACCACCGCCGTCTTCGGCACTGGCAACAAGGCGCTCTATTTCTCCAAGGAAGTCGTGCCCTTTACTGCAAAAAGCTATCAGCCCGACGAGCCGACGCCCGTTTTCCATCATGTCGGCGTCTATGCCTACCGGCCCGACACGCTGGCAGCCTATCCGCATTGGCCGACCGGACCGCTCGAAGGGCTCGAAGGGCTCGAGCAGCTACGGTTCTTGGAAAATGACCGGGCTGTGCTCTGTGTCGAGGTCGACGCGCGGGGCCGTCAGTTCTGGGAATTGAATAATCCCTCTGATGTATCTCGGCTCGAAACGATGATGGCCGAAATGGCGCTCGCATAGCGCGATTCCCCGTATTTTTGTCTAATCTGCTTTGAATACCTGTCCCGTTTTTGTGCATTTGTCGCAATTATAGGCTAAAAACAGCTTGTTTGTGGCAAAGCTCTGGAAAGCCGTCCCCTGCGTAACTTGTCCCTCCTTTGATTTGCCCTCAATATAATATCAATGAATGCGGCCCCGCCGCGCTTACCAACATATAGGTGCCCAATGAAAAGCAAGGTTACGAAGGCAATCTTCCCGGTTGCCGGCCTCGGAACCCGCTTCCTGCCCGCCACTAAGTCGATTCCGAAAGAGATTCTGACCTTGGTAGACCGCCCGCTCATTCAATACGCGATTGATGAAGCGCGTGCGGCCGGGATCGAAGAGTTCATTTTCGTCACCTCGCGCGGCAAATCAGCACTCGAGGACTATTTCGACACGGCCCCTGAGCTGGAAACCGCGCTTCGCGAGAAAAACAAGACCGCGCTCTATGACGAGCTGCAAAAGACCAACATGGATTCCGGCGCGATCGCCTATGTCCGCCAGAACAAACCGCTGGGTCTGGGTCACGCGGTCTGGTGTGCGCGCCGCCTTGTGCATGACGAGCCCTTCGCCGTGATCCTCACCGATGACGTCATCGCCGCCGAAAAGCCCTGCCTCCAGCAGATGATGGAATCCTATGAAGAAACCGGCGGTAATATCGTCGCCGCGATGGAAGTCCCGCATGAGAAAACGTCGTCCTATGGCGTGCTCGATTGCGACGCGAGCGGCGGTGAAGTCAGCGTCCGCGTCAAAGGCATGGTTGAAAAACCCGCCCCTGAAGATGCGCCCTCCAACCTCGCCGTGATCGGTCGCTACATCCTGACCCCCAAGGTCATGCAGAACCTCAACGCGATGAAGATGGGTGCGGGCGGTGAGATCCAGCTGACCGACGCGATCGCGCAAGAGATCGAAGAGGGCAACCCGGTCTATGGCTATCGCTTCCGCGGCCAGCGCTACGATTGCGGCACGAAGGCGGGCTTCTTGCAGGCGACCGTGGCTTTCGGTCTGCAACGTCCCGATCTTCAGGACGAGTTCAGCGAATACCTTGGCGACGTGATGTCGATGCGTACGGCGGCCGAATAACCTATGACGCAACATGTTTTGGTGACGGGCGGTGCGGGCTATATCGGCGCGCATGCCTGCAAAGCACTGAAACAGGCGGGCTATACGCCCGTGTGTTTCGATAATCTCTCCACCGGCTGGAAACAGGCGGTGAAGTTCGGACCCCTCGAAGAGGGCGATCTGGGCGACCGCGCGCGTCTCGACGCCGTATTTGCCAAGTATAAGCCGATTGCGGTCATGCATTTTGCAGCGCTCAGCCTTGTTGGCGAATCGATGTCAAACCCCTCGAAATACTGGTCTCAGAACGTGATGAACGCGCTGAACCTGATCGAGGCGGCGATTGCGGCGAACTGCATGAACTTCGTCTTCTCCTCGACCTGCGCCACCTATGGCGATCAGGACGGCGTGATCCTGAACGAGGACACGCCACAACGCCCGATCAACGCCTATGGCGGCTCGAAACGTGCAATTGAGGATATGCTGCGCGATTTCGGGATGAGCCACGGGCTGAACTCGGTGATCTTCCGTTACTTCAACGTGGCGGGCGCCGATCCCGAAGGGGAAGTAGGCGAGCAGCACGTGCCCGAGACCCACCTGATCCCGCTGATGCTCGATGCGATTGACGGCAAGCGGGCCGCACTGACGGTGTTCGGCTCGGATTATGCAACGCCCGACGGCACCTGCGTGCGCGATTACGTGCATGTCTCGGATCTCGTCGATGCGCATGTGCTGGGTCTCAAATGGCTTGAAGATGCGAAGGGCAATGCCGTGTTCTGCCTTGGCTCGGGCAAGGGCTTCTCGGTGCGCGAAGTCATCGCGGCCTCCCGTTCGGTCACCAATCGCGACGTGCCGATTGTCGAGGGCGAACGCCGCGCGGGCGATGCCGCCAGCCTCGTTTCGGGTTCGCGTCGCGCCTTGAGCGAGCTGGGCTGGGCGCCCAAACGCTCCGAGCTTTCGACGATGATCGCGGATGCGTGGCGCTGGCATCAGGCGCCGGAGTATGAATACTGAGCCCCAACAGGGGTAGAGCATGACCACGATCAAAGATTTGCGCGCAGCCTTAGGGCTGCGCCTCAAACGCCGCAGGTTGCTTTGGCGCGCAATTCGCAGCCGCCACGCCCTGCGCGAGATCTGCTCTCCTGATACCGCCATTGCGCCCGATGATATCTTGTTGTTCGCAACCATGCGCAACGAGGCCCAGCGCCTGCCGTTTTTCCTCAAGCATTACCGGCGTCTTGGCGTGAACCGCTTTCTGATCGTCGAAAATGACAGCACGGATGCGACTGTCGAATACCTGCGCGCCCAGCCGGATGTCGCGCTTTGGAGCACACGCGCCAGCTATCGCGACAGCCGCTTCGGGATGGATTGGCTCAACTGGCTTTTGATGCGCCACGGGCGCGGGCATTGGTGCGTGACCGTCGATGCCGATGAGCTGCTGGTCTATCCGGACAGCGATCAGCGCCCGCTCTCCGAACTGACCCATTGGCTTGATGCGCAAAATGCCCCTGCGATGGGCGCGCTCATGCTCGACATGTATCCCGACGGGCCGCTCTCGAGCGCGCACGCCGCACCGGGAAGTGATCCGACGCTGGCCCTGCCGCTCTTCGATCCCACAGGCTATGACTGGGAATATCAGCCGCGCTTCGGAAATATCTCGATCCGGGGCGGGCCGCGCAAACGGGTCTTCTTTGCCGATGCCCCCGAGAACGCGCCACATTTGCACAAACTACCACTCATCCGCTGGCAGTGGCGCTATGCCTATGTCAGTTCGACCCATATCGCGCTCCCACGCCGCCTTAATTCGGCGCTCGATCTGCGCAAAGGGCTGCCCAGCGGGGTCTTGCTTCACTCGAAATTCCTCGAAGGGGCGCTTGAACGCGCAGCCGAGGAAAAGCGGCGCGGCGAGCATTTCACCCATCGCGACGACTATAACAATTACTATGACCAGATCATCCGCGACCCCGATCTGCGCGATGCGAATTCCGCACGCTATAGGGGGCCGCGAGATCTGCTTGCAAAGGGGCTGATGCAGTCAGGTGACTGGCCCGGCGAGAACTGAATGCGCAGCCCTTGCAAAGGTTTACGCTAGCGGAACTTCACAGTATCTTACCCGAAGAATTCAGAGCCAAAAGCGCCGGATAGGGGGCATTGGCGCTGGAAGAGGCGTGCATTCATTGACCGGAAAGCAATTTCGGCGAGACTGCGCCAGAGCGGTAAAGGGAGCGGGCATTGGGAAAGAGAGAGCTTATCAAGCTGCGCCGTATGCGCAGGTTGCGCCAGTTTCGCGCCTTCCGCAAAAGACGAGAGCTGTCGATCGTGTCGGACCGCACGGATCGGATCGCGCCCTCAGGTATCCTTGTCTTCTCGACGCTGCGCAACGAACGGGTCCGCCTGCCGTATTTCCTGCGCTATTACCGCAATCTCGGGATCGGACATTTCCTTTTTGTCGATAACGGGTCGGATGACGGATCGCGCGAATATCTCGCAGAGCAGCCCGATTGCTCGGTCTGGACGACGACGGCCTCCTACAAGGCCTCGCATTTCGGGATGGATTGGCTCAACTGGCTGCTGCGACTTTACGGCACGGGGCACTGGACGCTGACGGTCGATCCGGATGAGTTCTTCGTCTATCCGTTTTGCGACACCCGCCCGATTGATGCGCTGACCGATTGGCTCGACACCTACGCGATCCGCTCCTTCCCCGCGATGCTACTGGACATGTATCCCAAGGGCCCGGTCGATGCGGTACCCTATCGCGAGGGGCAAAACCCGTTCGATCTGGCCTGCTGGTTCGACTCCGGGAACTACATGATCTCGCGCAACAATCTGATGCATAGTCTGTGGATTCAGGGCGGGCCGCGCGCACGGATGTTCTTCGAAGAGGATCCGTTGAAAGCACCATCGCTCAACAAGATCCCGCTCGTGAAATGGGAGCGCGGCTTCGTCTATGCCTCGTCAACGCATATGCTATTGCCACGCAGCTTGAACCACACTTATGACGCATGGGGTGGGGAGATGGTCTCGGGCTGCCTGATGCATGCAAAGTTCCTCTCGCCGCTGAGCGCAAAGATCAACGAAGAGCTGACGCGCAAGCAGCACTATGCGGAATCGCGTGAATACCGCGCCTATGCGCAAACGATGGGTCAACAGCCCGAATTGTGGTGCAAGTGGTCGGAGAAATATATCAACTGGCGACAGCTCGAAATTCTCGGGCTGATGTCCAAGGGAAACTGGGCCTAGGGAGGGCAAGCGCGTGACGGTCGGCTTCATCATGATGTGCCACACGGCGCTGGACCGTGCCGCGCAAGTCGCGCGGTACTGGGCCAGCAGCGGCGCGCCGGTCGTGATCCATGTCGATGCCCGGGTGAGCGCGCATGACTTCGCCGCCCTCGGTCACAGCCTGTCCGACCTCGAAGACGTCTCCTTCTCGCGCCGCTACAAATGCGAATGGGGCACGTGGTCGCTTGTGGCGGCCCGCCAAAC
>NZ_JHEH01000027.1 GCF_000715505.1 Thioclava dalianensis
AAGGCCGCAGGCTGCCACGGCTCGGGCGCAAGCCCGGGCAGGCTTTGCAACAGGCTTTGCGCATCGGTGAACTCGGCGGCCTGCGCGGGCGGATCGCTCAGCGAGATCAGCGCCACCCGCCGCCCCGATTGCTCCGCCGCATTCAGCGCGCGCTCCATCCGCGTGATCTGACGCGGCCAATTGCGGGCCGAGGCCCAGCTTGCATCCGTCACGATCAAAAGCGGCCCGGTTCCGGTCTGCGCCTGTTGCGGGTTCAGCACCGGACCGGCAAAGCCGATGATCGCGGCGGCCAGCGCCAGCAGGCGCAGCAGCAAAAGCCACCACGGCGTGCGCGCGGCCTCGACCTCGGCATCTTTCAACCCCAGCAGCAGCGCCACGCCCGGAAAGCGCCGCCGGATCGGGGCGGGCGGCACGGCGCGCAGCAGCAGCCACAAAAGCGGCAGCGCCAGCAGCCCCAGCAAAAGCCAAGGCGCGGTGAAGCCAATCGGACCGATCATGCCCATGCAGCCCCCCGCCCCAATGCGGAATAGAGCCACAACAAGGCGACCTGCGCAGGATCGCCGGTGTGATGGGTCGAGAATTGCCAGCCCGCGCCCTGCGCCAGCCGCGAAAGCTGATCGCGCCGCGCCGCCAGACGCTCCAGATAGCGCGTGCGCAGATCGCCCGCCTTGCGGGTCTCGTGGATCAGTTTGCCCGACATCGACTGGAAGATCGTGCGCCCGTCATAGGGAAAGGCCTCTTCGTCAGGATCGAGCACCTGCACCATCACGCCGCTCACGCCGCGATCGGCAAGCTGGCCCAAGGCCCGCTCCACCTGTTCCAGATCGCCCAGAAAATCCGACAGGAAGACCGCGCGCGATTGCGCCGAGACGCCCGCCACCTCGGGGGTGCCGTAATCGCCGCGCGTGGCCTCGTTTTGCGACAGCAACGCGGCGAGGCTCATCAACTGCGCCCGGCCCGGACGCGGCGGAGCGTCTTGGCCCGTCAGCCCGACCCGCTCGCCGCCCCGGATCATCAGCACGGCCAGCGCGAGTGCCAGCACCCGGGCGCGCTCGGATTTCGACACCCGCGCATGACGCCCGCTCTCGGCCCCGGTGAACTGCATCGAGGCCGCGTCATCGACCCAAAGATGCACCGATTGCGCCAATTGCCACTCGCGGTCACGCACATATTGCGTGTCCGACCGGGCCGAGCGGCGCCAATCGACGAAACGCGCCTCATCGCCTGCATGGGCGGGACGGTATTGCCAGAATTCCTCGCCCGTGCCGGGCCGTTTTCGGCCATGCGTCCCCATCTGGACGGTCGCTGCCAATTGCTCGGCTGCGACCAGCAAGGCCGGAAGCGCCGCGGCTGCCCCCTCGGCCTCGCGGCGCAGTCCAAGAGCCTGCGCGAACCTATCGGGGGCAGGCGTGTTCAAGCGGCGGCCCCTTTCGCCCCGGATTTGCGGGTCCCGGTCTCGGTCACCTCGGCCAGCACAGCCGCGATCAGCGCATCGAGCGTCTCGCCCCGTGCCCGCGCCGCAAAGCTCAGCGCCATGCGGTGGACCAGCACCGGGCGCGCCATGGCCTGCACATCCTCAAGGGTCGGCGCCAGCCGCCCGTTGATCAACGCCCGAGCCCGCACTGTGAGCATCAGCGCCTGCGCCGCACGCGGCCCCGGTCCCCAAGCCAGCGCATCGCGCGCAAGCGCAGAGGCTTCGGGCTCATTGGGACGGCACGCCCGCACGAGATCGAGGATCGCGTCGACGACTTTCTCACCCACTGGCATCTGACGCACGATGCCCTGCGCCTCGATCAGCTCGGCGGGGGTGAAGACCGCATGCGCGGTCTCGGCCAGCATGCCCGTGGTGGCCAGAAGGATGGATTTCTCGGTGTCACGGTCGGGATATTCGACATCGACCTGCACGAGGAACCGGTCAAGCTGCGCTTCGGGCAGCGGATAAGTGCCCTCCTGCTCAATCGGGTTTTGCGTGGCCAGCACGTGGAAGGGCGGGCCCAGCGGACGGTGCTGGCCCGCAATCGTGACCGCGCGCTCCTGCATCGCCTGCAGCAGCGCCGACTGGGTGCGCGGGCTGGCGCGGTTGATCTCATCGGCCATCAGAAGCTGGCAAAATATCGGCCCTTCGAGAAACCGGAAGGCGCGGCTGCCATCGGGTGCAGTCTCCAGCACCTCCGAGCCCAAAATATCAGCAGGCATAAGATCGGGCGTGAACTGGATCCGATTCGAGCCCAGCCCCATCACCGTCGACAATGTCTCGACCAGAAGCGTCTTGCCGAGACCCGGCAAGCCCACCAAAAGCGCGTGCCCCCCTGACAGCATCGCCGCCAAAACCAGCTCTACCACGCGGTCCTGACCGATGAATCGCTTGTCGATCGAGGCGCGAGCCTGTGCCAGCTTGGCGCCAAGACGCTCGATATCTTCCATCAGTTTCTCGGGCTCGGCCATGACATTCTCCCAAAGGATCCTTATCTCTACAGTCAAACAGATATCCGGGCCCCAAGAAACGGCAAAACTCGCATGACCCATCACAAAGAGACAGTTTCCGCCAATGCCCCCTCCGCCGACGGGCTGGCCGATGCCGCGCGGCGCGCCGCGCGCAAGGGGCCGCCGCCGGTGCATCTGTGGGATCCGCCCTTCTGCGGCGATCTCGATATGGAAATCCGCACCGACGGGTCATGGTTCTACCTTGGCACCCCGATCGGGCGGCCCGCGCTGGTGCGGCTCTTTGCCTCAATCCTGAAGAAGGAAGGCGACGCCTATTTCCTCGTCACGCCCGTCGAAAAAGTCGGCATCCGGGTGCAGGACGCACCTTTCGTGGCGGTGGATTTCGACGCGCAGGACACGGGCGAGGCGCAGGTGCTGCGCTTTGAGACCAATGTCGGCGATCAGGTCGTGGCCGATGCCGATCACGCGATCCGGGTCGAGCGCAGCGCCGATGGCACGCCCCGCCCCTATCTGCATGTGCGCCGCGAGCTCGAGGCGCGGATCGACCGCAAAAGTTTCTACCGGCTGGTGGATCTGGCGGTCGAACGCCCGCATAAAGGGGAGGACTGGCTTGGCGTTCTCTCATCGGGTCAGTTCTTCCCGATCGCGCCTGTCTCGGAGCTGTAAGTGCCGCATTTCGCCGCCAACCTGACCTTCCTATTCACCGAGTTGCCCTTCATGGACCGCTTTGCCGCGGCAAGCGCCGCCGGGTTCGACACGGTCGAGGTGTTGTTTCCCTACGAGTTCTCGGCGCAAGAGATGCGCCATCAGTTGATCCGTCACGGGCTGAGCCTCGCGCTGATGAATATCCCGCCGCCGAACTGGACGGGCGGCAATCGCGGCTTTGCCGCCGTGCCCGGCCTCGAAGAGCGGTTCCAGCGCGATTTCGACCGCGCGATGCGTTTTGCCGATCTGCTGGGGCCGCGCCATATCCATATCATGGCAGGCAAGGCCGAGGGGGCTGCCGCGCGTCAGACCTTCATCGAAAACCTCAAATGGGCCTGCGCGCGCAAACCCAAGCAATCCTTCACAATCGAGCCGCTCAACAAGATCGACATGCCGGGCTACTTCCTGAATGATTTCGATCTGGCGGGCGAGATCATCGCGGCTGTGGGCGCGCCCAATCTGGGGCTGCAATTCGACGCCTATCATGCCCATCTTCTCAGCGGCGATCTGCCCGCGCTCTGGGCCAAGCACGGACAGCTCACACGCCATGTGCAATTTGCCGACGCGCCCGGACGTGGCGCACCGGGCAGCGGCGAGATCGACCTGCCCGCGTTTTTCGCCGCCCTCGACGCGCAGGGATATGCAGGCTATGTCAGCGCAGAGTATTCGCCGAACGGCGCCACGCCGGACACGCTCGGCTGGCGCGGCGGCGCAAGTTAAAGGGGGCGGGTATGCTCAAACAAGTTATCTGCATCAATTGGGGCACGAAATATGGCCCCCCTTTCATCAATCGCCTCTATGCGATGGTTGCGCGCAACATCACGCCGCCCTTCACTTTCACCTGCTTCACCGACAACGACACGGGCGTGCATCCCGATATCGACTGCCAGCCGCTGCCCGAGATGCCGATCGAGATTCCGAAAACACGGCGTGGCAAATGGCCCAAATCGCGGCTCTGGGGGCCAAAGCTAGGCACGCTGACGGGCAATGTCCTGTTTCTCGACCTTGATGTCGTCGTGACCGGCTCACTCGACGATCTGTTCACCTATGGCGATCCCGATCAGGTCATCTTGTCGCATAACGCCGCCAAACCGTTTGAACGCATTGGACAAACCTCGATCTTCCGCTTCCCGGTCGGCAAGCTGGTACCGCTTCAGAAGGCCTTTTGCGCCGATCCGATCGGAATTTCAGAGAAATATGTTTTCGAACAGCGCTTCGTCACCCAGATGGCTCCGGGCGGAATCGATCTGTTCCCGCGCCGCTGGATCCGGCATTTCCGCTATCAATGCCTGCCGGTCTTCCCGTTCAATCTGATCCGCGAGGCAAGCCCCGGGCGCGATGCCCGCGTGGTGATCTTCCCGGGCGGCGTGCATCCGCAAGTGGCCATCGATGGCGGATGGGTGGGGCGCGAAGGCTGGAGCGTCGGCGAGCATCTGCGTGGCGTCTCCAAACGCGATCCCTCAGAGGGCTCGGCCTGGCGCTACCTGCGCCATTACACCAAGCCCACGCCCTGGGTCGAACAGGCCTGGCGCGAGTGAACGAAGCGGCCGCCTGAGCGGGTAGCTCAATCGGCATGAGCCGGCGGATCGGCGCAGCCCAACTGCGCTGTTTCTGGCTCCAGCGTCGCGTGATGAATGTCAAAGCGCGCAGCCAGCATCGCCTTGGCCCGCGCGATAACCGGCGCGTAGGGCGCATCCGCCGCCAGCACCAGATGCGCCTCGACCGAGACCCGGCGCTCGTCGATCTGCCACAGATGCACGTGATGGACGCCCTTCACCCCCGCGATCTCGGACAGCGCCGCGCGAACTTCGGTGCTGTCAGCTTCAGGTGGGGCGCCCAGCATCAAAATGCGCAGAACCGGCTTCATATCGCCCCAGACATGCCAAAGGATGAAGGCCGAAATCCCGATCGTGAGCAGCGGATCGATCAGCCGCCAGTCATAGAGCAAGATCACCGCGCCGCCGACAATCACCGCCACCGAGGCGCCCGCATCCGCGAGATTGTGCAAGAAGGCCGCGCGGATATTGAGACTGTGCTTGGAGAGCGCATAGGTCAACGCCGCCGTGCCGAGATCGACAATCAGCGCCAGACCAGCCAGCCAAACCACGATCCAGCCATCCACCTGCGGCGGATCGATCATCCGCCCCAAGGCCTCGACAACCAGCCAGATCGAAATCAGGATCAGCGCGATATAATTGACAAAGGCCGCGACGATTTCGGCGCGCGCCCAGCCAAAGCTCATCGCCGCATCGGCCCCGCGCCGCGCCAGCCTGCGTGCGCCGAAGGCCAGCACCAGCGCCGCCGCATCCGAGAAATTATGCACTCCATCAGCCACCAGCGCGACCGATCCTGCGATGGCCCCGCCGCCAATCTGCGCGACGGTCAGGAGCACATTCACCGCAACGGCGAAGAGAACCTTGGCATCGCCCGCGTTCGGGTCGACATGATGATGATGGTGGTGATGATCATGTGGCACCGGGTGCGCCTTCCTTTCCAGTTTAATGCAGGATCAGCCGTCGGACGCTCCGCGGGGGATATTTAAGACGAATTCGAAGCCACACCCTGATTTCGACTTTGCCTTAAATATCCCCGCCGGAGGCATCCACCGTAACCGCAGCGCAGAGAAATGAGATCAATGCGCCTCGGCCCAGCTTGCGCCCTGCCCGGCATCAACGACCAAAGGCACGGAGAGTTTCATCACCGGCTCCGCCGCCCCTTCCATGACGCTGCGGGCCGCCGCGATCAGTGCCTCGGCCTTGCCCTGTTCGACCTCGAAGATCAGTTCGTCATGCACCTGCAATAGCATTTTGGCGGGCAGATCCTTGATGGCGGCAGGCATGCGGATCATCGCACGGCGGATGATATCGGCAGCCGCTCCTTGGATCGGCGCGTTGATCGCGGCGCGTTTGGCAAATCCCGCAGCCGGGCCTTTGGCGGCAATTTCGGGCGTGTGGATGCGCCGCCCAAAGAGCGTTTCGACATATTTATGTTCTTTGGCGAAGGCCACCGTGTCATC
This sequence comes from Thioclava dalianensis, assembly GCF_000715505.1. Lineage (GTDB taxonomy): Bacteria > Pseudomonadota > Alphaproteobacteria > Rhodobacterales > Rhodobacteraceae > Thioclava > Thioclava dalianensis. The sequence continues at coordinate 6,167 of NZ_JHEH01000027.1, forward strand.
CATATAGGTGCGGATGCCCGGGAAGCGCTCGAAATAGCGGTCGATGAAGCCTTGGGCCTCTTTGCGCGGAATGCGCAGGTTGCGGGCCAGACCAAAGCCGGAAATGCCGTAGATCACACCGAAATTGATCGCCTTGGCCTGCCGACGGATTTCCGAGGTCATCTGATCGAGCGGCACGTCGAACATCTCCGAGGCAGTGGCGGCGTGAATGTCCAGCCCATCGCGGAACGCCGCTTTCATCTCGGGAAGGTCGGCGACATGCGCCAGAATCCGCAGCTCGATCTGGGAGTAGTCGAGGCTCACAATCGTCATCCCCGGCCCCGCCACGAAGGCCTCGCGAATGCGCCTGCCCTCTTCGGAGCGCACGGGGATATTTTGCAGGTTCGGATCGGTCGAGGCCAGACGCCCTGTATTGGCCCCCGCGATCGAATAGGAGGTGTGAACGCGGCCTGTCTCGGGATGCACATGGGTTTGCAGCGCATCCGTATAGGTCGATTTCAACTTGGAGATCTGCCGCCAGTCGAGCACGAGCGAGGCCAGTTTCGCAGCGCCCGGGTTCACGTCCTCCAGCGTGGCGACGTCTTCGAGCACGTCGGCGCCGGTGCCGTAGGCCCCGGTCTTGCCCTTCTTGCCGCCTTCGACGCCCATCTGGTCAAACAGGATCTCGCCCAATTGCTTGGGGGAGCCCACGTTGAAAGGCGTTCCCGCCACCTGCGCGATCTCTTCTTCGAGACCTGCCATTTTCTGCGCGAAGGCGTTGGACATCCGCGAGAGCACCTGCGCATCGACGCGCACCCCCGCCATCTCCATATCAGCCAGCACCGGGATCAGCGGGCGCTCTTCGGTCTCATAGATCGTGGTCGCGGCCTCGCGGTGCAGGCGCGGCTTGAAGCGCCGCCAGAGCCGCAGCGTAATATCGGCATCCTCGGCGGCGTAGCGCGTGGCCTTGTCGATGGCGACTTTGTCGAATGTGACCTGCGATTTGCCCGAACCGATCAGCTCTTTGATCGGGATCGGCTGATGGCCGAGATAGCGATCCGAGAGCGTATCCATGCCGTGATTGTGCAGGCCCGAGAACATCGCGTAGCTCATCAGCATCGTGTCTTCGATCGGGCCGACGCGGATGCCATGGCGGGCGAAGATCTTGAAATCGTATTTCATGTTCTGACCGATTTTCAGGATCGCGGGATCCTCAAGCACGGGTTTGAGCAGAGACAGCGCGGTCTTGAGATCCATCTGTCCCTCGGCGCGCTCGGCACCGCCAAAGAGATCGCCATCGCCCGTCGTATGGCCCAGCGGCAGATAGGCCGCCTGCCCCGGCTCGATGCACAAGGACACGCCCACCAACTCGGCGCGCATCTCGTCCAGCGAGGTGGTCTCGGTATCGACGGCGACCCAGCCGCGCGCCCGCGCCTGATCGAGCCATTGGCGCAACATGTCCGCATCGCGGATGCAGACATAGTCATCCGGCGAGGGCGCGGGCTCGTCCGGCTCGGCGAGCGGGGCTGCCTCGGGGGCGGCCAGCTCGGGCGCGGGCGGCGGCTCTGCGTCGAATTTCTCGGCCACGCGGCGGGTGAGAGTGCGAAACTCCATGGCGTTGAGAAAGCCCAGAAGGGTTTCAACATGAGGCTCGCGGATCTCAAGATCGTCGAGCGTGAAGCTGAGCGGCGTCTCAGGATCGAGCGTCACGAGCTTTTTCGACAGCCGAATCTGGTCGGCATTGTCGATCAGGGTCTGGCGGCGTTTGGGCTGCTTGATCTCCTCGGCGCGCGCCAGCAGCGTCTCAAGATCGCCAAACTCGTTGATCAAGAGCGCCGCCGTTTTCACGCCGATCCCCGGCGCGCCGGGAATGTTGTCGACCGAATCGCCCGCCAGCGCCTGCACATCGATCACCCGGTCGGGGCCCACGCCGAACTTGGCCTCGACCTCTTCGGGTCCGATCACCTTGTTCTTCATCGCGTCGAACATCTCGACGCCGCCGCCCACCAATTGCATCAGATCCTTGTCCGAGGAGATGATCGTGACACGTCCGCCCGCCTCGCGGGCCTGCCGCGCCAGCGTTGCGATCATGTCATCGGCCTCATAGCCCTCTTGCTCTTCGCAGGCGATATTGAAGGCGCGCGTGGCCTCGCGGGTCAGCGGCATCTGCGGGCGCAGATCGGCCGGCATCTCATCGCGATTGGCCTTGTAGAGATCATAGAGATCGTTGCGGAACGTGTGGCTGCCCTTATCGAAGATCACCGCCGCATGGGTCGGCGCATCCGCCCCTTTGGCATCCTCGATATATTTCCACAGCATGTTGCAGAACCCAGCGACCGCACCGATCGGAAGCCCGTCGGATTTGCGCGTCAGCGGCGGCAGGGCGTGATAGGCCCTGAAAATGAAGGCCGATCCGTCGATCAGATGCAGGTGACAACCTTTGCCGAATGCCATTCCCGAGGCCCTCCTTCGCGCGTGTGGTTTGGTTGTGCCACAGCGCGCCGCGCAGTGCCATCCCTCGATCCCGGCCTCATGCGACGCTTGCGCGCGGCGCGGCGATACCCCATTTGAGAGCGCAGGTATTCCGAAAAGGATCAAACAATGGATTATTCCAAATCAGGCGGCGCGAAACAGTCGAAAAACGCCCCTGCCCATACCGAGCACAACGCCAAGGGCACCGATAAGAACCCCTATGGCAAAGCCGCGCCCAAGGCCGAGCTGCTGGCCCGCATGAAGGCCGCAGCCGCCGCGAAGAAAGACTAAGCGCGTGCAAGAAAGGCGGCCCCACGAGGCCGCCTTCAAACTACAGTTCAGCTAGCCCTTCGAGCCTGGCTCAGTGATCGTCATGCGCGTTGTCGCGGTCGATCACATATTTCTTGTCGCAATAGCCGCATTCGACGAAACCCGTGTCGCGCGGGATCGACAGCCAGACGCGGGGATGGCCCAAAGCCCCCTCTCCGCCATCGCAGGCAATCTTCCAATGGGTGACGACTTCGGTTTCCGGGGCGTCGGGCGCAGGCGAATTGGTGGCAGTCATGGCGGCTCCGTCTATATAAGGGCGCAAAGGGACGCGCCCATCGCTTGGGTGCCATTCTAGCAATCGCGAAAGGCGGGGCAAGTTGGAACAACAGGCAATCGAAGTCAAAGGTCTGCGCAAGGTCTATGCAGGCAGCAAGAAGCAAGAATCGAAAGAGGCGATCAAGGGGCTGGATCTGTCGATCCCGGCAGGCTCGATCTTTGGGCTTTTGGGGCCGAACGGCGCGGGCAAATCGACCCTTATCAATATTCTGGCCGGCTTGGTGAAGAAGACCGAAGGCCAAGTCGTGATCTGGGGCTTTGATCAGGATGTGAACCCGCGCCAGAGCCGGGCCGCCATCGGGGTCATGCCGCAAGAGATCAACATGGACCCGTTCTTCACGCCGCGCGCCGCGCTCGAGACGCAGGCGGGGCTTTACGGCGTGCCGAAATCCGAACGCTGGACCGACGAGATCCTTGAGCTTGTGGGCCTCTCGGACAAGGCCGAGGCCCATGCGCGCGGTCTGTCGGGCGGGATGAAGCGGCGGCTGTTGCTCGCCAAGGCGCTGGTGCACAAACCGCAGATCCTCGTGCTGGACGAGCCGACGGCGGGCGTCGATATCGAGCTGCGCGCGATGCTGTGGCGCAATGTGCGCAAGCTCAACGAGCAGGGCATGACGATCATCCTGACCACGCATTACCTCGAAGAAGCCGAAGAAATGTGCGACGAGATCGCGATCATCAACCATGGCAAGCTGATCGTGCGCGACACCACGGCAAAGCTGCTGGGGCGGATGGACCGCAAGACTTTGGTGGTGGAGCCGCGCGCCACGCCCAGCGCCGAGATCCGTCTGCCCGAGGGCGTGACGCAGGAAACCCGCTCGGGCGGCAGGTTGGCCTTCAGCTATTCGCGCGCGCAGACCGGGCCGGAGGACATCTTGCTGGCGCTGCGCGATGCCGGGATCGAGATTCGCGATTTCGCGACCGAGCAGCCGGGGCTTGAAGAGGTCTTCGTCTCGCTCACCTCGAACCAATAGGTCTGGGTGCGCGCGCCGCCTGACACGCCTAGAAAAAAGCCCAGGATCGCGCGATCCGGGGCTTCTTCGTTCAGATGTGGTGGTTCAGATCAGGCCCGCATGGACCATCGCCGCGTCAATCGCAGCCTTGGTGCCGTCGAGCAGTTCGGTCAGCGGCAGCCGCACCTCGGGCGAGATCAGCCCAAGTTTCGACATCCCGTATTTCGCGCCTGCCACGCCCGGCTCAAGGAAAATCGCCATATGCAGCGGCATCAGCTTGTCCTGGAATTCCAGCGCGCGGGCGTAATCGCCTGCCAGCATCGCCTCTTGGAACTGCGCGCATAGCTTGGGCGCGACATTGGCTGTGACCGAGATGCAGCCGACGCCACCATGGGCGTTGAAGCCAAGCGCCGTGGCATCCTCGCCCGACAGCTGGATGAAATCGGCACCGCAGGTCATGCGCTGCATCGAGACGCGCTCGATCTTGCCGGTCGCGTCCTTCACGCCAATGATGCGCGGCAGGCGGGCCAGCTCTCCCATCGTCTCGGGCGCCATGTCGATGACCGAGCGACCGGGAATATTGTAGATGATGATCGGCAGATCGCAGGCATCGTGCATCGCCGTAAAATGGGCGACAATCCCGCGCTGCGTGGGCTTGTTGTAATAGGGCGTCACGACAAGCGCGGCATCGGCCCCGGTCTTGGCGGCATGCTGAATCAGCTCGACCCCTTCAGAGGTCGAGTTCGAGCCCGCACCAGCGATCACCGGAATGCGACCTTTTGCAGCCTTCACCACTTCGGTGATGACAATCATGTGCTCTTCATGGCTGACGGTAGGGCTTTCGCCCGTCGTGCCCACGGGCACAAGGCCGTGACTGCCTTGCTCGATATGCCATTCGACCAGCTTCTTGAGCGCGTCCAGATCCAGCGCGCCGTCCTTGAACGGCGTGACCAGTGCGGGAAGAGACCCTGTGAACATGACACGCTCCTTGTTTCTGGTTGGTCGCCGGGATCATTGGGTTCCGGCGGAAATCGGCCGGGTTATAGGCCCTCCGCGCGCGCTTGCCAACTTGTGAATCATCGCCAGCTATGCGAGGCGTTGCAAAAGGGAAACCCCGCAAACCGAGCAGCCATGATGAACCGACGTCAGTTCCTGACGACCCTCGCCGCGACCACAGCCCTGATCCCCGCAGCCACGCTGAAGGCCTACGCCTCGAGCGCACTGGCTCAGGCGCTCTCCAAGGGCAATAGCGGCGATTGGGACACGGCCCGGGCCGAAGCCCGCCGCGCCGGACCGCTTGGTTTCGACATCGTGGAATGGAACCGGCTGCGCGCGGGCGAAGGCACATTCGCCGACTATCTCGACTTCGCCACCCGCCGTGCCGACTGGCCGGGCATGGCGCTGCTGCGCCGCAAGGGCGAGGACACGCTCGATGGCATTCCTCCGGGAGAAGTGATCCGCTATTTCCAACTCGGCGCGCCCCAGACCGGCACCGGGGCGCTGGCGCTGATCGCGGCGCATCTCGCGCTTGGCCAGAAATCGGCGGCCTCGGATGTTGCGCGGACTGCTTGGCGCAATCTCGCGATGAGCGCCGATGAGCAAGCCCAGTTCGTGCAGACCTATCCCACGCTGATCGCGGGCAATTCCGGCGGACGGATGCAAAACATGCTCGACCGGGGCGAGCTGACACAGGCCCGCCAGATGCTGAGCCTTGTAAGCTCTGGCACCCGCGCGGTCGCAGAGGCCCGCATCGCGCTTCAGGCCCGCGCCGACGGTGTCGATGCGCTCGTTGCGGCCGTGCCCGATTACATGGTGCAGCGCTCAGCCGGGCTTGCGCGCGACCGGGCTTGGTGGCGCTGGCGGGCGGGGCTGGAAGATGGCGCAGCCGAGTTGATCCTCGAGCGCTCCGATTCTGCCGCCGATCTTGAGGACCCCGCGCTTTGGGCCCGCCTGCGCGGCTATCAAGCGCGCTGGGATCTGCGCAACGGCAATACCAAGCGCGCCTATCAGCTTGCCGCATCGCATAGGTTGACCCCCGGCGGCGCGGATTTCGCCGATCTCGAATGGGTGTCGGGATATGCCGCCCTCAAACTCGGCGATCCCACCACCGCGCTGCGCCATTTTCAAGCGCTCGAACAGGCGGTCGACGGGCCGATCTCGTCGGCGCGCGCCCATTACTGGCAGGGCCGCGCCTACGAGGTGCTGGGCCAAAGCGCCAAGGCACAGGCGGCTTGGACCCGCGGCGCGGGCGAGCAGACTGCTTATTACGGATTGCTCTCGGCGGAACGGTTGGGGCGCGGCCTGCCCGCCGTCTATCGCAGCGGCGTGAGCTTGCCGAATTGGCACGAGTATAAATTCCGCCACAGCTCGGTCTTTCAGGCAGCCGAACTGCTTTATGAAGCCGATGAGCGCGAACTGGCCGCCCGTTTCATCCTGCATCTCGAAGAAAGCCTCGGGCCGGGCAATTTCGGCGCGCTGTCGCAATATGCGCTGGAGCGCAAGGATGACTATCTTGCGCTCGTAATCGGCAAACGGGCCGATGCCAAGGGCGAGACGATCCCGCAGGCGCTCTGGCCGATCCCGCCGCTCACCAGCCACGATCTGGGCGTGCCCGAAGCGCTCGTGCTGGCCGTGGCGCGGCGCGAAAGCCAGTTCAGCCCCGGGGTCGCGAGCAGCGTCGGCGCACAGGGCCTGATGCAACTGATGCCCGGCACTGCCAAGATGATGGCGCGCAAAGCCGGGATGGGCTATTCGCATGACCGGCTGACCGCCGATCCGACCTATAACCTGCAGTTGGGCGGCGCCTATCTGGCCGAACTGCGCGAGGATTTCGACAATTCGGTGGTGCTCGTAGCGGCGGGCTACAATGCCGGTCCCGGACGCTCGCGGCGCTGGATCGAGGAGCAGGGCGATCCGCGTATCGGCACGGTCGATGTGATCGACTGGGTCGAGATGATCCCGTTCCACGAGACCCGCAACTATGTGATGCGGGTCTCCGAGGCGATCCCGCCCTACCGCGCGCGCCTGCATCAGGAGGAAGTCCGGTTCACCGATATCCTGCGCGGTCGCGCCGACTGATCCTTGGGGAGAGGGGCGCTGCCCCTCCGGCGCGCAGGCGCGCCTCACCCCGGGATATTTTTGCGAATTCGAAGGCGGCTCAGCTTTCGGCTGCAACTTTCGCACGCCACAGCGTGAAGAGCCCCGCGCAGACCACGACGGCGGCGCCGATCACCACATTCAGCTCGAGCGGTTCGTGGAAGATCACGACCCCCAGCGTCGCGGCGAAGACGAGTTGGAGATAGGCGAAGGGCTGGATCGCGGAGGCCTCGGCCACCTCATAGGCTTTGATCAGCAGAAAATGCCCGGTCGCCGCCGTGCAGCAGAGCACGGCCATCCACGCCCAGTCGCCGGGCGTCATGTTTTCCCAGTGCCATATCCCGACCGCCGTGACGACGAGCGCGCCCACGATCCCGGTGTAGAAAAACGACACCGAGGCCGGATCGACCCTTCCCACATAGCGCGTCATCAGGGAATAAAGTGCAAAGAGCAGCGCGGCTGCCAGCGGGATCAGCGCGTAGGGCGAGAACACGCCCACCCCGGGCTGCAAGATGATCAGAACGCCCAGAAAGCCGATTGCGATGGCCACGATGCGGCGCCAGCCGACCTTCTCGCCCAGCACCGGCCCCGAAAGCGCAGCCACCAGAAGCGGATAGCAGGCAAAGACCGCGTGGCTATGCACGAGGCCCAGATGGACGAAGGCCTGCACCATCACGATCACCTCGACGATCAGCACGACCGAGCGGATGAGCTGCGCCCATGGCAGCCCCGAGCGCGCGGCCCGCGCGATGCCGCCGGGGCTGCGCGCGGCAATCACCAGCACAAAGCCCGCGAAGAACCAGAACCGCACCATCAGCGCCATATAGACGTTGTACGTATCGGCCAGATGCCGCGAGATACCGTCCTGCATCGCGAAGATGAAAGTCACCATGATCATCAAGAAGATGCCCCGGCGATTGCTTTGCTCAACCATTTTTGCTGCCTTTCGACATATGCCGCTTATGGCCGAAGCCCGGAGCGCGGGTGACATCGAAGCCTGCGGCGCTCAAGCCACGGCGCACGAAGCCCGCAGCCGTATAGGTCGCGCAGGTTCCGCCCGGCGCGGTGTGAACGCCCACCTGCGCCAGCAGCGCCTCGCCCCAAAGCTCGGGGTTTTTCGCCGGAGAGAAGCCGTCGAGAAACCACGCATCGGCCCGGCCCGGCCATGCAGGCAGGGTTTCGCGCGCATCGCCCTCGATCACCTCGACCGCGATCGGGCCGAGCTGAAAGGTGCGCGCGCCGGATTGCCACACCGAAAGGAAGGGGGCGGCCACGGGCTGCAGCTCGGGGAAGGTTGCAAGCGCGCGGGCGATCTCCGCGCCGTGCATCGGATAGGCCTCGAACGAGGTGAAGCGGATCGGCAGATCGTCCGGGCAGATCAACCGCAGCGCCAGCAGGTTCAACCCGGTGCCAAAGCCCAACTCGGCCACATGAAAGCCCGGCACCAGCCGCGCGGGCAGTTCATTGCCCGACAGGAACACGTGGCGGGTCTCATCCAGTCCGCCGCCCAGTGAGAAATACGGATCGTCGAAGCGGCGCGAAACCGGCACGCCGCCGTCGCGCCACTCGAGATTGGCGGCACTATCGGGGGTCGGGCTCTGGTCAGGCTGGCGCATCGGGGGTATCCGGTTGTGACCACGGACCATTGCCGCAAGGAGCCTCCGATGACAAGTGCAGGACCTCATCTCACCGTGCGCGGCGGCGGCATTTTCGGGCTGTCCATCGCCTGCGAAGCCGCGCGGCGCGGCGCGCGGGTGCGGTTGATCGAGTCCGTGGCCATCGGCGCGGGCAGCTCGGGCGGGCATGTCGGTGCGCTGGCCCCGCATGTGCCCGAGCAGTGGAACCCGAAAAAGCAGTTCCAGTTCGAAAGCCTGCGCATGGCAGAGGCGTTCTGGGCGTGGGTCGGCCAGACCGGCGGGATCGATCCAGGCTATGCGCGGCTAGGCCGCATCCAGCCGCTGGCCGACGCAGCCCAAGTAGAGCGCGCGCAGGCGCGGGCTGCAGGCGCGGCCGAGCTGTGGGATGGGTTTGCCGAGTGGCAGGTCGCTGAGGCGGCTGAGTTTGCGCCTTTCGTGCCCCCCTCTCCCACCGGGCTTGTAATCCATGACACGCTGAGCGCGCGGATTGCCCCCCGCGCGGCTTGTGCGGCTCTGGCCTCTGCTCTGAAAGCATTGGGGGGGCAGATCGTGATCGGCGCCGCAGAAGAGATCGGTCCGGTCATCTATGCCACGGGCGCACCGGGGCTTCTCGGCTTGAGCGAGGCGCTGGGCGCGCCTGTGGGCAATGGCGTGAAGGGGCAATCCGCGCTGCTGAGCCATGACGCGGGGGCGGTGCCGCAGGTCTATGCCGAGGGCCTGCATATCGTGCCGCATAGCGATGGGACGGTGGCGATCGGCTCGACCTCCGAGCGCCTCTATGACGCGCCCGAGAGCACCGATGCACAGCTTGAGACGCTGATTGAGCGGGCGCGCACGCTCTGCCCCCAACTCCGCGATGCGCCTGTCATCGACCGTTGGGCCGGGCTGCGCCCCCGTGCGAAGTCTCGCGCCCCGATGCTGGGCGGCTGGCCCGGGCGCGAGGGCCATTTCATCGCCAATGGCGGGTTCAAGATCGGCTTTGGCATGGCGCCGAAAATCGCCGACGTGATGGTCGATCTGGTGCTCGAGGGGCACGACGCGATCCCGCAGGGGTTTCGCGTCACCGACAATCTTTGAGCGCGCGGCCTTAGCGCTGCGTGAGGATCGCGCGCAGTTGCGCCTCGGGATCCTCGCCCAGCGGCACCTGTCCGTCGATCACCAGCGAGGCGAGGCCGTGGACCAGCGCCCAATCATGCAGCGCCATCTCACGCGAGTCCACCAGCGCCAAAATCGGCGCGAAGGCCGCCTTGCGTTGTGCGCGCAGCTCCTCCCCCTCGGCGCTGTCATCGCGGCGCCCCTCACCGAACATCAGCCGATAGAGGCCGGGGTTGGAGCGCGCGAAAGCCAGATAGGCCAGCCCGACCTCCAGCGGATCATGCCCTGCGCCTTCAAGGTATGCGGCCAGTTCGGCAAACCCCTCGCGCGCCAGCGCGAGCGTCAGCGCCTCAAGCCCCGCGAAATGGTTATAGACCGACGGGGCCGCAACCCCCACCGCGCGCGCCAGCGCCCGCAGGCTAAGCGATGCGGGGCCGTTCGCCTCGAGAGCCTGCCGGGCCGCCGCGAGAAGGGCTGCGCGGAGATTGCCGTGATGATATTTCCGTTCGGCCATCTTGCACTCTCAGAACAAGGCGGCGCGCGGCGCGAAGGCACGGCGGAACTGAAGCGCCGTACCGCCCCAGAACGCGCCCGCGACCAGCCCGGCGATCCCCCCGAACAGCAGCGCAAATCCGGCTTGAGCCGCGAGTTCGGGCTCCATCGCAAGCGCGACATTGAGGGTATATTTTGCGCAGAAGGCTATGAGGATCAGGACCAAGGTCATCGCGGTGCCCGGACGCCACATCAGGCCGGTCTCCGGGTTGTAGCGGGCGGCGGGCAGGCGCAGCGTATTGATCCAACCTCCCGCGAAGCCAAGGGCCAGCGCGATAGCAAAAGCCGCCAGAGCGGTTCTCCAGTCGGTGAGTTGGTTGCAGATCGCGATCAACGACCATGCGAGAAACACCCCCGGTATGATCAGCGCCCGCCATGGCGGCATCTCTTGCGGTTGCCGGGCCTTGAGCCCGCGCTGCACCAGAAAGGCGAGTAAAACCCAGACCCAGACCGGGGTGTTCGATAGAATGGACGTAATCAGCATGGCGAGCTCCGGCAAATACTAACAGTGTTAGTTATGACTAAAACGGAGTCGCGCTTCAATCAAGCCTGCGCCCCGTCGCCTCAACCGAACGTGACATCGCGCAAGAAAGCGCCCCCACGGTTTCCCGCGAGGGCGCTTGAGCGGAACCACTCCGGTCCCGAATAAGGCTCGAAGGGCTGACTTAGCCCGGGCTCAAGCCGCGCAACCGCTCGGAGCGGCGGCGCAATAACTCGACCGTCGTGAGCAAGGCAATCGAGAAGAAGACGAGGATCGTGGCCACAGCAAGGATCGCGGGGCTGATCTGTTCGCGAATGCCGTTCCACATCTGACGCGGGATCGTTTGCTGATCGTAGCCGCCCACGAACAGCACCACGACGACTTCGTCGAACGAGGTCACAAAGGCGAAGAGCGCGCCCGAGACCACACCCGGCAGGATCAACGGCATAATGATCTTGAAGAATGTCGTTCGCGGATCGGCCCCCATATTCGCCGCAGCCCTGCTGAGCGAGTAGTCAAAGCCCACCAGAGTTGCGGTGACGGTGATGATCACGAAGGGAATCCCCAGCGTGGCATGCGCCATGATGATGCCCGGGAAGGTGTGGGCCAGCCCCACCTTGGAGTAAAAGAAGAACAGACCCGTCGCGGTGATGATGATCGGCACGATCATCGGCGAGATCAGCACTGCCATAATCGCCCGACGATAGGGCATCTCAGGACGCGACAGGCCAAGCGCCGCCAGCGTTCCCAAAGCTGTGGCAAGGATCGTCGAGAAGAACCCGATGATGATCGAGTTTTTCGCGACCCCGATCCATGTCGCGTGCTGCCATGCGTCCATCCACCACGACCAGCCGCGCTCGGCCTGCGGTTCCTGCATGCCGAAGGTCAGCAGCAGGTCATACCAGCGCATCGAATAGCCCGCCGGATTGAAGTTCAACATCTCCTTGGTGAAGGTGAAATAGGGCTGCGCGTTGAACGACAGCGGAATGATCACCACAATGGGCGCGATCAGGAAGAAGAAGATCAGGCCGCAGAGCACGAGATAGGTGTAGTGCCAGACGCGCTCGAGCGGGCTTGCGTATGCGGGAAGTGCCATGCCGTCTCTCCTCAGCCCAGTTTCATGTTGTCGATGCCCACCAGCCGGTCATAGAGCCAGTAGAGGATGATCACCCCGCCCAGAAGCAGCGAGGCAAGCGCGGCCGCCAGCGACCAGTTGAGCGATTTCTGCATATGGAAGGCGATCATGTTCGAGATCAGCTGACCATCGGCACCGCCGACCAAGGCGGGCGTGATGTAGTAGCCAACCGAGAGGATGAACACCAAGAGCGCCCCCGCCCCGATCCCCGGCAGGGTCTGCGGCAGGTAGATCTTGCGAAACGCCGTCCACGAGGTCGCCCCAAGACTGCGCGCGGCGCGCACATAGGAGGGCGGGATCGTGCGCATCACCGAATAGAGCGGCAGCACCATGAAGGGCAGCAGGATATGCGTCATCGCGATGATCGTGCCGGTCTTGTTATACATCATCTCAAGACGACCATCGTTGTTGAGGATCCCCAGCCAGACCAGCACATCGTTCAGCACGCCTTGCTGTTGCAAGAGCACCATCCACGAGGTCGTGCGCACCAGAAGCGAGGTCCAGAATGGCAACAGCACGAAGATCATCAACAGGTTCGATTTCGCAAGCGGCAGCGTGGCCAGCAGATGCGCGATGGGAAAGGCCAGCAACATGCACAGCACGGTGATCACGATCGACAAGATCGCGGTGCGCAAGAACAGCTTGCCATAGATCGCGCGGCCCTCGTCGACCGGGACGATGTTGTTGTCCTTGTCGCGGGTATGGTCGAGCGCTGCGAGGTAGAAATCAATCGTGTAAGGGTTCGAGGCCGACCGCATCGCGCGCCACAGATTCGGGTCGGCCCAATCCTCATTCTCAGCCAGCAGAGCCTCTTTCCAAGGAGCCTCCATCCGGTTGATCTTGCGCGCGGTCGAGGTGAACAGCGAACGCGTACCCGCCACGTCATAGTTGATCCGCGTCCCCGCCTGCCCCTGCGTGCGGTTCTCGCGCATCAGCTTGAGGTCGGAGGCAAGTGCGGCATAGGCGCTCTCGTCATAGGGCGTGCCCAGCGGGTGTTCGCTGAACCATTCCTTCAGCGCAGGCGCGGTCGAGGAAAACCCGTCATTATGGACCGACTGAAACAGCATCTGCCCGATTGGCACAACGAAGGTGACCAGAACGAAGAGGAAAAGCGGCGCAACAAGCAGGAATGCGCGGCGCTTGGCCCGCATCATGCTCGCCGCGAGCGCGGCCTTGAGCGGCTTGCCATCGGCTGTCGTGAGTGGGGTCGTGGCGTCGGACATCATCTCTCCTCGGGAAGCGGGGTCGCACTGGCGCGCGTAGCGGCGTTGATCGCACGGGCCAGTCGCAACGGCCCTATACACAGGCGTTCAGCGCCTGGTCTGGCGCGCTCAGGCGCACCGTATCTTGCCGGAAACCGGAACGGGCCGCGCGGGAGTGCCGCGCGGCCCGAAGGATCAAATCAGCTCGACAGCCAAGCGTTGAAACGCTCGCTCAGCTCGGTGTCGTGATCGGCCCAGAACTCCGAGTCATTGACCAGAGCGTTCGTCATGTTGTCCGGCGCGGTGGGCATTTCCGGACCCATCTCGGTCTTGCCGTCCTCATAGAGGCCAACCATCGGAGCCGAGGATTTACGAGCCGGACCGTAGGAGATCCATTTCGCCTGATCCGCAAGCGGCTTCGTACCGGTGGCAAATTTCAGGTATTCCTTGGCTTCCTTGAGATGCGGTGCGCCCTTCGGGATCACGAAGAAGTCGAAGTCCAGAAGCTGACCGTCCCAGACGATCTTGAAGGGCTGATCCTCGGCGACCTTGGCGTTGAAGATACGCCCGTTATAGGCGGTGCTCATCACCACTTCGCCATCGGCCAGAAGCTGCGGCGGCTGTGCGCCCGCATCCCACCACACAACGTCGCCCTTGATCTTGTCGAGCTCGGCAAACGCCTTGTCGACGCCTTCTTGAGTGCCAAGTTCCTTATAGACATCGGAGGCCGGAACGCCCGCGCCCATCAGCGCGAATTCCAGCGTGCCTTTGGCCGATTTGCGCAGACCGCGCTTGCCCGGATATTTCGTGGTATCGAAGAAATCCGCGATGGTGGTGGGATCGCCGTCGACCTTATCGGTGTTATAGGACATCACCGTCGACCACACGATATTGGCCACGCCGCAATCGGTGAACGAGCCGTCGATGAAATCGTCGCTCGCAGGCGTGCCATCGGGGGCCGCCGCCAGATCGGTATCGGGATCGAGCGGCTCCAGCAGGCCTTCGTCGCACAGACGGATCGCATCGGATTTCTCGACATCTGCGACATCGATCGACACGTTATTGGCCTCAACCTGTGCCTTGATCGGCGTGGCGGGGTTGTCCGCCGCCTCCATGTTCACCGAGATCCCGGTCGCTTCGGTGAAGGGCTTGTTATAGGCTTCGACTTGGCTCTTTTCATAGGACCCGCCCCACGACAGGACAGTCACGCTCTGCGCGCTGGCACTCCCAGCCGCAAGACCCGCAATTGCGGTACTCAGAACAAGAACTTTCTTCATCGGATACTCCCAGTTGATTGATTATGTCGGTGTTTTCACCGTTGGCCGCATCATTGCGGCAGATCGTGCAGGCGCGAGGGCCCGCACGATGCAGTCTTACATCGGCTCCAGCGCCCGCGCGTCTTGCGGATGCCAGCCGATCTTGATCGTCTCGCCCGGTGTCAGGCGTTTCTGATCGAGCGTATTGCGCGACTTCATCACGAATTCGGTGGAGCCCGCGACTTTCATGCGGGTCCGGAAAATATCGCCCATATAGATCACCTCGAGAACCTCGGCGGAGATCATATGCGAGCCCTCGGGCATCATCTCGGGCTTGAACTCAACGCGCTCAGGGCGGATCGAGACCAGCGTCTCCTGCCCGGATTGTCCAATATTGACTGCCGTTGCGGCGATAATCTCGCCGGTTTCCAGCCGCACCGTGCAGGTATCGCCATTGAGGCTTTCGACTTTGCCCGGCAGCTTGTTGTTCTCGCCGATGAATTGCGCCACGAAGCTGTTTTGCGGCCGTTCATAAAGCTCATCGGGCGGCGCGAGCTGTTGAATGCGCCCATCGTCGAACACCGCGACCCGGTCGGACATGGTCAGCGCCTCGCCCTGATCGTGGGTCACGTAGACCACCGTGATCCCAAGGCTCTCGTGCAGGTGTTTGATCTCGAATTGCATATGCTCGCGCAATTGCTTGTCGAGCGCGCCCAGAGGCTCGTCCATCAAGACCAGCTCGGGGTCGAAAACCAACGCGCGCGCCAAAGCGATCCGCTGCTGCTGACCACCCGAAAGCTGCGCCGGGCGGCGGTTGATGAAACGGCCCATCTGCACCATGTCGAGCGCGCGTTTGACCTTGGTCTCCTGATCGCTCTTGTTCATGCCGCGCACATTCAGCGGAAAGGCGAGGTTCTCGCCAACCGTCATATGCGGGAACAGGGCGTAATTCTGAAACACCATGCCGATCCCGCGTTTATGCGGCGGCACATTGTTGATGTTGCGCCCGTCCAGACGAATCTCACCATGCGTGGCCATCTCAAAGCCCGCCAGCATCATCAGACAGGTCGTCTTGCCCGAGCCCGACGGGCCCAGCATGGTCACGAATTCCCCCTTTGAGATTGAGAGGTTGAGATCCTTCACGACGAGCGTCTCGCCGTCATAGCTCTTTTGCACGCGGTCGAATACGACGAATCCATCGCCGCTGTCAGCGTTTGTCAAAGCGGGCTCCCCATTGGTTTTTTATAGTTGGTCACTTCCCGTAAAGTTGACTAAAGCAACAGGATTTTTGAATTTCAACAAAAATTTTCATGCAGATGTCATCTCCCCCGGCGCAGACGTGAACTGCCCGAAAAAATGTCAGCGCAAACATGGCGACGCGCAGTGCGCGACCATTCCCTGTCTATAGTGGCGCTGAAATGGCGTTTTGAGAGAGTTTGAGGCAGGAGAGCCAGCCTGCTTTCGTTCAGGATACCGCGGGAAATGCCGGAGCCCGGAATGCAAAAAGCCCGGACACAAGGTCCGGGTGTTTTTGAAATGGTGCGGTCGAGAAGACTCGAACTTCCACGGGAGTTACCCCACAGCGACCTCAACGCTGCGCGTCTACCAATTCCGCCACGACCGCACTGTCTAGGCTTGGTGTGGCGCGTCTTAGCCAAAGGGCGCGGGGATGAAAAGGGGGTATTTCAGCTTCACGCATAGTTTTTTGACGAGAGGGTCCAGAGCGCGACGGCAAGCCTCCTTTGGCGGGGCCGCCGGCTGCCTGTCTGATCGGCTGCGCGGCGCCTTGATTCCCGACGAAAGAGAAGACCCCGCGTACCGCGGCCCTCCCGGTGTGCCTGCATGCGACATGTCCCGCCCGCAAGGCATCCGCCTCTTGTGTTTCTGCCCCGAACCCTCCAATTCACTTTCGTCCGGCCTGCCCGATGGGCAAAAGGCGATGCTAGGAACGTTGGCCATGGGTCAGGAAGCCCTGCCCCGGAAAGGAAGCAAGATGGTCGAGTGGCGCATAAGCGAAGACCCGGTGCCCTATGACGAGGCCCTTGCCTTCATGGAGGCCCGCGTGGCGCAGATCTCGGCCGGTGAGGCCTCCGAGATGATCTGGCTGCTGGAACATCCCCCTCTTTATACCGCCGGAACCTCGGCGCGGCGCGAGGATCTGGTCGATCCAGATCGCTTTCCAGTCTTTGAGGCCGGGCGTGGCGGGCAATATACCTATCACGGGCCGGGCCAGCGCGTGGCCTATGTGATGCTCGATCTCAACAAGCGTGGACGCGACGTGCGTTGCTTCGTGCGCAAGCTCGAGGCTTGGGTGATCGCGGCACTGGCCGAGTTCAACGTCAAGGGCGAGCTGCGCGATGGGCGCGTCGGCGTCTGGGTGAGCCGCCCCGACAAGCCAAGGGCTGCGGACGGCTCGATACGCGAGGACAAGATCGCGGCGATCGGCGTCAAGCTGCGCCGCTGGGTGAGCTTCCACGGGATCTCGATCAATCTGGAGCCCGAGCTGTCGCATTTCGACGGAATCGTGCCCTGCGGCATCCGCGAGCACGGCGTGACAAGCCTCGTTGATCTCGGAATCCCCGCAACGATGCCCGATCTGGACGTGGCGTTACGTGCGACATTCGCGCACAGCTTCGGCGCTCTGCCCGCCTCAAGCCCAGAAAACGGCTGACAAAGCCCCCGTGCTGCGTGCTAAAAAGCGCCCAAGGCAGCGACGCTGCCAATGACGGCAGGGCCGAGCGGCTCCGCCAGCTACCGCAAGACAAGGAAAATGCGATGAAACTCAGCCTGATTGCCACGCTCGCTGCGATCACACTGGCCGGCCCCGCGCTCGCGCAGGATGTCGCCAAGGGCGAAAGCGACTTCAAACGCTGCAAAGCATGCCACTCGATCATCAAGCCCGACGGCACTGCCGTCGTCAAAGGCGGCAAGGTCGGCCCGAACCTCTACAACATCGTCGGGCGTCAGGTCGCCAGCGAACCGGGCTTCAAATACAAGGAATCGATCCAGGAAGTTGGCGCCAAAGGCGTGGTCTGGACCGAAGATATGCTGATCCCCTACATGACCGATCCCAAGGATTGGCTCAACAAAGAGCTTGGCATCGACAATGCCCGCACCGGCATGACTTACAAACAACGGAATGATCAGGCCGATATCGCGGCCTATCTCGCCTCGGCGGCCGTGTCGCCCAACAACCCGGCGAACTGATCGGACTGATATAGGTCGGGGCGTTCGCGTCCCGGCCTTGCGCCGCGCCACCCGCTCGCGCCGCGCCCAAGCTCACGGCAGAGCACACGCAGACTTCACGCAACCGCGACAAATTTTCACGTCCGCGTGTCTGACAATCTTGCCCCGAGGATAAAATCCCCATAACGTCACGCTGAGTCAGGTCACGGGAGGGAGCCCCGGCCTGCACGAAGATATGGGAGAACATCATGGCGGATGCAGCCGTTCACGGCGATGGTAAGCATGATCCTCGCGGGTTTTTCACCCGTTGGTTCATGTCGACCAATCACAAGGATATCGGGATCCTCTACCTGTTTACCGCAGGTGCGGTCGGTCTGATCTCGGTCCTTTTCACGGTTTATATGCGCCTTGAGCTGATGGAGCCAGGCGTTCAATACATGTGTCAGGAAGGCGCGCGCTTCATCGCGAACGCCTCTGCGGAATGTACCCCCGACGGCCATCTTTGGAACGTCATGATCACCTATCATGGCGTGCTGATGATGTTCTTCGTCGTGATTCCGGCGCTGTTTGGCGGCTTTGGCAACTACTTCATGCCGCTGCAGATCGGCGCGCCCGACATGGCGTTCCCGCGGATGAACAACCTCAGCTACTGGCTCTATGTTGCAGGCACCTCGCTGGGCGTGGCCTCGCTGCTCGCACCGGGCGGCAGTGGCGGCATGGGCTCGGGCGTGGGCTGGGTGCTCTACCCGCCGCTATCGGTCAACGAGGGCGGCTACTCGATGGATCTCGCGATCTTTGCCGTGCACGTCTCGGGCGCCAGCTCGATCCTCGGCGCGATCAACATGATCACCACCTTCCTCAACATGCGTACACCGGGCATGACGCTGCACAAGGTGCCGCTCTTTGCCTGGTCGATCTTCGTCACCTCGTGGCTGATCCTGCTGTCGCTTCCGGTGCTGGCAGGCGCGATCACCATGCTGCTGATGGACCGCAATTTCGGCACCACCTTCTTTGATCCGGCTGGCGGTGGCGATCCGATCCTCTACCAGCACATCTTGTGGTTCTTCGGCCACCCGGAAGTCTACATCATCATTCTGCCGGGCTTTGGCATCATCTCCCACGTCATCGCGACCTTCTCCAGAAAGCCGGTCTTTGGCTACCTGCCGATGGTCTATGCGATGGTGGCAATCGGGGTGCTGGGCTTTGTCGTGTGGGCGCACCACATGTACACGGTCGGCCTAAGCCTCACACAGCAAAGCTACTTCATGGTCGCCACGATGGTGATCGCGGTGCCCACCGGCGTGAAGGTCTTCTCATGGATCGCCACGATGTGGGGCGGCTCGATTGAGCTGAAAACCCCGATGCTCTGGGCGCTCGGCTTCCTGTTCCTGTTCACCATCGGCGGCGTGACCGGCGTGGTACTCAGCCAGGCTCCGCTGGATCGCGTCTATCACGACACCTATTACGTCGTGGCGCATTTCCATTACGTGATGAGCCTTGGTGCGGTCTTTGCAATCTTTGCCGGTGTCTATTTCTGGATCGGCAAGATGTCGGGTCGGCAATATCCCGAATGGGCCGGAAAGCTGCATTTCTGGATGATGTTCATCGGTTCGAACATGATTTTCTTCCCGCAGCACTTCCTCGGCCGTCAGGGCATGCCGCGCCGCTATATCGACTATCCGGAGGCCTTCGCGACCTGGAACTATCTCAGCTCGATGGGCGCGTTCCTGTCCTTCGCATCTTTCCTCTTCTTCATCGGGATCGTGTTCTACACCCTGATCTGGGGCAAGCGCGTGACCGAGAACAACTATTGGAACGAATATGCCGATACGCTCGAATGGACCCTGCCCTGCCCACCGCCGGAGCACACGTTCGAGCAGCTTCCCAAACGTGAGGACTGGGATCACGCCCACGCGCATTAGCGGCGCCCTTGCGTAGCAGCCTTGCATGGCCCCGGAGTGATCCGGGGCCATTTTCGTATCGCCTCGGGATCGGTGCGCTTTGCCCAAGCGCCGATCGGGGTTATCATCTGAACCAGTTTCTCAACGAGTAGCCCGATGCCCTATCGCTGGACCCAGAGCGACGCCGGAGCGCAATTGCCCCCAGACACCACGGAGCTTCATCTGTGGCCCTATCGCTCACTGCCGCGCAAAGGCTTCGTTATCTTCATCGCGATCACACTGGTGATGGTGAGCCTGCCGCTATTGGCGCTGCTGGGCACGATTGAGATGTGGTGGGTTTTGGCCTTCATCGCGATGGCCGTGGCGGGCGTGTGGTGGGCGCTGTCTCATAGCTATCGCACGGGCGAAGTGCTGGAGGTTCTCTCGCTGAGCCCGCGTAGCTTGCGGCTGACGCGGCACGATCCGGGCCGCAAACCCGCGCGCCATTGGGAGGCCAATCCGCATTGGGTTCGGGTCGCATTGGACCGCTCCGGCGGGCCGGTGCCCGATTACCTGACTTTGACAGGAGGTCCGCGCGAGGTTGAGCTGGGCGCGTTTCTCACCCCCGAGGAACGCCGCGCGCTTTATGATGAGCTGCGCCGCAATCTCGATCTGGCGCGCGCCCCGATCGGCATGCCGCGCTAGGCCTGAGCCTAAGAGCTATTTTCGGGCAAATCAGAGCGCGGAGTCGAGGCCATCTCTTCAAGCTCGGCCTCGCTCATCGTGTCATACATCTCGCGCGACGCGCCCTGAAGGTCCGAGACCTTCGCCTCGCCCCGCTTGGCGGAAAGCGCCGCCCCGGCGGCGCGCTGCTGAGATTTGGATTGTGCTTTCATGGGCCCCACCTTGGCTGAGTTCCCAAAAGGAACGCCGTGGCGGGGTCGCAGTTCCGGCGCTCAGGAGGATAGGCGATCCTTCACCTGCGGGCCAACCCGCGAGAAATCCATCTGGCCGGTATATTGGCCTTTCAGCTCGCCCATCACTCGGCCCATATCGCGGATCGAATCTGCACCGAGCTTGGCAATCGCGGCATCAATGGCCGCCGAGACCTCCTCTTCCGAGAGCTGGCGGGGCAGGAAATCCTCGATCACCGAGATCTCCGAGAGCTCCTTTTCAGCGAGTTCCAGCCGCCCGCCCTCTTCGTAGGCGCGTGCGCTTTCCTGACGCTGCTTGACCATTTTTCCCATGATCGCAAGAACTTCGGGATCGCCGACCGTTTGCTCCCCCTCGCCTTCGGCGCGCATCGCGATCTCACGATCTTTGATAGCCGCATTGATCAGCCGCAGCGTCGAAAGCCGCTCCTGATCCTTTTCCTTCATTGCAGTCTTAAGTGCGGCTGAAAGCCGTTCGCGCATTTCCATGATCCACGTCCCCTATGCATCAGGGCGCTACAATAGCCCCATTGCGAAATGCACACAACCGAGCCAAGTGTTTGAAAATGTTGAACAATACAAATATCCTAACGCCCCTTGACCCGCCTGCGCCGCGCGCCTAAATTCCGGCGAATTTTGTCTCGGGGGAAACGTGCCATGCCTGTAAGCCACACCGCATCGGAAAAGCCCACCGCGCTCATCGCGCTGGCAGACGGACAACTCTTTTACGGGCGCGGCTTTGGCGCACCGGGCGAAACGGTGGCCGAGCTGGTCTTCAACACCGCGATGACGGGCTATCAGGAAATCATGACCGACCCGTCCTATGCCGGTCAGGTCGTGACCTTCACCTTCCCGCATATCGGCAATACGGGCGTGACGCCCGAGGATGACGAGACCGCAGAGCCCGTCGCCGCAGGCATGGTCGTGAAATGGGATCCGACCGAGCCCAGCAACTGGCGCGCGGCCGAGACGCTCGAGGACTGGCTGGCCAAGCGCGGCCGGATCGGCGTGGGTGGGATCGACACAAGACGCCTGACCCGTGCGATTCGCCAGCAAGGCGCGCCGCATGTGGCCCTCGCCTACAATCCCGATGGCGTATTCGACATCGAGGCTCTGGTCCGCAAGGCGCGCGAATGGTCCGGCCTTGAAGGGCTCGATCTGGCCAGAGATGTCACCTGTGCGCAAAGCTATAGCTGGGATCAGATGCGTTGGGCCTGGCCCGAGGGCTACCAGCCCGCGAAGGGCAACGACCTCAAGGTCGTGGCGATCGATTTCGGCGCCAAGCGCAACATCCTGCGCTGTCTGGCCTCGGCGGGCTGCGATGTGACGGTTCTGCCGGCCACCGCCACCGCCGAAGACGTGCTCGCGCTCAAGCCCGACGGGGTGTTCCTGTCCAACGGTCCGGGCGATCCTGCCGCGACCGGTGCCTATGCCGTGCCGATGATCAAGGGCGTGCTGGAGACCGACCTGCCGGTCTTCGGGATTTGTCTGGGCCACCAGATGCTGGCGCTCGCCCTCGGCGCGCAGACGATCAAGATGAATCACGGCCATCACGGGGCCAACCACCCGGTGAAGGATCTGACCACCGGTAAGGTCGAAATCACCTCGATGAACCACGGCTTCACCGTGGACAGCCAGACCCTGCCCGATGGCGTGGACGAGACCCATGTCTCGCTGTTCGACGGCTCGAATTGCGGCATCGCGCTCAAAGACCGCCCGGTGTTTTCGGTCCAATACCACCCCGAAGCCAGCCCCGGCCCGCAAGACAGCTACTACCTGTTTGAGCGCTTCGCCGATGCGATCCGCGCCCGCAAAGCGTCCTGATCGCACCCCCACCCGGGCCGCTTAAGACATTTTTGATCGGAAGGGGCGGAGTTAACGTGTCGTTAACCCTGCCCCCCGCATGCTTGACCGTGTGAGCCGTCACCGGGGAGCTGCAAATCATGGCACATGCCACGCCGATCAAACTGGAGTTTGCCCTCGGCGCGGATGCGGTGGCAGGCCCGTTCTCGGCACAGATGCGCGCGCGTGGCGATCCCAGCGGGTCCGCGCGCGCCACGACAGCCGCTCGCCCACGCCGCACACCGCTTGGACAGATCCTGCTTGAGATGGGCGCGGTCGAGCCGGGACATTTGCTCAAGGCGCTCGCGCTGCGACGCCGGGAAGATGTAAGGCTCGGGGATATTCTGCTGACCCATGGCTGGGTACGCGAGCCGGTCCTGATGGCCGCCCTCGCGCGGCAATGGTCGGTCTCGGTCGTGGATCTCATCGCACAGCCCCCCGACCCCCGCCTGATCGATGCAATCGGACCGGAGCGCTGCCTGTCAGAGGCGATGGTGCCGTGGTGCACACTGGGCGGCGAGACCGTGATCGCCACCGCCCGCCCCGAAGATTTCCTAAGGCTCAAGCCCACCCTTGTGGCCCGGTTCGGCCCCTGCCGCATGGTGGTCGCGGACGAACGCAGCATCCACGAAAGCCTGCTGGCGCGCCGTCAGACGGCCTTGGTGCGCCGCGCCGAGATTAAGGTGGACCCGCGCGAAAGCTGCCGCAACCGCAACGAAGCCCGCGCGGCGCGCATTGCGGGTGGCTGCGTCGCGGCCCTGCTTGTCGGGCTCTATCTCGCCCCTGATCTGTTGCTCTGGCTGCTTTTTGGTTGGGTGATGCTGACCCTGATCGGCACGATGGGGCTGAAGCTGATGGCCTTTACCTCGGAATTTTTAGCCCTGCGCAAGATGCAGGCCCGCCCGCCCGAGGTCCTGCGCGCCCAACATGGCCCGATGCCACGGCTGCCGATCATCTCGGTCATGGTGCCGCTCTTTCATGAGACCGATATCGCCGCACGCCTTGTGAAACGCCTCGGCACGCTCACCTATCCGCGCGAATTGCTCGATATTCTGCTGGTGGTCGAACAAAGCGACCAGATGACCCAAGAGGCGCTTAGCCAAGCAGATCTTCCGCGATGGATGCGGGTCGTGACGGTTCCCGACGGCCCGATCAAGACCAAGCCCCGCGCGCTCAACTATGCGCTCAGCTTCTGTCGTGGCTCGGTGATCGGCATCTGGGACGCCGAGGATGCGCCCGCCGCCGATCAGCTTCACGTGGTGGCGCGCCGCTTTGCGCAGGCCCCTCCGCAGACCGCCTGCCTGCAGGGCATTCTGGATTACTACAACCCGCGCACAAACTGGCTCGCGCGCTGCTTCACGATCGAATATGCGACGTGGTTTCGGATGTTTCTGCCGGGGCTTGCGCGGCTGGGCTTTGTGGTGCCTCTGGGCGGCACGACACTATTTTTCCGCCGCGACGCGCTGGAGGATCTTGGCGGCTGGGACGCGCATAATGTCACTGAAGATGCCGATCTGGGCGTACGGCTCGCCCGGCACGGATACCGCACAGAGCTGATTCCCGCCGTCACCTATGAAGAGGCCAATTGCCGCGCGATCCCGTGGGTCAAGCAACGCTCTCGCTGGCTCAAGGGCTATGCGATGACATGGGCCGTGCATATGCGCGACCCCGCGCGGCTCTGGCGCGAGCTGGGACCGAAACGCTTTATCGGCGTGCAGATCCTGATCCTCGGCTCCTTGTCGCAATATATCCTCGCGCCGGTGCTATGGAGCTTCTGGCTCACGCTGTTGGGCATCTGGCACCCGATTGCCTCGCATATCCCCGCCATTGCCTTCTGGCCGATGATGGCGGTGTTCGTGGGCTCGGAGCTGATCAATATCGCGGTCGGTATGTGGGCGGTCCGCGGGGCTGAGCATCGGCACCTGATCAAATGGGTGCCCACGCTTATGGCCTATTTTCCGCTCGGCGCGCTGGCGGGCTGGAAGGCGATCTACGAGGTGATCCTGCGGCCGTTCTACTGGGAAAAAACCCGCCATGGAATCTATGATATCGCCCCAACCCATATGCATCCCGTGGCGCAAGACGGCCCTTTGCCCAGCCTCACACAGCCGGTCATGCCGCGCCTGAACCGCGCGCCGCTGATCGATTAATTACAACGCCTCGGCCCAATGCCCGACCGTGCCGTGCCCATCGGCATCCAGCTTGAGCCGGGTCTCAAAGGCGCGCGAGATATGGAGCCGCAACGCCGCAGCCGCAGCTTCACCATCGCCCGCCGCAATCGCATCGACAATCGCCTGATGCTCGGCCAGTGCCGCCTCGACACGGCCTGTCACCGCAAGCGAGGTCGTCGCCAGCAAGGCCATCGAGCGATGCACGAGATCAAGCTGTTGCACCAGATAGCGGTTATGCGAGGCCAGATGAATCTGGTGATGGAAGCGCCGGTTCGAACGGCTCAGCGCTTCGGGCGAGTCGAGTTGGCCGCGATCCTCATCAATCATGGTCTGCAAGACGCGGACCTCCTCGGGGGCGGCATGTTTCGCAGCAAGCCCCGCGGCCAGCGCCTCCAGCTCTGCGCGCACGACATAAAGCTCGGCCAGTTGGTTATGATCCAGCGAGGCTACGATCAGCGAACGGCCATCGCGCGCCAGCATCTGCTGCGTCTCAAGGCGCTGCAACGCCTCGCGCACCGGCGTGCGCGACACCCCGAACCGCTCGGCGAGCTCGGATTCCACCAACCGGTTGCCGGGGCGGTAAATCCCCGCATCTATCGCTTCGAGAATGAGTGTGTAGGCGTCTTTTTGCATATGTCCTGCCTTGATACCGGGGCAGAGTAGGCCCGCGCCCGGGCGGAAGACAAGCAGATTGCACCGCAGCGCCGGCCCTCTTAGGGTGCGCCGCATGATGCATAGCGACTTCTCCGACGTGACCGACTGGGTCTTCGACCTCGACAACACGCTTTATCCGCCCTCGGCGCGGCTGTTCGATCAGATCGAGCTGCGGATGGTGGATTTCGTGATGCGCACGCTGAGCGTGGATCGCGCGCAGGCCAATTACCTGCGCGGTCACTACTGGCAGCTTTATGGCACGACGCTTGCCGGGCTGATGCATGAGCACGGCGTCGATCCGGTGCCGTTTCTCGACGAGGTGCATGAGATCTCGCTCGATCATCTGGAGCATGATGTGGCATTGCGTGCGGGCATCTCGGCCCTGCCCGGCCGCAAGATCGTCTATACCAACGGCTCGGCACCTTATGCGAAACGCGTGCTTGAGGCGCGCGGGCTGTCGGGGCTTTTTGAAGACATCTACGGCGTCGAGCACGCCGACTTCCATCCCAAGCCGCGCGCGCAGGCCTTCGATACCGTCTTTGCCAAAGCGGGGATCACGCCCGCCCGGGGCGCGATGTTCGAGGATGATCCGCGCAATCTGAGCCACCCCCACGCGCTCGGCATGCGCACGATCCATGTCGCCCCGGAGCCCGTGTCAGAGCCGTTCATCCAACACCACACAGACGATCTTGCGGGCTTTCTCGCGCGGCTGGCTCAGGGCTAGCCCCAAGCATGCGACGTTTTGGCACGCATCAGGGACTCCCCACGAACCGTTACGACCGCTAAATCGGTCCAAGCTATCTGGGAGATAGGCAAGGGAGACTTGAAGATGACCACGACGACCGCTGAACGCGGCCTTGCGCAACATGCGCACCAGTCCGACCACCACGCCGAGACAGAAGGCGAGATCTCGGCGCGCACGATGTATCTGCTGGCCATTGTCATCATCGGGATTGCCGCTGGATTGACAGCGACAATGGGGCTTGGCGGATTGATCCTCTGGGCGGTCTGCGCCGCATGGGGCATGCTCGTGCTGCTGGTGATCATGACCGCAGGCGGCTAACTCTGCGCAATTTCGCACAGGCGAGAGGGGCAAGCTGGCCCCTTTTTGGTCGTATCAGCTGCAAGCTGCCTGTGCGCAGATGTCGCCGGGTTGCGGGGGCCGCTCGCGATTGCACTGGCCGCGCGAAACGCGCATTGTGTCGGGGTATTTCGAAAGGCCTCCTCATGTCGCAGCACATCCAGCAAACCGATATCCTGATCTCGGGCGGCGGCGTCGCCGGATTGACCGCAGCGGCGGCCTTTGGCACGGCGGGCTTCACCACGATCTGCGTCGATCCGAACCCGCCCGTCACGACCGAGTCGGATGCCGGGGCCGATATGCGCAGCACGGCTTTCTTGCAGCCCGCACGCAAGGTGCTTGAGGCCGCAGGCCTATGGGCGCGCCTTGCGCCGCATGCCGCGCCCTTGCAGATCATGCGGATTGTCGATGCAGGCGGCGAGACCTCCACAGCGCGACTGACGCGCGACTTTAACGCCGCCGAGCTGTCGCAGGAGCCGTTCGGCTGGAACTTCCCCAACTGGCTCTTGCGCCGCGAGATGGTCGCACGTCTGGCCGAAATCCCGCAGGTCGATTTCCGCCCCGGCATCGCGACCACGGCCCTCGCCACGCGCGAGAGCGGCGCCGAGGTCACGCTGAGCGATGGCAGTCATGTGCACGCCCGGCTGGTGATCGCCGCCGACGGTCGCAACTCTGATATCCGCGAGGCCTCTGGGCTGAGCGTCTCGCCCACCCATTACGGTCAAAAGGCGCTGGCCTTCGCGGTCACCCATCCGATCCCGCATCAGAATGTCTCGACCGAGATCCACCGCTCGGGTGGCCCCTTCACCCTCGTGCCGCTGCCTGATCGCGACGGGATGCCCTCCTCTGCGGTGGTCTGGATGGAGCGCGGCGCCGAGGCCGAACGTCTCGCAGCCCTGCCCGTGGACGAATTCGAGGCCGCGATGCTGGAGCGCTCCACCGGCCTTCTCGGGCCGCTCAAGCTAGAGACCCGCCGCGCGCTCTGGCCGATGATGACGCAGATCGCCAATCGGTTTTCGGCCCAGCGCGTGGCGCTGATCGCAGAGGCCGCCCATGTCATCCCGCCCATCGGGGCGCAGGGGCTCAACATGAGCCTCGCCGATCTGGCCTGCCTGCTTGAGCTATGCGACCGCGACCCTGCGCATCTGGGCGAGCGCGCGATGCTTGACACCTATCACCGCCGCCGCTGGCCCGAGGTGAAGGCCCGCGAGATCGGGATCGACATGCTCAACCGGATCTCGATGGTGGAAGCCCGTCCGCTGCGCGATCTGCGCGCGGGCGTGTTGGGCGCGCTTTACTCGCTGGGTCGGGTGCGCAAAGGGCTGATGCGCGCAGGGCTGGGCGTGAATTAACACGGCCCGCCCGCTTACATCGGCGCCAGCCACGGCCCGCGCCAGAAGCGGGTCATCATCAGCGCGCCTGCGCAGGCCAGCCCGATCACCAGACCAAACCAGAGCCCCACCCCGCCAAAACCCAGCGGGAAGGCCAGAACATAGCTCATCGGAATGCCAATCAGCCAATAGCTGAGCACTGCCATCCACATCGGCACGCGGGTATCTTGCACCCCGCGCAAAAGCCCCAACGCCATCACCTGCATCAGATCGAACAGCTGAAACAGCGCCGCGACCATCAGGAAGCGGGCGGCAAAGACCACGATCTGCGGGGTCGCCGGGTTATCGGCATCCAGAAACAGCTTGGAGAGCGGCGCACCGAAGGCAAAGAAGCCCGCCATCGCCAGCAGCCCCACGCCCAGCGACAGGCTCACCACCACAAGGGCCCCGTCGCGCAGACGCCGCGAATCGCGCGCACCATGCGCCCGACCGGCACGCACCGTCGCCACGTTCGACAGGCCCACATGGATCATGAAAACCACCGTGGTGATTTCGAGCGCGATCCCATGGGCGGCCAGTTCTATCGTGCCGACCCAGCCCATCATCAGCGCCGAGGCCTGAAACATCGAGCCCTCCGCCACCGATGTCAGCCCGACCGGCACGCCCATCCGCACGACGCTCCAAAGGGTCTCCCAATCGGGCCGCCAGAACCGCGAGAACAGCGCAATATGGCGCAGCCCCGGCGCGCGCGCGGCATAGATCGCCTGCGCCACAAGGCTCAGGCAGGTGACGCTCAGCGAGGCAATCGCAGCCCCTCGCACGCCCATCTCGGGCGCGCCCAGATTGCCGAAGATCAGCAGCCAGTTGATCGCCGCGTTCAACACGACCGCGCCCAGCGTGATCCACAACAGCACCTGCGTGCGCTCATGTGCCGAAAGATAGGAACGCAGCACCATCATCGACAGCGCAGGCGCCAAGGCAAAGCCCAGCACGCGCAGATACTCTTGCGCCAAAGCCGCGATTTCGGGCGTCTGGCCCAGCCAGCCCAGCACCGTTGCGGAATGCCATGTCAGCGGCAGCACGGCTACGCCATAGAGCACCGAAACCCAGATCCCCATGCGCGTGTCGCGCCGCGCCTGCACCTCGTCGCCCGCCCCAAGACTGGCCGAGACCCGCCCCATGACCGCCAGCGCCACGCCATTGCCCAGCATGAACAGCGAGAAGAAATAGGACGATCCCAGAACGAGCGCGGCGAGCGCCTCCACCCCGTACCAGCCGACCATCACCGTGTCGGTGACGTTGAGCAGCATCTGGGCGAGATTGGAACCGATCAGCGGCAAGCCCAAAACACAGATCGCCCGCATATGGCGGGCGATCGGCATGGGCGCCGTTTGGGATGGGGCGAGATCGGTCATGCGGGATCGCTAGCCCCGCAGGTTCAACCGGTCAAGCGCTCAATCCTCTTTGACGATCTTCTTGCCGGTGATCATCGGCTTGATAAGATTTTCACGCTTCCAGAACCGGTAATACAGAACCGCCGCGATATGCAGGCAGACCACGATCAGCAGCACGCTGGAGATCGTCTCATGCACATTGGGCGACAGGCTTTGTGAGATGCTGTCGGGCACATATTGCGCCCAAGGACCGACATTGATGAAATCCTGCGGATCCGATGTCAGCCCGGTGAGAACCTGCAAAATCAAAAGCCCGAGCATCGCAAAGACGGACCATGCGCCCAGCGGGTTATGGCCCGGCCAATGCGAGGCATTGCGCGTGGGCAGATGGCGCAGGTAACGCAGGGTGGCGTTCGGCCCATAGATGAAGCTCGTGAACCGTGCGGGGCGCGGCCCGATAAGCCCCCAGATCAGGCGGATCACCACAAGGCCCCCGATCGTGTAGCCAAAATAGAAATGCCAAGTCATCTGGTTCGGGCCCCATTCCCCCAAGCCCCAGGCACCGGCAAACGCCAGCACCAAGAGCCAGTGGAACGACCGCACAACCGGATCCCAGACCTTCACGACACGAGCTTTGGAAGAGCTGTCCGCCTGCATCGAGTTACTTCGCGCGGAATTCGTCATGGCAGCTCTTGCATGCGCCGCCGACCTGACCGAGCGCCGGGCCGAGCGTGTCCTTGCTGGCCGCCGCTGCCGGAAGCGCTGCCACCGCCTCTTTCAACGCGGCATATTTCGCGGTGAAATCGCTCGGTTTTTCCCAGATCCCGGGCTTGGCACGGGTGTTGCTCATCGTGTCGGTCGAAGTGCCCTTCACGAAGAGCGGCGTGATATCGACATTGGTCAGCGCCACCATGTTATTGGCCGCAACGCCTGCTGTGTCGGCGTTGAACTCCGTCTTGCCCTGAGCCATAGGCGCGAGCACGGACATCTGGGCGCTGAGCAGATGGAAAAAGCCCTGACGCGCCTTCACGGCATCGTCGGGCGACTGGGCTGCAACCATTCCAGCAGGCAGCGTCAGGCAAAGGGCGAGAAGGGTCTTGCGCATCGTGATCTCCCAATCGTTGAAAATTGTTACGATCTCGATCGTTACACGAAGCGGAGGATAGCCCAAGCCCTAATCGCTGTGCGGCCAGACACATTTGGTCTGCCAAGCTGCGGAACAGGCACTATTTCTTGCGCGACTTTCCGCGCACACGCAAGATTTCTACGACGGAACCGCCCGACATCGCCGTTTAAGGCCCTTTGGCAAACACGCTCAGCGCTCGGGCTTTCGCACGACGAAATCGATCAATGCCGCGCGCCCCGAATGCCCTGTACCCGAATCGAGATCGGCGTCGTAATCCGCTTGATGCAGCACCTCCCAGCGCGGGAAGGCTTGGTGCAGCAGATCAAGATCGTAGAGCTGCGAAACCTGCCCTGGCCCGCCGCTGCCATATCGGGGCTGACGCCGGGCAAAACCGTGGATCATCGCGATCCCGCCGGGCGTGAGGGCCTGCGCGATCCCATCAAAAATCTCATCGCGGAACGCCGGGTCTGCAAACTGGAAAAAGCACCCTAAAACAAAATCATAGATGCCATCTGGCCAGTCATATCCACGCAGATCATCGGAAATGAACGCCAGCGACACGCCGCGCTCACGCGCCAGATCGGCCGCCTTGCCACGCGCATTGGCCGACGATTCGAGCGCTGTCACCTGCGCGCCCTGCTCTGCGAGATAGACGGCATTGCGCCCCTCGCCCTCGGCAATCGACAGGACCTTGGCACCGCGCGGAATGCGCCATTGCTGGCGTGCGACAAAATCGGCGGGCGCGCGACCATATAGGTAATCCACACCCGAAAAGCGCTCATTCCAATCCACAGCAACCTCCCTATCCATAAAGATGAGATGGGGGGCACTCAGAGCGAGGGCAAGTTTACGCGCACGGCGCTTGGGCGTGTTTTTGCCGCCACCCTACACCCGGTGCCGCCACTGCCCAACAAATACGCATTGCGCCGAAAGGATCGCATCAAATGAGACGCGCGGCGCGGCGAACAAAGTCGTGTGAACCGATGTCACATCTGACAAAAACTCGCAGCATGCGGGCTTTCCATTTCCTGCTGCGCACCGGCATACCATGTGCAACAGAGGGAGATCCTGATGACCACGCTTTACGGAAACTACCATTCCCGCGCCAGCCGCGCCCTGTGGCTGCTTGAAGAGATCAAACTGCCCTTCAAGCTGACCCATGTCGTGCAGGCCGTGCGCCTCGCCGATCCGTTGGCACCCGACGCGCCGCTCAACACGCGCTCGGCAGAGTTTCGCAAGCTCTCACCGATGGGCGCGATCCCGGTGCTTGAGGATGATGGGCTGATCTTGGCGGAATCGCTGGCCATCAACCTGCATCTCGCACGCAAGTCCGGCGGACCGCTCGCCCCCGCCAATGAGCGCGAGCTGGCCCTGATGGAGCAATGGGCGCTCTTTGCCGCCACTTGGATCGAGAATGACACGCTGGCGCTGACGCTGCTTTATCGGCGGGGCGAGCAAGACAGCGAGGCCGGACGGCAAGAGATCGCGCGGCTCACCGGCAAGCTGGCGCGCCCGCTCGCAGCGCTCGAAGCCCATCTGGAAGGGCATAGCCACATGGTCGGCGGGCGTTTCACCGTGGCCGATATCAACACCGCCGAGATCCTGCGCTACGGGATGGCCTATCCGCAGCTCCTCGACGCCTACCCGCGTCTGGCCCGCTGGCTTGAGCTGTGCCACGCCCGTGCAGGCTTCCGCGATATGTGGCGCAAATTCGAAGCCGAGCCCGTCTGATCCGCGAATCGGGCCCTACCGCCCAGTGATTCGCAGCCCCGAACGCGCTTTCCCTCCGTCTCCCCGCCCGACACCGACAGCGGCGG
>NZ_JHEH01000028.1 GCF_000715505.1 Thioclava dalianensis
GTTGCTGAAAACCTCTGGCACCCAAACTTGCGGATCACATCGAGTACCCGCGCTTCGTAGGCAGCGTGTCCGATCAAGCGACACAAGTCGGACGCGTGGAACTGGCGGTTCGCAGTTGGTGCGGCTTGCATCTGTCTCAGCAATTCGCGCTCTTTGGGATCCGTTATTGGTCTCGCGGGCGGCTTGACCGCGGGACAAGTTGGAGTTCCCCACGAATTTCGCCATCGGCGCATGAAGCCAAGCAGGAAGCCGGCCGGCACCCTGCCGTTGCCTCGGGACCGGTTGAAGGCAAGGAAGCGATCCCAGATGACCTGGGTGTCGATGTTCCAGCAGGGCAACGTGGCCTTCGCTGCTTTGATGAGCTCCGCCCAACTTGTCTGAAAAACGTTCGAACTCGTGGTGATATCGATCAGCCCTGAGAAGATAGTTTCGCTTTGATGAGCTCTGCCCAACTGGTCTGAAAAACGTTCGAACTCGCGGTGATATCGATCAGCCCTGAGAAGATAGTTTTGTTATTATTATCTCTAGATAGTGATGTGTCGTCTTCACCTGACACGAGATCATGGGGTTCACTCTCCTTGTCGAAGGCGGAAAACCGAAAGATCCAGGGCGCGAACTTGCCATTCGGCTTCGCCCGCTCGAGCTGCAACTCCGACGTCTCAAGTTCGCTCAAAAGAACCGAAAGATATTGTCGTGAAACACCCATCCTCTCCGCTAGGGCAGAGAGGGTGAAGGCTGCCGTTCCGCGCGACAAACCGTTGTAGCCATCCTTCCAGGCGATGGCATCGAGGATGAGGGTAGCAAGCTTGTGCGCTGCAACAGAGAGATTTGTCTGCGTGATCCGTCGCAGGATCAGGCCGGTCGTAGGTTCCATGGTCGAGGTCTCCTTGGAGAACCGACGCCATGTCGTGAGACAACAACATTCTTGCCAGCAAAACAACTTTGCTGGTTGCAGGTGTTTTAGCGGTGCGCTAGGAAACTCTTGTTCACGGAGTTTTCTAGCACGGCGTCAGGCTTCACGGTCTGGCGTCGTCTCCTTTTCGGGGGTTTTGCACAGCCTTACGTGCGGGGTTGAGATGACGCGCGCGGCAAAACCGCGCGCAGATTTTGTCAGTAGCGAACTTCTTCAGAACCATAGTTCCCGGCGTGATCACGCCAGTCGACGAAGACGGAACGGTAGAAGTAGCTGCCACATCCATTCGGGATGCTCAGGCCGGATGCGGCTGGCACCTGGCCCACGGTGGATCTTGTCCATCGGTAGTCGCCCTGCACGCCGTAGGACCCCAATCGCGTCGAGTCGCTGCGATTGCAGTCGCCATCTCGGTTTTCATGCTGGCGGTACTGGATGTGATAGACCCGTATGCTGCGCACGAAATCAAAGGCGTCGCCTGAGATGTCGATGTCAGCTTGCTCATCTGCTTGGACGTGAACAAGGGGTATCGGAGTCGATTCCTGCGGTTCGGGCGGATCGCGGAACGTGGTGTCATTAAGGCGTTCCATAGGCGACATCGGGCTGGGATCGTTGAACGACACACCCATCGGACACCGCCAGATTTGTAAGGGCGGCTCGATCGGCCATGGTGTGATCCGCCGAATGAAGACCGCTCTGGCATGCGCGCAGGGCGCGGAGGCAGGCCAGCCGCCCGCAAGGCAGAGGAGGATTGCACAGTCGACCTGATAGGCTTGAGCCGGACCTGACGAGGCCATTAGTCCGGATATGGTTAGTGCCGTGGCTGTTGCCACGCTGTGGATCACGTGCTTCATGATGCCGACTCCATCTATAATGGTGCAGCGATACGAAACAACATTAATGATAGCAAGAAGATTTGATTGATGGTTGCTTGCGACTGTTCGCTTGTGTCGCTTGACCGCTTCCAAGATCTGACGCCGGTTCTGGCTGCTTCTGCGTCTTGAAAGTGGCCAAAATTGCGGACCCCTTTCACGTTAGCTGCTAAACAAACGTCTGTTACAAAGGGGAAATTGGGTGTTCCAATGTGGCCGCGAAAGTGGTCACGGAAGGACAGATCGAATGAGCCCTCCAAACCGCGTGGCGCAGCGCTCGTGGCCTCGGGAAGGGCTGTATCGGGAAACTGCCGGGCCCGGCTCTCCGCATGGAATCCGGGATCAGAAGGGCGGGAGCAGCCAGCGAGCCGATTTGGGGCCCAAGTTGGGATCGAGCATGAGCTTGAATATCTATGTCAGTATCTGATACGATTGAGCATGGATAGGAGAGTCTGATGCCAAACGTCCACCTGACCGAACCGATGCAGAAATATGTGCAGGCGCAGATCGAGTCCGGCGCCTACGCCAATCTGAGCGAAGTCGTGCGCGCCGGCGTCAGGAGGCTGATGGAGAAGGATGGCGCCCGGCAGTTCTATTCCCTCAAGGCCGACCTAGAGGAAGCAGCCTCCGAGGATGCTGATGGAGAAGGACGGCGCGCGGCAGTTCTACGCCCTAAAGGCCGACCTCGAGATGGCAGCCACCCTGGCCGAAAATGGGGATTTCGCCGAGTTCGATGCTCATGCCTTCGAACCGGATGCGTTTGATCGCTGACCCGCATGACCATTCGACTTTCCGGTCGGGCCAGAGCCGACCTTGAAGAGATCCGTGCCTACACCGTACATGACTATTCGGCTTTCCGGTCGGGCCAGGGCCGACCTTGAAGAGATCCGTGCCTACACCGTCGAAACTTGGGGTAGGGATCAATGGCTCGTCTATTACCGCCAGTTGGTTAACGCCTTCGAGCAGATCACCGGGGATCCCGACCGGGGTCGGGACAGGAGTCTCTTCGTTCCGGGGATGCGGTCCGTCAACTGCCAACGTCACGTGATCTTCTACAAGCGGCTAGATGCCGCGGATGGGGCGGCAGTCATCCTGCGCATCGTGCACCAGCGCCGCAACATGCCCGCGCTGAACTTGGGGCAGGGACCAATGGCTCGTCTATTACCGCCAGTTGGTCACCGCCTTCGAGCGGATCACTGGCGATCCCGACCGGGGCCGGGACAGGAGTCTCTTTGTCCCGGGGATGCGGTCGGTCAATTGCCAGCGTCACGTGATCTTCTACAAGCGGCTCGATGCGGCGGATGGCGCGGCAGTCATCCTGCGTATCGTGCACCAGCGCCGCAACATGCCCGCGCTCGTCTACTACGAGGGTCTCGACGGCGGTTAAGCTCTTGCGTTTCCTCATTTCAATGGCTCGACCAGTCTTCCATAGTCTTCACTGACCATCTCGACGGCGGTTAAGCCCATGCGTTTGCTCAGTCCAATAGCTCGACCAGTCTTCCATAGTCTTCACTGACCTCGCGCGCCTCCTGAAGCGCGCGGGCGCGCTCGGCATCAAGACAGCGGAAGTACTCCTGGATGTCGGCGATGTAGCTCTCGAAATCAGCACGCAGCAGATCGGCATAGGCACGCATGTCTTCTTGCGACTGAGGCAAGAACGGTCGTTCGGGTGAAACGCGCGTTGGCGCCCGGCATTGAGGCAACGGAAGTAGTCCTACACATCGGCAAAGTGGATCTCAAAATCGCTCAAACCCGACCAATTTGAATGTTGGAAGCGCTAAGAATTACTGCTTCGATACCTGGTCATCACGCGAGCACTCAATTCCCATTGTGATCATGTTGATGTGGCTCGGTTTTTGTGCGCTGAAGAAACCAATGCTCAAAGATCAATACACAAGCCATGATCGCGAATGCGACCACTACAATCATTGGATCGCTCTGCCACTTTAGTGAAGCGAATACGACAAGCACGATCGCGTCGAGACCGATTGCAGTCAACATGATCCATCCATGCGCAGAAAGCTCGGCCCTAAGGTTTCGGTACACTCCCCAGTGAATAACCATATCCATTACAAGGTAAAAGAAGGCCCCCATAGAAGCTATTCGGCTAACGTCGAAGAGAATGGTCAGCAGGCTCGCAATCACTACTGTGTAGATCAGTGTATGGTCGCGGACTCCGCCTGACATCCCAAAATGACTGTGCGGGATCAATTTCATCTCTGTCAGCATTGCCAACATACGAGATACCGCAAAGATGCTGGCAATCACGCCTGATGCAGTTGCGATCAAAGCGAGCGCGACGGTCAGATAGAAGCCCGTTTCCCCAAGGGACGGTGCTGCCGCTTCCGCGAGCGCATAGTCTTTTGCTTCGACGATCTTGCCAAGCGGCAAGCTGCTTCCCACCGCAAATGCTACCAAGAGATACACCACTACGCAGACCGCCAATGAAATGATGATCGCGCGTCCGATGTTGCGGTGTGGGTCCACTATCTCGGCGCCGCTGTTGGTGATTGTCGTGAACCCTTTGAATGCCAGAATTGCCAACGCTGTGGCACCAACAAATCCACTGAGACCCTGTGAAGCTGTTCCATCTCCTGTTGTGCCAAAAGTAAACCCGCCGGCCCAAAGCGCAGAGATCCCAAACAGAGTGATACCGCCAACTTTCAGTACGGCGAGCAATTGGGAAATCCAGCCTACAGAGCGGTTGCCCGAGATGTTGACGACATAGGCTGCGATAATGAGAGCAACGCCTATTGCCGGAACCAGTAAGCCATCTGGTGCAATGCCCAGTCCACGGAGCAAATAGTTTGCGAAGGTCCGTGCGACTAGGCTTTCGTTAATGACCATTGACAGAGCCATAAGCAAAGCCGCTGCAGCGGCTACGGCGGTTGGTCCATAGGCCTTTTGCAGGATCATTCCAATTCCGCCAGCTGACGGGTAGGCATTGGACATTCTTATGTAAGTGTAAGCGCTGAAGGCTGTAACGATGGCTCCAACGATGAACACAAGTGGAAAGGTAGGGCCGGCCAGTTCCGCAATTTGGCCTGTGAGTGCCAGAATTCCGGCGCCAATCATGACACCAGTCCCCATGGCGACGGCATCCCAAAGAGAAATGCTGCCCGCTTTATAGTCGCTATTCATCGTCGATCTGCTTTCTATTTTTGAGGGTCAAAAAGACAAAAGGCAGTGCTGTCACAACCCCAAGTCCTATCGTGATCCATTCAGCCGTTCCCCAATCCCCTGACATGGCCACAGCTCCAAAATGGGCAAGAACAAAACTCGCCGGCAAAATCCCGGCAAAAGTTGCCAGCATGAAGCGCCATAGATGAAGTTGGCTCAAGCCCGCAACATAGCTGATTGCATCGAAAGAAACGAATGGAAGCAGGCGGGACGCAAACACTGATAACATCAGAGCCTTTTGCGACCCCAACAGCCCGAACTCTGAATATTTACCCAAAAAACGCCGAACTGTGCTTCGACCGAGTTTTCGCGCGATGACAAATGCGATTGTAGCACCGAGCTCCGAGCCTATGGCTACGTAGGCGGCTCCGAGATAGTGGCCAAATGCAGCCCCGGCGGCTAGTGCGATTGGTGCGCTCGGTATGGGGCTTGCGACAATCGCGAGGGCCATGAGTGCAATAACCGCGAGGGGGCCAACGGCTCCGGCATTTTCAATATGGCGCTGCACTTCAGCCTGTGAAAAGGCGACCCCAAGATTGCTCAGAGAAACCGTGCCCGAAAAAAGGCCGAAAACTGCAAGAGACAGAACAGTTGCTATCGCCAAACAACCAATCAGGCGACCATATCCCCATGCTTGCACGATCATGTGACCGTGAACTGCGCCATCATTCCTCCATCTTCGTGTTCAAGGATGTGACAGTGATACATGAAGGGATTGGCGCGATCTGCCGTCTGCTCAAAGCTGACCAGGATATCGACACGGCCATTTACGAGCACGGTATCCTTCCAGCCAGAATTTTGTATGCTTGGTTTCTTTCCGTTTTCGGCGAGCACCTGAAACCTCACGCCATGAACATGAAACGGGTGCATCATCATGTTTGAGGAGACTTGCCAAATCTCGGTCGCCCCCTTCGAAAGAGACAAGTCTATCCTCCCCATGTCGAAGGACTGCCCATTGATCGCAAACCGATCATTCGACCTACGCATCATCATGCCCATCCCCATTGGCATATCGAGTGTGATCTGACGTGTATTGACTGATCGGGCCTCACTGTCAGGCAGGACGCCGCCCAAGTCGGCGGGTATTTCCAGAATGCGGGCAGGAAGTCTCACATCCACACCAAAGGGTAGAACTACGAAGCTCCCCCCAGCAGTGCTCGCGCCGCCCATCATCCCACCCATCATCTGATTGGGATTTGCAGAGGATACCAGCGTGCCAGCCTCTCCTCCCGAAAAATCGACGAGGACTTCGTATCGTTCGCCGGGAGCGATCACGAGGGACTCAATTGCGACAGGTTGATTAAGATAGCCACTGTCCGTCGCGATGAGGTGCATCTCGCGACGGTCAGAAAACGATAGGGGATAAATCCTCGCGTTCGAGCCGTTGAGCAAGCGCAAACGGACAATACCGCGAGGGACGACAGCCTGGGTGCCTAGCTGACCGTTAACAAGAATGACATTTCCCATGAAACCCATCATCTGATCTGGCATAGACAGGCCATAATCGATGCGGCCCTGCCGGTCGAACCGGCGGTCTTGCAGAACCAATGTCAAATCATCGACGCCGTATGAGATCGGGAGACCCCGAGCATCGTCCCGACCGTCATCAACGTGGATCACACCGGCCAATCCCCTTTGAACTTGTCGTCCGGTGTCGCCATGAACGTGCGAGTGGTACCAAAGAGTAGCGGGTGGTTGTGTCAGATCCAGTTCGGGAGACCAAGTCGTGCCCGGTTCAATCGTCTGGT
This sequence comes from Thioclava dalianensis, assembly GCF_000715505.1. GTDB lineage: Bacteria > Pseudomonadota > Alphaproteobacteria > Rhodobacterales > Rhodobacteraceae > Thioclava > Thioclava dalianensis. Next base: position 6,711 of record NZ_JHEH01000028.1, read on the forward strand.
GTGGGCCGCCGTCAACTTCGCCGGGTATCAGCATACCGTGCCAGTGCACCGAGATTTTCTCTGACAGCGTATTGTCGATCTGTGCTTGCGTCGAAGCTCCTGCGGGAAGACGTAGTGTAGGCCCCAAAAAGGATTGGTTGAACCCCCAGGTTTCGCCGCCGCCCAGTCCTGTAAAATCGGTCTTGCCCTTTTGGGCAGTCAGACGGAAATGCCGATCGCGGGTTGCGTCGAGCAATGGTGGCATAGCCAACGCCCTGACACTCTCCTGTGCGATGGCCGCCAGCGGACCTGTGGCAAACGGCAGGCCAGCCAAGCCGGCGATGAAGGCTCTACGATTGGTCATGGTATAGCTTGTGTCTCACGCTAGCTCACTTGGGAGGGCGGCCAGTGCGGCTTCTCTTGTTACTGTCGGCAGACCTTGCTCGATCCAGCCGGATCTCCCCGGGGCGCCAAGCATCCCGCCTACGGCGTCAACAAAGCCGGCAGCTTTCGCTTCACGCAACTTGCTCATTACGAGACCTGAGCGATGGCCGGTCCGACAAATCAGGGCGACCGGGCGTCCCGCAGCAAGATCGCGGGCGGCGAAGAGGCGCTCCCCGAACCGCGGATGGGTCATGTCGATTGGCCACGCCCCCTCCGCGACGCCGGTATCTTGCCATTCCTCGGGTCTGCGGATGTCCACAAGCCTTGCCAAATCGCTTTTCAGCGCATCATGGAGAGTATCGAGCGCCCATACGTCATGGTTGTCAGCCCAAGCTGGCGAATAGGCAAGCAAGGTGCTCGATGCGAACAGGCCAAAAGTTTGACGGCGGCTCAGCATGGTCTGCCTCCTCAGTTTAGTTTATGCGTTGTCAACCGCAGATCGCAGCATATCGCGCACCTGCGCGGCGACTTCGTGCAGCTTCTCATTCTCGACAGCGGCCATCGAAGCCACAGGATCAACAGCGCTGATTTCAGTGCCGTTTTCGACCGTCCGCAAGATCACGTTGCAAGGCAGCATCGATCCTATACGGGGCTCCAGCCCAATGGCCTCCCATGCCATATGAGGGTTGCACGCACCCAGAATGCGGTATCCATCCATGTCGCGGTCAATCTTTTTCTTCATTGTTGCCTGGACGTCGATTTCGGTCAGTACACCAAATCCCTTTTCTTTCAGGGCTTCGCGCAGGCGCATCTCCGCATCATCAATCGCCGTATTGGGCAGATGTCTGTTGTAGGTATAACTCATTTTGAGCCCTCTCGATCTTGTTCAGGCAAACCCAAAGCGCCGAACCGTTGACGGGCTTGCCTGAATGGGGAAATTCTGAACGACGGGGTTCAGTTGTCTTGGTCCGTCATCATTCCGGGATTTGCTGTCATACCCTGTGCCATGTTGTCGGCAGGGGCGACTATTTCGCCTTGAGAAATCTGGCCGTCGCCATCAGCATCGAGCATCTGGAAACGATCGACCATGGTCTCGCGCATCGCCTTGGCGTGAAGCGACGCGAATTCGTCAATCGAGAGCGTGCCGTTACCGTCGGCGTCATAGTCCGACAGCATCGACTGAAGGCCCTCATGCGCCTCTTCGGGAGACACTGCGCCGTTTCCATCCATATCGAACATTGACATCATGTTGCCCCCCATCATCGGGAACATACCTTGACCGGTTGTGCTTGGTCCCATGATGCTGCCGTTTCCGCTCATCATGCCCGAATGCATTTGCATCATCATGCGCATCATGCCGTGCATCATCTGAAGATGCTCGGCCATCTGACTGGGATCCATCATGCCGCCACCCATCAGCATTCCGGGCCCGCCCGTCCCTGCCATCGGTTGAGCAAGTACATTGGGAGAGACGCTTTCAGCGCCCGCAGCTTGGTGATGGCTGTCATCGGCGAGCGCAGCACCTGCTGTGAGAACGGCAACCAGAAGACCGGTAGAAATTTTTGTTGAGTAGGACATTTTGAAGCCTTTCCTTCTTTTGACCTCATACAACTTGGCATCAAACATTTGAATGTAAGGACGTACACCCGTGGATTTGTATCCGTCTGTCGCAATGGACAGGGGCTGATACAATTGGCGACAAAAAGGAACCTGACCGTCTGATTTCCAATGCTTTAGAAGGGCCCCATGCAACACGCGCCACATATTCTCGTCGTGGATGACCATGAACAGATCCGGAAAAGTGTAACCCGCTATCTGGAAAAGAATGGCATGCGAGCAACCGCTGCCAAGGATGCGGCGGAGATGGACGCGAAGCTGGCTGTCGGAAGCTTCGACCTACTGGTCCTGGATATCATGATGCCTGGCGAGGATGGCCTTTCCGTTTGCCAACGTCTGTCAAGCGAAGGGCGACTGCCGATCATCATGTTGACCGCGCTCGGTGAAGATGCGGACCGTATTGTCGGTTTGGAGATCGGTGCGGACGATTATCTTCCCAAGCCGTTTAATCCACGCGAACTCCTTGCGAGGATCAAAGCCGTCCTGCGAAGAAGCGAGCACAAAGAAGCCTTCACCGGATCTCTGAGCGGCCGCAAAGTCCGCTTTGCACACCTTACCTTGGATGTAGACCGGCAGGTGCTTCTCGACGACGCGGGACAAGAGACCGCTCTTACGGTCGCAGAATTCAAACTGCTGACGGTCCTTCTGGAGCGCCCTCGGATGGTGTTGAGCCGCGATCAGTTGCTAGATCTTTCTCAGGGCATTTCCGCTGGTCCGTTGGACAGGAAAATTGACAACCAGATTTCGCGCCTTCGGCGAAAGCTCGAGCCCGACATTCTCCGTCCACGTATTATCAAGACGATCAGAAGCGGCGGCTACTGCCTGTCGGTCGACGTCGAGGTGTCCGAATGATCTGGCGGCTCCTACGATCTCTCCGGATCCAACTCGTTCTTCTCATCATTATCGCGTTGGGGATCGCACAGTTTGTCAGCCTGTGGCTCTTCGCCGATGAACGAAGCCTCGCCATACGGGCTGCTCTTGGGTTTGAGGCAGCTGGACGAGCGGCAAATGTTGCGCGCTTGATTGAAGAGGCACCCGCTGACCTGCGCCCATCAATTATCCGCGCGGCGAACTCGCCCCTTGTTCGCTTTGACCTCGGGACGAAGCCGCTTGTGCAACATAGCGACCATTCGGATGGCGGGTTGGTTGAAACCCGCGTCCGCGCACTCCTGAACGACAGCTACAGTCGCGACATTCGTGTAGAGCTTCACCAGATCCAAGGCGCGATCCTGCCGCTACCGAACCTGTCGCACGAAATGACCGAGATGCACTTGGCCATGATGCGAGGTGAACTGTCCGCTATCGAGATGAACCTTTCAATTTCGATCGCCGGTGGCCAGTGGTTGAACGTAAGTACGCGCTTTGAGCGTCCGCCGATCCAGTGGCCGCTTTATTCCATGCTGACATTTGGTCTGACGGCAATGGCCCTGTTGGTCGCAGTGAGCTGGTTTGTCATGACCGGACTGCTGGGCCCTCTGCGGCGATTGGCCGGGGCGTCGGAACGATTGGGGCGTGGAGAAGACATAGACGCGTTGCCAGAACGGGGACCCCAGGAGGTTCGGGAGCTGACCGCTGGTTTCAACCGCATGCAGGACAGGCTGACACGGTTCGTTGCCGACCGAACGAGGGTTCTGGCGGCCCTTGGACATGATCTTCGATCTCCGCTTACCGCAATGAGAGTACATTCAGAAATGGTAGAGGAAGACGAAACCCGAGAGAGTCTCGTCGCAACCGTCGAAGAAATGCAGTCGATGGTGGAAGCAACCCTTACCTTCGCGAAAGGTCTCTCAGGGAACGAACCAATGCAGGATGTTGACCTGCAATCGTTCCTAGAAGCTCTGCGGGGGGATATGGTCGTACCGTTTGTGCTCTCTGACGGCCCCGAAGTCACGGTTCGATTGCGCCCCAATGCCATTCGACGGGCATTGCGAAACGTGATCGAGAACGCGGTGCGCTACGGCGGGTCCGCAACGCTGGGCTGGATATCAGCCGATGGGGAAATAGAAATTTCCGTCACTGACAGAGGGCCGGGGATTCCAACCGCAGAATTGGAACGCGTATTTGACCCATTCTTCAGGCTTGAAGAAAGCCGATCTCTGGAAACCGGCGGGCATGGGCTGGGCCTGTCGATCGCAAGGTCCATTCTTCGCGCGCAGGGTGGGGAGATCAGTCTGGCGAACCACCCGGACGGCGGGCTTATCGCGACAATTCGATTGCCAGTTGCTGAAACATGAAATGACAGAAAAGGAAACCGACATGCTTAGACTTACCAACACAACCGCAGCATTCACGCTGTTCGCGACGGCCGCCATGGCGGACCCAGGCGGAGATTATTACGGCCACATGTGGGGCGGTGGATTTGGAATGCTGGGAGGGCTGATGATGATCGTGTTCTGGGGCGTGATTATTGCGCTGATATTCTTCGCCGTTCGCTGGTTCAGCGAAAAGGACCGTGTTTCCGGGTCTAGTGCTCAGGACATTCTCAGGGATCGCTTCGCGCGCGGTGAGATTGATGAAGACGAGTATCGCAAGCGCAAGGCCGCTTTAGACGACTGAGAAACTGATCACCAGTCGATCCCACTGCCAAAGATCATGAGGCTCCTATGACCCCGGAACTCGGCCATTTTGTGCTGGCCCTCGCATTGGCGTTGGCCATCGTCCAATCGACTATTCCTCTTTTCGGCGCGGCCCGGGGCAATCTTCTCTGGATGCGTTCAGCCCGGTCAACTGCTTTTGGGCAGGTCGTCTTCGTCGGACTTGCCTTTGCCGCCTTGATGCGCGCTTTTGTTGTCTCTGATTTCACTGTTTTGAACGTCGCGAACAATTCGCATTCGCTGAAACCAATGATCTTCAAAGTCGCGGCGACTTGGGGAAGTCATGAAGGATCGTTGCTGCTCTGGGTCTTCATTCTGACCATCTTCGGTGCTGCGGTTGCTGCTTTCGGCTCAAACCTACCGGAAACACTTCGAGCGCGAACTTTGGCAATGCAGGCATGGATCAGCGTCGGGTTTCTGTCCTTCCTTCTCTTTACATCCAATCCGTTCGAGCGCGTCTTTCCTCCGCCGCTTGATGGCGCTGACCTCAATCCTCTGCTCCAGGATATCGGCCTCGCGATGCACCCGCCGCTGCTGTATTTTGGATATGTCGGCTTCTCGATCGTCTTTTCGTTTGCAGCCGCAGCCTTGATCGAGGGACGGATCGACACAGCCTGGGCAAGATGGGTTCGACCCTGGACACTGGCCGCGTGGATCAGCCTGACTGCGGGGATAGCTCTCGGATCGTGGTGGGCATATTACGAACTGGGTTGGGGTGGATGGTGGTTCTGGGACCCGGTTGAAAATGTCAGTTTTATGCCCTGGCTTCTCGGGACAGCACTTCTCCATTCGGCGATTGTCACTGAAAAGCGTGACGCGTTCAAAAGCTGGACAATCCTGCTCGCGATCTTGACGTTTTCGCTGTCACTCCTCGGCACATTTGTGGTTCGGTCTGGCTTGCTGACCTCTGTGCATGCTTTTGCCGTGGATCCGGAGCGAGGCCTATACATTCTTGGCCTGCTTGCGATTTCAATTGGTGGCTCACTTGCACTCTATGCGTGGCGGGCGCCAATGATGGAAGGTGGCGGGTTGTTTAAGCCGATTAGTCGAGAGGCAGGGTTGTTGCTAAACAACCTGATCCTGGCTACAGCGACTGGCACGGTTCTGTTCGGTACGCTTTATCCGCTGTTTCTCGAAGCCGTTTCTGGTGACAAGATTTCCGTCGGTCCGCCGTTCTTCAATGGCGCGTTCGTACCAATGATGCTCCCCTTGGTTTTTGTCATGGGTCTCGGGCCGTTTTTGTCCTGGAAACGAGCCGATCTGGTCGGAGTGCTTCAACGTGTCCGCTTCGTGGTGGTGCTGGCGGTGCTGGCAACGCTCGCAATTTGGTATTTCGCCAAAGGCGGGCCCGTGTTGGCATATCTTTCGATCCTCATCGCGCTTTGGTTGTTTTTTGCTTCCTTACGTGAATGGGCGCTGCGGGTTCGTTTGTTCGAGGTTCCGCTCCAGGAAAGCATCCGGCGTGCCCGCAATTTGCCCCGCGCGGCGCATGGAATGACGCTCGCTCATGCGGGAGTTGCGGTCTTGATGATCGGCATGATTGGCTCTTCGGTTTGGAAATCTGAAGAGATCGCATTTGTAGAGCCCGGCACGAGTGTCAACATTGCGGGATTTGATGTCACATTTGAAGGTGTGCAGCGCGTTCGTGGCCCGAACTATATTGCGGATCAGGGAACCCTGCGCGTCGAAAGGGGCGGCTCTTTCGTGACGGCTCTCAAACCTGAGCGGCGCAGCTATCCGGTCGCACAAAGTACGACAACAGAATCGGCGATACGGTCAACCCTGGCGGGAGACCTATACGCTTCGATCACGGAACCCTCTCTGGACAAAGCCGAAGAGAGCGGTGCCTGGACTCTGCGTATTCTCTATGAGCCATTCGTCGGCTTGCTTTGGTTGGGTGCGGCCATGCTTGTCATAGGCGGCAGTCTGTCCTTGTCCGATCGCCGCTTCCGTGTCGGGGCACCCCAAAGCTCCAAGGCACGATCCACGAAACCGGTCGCAGCGGAGTGAGCAATGAAACGAGCTGTAGCGATTATTCCCTTGGTACTGGCAGTGATTGTCGGCGGATTTTTCTTGTGGGGCCTGAATCCCAATCGTGACCCAAGCGAGATTCCTTCGGTTCTCATTTCTCAGCCAGCTCCCTCGTTCAATCTCGGGCCGGTGCCGGGTCTTGATGTACAGGGACTGTCTCGGGAAAACCTGCTCGGAAACCCAACGCCAGTCGTCGTCAATGTCTTCGCTTCCTGGTGCGTTCCCTGTCGTGCCGAACACGCGGTTCTGAGCGCTTTGGTTGAGCGCGATGGCGTGCGTTTGTTCGGGATCAACTACAAGGATCAACCCGCAGACGCGGTCAATTGGCTTCGAAATCTCGGGAACCCGTACGAACGTATTGGCTCGGATCTGTCAGGTCGTGCCGGGATCGAGTGGGGGATTTCGGGTGTGCCCGAGACATTCATTGTCGGAGGCGATGGAACGGTGCTCTACCGATACGTCGGCCCGATCGTCGGTGAAGAGGCTGTATCAGCCTTTCGCCAAGCTCTCCGACAAGCGGGTGTGTTAGAGGAGAGGAGCTGACATGCGTAGTTTCTTCCTTGTGTTGGCACTCATCATGCCAATGTCTGCGCAGGCTGTTGAGCCCGACGAAATCCTCTCCGATCCAATCCTCGAGGCTCGGGCACGGGAGGTTTCCAGGCAGCTTCGCTGCGTAGTTTGCCAAAATCAGGATATTGACAGCTCGAACGCCGGCGTTGCGCGCGACCTACGACTTTTGGTCCGGGAACGGTTGGTTGCGGGTGACACGAACGAAGATGCAATTGCTTTCATCCAAGCGAGATACGGCGACTACGTTCTACTGAAGCCTCCGTTTAAACCCGAGACCTACGCTCTCTGGTTTACCCCCCCACTCCTTGGGCTCTTGGCTCTGGGGATCGGTGGCGGCATCCTGATGGGCTCTCGAAAAAGAAAAAAAATCGCAGACCTGAGCGATGACGAGGAGGCCGAGGTCGCACGCATTTTCACTTCATCCAGCGAAGGGGACCACCGATGATATGGATTGCAATGGCAGTCCTCGCCTTGACTGCCTCAGGGATTGTTGCGGCTTCGGCGTGGAAGCCTGCCTTGGTGCAAGGTCCGGCCGAAGACAGGACTCTCGCAGTTTTGAAGGACCAGTTGTCTGAAGTCGATCGGGATGCTGAACGCGGCCTGCTTTCAGTCGCAGAGGCGCATGCGGCGCGACAGGAAATCAAGCGGCGGGTTCTCTCCGTGGGGAGAGTAAAAAACACCGGGGAATCCAGCGGCGGCGGCAGGGTCATACTCATGGCTGCTGCGGTCTTTGTGCCGCTGTTCGCGGCGGGGTATTACAGTTTTGCTGGAGCGCCAAACCTATCCAGCATCGCTTTCGAGGATCGCCAGGCAGAGGTCGCGCAAAATCGTGAAATCGAAGCGTTGGCGCAGAAGCTATTGCAGCGGTTGCAGGCGGATTCAGAAGGCGGAGCCTTGGAGGGCTGGATGCTCCTTGGACAGACCTTCATGAAATTGGGCCGCGCTTCGGATGCCGCATCGGCCTACGAGCGTGCAACACAATCCATGAATGCCGATTCTGCTGTGTTTTCGATCTATGCGGAAGCTCTCATCGTTTCCGAACAGGGGATCGTGACACCCCAAGCGAAGCGGGCCATTGCAAGAGCACTTGAGCTCGATCCGACCAATCCTGCTGGAACTTTTTACGATGCTGTCGGGCTTGCGCAAGCGGGTGCGAATGAGCAGGCCTACAATCGTCTTCTCACGCGATTGGACGAAGTGGATGGGTTCGCACCCTGGATGGAAACATTTGTCGCGGAAGCAAACCGGATAGGTGCGGCACTAGGCCGAGCGCCTATCAGTTTGTCGGATTATGCTCCAGTAATGTCAGGCAATTCGCCCGGCCCCACTGCTGCAGATGTCGAAGCGGCCAGCCAGATGGATGATGTCGATCGAGATGCATTTATCCGATCCATGGTGGAACGTTTGGCAACACGCCTTGAGGCTGAACCAGACGATATCGATGGATGGATGCGTCTTGGCAGGGCCTACAGGGTGCTCGGCGAAACTGACCTCGCCTTGAACGCGTACAGTCGAGCCAAAGAGCTATTGGTGCCCGTTTCCTCCGAAGACCCGCGCCAAAGTGTCATTTTGCAGTCCTTGGAAGAACTCCAGTCGGGCCAATAGCCCGCGGAAGCTTCACTCGCGATGAACAAACCATGAGAGAGCACGAACGGCGTATGTGCACGATCCGACCTCACCCGAATGACTAGAAAGAATGTCCATGCCTTTGTCCGCACTTCCGTTCCCAAATATCGGGCCGGATATATTTTCGGTTGAGATCGGCACGTTTACGTTGACTCTCCGCTGGTATGCGTTGGCCTATATCATCGGCCTTCTCGTCGGCTGGAGAATTTGTGTTGCCACGGTCAAACGCGCCGCTCTGTGGCCTGCATCGGGCGCCCCGCTAACACCGCGCCAAATTGAGGATCTTTTGACCTGGATTATCATCGGGGTGATCGTTGGCGGGCGGTTAGGGTTCGTGATGTTCTATCAGCGCGGGTTCTATCTTGCCAATCCGTTAGAAATTCTGAAGGTCTGGCAAGGGGGAATGTCATTTCATGGTGGGTTTGCTGGAGTAACCATTGCCGCGCTTGTTTATGGCATCCGTCAGCGTATGCCGCTCCTGAGCATGGCTGACCTTCTCGCTCTGGCAACGCCTCCGGGCTTGTTCTTGGGCCGGATCGCAAATTTCATAAACAATGAACTATGGGGCCGCCCATCGGACATGCCCTGGGCCGTCATATTTCCCGGTGACGCAGCGCAATCATGCCCGGGAATAACCGACATTTGCGCACGGCATCCTTCGCAACTGTACGAAGCCCTTTTGGAAGGCCTGTTGCTTGGCTTCGCTCTCCTATTCCTTGCGTGGCGGCGCGGATGGCTTAGGACACCAGGGGCAATTTGCGGGCTCTTCCTGGCCGGATATGGTTTTGCGAGAAGTTTTGTAGAGTTGTTTCGCCAGCCCGACGCTCAATTCGCAGACGTGAACAATCCGATTGGGTATGTTGTGCAGTTTGGTGACTGGGGGCTTACGATGGGGCAAGTCCTTTCCTTGCCGATGTTAGCCGCGGGATTTGGATTACTTTGGCTGGCGCAGAAGCGGTCCGCCATAGGATCGGCATCTTAGGGCGCAAATGAAACTTTCGACGCATTGCCTTATTCTACTGCGATATCCCCTGACGCTTCAGTCGTGATCCTCCTCACCCATTTGGTGCATCATTTCTTCAATCTTTTCGGGGATGTCGCCGGCAGAGAATGCCTTCTGTTCTTCGGAATCGTGAACGAACGCGATGATATCGGCAAGCTCCTGACCTGTGAATTCAATTTGCCCGCCGAGCTCATCCTCTTGGGCAGCGACCATCGCCGGCGCGCCGCGCCACATTCGGGCGGCAAATTCAAACGGGTTCATTGGCAGGTCCATATACGCTGCATCAAGGGCGGGGGCATCCTCGCCTCCGACCCCGTTGATAGAATGACAAACGACACAGCCTTTCGAGGCGAACAGCGCACGCCCCTTGGCTGCATCCATGTTTGGCAGGAACAGTCCGGAGCTCATCATCTGACTCATCGCCCCATTATCTGTCATATGCCCGCTGTCTTGGGCGCCGACTGGCAGCCCCCACACCACAGCAATGGCTAAGATCATCTGTCTGGAAATGTAGGTCATTTTGGTCTCCTTGGTTTGCAGGTGATTGTCTGAACGCTGTTGCCCCTTCTCCGGCGATGGATTGTACCCAATACTGTTTATTGAACGGTCTGATGGACCTCGCGATCGTTCTTGTTTCCCCTCAAATCTGCGCGCGCCGTAGCCGAAGGGAGTTTAGGACGACCGAGATTGAGGAAGCGCTCATGGCAAAGGCCGCAAACATCGGACTGATCAAGATCCCGAGGAATGGGAACAAGATCCCCGCAGCGACGGGCACGCCCGCAGTGTTGTAGATCAGAGCAAAGAACAGGTTCTGGCGTATGTTCCGCATGGTCGCGCGGGCGAGTTTGCGCGCACGCACGATACCGTCGAGGTTCCCTTTGACGAGCGTGAACCCTGCGCTCTCAATGGCCACATCGGCGCCGGTGCCCATGGCAATCCCGACATCGGCCTGAGCCAGGGCAGGTGCATCGTTGACACCGTCGCCGGCCATGGCAACCTTGTGCCCCTTGGCCTGAAGTTCCTTGATGATCTTCGCTTTGTCTTCCGGCATCACATCGGCGCGGATCTCGTCGATGCCTAGACTGGACGCGACGGCCCTAGCGGTACGCTCATTGTCTCCCGTCGCCATGATAATACGGAACCCAAGTGCGTGCAGTTCCTTCAGGGCGGCCGGTGTGGTCGCCTTTACCGGGTCTGCGACGCTGACAAGACCGGCAACGTCATTCTCGACGACGACAAACATAACCGTTTCGCCATTATCCCGACGGGCATCCGCCTTGTCCCGAAGCTCTGCTGCATCAAGTCCGAGGTCAGTCAGGAGTTTCACGTTGCCGAGCGCCACTACCCGCCCGTCCACCGTGCCTTTGACGCCCTTGCCGGTGACCGCCTCGAAGGCGTCGGCTTTTGCCAGGTCGACGCCACGCTCTTCAGCACCGCGTACGATGGCTTCCGCGAGAGGATGCTCGGAGCCGCGTTCCAGCGATGCGGCAAGCCGAAGCACTTCTACCTCATCGTGACCCGGTTCAGGGTAGACGCCGACAAGTTTCGGCTTGCCTTCCGTCAGCGTGCCGGTCTTGTCGACGATCAGGGTATCGACCTTCTCGAACCGTTCCAGTGCCTCTGCATTCCTGATCAGGACACCCGCCTGCGCGCCGCGCCCCGTCGCCGTCATGATAGACATCGGTGTCGCAAGGCCGAGGGCACAGGGACAAGCGATGATGAGAACGGCAACGGCCGCAATAAGAGCATAGGAAAGGGCCGGGACCGGGCCCCAAATGGCCCAGCCAATGAAGGCCAGCACGGCGATGCCAATAACTGCAGGCACGAAATATCCGGAGACCTTGTCGGCGTATTTCTGGATCGGCGCGCGAGACCGCTGCGCATTGGCCACCATCTCGACGATTTGGCTCAGCATCGTGTCGGCGCCGACGCGCGTCGCCTCCATGATCAGGCTGCCGGTTCCGTTGATCGTGGCGCCCGTTACAGGGTCTCCTCCGACCTTTTCTACCGGTACCGGCTCGCCCGTGATCATGCTTTCGTCAACTGAGGACCTGCCTTCGACGACCATACCATCGACCGGCACCTTGTCACCGGGTCGCACACGTAGTCGGTCGCCGACCTGGACCTGTTCCAATGGAACCTCTTCCTCGCTTCCGTCGTCGCGGATAATACGTGCCGTCTTGGCGGCCATATCCAGAAGAGCACGGATCGCCTTGCCAGTGCCTTCGCGAGCGCGCAGCTCCATCACCTGTCCCACAAGGACCAGCGTGACGATCACAGCCGCCGCCTCGAAATAGACGCCGACATGCCCTTCGGCATCCCGGAACCCATCGGGGAATATGCCCGGTGCCAGGACGGCGATGATGCTGAACAGCCATGCGGCGCTTACACCCATGGCAATGAGACTGAACATATTGAGGTTCCTTGTCCGGAACGAGTTCCAGCCACGAACAAGGAAAGGCCAGCCGGACCAAAAGACAACGGGTGTCCCGAGCGCGAGTTCGACCCAGAGGGTGACGCGTTCACCGAATATCTCGCGCACCCCGCTCAGGCCAAGATAGGGGCCCATGGTCAGCACAAGGAGCGGTACGGTCAAAATGGCCCCCACCCAGAAACGACGGCTGAAGTCCACAAGCTCCGGGTTCGGGCCTTCCGCTTCCATGGCGGCCGATTCCAGTTCCAGCCCCATACCGCAGATCGGACAAGACCCGGGATGCGTCTGGCGCACCTGAGGGTGCATCGGACAGGTATAAACCGGGCCAGTGTAGTCGTTGGGAACCGAGTCCAAGTGGTTTGGCTCCACCGCGTCGCCCGTGTGCTGATGATGGGCGTGGTGTTGCGAGGGCTCGCCCTCCGGCACCAGATGCATCTGGCATTTCGGGCAATCTCCCGGTTCGGCGCGGCGTACCTCGGGGTGCATCGGGCAAGTGAAGACCGTGCCCGCGTAGCCAGAAGGAACTTGATCGTCAGATCCGTTGGCATGTTCGTGATGGTTGTTCATTCGGGGATCCTTTCCCGTATTTCTAGCTCATTGCCTCAAACCTAATTCTTCCAGTAACTGGAAGGTCAAGTGGCGCATTGAGCAACTTTCATTTCTGTCGCTAACAGCTCGCCGACGCAGACTGCGTTCGTTGAGTGTGGAATCGTATCGGTACTGACGATCCGCGCGGCACCGGCATGGCGGATTGCTTCCTCTGCGCCGTGTGCGAAAACCGCGTGGATAATTACGCAAGTCGCAGGTCGGGCACCGGCCTGCTCGAGTTGTTCGAGCGTTCGGATCAGCGTGTGTCCGGACGAGGCGATATCATCGAGGATCACGGGTGTCCCCTGTCGGAAAACGGCGCTGCCCGGCAGGCTGATCTCGACCTGCCGATCCCCGGAGCGATGTTTTGTCAGCACTTCGTAGGGGCGTCCGGCGAGCCTGGCGACTTCAGCCACCCATTGCTGGCTTTCGCTGTCAGGCCCAAGGAGCACGGCCTCTGGAACGTTCGCCGCAATCCAGTCGGCCAGCAGAGGGGCTGTGGCGACACGATATGCGGGAATGCGGAACAGCGCTGAAAGGCTCGGGTTGCGATGCAGATGGGGGTCAGCGGTCATCACCCAGTCGAAACATTCATCGAGAAATCCCGCGAAGATCGGGGCGCTCACAGCTTCGCGTGGATGAAACCGCTTGTCCTGGCGCATGTAGCCAAGATAGGGCGCGACCAGCCCCACACGCGCGGCCCCAAGTTCGCGCGCCGTCAGAGCTGCGAAACGCAGAGGCAACGCCAGCCGATCAGGATCGCGCAACGTGGCGAGGAAGGCGATTTCGCGTCCTGCAGGATCGCCGCCGAGCTTCACGAGGGTTTCACCATCGGGAAAATGGTGCAAGTCCACCGGCTGGATTTCGGCACCGGATGTCGCCGCCATTCTGCGCGCCAATGGCTCCATGCCGGGAAAGGGGGCGATAATGGTCATCAGTTTGCCTCCTCAATTGTGCAAAGTCCCAATTGCGCCTCGGCATAGGAGCGGGCGTATTCCAGTTCTCCCAGCGTTTCGGCGTGGATCTCGAACAGCGGCTTGCCAAATTCGATATGGTCACCGATCTGGACCAGAAGGCGCAGCCCTGCGAGCTGCTGCCGCGGTGCGCCGGCGAGTTTCGCTGTGCGCGCGATGCGGCGATTGTCAATCGCAATGAGGCGCCCCGCCGTGCGGGAGGTGATCACCGCATGATAACGCGCCTCACCGGGCTCAGTGAAACCGCCTTGTGCATCGCAAATCGCAATGAACTTCGCCTCGGCAGCGCCGCTGTCGAGCAGCTGTGCGGCCACCTTTCGCCCGCCCGCGCCGCCCGTCTCGGGGACAAGGTCCAGCAGCGCTCCAGCGATGTCGAGTGCACGGTCGCGCAGGTCGACAGGGAAGTTCTCGTTGCGGCGTAGCACGGCAAGGACATCTTGGGCTTCAAGTGCGGGTCCAATTCCGCGTCCGACAGGTGCAGTCCCGTCGCTTTGATGGATCGAGAGCGTCAGGCCGATGGCCTTGCCAACGGCGCGGAGCCGCTCTGCCAGCGCAGCGGCGGTTTCCGCCGAGCGGACCTTGGCCGTTGGTCCGACGGGCACATCGATCAGCACGCGCTTCGCACCGACCGCAGCCTTCTTCGACAAGACGCTCGCCACCAGCTGTCCGTCGCTGTCGAAATCGAGTGGCCGTTCAATCCGGATCAGAACATCGTCCGCAGGGCTGAGAGCGAGGTTGCCCCCCCAAACGATGCACCCGCCCTCAGCCTCGACGACGCGTCTCAACGCGGGGATGTCGAGCGAGACGGGAGCCATGACCTCCATCGTGTCGGCCGTGCCTGCGGGGGAAGTGATCGCGCGAGAAGAGGTCTTGGGGATCATCAGCCCCGCCGCCGCGATGATCGAAACGATGATCGGCGTGGTGCGGTTTCCTGGAAGCCCCCCGACGCAATGCTTGTCGTAGATCTCGGCGCCGCCCCAATCCAGCGTTTCGCCCGCCGCCTGCATGGATCGGGTCAGTGCGATGGTTTCCGCAATCGAAAGCCGGTCGCCCGCGCAGGCGGTGATGAAGGCTGCCAGATCGAGATCGGAGAGACGATGATCGAGGACGTCACGAATGATTGCGTCGAACCTTTGCTGCTCAAGGGTTTCTCCATAGACCTTGGCGCGGATCGCTGAGACGGAGTCCGGTGGCTCCGGGTGCGTAAAACTTGCCCGGTCCCCCGGTTGGGGCTTCAGGGCGGCCCAGGCTTCTTCCGACAAGGCGGCAGTGTCGTCGGGCAGCCAGTCGCCATTGGTCAACACGTTCAGCGTGGCAATCACCGACCTGTCGCCGAGCGTGACCTCGATCCGGGTCAGGGCTGCGAAGCCTTCGGCGCGGCAGACGTGGCAGTCTTCGCGCATGAAGACAACGGGTTGCCGGTAAGTGTCGATCCCCGCGCGGGACAGGGCGAGCGTATTGTCGATTTCTGTCATTTTGGATTGTCCAGCCGGATCGTTTCGAGGTGTTCGGGGGCGCGGGCAGGCCAGCCGAGTTCATGTTCGATCCGCCAGCGCAGCCGGTCCGAGGCAGAAGGTTCGCCGTGAGTCACATAGGTCATGCGCGGCGCGCGATCCGACGCGCGCATCCAGGCCAGCAACTCTTCGGCATCGGCATGTCCGGAAAAGGCTTCGAGCTGGATCACCTCTGCCCTGATCGGGAAATCTCGACCGAACATGCGCAGACTGTCCGCGCCAGCGGCCAGTGCCGCCCCGCGGGTACCGCCAGCCTGAAAGCCCGACAGCAGGATTGCGTTGCGCGGGTCGCCGCCGAAGCTGGCGAGGTGATGCAGGATCCGCCCGCCGGTCAACATGCCGCTCGCCGAAATGATGATCATCGGGCCATGCTGCGTGTTCAGCTTCTTCGACTCCTCGACCGAAGTGACCCGCTTGGCGATCTGGAACATCGCAAGGCAATCCTCCCAGGCAACGTGATGTTCTTCGTGATGGCCGTGGTAGATTTCGGTCGCGTCGATCGCCATTGGCGAGTTGAGATAAACCGGCACATATGGGATCTCGCCGCGGTTTTGCAGGCGTGCAATGTGATACATAAGCCCCTGCGCGCGCCCAACCGCGAATGAGGGGATGAGAACCGTACCGCCCCGCCCGAAAACACGTTTCAGGATTGGCAGAAGCTCTTCCTCCGCGTCGATGGCTGCGTGATGGCGATTGCCATAGGTGGATTCACAAACCAACACGTCCGCACCTGAGAACGGTTGTGGTGGTCGCATCAGTGCGTCGTTCTGTCGGCCGAGGTCGCCACTGAAGTGCATTGTCCTTCCTGGCAGTCTGATACGGATCTGCGCCGCACCGAGCAAATGGCCCGCCGGGATGAACTCTGCGGATATTCCGTCACCAACATCGACTGTGCTGTTGAAGGGAACTCTGTGCAAATGCTCAAGCGCCGCCTGAGCATCTTTCAACGTGTAGAGCGGCTTGGGGTTCTTGTGCTTGGAGTATCGGTGCCTTTTGGCAAAACGTGCCTCCTCTTCCTGGATATGGCCGCTGTCCGGCAGGATCAGGCCGCAGAGTTCCTCCGTCGCTTCGGTACACATCACCTTCCCTCGATACCCGCCGCGGATCAGCGCAGGCAGATAGCCTGAATGATCGAGATGCGCGTGCGTCAGAAGTACGGTGTCAATGGTGGTGGGGCGTACCGGAAACGCCTTGCGGTTGCGGTCCCGCAGCGATTTGAAGCCTTGAAACAAGCCACAATCAACTAGAATGCGGCGATCCCCGGTTTCAATCAGATAGCGCGATCCGGTTACTGTTCCGGCGGCTCCCAGAAAACGAAGTGTTGGGCGAGTGTCCTGTGCCATGATCCTGTGCCTTTCATTCCCATCGGCAGCCCTTCAGGGAAGCGCCACCATCTGATGTCCTTCTCCTTCGACAGAAACTGTTTCACGCGTTTGCAGTGAGCTGGTATCGATGAGCCAAACCACGGGCTCTGCACGGCTTGAGACATAAAGGATGTCGGAGCCTGGAATTACCGTCAGGTGGTAGGGTTCTGGTGCAAGCGTGGCTGTGCGCACTTCCCCGGTAGCGAGTGCAACTGAGGCGAGTTTGTCCTCTCCCCTACCCGCGACGAACAAAGTTGCCCCATCATTTGACAGCCCCAGTCCATGAATCTCGCCGCCAATTTCGAAGGTCCGCAGCTTTTCACCGGTACTCAAAGACAGTTCCAGAACCTGACCTGCGTCCGCGTCTGCGACAAAGAGTCGATCAGTTTCGGGCGAAACCGCCATATGTTCCGGGGTGTCACCTGCAATGAAGTTGCGACGAACGATACCCCGCGACAGATCTACTTCGCTGATCGTTCCGTTACCGGTGTTGGAGACGTAGACGAGATTTGGATCAGTTCCGAACGCTGCATAGTTCGGCATCGATCCAGTCGGGACAAATGCCGTCATGCCGAAAGTCGCCAAGTCAATCACCGATATTCCGTCACCTGCCGGATGGGTCGCAACGGCAAAGCGTCCATCAGGGGAAACTGCCGTATGATGTACGGCACCCGGCACCTCTATCCGGCGGAGGATATCGCCACTTTTTGCGTCCAGAATCGAGAGAAGACTGATCCCGGCATCCGGTGGCCCCATTGGCGCGGCCTTTGGTGCGTGGTGCGCGGCGTGATCGTCTGCAGACACGGTGGAGGGCTTTTCTAGCGACGCGACATCCTCGCGCGGGATCTCCGAATAGCTGCCGGCGACCAGATACGGCACGCCGGGTGCGCCTGCGAGACCGTGGACCGCCTCGACATCATTGATCCGACGCAGGACTTTTCCAGTCTCCGCCTGAACCATCAGGACTGAATTGGCGCTGCCCTCTGGAATGAAGACCGTAGGCGGAGCGGCCAAAGCTGGTGCTGACACGAACAAAGTGGCGAGCGTATAGGCGATGCGGGACGACATGTTCATTTTTGGAACCTTTATCTGGTCGAGATCATGCGGTGGCCGTGGCGAGGGCAGAAAACCGGCGGATCCACGGTTGATAGGAGCGAATGAAGTGAGGAGCGCGGTCAGGTAGAATCCGGACATCCAGACTACGAGCCTGTCGAAAAACCTAAGCGTCACGATTGGCGTAAAAGCCGAAAGGGAGGCGCTTCGCTACCTCGCTGACTGGAATGCTCAGAAGAGAATGGGGACGTGTATGAATTCGTCATCGGCGAAAGACGCCGATTGCCGCCACGACATTACCATTCGCGTGCTACGGTTCGAAACTACTGCGCTGACAAGCCCGTTAGGGATCAGAGCAGCGGCGCAACCGGGATGAATTCCGCAATCCGCGTCCAGAATAACGTGGACGGAGGAATTTGCGTCGGTGACCTGAACAATCTGCGTCTCTAACCCGGCAGGCTCGCCCTCATGCGCATGCAAACCATCGGCAATGAGACCGAAAAACAAGGCTCCGATCAATATCAGGACGAAGCTGACGCGAATACGCGACACTCTTCTGACATCGATATGTGGCCTTGATCGCATGATTTGAGTCCTTCCTAGGTGATTATAACACGCTATCCAGATGGTGTGGTTGATCTAAATCAGGGCGTTAAATGCTGCCTGACTCGGCGTCCTTGATGCGCAGCTTAGGCGAAATTACTCAGTCGGCACTTTGCTCCAAAGTGTTTCCAAATCTGGAAACCTTCACATCGTCCTCGATGAGCGTTGCTTGAGCGGCCCCCGGACGCGCCGCGTGCAGAGCAGCAAGAACATCCTGAGTCGACAATATTTCAGATAGGATAATTCCTTCGGGAGCAGACGGCCCATAAACCGCGTTGAATGGAATGCCGTAACGGTTGTTGGTCTCCAAAAAACGGGTGATCGCGTCATCTGGGCGGGTCCAGTCGGCCAGCATCGGCGTGACACCAGAGCTGTTCAATGCCGAAAGAACCGGGTCGCGTTCAAGAACGAGCGCCTTGTTGGCTTTGCAGGTCAAACACCAATCGGCGGTTACATCGACAAAAACGACCTCTCCGCGTGATACTCGACGGGCAATATCGCCGCGGTCAAATGTGACCCAGGCAATTTTTCCTGCTTGGGCATCGGGTGCGGCGGGTGTTGCCAAGAATGGCGCGGCCGCGACCGCGAGTGCCGCCAGCGCCAGCCCAAAGGGCCAGCGAAGAGATCTTGGCACCCAGGGCGATGCCGCTATGAAGAGCATAACCGCACCGAGAGATGCAACTGTTAGGGCCGCGCGCGATCCAGCAACGCCGAGCAGGACATAGAACAGCCATGCCGCGGTACCCATCAGGAGGATGCCAAGGCCGGCTTTCAAGGCGATCATCCAGCGGCCGGGCTTGGGCACGAACCGAACAACGTTCGGCACGATGGCCACCAACAGATATGGGCTGGCCAGACCTAACCCGAGAAAGGTGAAAACGACAGCGATGTCTATCACCCGCCCCGCAAGTGCGAATGCGATAGCTGTTCCAAGAAACGGCGCGGAGCAGGGAGTAGCCATGACCGCCCCGAAAAATCCGGTGGCAAAATCCGCTCCATACCCGGCCGTACCTCCTGCTTTCATCAACCGCGTTGTCAGGGCGGCAGGCAAAGAGAATTCGAACAGTCCAAACAGGTTTGCGGTGAACAGACCAAGGATCAGGAGCATCAGAACCAGGAACGTTGGGCTCTGGAACTGGAGCCCCCAACCGACGGCAACGCCAATCTTTTGCAATGCGAAGAGAACAGCCGCGAGTGCCCACATAAAGACCATGACTCCGGCGGCGGCGGCCAAGAAGCCTGCCCTGACTTGGGCATTGCCGCGTCCTTCGGATTTCAGGGCAGAAGATAACTTGATCGACAGAACAGGAAGCACGCAAGGCATGGCGTTCAGGATCAAGCCCCCAAGAAAAGCGATGATGGCGATCCAGATCACTTGATCAATGCCGGGGACCACCCGATCAATACTGAAAGGGGGAGTTGGGGCGGTTGTTGCCCGATCTGGCGTGACGGTGAGGGCGTGATCCGGCCCGTCCGTCACGGTTACCCGTGGCGGCGCGTCTGTATCTGCCATGTAGGCAAGAATTGGGAATTCAGCCCAAAGCGTTCGCCCGCTTGCCCCAAGGCGAATGTCGGGCTTCCCCAACGTGTTGCCATCACCAATTTCAGGAAAGACGTCCGGGGTTTTGAAGGCAGTCGTGGCAGCTATTTCTATCGTTAGGCGGGTGAAATCATCGTTTATATGGGATGTGGCGGCGGTCACGCCTGCCGCTCCTCCTTCCGCCGGAACGCGTGCGAGAAATGCCCCGATACGATTAGCCGAGACTTGATCGATTGAGTTCCCCTGAGGCAACGAAAGTGCCAAGTCAAAATCCTGGGGGACACAAACTGCTGAGCAGGTCAAGAGCTTGACGTTTGCTCTGAGTTCGACAGGTTCCCCAGGATCCTTCAGGGTGATCTGAAGTGGAAAGACAACCTCATCATGATAGCCGAAGTTTTCGATGCCAAAGGCAGTGAACCGCTCGGGCGCAGGCCATAGGAAATCAACGCCCGCGACATTCGTCGACCCGCTCCAGTCGATCTGTGGCGGAATGCCAACCTCGCCAGGCGAACGCCAATAGGTTTTCCATCCGTCAGCAAGGTTCAGATCCAGACCGGCGGAGAGCGTTTGAGCTTCGGCGGAAACGGCATCCTCGGCGGAGATCAGCCGCGCTTCCACCGCAGTGACCTTGTGGGCGACTGATACCTCGGCCGTTGCAGCAAAGGGGATCAAGAGCCAGAACATTGCGGCAGCGAGGGTACCGCAGAAAGCAAGACGGATTGGCGAGCGCCAGATGGTCATCGCACTATCTCCAGGCTTTGAACTTGAGTGGCAACAAAGCCTGATCGGCCGTTTACACAATCCAACTGGCCCACACCGTTGGAGATAGGCCCTGCCAGACGACATCCATTGGGCAGCTCCAGCTCTGGTGACTTTGTCGACAAAGTTGGCGGCGGGTTTGTCGGGCACAGGACTGGTCCGCCGGAACAAGCGCTCACGAAAATCGCTCCCAAGAAGACAGTCGCCAGCCGCGCTCTTGTTCTCATTTCGACTTACCGCCGGACGGCGCTGTCGGTCATATCTTCAATCAGCACTGGCTGGGGGGCGGTCTTCTTGTGCTTGTCGCTTCCATGGCATGAACGCCCCATCATCTTGTGCATCACAAAATGGGCGCCAACGCAGAGCACCAGAGGCGCAAAGACGGTAGCGTTTGCCCAAAGGCCTGCGACGGTGCCTCCGCCAATCAGGAAAGCTGCGATGGGTAGAAGCATGACAGCACAGCAAGCCATCATGCCCCAGTGCATCAACTTTCCGTGGCGATTGCCACCTGACTCGCTATCCTCTTGCATGGAATCCACCTCTGATTTTGGTCAACGTATCCTGTTTAGCTTGATCTCCCGCTGGAAGGTCAAGGATACACTTCGATACAAATCTTGCGGCCTGTTGCGGTTGAGATTCAGCCCCATCTGAGCAATGCCTGTCTCGTCCAATTGAGTAACCAAGGACGAACAAATGGCAGAGAGACCGAGTTTGAACAGGCGGAGCCTGATTGCAATTTCAGGCGCATTCTTGATGACCCCCCACACTCTCCGGGCGGAAGAGGCTGGTGTGGTAAGACGCAATATCTCGTCGTTCGTTCTCCACAATTGGCGTGATCACTTTGACCGTCTCGGGAAGGGCATCATCATTTCGGATACTGTCACAAAGGTGCTCCAACACTGGACAGAAGATGAAGAGATGCGGATTTACCCGACCTCTGTTCCCTTGACTGATGAATTGACGAAGCGCGGGTATACAGAAGTTGTCGAGAAACGGGAAAATCCAGGTTGGGCGCCGACCCCTTCAATGCGTGAACGCAACCCGGAATGGCCAGCCTATGTGCCTGGAGGAGATCCCTCCAATCCTTTGGGAACGCGTGCGCTCTATCTGTCGTGGCAATACTACAGGATCCACGGAACTCAAGACACGCGGAAAATCGGGCGTAGATCATCAAACGGCTGCATCGGCCTTTACAACGAACATATAGAAGAGGTCTTCGACCGCACGCCGGTCGGGACGCAGGTTAAGTTGATCTGAACGGATCACATGCAGGAGAGTAAAACACTATGAATTTCTGGGGATGGTTCGTTGGCGGGTTCTTCGTGCTCGGCCTTGGAGCGGTCGGTTGGCAGGCGTTGCAGCCGGCCCCGGCGCAGACTGCTCAAGGACACTCAATGGTTCCGCCGGACACGAGCGGCATACCTCAGGGCGCGCCCATTGCCAATGTACTCCTTCCAGCTGAATTCTCTCCGCAAGCCCAAATGGGGCAACGCGCGTTCGAGGCAAAATGCGCCAGCTGTCATGGTGAAAATGCCGCAGGCCAGAATGGGGTCGCTCCTCCGCTTGTTCACAAAATCTACGAGCCGAACCACCATTCGGATGCCGCGTTCCTGAATGCGGCGCAAAACGGCGTCCAATCTCATCACTGGAATTTTGGCAATATGCCTCGCGTTGAAGGCCTCACCCAAGGTGATGTGAAGATGATTGCGGGATACGTGCGCGAACTGCAGCGCGCGAACGGGATCAACTGACTTTGGTCGCCAGGCTGAACATATTCCGTAGCGCGATCCAGATTCTCCTGTTGGTCTCGATCGCGTTATTTGTCGTCCTCCCGGCGGGATCTCTCGATGCAATTGGCCATGAAACGGTCGCTGCCAAAGTTTCCGAACGAAGTGCGCAAAAACATCAGACCTCTCATGAGGAAGATGCAGATAATCTTCTCCCCGGGCATTGCGATCCGGGGCCGGACTGCTCGAAAAATATGGTAATTGTCATTTTATCAGCTCCGAGAGCTTCGACCAACTTGTCGCAATTGCCTCGCGAACATCCAGATCAGAGCTTTTCTAACCGGAATGTCCTAAGGGACACCCCGCCTCCCAAACACCTATCCTGACCTAGGGGCAACCACGCCTCATCAAATTAAATCTATCAAGCATGGAAATACAGGATACGGAACGATGAAAAGCAAACTGATGATCGGCCTCTTGGCTGGAACGACAATGGCCGCAGCTGCATTTGCACATGGTGGCGCGGAAGGTGTCGTCAAAGAACGCATGGACGGCATGATGGCCATGGGGCAATCGGTCAAAGAACTGGCTCCGATGATGCGTGGTGAAATCACCTATGATGCTGAAGCTGTTCGTACGGGAGCACGCGTCTTTGTCGAACATAGCGAAGGCATGACCGAATTGTTTCCCGAAGGGTCTGCTGGGAAACCGTCCGAAGCAAAGTCCGAGATCTGGTCGGATTGGGAAGAATTCAGTGCGCTCGCAGAGCAGCTCAAGGTGGTTAGCGAAGGTCTTGCCGAGGCCGCCGACAACGGGCTTATGGCGTCAGGTGCGGGAATGGATGCAGGCTCCATGATGGGCACGCAATCCCCCGGAAGCATGATGGGAGCTTCGTCCATGATGGGAACTTCGTCAGGAAGCCCGATGATGGACTATGCCTCGATGCCCGCAGATGGGGCATTCAACATGGTGACCCAGACATGTTCGGCATGTCACGCGAAATTCCGCTACGAGGCGAAGTAAAGATGTGCCGGATGAAAAAACTGGTCTTTGCTGCAGGGGCGCTTTGCGCCCTTGTGGTCGGCGGCCTTGTGATCTGGCCGATTGGCAAGGTGCCCGCGTCGATCACGCAAACGGGTGATGTCCAGCGCGGCGCCTATTTGGCTCGCGTATCCGGGTGCATTTCATGCCACACCAATTCAGAGGCTGGCGGCGCCGCACTCGCAGGCGGCGCGGGGCTGGCGACAGATTTTGGCACGTTTTTTCCGCCCAATCTGACGACAGACAAAGAGAACGGCATCGGGGGGTGGACGGTTGAGCAGTTCGCCAAGGCGGTTCGCCAGGGCATTAGTCCTAGCGGAGAGCCGTATTATCCCGCTTTTTCCTATCCGTTCTATGCGGATTTCACGGATCAGGACATTGCCGACCTTTGGGCAGCTTTCCAGACCGTGCCACCAGTCGCCGAGGCAGCGCTTGAGCATGATGTCAAGTTTCCTTTCGATCAGAGATGGGGCCTGAAGCTATGGCGGGCGGCCTATCTCTACGATCCACCCACGGAACCCATTGACGAGAAAAACGCACAATGGAACCGCG
This sequence comes from Thioclava dalianensis, assembly GCF_000715505.1. Classification (GTDB taxonomy): domain Bacteria; phylum Pseudomonadota; class Alphaproteobacteria; order Rhodobacterales; family Rhodobacteraceae; genus Thioclava; species Thioclava dalianensis. The sequence continues at coordinate 30,664 of NZ_JHEH01000028.1, forward strand.
GTCGCGAGCTGGTTCGAGGTGCAGCACATTGCGGTGCTTGCCACACGCCACGCAATATCGGAGGCGGGCGCCTGCTTGACGCGGTTTTTGCTGGAAATGAGGCATTGCCAGGGGGGAGCAAGGCGCCTTCGATCACGCCGAACTCTCTGGCGGAACGCGGCTGGACCGTTTCCAACCTCGCCTATGCGTTGCGTACTGGCGTGACGCCGTCAGGCGACGCTTTCGGCGGCAGCATGGTGGAGGTCGTGCAGGGCAATACGCGCTTTTTGTCCCCCGATGATCTGGAAGCGATGGCCGTGTACTTGCTTGATGGTGACGAACCTCGAGCCGACCGGGTCGCTCAGGGCGAGGGCGCCGCTGCTAATAAAGACATGTGACTGCAATAGAGACAATGTGTGAGCCAAAACTGGCTCGCACAACAAACGAGAACGAAATGACACACACCAGAAGAGCATTCATTCAATCGGGGTTGGCAATGAGTGCGTTGAGCTTCTTCCCCAAGGCCGGATCTGCAGCCACCCCTGAATTTCAGGTGATGACAGCGCAAAGTGGCGCCGTACAACTCGCCCCTCCGGACTACCCCAAGACGGAGATTTGGGGCTATGACGGAAAGTTTCCTGGCCCCGTGATCCGTGTTCGGCAGGGCGCGCGTCTTCAACGTCGGCTCGTCAACAAGTTGCCGCAGGCGACGTCCCTGCACTGGCATGGCGTGCGGATATCAAATGCGATGGACGGCGTGGCCGGGCTCACCCAAGATGCCATCCCCACAGGCGAAACCTTCGACTACGATTTTGCCGTTCCAGATGCAGGAACTTTTTGGTTTCACGCGCATAATCGCTCCGTCGAACAGGTCGCTCGTGGGCTCTACGGAGCGTTGATCGTCGAAGAACCGATAGCCCCGGATGTTGATCGCGATGAAGTCCTTATTCTTGACGATTGGCTCCTCAACCCGGAGACCGCACAACTCGACCCAGATTTTGAAGCCGTTCATGATCGTAGCCATGCAGGCCGACGTGGCAACTTTGTCGCCACCAACGGAAGCTTCAATTCTACGCTCAACGTGAGCCAGGGTGAGCGGATGCGGCTTCGGTTGATCAACGCGGCAAATGCCAGGATCTTTGTTTTGGGCCTGTCAGGTCTAAAGGGGTGGGTGATGGCGTTCGACGGAATGCCACTGGTGACGCCGAGTGAGATCAGCGAACCGATCATCCTTGGGCCGGGCCAACGAGCGGATTTGTTTGTCGACGTCATTGCGGATGAAGGGGAAAGTGCTCATCTGGTGCGGCTTGAAGACGGCCAGGGATTTGCCCAAACCGAGTTTCGCGTGACCGGCACTTTGGCCTCCGCTGTGCGGGATGTCCCCCAAGTTCTGCCACCGAACCCTAATATGGATGTGCCGGGACTGGAGCAGGCGAGACGCATCAGGCTCAACATGGAAGGCGGGGCAATGGGCAACCTTGACGCAGCCATACTTGAGGGTGAGCGAAAAACGTTCCGCCAACTGGTCGACGCGAACCAGTTCTGGGCTTTCAATGGTACCGTGGGCATGACCGAGAAGCCACTGGCTAGCCTGTCACGCGGTGAAACAGCGCGAGTGGAGATCTACAACGATACATCCTTCCCCCACGCCATGCATTTGCACGGGATGCATTTCCGGGAGGTGCTGGAGGGCGGTGAAGTTGGTCCCCTGCAGGATACCTTGCTGATGTTCGGTGGCGAGACTCGCGAGATCGCCTTCGTTGCCGACAATCCGGGAAAGTGGCTGTTTCACTGTCACATGCTCTCGCACGCGGCATCCGGCATGATGACGTGGCTGGAGGTCGCATGAGATCAGCTTACCTGGCGGTAATTTCATCCATTGGCCTGATTGGGCTAGGTGCAACCTGGTGGTTCAGCGGCAATGCCTCCCAGGGTTCTTCCCCGTTTGACGACGTCAATATCGAACTGGGGCAAGCTCTCTATTCTGAAAACTGTGCGTCCTGCCATGGCGCCAATCTCGAAGGGCAACCAGACTGGCGAAGCCCTGGTTCAGATGGCCGCCTGCCCGCGCCGCCGCATGATCGCAACGGTCATACCTGGCACCATAGTGACCAGATTTTGTTCTCCTACACCAAGCTCGGGGGGGCGGAACTGATGCGACAACAGGGCTCAGATTTCGACAGTGGCATGCCGGGCTTCGCCGGCAAACTCACAGATCAGGAAATTTGGAACATTCTCGGCTTCATTAAGTCGACCTGGCCAGAGCGAGAGCGCAATGCTCAGGCCGCACGCACAGCAGCAGAACAAGAGGGATAATGGACATGATTTTCAGAAATTTGATGCTCGTATCGTCATTTGCCTTACTTCCAATGGCAGTGCAGGCCGCAGACCTGGACGAAGCGCGGGTCAAGGAACTTGTATATGAGGCTATCCGCGAGAATCCGCAAATCATCATGGAAGCAGTCGAAATACTTCAACGTCAGGACGCCGAAGCCCAGGCACAAGCGCAGGCAACCGTCTTGCGCGATCAGCGACAATTGCTCGAGCAAGACCCGAATGCACCGGTTCTCGGCAATCCCGATGGGGATGTGACCGTTATCGAATTTTTCGATTACAACTGCCCATATTGTCGCCGCGCTATGCCGGAAGTTCTGGCACTGCTGGAGGCTGACCCCAATGTGCGTCTGGTCTATCGCGAATGGCCAATTCTCGGGGACGGATCCGTGTTTGCAACCAAAGCTGCACTCGCATCGCGGCTGCAAGGCAAGTATGAGGCATTCCACTGGGCCCTAATGGGTATGAACGGCCGGGCGGAAGAAGCAAGCGTTCTCAGGATAGCACAAGAGGTCGGTCTCGACATCGAACGCCTTCAAACTGACATGGAGCGCCCCGAAATTGAAGAGCATATCGCGACCTCGATGCGGTTGACGCAGTCGCTCGGCTTCAGTGGCACGCCTTCATTTGTGATCGGCGACAATCTGGTTCCAGGCTTCGTGGAAAGCGATAAGCTCACGGAACTGGTCGACAACGTGCGGGCGTCGGCAAACTAGCACTCTGCGGTGGGTTCTGACATCACGCCCGATGAGCAATGATGCAGGCGAATGAGTCGGAGCCCCTACAGACCAAAAGACCTAGGCACGGCCTACCACTGAAAGAGGCGGCGAGAAGATGACTTACCTTTGGTATCTTATTGCTGCCTTTGCCGAGATCGCTGGATGTTTTGCTTTCTGGGCATGGTTGCGGCTCGATCGTTCGCCGCTTTTGGTCGGGCCAGGTCTGGTAAGTTTGGCACTCTTCGCATGGCTTTTGACGCGCGCAGAAAGCGAAATGGCCGGTCGGGCATATGCAGCTTACGGGGGCGTCTACATAGCGGCGTCCATGATCTGGATGTGGCTAGTGGAGGGGAGCCGACCGGACCGCTGGGACATTGCAGGCATTCTTCTTTGCCTCCTAGGCAGTGCTCTCATCCTGTTGCCTTCGCGCTCATGATCTGCGGAACCTCAGAAAACCAGGCAAATCCGTCGCTAGAAATCGCTAGGTCATCGCACCCGTCACGACGGGTGCGATGACCCATAGATTAGGCAGTCACGGTATTTTCGTACCCAGCTTCACGAAGCAGGGCCGTCAGCCGTTCTGTTGACAGTGCACCTTCAACAGAAACCGTGCGGGCCGGAATGTCGCAAGATACGCTCGCATTTGCGTCAGCTGCCTTGATCGCCTTTTCGATCGTACTGGTGCAATGACCACAACTCATGTCGGGAACGTTGAATTTCATGTCGATGTCTCCTCTGTGACAGCTTGTTCAGTGCAGATGGGGCTTCCAGTGGGGGGAAGGTCAAGGGTCTCCGTAGATTTTTAAAGCGAAGCCAGGAAAGTTCAAATTGGGTATTGACCTTCCAGTCACTGGAACTCCTATTTGGGGTGTCAAATGGGATTCCAGGAGACTGAAATGACAGATCAATCCAAAGTGACACTCTCGATTGAAGGAATGTCTTGCGCCTCATGCGTAGGGCGCGTGGATCGGGGCCTAGCCGCGTTGAGGGGAATATCCGATGTCTCGGTGAACCTCGCGAACGAGACTGCGCGTTTCAGCGTGGATGGTTCGTCCCACCTGCAAGATGCGGTCCAAGCCCTGAAAGATCTCGGGTATCCAGCGCGAACGGCATCCGTGACGCTGAACATCGCGTCCATGTCATGTGCTTCTTGTGTCGGGCGCGTCGATAAGGCACTTGCCTCGGTTCCCGGCGTGTTGGAGGTCAACGTTAATCTTGCGGCGGAAAATGCGCGCATCACATATCTTGAGGGCATGACCGACCCTGTGGCCCTCATCCGTGCATCCGAGCAAGCCGGATATCCAGCCAGCGTGGCCGAGGCCACGGCAACACAGGATCGCACTTCGCGAAAAGAAGAGGAAGCGCGCGGGTTGGCACGCCGGGTGGCACTGGCCGCAGCACTCGCTTTGCCGGTTTTCCTGATGGAAATGGGCGGGCACCTGATCCCGGCCGTGCATATGGCGATCAACAATACCATAGGACAGCAGGCCAGCTGGTTGATCCAGTTCATCCTCACAACGGCTGTGCTCATTGGGCCCGGCCGACAGTTCTATCTGAAAGGGTTTCCGGCCTTGCTGAAAGGTGCTCCAGACATGAACAGTCTGGTCGCCGTCGGCACAGGCGCAGCTTATCTTTATTCAGTTGTCGCAACGTTCTTCCCGTCGCTGATGCCCGAGGCCGTCCGCGCTGTCTACTTCGAGGCCGCCGCGGTCATCGTGGTCCTGATCCTGATCGGGCGCTGGCTCGAAGCGCGAGCGAAAGGGCGAACAGGGGCTGCAATCGAGAAGCTGCTCGGCCTACAGGCTCGTACGGCGCGTATTTTGCGTGACGGCGATGCGGTCGAGGTCGAGATCGATGCCTTGCGCACCGGAGATCTGATTGTTGTGCGCCCCGGAGAACGACTCGCCGTGGACGGTGAGGTTGTGGACGGCGAAAGCCATGTCGATGAAAGCATGATCACCGGGGAACCCGTGCCGGTCGGCAAGTCGGCTGGTGATCCTGTCACGGGCGGTACGGTCAATGGCGCGGGCAGTCTGACCTATAAAGCAACGCGTGTTGGTGCGGATACCACGTTGTCCCAAATCATCCGCATGGTCGAAGATGCGCAGGGCGCCAAGCTCCCCATTCAAGGGTTGGTGGATCGGATCACGCTTTGGTTCGTCCCCGCTGTGATGACCCTCGCCGCCTTGACGATCCTTGTCTGGCTAATATTCGGCCCTGATCCCGCCCTCACCTATGCGCTGGTCGCGGGTGTCTCAGTTCTCATCATTGCTTGTCCCTGCGCGATGGGACTGGCGACGCCGACGTCGATCATGGTCGGGACCGGTCGCGCTGCTGAAATGGGCGTGTTGTTCCGCAAGGGGGATGCTCTGCAAGCATTGGGGGACGTCAAGGTTGTCGCTCTGGACAAGACCGGCACCGTCACCGCCGGACGTCCCGCGCTGACCGACCTTGTGCTGGCGGAAGGAGCCGAGCGCTGCACCGTTCTTGCGGCAGTCGCATCGGTCGAAGCCAGATCAGAACACCCGATCGCCGAAGCTATCGTGCGCGGCGCGCAGGCGGAAAACATCAGACTGTCGGAACCGAGCGCGTTTACTTCGATTACAGGGTATGGCGTGCGCGCCATCGTTGACGGGGCCGAGGTTGTTGTCGGAGCTGACCGAATGATGCAGCGCGAAGGGATCGATCTTGGTGAACTCGCAGAGGCTGAAACTATGCTCGCACGGCAAGGTCGCACCGCACTCTTCGCCGCAATCAATGGCAAGGCGGTGGCTGCGATTGGCGTCGCCGATCCGGTCAAACCCTCGAGCCGAGCCGCGATTGCCGCACTGCACAGTCTGGGTTTGAAGGTGGCAATGATTACCGGCGACAAACGCGAAACGGCAGAAGCAATTGCCGAAGAGACTGGTATCGACCACGTGATCGCGGGGGTCTTGCCCGACGGCAAGGTGGCGGCACTGGAAAATCTGCGCCAGCAGGGCACATTGGCCTTTGTTGGCGATGGCATCAACGATGCACCCGCGCTCGCCCACGCGGATGTTGGCATCGCCATCGGCACTGGCACGGATGTGGCGATCGAAAGCGCAGATGTCGTATTGATGTCCGGTGATCTTCGCGGCGTTGTGAACGCTTTCGAGATCTCGCGACACACCATGCGAAACATCAAACAGAACCTTGGTTGGGCCTTTGGTTACAATGTGGCTTTGATACCCTTGGCCGCCGGAGCGCTTTATCCGAGTTTCGCCGTGCTGCTGTCACCGGTCGTCGCTGCCGGTGCGATGGCACTTAGCTCGGTCTTTGTCTTGACGAACGCCTTGCGGCTGCGGCGCGTAAGACCGGCGATGGACGAGCGCCAAGAGTCTGGGCGGGTGGAGGACTTCGCCCCCGTCCCGGCCGAGTGAGAGGAGGCAGAAATGAACATTGGTGATGTTGCCGAGCGGTCAGGAGTGCCGGCCAAGACCATTCGCTACTATGAGGATATCGGTCTAGTAACACCTTTGCGCGCTGCAAACGGGTATCGAAGCTTCAGAGAGATCGATTTTCATAAGCTGGCATTCATCGGACGAGCGCGAGCCTTGGGATTTACAATCGAAGACTGCCGTACGCTTTTGGCGCTCTATAACGATGACAATCGAGAAAGTGCGCAGGTAAAGGCCGTCGCAGAGGAGCACCTGCGCCAGATTGATGAAAAGATCTCTAAACTCATGTCGATGAAAGAAACTCTTTCGTCTCTCGTGCACCAGTGTGCTGGCGATCACCGACCGGATTGTCCAATTCTTGCGGATCTTTCTGTCGTAGACGACGCAACTTTCTCATGATCTCCGACGACGAATGAAATCGCGCGCCCTGCGAGACAGGGCGC
>NZ_JHEH01000029.1 GCF_000715505.1 Thioclava dalianensis
GCGGCCGCCATTCGCGCCATTGCGGTGCCCGCAACCGCTGCACGCGCCCGCCTTCCTGATCGATCAGCACCGGTGCATCGCGCCCGACCGCATCGCGCAGATCCGAGGTCAGACGCAGGATCTGCGAAGGCTCTTCGATATTGCGGGCAAAGAGAATGAAGCCCCAGGGATCGGATTCGCGAAAGAAATCGCGCTCACGCGGCGACAGAGCCAACCCTTCGCAGCCGAAGATGACCGATGCGGCGCCCATCAGCGGGCCACCGTCGGAATGCAGTTTTGCTGCTCGGCCTGAAGCGCCACGCAGAACTGGCGCGCCTCGGTCACATCGGCAAAGCCCACCACGCGCAGGCGATAGAAATTGCGCCCGCCCGATGTGGCTTGCTGGATCACGCGTTTCTTGCCTTCCATCAGCCCGCCGAACCGGCTCTCGGCCTGATCCCACGCGGTTTTCGCATCCTCGGGCGTGTCGAACGCGCCAAGCTGCGCCATCCGCGTGCCGCTGGCAATCGCATCCGGGGCCACATCGACCACCGGCGCGGCGCGTGACTTACCGCTCATCTGAGTTGTTACAGCCCGCTCAAGCGCTGCGGCCAAAAGCGCATCCCCACGCTCGGGACGTTCCTGCGGGCGCGGCGAGACAGCAACGCCCGGCACCGAGGCCGGGATCACGTCCGTATCCTGCGCGGGCGTGTCGGTCGCGACATCCTCGGGACGCGCCTCGGGGGTGGCGGGGCTCGCAGCCCCCGGCTCCACGGGAATTTCGGGCGCGGCGGCAGGGAGTGTCTCGCCGGGCTGCGGCAGATCGACCGCCGCATCGACAAGCGCGGTCTCCGCGGTGTTGACACCGAGCGCATTCGCCGGAGGAGCTGCCTGCGGATCCTTCTCGGCCTGACGCACCATCTCGCCCATCGGCAAATCTTCTTTGGAGAGCCCCTCAGGGGGCGGTGCGAGCGTCACGCGATCAGGTGCCGGGGCCGCCGATCCGGTGCCTGCGACGTCATTGACGGACAGGCCGGTATGGCGCGCCAGCTCTCCGCCCGGATCTTCCGGAGCGATCCGGGCCGGCCCGTCGATCGCGCGGATCACGGGCACGCCGTTCAAATCGCGCATCGCAAGCTTGTAGCCCCAATACACGAGCCCACAAATCATCGCGACCGAGGTCAGCGCACCGGCCAGATGCACCAGCCGTGAGACCGGAGCCCGGCCTTGCGTTCCCACATCCTGAAGGGAGGGCCCATGCGGACCTGTCTCGTACCCATAGGCACCGCTTGAGCGGTCGTCATAAGCTGCCATGCGCGTCGCCTCGCCGCCGGTTGCCCGGCTGTTACTGCCTCATCCGGCGGCGTGCGTTAACGCATCTCTTCAGCCGGAGTGACCCCAAGAATAGCAAGACCTGAGGAAATAACAACGGCACAGGCGCGTGCGAGCGCGATTTTCGCCGACGAGGCAGCCTCATCGCCCTCTTGCAAGAAGCGCAGCTCGGGGACATCATTGCCCCGGTTCCACAGCGCGTGAAGATCGCTTGCGAGATCAAAGAGATAGAAGGCCACGCGGTGCGGCTCACTGGCCCGTGCGGCGATCTCGATCAGGCGTGGATATTCGGCGATCTTCTTGACCAGCTCCAGCTCGGCGGGATGCCACGGAGCAGGCAGCTCGGCCTGAGCCAGACGGGCATCCGACATATCCCAGCCCGCCTCTTGTGCCTTGCGCAGAACCGAGCAGACCCGGGCATGGGCGTATTGCACGTAAAAGACCGGGTTGTCCTTGGATTGCTCCAGCACCTTGGCGAAGTCGAAATCCAGCGGCGCATCGTTCTTGCGCGTGAGCATGTGGAAGCGGGTCACATCGGCGCCCGCCTGCTCCACCACATCGCGCAGGGTCACGAAAGTGCCCGCACGTTTGGACATCTTGAAGGGCTCGCCATTCTTGAACAGCTTCACCAGCTGCACCAGCTTGATATCGAGCGTGACCTTGCCCTCGGACAAGGCCGACACCGCCGCCTTCATCCGCTTCACATAGCCCCCGTGATCGGCGCCGAAGACGTCGATCAGCAAATCGAAACCGCGTTCGATCTTGGTCCAGTGATAGGCGATATCGGGGGCGAAATAGGTCCAGCCGCCATCGGATTTCTTCACCGGGCGGTCGACATCGTCGCCAAACTGGGTCGAGCGGAACAAGGTCTGCTCGCGCTCTTCCCAATCCTCGGGCAGCTTGCCCTTGGGCGGGTCGAGCACGCCTTCATAGATCAGCCCCAGATCCTCAAGCCGCTGAAGCGCCGCCTCGATCCGTCCGGTGCCGTAAAGCGCCTTCTCGGAGGAGAACACATCCATCTTCACGCCCAGCGAAGCCAGATCGCCGCGGATCATATCCATCATCTGCTCGGTGGCAAATTCGCGCAGCTCGGCCAACCAGTCTTCTTCCGGCTTTTCAAGCAGTTCGCGCCCGTACTTCGCCTTGATCGCTGCCCCCACCGGGATCAGGTAATCGCCCGGATACAGGCCCTCGCGGATCGCAGGCTCCAGCCCGCATGCCTCGCGGTAGCGCTCATAGGCCGAACGTGCCAGCACATCGACCTGCGCGCCGCCATCATTGATGTAATATTCGCGCGTGACGTCATAGCCTGCGAAATCCAAAAGGCTCGCCAGCGCGTCGCCAAACACTGCGCCACGGGTATGGCCCACATGCATCGGACCGGTCGGGTTGGCAGAGACGAACTCGACATTGACCCGCACGCCCTGCCCGAGCGCCGAGCGCCCGTAATCGGCACCGCTCTTGAGCACATCGCGGGTAACTTCGGCCCAGACACCCGGATCCAGCCGCAGATTGATGAATCCCGGCCCTGCCACATCGGCGCTCACGATCCGCCCGTCGCCTGCCAGCTTTTCGGCCAGCCCCTCTGCGATGTCGCGCGGCTTGGCTTTCGCGGGCTTGGCCAGCACCATCGCGGCATTGGTCGCCATATCGCCATGCAACGGATCGCGCGGCGGCTCGACCGCAACATTGGCATAATCCAGCCCCGCCGGCAGCACGCCTTGCGAAACCATCTCGTCGAGCGCGGCAATCACGGCCACGCGAATATCAAAAAACAGGTTCATATCATTGGTCCTTGCTTGCGCTCTCCCCTGCCAGAGCCCGCGCGCGACGTCAATGGTGCGCACGGCCCGCGATGCCGACCTAGCGTCAGACTTGGGAACCTGCGCAATCGTTGTTAGATTGGGGCAGCCCAAAAGGATCACCGCAATGACACGCTATCAACTGACCCATTCATTCCGCGAACATCTGGCCGATGGCGTGGTCCATGTGCTGGGCGTGGCCTTCGCGGTGGCTGCGGTCTCTGCGATGATCGTCTGGGCTGCGCTGAGCATCCCCTCGCCCCATATCTGGCCGCTCGCGGTCTACTCGGCGGGGCTTGTGACCTCATTTGGGCTTTCTGCCGCCTATAACCTGACGCTTCACGCCCCGACCCGGGCTGTGCTGCGGCGCTTCGATCACGCCGCGATATATATGCTGATCGCTGCGACCTACACGCCGCTGGCCCTTTTGGGGATGGGCGGCGCTTGGGGCTGGGGGCTGACCGGGGCGGTCTGGCTGATGGCCGCGATCGGGATGGTGATGAAGCTAGGCTTTTTTCATCGCTCCGAGCGCGCGGGCTTTGCGCTCTATCTTGCGATGGGTTGGCTGGGTGTGATCGCGGCATGGCCGCTCTTTACTTCACTGCCCACGTCAGCGCTTGTGCTGGTGGTGGTCGGCGGGCTGACCTACACGGCGGGCACGCTGTTTTACCAATTCGAGCGCATCCCGTTCTCGCGGGCAATCTGGCACGCGATGGTGCTGGCCGCCGCCGCCACCCATTACGCAGCCGTGCTGGTGATCTCGCAGCCCTGAGCGCCGCGGGCTGCGCCGGCGTTACAGCGGCTCGATATCGCCCTGCGCCCGCAGCGCGTGGAAATCGGCCACGAAAGCGGCCAGGCGCCCCTCTGAGATCGCCGCGCGGAGACCTGCCATAAGCTCTTGATAGTAATGCAGGTTATGCCATGTCAGCAGCATGCCCGAGATCATTTCCTGCGAGCGGAACACGTGATGCAGATAGGCGCGCGAATAGTTGCTGCAGGCCGGACAGCTGCACGCCTCATCAAGCGGGCGCGGATCGTCGGCATGGCGCGCGTTCTTGATATTGACCTGACCGCGCCGGGTCCAAGCCTGCCCGGTACGCCCCGAGCGCGAGGGCAGCACGCAATCCATCATATCGATGCCACGCTCCACCGCGCCCACGATGTCATCGGGCTTGCCCACACCCATCAGATAGCGCGGCTTGTCCTCGGGCAGCATGTCGCAGGCATAGTCGAGCACGCCGAACATCGCCTCTTGCCCCTCGCCCACGGCAAGCCCGCCGACCGCATATCCGTCAAAGCCGATTTCTTTTAGTTTCTCGGCACTTTCGGCGCGAAGCTCACGCGTTACACCACCTTGCTGAATGCCAAAAAGCGCATGTCCGGGGCGGTCGCCAAAGGCATCGCGCGAGCGCTGCGCCCACCGCATTGAGAGCCGCATTGAGGCGGCCACCTCGGCCTCCGTGGCGGGCAGCGCGGGGCATTCGTCGAAACACATCACGATATCCGAGCCCAGCAGCTTCTGGATCTCCATCGAGCGCTCAGGCGTCAGCATATGTTTCGAGCCGTCGATATGCGAGGCAAAGCGCACGCCTTCCTCGGTCAGCTTACGCAGACTCGCAAGGCTCATCACCTGAAACCCGCCGCTATCGGTGAGGATCGGTTTGTCCCAATTCATGAATGTATGCAGCCCGCCCAAACCCGCGATCCGCTCGGCGGTGGGGCGCAGCATCAGGTGATAGGTGTTGCCCAGCAAGATATCGGCCCCGGTGGCGGCCACCGATTCCGGCATCATCGCCTTGACCGTCGCAGCCGTCCCCACCGGCATGAAGGCGGGCGTGCGAATCTGACCGCGCGGGGTGTCGATCACGCCCGTGCGCGCCGCGCCATCGGTGGCATTTCGGGTGAAGCTGAACTTGGTCATATGCGCGCTCCTGCAACTCAGGGCGCGGGTTTAGACCGGGCGGGCGCAAAAGAAAAGCCGCCCTTGACGGGCGCGTGGGCGGCGCAATGGCTCAGCTCTCGGCCTTCTTCTGCCAGCGCCCGCTTTCCTCCGACCAATAGGCCGCCTTCGCGCCCTCAGAGGTCAGCGCTTTCCACTGCGCCCGCGCCTTTTGCAGCGCCTCTGGGTCGTGACCGTCAAACAAGATCCAGACCCGCTCATGGGTATCAGCCTCGGAGGCCGCCACCTCGGCACCATCCACCGCCATCACCGCCTGCCGCCCGTCGCCAGAGGGCGCCATGGTCAGCAAGATCGGCTGGAGCACATCATGCGGCCCGCCCGCCATTCCATGCGGCAAGAAGCTGGTCTCGCCCAGCGACCACAGCGCCAGATCAAGCTGCTCAAGGCGCGCCAGATCGCGCCCGCGCAGCTCGATCTTCCAACCCTGCTCAAGCGCCCGACTGGCCAGATTGCTCAGGACCTGTTCGGGCGCGGATTGGGTGAGATGGTAGAAGTTGATCAACCCCATCTCACGCCTCGAACCGGTCCCGGATCAGCCGATCCAGCGTCATCACGCCCCAGCCAGTCGGCCCCTTTGGCGCAAGATCGGTCGCAGAGGGCGGCAGCGCAACACCGGCGATATCGATATGGCACCACGGCACCTCGTCGCGCACGAAGCGCTTGAGGAAAGCGGCGGCAATAATCGCACCGCCCGAGCGACCGCCGACATTGCGAACATCGGCCAGCCGCGACTTCAGCTCCTTGTCATAGGCGGGTTGCAGCGGCATGTGCCACGCCCCTTCCCCCTCGGCCTTGGCCGCTTTAAGAATGTCGCCTACGAATTTGTCATCATTAGCAAAAAGCCCCGCGTTCTCATGACCGAGCGCGACAATCACGGCGCCCGTCAAGGTCGCGAGATTGATCATCGCTGTGGGCTTGAAGCGCTCTTGCGCATACCAAAGCACATCGGCCAGAACGAGCCGCCCCTCGGCATCGGTATTGATCACCTCGATCGTGTCGCCCTTCATGGATTTGACGATATCGCCGGGACGCTGAGCCCGCCCGTCGGGCATGTTCTCGACCAGCCCCACCAGCCCCACGACATTGGCCCGCGCCTTGCGCAGCGCCAGCGCCCGCATCACGCCCGAGACGGTGCCCGCACCGCCCATATCCATCGTCATCGCTTCCATGCCGCCTGCGGGTTTGATCGAAATCCCGCCCGTGTCGAACACGACGCCCTTGCCGACGAGTGCAAGCGGAGCCTCATCGCCGCCGCCATTCCACTGCATGACCACCACTTTAGAGGGCATCTCGGAGCCCTGTCCGACACCCAAAAGCGCGCCCATACCCAGCTCGCGCAGCTGCGGCTCTTCAAGGATCTCGACCTCAAGGCCCAGCTCCTGCATGGCTGCCAAACGGGCCGCGAAATCATCTGTGGTCAGGATATTGGCCGGTTCATTGACCAGATCGCGGGTGAAAAACACGCCCTCTGCCAGCGCGGCATGGGGGGCGGCCTGCGCGGCCAGCGCCTCGGGATCGGCAGTCATGAAGGTGACCGGGCCAAACGCGTTCTCGGCGGTGGTGTGATAGTTGAACCGGTAGGCCCGCAGCACCAGCCCAAAGGAAATCTCGGCGGCGCGGGTCACCCCCTCGGCCAGAACGATCACGCCGCGCTCGCCCAAGCGCGCACCGATCCGCCCGCCTGCCTTGCGCGCCTGCGCGACATCGGCGCGGCGGTCAAGTTTGACGATCTGCACGGCCTCTGCGGCCAGTCCTGCGGGCCAGCCCAGCTCAATCGAATCGCCTTGCCCGAGCTTTGAGAACGCCTCCGAGGCCAGCGCCCGCTTGAGCGCGCCTTTCATCGCCCGGTCTAGCTTGCGCGCAACCTGCCCCAGCTTGCCCTCAGCATTGACACAAAGCGCAATCCGGCCTGCAAATCCGGCAAGAACCTCAGGATCGGTTTCTTTGAAGGCTAAAGCTGCGGGCTGGGTCATGCGGGTCTCTCCATCAGGGCCGCCCGCGCCATCGCTTGGGCAGGCAGGCAAGGTTTCGCGGGTGAGCCTAGACCTGCCTCCAGAAAATGAAAAGCGCCCCACTTGTCGCCTTTCTTTGACCTGCGCGACACGATAGAGAGAGGAAAACCTGTCGGGGGTGAAGAGGTACGTGACGCAACTGGACAGATATCTGTTGTCCAAATTGATGGCGCTGTTTGGGTTTTTCGCCCTTGTTCTGGTGTCGGTCTATTGGGTCAACCGCGCTGTGCTGTTGTTCGACAGCCTGATTGCCGATGGCCAGACCGCACTTGTGGTGCTGGAATTCACAGCGCTCACCTTGCCTTACGTGATCCGCATCGTGCTGCCGGTCGCGGCCTTTGCCGCAACGATCTATGCGATCAACCGGCTTGATCAGGACAGCGAATTGGTGGTGATGCGCGCAACCGGCGCGTCGAACTGGCGTCTGGCGCGGCCCGTGGTTGTGTTCGGGCTGATTGCCTCGGTGATGATGGCGGTGCTGGTGAATGTGCTGGTGCCCGCCGCACGTGAGCGGCTGGCGGATCGCCAGCAGGAAGTGGCACAAAACGTCACCGCGCGGCTTCTCGTCGAGGGGACGTTTCAGCATCCCGCGCCGGGCGTAACCATCTATATCCGCAAAATCTCGGATCTGGGCGAGCTGGAGGGGCTGTTTCTCTCGGATCGCCGCGACCCGAACCGCGCCACGATCTACACCGCCGACAAAGCGCTGATCGTGCGCTCTGACAGCGGCCCGAAGCTGGTGATGTTCGACGGCATGGCGCAGTCGCTCCAGCAACCGGGAAACCGGCTGGCGATCACGCGCTATGCGAACTTCACCTATAATCTCAACGGCTTGATCAACACCAACTCAGACCGCAAGCGCGATCTTTCAGAGGTCTCTACCCTGTCGCTGATCCGCCCCGATGCCAAGCTGAGCGCCCAGACCGGTGCCACGCCCGCGCAAATCTGGCTGGAGCTGAACCGACGCATCAGCCAGCCGCTGCTGGCACCCGTGGCGGCCCTGATTGGCTTTGCCGCGCTGATGATCGGGACGTTCTCGCGCTTTGGGATGTGGCGACAGATGGCGCTGGCGATTGGCGGGTTGATCATCGTACAGGCCCTGCAAAACAGTTGCGAGGCGGCCTCTTCTGCCGATCCACAGCTCTGGCCGCTGCTCTATGTGCCCGCGATTGGCGGCGGGGTGATCGTGCTGCTGATGCTGTGGTGGTCGGGCCGCCCGATGCGGGTGCGCGCCGCCCCGGCAGGAGGCGCGCCATGACGCTCTCGATCTATCTCGCGCGGCGGTTCATACGCTCGTTCCTTGTCGTGCTGGCGAGCTTTTGGGGAATATTGTTCCTGATCGATCTGGTCGAGGAGGTCCGGCGGTTTTCCGATGCCAAGCTGAGCCTGCCGCAGTTGGCCGTGCTGTCGCTGCTCAACATCCCGACGACGCTTTATAACATCTTGCCGCTGATCGTCATGCTCTCGGCGGTGGCGCTGTTCATCGCGCTGGCGCGACGCTCTGAGCTAGTGGTGATCCGGGCCTCGGGCCAGTCGGGGCTGCGGCTGTTGGCCGCGCCCTTGATCGTCGCGCTGATCATCGGGCTGCTGGCTCTGTTTGTGGGCAATCCGCTCGCGAGCGCCACCGAGAAGCGCTACGACGCCCAGCTTGAGCATTATCAGGCCGATGGCGGCTCGGCGGTGTCGATCGGGCGCGAGGGTGTCTGGATGCGCCAAAGCGCCGGCCATGCCGCCGATGGCGCAGCCCTCGCACAGGCGGTGATCCATGCGACCCGCGCCAATGCCGATGCGACGACGCTTTATAATGTCACCTTCCTGATTTTCGATCCGCAAAATGGCCCGTTCCGGCGGATCGATGCCGCCAAGGCGCAGCTTGAGCCGGGGCACTGGGTGCTTGACGATGTGAAGGATTGGCCGCTTGGCAGTTCGACCAATCCCGAGCGCGACGCCAAGACCGCCAAGACGCTGACGCTGGCCTCCGATCTGACAGTGGAGCGGATTCGCGACAGTTTCGGCCAGCCCTCTGCCGTGCCGATCTGGCAATTGCCGAGCTTCATCGCACAGCTCGAAGAGGCCGGATTTTCGGCGCGCCGCCATATGGTGTGGTTCCAGATGGAGCTGGCCTTGCCGCTGGTGCTGGCCGCGATGGTTCTGATTGCAGCAAGCTTCTCGATGGATCATATCCGGGCCGGTGGCACCGGCATGAAGGTGCTTTTGGCACTTGCCGCTGGGCTGGGACTATTTTTTCTGCGCAATATCGCGCAGGTTCTGGGCGATAACGGGCAAATCCCGGTCATGCTCGCGGCCTGGGCGCCGCCGGTTATCGGTCTGATGCTGCCCTTGGCTCTCTTGTTGCACCGGGAGGATGGATGATGGTGGCGCGCGAATGGACGGCGGCCCTGAGCGGGAAGATGGTGCGCGTCGCGACGCTGAGCGCTGGCGTGGCCTTGGCCCCTCTCGCCGCATCGCCCGTGATGGCTCAGAGCCTGGGCGCGACCGGCCCGAACAGCGCTGCGATCCCGACCACGGATGAGCTGGCGACTTTGCTGGCCGACAAGGTGCAGATCGAAGGCCAGAGCACACTTGTGGCCAGCGGCAATGTTCAGGTCTATTACCACTCCAATCGGCTCACCGCGACGCGGGTGGTCTATGACCGTTCCAAGGATACGCTGCGCATCGAGGGGCCGATCCGTCTGGAGCAACCGGGCCGCGCGGGCTCGATCATTGTGGCCTCGCAGGCCGAGCTGTCCCCCGATCTGCGCACCGGCATCTTGCTGAGCGCGCGCATGGTGATGGCGCGCGAATTGCAGCTTGCCGCCGCCTCGATTGAGCGCAAGAGCGACACGCTCACCGTGATGAACCGCGTCGTGACCTCGTCCTGCCGGGTCTGCACAATCGACCCCACGCCGCTCTGGGAGATCCGCGCGCGCAAGGTCGAGAGCAATACTCAAACCCGCCAGATCACCTTTTACGACGCCCAGTTCCGCGCCTTCGGCGTGCCCGTGGCCTATCTGCCGAGGCTGCGCATGCCCGCCCCCGGCGTGCGCCGGATGTCGGGCCTTCTGCGCCCATCCGTGCGCACGACATCGGGTTTGGGTGTCGGCCTCAAGCTGCCTTATTTTTTCGCGCTCGGACCCTCGCGTGATCTGACCGTCACGCCCTATATAGCGGGCTCCTATACCCGCACATTGGGGCTGCGCTATCGGCAGGCCTATAACTGGGGCAATCTCGAACTGAGTGGTGCCGCATCGCGCGACAGCATCCGCAAAGGCGTCACGCGAGGCTATCTGTTTGGCAATCTGGACGCCACGCTGCCCGACGACTTCAAACTCGACGCGCAATTGCGGCTGGTGAGCGACGACGCCTATCTGCTCAATTACGGGATCTCAGATACCGACCGGCTCTGGTCGGGCGTCAATCTCGAACGGGTGCGCCGCAATGAGCTGATCACCCTGCGCGCGGGCAACACGCATACGATTCGCGCAGACGAAAGCAATTCGATCGAGCCGATGCTGTCAGGAACTGCACAATGGGTGCGCAGCTTCTCGCCGGGTCAGATCGGGGGGCTGGCCACGCTGCGTCTATCAACGCTGGCCGCACGGCGCGCCTCGGATTCTCTTCTCGACAGCAATGGCGACGGCATCCCCGACGGGCGCGACATGGTGCGCGGCTCATTCACCGCGGACTGGCAGCGCAACTGGTTGCTGCCGGGCGGCGTTCTGGGCTCGATTCAGGCGCAATATGCCGCTGATATCATCGAGACCAAATCCGACCCGAATTTCCCCCGCACGATTTTGCGTGGCCAACCGACGCTTGCAACCGAACTGCGCTGGCCTTGGGTCAAATCGAGCGGTCGGGCCGCTTACGTGATCGAGCCGATTGCGCAGTTGGTCTTTGCGCCCAACCAGCTCAAGGCGTCGCCCAATGAAGATTCGACCCTGCCCGAACTTGACGAGGGTAACCTCTTTTCGCTGTCGCGCTTTCCCGGAGAGGATGCGCGCGAGACCGGGCTGCGGGCCAATCTCGGGCTTGGCTGGACACGCTATGACGCATCGGGCTGGTCGCTGGGTGTGGTCGCAGGGCGCGTGTTCCGGCAGCGCGATCTGGGCCAGTTCGCGCCCGAGACGAGCATCGGGGGGATACGCTCGGACTGGATGGTCTCGAGCCATCTGAGCCTTGCCAGCGGGCTGACGCTTGCCAACCGGATGCTGTTTGACGACGATTTCACGGTCTCGCGCGAAGAGATGCGCCTTGCGTGGCAGGCCAAGCGCTATCAGGTGAGCGCGGGCTATCTCTGGCTTGAGGCCAACGCAGCAGAGATGCGCCCCGATCCGCTCTCCGAGCTGGAGCTGGCCACGACCTTCAAGATCAAGTCCGACTGGTCGGGCAGCTTCGGCACCCGCTACGACTTCACCGCCAACCGCGCAGCCCGCGCCGATCTGGGGCTGACCTACACGAACGAATGTCTTCAGGTTGATCTTTCCCTCTCGCGCCGCTTCACTTCCTCAACTAGTGTAAGCCCGGAAACGGATCTTGGCCTGTCGGTGCAACTTGTGGGCTTTGGTGCGTCGAACGGCGCGGCGGTGGCCCGGTCCTGTGCACGCTAGAGGTAGCTGGACCGCATGATCGCTGAGACTGGAATGAACGGATACAGGCACGCTATGACGAAGATGACCCGACTGCTCCCCCTTCTCGCTTTGGCGCTGATGACGCTCGTGTCGATTGGGCTGCGGCCCGTCACGGCGCAATCGCGCAGCTTCGCGCCCGTGGTGACCGTCAATGGCATGGGCATCACCGCCTATGACATCGATCAGCGGCAGCGCTTCATGCAGCTTCTCGATGCCTCGGGCACCTCGCGCAAAGATGCCGAGGAGGCGCTGATTCAGGATCGTCTGCGGATTTGGGCCGCCAAACAGATCGACCTGACGATTGATGATGCCGCGTTGCAAAGAGGCATGGCGGAATTCGCGGGCCGCGCGAATATCTCCGCCGAGAAATTCGTGGCGACCCTTCAGCAAAACGGCGTCGACCCGGCCACCTTCCGAGAATTCGTCCGCGCAGGCATGCTGTGGCGCGAGGTTGTGCGTGCCCGTTTCGGGCCGCAGGTCAACATCACCAAATCCGATATCGACCGCGCGATGATGCCGGAATCTCAGGTCGGCAAAGGCGTCCGCGTGCTGATCTCGGAGGCGATCATGCCAGCCCCTCCCGGTCGCGAAGATGCTGCGATGAGCGAAGCCCGCCAGCTGTCCGCCGCCCGCGGTCAGGCCGCTTTCGGAGCACTCGCCTCGCAATATTCCGCCTCGCAATCGCGCGCTCAGGGCGGGCGTGTCGACTGGATGCCGCTGAGCAATCTGCCCGCGCCACTGCGCGCCAAGATCCTCGCGCTCAAGCCCGGCACCGCGACCGCTCCGATTCAGCTGCAGGGCGCTGTGGCCGTGTTCATGCTGCGCGCAATCGGCGATGGCGCGCCCGATCGGGGCCCGCTCTCGCTGAGCTACATGACCTTCAACCTCGGCCCCGCGGGCAGCGAGCAGGCGCAGCGCTTGGCCTCGAAAGTGGCTGCGAATGCGCGTCGCTGTGACGAGCTTTACACCATCGCCAAGGGCATGCCCGCCTCGGCGCTCGTGGCGCATGACAATGTGGCCCAGTCGCAGATCCCGACAGATATCGGCGTGACGCTGGCGCATCTCGATATCGGGGAGACCGAAGTGATGCAGCGCGGCGGTGCCGCCCAACTGGTGATGCTGTGCGACCGCACCGAGACGCCGCAGGGCGATGCAACGGCGCCGAGCCGCGATGCGGTACGCTCCCAGCTTGAGAACAGCGCGCTGAGCTCCTATGCGCAAGGCTATCTGGCCGATCTGGAGGCCGACGCCATCATCGTGCGCAAATGAGCACGCCAGATCACGAACGCCCGGTCATCCTAAGCTGCGGTGACCCCTCGGGCATCGGCCCGGAACTGGCGGCGCGCGCCTGGGAGCATTTTGGCGCGCGCCTGCCCTTCGTCTGGCTTGGCGATCCCGCGCATCTGCCGCGCGGCACCAAGATCCGCGAGATCGCGCAGCCCTCAGAGGCCGTGACCCATTCGGGCAGTGCTCTGCCGGTTCTGCCCCACGCGTTTCCCGCAGCGGCCCGGCCCGGCGATCCCGATCCCGAAAACGCCCGCGCCGTGATCGATGTGATCGCGCGCGGTGTTGATCTGGTGATGCGCGGCGAAGGCTCGGCGCTGACCACCGCGCCGATCCACAAAAAAGCGCTCAAGGACGGGGCGGGCTTCGCCTTTCCGGGACACACGGAATTTCTGGCCCATCTCGCAGGGGTCGAGCGGGTGGTGATGATGCTGGCCTCCTCCAACATCAAGCCGCCGCTGCGCGTCGTGCCCGCCACGATCCATATCGGGCTCTCCGAGGTGCCCAGCACCCTGACGCCGCAGCTGTTGCGCGACACGGTGCGCATCACAAATGCCGGCCTGCGCGCCGATTTCGGTTTCACAATGCCGCGGATCGCGATTGCGGGGCTCAACCCGCATGCCGGTGAAGGCGGCGCGATGGGGCGTGAAGAGCTGGATTGGATCAGGGATGAGATCGCGAGCCTGCGCGCCGAGGGCTTTGCGCTCTCCGGGCCGCTGCCCGCCGATACGCTGTTTCACGACCGTGCGCGATCGCGCTATGATGCGGTGATCTGCGCCTATCACGATCAGGCGCTGATCCCGATCAAGACGCTCGATTTCGATGGCGGCGTGAATGTGACGCTGGGCCTGCCCTTCGTGCGCACCTCGCCCGATCACGGCACCGCCTATGACATCGCGGGCCAAGGCCGGGCCAATCCCGCCTCGCTGATCGCAGCGCTTGAGATGGCCGCACGGATGGGGGCGGCGCGTCATGGCTGAGTGCGGCGTTTGTGGCAGCCTTGGGAGCCTCCGGCGGGGATATTTTCGTCAAGAGGAAGGGGCGCGGTCGTGAGTGCGATCGACGGGTTGCCGCCTCTGCGCGCGGTCTTGCAGACCCATGATCTGGTTGCAAAAAAGAGCCTCGGGCAGAATTTTCTTCTGGATCTGAACCTGACCGCGAAAATCGCGCGGGCAGCCGGAAATCTGGCCGGATCGGATGTGCTGGAGATCGGCCCCGGCCCGGGCGGTCTGACCCGTGGGCTTTTGGCCGAGGGCGCGCGCCGGGTGCTCGCAATCGAGAAAGATCCGCGCTGCATTCCCGCGCTCAACGAGATTGCGGCGGCCTATCCCGACAGGCTTACGGTGATCGAGGGCGACGCGCTGGAGGTCGATCCGCTGGCCCATCTGCGCCCGCCGATCAAGATCGCGGCCAACCTGCCCTATAATGTGGGTACCGAATTGCTGGTGCGCTGGCTGACGCCTGCGGTCTGGCCGCCCTTCTGGGAAAGCCTGACGCTGATGTTTCAGCGCGAGGTGGCCGAGCGGATCGTGGCCCAGCCGGGGGATCGGCATTACGGTCGGCTGGCGATTTTGGCGCAATGGCGCGCGCAGGCCCGGATCGTGATGAGCCTGCCGCCCGAGGCCTTCACCCCCGCGCCCAAGGTGCATTCGGCGGTGGTGCATCTGCGCGCCCTGCCCGAGCCGCTTTATCCCGCCGATCCCAAAGTGCTGTCGCGGGTCGTGGCGGCAGGGTTCAACCAGCGGCGCAAGATGCTGCGGGCCTCGCTGAAATCGGTGGCCCCCGATATCGAGGCCAAGCTGGAGCAGGCCGGGATTGCGCCCACCGAGCGGGCCGAGCAGGTCAGCATCGAGCAGTTCTGCCGTCTCGCCCGGATTGTGGCGGGCACGGAGTAACCTCTAGACCTTCCTATGAAAAAGCCCACGCCGAGGCGCGGGCTTTTTTTCTAATAAACGGCAGCAACGCTCAGTCCGAAGAGGACTCAGGCGCGGCTTCCTTGGCCTCGGCCTTGGGCGCTTTCGCGGCTTTGGCAGGCTTCTCAGCCTTCTCTGCGGTCTCGGGCTTGTCCGCCTTGGGCGCACGCGGTTTGCGCGGCGCACGGGCGCGTTTGGGCTTTTCGGCCTTCTCGCCGGACTGAGCCGGATCCGAGGTCGCAGCGCTGCGGCTTTCGGGCGTCTCCACGATATCCGACTCAGAGCCGTTTTGCTCGGGCGCGGGCATCGGCGGCATCATCGAGCTGCTATCGTCGGATTTCGCGACCGACTCGCTGCGCTGGGGCGCCTCTTGGCGGGGCTGATCCTCGCCGCCAGACGGGGGGCTATTGCGGTTTTGCTGTGCGCCACCGTTGCGGTTCCCGTTCTGATGGTTCCCGTTTTGCTGGTTGCCGTTCTGATGCGGCTGAGCGTTCTGGTTGGGCTGACCATTCTGATGGTTGCCGTTCTGATTGCCCGATTGCGCGCCGTCCTGGCCGCCAGAGCCGTCATTGTTCTGGCGTTGCTGGTTGCGGGCCTCTTGTTCGCGGGCCTGCTCCTTTTGTGCTTCACCCAACATGCGGGTGTAATGCTCGGCATGTTGCAGGAAGTTCTGCTCGGCCACGCGATCATTTCCAAGCTGGGCATCGCGCGCCAGCGTCAGATATTTTTCGATGATCTGCTGGGGCGTGCCACGGACCTTGCCTTCGGGACCGGAGCTGTCAAAGACCCGGTTGACGACATTGCCCATGGAACGTTGGCGGTTCGACTTGTTACGCGAACGGGATTTGGAAGATCTCATGGCTTTCTTTTTGGCTTTATGGAGCCCTATTGGGCGCATTTTTTCAGGGGCAGGCCCCGAAATGGGGCACGGGCCGCGCGGGAGAGATTTGGGATCGGCGCAGGCAAGAACCCTGCTATGACCCCGTGACCCGCAGTGTGAAGCTGAGCCGTGCCGGGGAGCTACACTCGCCTGACACAAGTACTGAGTAAGCATGCAGCGCCCGGTCTTTCAAGCCATTAAATGCGAGAAATGCTTCAAACTGTCTGATTTCGGGGCAAAATGACGCAGGATCGGCGAAAATCAGCAAGCTGTGGGGGCTATCCCCGAGCGCGCGCCCCGGTATCCATAGGTTTATAGGCCAGCACCACCCGGTCGCGCCCGTCAAGATCGGGCCGGATCTCGATGCGCTCAAACCCGTGGGCGGACAGCTCGGCGCTAACGGCTGCAGCCTGCGTCGGGCCAATTTCGAACATCAGCCGCCCGCCCGGCGTCAGATGGGCGCCTGCGTCTCGCGCCATCACGCGGTAGGGTTCAAGCCCATCGCCACCGGGGCTGAGCGCGAGATGGGGTTCCCAGTCACGCACATCGGGGCTCAGCCCCGCCATCTCATCGGCAGCGATATAGGGCGGGTTCGACACGATCAGATCAAACTCTCCCGTCACCTGCGCGAGCCAATCCGAGGCGATCCACCGGGCGCGCGGATCGACGCCAAGATCCACGCCATTGCCCCGCGCAACCTCAAGCGCTTCGGGCGATAGATCGGTGCCCACGCCCTGTGCCCCGGGCATGGATTTCAGAAGCGAAATCAGGATGCAGCCGGTGCCGGTGCCCAGATCCAGAAGCCGCGTGAAGGGCGCCTCAAGCGCTGCGGCGATGAGGGTTTCGGTCTCGGGGCGCGGATCGAGCGTGTCGCGCGTGACGCGGAAACTGTCCTTCCAGAACAGCCGCGCGCCGATGATCTGCGAGACCGGCTGACGGCTCAGCCGTGCGGCGATGGCTTCCTCAAAACGATGGGCGGTCTCTGGCGGCAGCGGTTGGGCCAACCGCTCGCTCAGCGCATGGCGCGGCATGTCCGGACCGAACGCATGGGCCATCAGCACCCGCGCGTCGGCCCGCGCGATCCCCGCCGCCTCCAGCCGCGCGCCTGCCGCGTTCATCACCTGCAGACCGGTCTGCGCACTCACCGCTCCATCTCCGCCAGCTTGCCCGCCTGATCATCGGCCACAAGCGCGTCGATCACCTCGTCGATCTCGCCTTCCATGGCCTGCGCCAGCGCGTAGATCGTCAGGTTGATCCGGTGATCGGTGAGCCTGCCTTGCGGGAAATTATAGGTGCGGATGCGCTCCGAGCGATCGCCCGAGCCCACCTGCGACTTGCGGCTTTCGGCGCGCTCACTATCGGCACGAGCGCGCTCTGCCTCATAGAGACGCGCACGCAGCACCGCCATCGCATTGGCGCGGTTCTGGTGCTGGGATTTCTCGGAGCTGGTGACCACGATCCCGGTCGGGATATGGGTGATGCGCACCGCCGAGTCGGTGGTGTTGACATGCTGGCCACCTGCCCCGCTTGCGCGCATCGTGTCGATGCGAATGTCCGTCGCGGGGATGTCGATATCGACATCTTCGGCCTCGGGCAGAACCGCCACGGTGGCCGCCGAGGTGTGAATGCGCCCGCCCGCTTCGGTTTCCGGGACCCGCTGGACACGGTGTACCC
Organism: Thioclava dalianensis; assembly: GCF_000715505.1. GTDB lineage: Bacteria > Pseudomonadota > Alphaproteobacteria > Rhodobacterales > Rhodobacteraceae > Thioclava > Thioclava dalianensis. The sequence goes on from NZ_JHEH01000029.1 coordinate 17,465, forward strand.
CCGATTCGAACTTGAGGCGCGCAAAGACCCCCTCGCCCTCGATCCGCGCGACCGCCTCTTTGACGCCGCCGATCTCGGTCTCGGTCAGCTCCATCATCTCAAAGCGCCAGCCCTGTTTCTCGGCGTGCTTTTGATACATCCGCAGCAGATCGCCCGCGAAAAGCGCCGCCTCCTCGCCGCCAGTGCCCGGCCGGATCTCAAGGATCGCGGGGCGCGCATCGGCGGAATCCTTGGGCAACAGCGCGAGCCGCAGCGCCTGCTCCATCTCGGGGATGCGCGCCTTGAGCCGGGGCAGCTCTTCCTCAGCCAGCCCCTTCATCTCGGGATCCTCCAGCCAGCCCTCCGCCTCGTCGAGATCGGCACGCGCAAGGCGATACGCCTCGATCTGGGTCACGACAGGTTTCAACTCGGAATATTCGCGGCTGATCTGGGCGATCTTCGCAGGCTCTGCACCCGCAGAAAGCTGCGCTTCGAGAAACTCGAAACGCGCGAGGATCTGATCAAGTTTCTCTTCTGGAAGCATGAGCTTGGATTAGGCCTGTGTTTGGGGCGCGGTCAAGAGAGCGCCAAGCAATTCTAGGTAAGTCAGATGTAGCGCAAGGCCGCCATGCGCCGAGACGCAAAAGCGTCATAGTTCAGCGAAAAACGGATCATCGGCATCCTTGAGCGAGCAGATATTGCCGTCGGGATCGAGAAAGCGCCCGGTGACGCCCCAATCATGGTGCGCGACGCTGACCGCGATGCCGTGTTGGCGCAAAAGCTGGGCGGCGGCCTCGACATCGCGCACGTTGAAACGCAGCGCGGTAGGGTTTTCGTGAACCGTCTTTTTCTCGGCGCTCGCATGCCCCCCGGTCTCCACCATCAGATAGCCCGAGCCGAACCGCAAACAACACAGCCCCTCTTTCTCAAACCAGACCGGCAGACCGAGCATGTCGCGGTAGAAGCGCACGCATTGCTCAAAGCGCTCGGTGAACAAAATGATGCCGGGGGTGACCACCTGATCTGCGAGCGTTTCGGAAGACTGCATCGGCGGTGCCTGATCCTGAGCCATACGAAATCGCCTTTCGAATTAGGGGGATAGAAAATTGTTACCTTTTCATCGCATCCGCAGGCAGAGAGTGCAACGCCCCTCGCCCCTGCGAGAGGCGCTCTTCACGGCCCCGTCAGCCGCGCCTCCCTTTACCTGCCCGACAGATTCCCTATATAAACAGTCGAGAAATCCGCGCTTAGCGAAAGAGATCCCCATGACTGCCAGCCCCGACGAGCCGCTTGAAGGCGCGCCGCTGATCAAACCCTCAAGCACCGATCACCCGCTTTATGATCCCGTGGTCGATGCGTGCCGCACCGTCTATGACCCGGAAATTCCGGTCAATATCTATGATCTGGGCCTGATCTACACGATTGAGATCACGCCTGAGAACGACGCCAAAGTGATCATGACCCTCACCGCGCCGGGCTGCCCGGTCGCAGGCGAAATGCCCGGCTGGGTGCATGATGCGGTGGCCTCGGTGGGCGGGCTGCGCGATGTCGATGTCGAGATGACCTTTGATCCGCAATGGGGCATGGACATGATGTCGGACGAGGCGCGTCTGGAACTGGGCTTCATGTAAACCCTGTGCGCCGGGGGGTGTCGCAGACGGCTCCCGGTGCGCTGCCTGCTTCTGGCGATTGGGCAAGCCGGCAGCCCTCCCAAGGCGTTCCGCGCGCGTTGCGATGCCGCTCACGTCACATGCGTTGAAGATCAACCCCTTGAGGGGTTTGCGCGGATGTATGTCTTCGATCCCTTCGGCAACCGGATCGAACTCATGGAGCGGCTCTGATCGCGCGCCCCGACCTCTGCGCGAAATTCTCGTCACCTAGCCCCGTGCCACAGCCACGCTTGCGGCTGCGCACCAATGGCAGAGTGCGCGCAGTTCCCGCTGTAACCTCTGCGCGAACGCACAAATCTCCTGCACCGGGCCGCCTTGTCGTGCTGCATGAACACCCCATCTCCAAAGCCTCACTATCCAACCTCTCCAAAAGATTTCGAGGACTTCGATGACCGATACGCTTTTCACGCCGACGAAACTGGGCCAGATCGAACTGGCCAACCGTTTCGTCATGGCCCCGCTCACCCGCAACCGCGCCCCTGATCTGGTTCCGACCGATCAAACCGTCGAATATTACCGTCAGCGCGCCAGTGCCGGGCTGATCATCTCCGAGGGCACGCAGATCTCGCCGATGGGTCAGGGCTATGCCTGGACGCCGGGGATCTACAATGACGCGCAGGTTGCGGGCTGGAAGAAAGTCACCGATGCCGTGCATGGTGCGGGCGGCAAGATGGTCGCTCAAATCTGGCATGTCGGTCGGATCTCGGTGCCGCAGCTTCTCGATGGGCGCGACCCGCTGGCCCCCTCGGCGATCGCGGCTGGCTCCAAGACCTTTGACGGCGAAGGCTTTGTCGCGACCACCACGCCGCGCGCGATGACGCTCGATGACATCAAGACGGTGCTGGAAGAGTTCCGCAACGCCTCCGAATGCGCCAAGGCGGCCGGGTTCGACGGGGTCGAGATCCACGCAGCCAACGGCTATCTGATCGATGAATTCCTGCGCGACACCTCCAATACGCGCACCGACAGCTATGGCGGCTCGATCGAGAACCGCACGCGCTTCCTGCGCGAGGTGGTCGATGTCGTGACCGAGGTCTGGGGTCCGGGCCGTGTCGGGATCCGTCTGTCGCCGTGGTCGAATGCCAATAATGTTGGCATTTCGAGCGACACGCCCGCGCTGTTCGGCGCGGTGATCGACTATCTCAACACCAAGGACATGGCCTATGTGCACCTCGTCGAGGGGCAAACGGGCGGTGCGCGCGACTGGCCCGCAGACGGGATCGAGACCCTGCGCGCCAAGTGCAAAGCCCCCTATATCGCCAATAACGGCTATGACAAGGCGATGGCCGAGCAGGCGCTGAACGATGGGGCTGCAGCCGTGGCCTTTGGTCGTCCGTTCATCGCCAACCCCGATCTGCCCAAGCGCTTCGCAAAAGGTGCAGAGCTCAATGCGCTCGATGGCGACACGCTGTATGGCGGTGGGGCGAAGGGCTACACGGATTACCCTGCTCTGGCCTGAGGCTGAGCACTTTCGCAACGGAAAATGCAGGCTTTTTAGCCTGCATTTTTCATATCGCAGGTAAAAATGCTTGCATACCTTATATAGCAGGCATTATAACCTGCATATGAGCCTGACCTGTGTTCTCACCGGCGATCTTGTCGCCTCATCGCGCCTCACGGGCGCGGATCTCGCCAATGCGCTGGAGCGGATCGAGCATGCCTTCACCACGCTCCGCCCCGCAGGCGCGCAGTGGCTCTTCGCGCGCAATCGTGGCGATGGCTGGCAGATCGCGATGGATACCCCCCCGCTACAGGCGCGGCTGGCGCTGCTGATCCGCGCCGAGCTGCGCAGCCTTGGGGCTGAGTACGAAACGCGGATCGCGATTGCGCAAGGCCGCGCCACGATCCCTGAGAGCGGCGATCTCAACAGCGCGCTTGGTCCGGCATTCACGGCCTCGGGGCAATTGCTCGACACGCTCGAAGGCCCGCGCATCGCCCATGCCGAGCGCGGCGCTTTGGGGGCGGCACTGCGGCTGCTCGATCACCTCTCGGAGGGCTGGACCCCAGCGCAGGCGCGTGCGATGGCACCGATGTTGCACCCGGACCCGCCCACCCAGACGGCGGCGGCGCGCGCCATCGGCATCACCCGCCAAAGCCTTGCGCAGGCGCTTGGCGGGGCCGCCCATGACGCCATCATCGAGGCGCTTGCGATGATCGAGGCGATCCCATGACCGAGACCTTCACCCTGCTGATCTGCGCCCATCTTCTGACCGATTTCGCGTTTCAGAGCAATGGGATGGCGCAGGACAAGGCGCGGCGCAGGCCCGCGGCGCTGGCCGCACATCTGGCGATCCTTGCCGCGCTGAGCGCGCTGGTGCTGGCGCAGCTGTCACGCGAAGGACTGATCGCGCTGGCGCTGGTGGTGATCGCCCATCTGGTGATCGATCTGGCCAAGAGCTTCGCGCGCCCCACCCTCACCGCCTTCGTGCTCGATCAGACAGCGCATCTGGCCGCGACCGTCGCGATTGCAGCCCTGTTTCCGACCCTCTGGGCGCAGTCGTTCTGGGCGGGGCAGGTTTGGCTGCCCGGCGCACTCACGCTGATTGCGGGCGCTGTGCTCACGGTGCGCGCGGGCGGCTTTGCGGTGGGCCTGCTGATGGCGCGCTTTGGCGCCGATGCCCCGCCCGAGGGGCTGCCCGAAGGGGGCCGCCTGATCGGTCAACTCGAACGCGGCGTGATCTTTTTGCTGGTGCTGGCAGGCCAACCCTCGGCCATCGGCTTTTTGATCGCGGCCAAGTCGATCCTGCGCTTCGAGGCGGTCTCGAAAGGCGGCGCGAACCCGAAATCGGAATATGTGATCATCGGCACTCTGGCCTCTTTCGGATGGGCGCTGGCCGCAACTTATGCCACGCAGGCGCTGCTGAACGCACTTCCCCCCCTTGGAATCCTGCCCGCGCCAAACTAGATTTGGATCAGAAGGAGTACCCCCATGTTCAACGTACCCGGACAAGACCCTGTCACCCTCACCGATGCCGCCGTGGCCCATATCGCCAAGCTGATGGCGCGTGAAGACGCCGCCGGTTTCCGCATTGGCGTCAAGAAGGGCGGCTGCGCGGGCATGGAATACACGATGGAGGTCGCAGCCGAGGCGGGTCCGATGGATATCGTCGTCGAGAAGGGCGAGGCCCGCGTGCTGATCGCGCCGATGGCGCAGATGTTTATGCTGGGCACCGAAATAGACTATGAGACCGGCCTTCTGGAATCGGGCTTCAAGTTCCGCAATCCCAATGTGGTGGATGCCTGCGGCTGCGGAGAATCGATCAAATTCGCAGATATGGACGCCGCCGACACCCAAGCGTGAGCGCGGGCATTTTTGCCCTTTGCGCGCCGAGCGTCACCCCCTAGTGTCGGCACGACCGAAATCTAGGAGTGAGAGCGCATGCGCAAGAAACTGGCCGCCGGAAACTGGAAAATGAACGGGCTGCGCGCCAGTCTGAGCGAAGTCGAGGCGCTGATTGCGGCCCATCCTTCCCCCAGCTGCGAGGTGTTGCTCTGCCCGCCCGCCACGCTGATCGCAGCGATGGCGCAGGCAGCAGATGGCAAGATCTTCGTCGGCGCACAGGATTGCCACATGGCAGGCTCGGGCGCGCATACCGGCGATATCTCGGCTGCGATGATCGCGGATGCGGGTGCGGGGCACGCGATCTTGGGCCATTCCGAACGCCGCGCCGATCACGGGGAAGATGACGCCATGGTCCGCGCCAAGACCGAAGCGGCGCTTTCGGGCGGTCTGGTCGCGGTGGTCTGCGTCGGCGAGACCGAAGCCCAACGCGATGCGGGCGAGACGCTCGATGTTATCGACAGCCAGCTTACGGGCTCCCTGCCCGACCATGCGACCGCGGCCAATACCGTGATCGCCTATGAGCCGGTCTGGGCGATCGGCACCGGGCGCACCCCGACGCTTGAGCAGATCGCCGAGGTGCATGATTTCATGCGCAAGACACTGACGGCCCGGTTTGGCGCCGAGGCCGACGGGATGCGGCTGCTTTATGGCGGCTCGGTCAAACCCTCCAACGCCGCCGAGATCTTTGCGACCTCCAATGTCGATGGCGCGCTGGTCGGTGGAGCGTCTCTCAAGGCCGCGGATTTCGGCGCGATTATCGCAGCCCTCGACGCGGCCTGAGACGCGCTCAACCTGTCGTGGCGCAATATGCGTCGCGATAGGTCTTGAGGGCTGCCAGCAACGGGTTGGCCGGATCGGGCCGTTCAAAATAATGCAGCGCGAAGCGGTAATGCGAGACGGGTGTCTCGTGCAGATCGCCGTTGCGCGCTGCGGCCAGCACCTGCGACGGGTCTGCGGGATCGGCTGCGACCCGCGACAGCGGCTGCGTGCCGCCCGGAAAGCGCAACACCAGCGCATCGCGCCCCGGCGTCTTTTGGTCCTGCGCCATCACCGGACGGACCTGTTTCAGATCCACGCGCAACACCTGCACCGGCGCCTTGAAGCCCAGCGTCATCAGCGCATCCTCAAAGCGGATCTTGCAGCCGTCCAGATGGATGCGATGCTCCATCGAGTGCAGATCCTTGCCCGCACGCACCCGGCGCATCGCCGCGCCATAATCCATCGCACCAAGGCTCGCCTGATCGATATCATTGGAATAAGAGAGCGCCTCGATCTTCATGGCAAGGCTCGACTGGGTCTCGGCGAAAGCGGGCGTTGTCAGGCAAAGACAGGCCAGCAGGGCGGCATAGCGGTTCACGGCGGCAATTCCTCCAGTTGAGATGGCATTGGTTTTAGCCAGCCCGCGCGCCCGGCTTCAAGGGCCCTCCCGCCGAGAAAGGCTTGACTTCGTGTCAGATCTTCCCCATGTGATCCCCACAGGTTGCTGCGCTGCCGCGTGAGTAAGCCTGCGTCCCCTAAAGGCGCATCGGCAACCGCACCGAATTTCCGTTCCCCATCACGCAGGGTTCTCAACGCAAGTCGCACTCTCGCGGCTCGCACAAACCCTGTTGCGCGCAATCCCGAAAATCGGGGGACGTGCAGCACATAGCGTTTGCGTCCAAGACGCAGCGCCAAAGGATTTACTTTGTCCGAATTTACGACTCTCGGCCTCGCGCCGTCGCTGATCGAAGCCCTGACGCGCAACGGTCTGACCCAACCCACTCCGATCCAGACGCGCGCGATCCCGCTCGCGCTGGCCGGGCGTGACGTGCTGGGTCTGGCCCAGACCGGCACCGGCAAAACGCTGGCCTTCGGCCTGCCGCTGATCGACCGCCTGCTTGCCGAACCCGGCAAACCCGCGCCGAAAACCGTCAAGGCGCTGATCCTCGCGCCCACCCGTGAACTGGTGAACCAGATCGCGGAAAACCTCAAAACCCTGACCAATGGCAGCCCCGTCAAGGTCGCAACCGTGGTCGGTGGCCAGTCGATCAACCGCCAGATCGGCCTGCTGCAAAAGGGCAATGACATCCTCGTGGCAACCCCGGGCCGCCTGATCGACCTGATGGACCGCCGCGCGGTGGATCTGTCGACCGTCAAGCATCTCGTGCTCGACGAGGCCGATCAGATGCTCGATATGGGCTTTATCCACGCGCTACGCCGGATCGCCCCGAAGCTGGGCACGCCGCGCCAGACCATGCTGTTCTCGGCCACCATGCCCAAGCAGATGGAAGAGCTTTCGCGCGCCTATCTCGTCAATCCCGAGCGCGTGCAGGTCACCCCTCCCGGCAAGGCCGCCGACAAGGTGACCCAGACGGTGCACTATATGGATGGCAAAACCGCCAAGGGCGACAAGCTGCGCGAGATCCTGAGCGCCGATATGAAGGCGCTTACGCTCGTGTTCTCGCGCACCAAACACGGTGCAGAGAAGCTGATGAAGGGCCTCGTGGCCGATGGCTATAACGCAGCCTCGATCCATGGCAACAAAAGCCAGGGCCAGCGCGACCGCGCCATCAAAGCCTTCCGCGAAGGCACGATCAACGTGCTGGTGGCAACCGATGTGGCCGCACGCGGCATCGACATCCCGGGCGTCTCCTACGTGATCAACTTCGATCTGCCCGAAGTGCCCGACGCCTATGTCCACCGGATCGGGCGCACCGCGCGCGCGGGCCGCGAGGGTGAGGCGATGTCGTTCTGCACCCCCGAGGATGTCGACCTGCTGGTGCAGATCGAGAAGCTGATGAAGATCGAGATCCCGACCGCATCGGGCGAGCGTCCCAATGCCGCCAACCGGCCCTCCGTGCGCAACCAGCGCGGCCGCTCGGCAGGCAAATCGGGCGGCGGACGTCGCGGCAATGGTGGCAATGGCAGCGCCCAGAAGCAGTCCAAGCCGCAAAGTGCTGCACCCGGCGCGAATAACGGTCAGGCCAAGCGCCGCCGTCCGCGCCGTCGCACCGCAGCCTGATCTCGGCCCAATGCCATGAAGTTGAAGGGGCGCGCAGCGATTGCGCGCCCTTTTTGCCAGTCCAAGACAGCACAGACCTGCCGATCACTTTATGCTCATCAATTCGTGCATTGCTGCTCCTGCGTGCACATCTGACAACAGAGACGAGCGTTGCCCTAAGCGGCAACCAATTTGAAACTGTTACCGAAAGTCGGAAAATTATGGTGTTTTCTCTTCTTCGCCGCACGACCGGACTGTCCGCTCTTGGCCTGACACTCGCCGTTGGGACCAGCCTCGCAGCTCTGCCCGCTCTGGCCGATCAGGCCGCCACGACGGCCACGGACAAGGCAGCCCCTGCCGCCGATGCCACGGCGGCTGCGACCCCGGCGCCGCTCAAGACGATCGACGCGCCCGCCCCCGTGCAGGCCACGCTCGACAAGCTGACGAACGGCTCCACCAAGATCCTCAAAGCTTTTGAGGCGCCCAACGGGTTGATCGGCTTGGCCGTGACCATGGGGCCGCAAAAGAATGCGATCCTCTATGCCACGCCCGATGGCAAATACATGATGCAGGGGATGATCTTTGACGCCGACGGGCAGAACCTGACCCAGATCGAAGCCCAGCAAGTGCTGCCCCAGCCCCCGGGCGCGGCCGAGAACTTCGCCTCGCTCGACAAGACCCACAGCTTTGTCTGGGGCAAAGCCTCGGCCTCCAAAGAGATGTGGATCCTGTTCGATCCCAACTGCATTTATTGCCACAAAACCTATGAGGCGCTCAAACCCGCCGTCAAAGCGGGTAAGGTAAAGGTGCATGTGATTCAGGCCGGTTTCCTCAAGCAGGACTCGCTGGCCAAGGCCGCCGCGATCCTGAGCGCGAAAGACCCGGCTGCCGCCCTTGCCACGGATGAGGAAAAATTCGACGAGGCCAAGGAAGAAGGCGCCATCAAGGGCGATACCTCCAATGCGGATGCCGTGGCCGAAGTGAAGAAAAACAACGAATGGATGCAAGCCCAAGGCATCGGCGGCACGCCCTACATCCTGTTCAAGGACAGCGATGGCAAGCCGCAGGAAGTCAAAGGCTACGATTCCGATATCGACGGGCTTCTGGCCAAGATCGGCACTGCCAGCTAATCGGCACTGCCTTGAGACAATAAGACCGGGCGGGCGCGATCCCTGCCCGGTCTTTTTCTGTCCAATCGCGCGGAAACCGACGGTCTCTCAGACGCCCTCAATCGCCGCCCGCTGCGCACGGATCCCCGCGACGAGCGCCTGCGCCACCGCCTCCACCCGGCGCGAACCCGCCAGATCCGCATGGGTCACCAGATAGATCGGACGCGCAATCCGAGTGCCATCAGGCAGCGCCGCGCTCAGCAGGTTCAACCCTGCTGGACGCGCCAGAAAATGCGGCAAGACGGCACAGCCGATCCCGCGCGCAACTGCATCAAGTTGTCCCGCTAAGGTGTTGATCCCAAACCATCCCTGATCTTCCGCCCCAAAGGCAAGAGACCAGCTGCGCGGCACGGACATGCTGGCCCCGTCAGTCCAGGTGACATGCCGCGCAGGCCGCGCGCCGCCGGGCGGGCCATAGAGACCAAACCCCATATCCGCCAGATGCCGCACCTTGAGATTGCCGCTTTCGGGCCGCACCATGCGCAAGGCGAGATCGGCATCATGGCGGTGCAGATTGACCGTCAGTGTCGAATAGGCCAGCTCCACGCTCAGCCCCGGATTCTCCGCCAGCAACGGCGCCAGCGCGCCCGTGATCACGGTGCCGACAAGGCTCTCGATACTGGCGATCCGCACCATCCCCCGGATCTCGTCTTGAGCCCGAGCAGCGATCCGCATCCCCTCCAGCGCGCCCTCCGCCGCCTCAGCCTGCGCCATCAGCGCGCGCGCCTGATCGGTCGGCAGGTAGCCGCTTTGATGGCGCAGGAAAAGCGGCACGCCAAGCGCCGCCTCCATCCGCTCGACCCGGCGCGAAATCGTGGCCACGCCAAGCCCGAGACTGCGCGCCGCCGCACTCAAAGTGCCCTCGCGCATCAGCGCAAGATAGATCCGCAGGTCATCCCAGTTTAGTCGCTCCATTCCGCTTTCCGATTATGAAAAATAGGATCTCATAAAACTCTATATATTTCCAAATTTAGATCAACGATCTTCCGACCAGTGATCCAATCCGGAGCCTCCCCCATGACCGTTCTCTCCCCAACCGCCCCCGCAACCCTCCCGCGTGAAAGCACCGCCTTCGGGCTCAGCGCGCTGGCCGCCCTGTTCTGGGGTTCGAATTTCGAAGCCACCCGCTTCGTGCTGAACGACCTGCCCCCCTGGACGGCAGCCGCCGGCCGTTTCGCAATTGCCGCAACCGCGATCCTGCTCTGGTTGGCGCTTCGCCACGGGATCAACCTGCGCGTCCTGCGCCGAAACTGGCGGGCCTTCGTGACGCTCGGCGTGCTCGGCGTGGCCGGGTTCAACGCGGCGCTGTTTCTCGGCCTGCAAACCGCAAGCCCGGTGAGCGGCGCGCTGATCATGGCGACCAGCCCGCTGAGCACAAGCCTGATCGATGCGCTGATCGAGCGCCGCAGGCCCCGCGCGATTGCATTGCTCGGCATGGTGATTTCGCTGCTTGGCGTGGGCCTCACCGTCGGCGCGTTCAGCGGAACCCATTTCGCCAGCGGTGACTGGCTGATCCTCGTCGGATCGCTGGGCTGGGCGCTTTACCCGATCGGCTGCCGCCGCTGGGTGCGCGATGCAAGCCCGATCGAGACCGCGAGCTGGACGATGGTGAGCGGTGCTGTGGCGCTCGCCATCGCGGCCTTTGCCTTCGAGCAGCCGCTGCACGGTCTTGCCACGGCCTCGAGCGCGACGTGGGAGGCGCTGATCTGGATGGCGCTGGCAGGCTCGGTGCTGGCCTATCTCTTCTGGCAAACCGGCATCGCGCGACGCGGCCCGGGCCCGACCTCGATCCTGTTCAACCTCGTGCCGGTCTCGGCGCTGGTGATCGCGGCTGCGTTTGGCGAGATCCCGAATGCCTCGCAACTCGCGGGCGTCGCCGTGGCGATCTTCGGTGTGCTGCTGGCCAGCGGACGGCTGCGCCTGCCACACCGCGCTTAAGGGGCCATGAACCGCGCGCGCGCCGCCTCGGCGCGCGCGCGATGCGCACAGCCCGGCATGTGATCATTGACCATCCCCATCGCCTGCATGAACGCATAGATCGTTGTGGGGCCGACAAATTTCCAACCATCCTTGCGCAACGCCTTGGACAGGCGCTCAGACGCGGGCGTCTTGGCAGGGATCTCCCCCGGCGGATGCTCGGGCACCTCGGGCGCAAAGGACCAGATCCAACGTGCAAGCGAGCCCTCACGCGCCACCGCCACCTGCGCCCGAGCGGCATTGTTGATCACAGCCTCGATCTTGCCGCGATGACGCACGATCCCCGCATCGCCCAGCAACCGCGCCACATCCTGAGGCCCATAGCCCGCCACGATGTTGAAATCGAACCCGTCAAACCCTGCGCGGAAATTCTCGCGCTTGGCCAGAATGGTGCGCCAACTCAAGCCCGCCTGAAACCCTTCGAGCGACAGCTTCTCGAAAAGCCTGATATCATCGGCCACAGGATAGCCCCACTCAGTGTCATGATAGGCCAGATAGGGCTCCCATCCCGCGCACCAGAAACAGCGCGCCTGCCCGTCGGGCCCGGTGAAGATCTTTGCCATGCCGCCTCCGCTCTGCAACACCCCATAATGGCCCGGCCCGCGGACAGAGAAAAGGGGGCTCTGCCCCCTCTTCGGCTGCGCCGAATTCACCCCCGAGGTATTTGCATCAAGATGAAAGGGACGCCTCATTCATCTTGGCCCAAATACCTAACCCCAGGTGGCCAAAGCGCCCCGTTATGGCAAGAGGGGGGCGATGCCCCCCTCCTTCTTTATTTCACCACCGTCTCTGGTCCCATCGTGGAGTTTGGCAACCATGTCGAGAGGAAGGGTACATATGTCACCAAGATCAGGAACACGAAGAGCACCGCGAGGAAGGGCAGCGCCGCGCGGACCACGCGCATGATCGGCATGCCCGCCACGCCAGAGGTCACGAAGAGGTTGAGCCCCACAGGTGGCGTGATCATACCGATCTCCATGTTCACCACCATGATGATGCCCAGATGGATCGGATCGACCCCCAGCTGCATCGCAATCGGGAAGACCAGCGGCGCCACGATCAGGATCAGCCCCGAGGGTTCCATGAACTGTCCACCGATCAGCAAGATCACGTTGACGATCACAAGGAACATGATCTTACCCAGCCCCGCGCCGATCAGGGCCTCGGTGATCTTTTGCGGGATCTGCTCATCGGTGAGCACGTGTTTGAGGATCAGCGCGTTGGCGATGATGAACATCAGCGTGATGGTCAGCTTACCGGCCTCGAACAGCGTGTCGCGGGTGGCTTTGTGAAAGAACACTTCAAGGATCGCCTGCGGCCGTTTGCGCAGCGAGAGCTTGGTCTCGCCCTGATCGAGCGGGCCCATGTCGCGATAGATGAAGTTTGCCACGATCCACGCATAGACGGCAGCGACGGCAGCGGCTTCGGTCGGGGTAAAGATACCACCGGTGATGCCCGGGATGCCGTAGAGACCGACCATGATGATCACGATCAGCATCAGCCCCCAGAACGCGTCGCGGAAGCTCGCCCAGATCTCGCCCCAGCCCTGCCACTCACCGCGCGGCAAATTCTTGCGGATCGCGATGAACAGGATCGTGGCCATCAGCATCGCACCGGCCAGCAGACCCGGAATGACGCCTGCGAGGAACATCCGCCCCACCGACACGTCGGTCGCCGACGCATAGACCACCATCACGATCGAGGGCGGGATCAGGATGCCCAGCGTGCCTGCGTTACAGATCACGCCTGCGGCGAAATCCTTGGAGTAGCCGACCTGACGCATCGCTGCGATCACGATCGAGCCGATGGCGACCACGGTGGCCGGGCTCGACCCCGACAGCGCGGCAAAGAGCATACAGGCAAACACGCCCGCAATCGCCAGACCACCCGGAAGGTGCCCGACACAGGCGATGGCAAAACGGATGATCCGCTGCGCAACCCCACCCGTTGACATGAAGGAGGAGGCGAGGATGAAGAACGGAATCGCCAGCAGCGTCGCGTGATTGTCCATCGCGTCGTAGAGCGACTGTGCGATGCCTGCGAGCGAGGTATCCGAGAACACCAGCAGGAACAGCGTCGAGGCCAGGCCGAGCGAGATTGCAATCGGCACGCCCACGAGCATGAATCCGATCACCATGACGAAAAGCAGAAGGATGTCCATGGCTCACCTGTCCTTGTTCATATGGGCCACGTCGGCGATCTGGTCCTCAGCCTCGTGGCTGACAATCAGGGCCGTACGGGTGCCGCGCGCCACGCCAATCGCGGCTTGGATGCAGCGGATCAGCAGCAAGGCGACGCCAATCGGCAAGATCAGATAGGGCAAGAAGCGTGGCAGCTTGTCATAGGCATCGCCCTGATTGACGAGATTGCCCAGCCAGACGGCGAGCCAATGCGCAATCGGGATCTGATCCGTCTGATAAAAGGCCCGGTCGCGGGTCGCTTCAAACCCGGTCGGGAACCAGCGCCCGCTGGTCTGATCGAGACCGGCAAAGGGGGCCCAGTAGTCCCACGCCCCCTTGAGCAGCAACACCGCGTAGAGAATGCAAAGTGCTGCGGCAAACAGGCTGAGCGCCTTGCGCGGACCGGGCCGCAGCATGTTGACGATCGCATCCACGCCCAGATGCGCCGTGACCTTGACCGCGTAGGACATGCCCAGCAGCACCAGCCAGGCGAAAAGGATCAGCGTGACTTCCAGCCCCCAGATCAATGAGTCGTTGAAGAGGTAGCGCAGAAGGACGTTGATGAAGGTGATCGCGGTCATCAAGCCGAGGATCAGCGCGATCGCGCCCTCCTCGAAGTGATGGATCGCGCGCGACAAGCGGGTGCGCGGCTCATATCGCTGCGTCATGGCTCTCTCCGATGGCGGCTGGGGCTTGGGTTAAGAGGGCGCGCCAGATCTCGGGCGCGCCGCAGGTTGCTCTGGGCGCAGAGGCAATCGCTCTGCGCCCAGAGGCATGGTCGAGATCAGTTCTTGGCGTTGATCGCCTGAGCTGCGTCGATATTCTCTTGACCCACATCGTCGGTGAACTGAGCCCAGACCGGCTTCATCACGTCGACCCATTGCTGGCGCTGCTCGGGCGTCAGCTCGCGGATCACGCCGCCTGCATCGAGGATCGCCTGACGCGATTGGGCCTCGACGTCGTTGATCGCGGCGTTGCGCTCTTTGGTGACGCCATCGAGGATCGATTTGAGCTGATCGCGCACAGCCGGATCAAGGCTCTGCCACCAGTCGACCGAGGTCACGACCATATAGTCAAGCAGGCCGTGGTTGGTCTCGGTGGTGCCGTCCTGCACCTCGTAGAACTTCTGGCCGTAGATGTTGGACCAAGTGTTCTCCTGACCGTCAACCACGCCCGTCTGCAGCGCACCGTAGACTTCCGAGAAAGCCATCGGCTGCGGGCTTGCCCCCAGTGCTTTCATCTGAGCGATCAGCACGTCGGAGGGCTGCACGCGGAATTTCAGGCCTTTGGCGTCAGACGGCAGGATCAGCGGCTTGTTGGCCGAGAACTGCTTTAGACCGGAATGCCAGAAATCGAGCCCTTGCAGGCCGCGACGCACCATTGCGTCCTTCATCTTCTGGCCGACCGGGGAGTTTTGGAATTCGTCCACCGCTTCCATGTTTTTGAACATGAAGGGCAAGTCGAAGATCCGGTAAACCTTGGTGAAGGTCTCGAATTTCGACAGGCTGGGCGCGGCCATCTGCACGTCGCCCTGCAGCATCGCCTCAAGCACCTGATCATCGTTGTAGAGCGTCGAGTTCGGGAACAGCTCGACACAGGCCTTGCCGTCCATCTCTTCGTTCACGCGCTTGGCAAACAGAGCCGCTGCGATCCCCTTGGGGTGCTTGTCCATGTTGGTGACGAAGCTGAACTTGATGACCATCTCGCCGGGGTCGCATTTCGTCGGATCGGCCGATGCGATCGTAGCCGTTGCCAACAGTGCGAGCGCCGAGACGGCGGCAGTGAGTTTCTTCATGATGTCCTCCCAGACTGTAGTATGCGCCGGTCCTCTCCGACACTTGCCAGCAGCATTCCGCGCATCTGCATTTCGTTCAACAGTTTCGTGAACCCCATGTGAAAAACATGTTTTTAACAAGAATTTCAGATAGATAGGGAATCACCCGGCGCGTCACCGATTCGCAGGCGTGCGAAAACCCGCACAGCACCCAGCACCGCTGTGCGGGTTTTCGCCCGGCGCGAGGGCCCGACCCCGGTCCGCGCGGATCAGTGAAAATCGCGGCTTGGAAACAACCGCTTGGCCTGATCGCGCGGATGATGGGCGCGCGGTGGGTAGCGTGGCGGTCTGGGCGCATCGTCGGCCTGCGGCTGGGTGATGCCCACGACCGTCTCCAGAGGGTGGCCCAGATCGGCGATCCGGCCTGACAGATCCTCGACCTGCTCGGCGATCACATGCACCACGATCCCTTCGCGCTGGATCTGCCCGGTGACGCGCAACAGCCGCCCCCCCATGACGATGCGGCGGAACCGCTCATAGACGCGGGGCCAGACGACGATATTGGAGACGCCCGTCTCATCCTCCAAAGTCAAAAAGATCACCCCCGAGGCCGTGCCGGGACGCTGGCGGGTGATCACAAGCCCACACACGCTGATGCGGCGCGCAGAGACGCAGGTCAGCTGGTCATGCGGTACGATGCCGGGGATCGTGGGGCGCAGGATCTCCATCGGATGGGCGCGCAGAGACAGGCGCAGCGCGAGGTAATCCTCCACCACCTCCTCGCCCAGATGCATCGCGGGCAGCGTCACATCCGGCTCGCGCAGCCCCTCGCCATCCAGCGGATCGGCGAAAAGCGGCAACGGCGCGGGGGCGCGGATCGCACGCACCGCCCACAGCGCATCGCGCCGGGTCAGGTTCATGCCGCTGAACGCATCGGCCTCGGCCAGACGCTCCAAGGTGGCGGGCGCAACACCGGCGCGCAGCCACAAGCTTTCGGGATCGGGATAGCCGTTGCCGCGCGCCCCCACGATCCAGCCCGCATCCTCTTGGCGCAGCCCCTTGATCTGACGAAACCCCAAACGCAGCGCCAAGCTGCCATCGGCGCGCCGCTCCAGCGTGTTGTCCCAGACGCTGTGATTGACGCAGACCGGGCGCAGCTCCACCCCATGTTCGCGGGCGTCGCGCACGATCTGGGCGGGGGCATAAAACCCCATCGGCTGGGAATTGAGCAGCGCGCAGGCAAAGATCGCCGGGTGATGACATTTGAGCCAAGACGACACATAGGTCAGCATCGCGAAAGCCGCAGCATGGCTTTCGGGAAAGCCGTAATCGGCAAACCCCTCGATCTGGGAAAAGCAGGCTTGGGCGATCTCGGGACTGTAGCCATTCTCTTGCATCCCCGCCACGAAGCGGTCGCGATGCGCGCCAATCGTCCCCATCCGGCGGAATGAGGCAAGCGAGCGGCGGAGCTGATCGGCCTCCTCGGCAGTATAGCCCGCCCCCACCACGGCAATCTGCATCGCCTGTTCCTGAAACAAAGGCACACCAAGGGTCTTACGGGTGACCTCGGCCAGCGCCGGGCCGAAGGGCTCGGGCGCCTCCAGCCCCTGACGGCGGCGGATATAGGGCTGCACCATGCCGCCCTGAATGGGACCGGGCCGCACAATGGCCACCTCGATCACCAGATCGTAGAATTCCGCAGGCCTCATACGCGGCAGGAAGTTCATCTGAGCGCGGCTCTCGACCTGAAACACCCCCACCGCATCGGCGCGCGTCAGCATCTCATAGGTCGCGCGGTCTTCCTGTGGCACGCGATCAAGCGTCAGAACCTGCTTTTCATGCTGCTCCAGCAGATCGAACGCCTTGCGAATGCAGGTCAGCATCCCAAGGCTCAGCACATCGACCTTCAAGATCCCCAGCGCGTCGATGTCATCCTTGTCCCATTCGATGACGGTGCGCGCCTCCATCGCAGCATTTTCAATAGGGCACAGCTCATCAAGCCGTCCCTGCGTGATGATGAACCCGCCGACATGCTGCGACAGGTGGCGCGGAAAGCCGATGATCTCATTGATCAGCCCGATGGTCTGCGCCAAGCGCCGGTCGTCTGGGTTCAGCCCCAGCTCGCGCATCCGCGCCGGATCCGCCCCGCCATTGGACATCCCCCAGATCTGGCCCGAGAGGCTTGCGGTGACATCTTGCGACAGCCCCATCACCTTGCCCACTTCGCGGATCGCAGCGCGGGTGCGAAAATGGATCACCGTGGCACAGAGCCCCGCGCGGTGGCGGCCATAGCGCTCATAGATCCACTGGATGATCTCCTCGCGGCGCTCATGCTCGAAATCCACGTCGATATCGGGCGGCTCGCCGCGATGGCGCGAGATGAACCGCTCGAACACCATGCCTATCATATCGGGGCTGACATCGGTGATGCCCAGCAGATAGCAGATGATCGAATTGGCCGCAGAGCCGCGCCCCTGACACAGGATGCCCCGGCGGCGCGCCTCGCTCACAATGTCATGCACGGTCAGGAAGTAAGAGGCATAGCCCAGCTCGCCGACAAGGCTCAGCTCCTTTTGCAGCAAGCCCTGCACACGCGCATCACAGCCATCGGGATAGCGCCGCGCCAGACCTGCATGCGCCAGCCGCTCCAGCCGGAGCTGCGGCGGCTCGCCCTGCGAGCTCTCATCAGGATAGTCGTATTTCAGCTCCGAGAGATCGAAGCTGCACCGGGTCGCGATCTCCAAGCTGCGGCGCAGGGCGGCGGGATGATGGCGAAACAGGCGCGCCAGATCGGCGGCGGGCTTGAGCCGCC
>NZ_JHEH01000030.1 GCF_000715505.1 Thioclava dalianensis
CCATATCGGAGGCAGAAATAATGTGGCCTTTTAAACGCAAAACCGAAACGCGGGCGGCTTCGACCTATACCGCGCAGATGATCCAAGCCCGTGCCGGATACATCACAGGCACAACCGGGCGGGCCGAACTCACGGCGACCGTTCAAGGGGCGGTGACGCTCTGGGAAAACGGCCTGAGCCTTGCTGATGTTGATGGCACCGATCTGTTGACCCGGCGTTCTCTGGCGATGGCTGGGCGAATGCTGGCGCTGCGAGGCGAGGCGCTTTTCTATATCTCGGAAGATACGCTTTTGCCTGTCTCTGATTGGGAACTATCAACCCGGCTTTCCCGGCCTGTTGCGTATCGCCTGACCCTGCCAGATGTGGGCGGCGGCAAGACTATGACGGCTCTTGCGGGCGAGGTGCTGCACTTCCGTATCGGGGCAGATGCAAATCAACCTTGGCTTGGCACGGCCCCCTTAAAACGCGCCAGCCTCTCGGCGGATCTGCTGGAAACCATCGAGCGGGCGCTTGTGGATGTTTACGGCGATGCGCCCCTAGGTTCCTCAATCGTGCCAATGCCTGAGACGCCGGAAACCGATCTTGCGGATATTGCACGGGGCTTTCGTGGATCACGGGGCAAGGTGCTAGTGAGGGAAAGCGTCCAAGTGCAGGCGGCGGGTGGACCTGCGCCAATGCAGGATTGGCGGGCCAATGACCTCACCCCCGACTTGAGCAAGGCGCAGATGGGCGAGACGCTGGACAAGGCGCGCGACCAAATCAACGCGGCGTTTGGCATCCTTCCCGGCCTGAATAACAAGGCGACCACGGGGCCGATGGTGCGCGAGGCACAAAGGCACTTGGCGCAATGGACCTTGCAGCCGATGGCGATGGGGATGGCTGAGGAAGCCAGCGAAAAGCTAGGCGCGGCGGTGATGATCGACACGCTTAGGCCGCTGCAAGCTTATGACGCAGGCGGGCGCGCAAGGGCTGCGGTTAGCGTTGTGCAAGCCTTGGCTGCGGCGAAAGAGGCGGGCGTTGATCCTGACCAAGCGTTGAAGCTGGTGAACTGGGGCCAGAATGACGGGGCTGCGTGATGTGTTTAATATGGAGAATGAACTATGAATAAAGACTATACCGAAGCCGAAGCACGGATGCAGTTTTACGCGGACACTATCGGGGTTCATCCCCCTTCGCGCCTCTTGTCCGAGGATGGAGCGCCTGCGCCAGAACTGCTTAATTTTTGTGTTCGCTATGGTGCCTCTCTGGATTGGATTTTCCTAGGCGATGTGCGCCGAATGATTCGCGATAGCTACGAGGTGGCGCGACAAGGTTAGGGCTGGGGCGCGCCTAGCGGGTTAGTCTCCGCAAAGCGTCTGGGATTAGTCGGTGAGTGCCCGATCTTCATGGCGAAAACCCCGACACGGCACGGCCCCCTTTACTCCCTCGGGAGCCTCCTCTGGGGACGCGGTGCAGGATTGGCACGTTGGAAGCGGGGCTGATCAGGGGGCCAAAGCTGCGTGATGCAGCCTTGGCCCTACTTTCTTCGCGTGAAGGAGAGATCACCGCAAAGGATGGGCCTCCTCAGGATCAACGAAAAATGGCGTTTCAGGGCATGACTCGCCATGATGTCGTTATTTGACCTAGGTTAGTCAAAACGCCAGCGGGATTCCGTTTTTTCAACCTCAATGGCGCAACGCTTCCCTGCATAGTCAAAGTGGCGGGCGATTACTTTGTAAGTTGGGCTGGAATCGTCCCACCTCAAGTAGTCGCCCACCATTGGGATCACAGCTTCTGTGGCCGTGTCCGTGTCAAATTCGTGGATCGGCGCAGGATCGTAAGCCCCGCCGGGGTTATCTAAGAATGCTCTTACGCTGAATTTCATGGTTTTTCCTCTTCGTGTTTGGTTTCGATTTTTGTGTTGCAAAAATATATTCTAAAAGGTATACATGCAACATGAAAGCAAAATCACTCATTCCCATTCTTGCCGAAATCTGGGGCGTCGACCAAGATCGTGCCGACAAGATTGATCGTTCTCTAGCAGACGGCGGTATGCGTGCGAAAGGTAAAGGCCGCGCAGTTCCAGAGATGACGCGACTTGAAGCAATCCACTTCTTGATTGGTTGCATGGTTACTCGCGTCCCATCCCGTGCCGCCGACGAGGCGTTACCTTGGATCGAAGCCGATGGTCTTTTGCCAGTGATGCCTGTGGCTGCGCCGGACGTAGACGAATGGGACGACGAAAGTGACCTGAGTGAGCGGCTCAAAATTTACAATGCTACACAGCCGTTTTTTGAGAAAATGGCTTATCCGGCGAAATCTAGTAAGTTGATTAAGCTGACGGACTATCTGCTGATATTGTGCCGCCTGTTTGAAAGCCCACGCTTTAATCCCGATGGTATCATCTTCAGAATTAGCACCTCTCATCCGATGGCTACTATCGAGTTTCAAGACAACCGAGGCGCAGTGATAGATTCACTCGGTTTTTTTGATAAAACTGATCAATCCGACGATATGATTGATCCAAGGTATGCGATTGATCAGAGCGCGACCGTCTATGGCGGCGCTTTGTTGGCAATCGCAGCAAGAACAAAAGACCCTTTGCAAATGGAAAATCAGGCATGAGTAGTGCCAGCCTGAATATCAGCGTGGTAGAAAAGCGGATGCTGAAGCAGGCAGAAGCGGCAAGTTACACTGGCCTTGCGGTGAAGCACTTTAAAGCGGCCTGCCCGGTCCAGCCTATCGAGTTGCGCCCCGGCACGGTTCTTTATGACAAACGCGATTTAGATGTGTGGATAGACGGCATGAAAACCGGCGCAGAAATGGCATCGCAAGACGCCATTTTGGGGAGGTTGTAATGACGCTTATCAGGGTTAAAGGGTTCAAGATTTTCAAAGATCGACATGGAAAGCCGCGCTGCTATCATCGCGTCACGGGGCATAAGATCGACTTAGAAAAGACCCCGTTGGGATCGGCTGAGTTCTTTTCGGAATGCGCCAACATTGCAGCCATTGCCGAAGCAAGAAAGGCGCAAGCTCCAAAGCCCGGAACTCTTGGCGGTATAATCAGCGCCTATTTTGAAACTGAGCATTTTGGCAACTTAGCGGACGCGACAAAGCGCGATTACCGCCAATGCTCTAATTTCCTGCACCCGATCTGCGACACGCCCGTCTCCGCGATAACGACTCCGCTTGTGTCGGGTATCCACGACAAGGCAGCGGGCAAGATCGGCTGGCGGCGGGCAAACATGGTTCGCACATTCCTGAGCCAAGTATTCCGCTACGCCATTCCTAAAGGACTAATTGACCGGGACTATGCGGCTGGCGTCATTCCCAAGCCGCGCCCGAAAGATCGCCCCTATGCCAACCGGCCTTGGACGGTCGAGGAACGCGCTGTTGTTTTGGATCGGGCTGCGCCGCATGTTCGGGTTGTGATCGCGCTGATAATGAATACAGGTCTCGATCCATCCGATGCGCTAAAGCTGACTCGGCGTCAAATCGACGGAAACACAATTTGGGGTTTCCGGGGCAAGACAGGCGAAGAAGTTGCCATTCCTATCGGGCCAACGCTGCAAAAGGCTTTGGATGCTGCCCCTGCGCATGATTCTGTTACGATCCTTGCCACGTCCAGCGGAAAGCCTTGGACCTACAACGGCTTTTCGACGGTCTGGCACCGCTTCAAAAAGAAACTGGAAGCTGATGAGGCGGTTCAATCCGGCCTTACGCTAAAGGGACTACGCCACACCGTTGCGACCACTTTGCGCGAGGCTGGGCTTGAAGAAAGACAGATAGCTGACCTGCTGGGGCAGAAAACCCCTGCAATGGCGCGCCATTATTCTCGCTCTGCGAACCTTGCGGAGCGCAACCGCGAAACCATGAACACTCTCGAAAAGGAGAACGAACGCAGATCTCAAGTTGTCAAACCATTCGTAAAAACTGTCAAACCCTGAAAGGCTCAGAAATGAATATCGAGCAATATCAAGAGTTTAAGTGGTGCCCGGAGACGGATTTGAACCGCCGACACGCGGATTTTCAATCCGCTGCTCTACCAACTGAGCTATCCGGGCATCTTGGCAACACGGCCTTGGTGCAGCGGTTACTAGACGAGGGGCGCTAGGCTGTCCAGAGGGGTTTGGCAGATTTTTTCGCCTTTCTCCGAAGCGTGTTGATGGGCTGCTTCAAAGGGTAGTGAAAAGCGTCTGTCTCACGCGGCGCGGACGGGCTTTCTGGGTCCGTCTGAACCCTCAGCACTCCAAAAGCCGCACGCGAGACAAAGCCATACGACCCAGCCCCTTGATCAGTGCGGCTTTACAGGCGGCTCGGGCGCATCCGAGCTGCGGTCGTCTTCCTCGACCGCGTCGCCGGGGATCACGTAAGACCCGTTCAACCAGCGCGCCAGATCGACATCGGCGCAGCGCCCCGAGCAAAAGGGGCGGTATTTCGGGGCCGGCTCCTTGCCGCAAATCGGACAGCTCATGACGCATCTCCCAGCAGGGAGGCGAGGGCAACACGGTCGCGCTTGCGTTGCAACTCGAAATTCCCCAGCGGCGTCCAGCCAGCCAGCGCGCTCTCGGCCTCGCCCTTGAAAGCGGTGCGCAATTGCTGCTCGAGCGCCTGACGGTCCCGTTTGGAGATCGGCACGAAATCCACCGTGACCTGCCCGCCGAGCCCGCGCAGGCGCAGCTGACGGGGCAAGGCGCGCGCGGCCGCAATATTGGCCTTGAGAGCAGCTGCAGGCGAGGTGTCATTGCCGGTATTCACATCGACGGCGATCAGTGCACGGGTCTGCTCGATCATCATGTGACCGCCGCCGGGAAGCTCCACGAAGGGGCCAGACAGCGCGTCGATCGCATCGCTTACGCCGTGATCGTCGAATCCCCCCTCGACCACCTCGTCGGGGGCCGGATCGGTCCAGTCGCGCCACGCTTCTTCATGCGGGGTGACCGCGTCGACCAGCAGTTCGGGACCGCCGCTCAGATCGGCCATCACGGCCTCGCAAAGTGCACGCATCTCGGCGATATCCTCGGCAATCTCTGCTGGCTCGGCGTGAACGGCGCCCGAACGCATGATCAGCCCAGCCTCAGAGCCCGCCATCCCGGCTTCCGCCAGCGCCTTGAGGCTCGCACGCAGGTCTTCGTCGCGAATCCGGCGCGAGATATTGAGCCCCGGTGCCGCCGGGGTCACGATGACATGGCGCGATTTGAAGAGAACCCGCAGGCTGACGGGCAGCGCCTTGCCGGGCTCCGAGCCGCCAGAGACCTGCACGATCACGCTCTGGCCCGGGCTGAGCCCTTTGACCTCGCGCAGGAAGCCCCGCGCGCCATCGGGCAAATCGACGAACACGCCGCCCTGCCCTTTCATCTGGCGTCCGACCACGGCGCGACAGATGGCGCCGGGCGCCAATGCCACGCCCGGATCGATCAAAAGCTCTTCGAGCTGCCCATCGACCATCAGCGCGGCCGCCTCACGCCCGCCGATCTGATCGAGCAAGATCACCCGTCCAATCATGTCTCGTCTCTCCTGATCCCGGCGGCAGCCAGAAGGCTCGCGGTTTCGGCCAGCGGAAGCCCCACGACGCCGGTATAACTGCCTTTCAGCCAAGGGACAAAGGCACCGCCCAGCCCCTGAACCGCATAGCCGCCCGCCTTGCCGCGCCATTCGCCGCTCGCGAGGTAGCCGTTCACGTCGTCATTGCTCAGCGGTTTGAATTTCACGACCGTATCGACAAGCCGCTCGCGCAGCCCCTCGGCGCTGCGTACGGCCACGGCGGTCAAGACGTGATGCCTGCGCCCAGAGAGCAGCCAGAGAAACTCTGCCGCCTCTTTTTCATCTTCGGGTTTGCCCAGAATGCGCCGACCACAGGTCACGGTCGTATCGGCGCTCAGGATCACCTCATCGGCGGCGATCTCAAGCGCCATCGCTTTTTCACGGGCCATGCGCGCGACGTAATCGCGCGGGGCCTCCCCGCGTGCCGGGGTCTCATCGATATCGGCAGGGCGCACCGCTGCGGGCTCCAGACCCAATTGGGCCAAAAGCTCCCGCCTGCGCGGGCTTGCCGATCCCAAGATCAGTTTCAAAGGGCGCGCTTCACTTGAAGCGGTAATTGATGCGACCTTTCGAGAGGTCATAGGTGTTCATTTCCACCTGCACCTTGTCGCCTGCCAGAACGCGGATGCGGTTTTTACGCATCTTGCCTGCCATATGCGCGATGATCTCATGGCCGTTTTCAAGCTCGACCCGGAACGTCGCGTTAGGCAGGAGTTCCTTCACGACACCGGGAAATTCGAGCATTTCTTCCTTGGCCATGGTCACTCCGTGTTTAAAAACCCGCGTCATATGCGGGCGAGCGATTTAATGCGCCGGCAAACTCCGAAATTCAAGGGCAATGTCAAGCAGAGCTTGCCTTTTCGTGCAAGATCTTGATCGCTTCGGCCTGTTTGGGCTGCTCAGACCAATGCTTGAAGAGCAAAACCGTTCCATCCGCGCGCGACTGTGTGACCTGCGCGAGATCGACCGTGGCCACCACCCAGCCCGGAGAATCGAGCCCCCCTTGCGCGATTACACCGGTCTCGGGCCACCCGGCATCGGGGGGACCATAGAGACCAGCAGCCCCCCGGTTCTCGTCAACAGCCGGGCACCACGGGGCCGGGCCAACCGTCGGGGCCTGCACGCTCACGCATTGATTTTCCAGCGCCCGCGCCATCGCCCCGATGCGGACGCGCGAATAGCCCGCCACCGCTTCGGTCGCCGAAGGCACAAGGAGCAGTTCCGCCCCGGCCTCGCAGAGCGCGCGCGCCAGCAACGGAAACTCGCTGTCATAACAGATGGTCACGCCGATCTTGCCAAGGCTGGTGTCGAACAAGACCAACCCGTCGCCCCCCTCAACCGACCAGTCCTCGCGTTCGAACCGGGTCATGATCGCTTTGTCCTGATGGCCAATCAGCCCCGTGGGCGCAAAAAGGCTCGCCCGGTTGAGCCTGCGCGAGCCCTCGATCACTGGTCCTGAGGGCGCAAGGATATGGCACTCATGCTGATGGGCGAGACGTGCGAACAGCTCTTCCATCTGCGGGCGCAATCCCGCGACATGTTGCAAGGCCGCCTCAAGATCACCTGCCACGTCCGGACCACCAAGGCTTGCCAGCTCCATCGCGCCATATTCGGGAAAGACCAGAAGATCCGCACCCTGCCCGACCGCATCCATCACCCAGCCCTCGAGCTTGGCCTCATAGGTCTCCCAATCCTCGAGCCAATCGAGCGGATAGGCTGCGGCGGCGATGGTGATCTCGCGTGTCATAACTGTCGTCCCCAGAATTGCAGGTCTTTGCCGGTTTGGCATGTCTCGCCCAGATCCGTCCAGTCGAACCGCGCGATGACGCCGGGCAAAGGCGCATATCCGCGCTTGCGCCAGAAACCATCAAGCGGACGGTAATCGGCAGGGCGCAGGGGATGCCTGTCCGGCCGGATCACCGAACAAAACACCGCATGGCTGCGCCCAAGCGCCCGGGCATGCGCCTCTCGGTGATCGAAGAAAAGATGACCCAGCCCCTGCCCGCGATACTCCGGCAGCAGCACCGATTCCGCGCAGTAGAAGACCGTGCCCAGATCCAGCCCGGTCGCCTCAAAGGGGGCCGCGAAATCGGCGGCGTGATCCTCGAGCGGCGTGCCTGTCGCCGCGCCCACGAGCCGCGCGCCGTCAAACGCGCCCACGACAAGCGCCGCCTCCGACTGGCGGTAGCTCTCCAGATAGCGCCGCTCATAATCCAGCGATCCGTCATAGATATAAGGCCAGTCGCGAAACACCGCGATCCGCAGCGCCGCGACATCATCGAGCGCGGCGTCAAGCGCCTCCCCTCTGAGACGGCGCAGCTCCATCAGCGCACCTGCGCCATCCAGTCGCCAAGGTTGTAATAGGTCACGACCCGGGTGATCCGCCCTTCAGCCAGCGTGAAAAACGCCCCCGCAGGCAGCACATAGGACTGGCCGCGCGCCTCGGGCAGCCCCTCATCGGTTTCCAGATAGACGCCGTTGACAATGAACTCCGCCGCCGCGCGCGTACCTGCATCATTGGCCATGACGACGATATCGGTCAGCGTCTCGCGGTAGCAGCGGCTCATATGCGCGTTGAACTCGGCGAAGGCCGCGATGCCGTGGCGAATCTGCCCTTCGTTGACGTGATGGGCGAAAGGCTCTGCCAGCAGCGCCTCCATCCCCTTTGTGTCGCCGCTGTTAAAGGCGTCATAATAGCGCGTGATCGTATCGAGCGCGTGGGCACGGGGCATGGCAGTCACTCCTTGGGCGGGCCGAACCGGTCGATCAGATGGGTGCGCAGCTGCTCGCGGGTGTTGCGATAGGCGGCGAGCTTGGCCTCGCGTGCTTCGCCCATTCCGGTTGGATCCATGATCGGCCAATATTCGACGTCGAGATGAAAAAACCGCGTCAACTCAAGCGCTTGTCGCTGAGATGCCGGGGAGAGCGCAATCACGAGATCGAAGGCCGACAGATCGTCGCCCCATTCCTGCAGCTCTTGAAACGAGCGCGCCCGGTGGCGCTCCAGATTGATACCGATCTCGCCCATGACGGCGATGGTGAACCCGTCGATCTCAAGATCCGCCTTCACCCCAACCGATTGCACATAGACCTCTGTGCCGTAAAACGCCTTCATCATCCCTTCGGCCATCGGCGAGCGCGTGGCGTTATGATCGCAGGCAAACAGAACCGAAGAAGGCAATGCGTGCATCATCCCCTCGGCGCCAGCACGGCCACGAGGGTAAACAGGCGCCGCGCGGTATCGATATCGACCTCTGCCTTTCCCTCAAGCCGCTCCTGCAAGATCCGCGCGCCCTCGTTGTGAATGCCGCGCCGAGCCATGTCGATCGCCTCGATCTGGCTTGGGGGGAGTTTCTTCACCGCTTCAAAATAGCTCTCGCAGATCTGGAAGTAATCCTTCACCGCTTGGCGGAAGGGCCCGAAGGACAGGTGAAACTCCACCACCTTATCCCCGGTCTCCGTTTCGGTATCAAACACCAGCCGCCGGTCGCGCACGCCGAGATTGAGCACGAACGGCCCTTCGGGTGCGGGCGCATCTTCACGTCCGGGAATGCGGAAGCTGTTATCTTCGAGCAGGTCATAGACCGCAACCCTGCGCTCCTGCTCAAGCTCGGCGGAAGGTGCAGGCAGCCCGCCCGTATCCAGCTCCAGACGTGAGATCCGCGCCATTATTCCTCTCCTTCGTTGAGCGCATCGAGCCGGGCGCGCACGCTCAACCCATGTGCCTCGAGGCTTTCAGAGATCGCCAGACATTCCGCGGCCGGACCGATCGCGCGCAACGCGCCGGGGGACATCTTGGCCAATGTGGTCCGCTTGAGAAAGTCGAGAACCGACAATCCGCTGGAAAAACGCGCCGAGCGCGCGGTCGGCAACACGTGGTTCGGCCCGCCGACATAATCGCCAATTGCCTCGGGCGTGTAGGCGCCCAAGAAGATCGCGCCCGCATGGGTGATTTTCTCCGACAGCGCGTCCGGATCAGCGACGCACAGCTCCAGATGCTCGGGCGCCACGCGGTTCGACAGTTCCGCCGCCTCATCGAGATCGCGCACCACAATCACCGCGCCGAAATCGCGCCAGCTTACCCCCGCAATCGCGCGGCGCTCCAATGTCTCGAGCCGCGCCTCGACCGCGCGCGCGACCGCTTGGCCAAACTCCGCATCGGTGGTGATCAATATCGCCTGCGCGCTCTCGTCATGCTCGGCTTGGCTCATCAGATCCAGCGCGATCCAATCCGGGTCGCCCGTGCCATCCGCAATCACGAGGATCTCCGAGGGGCCCGCGATCATGTCAATGCCCACACGTCCGAACACCCGGCGCTTGGCGGCGGCGACAAAGGCATTGCCCGGCCCGGTGATCTTGTCGACCGGCGCGATGGTCTGCGTGCCGTAAGCCAGAGCCGCAATCGCCTGCGCCCCGCCCACGCGGTAAACCGTATCCACCCCCGCGATCTGAGCGGCGAGCAAAACCAGCGGATTGACCACGCCGCCCGGCGTCGGACAGACGACAACCAGCCGCTCGACCCCCGCCACTTTGGCCGGGATCGCGTTCATCAGCACAGAGGACGGATAGCTGGCAAGCCCGCCCGGAACATACAGCCCCGCCGCAGATACCGGCCCCCAGCGCCAGCCCAGCTCAGCCCCGCTGGCATCGCTCCAGCGCTGATCCTCGGGCATCTGGCGGGCGTGATAGGCGCGGATGCGCTCGGCTGCGAGCTCAAGCGCCGCGCGCTCGGCATCGGGCACTTTTGCGATTTCGGCGGCGATTTCCTCGGGCGTAAAGGCCAAGCTCTCAGGCGTAAGCGAGAAGCGATCAAACCGCTCGGTCAGCTCAATGAGCGCCGCATCGCCGCGCGTACGCACATCCGCGATGATCTCGGCCACCACCGCATCCACATCCGGGCTGTCCTCGCGCTTCATCCCCAAAAGATCGGTGAAGCGGGCGTCGAACCCCTCTTCGCGCGTGCTCAGATACTGCGGCATCGGCTACTCCTTGTCCGTCTATGGAATTAGAGCCTCAATCGCGTGCCCGCAAGCACGCCGTGGATTAGGAAGCGCATCTCCCAGTCTTCCCCTGACACAAATATCCCCCGCGGAGCGTCCGACATAAAGGGCGGGAGCCTCCGGCGGGGATATTTAGATCAAGAGGAAGCCAGGCTCACTCAGGGCGGCTCACTCAGGATGCCGGGGCGCTTTGCCCGACGGCGCGACATAGGGGCGCTCCACGTCGCGCAGGTCGATATCGAGGCATTCGACCTCCGCCGCAATCGCCCCGTCGCCCGCAAGCGTCAAGGTCACCCGCCCGGCGCCGTCCTGCGCGGGTTCAAAGCCGATATCGAGCACGGAGAGCACGAGATCGCTATCGCCGCGATCAATCCCTTGGCTTGAAACCTGCGTCACATCCGCGATGACCAGAAGCGCGCGCACCCGTTCATAGGGGCGCCCCTCGGCTTCGGCCTGCGGTTTGTCTTCCCAGCGGAAGCGGTTGATCAGCAGAGCCAGACGGCGCGCCTTCGCATCCCAGACGATCTCGGTGATCGGCAAGACGGCGTCCTGCACAAGCGCCGAGAGCACCGACAGATCCGCCTCGGTCTCGGCGCGCAGGCTCAGCGCGCCCTCGCCGCCATCTTCAAATCTTGCATCTGACATCTTTGTTCTCCCAGACGAGGACCGGATCGTTTCGCGAGATTGCGCGCTCAGTCCGCCTTCACACGCTCGATCTGAGCCCCGACCGCGCTTAGCTTGTCTTCCACGCGCTCATAGCCGCGATCGAGATGGTAGACGCGGCTGACGACGGTTTCGCCCTCGGCGGCCAGGCCTGCGAGAATCAGCGAGACCGAAGCACGCAAATCCGTCGCCATCACGCGCGCCCCCTTGAGCTTTTCGACGCCATGCACGGTCGCATGTCCGCCATGAACCTCTATATTCGCGCCCATACGCAGCAATTCCGGCGCGTGCATGAAGCGATTCTCGAAGATTTTCTCTTCCAGCACGCTGGTCCCTTCGGCGGTGCACAAAAGCGCCATCATCTGCGCCTGCAAATCGGTCGGGAAACCCGGGAAAGGTTCGGTCACCACGTCAACGGCGCGGACCCGGCCATTCTTGCGGCTAACCTTGACGCCATCCTTGGTCTGCTCGACGGAAATCCCCGCCGCATCAAGGCGCTCGCAGAAACTCTCGATCAGATCAACGCGCCCGCCCAAGCATTCCACCTCGCCGCCGCAGATCGCTGGAACCAGCATATAGGTGCCCAGCTCGATTCGGTCGGCCACGACGGGATGCGTCGCGCCGTGCAGACGGTCGACGCCCTCGATCACGATTTCCGAGGTGCCGTCGCCTTCGATCTGAGCGCCCATCGCGCGCAGGCAAGTCGCGAGATCGACGATCTCGGGCTCACGAGCGGCGTTTTTCAAAACGCTCGTCCCCTTCGCAAGGCTCGCCGCCATCAGGAAGTTCTCAGTCGCGCCGACCGAGGCGAAGCGCATCTCATGCGTGGCCCCTTTCAGCCCGCCACGCGTCTTGGCGTGCAGATAGCCCTCTTTCAACTCGATCTCGGCGCCAAGCGCGGTGAGCGCATCGACATGGATATCCATCGGGCGCGCGCCGATCGCGCAGCCGCCGGGCAGCGAGACCACCGCATGACCCAGCCGCGCCAGAAGCGGGCCAAGCACGAGATTGGAGGCGCGCATTTTGCGCACAATGTCGTAATCCGCGACCGGGTTGATCTCGCCATGGCATGACGCGGCGAGCACCTTGCCCTCCTGCAATGTCGAGATTTCGGCGCCCAGAGAGGCCAACAATTCGCTCATCGTGCGAATGTCGGACAGGCGCGGCGCATTGGTCAGCGTCAGCGGCTCATCGCTCAAAAGCGTGGCCGGCATCAGCGCCAGACAGGCATTTTTCGCGCCCGCGATCGGGATCTGTCCCTTGAGCGGGCCATTGCCGCGCACGATGATACTGTCCATTCAACTGCCCTCGTTCTTGTCGTTATCGGTTGGGGTCGCCTCGGGCTTGCGCGCGCGCGACTGCGCTTTGCGCTTTTGCAGATTCGCACGCAATGCAGCCGCCGAACGCGCGTCGCGACGTCGTTTTGCGGCTTCTCCGGCGCCTTCGTTATCGCGATTATCCTGTGTCATGGAGCCTCGTTTACCCTGCTCGGGAAATCCTGTCGAGAGAGAGGCAAGATTTGCACTTGCACCATAGCGCGATTGCGTCTAAATCCCCGCCACGGTCGAAAGACCACTGAAACGGCGCTGCTGTAGCTCAGGGGTAGAGCACTCCCTTGGTAAGGGAGAGGTCGAGAGTTCAAATCTCTCCAGCAGCACCACAACTTACCGGATTTCGCGGCAATCGCTTGCACATTTATCCGCACAGTTATCTCCTTTCGATGATTTCAAGCGCCCGCTCTTGGTGATGCGGGCTATGGTGCCAGTAGTGCTTTCGAATCGTCTCAGGCGACGTGTCGAAATACTCAGCGGCATCCTCGACGCTCAGCCCCTTCATCACCGCCCAGGTGATCGCGGTATGCTTGAGAACGTGAGGCGTTACGCCTTCGATGCCAGCCCGCTCAGCCGCGCGCCGGATACCTGTCTTGATGCTCGCGATCGGCTTTCCTCGGAATGAAACGACATGCGTTCCACGGTAGCCTTTCCATCGCAGCAAATGCCCGCGCAATTGGCGTGGAGCACGGATGCGACCGCGCCGCTTGTTCGTCTCGGCTTGCCCCTCAGCACGAAAGCGGATTACTCCGGTATCGAGATCAACGCGGGTCCAAATAAGCTCGAGGATCGCGCTTGCGCGCCGCCCGGTGTAAATGCTCAGAATGATGAAGCGGCGCACATGAGGCTCTGCGCACCAGACCAGCGCCGCCACCTCTTTGCGCGTCAGCCACCGATCACGCGGCTCGCCAGCTTCGGGCAAGGTGACTGCAATCGGATGGATCAGCAGACCCTCGGAATGAGCGTGATTAAGTGCGGCTTGCAAAACGCCCAGCTCGCGCCGGACGGTTGAAGGGCTGGCGGAAAGCGTCCGCGTGATCGTCTTCCCTGTCTTCGTGGTTGTCGTGGTGGTGCGAGGCTTCGCGCGCTCGCGCTCGTAAAGGCGGCAGGTCGAGCCTTTCACTGCGTCACAGGTCAGATCCGCCCAAAACGGCGCGAGAGCTTGGACTGAATAGGCGAGCGTTCCCGCCGCGCCGATCTTGGCCCCCTTGTCGTCAACGTATCGGGCCAGCACCTCACCCACGGTTAATTCGCCCGGATGGGCAGGACCGCGCCGCGCTTCCGGCTGTCTGCCGGTGAGGTAGTCAGCGAGTGCCTTTTCAGCCTCTCCACGCTGGCCAAAGCTAAAGCCTGTCCGCTGCATCCGGTTTCCGTCTCGGATGATCCATTGCCCCTCATCCTTTCGGAAGTAGAGGCGCGCGGGCTTTCGTTGTCTGGGCATTGCAGAAACTCCTCAATAGCCTGACGGTTCGTCAGGTAGTTCCGGCCAACCTTCACCGCCCACAATCGCCCATCCCGTCGAGCCTTCCGCAGCGTGTTTACCGTGACGCTGGAATGAACCTTGGCCGCCGCTTCGGCCAAGGTCATCATTTCAAGATTGTCGGGATGAGGATCGTGCATCAGGCCGCCTTCTCCGCGCGCTCAGCGCCTCGTGCTTCGGCCACCTCAGCTTCGGTCAGCCCCTCAGGCGATCCGCCAAGGCCCACCCACTCCATCAGGCGAGAGCGCTCTACATCGTCCAGCTTTTCCCGGGCCATGCGGGTCAAGGTCTCTTGGCATTGTCGCGCGTCCGAGCCGTTGGCGTAGGTGAACTCATGCAGGCAATCGATGGCGTATAGAAGCGCTTTGAGATCATGCACCACATCGTCGGTGCGCTCGTGGTTTGTTTTGTGATGGTCGACGATCATGCTGCACCCTCTTCCTGACGCTCAATCGCGTCTAGGGCGTTACCGAGCCTCGACGCTCTCGTTTGCGCCTGCTCCAGCAAGCCAACCATGTCTGCAGGATCAAGACCCGATAGAATAGCCATCGAAGCCTCCAAGAGAGCTTCAATAATCAAAGCCTCTGTGTGCATCTGGCGGGCACTGAGCGTTTGGGACACGTTTTCGTAGGTCATGCCGCGCCCCCGTCCATTTGCTCAATCACATCGGAAGCCAACGCAGCGATGCATTCGAACAAGGATTTGTATGACGTGGTAACGTCGATGCTCAGCGTCGTGTCTGTCGCAGCCGCACCAATCCTGCATAGGTCCAATATCGCGTAGCAGTTGCCCTCTGCGTCAACGGGCACCGACTTGTCATAAAGCGAGCTCTTGTCGATCATGCCGCGCCCTCCTTTTGCACCCGGTCCATCCGGTCGCGCACCGCGCGGATAATCTCGCTGTTCTGGCTTGCACCGTTCCGTTTCGCTTGCTCCGCGATCCAGTCCTTCAGGTCGCCGGGCAGCCTAAGCTGCAGTGCCTTTTTCTCCGTCATTGCCTTCACTCCATGATGTCCTAAGGATATCATGTCCAAAGGACATCATTGCGTCAATGATAAAATCGTGTCCAATGGCCATCATTATGGCAGATCAAGAAAACCGGACTCTAAACGACAAGTTCATGCTCCGCCTTCCCGATGGGATGCGGGAGAGAATTAAGGTGATCGCCGACAAGAACGGTCGCAGCATGAATGCGGAAATTGTGGAGCTTTTAGAGCGACACATCCCGAGTATTCCTTCCGTCAAGGATGTAATCGAAAGCAGTGATTACATCGCATTCCAGTTGAAAGAACTCTTGGAGCGCGATCCCGACTTGCTTGACCAGAGAACGATGATCACAGCAAAGTCGCTGATGCGAACGCTGAATGAGCTAGACGAGCGCCTCAAGGCCGCGCAAGACCGGAAGACGAATGAGATAAAAAGCTCACGACGTCGACAATAAAATTCCCTTTAATTCCAAATATTTAATGAGATTTCTCCATGCCCTCTTATCAAGTTGACCTGACTTCTCTCCCCAAAGACGAAAGCGCCATCCCCGGATATAAAGTGATCTTGGCTGCTTGGCAGAAGATGTATGACGCCCTCGACGCCGGAAAGACCCCTTCCGAAGTTGATCTGAATGAGGCAATGCAGACCGCGCGCAATGCCATGACCGTTCGCGAGCTGGGCTTTATGAAAGATCTGGAGGCCGAGCTAGCCGCAGAGCATGTTTCCTTGCGTCACGCGAAACTTACAGGCGGCCTCTACAAAATCCTGATGGACCGTCACGGCTTCAAAGTCACCAGAAAAAACGGCGGGCTTGGCTAAGGCATGGTGAGTGCAGAAGGGGCTGGATCACCCCCTCCCGGCACAGTCTAACATCGAAGCTATTCAATCCGCTGGGGTCGAATTCATCCCCGAGAACGGCGGCGGGGGGTAAGATTGAGGAGAAGCGAGTGAGTTCCGAAGAATACATAGAGATCCGCGCAATCATTGAGGCGAAAGCAGTCGCTCATCGAATGGCCATGAGCTTCATCATTCAAGCGGTCGAAAAATTGACCCAAAAAGAGGTGTCTCCTTCGGTGGCCAAGGCCCTAACGCAAATTCGCGAAGGCAATCTTATGATGATAGATGACGAAGATCCACTTCGTGCAGCGACAGACGAAGAGCTAGAAAACATAATTGACATGCTTTCTAGCGATTAAGACAACTCGAAAGCTCGCCGCTTCCTATATTTGATAAGAAAAGCGGCGGACTGCTCTGATCTAGCAATATCGAATTTCGTGATATTGTCCGTCCCCAAATTGAGGATGAACAGGAAACTGCGCTCAAGCGAATGCTCTTGCAATCCGGGCCCGCGCTGAAATGCGTCTGGCGGAGGAATACGACGCCGCGCAGGATCGTGCTGAGGTTACGCACAATGGGGAGCGCGGGAAAGCTATTCCCGATGAAAACGGCTTTTCTGATCCAGCCACTGCCTCAGACCTTGGCCTAGCCCGCAAGGACATCCACGAAGCCCGCCGCCTGTTCGATAATATGCAATCAATGCGCCGCGTGTCGCGATACGAACATCTCAGCGACTGTTCGGTTTGCGACAAATCACATGAACGCCGCGTCAAACAGCTCAGCAGTGATCCCCTGCTTTGACAGAGGCGGCAGCGTCTTGGTGCCCTCCGTTGGCGTTCTGGATCGAGACATAGCCCATTCCATCCAGACAGAATCCATCGCCACGATGATGGCGACGTGATGCGGCTCAAGGGGCACGCGCATCATCCGGCAATAGGCTTCGATCTCGGGATAGCTGATCGCCTCCGGACCGCCTGCATGGTGTCGCCGCGCGCGGGAAAGATCCAAGAAGGCAGAGAGCAGGTGTTGCCCCGCTTCGGGGATCGTCGCGCGCTGCCCTCTGAGGATTGCGCCAAGGGCTTTGCAGAGATGGGCTTGCAAACGGCTCATTAGCGCACCCTCGGATTGCGGGAGATTTGCTGGACACGATCAGGCAGCGCCTTGTTGAACGCCGATACATGTTGCTGCGAAATCTTGGTCGCCGATTGATCGACATAAGCCTTCCAGTTTCCATTTTGGTCCATGTCCACGGTCACGTTCACATCGACCCCCATGGTCCCCGCGCTTGCAGCCGAACCCCCAGCACTGCCGACATTCCCGCCCGACACATAGCCGCGCTTGGCCCGCTGGTGCATCGCCTCAAGGTTGCCCGACCCAATCGCCTGCGTGGCTTTTTTCGAGAACACGTACTCGCCGCGGTGAACCACACCTGCGGGCTGATTGGTGTCCCCGTCCCCAGTGTAGCCTCCCGTTGCAAAGCCCCCGAGCAAGCCACCCAAAAAGCCAAAGAATCCGCCGCCCGAGCCTGCCATTCCGGCGATACTCTTGTCGAGCTGCGCCTTGGCAATCTCCAACAGCAGGTTTGCGACTGCCTCGCGCGCAGAGTCGGCCCCTTGCAGCGCTGCCTCGAAGATCCCTGAGATTGCATCTGCGCCTTGCTGGCTCTGTTCCTTGGCGCGTGTGAGCTTGTCGGCGGCATCATCCGCCGCATCCCCGGCCTTGGCATAGGACAGGGCCAGCGTGTCGATCTGCGCGGCAAGTTCCGGGGTCACTGCCTTGCCCTCCTTCTGAGCCGCTGCAAGCAGCTTGGCTTTGACCCGCGCGTATTCCTGCGCATCGCCATAATCTCGGCCGGAATTCGCGGCTTCGAGCAGGGCCTGTGCCTCGGCTTGCAACGCGACCGTTTCCTGCGCGATCTGATCAATTGCCGCCTTAAACCCGTCGCGAGATCCGGCGCCACCGCCCGATGAGCTGGACGGCTTGAAGTTGGAAGGCGTGACCACATCGCCGGTAAACGGTGTGCTTGTCGGGCGCGGCGAAGACGTCGGCGCAAGCGGCGTGCCGGGCAGCTGGATATCGGCAACGGTCATGCCCGTCCCCGTGTCCATCCCCGGCGTGCCACCGGGCAGCGCTTTGCGCAACTCGTGTGCCTTGGGGAGCAAAGCCGTGATCGCCTTGCCCAGCGAGCCCAGCTGCGAAATCACCCCACCGAAACCCTGCGCGTCGATCCCCTGTAATTCCGAGAGCGCATCATTGGCGTTGCCTTGGATCACATCGAGCTTTTTGGCGAAGTCGTCCCCGTTGATGGTTCCCGCCGCGAATTCGTCGGCCACATCGCGCATATCCTTGGAAGCCGTTGCCAGGACAGACCAAAGCGCATCGTTCCCGAGCTGATCGGCCATGCCCGCCGCGCTGGCAAGCTGCATGGACATGCCCCGCGCATCTTCCTCAAGACCCTGATAGCCATTGCGCAGGTCTTCCACGCTGCGCACCTGTTCGTCCGTCAGTGCGCCCGCCTTGCTCAACTCATCAAAGACGTTATCCCCGAGGACAGAGCGCCCCTGCCCCTCATCCTTGAACATTTCGTCAAGCCGCGTGTTGAAGGCGTCGAAGGGCACATCGGCCAGCGCGACAGCCAGCTTCTTGCCGAACTGACCCACCCGTGTGGTCAGCTCCTGAAACTTCCGGTCGATCTCGGCGGCTTTTTGCACCATCTCATCATCCAGCACCGCGCCAACGTCATGAGCGCGCGCGATGGTTTTACGCAGCTCTCCGTCGCCCTTGGCCAGTAAGGCCACGAAGCGCTCGCCCCCGGTGCCGCCGAACACCTCATCCGCGATACGGATCTGCGCCGCCTTGTCAAAGCTCTGCATGCGCTTGACGATTTCGAGCATCAGCTTGGACGGGTCTTTGAGCCGCTTCTTAAGGTCAGTTGCCGAGAAACCGAGACGCTGGAACGATTGCGCCGCCGACCCTTGCCCAGTTGTGACGAACTCGTCGGCCCGTAGGCTCAGCTCTTTGAAGCCATCCGTGAGACTGTCCACCGCAATGCGGTTTTGCTCCGCCACGAACTTCCATTCCTGAAACGATTGCAGCGACAGGCCCGAGCGCTTGGCCTCATCACCGATCTCCGCGATGCCTCTCACGGTCTCGCTGATATTGGAGCTCAGACCGGCGAACGCCGCAGCGATCGCGCCACCGATCAATCCGCCGGCAAGCGCCTTGCCAAAAGAGCCGATCTTCATGCTCACGCCCGATACGGCCCGGTTGATCGAGGCGCTGGAGCGGTTCATGTCGGCTTCCATTTGCCGGGTCGCACGCCGCGAATTCCGACTGAGCCCGGTATAGGTCGTGGTGCCGCGCCGTTCGGCCCTTTGCATCTTCTTCTCGAAATCCGAGATCCGGGCTTCGAGCATCACGATCAGCCGCTCTTGGTCACCTGTGATAGCGTTCATCGTCAGCTCCTATGCAATAAACATGTCATCGGTGAACCAATCCGCCGATGTTGCCAGCCCGCCCTC
The DNA here is from genome assembly GCF_000715505.1 of Thioclava dalianensis. Classification (GTDB taxonomy): domain Bacteria; phylum Pseudomonadota; class Alphaproteobacteria; order Rhodobacterales; family Rhodobacteraceae; genus Thioclava; species Thioclava dalianensis. The sequence goes on from NZ_JHEH01000030.1 coordinate 19,344, forward strand.
ATCGGCAGCGGCCCGCGCCACGGCCATTGCTGCCGCGACCGCCCCGTCAATCTTGTCTTTGGATTTGCCCTTGTGAAACGCGCGGTTGCCCGCCGAGTCCGTGCGCACTTCGATATTGGCGAAGTTCCAACGCAGCACCGGGTGCCCACCATGACGAAAGCGTCGTCCGACAATGGCGCGCTCCAGCTCCTTCACCGCAGGCGCCATGCTCACCCAACCCTGCCGGAACTCGACAGCCGGGAAGCCATCTTCAAGAAGATCATTGAGCATATTGCGGGCGAGGTGTGGATCGAAGGCGATCTCGCGCACATTGAACCGCGCGCAGAGCTCCCGGATCTGATCTTCGACCGCCCGGAAATCCACCACGTTGCCCTGCGTCGGGATGATGTGACCGTCTTCGGACCACGTGACATAGGGCACGCCCGCGAGGTCTTGGCGGATCTGCAATGTCTCTTCGGGACAAAAGAACCACGGGTGAACCTGATAGCCGTCTTGACCGTCGCGCCACGCCGCGACAACCGCAGTCAAGTCGTTGTTGCTGGACAGGTCCACTCCGAGCCAACACGGGGCCTGCGTGGCCTCTAGATCCGCCAGATCAACAGTCCCTGCCCCTTCGTCATAAACCGGCATCTCGACAAATGGATCGGTCGCATGGTCGAGCCAGATATTCAGATTGAGCTGGCGAAAGGCCTCTCGGTCTCCAATCCGGCGCGCGCCTTCCTTGGCCAACTGACGCAGCCCCTCGATATCAGGATAACCATGACGCAAGCCGGGGTTCACCTTGAACCAGACTTCCTCGTCCTGCCAATCGCAATCCCGATCAGCCTCAAAGAGAACCGGAAGGATCGAAGGATCATCGACCTCACCGCGTGCGATCTTTCGGGCATCGTCCACGATTTCCCAAGCGACATTCTCTTGCCCTCTCCCTGCCGTGGTCGCCACCACAAGCAGCGAGCCCGGGGTTTTCACAAGCCCCGAGCGCAGCACATCCCACAGCTCACGCTTTTTCCAAGCGTGCAGTTCATCGGCCAGCACGAAGACCGGCGTGCGCCCGTGCTGCGTGCCAGCATCCGCCGAGATCGCTTCACAGAAGCTGCGTTCCTTGGGGAAAGTGATGCGGTTGCGATAATCGAGGCAACGAATATGGGGGGCAATTTTTGGGTGAGCCGTGAGCAAGCCGCGCAGCTCCTCATAAGCGATCCGGGCCTGCTTTCGATCAGAGGCTGAGGTGATGACCTCCCCACCGGGCACCCGCTCCGGGCCTACCGTGTGAAGCGCCTCCAGCGCCGCCGCCAGCGAGGTTTTGCGGTTGCCGCGCGGCACAAGGATCACCACGGTCTTCACGACGCGCGTTCCATTCTCATGGCGCGGGCCATAAATCCTACGCACGATCCGCTCTTGCCAGAGATCAAGCTGGAAGGGCTTTCCCGACTTCGGATGACGCAGCATCTTGAGAAACTTCACGGCGCGTTCGCCATGGCCCAGCGGATCCGGGATCTCGCTGCCGTCATAGATCCAATCAGGAAATGTCGAGCGGGTCATCGTCATCTCCCTCGTCAGGTTCTCGAATGGCGGGGCGCGAGCGCGAGACCGGCGTCAGCCCCAGCTCAGCCGCAAGAAGCCGCGAGCGGGTCATCGCGTCGGCTTGAATGCCCACTGCCGGGTGCCGCTTGGGCATCCCTTCCACGACAATCACCGCGCCACCATTCGCAAGGAGCTTTTGCATTTCGCGCACCTGCCCAATCGCGAGGCAGTAGTTTTCCAGCGATCCAAGGTCCGCCACGGACAAGATCCGTCGCTCCGCAAGGATCGGCATCACGCGCTCCCATTCCTGAGCTGCGTCTTCGGGCATCCATTGAGGCGGGCCGAGATCGGTCACAGCTTCCGGGTCACGGCGCAACTCAGGCTTCGTCCCGCGCATTATGCACCCTCCCCATAGACTTGGGCCGCGAGAGCCGCGCAGCGAAGCTCAAGCCCCTTGCGGCGCCCCAGTTCGGTCACTTCCTTGATTTGATACGTTTTGCCGTCAAAGCTCACCCTGTTGGTGTTGGAGACGCCGGAGACGAAGCGAATGCGAAACACGATCACCGCTTCATCGGTGGCCCCGCCGGTTTGCATGAACTCTGTTGTGGACCGCTCGACCACCTCGGCGCGATATGTGCCCTGATTGGCCCATGCTTTCACCGGGCTTCCGTAGTCGTCCACGGTCGAGGTCGCGGATTGAATGGCGATAACTCGGGTGAGCTTTCCAGACTGCATCAGAGATCCTCCGAGACCAGCACCTCGACCGTCACGACCCCATGCGAGCTTTCTCCATCGGGATCGCGCATAAAACGGGTCGTGCTGATCTTGAGATCGCCGCAGTGGTAGGGCGCGGCGAGAGCGAGGCGCGAGCGCATAGACTGGCGGATTGCCCCGGCAATGGTCTTTACACCGGCCAGAGAAACTTCGCGCGTCCAAATGTGCAGGGTGTGATAGATCCGCGTGTGCGTCCGCTTGAGGCTTGTGCCAGCGTCCACTTCCTGCGTCTCCCCCATGATGATTGACGGGCGCGGGTTCGGTGTCTCGTTGCGATCAAGGATCGAGGTTGCAGGCACAAGCGTCGTGACGGCGGTGTTAGCCACCAGCCGCGCACGCATTGCCTTTTGAACCTCGATATCTGCGCTCATGTCTTGCTCTTCTTGATCGATCGCGTGATCGCGCGCTTGATTGCTTGGGAGGCCTTTTTCTGATGCAGCCGGACCGCAGGCCAGAAGAAGGGATGCGCGGGCACCGTCGAGCCATTGAAGCCGTTGCCGTGCCCATATTCGACAAGGTGGGCGTAGCGCACATCCGAGTTGCCAACAGTGACAGCGGCTTGATTGCTGCCCACCATCATCGAGCCTCCGGGCTGGGAATAAGCGGGAGTTGCCTCTCCCGGCCCTGTCACCTCGATACTGTCACGCAGATCACCAGATTCGACGGGCGCAAAGCTCCGCATGGTTTGGGCCATCTCATTGGCTTGCTTGATCAGCGTCGGCTTCACACCCTCGCGCACGTCCTTTGGGATCGCCCGCATACGCCGCTGAAATTTAGAGAGCCCGCCATCGTTGGCCATCAGAAGGTGAACCCCCGATATTCACGGACAATCTCGTCCACGCCGAACGGGATTTCGCGCAGCCCGTCGCCCGCAGCTTCCCGGTTTTCATACCAGTGCGCTGCGAGCTGAAGCACGGCCTCCTTGAGCGAGGGCGTGCCGTCTACGCCGAACTCGTCTTCAATCTTGAAACCCAGCAGCCGCTCGATGTGGTCTTGAGCCGCATCGATCTTTCCCGCCAAGAGGGTGTCATCGAGTTCTCCCATATCGTCGGTGAACGATAGCTGCGCTTTGAGATCATCCAGGGTCACGATACTCATGGCGACCTCAAAGCGGGCGGCTGGCGTTGACTTTGACGGTCGGGGGCACGCGCTCGCCCAAGATGATCCGGCTTTTGGTGGTCTCAAGCTCGAGCGCAAGCCCTGCTTTGGAAGCCGCAGACAGGATGCGGTTGAGGTTTTCGGCGGCGTCTCTCACATGCTGGACAATCTCAGCATCCGAGAGCGGTCCCACGCTTGTTACATCAAATGCCATCTGATCAGGCCTCCGCCGCGTTGACGCGCACAACGTTCGAGTTGATCCACAGCGTCGAGTTGAGCTTCATCACGTTGTCGGCGGTATCCAGCGCCTCAGAAGCCGAACCGACTGCAGCTGCGAAATACCGCTCGGACGGCGTGCCGCCTTCGGGGGCGTCATTGAGCACCACCTTGAAAGCATAGTCGAAGATCGTCTTTTCCGCCGAGATCAGCGCGAGCTGGCCCGGATCCGCGTAGTCAATGCCGCAGATCACCTCCATCGTGCCTGCATCACGCACGCCCTTGAGACGGCGTTGACGCCCGCTCGCCAAGCCCGCGAAGGTGATCTCATTCGAGGTATCGCCAAACTTGCCGAGGTTTTCGGTCTCCCCGACCTCCACCCAAGTTTCACCGTCGAAATCGGTCACGGTCAGATCATCCCCATCAACGGTCATCGATCCGCCGATAAACAGCTTCGCCCCGTTCGTTGCATAAATCGCCATTGTCTCAGTTCCTCTTGCTCAAGCGCCGTTCCAATCTCTGTTTGGCGCTGTTGTGATGATGGGCACAGAGGCCCTGCCAGTTCTTCGGGTCATCACGCAGCGAAGGGTCGCCCTTGTGCGGGATGATGTGATCTACGTGGGTCGCCTCTTCGCAGCAGCCCGGCCACTTGCAGCGCCGGTTGCCACGCATCGCGAGGAAGGCCTTCCGCTCCTTCTCCCAGCGCGATCCGTAACCGCGCTGAGTGCTGTTAGGCCGGGTCTTGTCGAAGCGCGCCTTGCGCTCCGCGTTGCGCTTGGCTTCGCATTTACACAGGACGCCGTGAGGAACACGGAAGCCACAGGGACAAATGCGAGGCCCGCGCACCGGCATCAGGCCACCGGACGATCAAGCGGAATGGTGACCGCCGAGGCCCCCGCCGCAATGCTCGTGCCGCCCGCCTTGCTCAGCGACAGGCGCACATAGCGCTTGAAGCCAACATAGCCGAGGCGATAGCTGGCGTTTGCCGCCAGCGTTGCCGGTGCATCGGTCTGGATATGCGCGGCATCAGCATCCGCGAAATCGCCCAATGTGGTGGTGTCGCTTTCTTGGATCGTCACCCCGAAGTCGCCCGAGCTGACGATTGCGCCCGTGTTGAGCACGAAGGCCACAGCCTTGGCGTTCTTGAGATCGATCACGCTCCCGGTTGCCGCCGCCGATTGAACGGCTGCAGTCAGCGCGGGCAGCGCAGCGATATTGCTGTAAAGGTCTCGCATGTCAGTCTCTCCTTACGAGGTCGCCATCTTCAGCTTGCGGAAGCGCGCGGCCTGAAGGACGCCGCCGCCCACGCGCCGGGTGGCATGGATGCGGGTGATGCCGGTGGTGGCTTGGGTGTAGGGATCGACCAGCGTGGACATGGCGAGCCGGTCAATGATCCGGTAGGCCGAGAAATCGCCATAGATGATCGGGAAGGCATCGGCTCCCACATCGGGCATATCGACCATTTCGATCACGGGACGCCCGAGGATCGTTTCGGGCTGGCCCGCCTGATAGGACGGTTGCCACAGGAACCGGCCATCTCCGTCTTTCAGCAGGCGGATCTTGCCAAGCGTCGTGCCGTTCATCGCCCAGGCACCACGGTTGCGGTAGGTCGCCGGAAGCGCATAGAGAAGCGTGATCAGCGCGTCGGCCTTGAGATCGGTCGCATGCCCGTTGGGCGAGTAGGCGATGCCGGGATTGACCATGAAGCCCTCGGGCTGGATGCCGCCGGTGCCGTTCACAAAGGCCGCAGCTTCCTTCTTGCCGAAGTCTTCCGACAGAGCCATGCGCACTTCGGTCTCGGCCTGCGGCGCATCCGCCATGAGCCGGTTGGAGATATCCACGAACGTCGACATTTCCTTGGGCTCGAGTTCCTTTTGGCCGAAGGTGATCGTGCTCTCTTCGCGCTCCTGCATCTCCCCGTGCCACTTGGCGTTGGTGATGTCGCCGCGGGTTGGATAGATCACCGAAGGGGCCGAGGTGCCGCGCACGCTGGCCACCGAACGGATGGGCGAGAACTCGACCAGATCGCGGATGATTTCCGAAGACAGCTCAGCCGGGGCCAGATAGCCACCTTGCGGGTCGCTCGACACATTGAGGGCCTTGCGGTCTTCATCGCTCAGGCGGTCGCCGTAGCGCAGATAGGACACGAAGGCTTTGCGCTCTGCAGTCGGCTCGTCATCTTTGGTTTCTTTGGGGTCAGGCCGGTTCGATTTGGCTTCGAGCTTGTCCAGCCGCTCCACCAGTTTCGTGGTGTCGGCCTTGGTCTCAATGGCTTTCATCCGTTCCTCAACGGTGTCCGCCATTTCCTTGATTGCCTTCGTCACGAGGGCTTCGGGGTCGTCTTCCTCCCCCGACTTGCGCTCGATCGGTGCGCTGGACAACAGCGCGGTCTTGCTCAGATGTTTCATGTGTTCCTCGTGAGTTGCGCGGTTGCGCGTTGCAGTGCGACGGCGATGCGCAGCGCGCTCACCGCATCTTTGGCCGAGGTCACCCTCGCGCCCGGGTGAGCTGGGATAACCACCAGAGAGGCCTCCAGCAGCTCAAGAGATTTGATCGTGCGGCCCCCACCTTTGCGGGCGAGTGCCTTGCGGGTGATAAAACCGATGGAAATCCCGCGCACCGCTCCAGCCTGAACCAGCGCGCGCACTTCGCGGGCACGCTCCACATCTTTCACCATCAGACTGCCTGAGAGGTGCAGCCCATCCTCTTCCTCAGTCGCCTTGGTCCAGACGCCGACAGGTTCGTTCTGATCGTGGCCAAAGAGCATCGGCAAAGGCAGAGGTGCGCCTGCAAAGGCCCCTTTCTCGATCACATCGCCCACGCGGTCAGGCGTGGCGAACTTCCAAGCAAGGCCCGAGATCGCGCCCTCATCGCTCGCAAGCAGTTTGGTCTCGATGAATGCCCGCTCCATCAGCTCACCCCTTTGATCGCGGGGCGGGCGCCAGCAAAGCTATCAACCTGCTCATGGACCCATTGGGCCGAGCGCAGCACGCGCAGAACGTTTGCGTGGGTAAAGGGCAGATCTTCGCCGCCTTCGCGGATTTCCCAGCCAAGCACGCAGCGCGCGAGGCTGTTGATCCGTGCCTTCTCTCGCGCGTCCGCAGAGACGCGGCCCTCATCGTCTGCCAGATCGGCCAGCTCATCCACCAACCGAACCCGCGCGCGGGCCTGAGTGGCGCTGTCCGGGCCCGCCATGCGAAAGCGGATGCCGGTCGGCTCGCCCAAAACCGGATCGCGCAGGTCGAACCATGTGCCCCGGTCTTGGTCTTCTGCATTCGCGAGAATATCATCAAGCTGCATTGTCAGGCCCTTTCGGCGGCACATCGGTGGAAATGTTCGGATTGAGGAATGCCTCGCCACCGTCGCGCGGCGGCAGGCCAATCCAGTCACGGCCCTCATTGGGGTTGATCGTCTGGCTTGCGATGAGGCTGTTGATCACGGTGGCGCGGGTCGAGAGATCAGCGCGAGTGAGGTCATCGCGATCAAACCGGATCACCAGAGAGCCACGCTCATCATCGGAGAACAGCGCTCGGCCAAGCGCGCCTTCGAGGCCGCGCAGCCATGGCTCCAAGCAATAGCTCAGGAACTCGCGCCCCTTCTGCTCGCTATTCGACCATGTGGCCCGCTCAAGATCGCCCACCATCGGGCCGGGAATGTTGAACGCCCGCGCGATCTCTTGGATCTGGAAGCGGCGGTTTTCGAGGAACTGGCTGTCCGTGCTGTTGAAGGTCAGCGGCATGAACTCAGCCCCGTCATAGAGGATCGCAGTTTTACTGCCGGTATCCTCGCTCTCGTGAGACAGACGCCACGCGGCAATGGCCTTTTTGACGCTTTCCTCGCCCATCCCTTTGGGGAAGCTGAGTACGCCGCCGGGGCGTGCTCCACGGGTGAACAACCGCCCCGCGTGCCGGTCCAGCGCCACGGCGATGCCAATGGCGTTGCGCGCCAACGTCAACGGGCAGCGGCTGAGAGGCGGGAGAAGGTGGATCACGTCACGCGCCGGGATCGGGCGTGAGTCGAGCTTGTAGCGGCGCTCGCCGGTGCTGGTGTCGATATCAAAGCTCAGGATGCCCGTGCGATAGCGGATCAGCTCGCGCGGCTCACCGCCAACCCGGTTGACCCATGCCATGCCGCCCGCGTCCGAGGTGAGTCCATCGACCACGATTTGGCGGATCATCTCAAAGCCCGTGGTCCAGTCGTTCACCTCGCCGCGCAACAGGCCGAGAACCGGGTGATCTGGCACGTCGATCTCTGCCCCATTCTCACGTCGCTTGACCATGATATCGAGCGAGGCCACGGCTTCTGAGATAAGCTGGATCGCGTTGGCCACCACCGGCACGGCCAGCGCCTCCTGTGCGGAGACCGAGACGCCAATGGACGTAGGCGTGAGACCGAAGATCGACTCCATCAGCGCATCTGGCGATGTGAGCGATTTCTGTTCCGTCTCAGCGGTTTTGCGAGTGAAAGGCCATATATTCATGGCCCCATTGTCAGGCTCGGGGTCGCAAGTAGGAAGCTATCCAGACCTGCCAGAACCTGCCAACATCTGCCAAGTCATGCAGGCAGAAATTCCTATTTCGGGCAAATCGTGCGCGTTCCTCCCCGCGCCGGTCCCCAAGGGAGGGCTGAAGTTTGGAACCACCCCCCCTTGGGCTCTTTTGTCCCTCGGCTCCGCGTTGGGTAGCCTGCCCAACCGCCAATGGCGGGTGAACCCGGCGACTATGCCCGCCCAGACATCCCGGCACAAGCATGGAAGCGCACCGCGCGATCACGGCCTTCTTGGATCGCCCGAGCGAACTCGTCGGTGCAACCGAGCTGATCTGCGGCAGTGGCGATGGTGCCACCCGCGACAGCGAGACACTCGTGCATGTGAGAGAGCATGGATGCGACCTGATCACGATTGCCGGGGTCAGCCTGCTCGACCGTCTTGTGCATGGCCATGACAAGGCCAGCAGCAGCGGCGAGGAGATGAGCGACGGTGATTTCGTCATTTGCGATCGTCTCGTTCATGCTCAAGCCTCCATCGCGCTCTTGCCGGTCAACGCCCGATAGGCTGCGTCCGCCCGCTCGGTGATGAGAGCTGCCAGTTCAGGATCCGAGAACGAAGTGTTGATCGGCGCCTTCGAAGGTGACGTGCCACGCGGTCCATTCGACCTCACCATGCCCTTCGCATTCTCAGTGAGCACACAGCCGTTGATGCTCATCCCTGCATAGGAGAGCGTGAAGATTGCCAGCAAGCGAGTGCCTGCGGTGTTGGCTTTGCCGTCGAGGACGGTGAGTTGGAGGATGGTCGGTTGATAGTCCATATCAGTTTCCTTTGAGCCAGTTGATGATTTCGGACCGGAAGGCGAAGAAGCGCTTGCCGTCGGGCTTGGTGATGGGCGCGAGGCCCTGACGATGCCAACGCCGCACAGTCTGGACGCTGACGCCACATGCAGCGGCGATTGCCTCAAGGCCCCAGAGCTTTTCTGTAGCCATGAATGTTTGGTCAAACCGCTCGGCGGTGATGGGAGGATGTTTGCTCATTTTGCCCTCATGAGTTGATGGGGAGGTTTCGTTGAAGTGATTGGGGCCGATTTTGGATTTTCGACCAATTTGACCTCGAATTCGGGGCATCCTTAGAGCCCCTCCAGATAAGGGGGGGACGGTGTATTATGATTGTGCCTAGATCCGGGAAGTCTGGCAGAGAGCTTGTAGACCCCACTTTTGCGAAGTCGCTTGTCGGGCTCTCTCAGCTGTTCGATGAAGCCACGCTCGATCAGGACATCCCGCGCCAAGGCGATCTTACCGCGCGGCCAAGGCGGGTTCTTGTGTTCGCTCATTGCTCTCGGGGCGATCGCGAATGAAGGTCGGTTGCTATGCCAGCGCCTCAGGAGCATGTAGAGGGCATAGGCTTCCGGCTGATCGATCAGGTCATCCATGACGACATCTCCCGTATTGATCTGGGGCCGCTTGTGGCCGAGGTAATTACGACCCGTGCTCTCGTAGCTCCACGCCGAGAGAGCACAGCGCTCGATTTCCTTTGCCGAGAGCTGTTCAAGGAAGCTGCCCGCCCAGGTAGCTGCCGCATCGACCAGAGCATCCACGTCATCACAGAGGCGAGCCTCAGCCATGCACCAGCGCCAGAGGCTGTCATTTCGTTCGCCCTGCTTCACAGTCTCAGCGAGGCGCCTTGAGCCCCCTATGAGCGCCTTAGGTGGGATCGTGGGTAGATTGGCGATATCGTCCAAGTTGCCGGAGAGGAATTGATAGGACGCGCCGAGATCGAAACGGCGCGAGGGTGGCGCAATCGTAAACCCACCGCCGAGAATATCGATCGGCTCGCCCTCGAAGGGGCGGACGCTCCGCACCTCCCCATTGTATCGATACCAAAGCTTTGACTTGCCCGAGGCGGTCTTGATGGTGATCGGCGTCTCTCCGAAGCGATCTAGAGCCATAGCAAGCCATGAGTCACCCACGGCGTCCACGTCTACCTCGACGATCCCGGTGGGCTTGCCCATAACTATGCCGAGGCCCTCAGCGGCCCCTAGCTTCGGTGAGATCGCCCATGCCCTCGACTTCTTCGTGTTGGCTTGCTGCCAGCCCTTCACCGCTGGGCGCTTTGCACGAGTGTCGACCGGGAAGACGGGTATCCCCCGATCAGCGAACTCGGCAGCGTGGTGTGAATAAATGCCCATCACTCGCACCCCGCTTCCGAGCGATGCAGCGCGACGTGATGCGCACGGCAAAGCCATGTGACCGCGTAGGGCCGGTCGTAGTCGCGGTGATGGGCGTCGACCTTCGTTTTGCCACAGACTTCGCAAGACTTCTTTTCAAGAATTCCGAGCCGCAAAGCCGTCTGGACCGCGAGGTGAGCAGCATAGCGCTTTGGGTTTTCTCGGCGCCATTTTTGTTGCCTCGTGGGAGCGCTAGCGCTATTCTTTTTGGGAAGCTGTACCGATTCATATTTGCCCTCGGTCGCGCCCGCCAGCGCGCCGGGGGTTTGTTTTTTTTGGTTCATTGCGGGCCCTCCGGAGAAAGCAAGGTTCGCACAGAAACCGCACAGAAACCCGTGAACACCGGGAGAACATCGAGCAAATCAAGGAATGCGGAATTGCGTAATTTACGCGGTTTCGGGTGTGAATAAGTGTCTTGGTAAGGGAGAGGTCGAGAGTTCAAATCTCTCCAGCAGCACCACTTTCTTTCCTTTGAAATCAAAAGCTTAACAAAAACAGGACTCTGACGAGCTGCCGTTGTGCTAATGATGTGCTAAAGTTTGTGTTAGCACAAACTAACACACGAGGTCGGCGGCATGTCCCTCCCTACCGTCTCAGGCGCGCAAATTCGCGGCTCCACGTATCACCTAAATCTCCCGATCCCGAAGGTGATTCAGTCGCTTTACCCCAAGCACAAGAGCGGCGTCATGCGGGGCTCGCTTCGCACTTCCGATCCTAAAGAGGCCCAGAGCCGGGTGGGCGAACAACGCGCCATCTTCGACCGCCAAGTGAAGGAGGCCCAGCGCCTCGCGGATCGCGAGCGCATCCTTGGAACACTCGGCCAAGAGGACCGAGACTTGCTCGCAGAAATCGGCGGTCCCGAACGCCTGCTTGACACAATCCGGGAGCTTCGCAAGGAGGCCGCGCTTACCCTCGCGGGTATGGGGAGCGGCGCGGCTTTGGCGACTGAGATAGAGAGCTTGCCACCCCACGCCCTCCGCACACTCGCTCAGCGAGAAGAACAGGAAGGACAAGCAGCTCTCCGCACACTGACCGCCGAAACGCGCAGATCGAAGGGCGTCAGCCGCCAGCTTGGCAAAGAGCCTCCCGCACCCCCGAGCGGTCTGGACGAGGGGACCGTGGGAATCCGCGAGCTGGCCGAGAAGTTCACAGAAGCAAACGGATACACTGTGCAGAACAAGGAGTCCGTGCTGCACACCGTGCGCCGCTGGATCGAGCTGCACGGCGATATCCCTGTCGAAAAATGGACGCGAGCCCACCTCGACAAGTTCGACGAGGTCTTGACCAAGTTTCCAGCCTCGACAGCCGCGAGCCTTCGCAGCCTGCCCCTCTTAAAGATCATCGCGAAGGGGCAACGGGAGAACTTGCCGACGATCAGCAAAAAAACCCGGTCGCGATACAGCGACCATATGAAAAGCTTGAGCAAGTATGCCCTAAACCAAGCTGGACTGATCAGCGCCGATCCCTTCGCCGGATACAAGCCGCGCGGCGAGAAGGTGAAGTTCTCGGCGGGTTCGGTGAAGGAAACGATCCCATTCACCCCGGCTCAGGTCGGAAAGATATTGGATCACGTCGAGAAGACCGACAACGAGATTATCGACCGCTGGCTTCCACTCCTCGCCGCCTACACTGGCGCGCGGCGCGAAGAACTTGGGCAGCTACTCGGCGTTGTTGCAGAAGTCGTCTTCGAGACGA
>NZ_JHEH01000031.1 GCF_000715505.1 Thioclava dalianensis
CGAATAGCCGCCATGTCGCGCGGGCCGCCTCGGTCAAGCGCAAGCCGCGAGAGCGCGCGATCCATGTCGGGGCAGCGCTTGAGACTGGCGCGCAGATCTTCGCTCAATCGACCCTGTTCCAGCATGAAACGCACGCAATCATGGCGCATATGGATTTGCGGGAGATTGCGCGAGGGGGCCGAGATCCGACGCTCAAGCAGGCGCGCACCGCCTGCGGTCACGGTGCGGTCGATTGCGCTGAGCAGCGATCCCTCGCGCCCGCCCGACAGGGCTTGGGTCAGTTCGAGATTTCGGCGTGTCGCGGCATCAATCTGGACCGAAGCGCCGCTTTCTTCATGGATCGGCGGGCGCAGGAGCGGCAGTTTGCCCTTTTGGGTGATGTCGAGATAGTCGACGATTGCCCCCATCGCGGCGATTTCCGCGCGCGAGAACGTGCCGAATGCATCGAGCGAACTGATCGAATACAGCGCGCAAAGCCGCTTTTCCGCCGATTGGCTGTCAAAGCTGGCGCGCGCGATCGGAGTGAGTGCTGCGCGCATATCAGAGACTATTTCGGCGCAATCGTCAGCTTTCGCGTCGCTTGCGAGAACCTCGCGCGGTGCGAGGCGGGCAAGCTCTGGGCCCAGGCGGGTGAGCGGGCAGGCCATCACGCGAAACTCGCCGGTGGAGATGTCGACCCAAGCCAGCGCGCCGCTGTCGCGGACATCGGCCCATGCGGCGAGGAAATTGTGACGCCGCGCTTCCAGCAGGCTTTCCTCGGTCAGCGTGCCGGGGGTGACCAGTCGGACGACATCGCGTTTCACGACGGATTTGGAGCCGCGCTTTTTGGCCTCGGCCGGGTCTTCCATCTGCTCTGCGATGGCGACGCGAAAGCCCTTGCGGATCAGCGTCAGCAGGTAGCCTTCGGCGGCATGAACCGGCACGCCGCACATCGGGATGTCCTGATCGAGATGTTTGCCCCGCTTTGTCAGTGCGATATCGAGCGCGGCTGCGGCATCGACCGCATCCTCGAAGAACATCTCGTAGAAGTCGCCCATGCGATAAAACAGGAGCGCGCCAGGGTTGGCCTCTTTGATCCCGAGATATTGTTCCATCATCGGCGTGACGGTCGGCTTGGTCATATCGCCCCCAGTTCTTGTGCCGCGACCCTACAAAACCCCGGAATCGGGCGCAATTCCATTGAGCGGTTCCGTGGCGGTGGATAGGAAGGAGGAGAATAAATAAAGGAGCATTGGCCCATGCCCACGAAGAACCGGATTACACCTGAAGAGGCGCTTGCCTATCACCTCGAGCCACGCCCGGGGAAATATGACATCGTCGCCTCGACCGCGATGACCTCGCAGCGCGACCTGTCGCTGGCCTATAGCCCGGGCGTCGCGGTGCCGGTGGAGGCGATCGCGAAGAACCCAGAGCTTGCCTATGATTACACGGTCAAAGGCAACATGGTGGCGGTGATCTCGAACGGTTCGGCAATTTTGGGACTGGGAAATCTGGGTGCGTTGGCGTCCAAGCCGGTGATGGAAGGCAAGGCGGTTCTGTTCAAGCGGTTTGCCGATGTGAACGCGATCGATATCGAGCTGGACACCGAGGATCCCGAGCAGATCATCAATGCGGTCAAGCTGATGGGGCCGACCTTTGGTGGCATTAATCTTGAGGATATCAAGGCGCCGGAATGTTTCATCATCGAGCAGCGGCTCAAGGAGATGATGGATATCCCCGTGTTTCACGATGATCAGCACGGCACGGCGGTGATTTGTGCCGCTGGCCTGATCAACGCGCTGGAGCTGTCGGGCAAGAAGATCTCGGACTGCCGGATCGTTCTGAACGGTGCGGGGGCTGCGGGTATCGCCTGTCTTGAGCTGGTCAAGGCGATGGGGGCCAAGCATGACAATTGCATCATGTGCGACACCAAGGGGGTGATCTATCAAGGTCGCACCGAGGGGATGAACCAGTGGAAATCGGCCCATGCGGCGGTGACCGAGGCGCGCACGCTTGAAGACGCGATGATGGGGGCCGATGTGTTCCTTGGCGTGTCGGCCAAGGGCGCGGTCACCGAAGAGATGGTCAAGTCGATGGCCGACAACCCGGTGATCTTCGCGACGGCCAATCCCGATCCAGAGATCACGCCGGAAGAGGCGCATGCGGTGCGCCCCGATGCGATCGTGGCGACGGGTCGGTCGGATTATCCCAATCAGGTAAACAACGTGCTGGGCTTCCCCTATCTGTTCCGCGGGGCGCTCGATATTCATGCACGCGCGATCAATGATGAGATGAAGATCGCCTGCGCGCGCGCCTTGGCCGAGCTGGCGCGCGAGGACGTGCCCGACGAGGTCGCGATGGCCTATGGGCGCAAGCTGACTTTCGGGCGGGATTACATCATACCGACGCCTTTCGATCCGCGTTTGATCCACGTGATCCCGCCCGCCGTTGCGAAGGCCGGGATGGATACCGGCGTGGCGCGGCGCCCGATCATTGACATGGATGGCTATGTCCAGAGCCTCAGGGCGCGGATGGATCCCACCGCCTCGATCCTGCAGGGCATTCATGCGCGCGCGCGGCGCGCTCAGGCGCGGATGATCTTTGCGGAAGGCGACGATCCGCGCGTTTTGCGTGCTGCGGTGGCCTATCAGCGCGGCGGAATGGGCCAAGCGCTTGTCGTCGGGCGTGAGGCGGATGTGAAGGAGCATCTCGAGACCGCAGGTCTGGGCGATGCTTATCGTGAACTGACCGTCGTGAACGCGGCCAATTCGAAACATCTCGAGAGCTACAAGGAGTATCTCTATGCGCGGCTTCAGCGCCGAGGTGTGAACCGCGAGGAGGCTGATAAGCTGGCGAACCGTGACCGACATGTCTTCGCAGCGCTTATGCTGGTGCATGGCCACGGCGACGGGATGGTGACCGGGGCTACGCGCAAATCGGCGCATGTGCTTGAGCTGATCAACAAGGTGATCGACGCCAAGCCCTCGGATGGGGCAGTCGGGATCACGGCGCTGTTGAACAAGGGCCGCGTTGTGCTGATCGGTGATACGCTGGTGCATGAGTGGCCCGATGAGCATGACCTGGCCGATATCGCGACGGCCGGTGCGCAGGTGGCGCGCGGGCTGGGGCTGGAGCCGCGCGTGGCGTTCTGTTCGTTCTCGACCTTCGGCTATCCGGTCTCGGAGCGGGCCACGAAGATGCATGTCGCGCCGCAGGTGCTCGATGAGCGCGATGTCGATTTCGAATATGAGGGCGAGATGACCGTCGATGTCGCGCTCAACCCGGATCAGATGGCGCAATATCCGTTCTGTCGGTTGAGCGGGCCTGCCAATGTGCTGGTTGTGCCTGCGCGGCATTCGGCGTCGATTTCGGTCAAGCTGATGCAGGAGATGGCCGGGGCCACCGTGATCGGGCCTATTCTGACCGGTCCTGCCTATGCGGTTCAGCTGTGCTCCACGAGCTCCACCGTGAACGATATCCTCAACATGGCGGCTCTGTCGGCCTGTCGGCTGGGGCAGGGAAAATAGCGCGGCTCACGACCGTGCCGAGATCCCGGGGGCGGTGAGGGGCTCTGCCCCGCTGCGCTGACGCGCAGCCCCCGGGATACTTAGATCAAGAGGAAGGGGGCCGCGTTTGGTGGCCCCGTTCAGCCCAGCGAATAGCCGGTGCCACGCACGGTGCGCACGGGATCTTCACCGCCATGGGTCATCAGCGCCTTGCGAAGCCTGCCGACATGGACGTCGATGGTGCGCGTGTCGACATAGATGTCGCGTCCCCAGACCCGGTCGAGGAGTTGATCGCGGGTCCAGACGCGGCCCGGCTTTTCCATCAGCGTCGAGAGCAGACGGAATTCGGTCGGGCCGAGTTTCAGCGGCTTGCCGTCGCGAAACACGCGATGCTCCTCGGAATCGAGCATGATATCGTCATAGGTGAGGCGTTCGCCCATCGTGGCTGGGCGGGTGCGGCGCAGTTGGGTGCGCACCCGGGCCATCAGCTCGACCACCGAGTAGGGTTTAACGACGTAGTCATCGGCCCCGGTCTCGAGGCCGCGTACGCGGTCGACCTCTTCGGAGCGCGCCGAGAGCATGATCACCGGAATGTGGCGGGTCTCGTTGGAGGATTTGATCCGCCGGCAGATTTCGATCCCGGAGACATTCGGCAGCATCCAGTCGAGCACGATCAGGTCGGGCTTTTCCTCGGAGACCATGAGCAGGGCCTCATCGCCATTTTCCGCCATCACCACCCGAAACCCTTCGGCTTCGAGATTGTAGTTGAGCACTTCGCGTTGGGCGGATTCATCTTCGACGACAAGCACGCTGGGCTGTTGGGCAGGCGACATGTCAGACCTCTGTCTCGATCACGCTGGAAGATTTCGGACGGGCATCGTCGGGCATTTCGCCGGTCACGAGATAGATCACCTGCTCGGCGATCGAGGTCGCGTGGTCGCCCATCCGCTCGATGTTCTTGGCGATGAAATGCAGGTGCATGCAGGGCGTGATGTTGCGCGGGTCCTCGAGCATATAGGTGAGGAATTCGCGAAACAGCGCGTTATACATCTGATCGACTTCGAGATCACGGGCGCGCACGTCGCGGGCGAGGTCGGCATCGCGCTGGATGTAGCTGTCGAGCGCATCTTTGAGCATCGCCTCGGTGGCCTGCGCCATACGCCGGATCGCGGCGGGCGTGCCGTTGATCGCGGGACTGTCCATCAGAACCTGCGAGCGTTTGCCGATATTCTTGGCGTAGTCGCCGACCCGTTCGAGGCTGGCGGAAATCTTGATCACCGAGAGCGCCATGCGCAAATCGCGCGCGGCAGGGGCCCGCAGCGCGATCAGGCGGGCGGCTTCCTCGTTGATCTTCTCTTCGAGCGCGTCGACGGCCTTGTCGCGGTTGCGAACTTCTTGGGCCAGTTCGTCGTCGCGGGTCTCGAGTGCTTTGGCGCAGTTGAGGATTTGCTCCTCGACGAGGCCGCCCATCTTGACGACGAGGGCCTGAACCGCTTCGAGGTCGCGGTCGAATGCGGAAAGAATATGGTCGCTCATGCCTGTCTCCTCAGCCGATCCGTCCGGTGATGTAGCTTTCTGTGCGGGGGTCGGTCGGATTTGTGAAAATCTGATCTGTTTCGTCGTATTCCACGAGGTTGCCCAAATGGAAGAATGCCGTCTTCTGAGATACACGTGCGGCTTGTTGCATCGAGTGGGTGACGATCACCACTGAAAAGTTCGTGCGCAGCTCGTCGATCAGCTCTTCGACCTGTGCCGTGGCGATCGGGTCGAGGGCCGAGCAGGGCTCGTCCATCAAGAGCACCTCGGGCGAGGTTGCGATGGCGCGCGCGATGCAAAGGCGCTGCTGCTGGCCGCCCGAGAGCCCGGTGCCGGGGGCTTGCAGGCGATCTTTCACCTCACCCCACAGAGCGGCTTTGCGCAGCGAGGCCTCGACGATCTCGTCCAGCTCGGCGCGGTTGCGCGTCAGGCCGTGGATTTTCGGGCCGTAAGCCACATTGTCATAGATCGACTTGGGGAAGGGGTTGGGCTTTTGGAACACCATGCCCACCTTGGCGCGCAGCTGCACCGGATCCACCCGCTTGTCGTAGATGTCTTCGCCATCCAGCAGGATCTCGCCTTTGACGCGGCAGATGTCGATTGTGTCGTTCATCCGGTTCAGGCAGCGCAGGAAGGTCGACTTGCCGCAGCCCGAGGGGCCGATGAAGGCGGTGACCGTCTTGTCGAGAATGTCGACATCGACATCTTTGATGGCGTGCGTTTCGCCGTAATAAACCTGCACGTTGCGCGCGGTTATCTTGCAATCGGTGGCGTTCACGGCTCTCTCCGTCAGTGTCATATCGTTCATGGCTGCAGCTCCTTACCTTACCAGCGGCGTTCGAATTTGCGACGCAGGATGATGGCGATGAGATTCATGCCGAGCAGGAAGATCAGCAGGATGATGATACCGCCCCAGGCGCGTTCGTAGAAGGCGGGGTCCGCCCGTTTGGCCCATTCGTAAATCTGCGCGGGCATGGCCGAGTTGGGCGAGACGAAGCCGTCCCAGAAGCCTTCCGGCGTGTTGGTTGCGACATAACCCACCATCCCGATCAGCAGCAGGGGTGCTGTTTCGCCCAAAGCCTGTGCGAGGCCGATGATCGTGCCGGTCAGGATGCCCGGCATCGCAAGCGGCAGGACATGGTGAAAGACCGATTGCATCTTGGAGGCGCCGACGCCGAGGGCTGCATCGCGGATCGAGGGGGGCACGGCCTTGAGGGCGGCGCGGGTCGAGATGATGATCGTGGGCAGTGTCATCAGCGTGAGCACGAGCCCGCCCACAAGCGGTGCCGATTGCGGCAGATGCGCGAATTGGATGAAGGCGGCAAGCCCGAGGATACCGAAGACGATCGAGGGCACCGCCGCGAGGTTCGAGATATTCACCTCGATCAGGTCGGTAAAGCGGTTCTTCTTGGCGAATTCCTCAAGATAGATCGAGGCGGCCACACCGATTGGCAGGGCGAGCACCAGCACCACCAGCATCATGTAGAAGGAGCCAAGCATCGCGATCCCGATCCCGGCCTGTTCGGCGCGCGAATCCGAGGCATCGGCGCCGAAGATGAAGGTCCAGTTGAAGCCTTTGTGCAGCGCGCCGTCCTTGCGCAGCGAATCGACGAGATCGAGCTGGGCCACGCTGATATTCTTGTCGAGCGCGATCTCGTCGCGATGCACGCGCCCCTTGAGATAGCCATCGACGCGCGAGGAGGCGAAGATTTCGAAATCGACCGTCTTGCCGATCAGCGACGGGTCGGCAAGCACCCGGTCGCGAACCTGGCTTGCCGCGGAGGCCGAGATCAGGTTCTTCATGTCCGACTTCGACAGCTCCGACCCGAAACCTGCTTTCTGAACAACCTCGAGCAGACCGTTCTGCACCAGCGGCGCATAGGTGAATGTCGTGGCTTTTTTCAGATCATCGGGGTCGCGATTTCCGCTTTTGTCCAGCTTGGCGGGGTCAAGATAGACCGGCACCTTGATGAAGGTTTGCTGGAAAGCCGTCGAGCCGTTGATCACGATCGTGCTTAGAAGCAGGACCAGAAAGGCAAGGCCGATTCCGATGGCCACGATGCCCATCACCTTGAACCGGCGCTCCGAGGCATTGCGGCGTTTGGTCCGGGCGTCCAGCTGATGCAAGGAGCGCGCGGGGCTCTTGTGTGCTGCGGGATGAGTCGCGTCGCTCATTCGTATTGCTCCCGATATTTGCGCACGATCCACAGTGCGAAGACGTTAAGACACAGGGTGATCACGAAGAGCGTCATGGCGAGGGCGAAGGCCACCAGCGCCTCGGGGGACGAGAAATCCGCGTCCCCGGTGAGCTGGCTGACGATCTTGGCGGTAACGGTGGTCATGGCCTCGAACGGGTTGAGGCTCAGACGGGCTGCCGCGCCCGCGCCCAGCACAACGATCATCGTCTCGCCGATGGCGCGCGATGCGGCCAGCAGCACGGCGCCGACGATGCCGGGCAAGGCGGCGGGCAGGATCACCTGCTTGATGGTTTCCGATTTTGTTGCGCCGATCCCGTAAGAGCCGTCGCGCAGGCTTTGCGGCACCGCGTTGATGATGTCATCCGAGAGCGAGGACACAAACGGGATCAGCATGATGCCCATCACGAGCCCCGCGGTCATCACCGCAGTTCCCGCATGCATCCAGCCGTTTTCCGAGATCGCGGCCGTCGGGCCGTTCGGTCCGAAGATCGACACCAAGAAGGGGCCGACGGTCAGAAGCGCGAACAGGCCGTAGACAATCGTGGGGATACCGGCGAGCACTTCGAGCAAGGGCTTGATCACGCTACGCACCGGGCGCGACGCGTATTCCGACAGGTAGACGGCTGCAAAGAGCCCGACCGGAACCGCGACCAGAAGTGCAATCAGCGAGATATAGAGCGTGCCCCAGATCAGCGGCAGGATACCCAATGTAGAGCCGCCGCCAAAGCTCGGAGCCCATTCCGTTCCGAAGAAGAACTCGGTGAACGGGTAGAGCTTGAAGAACTCGACGGTGTTGAAGATCAGCGACAGGACGATACCAATCGTGGTGAGGATAGCGATGCTGGCGGCTGCGATCAAAAGCCCGCGCACTCCCGCCTCGACCGCGTTTCTGGCGCGGAAATCGCGTGAGATCCTTGGGAAGCTGAGAGCGATGCCGATCAGTGCGGCGCCGATTGTCGCGATGCTGATGATGAGCGGTGAACTGCCAAGGACCATCAACAGAACAAGGACGATCAGAGCCGGAAGGCAGGCCGACATTGCCACCAACGCCCCGGCGTAGAACGGCAGGGAATGCAAGACGCGGGCATCCCCCCCGGAGGATTGGAACGCGCGCGCACGCCCCATCGCGAAACCCGCGATGCTGAGCGCTACGACGATCCCTGCGAGCCAGAAAACAGGCATAAGCCCCACCCATGCTTTAGAAAAAACCTAAAAGGAGAGTTGGGGGCGGCGAAAAATGCCGCCCCCCGTTTGGGCAATTACATGCCCGAACCCATGGTCACTTCGTCAGCCACGGCTTGCTGGGTCTTGGCCAGTTCCGGATCTGAGACGAGGCCGTATTGAGCCAGCGGGCCGTCAGGGCCTGCGATGTCGTCGGACACGAAGAACTCAGCGTATTCCTTGAGGCCGGGGATCTCGCCGATATGCGCTTTCTTCACGTAGAAGTAGAGCGGACGCGACACCGGGTAGTCACCCGATGCGATGGTCTCGGTCGAGGGAGCGACGCCCGACATGGTCGCAACTTTCAGCGTGTCGGTGTTGTTCTCGTAGAACGCCAGACCAAAGACGCCGACGCCGTTCGGGTTGGAGCCGAGGCGGGCGAGGGTTTCGGTGTAATCGCCGTCGATATCCACGGATTTGCCGTCGGTGCGCACTTTCATGCAGCCCGCTTCGGCGTCTTTCTCGGACATGCCTGCGTCGACCATGGCTTTCATCGCACCGGTGTCTTCGCAGCCCTTGAGGAGAACTTTCTCTTCGAAGACTTCACGGGTGCCGTGCTTGGTGCCGGGGATGAACGCGTTGATATCTGCATCGGGCAGATCGGCGTTGAACTCGTTCCACTTGGTGTACGGGTTGTCGACGAGTGCGCCGTCTTTGAGCACCTTGGCGCCGAGCGCGTTGTAGAGATCGGCCGGCTCGAAGGCGGTGAAGGCCGGGCCGTCTTTTTGGCTGGCGAAGACGATGCCGTCATAGCCGATGCGGACTTCCATGATGTCCTTCACGCCATTGTCGGCGCAGGTCTTGATCTCTTTGTCGCGGATCTTGCGCGAGGCGTTCGCGATGTCGATCGTGTTTGTGCCGACGCCCTCGCAGAAGCGCTTGAGGCCCGCCGAGGAGCCGCCCGATTCCACGACCGGGGTCGGGAAGTCGAAGTTCTCGCCAAAGGCTTCGGCCACGATCGAGGCGTAGGGCAGCACGGTCGAGGAGCCAGCGACTTGAACATTGTCGCGAGCGAATGCAGCGGTGCCCGAAACGGCGATGATTGCCAGGGCGGATGCGGTAAAGGTCACGGTTTTCATTTGATACTCCCAGATTTTGTATCGGGCCAAGTTTTGGCCTTGGTATGGGGTCGTAGGTGAGTCCGGTGACGCTTATGCAACGAAAATGTAACAGCTTTGCGACAATTCACGCGCCCGTGTAGTTGCTCAGGCTTGGAGGGCGGATGCAGGCCGTGACTCCCGCATGAAATCAGCGGGAAGGGCCTGTCCTGCGGGCGGCGCGTCGCAGGGTGGGTCTGCGTCGGGCATTAACAAAACATTATCTCTAAATGGTTGTCTTGACTTGAATTTTCAGGATTCGAAACTTGCAGAAATCATGTGTTTGGGATAGAACACAAGGACCGGCCAGAAAGGCCAGATCCGAGATTTACGTTTCATGTGTGGTGCGAGTGGGGAGCACCTGGGGGACGGAGGGTTCTGGTAGGGGTGCCGGAATCCTCCGCATTTTTGTATGCTTGGGCTGCGTTTCAGTCGGGATCGACTTCGCCCAAGGCGCAAACAATCCGCCATTCTTCCGGCGTTACGGGCTGCACCGACAGCCGCATCGAAGTAACAAGCGACATTTCTGACAGGCGCGGGTCCGCTTTGACCTCAGCCAGGGTCACCGGCCGTTTCAGCGGTTTGACGGCTTTGATGTCGACGCAATCCCAGCGCGGGTCATCGGTTGTGCTGTCGGGATGGCTCAGCGCGCAGACCTCGACGATGCCGACAACCTCCTTGCCGATATTGGAGTGATAGAAGAAGCCGCGATCCCCGATTTCCATCTCGCGCATGTTGTTCCGCGCGAGGTAATTGCGGATTCCGTCCCATTCCTCGCCCTGTTCCCCTTTGGCGACCTGCATGTCCCAAGACCATTTGTTGGGCTCGGATTTGAACAGCCAGTAGCGCATCAGCCAATCACCTTCTTCCATTCCTGAACCGAGCTTTCCGCAAAGAGGCCCGCTTTCGCATAGGGGTCGTTCGCGGCCCAATCCTGCGCCGCAGCCAGATCGGCGACCTCAAGGATCACGAGCGAGCCGTGCATTTCGCCGTCCTCGATGAACGGGCCCGCCATGAAGACGACGCCGGTTTCGGCGATATAGGCCAGATGGGCCTCGCGGTTGTCCTTACGGATTTGAAGCGCGCCGGGCTTGTCGCGGCAGATCACGGCAAAATACATCTCATTCCTCCTTGAGCGGGCGTGTGAGCAGGGCTTGAACCGCCTCGGCCACACTGATTTTCTGATCGGTCAACGCGGGAACCATCGCGGCAATCGGCATTTCGAATCCGTTGTTTTGCGCGAGGTTAGACACTGCTTTTGCGGTTGCAACGCCTTCGACAGTGATCGACGGATCAAACGCCTCGCCAGCGCCGAGCGCGTAGCCAAGCCGGAAATTGCGCGATTGCGTCGATGTGCAGGTCAGGATGAGATCGCCAAAGCCCGACAGCCCTGCAAGGGTTTCGGGTCGCGCGCCGAGCGCGAGGGCCACGCGCTGCATCTCGGAAAATCCGCGCGTCATCAGGGCGGCGCGGGCAGAATCGCCAAGCCCCGCGCCGATCACGGTGCCGGCGGCGATGGCGTAGACATTCTTGAGCGCCCCGCCCAGCTCTGCCCCGACCGTGTCGGTGGTGCGGTAGAGCCTGAGTGTCGGGGTCGAAAGCGTGGCCTGAAGCTGCGCGCTTGGGTCTGCGCAGGCCAATGTCAACGCCGTGGGAAGCCCGCGCGCGATGTCGGCGGCAAAGCTCGGCCCGGTCAGCACGGCGGCGCGGGCGTCGGGGCAATGCGTCCGGATCAGACCGGTCGCCCCAAGCCCCGTCGCGATGTCGATCCCTTTGGAGCACGAAATCAGGGTCTTTTCCGAGAGGGCGGCGTGGTGCTCGGCCAGAAAGCCCGCCATCTGCTGCATCGGCATGGCAAGCAAAATAGTGTCTGCGGCAAAGGCCTCTGCCAGATTGGCGGTGACCGTCAGCGGCGCGGGCAGCGTGACACCGGATAGGCGGCGCGTGTTTTCCCGGCTGGTTTGCATCAGCTCTGCTTGGGCCGGATCGCGCGCCCAGAGCGTGACCGGGCCGACCTGCGCAAAACTGACCGCGAGAGCCGTGCCGAAGGCACCAGCGCCAAGGACTGCGATGCTCATCCCTTCGCCCCTTTCTTGCCAGAGCCCAGAAGGGCACGCGCATTTTGATCGAGCGGCCAGCGGGGACGCGCGACAAGATCCATACCGTCGCGGCCGCCGCCTTGATAGCGTTCGATCCCCGCATAGGCGATCATCGCCGCATTATCGGTGCAAAGCGCAAGCGGCGGGGCGAGAAAGGCGACGGACATTTCGGCGCAAACAGTCTCTAATGCGCCGCGAATGGCCTTATTTGCAGCGACCCCACCGGCCACAGCCAGAGCCGGATGAGCAGGGGCCTGCGTGAGATATTCCCGCAGGGCGCGGCGCGATTTCTCGGCGAGCACATCCGAGACCGAGGCCTGAAATGCGGCGCAAAGATCGGCGCGGCGTGCTTTGGGCAGGCCACCATGTTCGGCGATGATCTGATCGCGCGCCCGCAGGACCGCTGTCTTGAGCCCCGAGAAAGACATGTCGCAGCCGGGTCGATCCAGCAGCGGACGTGGCAGTGCGATGGCGCGCGGATCCCCCTTGCGGGCCTCTGCCTCGACGGATGGACCGCCGGGTTGCGGCAGAGCCAGAAGTTTCGCGACCTTGTCAAACGCCTCGCCGGGCGCGTCGTCGATGGTGCCGCCAAGCCGCGTGAAGTTTTCCGGACCGGACGCGATCAGGAACTGGCAATGCCCTCCGGAGACGAGCAACATCAGGTAGGGATAGTCGAGCCCATCCGTGAGGCGCGGCGTCAGCGCATGGCCTGCGAGGTGGTTCACACCGATCAGCGGAAGACCGGAGCCCGCAGCGAGACCCTTGGCGCACATGACGCCGGACATGACGCCGCCGATCAGCCCGGGCCCCGCCGTCACCGCGATGCCGTCGAGATCGGACAGCGCGAGACCGGCTTTTGCAAGCGCCTCTTCGACGCAGAGGTCGAGCTTTTCAGCATGGGCCCGCGCGGCAATCTCGGGGACAACGCCGCCGAAGGGTGCGTGCAGCTCGGTTTGGCCGGAGACGACGGAGGCGAGCACCTCGCGCCCCGTATCAGAGACGCGCACCACGGCAGCTGCCGTATCGTCGCAGCTCGACTCGAGGCCGAGAAAGGTGAGGGCGTGTGTCATCGGGGCCGATATTGCGTGACTCTTCCTTCGGAGGTAACACCGGGGCTGGGTTCGCACAATCCCGGGACATGATCAGGCAAATGGAAGAGTATCGCGCCAGACCGCCTCTGTTGCTGACCCGTCCGCGGGACGGAGCCCTGAGCTTTGCGGAAGACTTCCGGGCCCGTTTCAGCGCGGATTGGCCGACCGTGGTTTCTCCGCTGATGGATTTTGAGGCAGTTGAGAACCCGATCCCTTCAGCAGATAGCGTCATCTTTACCTCGCAAGAGGCGGTGAGACTGTTTTCACTGCGGCAAGCGGCGGGCGGGCGCGTGGCGTTTTGTGTGGGCGCGCGCACGGCACAGGCCGCGCGCGCGGCGGGATTCACAGCGATTGCGGGAGATGCGGGCGCCGAGGCTTTGCTTGAGGTGATCCTCGCGCGTCATGCCAGGGGATCGATCTTGCATGCCCGCGGCGAGCCTGTGGCCTTTGATCTGTCATCTGCGCTGAATTCCGCCGGAATAGAGACGAAAGAGGTGGTTTTATACCGTCAGGTTCGGCAGGCCTTCACGAATGAAGCGCGTGATGTGCTTGGGTCGGGCGGGCCGGTGCTTTTGCCGCTCTTTTCCCCAAATTCTGCGCGAACTTTCTGGGATCAGGCTGGGGATGCCACTGCGCGTTTCTATGTCGCCGCGATCAGCCCAGCCGTTGCCGAGGCCTGTCCGCGCAATAATATTGAGCATCTGGAAACGGCGATGCGTGCGAATTCGGACGGTGTCATGGATGCGCTTACTCTATTGTTACGTGCGCAAATGGCGGGTTGAGCCGGGGCGAGCTGCCCTCTAGATTGGCCTGACCCTGCGATGTTTCGCGGTGCAAGTGGAGGGCGTGAGCAATGACGAAACCGAGAACCCGGAAGCCCAAATCCGAGGCTCAGGCAACGGATGGTGTCGAGGGCGTCGAGACGCAAAACGCCGACATCTCTACGGAAACTCAAGGGGCTGACGTGCCCACGGGCGTGAATGAAACCGAGACCGTGCCGTCGAAACAGCCGGTTTCAGAGAATGTGACCTCGTCCGATGAGGCAGCGCTTGAAGGCGCGGCTGCTGAGAGCACCTCTGAGACCGAGACATCCGAAGAAGCAGCCCCCGAGGCAGATCCGATGGAGGTGCAAACCGTGCCGACGTTGGAGACCAGCGGGGAAGAGGCAGGTGAAGAGCCCTCTTCTGAGCAAGCCTATCCCCATGATCGCCCCTCTGAGACCGCCCAGAGCGCGCCCCAGCCCCCGGAGCCGCGCGTGATTGAAGTGCGTCGTGCCGGAACCTTGCCGCTGATTTTCGGCGGAATCCTTGCCGCTGTGATCGGCGCGGGTGCCGTGATTGTCGCGATTCCGAACCTGCCGCCCAGTCTGTCGGGCTGGCTCCCGGCGGCAAAGACGCCGCAAATCAGCGATGAGATGGATGCCAAATTTGCGGCCCAAGCCAAGAAGATCGACGCACTCAGCTCGGATCTGGCGGCGTTGAAATCGCAGGCCGCGCCTGCGCCCGATATGTCCGGCGTTCAGACTTCGCTCGATCAGATCGGATCGGAAGTGCGGGCAAATAAATCGGCGCTTGAGGCTCTGCAGTCCCAAGTGAAGGGAATTGGCGCGAGCGGCGGGGCCGCCGATGCCGAGACGCAGGCGAAATTCGAAGCGGAGGCAAAAGCGGCTCAGGAGCGCATCGCGCAGGCCGAGCAGCAGGCTCAGAAATTGCGCGATCAGTCCGAGGCTGCGGCGAAAGCGGCAATGGCTCAGGCGGCGGCTGCGCGGATGAAGGCGGCGCTTGATGCGGGTGTTCCGCTCGCGCCGGCGCGCGCAGATCTTCAGGCAGCCGGGATTGCCGTGCCCGAGGCGTTGAGCGGTGATGTGCCCACACAGCAGGCGTTGCAGCAAAGCTTCCCCGACGCTGCGCGCAAAGCGCTGGCGGCGGCCCGAAAGGCGGATAGCGGATCAAGCTTTGCCTCTAAGCTCGGGGCGTTCTTGTTGACCGAGACGGGCGCGCGTTCGCTGACTGCGAGGCAGGGCGACAGCGCGGATGCGGTGCTGTCGCGCGCGCAGGCCGATGTCGACACCGGCGATCTGAAACCGGCGCTGGCAGAGATTGCGAAACTGCCCGACGCCGCGCAGCCCATGATGGCCGATTGGGTCGCGCAGGCCAAGGCGCGGGTGGCTGCGCTGGATGCGGCCAGCCAGCTTGGCCAGAATCAGTAGGGAGCCGCAGATGATCTGGACCGTTATCAAAATCGCCGTGTTTCTCGTGATCGTCTCCGCGGTGACGCTCGGGTTTTCACATCTTGCGGATATGTCTGGCGGGCTGCGGCTGTCGAGCATGGGGATGGAGTTTACCCTCGGCCCGCTGCAAGCCGTGATTGCGGTGATCTTGCTGTTCCTCGCGGTTTGGCTGGTGATCAAGGTGGTCGGGCTGTTTGTCGCGTTCCTGCGGTTTCTCGCCGGAGATGAGACGGCGATCAGCCGCTATTTCGACCGCAATCGCGAGCGCAAAGGCTATGAGGCGCTTGCCGAGGGGATGATGGCATCGGCCTCAGGCGAGGGACGGTTGGCCATGTCGAAGGCGGCCAAGGCCCAGCGGTATCTGCAACGCCCGGAATTGACCAATCTGTTGACCGCGCAGGCCGCCGAGCAGATGGGCGATACGAAAAAAGCCAGTGAGGTTTACAAGCGTCTGCTCGCGGATGATCGCACGCGGTTTGTCGGCGTGCGCGGGCTGATGCGGCAAAAACTGGCTGAAGGCGATACGGATACGGCGCTGCAGCTGGCCAAGAAGGCCTATGCGCTCAAACCGCGCCATCGTGAGGTTCAAGATACGCTGCTTAAGCTGCAGACCGAGCGCGGTGACTGGAAAGGGGCGCGCTCCGTTCTGCAATCCAAGATGCGTCAAGGAGAATTGCCGCGCGACGTGCATAAGCGCCGCGATGCCGTGATGGCGCTGCAGGAGGCGAAGGGCGTGATGGCCGAGGGCGCGAGCATTGAAGCGCGCGAGGCGGCGATTACGGCGGCCAAGGCCTCACCCGATCTGATTCCGGCGGTCGTGATGGCGGCGCGCTCCTATATCGACAAGGACAAGCCGCGCGCGGCGGAGCGGCTTTTGCGCAAAGCCTGGTCCTCGCAACCCCATCCCGATCTTGCGGCGGTCTATGCCGAGGTTGCGCCGGATGAAGATCCCGCCAAGCGACTCAAGCGGTTCGGGAAGTTGCTGGAGCTGCGTCCCGATCACGAAGAATCGCGTCTGCTGCGGGCCGAGCTGAACATCGCTGCGGAAGATTTTCCTGCCGCGCGGCGGGCGCTGGGCGATCTGGTTGAAACCCATCCGACGGCGCGGGTTCTGGCGATCATGGCGGCGGTCGAGCGCGGTGAAGGCGCGGATGACGCGGTTGTGCGCGGATGGCTGGCCCGTGCGCTCAGCGCGCCGCGCGGTCCGCAATGGTGCTGTGACAAATGCCAGAACATTCAGGCGGATTGGACGCCGGTCTGCGACAATTGCGGTGGCTTTGACACTTTGAGTTGGCGCGAGACCTCTCAGAATGCCTCGCCGCTGCCGCATGGGGCAGAGATGCTTCCGCTGATCGTCGGCAAGCCCAACGCCGCGCCTTCTGAAGCGCGTACTGTGGATGATGCAGAGATCGTCGAGCCCGACGGTGAACCGGATGCCGCGCGCAAGGATAGCGGTGAGGGCACAGGAGAAAAGCAGTCTGCAAACTGACGCATTTTGGGGCTACACATCCGCGCGCGCGCATGCTAATCGCCCGCTACCGAAGTGATCCGCGCCCTGCGGGTCGGTTCTCGGGACAGGGTCGCAAGGCCCGTTCCACAAAGGTGCCGCTGTAGCTCAGCTGGTAGAGCACGTCATTCGTAATGATGGGGTCGGGGGTTCGAGTCCCTTCAGCGGCACCAATTTTTCCACCGGAAAATCCCGAAGATCCGAGATCCCCTTAGTTTAAGGGGAATGGTGATTTGGGTTGCCGTGTCCTCGCGCCTGCTGCGGAATGTCTTGGCGCGGCCACACTGTTTTCACGTTTTCTGCCCATGAAAGAGGCGAAATAGACTTTGGGTCACTCATGTCTATAAAGTCACGAGTGACGCTGAACCGTGACACCACGCGGCCCCTTTGACGGATAAGGAAACGAGATGCGGATTGTTGTGATTGGGACGGGCTATGTTGGGCTTGTGTCGGGGGTATGCTTTTCGGATTTCGGGCATGATGTGGTCTGTGTCGACAAGGATGCACGCAAGATCGACATGCTCAGAAGCGGCAAGGTTCCGATCTTTGAGCCGGGGCTCGATCGGCTGATGATCCGCAATGTCGAGGCCGGGCGACTGACCTTCACGCTTGATCTTGACGAGGCGATGGAGGGCGCCGAGGCGGTCTTTATCGCGGTCGGCACGCCCACGCGGCGCGGCGATGGCCATGCAGATCTGACCTATGTGATGGCGGCGGCTGAAGAGGTGGCGCAGAAGGCCAAGGATTATATCGTCATCGTCACGAAATCGACCGTGCCGGTCGGCACCAACCGCAAAGTGCGCGAGGTTGTGGCCGCAGCCAATCCGGCGCTTGATTTCGATGTGGCCTCGAATCCTGAATTCCTGCGCGAGGGCGCGGCGATCGACGATTTCATGAAGCCGGATCGGGTGGTTGTCGGCGTTGAGACCGATCGCGCCGCTAAGGTCATGGCTGAAATTTACCGCCCGCTCTATCTGCGCGAATTTCCGATCGTCACCACCGATCTCGAATCGGCGGAGATGATCAAATACGCGGCCAATGCTTTTCTTGCGACCAAGATCACCTTCATCAACGAGATCGCAGCGCTGTGCGAAAAGGTTGGCGCGGATGTGAAGGAAGTGTCCAAGGGGATGGGGCTCGACAACCGGATCGGGAAGAATTTCTTGCATGCCGGCCCGGGGTTTGGCGGTTCGTGTTTTCCGAAAGATACCAAGGCACTGGCGCGGATCGGGCAGGAAAATGCCTCGCCCATGCGGATCACCGAGGCCGTGATCAGCATCAATGAGCAGGTGAAGCGCCGGATGGTGGATAAACTGCTGGATCTGTGCGACGGGACGTTCAACGGCAAGGTGATCGCGATCATGGGCGTGACCTTCAAGCCCAACACGGACGATATGCGCGATGCGCCAAGCCTGACCGTGGTGCCCGCTCTGCTGGGCGGCGGTGCAACTGTGCGCGTGGTCGATCCGCAAGGCCGCCACGAGGGCGAACAGCTTTTGCCGCGCGTCGATTGGATCGAGGATCCCTATGCCGCAAGCCAAGAGGCCGATCTGATCGTGATCCTGACCGAGTGGAACGAGTTCCGCGCGCTCGATCTGGGCCGGATCGCGTCCTCGATGAAGACGCCGCGAATGGCCGATCTGCGCAACATCTACACCGCAGAAGATGCGCGCGCTGCTGGGTTCAAAGCTTATAGCTCGGTCGGGCGGCCTGATATGGAGGGGTAAGCGGGGCGGGTGTATTAACGCCCGCTTAAAGCGCAGCCCGCGCGGCCCAGAGTTCGTTGAGAGATTTGCCTCATAAGGTGCTGACCCGATCACAGCGCAAGAGGCCCTTTCTCATGTCGGACAGTTCTCCTCGCCTTGGCCTGCCATTTCTTCTGCCGAGCCAGGCGCAAAAACATGTCACCCATAACGAGGCGCTTCAGCGTCTCGATCTGATCACCCAGCTTGTCTTGGAGGCGCGCGCGGCCGAGATGCCGCCGGTCGTGCCACAGGTCGGGCAAATCCATGCGTTGTCGTCGTCGCCGCAAGGGGACTGGGCGGGCAAGGGTGGTATGCTCGCACAATGGAGTGGCGAGGATTGGGTCTTTCTGGCCCCGATGGAGGGGTGGCGCGGCTGGGATCGTGCAACGGAAACGCTCTGCGTCTTCACCGATGGTGTCTGGGAGGAGCTTGGACCGGATCTGCAGAACCTTGCAGGTGTGGGGGTTGGTACGCAGTCTGACGCGACAAATCGGCTGGCGGTGGCCTCGGATGCGAGCCTGTTTACCCATGCGGGCTCTGATCACCGGGTGAAGCTGAATAAGGCGGCATCCGCTGATACGGCCTCTTTGCTGTATCAAAGCAGCTGGACCGGGCATGCGGAAGTCGGACTTGCCGGGGACAACGATCTGCATATCAAGGTCTCAGCCGATGGCAGCACTTGGACCGAGGCGCTGCGGGTCGATGCTGCGACCGGGCGGCTCAACGGGGCTGCCATTCAGCAAAGCGCGAGTGATACCGCTGACGGCCGTTTGATGGCGGTCGGGGCGTTTGGTCTGGGGGCATCGACCTCTATGCCGATCGTCGTGGATGCCGATAATTGCCTGAGCACGGGCTTTTGGTCTGGCACGCCGGGGAGTAGCAATCTGCCGCTGGCGGTGGCGGGAATCTTGCGGGTCTGGCGGTCCTTCGATCTCGTCTTGCAGGAGTTTACGACCGGCGCGCAATCCTATCAGCGGCAATCCGAGGATGGTGGCGCGAGCTGGCAGGCGTGGAAGGCGTTTGCGGGTGTGCTGCTGGGGCCGGTGTCGCAGGCTGCGGGCCAGTCGACGGGGGCGGTGATCGAGCGGGGGGCCAATGGGAATGGCGCATATACCCGGCTCGCGGATGGGACGCAGAGCTGCTGGACCGAGCTGGATGCCGGGTCGTCTCTGGCGCTTGGTACGGGAAGTCGCAGCGCGCCCTATCGTACCGCAGATTTCGACTGGGATTTCCCGATGGCCTTTGTCGCGCCGCCGAGTGTCACGGCGGTGGCCGTCGTCGATGCGGCGGGGCCGGAGCGGTTGCATTTCGTATCGCTGCGGAGCGTGTCGGCCAGCGGGGTGGTGCAGGGCTCTGCGGTGAGGTTCTCGGATGCGACGACGCCAGCGAGCGTGACGGTTCAGCTTTGTGCTACGGGGCGTTGGGTCTGAGCGAGGCGCGTCTCCACCGATTTTCGACACTGTTTCAGGCATTTTTCAGCCGCGAATTGTGTCTCGGCCTCTGTGTAGATCCGCAATTCCGGCGCGTTGCCGGAGCGGCGGATGTGCAGGATACGACCGCAGGCGAATCCGATGCGCAGCCCATCGATGCGTGAGATTTCGCGCTCCGGGCCCATATCCGGGACAAGGCGTTGTCTTGCGTCGGCGTTGCGGGTCAGGTGATCGATCAAAGCGTGAGAGGCGCTGGTTTCGACGCCTGCGATCCGGTCGGAGGCGGTGAAGCGCCGGGGGAGGGCGGCGCGCCGTTCCGCGAGGCTTTGGCCCGTCCTGCGGATTTGCGACAGCACGGCGATCATCGGTAAAAGGCTGTCGCGGGTGAGCAACGGGGCCAGCATACCTGCTGGTCCCTGCACCTCGAATCCAAGAAGAAAGCCGCCATTGGCCTCGTATCCTGCGAGGCGCGCGCCGGGCGCGCAGCGTTGGCGCGCGTACATTGCCGCGATGACATAGGGAGAGCCGATCTTTGTGAAATGGGTGTGCTGGATCCCGGGGAGCGCGGTGATCAGGCTGTTTGATGTGATCGGCGTGCAAATCTCACTGGCGCCGAGATCGCGAGACGCGCAGGCACCAAGGACGTCGCCCGGCCAGACCTGACCGGTTGCGTCGGTCAACAGGGGCCGGTCCGCATCCGCGTCTGTCGAGAGAACCGCATCAACCGAATGTGCGGCACAAAACGTCTCTATTTCAGCACGAATTTCGGAGTCCAGCGCCTCTGTATCAAGCGGGCGAAAGCTGTTGGAGCGTCCGAAGGGGATGACCTGCGCGCACAGTTCGGTAAGACTTGTGACCATCAGATCGCGCGCGACGGAGCTATGCTGAAAAACCCCAAGACGCAGGCCGCGCAGTGCATCGGCCCCGAACGCTGTGTGATAGCGGGCGCGATACTCGGAAGTTGGATCATTGACCGCCACAGCCGGGCCGCGAGGACCGGTCGCTGGGGGGCGGTTCAACGCGGCGGAGATCGCTTGCTCATCGGATTTGGTGATCTCGCCCGCGGGTCGGAAGAATTTCAATCCGTTTCGGTCCGCGGCCAGATGGCTGCCGGTGACCATGATCGCGGCGTGGCCCCGCACTATCGCGCGATGAGCCAGCGCGGGCGTGGGAAGCGCGCCGCAGTCATGGACCGTGATGCCCTCGGTCTGAAGGGTGTCGCAAAGCCATGCTGAGAGGGCGCGCGAAGAGGGGCGCAGGTCGTGGCCCAGATGGACGACTCCGCCTGTCGGGCCGGTGGCGAGAAAGGCGCGGGTGTGATCGGCTATGCAGGCGCGCGTCAGAAGCTCGATGCGCCCGCGCAGGCCGCTTGTGCCGAACCGGGGCGTGTCGTGTGGCTCATTTGCGGGCATAGACGTCGTCAAAGCGGGTGATGTCATCCTCTCCCAGATAGGCGCCGGTCTGAACCTCGATCAGCACCACTGGCAGTTTCCCGGGGTTTTCCAGCCGATGCACCGCGCCCACCGGAATGTAGATCGACTGAGTTTCGGTCATGAGCTGCTCTGTGTTGTTGATGGTCACCCGCGCGGTGCCCTGCACAACGATCCAATGCTCTGAGCGGTGATGGTGCGATTGCAGTGAGAGCGCGGCCCCGGGGCGCACGACGATGCGCTTGACCTGAAAGCGGTTGCCCTGAACGAGGCTTTCAAACCATCCCCAAGGTCGATGATCCTTGGGAAAGCAGCTGGCCTGTCGCGCCTGTTTCTTGGAGAGAGCCGCCACGGCCTGTTTCACATCCTGAGCGCGGCTGGCATCGGCGACCAGCACGGCATCGGGCATCGCAATCGCGATGATGTTCTTGAGGCCAATGCCGACCACCTCCATCGCGCTGTCCTCTGAACGCAGCAACGTGTCTTCGCAATCGAGCGCGGTGGCATGTTCCGAGGTGACGACGCCCTTGGAATCGGGAGTGCTTTCGCGCCAAACGGCGGTCCAGCCCCCCAGATCACTCCAGCCCGCATCATAGGGAATGACACGAAGATTGTCGGCCTTCTCCATGATGGCATAGTCGATCGAGATATCTTGCGCGCGCGACCACGGGACCCGCGCGAGCCTGTGAAAATTCAGGTCGGGCTCGCAATCCTCCACGGCCTGTTTCACGGGGTCGATCAGTTCGGGCGCGTGGTGGTGATAGGCTTCGAGCAGGCAGCGCGCTGAGGCAAGAAAGATCCCCGCATTCGAGAGGTATCGACCCGCAGAGACCATTTCGGCGGCGCGATCCGGGTCCGGCTTTTCGACAAAGGAACGCGGGCGCGGCGGTTCGTAATCGGCCTGCGGGCGCTCGGCCAGTTCAAGATAGCCATAGGCGGTTTCGGGATGGGTGGGGGTGATCCCAAATGTCACAATCTCGCCCGCCCGCGCGGGTCCAAGGCCCGCCTCAATGGCCGCGAGAAAGGCATCGGCATCGGAGAGCAGATGGTCGGAGGGGGCGATCAGCATTAGCGCGTCGGGATCTTTGCGCGCGAGCCAGAGCGCTGCGGCGAGAATGGCGGGGGCGGTGTTGCGCCCCTCCGGTTCAAGCAAGATGGTGCCGGGCGTCACATCGATCTCGGCAAGCTGTTCGGTCACGATGAAGCGAAAATCGCTATTCGTGACGATCACCGGCGGGTCAAATCGCGGACCGCAAAGCCGTTTGGCTGCGGCCTGAAACAGCGTCGTTTCCCCGATCAGCGGAACGAATTGCTTGGGGTAGGACTCGCGCGAAAGAGGCCATAGCCGCGTTCCCGCTCCGCCGCATAGCAGAACTGGTGTCACCATTGAAATCGCCCACTCAAATTCCACACGAGAAAGGTGAATATTGTCGGCGGTTTGGTAAATAAATCATGAAGAGATCCCCGTGAGGTGAGGATTCCTTAAATTTCCCCCGGCGAGCCCGAGCTGATCCGCAGCGTCATCAAACGGGGTGAAGCGCCCGGGCCATTGGGTGAGCCCGGGCGGTGTTATGCGCTCAGAGTGGCGCCACGCAGAAGGCGGGCATCGTAGCACCCGTCTCGACACTTTCGAGGAAAGTCCGGCTGGTATCGAGCGCCTCGCGGATCGTTACATCCATATCGAGGTAGCGATAGGTGCCCAGACGCCCGACAAAGGTGACATCGGGCGCGGTCTCTGCCATCGCCACGTAGTCGGCCAGCAGGGCTTTCTCTTTGACCTGACGGATCGGGTAATAGGGAATGTCATCGGGCTCGCAGGCCCGCGAGAACTCGCGATAGCAGACCGAGCCCTCGTGGCTTTCCCAAGGCGAGAAATGCTTGTGCTCGGTGATCCGTGTGTAGGGGACGGATTCCTCACCGTAATTCATCACAGCGCAGCCTTGGTAGTCGCCCTCATAGGTGAAGCGCTCGAAATCGAGCGTGCGATAGCCCAACCGCCCGCGTTCGTAATCGAAATAGCCATCCAGCGGGCCCGAATAGAAGACGTGATCGTAGGGTTCGCCCATCTCGCGGGTGAAGCGCGTCTCAAGCTGCACGGTGATGCCCGGATGATCGAGAATGCGCTCGATCATCTGCGTGTAGCCGTTCTCGGGCATGCCCTGAAAGCGGTGGAAGAAATAGTTGTCGTCGTAATTGAAGCGCACCGGCAGACGTTTGAGGATCGCGGCGGGAAGCTCTGTCGGAGAGACGCCCCACTGCTTGATCGTGTAGCCTTTGAAAAACGCCTCATAGAGATCGGCCCCCACGAAACGCATTGCCTGCTCTTCGAAATTCTGCGGATCGGTGATGCTGGTATCGGCCTGTTGCTCGATGAAGGCGCGGGCCTCATCGGGGCGCATCGTGCGATTGTAGAACTGGTTGATCGTGTGCAGGTTGATCGGCAGCGAAAACACCTGATCGCGCGAGGTCGTCTTCACACGGTTCTTATAGGGCTGGAAGGTCTCGAAGCTGTTGACGTAGTCCCAGACCTCTTCGTCATCGGTATGGAAGATGTGGGGGCCGTAGACATGCACCATGACGCCGGTTTCAGCGTCGCGTTCGGTGTGGCAATTGCCGCCGACATGGGCACGGCTGTCGACGATCGTGATGTTATGGCCAGCCTCAGCCAATTTGCGACCAATTACAGCGCCCGACAATCCTGCGCCCACAAGCAAAATGTTCATCTAGAAATCCTAACCGCATGCCAGTTTGTCCGCGTTTTCTCATGGGAACGGCGGAAAGGCAATTGGCGCGGACCTCACATCGGTGGAGGACGGTATGCGTTAGAGGAAGATGAAATCAGATGCGTGGAGATCGGAGGGGGCAAGCCCCTGTAACAGAACCTCTCCGCCGTCCCATTCGATCAAGACACCGCGCGATGTCGTCGTCAGATCGAGCTGGCCGAGCCTCTCCACGCCGACTTCAAGGACCAGCCGGTCGGCGCTGATCTCGAAATCGGTGATCTCGTTGCGGTTCGACAGTTTCGAGAAGTTGAACCGGTCATAGCCGCTACCGCCGGTGAGAATGTCAAAGCCGCTTCCGCCAGACAGTGTGTCGTTCCCGGTGCCGCCCAAAAGGCGATCATTTTCGGCACCTCCGTTGAGCCAATCATTGCCGTCCCCACCGTCCAGGACATCATTCCCGCGCTCGCCCATGAGACGATCATTCCCTGCATGTCCCCAAAGCCTGTCCTGCCCGTCGCCACCCCAGAGAATGTCGTCCTGTGCGTCGCCATAAAGCTGATCGTGACCACTTCCGCCAATCAGCGTGTCACTTCCGTTCCCGCCAAACAGCGTATCACTGCCGATATCCCCGGTGAGCCTATCGTCCCCATTGCCGCCGCGCAGGGTCAGGTTGGCGGCGACTTGCGGCGGGTTAGCCGCCTGTTCATCCGAAAGGACCATCGGCGGTCGGTTCGCGTTCGATGTGATCGCGTCGAGCACTTGCCCGGCGCTCAGGCGGCCACCATCGGCGCTGCGAATAAGCGTCTCTTCGCCGCCCCGAAAGGTCAGCACTGCGCCCCAGGACTTCGATTGCACCCGCAATGCGCTGGCATCATAGAGCATCGGCACCGCGGTCAGGTCGATCCGGTCCTGATCGGGGTCGAAATCGGTGATCTCGTCGCGCGCATCATCCGCGTTGAGCACGAAAAGATCCGCGCCCGTGCCGCCGCTGAGCGTGTCTTGCTTCCATCCATCGACCAGAATATCGGCGCCATTGCTGCCGCGCAGGTGGCTGTTCGTCGAGCCACCGATCAACAGATCGCTTTTGGTGGTGCCGGTCAGCGTCCCACCATTCGTGCTCGCCACGATCCCTTGCTGCGCGAGATCAACGCTCAAGCGGCTGATTCCGGGCGTCGCATCCGAGCTTGCGAGGATCTCAAGGCGGCCTTGATCGACAAAACTGGTCAGGGCGGAGATTTTCTCCAGCCCGGCGTCATTCGTGTCGGCGAGGCTGTCGAGATGGATAAGGCGGCCTTGCGGCGTGAGGGTGAACAGGCTCAGCCCGGCATCACCGCCGCCTGCGATCACATAGGTCCACTCGCCCGATTGTGTCACGCTCATGCTTTGCGTGCGGCCAAAGCGCGTATCAAGCGTGTCGATGAGGTGATCGGTGACCGAAAGCGATCCGTCGCGCCCCAATTCAAGCACGGTGAGCACGCCGCTCTCGCCAATTTCGGCCGCTGACGAGACCAGCGCAAAGCAGCGCCCCTCGATCGTGACCATTTCCAGCCCGGTCGGGATCGCACACAGACCAAGCCCGGACTCGACGCCAAGTGCGCTGCGTGCGGTCAGCTCTCCGGACGCTGAGATTTCGAAGGCCGAAACGCCCAGCTCGCTTGCGGACAGGGTCAGCAGGTAGTCCTTGCCCGCGAAGCGCACGGTTTCCATCGCTGCCGGGCTTTGCAGATAGATGCTGTTGGTGTCGTGATAGGTGGACTGGCTTACATAGCCGCCCTTGGCCGCAGGCGCGAAGATCTCGAGCGTCCGGGCGTCCTGCATCGCGTAGACAAAGCCATTTTGCGAGATCGCGAAGGCTGGCCCTTCATGGCAATAGAGATCGGGCAGGCCCAGCCGCACCGAGCCGCCAAGATCGCCATTCGCCGAAAGCGAGACCCCGAACACTCCGTCCTGCGTGCTGCTCCCCAGCACCAGAATTTGCTGCGCGTTCCCGGTGGTGATCACGTGGCAATCGCCGGTGACGTTATAGGACATTGAGGTGGAATAGCTCATCGTGTCGATGCGCTGGGCCGATCCGTTGGCGGCGAGCTGAAAGCTCGTCACGCCACCATTGGGGCCGTTTACGGCAAGCACAATAGGCCCGGCTGTACCGTCGACCACCTCCAAACTGCGGATGTCAAAAGACAAATCTTCCCACGACGCGCCGAGAAGCGCGCGAAATCCAAGATCCCACATGTTCCTGAACCCCCGTTCACCAAACCCGTGTCTGGTATAGCGGGAGAGCCGCCAAGAACTGCCGAATGAAATCGGGCAAAACTGTGGCGAATAATGAGGATTTGATCCGCAGTTTTTTCAAACCGACTGAGAAATTCTCAGCTTCTTGTTAGCGAAGAAGTGCTTCGTGCTCTGCGATGGCCTCATCGAGATCGTCGAAATAATAGAGCTTTCCGCGGTCGAGAAGGATCCCGGCATCGCAGAAGTCGCGCATCTCTTTCATATTATGGCTGACAAGGATGGCGCTGCTGTCGCGCATCCGATCGCGAAAGACAACGCGGCTTTTGTTGCGAAACCGGGCATCGCCCACCGCCGTGACCTCATCGACGAGATAGGTGTCGAACCGGATCCCCATCGAGGTGCCAAAGGTCAGACGCGATTTCATCCCCGAGGAGTAGGTGCGAACGGGCATGTGGAAATGTTTGCCCAGCTCGGAGAAATCTTCGACGAATGCCATCAGGCTGTCCGTGTCCACGCCGTAGATTCGCGCAACGAACCGCACGTTCTGCGCTCCGGTAAGTGCAGGGTGGAATGAGCCGCCGAACGCTACGGGCCAAGAAATCGTGCCATCGGAGACGACGCGCCCGCTATCGGGCGCCATGATCCCCGCGATGATCTGGATCAGCGTCGATTTCCCCGCACCGTTGCGCCCCAGAAGGCCAAGCGATTTTCCGGTCGGCAGCGTGAGATCGAGCGTGTCGATGACGATCTTGCGCTCGCCGCCGACCCAGAAGCTCTTGGAGAGTTGTTCGAAACGGATCATCGCCTCTCCTCAGTTCCGGTCGCGGACCGAATAGAAGATCA
The DNA here is from genome assembly GCF_000715505.1 of Thioclava dalianensis. GTDB lineage: Bacteria > Pseudomonadota > Alphaproteobacteria > Rhodobacterales > Rhodobacteraceae > Thioclava > Thioclava dalianensis. The sequence continues at coordinate 26,868 of NZ_JHEH01000031.1, forward strand.
GAACCGCGATCCCCCAGCTCAGGATAAGAAACAGGGCCGCGAGACCGAACAACAGGGAGCGCTGCGGATATTCCGCGGAATCGGCGAGCGTCGGCTTGATGAAGGTTGCGAGATAGCGGGTCTGCCGCTGCGCGTTGTCATAGGCCAGGTCGCGGGCGCTCAGCGCAGAGAGATGGACCTGCTCGGCAAATTTCAGATCGACCGTCAGCCCCTCGAACTCGCTCATCAAGGCGGGGTAGTCCTTGCCGGTACCAGGTACGATCGTGGTCGCAAGGCTCTGGCGTTCGTTGGCGATGCGCTGCCGGATCGCGTCGATCCGTCTTTTGGCCTGGGCGACGCGCGGATCATCGGCACTGGTCGAGGCGGACAGCTCGTCCAGCGAGACCATGTCCTGCGCCAATTCCTGTTGCAGGCTGTTGGTGACACCCATCCGACCCTCAATATCCGACTGCAGATCGATGATCTGGGTGCGGGTGCGGAATTCTGTCAGCTTCTCTCGCGCAGTGCGCAGGCGATCTTCGGCCACCTTGAGATCGCTATTGGCATAGCGGATTGCATCTTCGCGGGCTGAATCGTTGAGGCCGTTCACCATCGTCTGGCTTTCCGCGACGATTTCCTTTGCGATTTTCTGCGCCATATCGGGGGTGAACGCGGTGACTTCGACCTGAATGAGCCCCGTGCTGCTGTTATAGGTCACGCGCACGATACGGCCCCAGTAATCGGTGAGATCCTCAATCGTGGCATTTGGCTGCAAAGCAAAGACCGGATCCGAGCTCCAGTAGGACGAATAATAATCCCGCAGGTGCAGCTTTTTGTCGACCTCTGCCGCAAGCGCCTGACTGCGGATGAACTGATAGAGCACAGCGCTGTCGGGCGAGGACGAGCCGCCTGTGAAGCTGGCAAGTCCGCCAAGAAGAGAGCTGGGGGCTTTTTCATCGGCTGTGCGCACGGTGAAGCCGACCGTCGAGGCATAGCGGTCATCTGCCACGCCCCACAGATAGACGCTCACCACGAAAAGCGGAAACAGGACGATCGCGCAAAAGCTGATAAGCACGCCCCAATGGCGTTTGCGCATGCGTGCGGGACGCGCCAGAGACCGGGTTTCGATAAATTTGGGGCCCGGGTTTTTCTTTATGCCCTTGGGGTCTTGGTTCTGCTCTCCCACCTGGGCCGATTTGGTCTGGGCTGGTGGGGTCGTCCCTTGTTTTGGGGACGCATCGTTATTGTTATCGCTTGTCAAAGCTTCATCCTGAGAACACTCTTTGCAATCGGTCGAGAGGCTAACATAATAGGAGAAGAAATAACCATCGCAAAGGTGCGCCTTTCTTGACCTCCTCGCCGCTGAAGCCCGCAGAGCGCCCCGGACAGGGCCTGTCCCGGAATTTCCGCATGTCACGCACTGTGACTGCCCTGATTTTGCGTGAAATGTCAACGCGTTATGGCAGGTCTCCCGGTGGGTATATCTGGGCGATTATCGAGCCGCTTGGCGCGATTTTGTTGATGAGCCTCGGGTTTTCGCTGCTGGTGCGTTCGCCGCCGCTTGGCAACAGCTTTATCCTATTTTTCGCCACCGGATATGTGCCGTTCAGCTTTTATATGAACATTTCGAACAATACGGCGCGCTCATTCCGGTTCTCTGGAGCTCTTTTGTCCTATCCGGTGGTGAAATGGGTCGATGCGATCGTGGCTCGCGCGCTTTTGAACGCGCTGACTGGGTTTCTTGTTTCCTATCTGATGCTCGGGATCTTCATCGTCATCCAGCAGGATCCGATCGCGCTGAATTTTGGTCCGATTGTCGAGGCGATGTCCTTGGCCTTGCTGCTGGGAGTGGCGGTTGGCACGCTGAACTGCGCCTTGATGGGGTTGATCACGATCTGGGATCAGGTTTGGTCAATCGCGATGCGCCCGCTGTTTCTCGCCTCGGGGGTGATCATCTTGCATGATCAGCTTCCCGAAACCGCACAGAATATTCTGTGGTTCAATCCTCTGATGCACATCACCGGGATCATGCGGCGCGGGTTTTATCCCGATTATCAGGCGGATTACGCATCGGTGCCTTACGTGGTCGGCGTGAGCCTCGTCTTGCTGTTTCTGGGCGTCGTTCTGCTGGGACGCTTCCACCAGAAGATCCTGAACAGCGGAGGTTAGGGCTTTTGGGCCCAGCTCAGCACTTTGCGGTGAGGGGTGCCGGTGCGCCGGAGCAACCCGTCGCGTACGGCCCGCGCGATCAGGCCGAGAAAGCGCAGCCGTTCGCCGGGATGGTGGCGCGCCTTGATGAGCCAGCGCGGAAGGATGATCACCAGCACCGGCCAGAACATCCAACCTGAGGCCATCCGGTAGAGCAGCAACAGGTTGCGGTGGTAGTAATAGACTTTCCAGAGCGGGTGGAATCGCCCCCGTTGCGAGCTGGCGAAGGTGGAACAATCATGCTCGAACCGGATGTCGGGGGTGAATGCTATGCGGCCGCCACGGGTCGAGAGTCCAAGCGTATAAAGCCCGTCATCGCCGTAGAGAAACAGGCCCGGGTCGGGCAATCCTGCCAGCTCCAGCCCTCGGCGCGAAATGAAGAAGCCCACGAAAGAGGTCACGTCGATCGCGGTGTCGTGGTCTGCATCATAGGCATCGGGCGAGAGGTGAAAGCCGTTGCGCCCGCGCCGCAAGGTCCGCCAGAACGCGCGGCCATGCGAGAACGGGTTGCGCGAGGGGCGGTTCATCTCGCAGATCCGGCCATCGGGAAAATAGACGGCGGCGGCCAGCGCATCCCATTGCGACAGGTCGCGGGCTTGGAAGGCGGCCAGCGCGCCGGGCTCGGGGCGGGCGTCGTCATCCATCACGACCATCCAATCCGGGTCGTAGCGCTCGCGCGCCAGCGACATGCCCCCCGCAAATCCGCCCGCGCCGCCAAGGTTTGACGCGCTGCTCTCGACAAGCAACCGCGGATCATCTTGCGCGGCGAGCCACGCTCCGGTGCCATCATCGGATGCATTGTCAAACACGACGACCGCGTGCAGGGTCTCGGGCGCTGTCTCAAGCAGCCGCGCGATTGTCACCTTCAGCTGAGCCAAGCGGTTATAGGTCACGACAACCGCGACGAGCCGCGTCGCGGCCGTCTGTTGCAGGCTCGATATGGGCTGCGTCATCGCCAAGTCTTAGTCCTTCGCATCTTCGCGCGATCGCATCGAGCACATAGGCGCGCCATTTTGGGATGGGGTGCCTGCGTTCGAATGCGATACGGCGGCTTTGTCTGTCACGGTTGGTTTTCGTCCAGCAGGCGCCGCAAATAGGCGCCGTAGCTGTTCTTGCCGAACTGTTCGGCGTGCTCGGCCAAGGCATCCGCCGAAATCCAGCCGCTGGCAAAGGCGATCTCGTCGGGGCTGCCGCTTTGCAGGCCTTGTCGTTGCGAAAGTGTGCGCACGAAATTGCCCGCATCCAGCAGGCTCGCATGGGTGCCGGTATCCAGCCAGGCATAGCCGCGCCCCATCCGCTCGACCGCAAGCGCGCCATCGGCGAGATACATCTCAAGCAGCGTCGTGATTTCCAGCTCGCCACGCTCTGAGGGGGTGACGGAGCGCGCCCGCTCCGAGGCGGTTTCGTCAAGGAAATAAAGTCCCGTCACCGCATAGCTGGAGGGTGGGACCTCCGGCTTCTCGATGATAGCGCGGGCCTGTCCATTGGCATCGAAATCGACCACGCCATAGCGCTCTGGATCGGCGACGTGATAGCCAAACACCGTGCCGCCCGCCGTGTTGCGATCCGCCAGATGCAGCAGCTCGGGCAGGCCGTGACCAAAGAAAATATTGTCTCCCAGCACCATTGCAGAGGGCGCGCCGTCGAGGAAATCCTCCGCCAGCAGATAGGCCTGCGCCAAGCCCTCGGGGGCGGGCTGCACGATATAGGTCAGCGAAATGCCCCATTGGCTGCCATCGCCAAGCGTGCGCTGGAACTGCTCTTGATCCTGCGGGGTCGTGATCACCGCGATCTCGCGAATCCCCGCCAGCATCAGCGTGCTCAGCGGGTAATAGATCATCGGTTTGTCATAGATCGGCAGAAGCTGCTTGGAGATGCCGATCGTGATCGGAAACAGCCGCGTGCCGGTGCCGCCAGCCAGAATGATGCCCTTGCGCCGTGTCATGCCAGCACCTCCAATTCACTCAGAATGTCGTCGAGCCCCGCGCGCCAATCCGGGGGCGCGATGCCGAACGCCTCTTGCAAGGCGGTGCCGTCGAGCCGCGAGTTGAGCGGGCGCGTGGCAGGTGTCGGATACTCCACGGACGGAATACCGGTGAGCGCCACATCGCGTCCCGCGCGGGCAAAAATCTCAGCCGCGAAGTCTTTCCAGCTGACCCACGGGGCGCCCCCATAATGGTAGACGCCGCCCGCATGACCCGCGCACATCGCCTCGGCCATGCGCAGCAGCGTGGCGGCGATCTCGGCGGCAGGGGTCGGGCCGCCGATCTGATC
>NZ_JHEH01000032.1 GCF_000715505.1 Thioclava dalianensis
GCTCACCACATAGGAGGCCACAAATGGCGACCCCGAAATTCGACGTTTACCAGCATGTCACCGACGCGATCATTTCCGAGATCGAGGCGGGCACCCCGCCGTGGCGCAAGCCCTGGACCGGCGAGCGCGGCGGGCTGGCATTTCCGCTGCGCCACAACGGTGAGGAATATCGCGGCATCAATGTGCTGATGCTCTGGATCGCAGCGGCGAAGAACGGCTACGCCTCGGCGCGCTGGATGACCTATAAGCAGGCGCAAGAGCTGGGTGGACAGGTGCGCAAGGGGGAGAAATCCGCGACCGTGGTGAAATACGGCACCTTCGACCGGGAAGACCCTGAGACCGGGGAGGAAAAGGCAATCCCCTACGCGAAAGCCTATCGCGTGTTCAATGCCGACCAGATCGAGGGCCTGCCCGGCGAATATTACCACCAGCCCGAGCCCGCGCGTGACCTCGGCACGGTGGCCGACCCTGAGCTAGACGCCTTCTTTCAGCGTTCGGGCGCGGAGATCGAGACCACCGCCGAGCCGCGCGCCTATTATGACCTGCGGCGCGATTGCATCCACATGCCGCCGATCAGCACGTTTCACGAGGCCGCCGGCTACTATGCCACCCTTGCCCATGAGCTGACCCATAATGCCGAGGTTCGGATTATGCCGCACCGATATGCAGCTCCTGTTGTGTTGTAGTTAGATCGGCGCGGCAGGTCGGCATAACACTTTGGCGGCAAACAGCAGCCGTTCGAACCGAACGCGGCGAATTCGGGCTTTGAGCCCATACTTCTCTTTTATCAATGGCGCAGCATCGGTCTCGAAGGGTGGGAAGCCGACCTTCGCTACGACGGGAACTGAGGCATATTACTCGCAGTACAAGGCGCAGTTTTTAGAATTTGAGCGGCCACTAACGCGAAGGAGGCCACCGACTTTACAGGCTGTGGTTTTTGTTATTCCATCATCATCGCTTTATTAATCCTGATGCTCATTCTAAAGTGTCATGGAAATTCACATTATTTGAGGGAGAACGGCCATGTCAGATGATGTCTTAAACAAGGGTAAATGTCCGGTGTCCCACCTGACAACGGCTTTCGGTGCTCCGGTGGTCGACAACCAGAACTCAATGACCGCAGGGAAACGTGGGCCCGTGTTGGTGCAAGATATCTGGCTCAACGAAAAGCTTGCGAATTTCGTGCGCGAAGTCATCCCGGAGCGCCGCATGCACGCCAAAGGGTCCGGTGCGTTCGGCACGTTCACCGTGACCAACGATATCACCCACTACACACGCGCCAAAATTTTCAGTGAAGTTGGCAAGAAGACCGAGATGTTCGCCCGCTTCAGCACTGTGGCGGGTGAACGCGGCGCGGCAGATGCCGAGCGGGATATTCGCGGCTTTGCGCTCAAATTCTACACCGAAGAAGGTAACTGGGACATGGTGGGTAACAACACCCCTGTGTTCTTCTTGCGGGATGCCAAGAAATTCCCGGATCTCAACAAGGCCGTCAAACGCGATCCACGGACCAACATGCGTTCCCCGACAAACAACTGGGACTTCTGGACGCTTCTGCCCGAAGCCCTGCATCAGGTCACGGTGGTGATGTCTGATCGCGGCATTCCCAAAAGTTTCCGGAACATGCACGGGTTCAGCAGCCATACCTATAGCTTCTGGAACGACGCCGGTGAGCGTTTCTGGGTGAAGTTGCATTTCAGGACCCAACAGGGCATTGAAAACCTGACTGACGCAGAGGCAGCTTCGGTTGTGGCCGATGACCGCGAAAGCAATCAGCGCGATCTCTTTGATGCGATCGAACGCGGTGATTTTCCGCGCTGGAAGATGTATGTACAAGTGATGCCCGAAGCCGAGGCAGAAACCTATCACGTTCATCCGTTCGACCTGACCAAGGTTTGGTACAAGGAAGATTACCCACTTATCGAAGTCGGCGAATTCGAACTGAACCGCAATCCGGAAAACTATCACGCAGATGTCGAGCAGGCCGCTTTCTCGCCATCGAACCTCGTGCCGGGAATCAGCGTTTCGCCCGACAAGATGCTTCAGACGCGGTTGATCAATTATCCGGACTCACAGCGCTACCGACTGGGTGTGAATTACCAGCAGGTGCCAGTCAATGCCGCCAAATGTCCGGTCATGAGCAACCACCGAGATGGCCTTGGGCGGGCGGATGACAACTACGGCAGGCTGCCGCACTATCAGCCGAACAGCTTTGGCCAATGGGTCGATCAGCCCGAATACGCGGAGCCGCCACTCAAGATTGACGGAAACGCCGCAATGTTCGATTTCCGCGAGGATGACGACGATTATTACACGCAGCCCCGCAAGCTTTTCCAACTGATGACACCGGCACAACAACAGGTTCTGTTTGAAAACACCGGGCGAAACATGGGCGATGCTCCTGATTTCATAAAGCAGCGTCACATCGACAACTGTACGCGCTGCGACCGAAACTATGGCGAAGGTGTTGCCAAGGCTTTGGGCATGTCGGCCAAATCGCCAGAGGAACTGTCCCCAAAGCCTGAATTGGCAGAGTAACGCTTCACTGTAATTCTGGCGGGGCGAGTCGCGCGCCCCGGCCGGGACACACCGATAGAAAGCCGGAACATTACCATCGAAGGCATCGACAGGCGCCTTCGATGCGCGCCTGACAATGCGCCGCAACAGCGGTACACCGGCGAAAGAGATGGCGCTACGCGCTTAACCCCATATATCGATTTCATCCGCTTCGCCAAACGTTGCGCGCGGCTGGTAAGCCGCGTTTCCTGATCCTCGGGCAGGCCCTCAAGCTGTATTCGTTGCGCAACCTCGTCGAGCGGTGCTTCAACAAGCTCAAGAACGCACGAAGGGTCGCAACCCGCTACGACAAGACCGCCCAGAGCTTCCTCGGCTTCATCGACATCACCTCGATCCGTCTATGGATACGCCATTTGTCAACATGACCTAGAAGCCATGCGCAGAGGAAACACTCGTGACACAGAGGCAGGTGAAAGGGGGCCAGTATGAATGCGCGTAGGTTTGACATTACCGCCGAAGAAATCGGCGTGGTGGTCGCGCGCTTTTACGCAGACATTCGCCACCATCCAGTTCTTGGGCCAGTTTTTGCACGGCACGTCACGGATTGGTCAGAGCATGAAAGCAGGATCATGTCTTTCTGGCGTAACGCGATCCTGCGCGAACAGGGCTACGATGGAAACCCCATGTTCGTTCACAAAGAGGCAGGAGACATACGCGCTGAGATGTTTCCAATATGGCTGGACCTCTTTGATAAAGTGCTGGCTGCTAACCTCACAATAGATCAGGCCCGCAATTGGTCAGCCCTCGCGCACCGGATTGGCAAGGGCCTCAGCTATGGGCTTGCGCAGGCTGGCGATCCCCCAAACCTCCGCCGCTGATAGAGAGGCAGCAGTTTCATCAACCAAATCTTCGACAATGCCAGAGCCGTTAAGCCGGGCCCTTTTGAACTCTAAAATACCTTTCCCCCGATCCCCAAGAAGGGGGGATAGCCCCCCTGCCTGCCTAAACCGCGACCCCAAATAGTTTCCCGATAGCGGCGGTCACTGCCATCGCGGCACCGCCCCAGAAGACCACACGCAGTGTTGGTCGCAACAACTTGGCTCCGCCGGCCCAAGCCCCGAGAGCCCCGAGAACGGCAAGCGCGAGCAGCGTTGTCACAGTAACCACGACGGCGACAGTTTCTGCGGGTGAGACGAGCGCAGCAACCATCGGCACAGCCCCGGCCAAAGTGAACGTGAGCCCAGAGGCAAAGGCAGCCTGTAAGGGATTGGCGCTATGCACCTCAGAGAGGCCGAGTTCATCGCGCACATGGGCCCCAAGCGCGTCAGCTTCGGTCAACTCGCGCGCGACAAGCGCTGCCGTCGCGGGCGAGAGCCCTCGGCTCTCCCAGATAGAAGCCAGTTCCGCCTCCTCCTCCGCGGGTGTCTCGCGCAGAGCCTGCGCCTCACGGGCGATGTCAGCACCTTCAATATCCGATTGTGAGCTGACCGAGACATATTCCCCCGCCGCCATCGACATCGCCCCGGCGGCCAATCCCGCGGCGCCTGCAATCAACACCGCCTCTGCGGAAGGATTGGCGACCGCCACGCCCACGATGAGCGCCGAGATCGAGACGATCCCATCGTTGGCGCCGAGCACCGCGGCCCGCAACCAACCGCTGCGGTTGACGAAATGTACTTCTTCATGGGCTGACTGATAGGTCATGGCCGTCCCGCTCCAATTTCATACTGTCGATCTGACCCTGTAGATTCCAGCCTGCATTCCCCAAGTGGCGTGTCGTTTGAGGTGAAGATCGCCTGTATCCGAGCGCTAGACAAGGATTTTCTGCCGCAAGCGGCACCTGCGGTCGCGCAGACTGCTGGATCTGGACGGATCAGACCGCGAAGCCGCTGTTTCCTTGCCCAGGGGCGGCGTTTTTCAGCGCAGCGGACAGATCTGTCCAGCCGCTTTCGTTCAGTTTGAGCGTGGATCGCGATCATGCGCATAGCGGTGGCGCTCGCAATCGGCGGATAGCGGCGAGGATGGCGCGTACCATCGTGCCGGTGACAGCGACCTCGGCCAGCTGGAAGGTGATGGTGCGGGCGTGACGGACCACACGTGCCCCGATCTTGATCAGCTTCAGTTGCAGGCTGGTCAACGACCAGTCGGCCATGGCCTCGGGCAGCTCGATGCAGCGCAAGAAGGTGGCCAGATTGTACGCCAGGGCGTGCAGTTGCAGCCGCACCTCATTGTCGCGGAACTTCCGGCACGACAGCCGCGTCCAGCGAAAGGCGTATTTGCCCTCTTTGATGTGCTGCTCGGCGGTGCCGCGCTGGTTGTAGAACCGCACCACCCAGTCCGGCTCCATCGGCAGGTTGGTGACGATGAAGCCGACACGCGGGAACAGTTCGCCCGGATGCCATTCGATCTTGGCGATCACCCGGCGTTCCTTGTCCCAGGACGCCGCCTGATACTCGAATTCCTCGAAGAACCGCTTGACCTTGGTCAGTGACGGCCGCCCGACAGGGCGCGTTAGCCGATGCGCGATCTTGTCCTTGAGGACCGCGTTTGCGGGCAGCCGGATGGCGTAGAAGAACCGCGCTTCTTCCAATCGCTCATAGATCGCCGGGATCGCGTAGGCAGCATCGGCCCGGAAGAACCTGCCACCAAGGTCGCGCTCCGCGTAGCGCGCAATGACGGGGTCGAGAACATCACGCCAGCCATCGGCGCTGTGGACGTTGCCATGGCGCAGGGCGCAGCGTTCCAGCATCCCGAACTGGTTGAACAGAAAGTTGGGGTGATAGCAGCTACAGTCGAAATGGCCATTCCAGGCGGACCCTTCCTGGTCGCCATGGGTCGGGCTGACCGAGCTGTCCATGTCCAGAACGATGTACTTCAGCCCGTTACGGTCATGGAACCGGTCGATCCATTGCCCGTTCAGGTCGGCCAGCGCGGCACGGTTCCCGGCCAGAGCCAGCGTCTCGGTCTCGAACCGTCCCATCTGCGATGCCGAGGCCGCTTGTGCATCGACCGCTCTGCCGCCGACAACTTGGCGCATGACCGGATCGCAGGCGAGACGGTTGGCGTCGTTGACATCCTCGTATCCGGCCAGCCGCCCAAAGACTGATTGCCGGAACAGGCCGTCGAGCCGATGGACCGTGTTCTTGCCAGAGCGAGTATCGCGCAGCGCCGCTGACGCCAAATCGGACAACCCGAGCGCGTCATCAAGCTCGCGCATCACCAGAAGGCCGCCGTCGGAACTGAGCTGCGTGCCGCGAAATTCCAGCCGCACGCGAGGGTCGAAATCCACCCGATCTGCCCGTTGCAAGCCCGCACCCTCTGGGTGATCCATGAAACGCGCCCATCGCAGCCTTCAACACCATGTTTTATATAGGAAATATAATGGTCAGGACAGCGAAATCAGCGCCTTACTTGGGAAATGTGGGCTCAAACCAGACATGATGTGCTTTGGGAATGACAAGCACATGGCCTGCGCGGATCGGATGTAGGTCGAGGAAGGCCAGGATGCGGTCGCCCAGATAGACCCGATGAGCGAGCAATTCGCCGGAATCGATCCGGCAAAACAGGCAACTAACCTTGAAAGTTTAATTCTTTCATTTGACCCCATCGGGTTCCTGTTTCGTTCACAGTTACTGTCGAAAGGCATAAGTGCCAATACTTGGGTGACGTGCCGTGCAGCAACAGATTCTCGGACTCCCCATTAGCTGGGAGCAGCCGTAGATCCCAGCTCATTTCGTCAGGCTGATTGACGTCTCAGCCGAGGCGTGCTGCGCTATCTTGAAGGTCCGCAGTGGGCCGATAGCATCGGCAAGGCGGAGATAAGCGACCGGCATCTATGTCCCATATTGTGTCGATCTATCCTCGCCCCGTGAGCGTCCGCTTCGGTGATCTGGCATAAGCACAACCTTCAACCAACTGAAGGAAAAGCTTATGAAAACGCAACCATCTCGCGCGAACGGATCTCTACCAAACCGGATTAACCATGCTGACCACTTCACCGAAGTCATCGAATCTGAAGGGTACAGCAAGGGGTCGATTGCGAAATACAGGTCGAATGCACAAGCGCTCACGGAGGCCCTGGTATCGGCAAAACTCATCCCTGCTGAGTTAACTGATGAGCTTATGGACCAGCTTGCGCGTCCAATCGTCGACGCCGCGTCGGCGAAAGACAAGAAGCATTGCCTATACCGACTTAATCGGTTCAGGGATTACCTGATCGAGAATGCATCCGCTCCTGCGCGCCCTATACCGCCACTCGACATGTCGCCAAGGGCTGTGCTCAAACGAGAGTACGAGACGTACCTGCGCGTCCAGCGCGGTCTGTCCGGGGACACAATCTACCACTGCCTGCGGTTCTATGACCGGTTTCTGACCGCGAAGTTCGGGACCGGTTTAGGCGATCTCAACAAGATCAAACCCCGCGACATCACTGGGTTTATCCTTCGATTGCGTGAGGCGCAAAATGCGCCGCGCGACAAGACCGGTCCGTCACATCTGCGTAACCTGTTCCAGTTCCTGTTTTGGAGCGGCAAGACGGAGCGAAACCTGAGCAGCGCCGTGCCGAAGGCGCGGCAGCCGAAGCCGACAGGCATTCCGAGGTATCTGGAGCCGGAACAGGTCAACCGGCTCATTGAGGCGGTGCGCGGCCACAAGAAAACGGGCCGACGCAACTATGCAATGCTGATGCTGATCGCCCGGCTGGGCCTTCGGCCCCCAGAGGTGACGGCGATAGAACTGGACGATATCGACTGGCGTGCTGGTGAAATCCTGATCCGTGGCAAAAGGCAATTGCATGATCGGATGCCAATGTCGGCGGAGATTGGTGAGGCGATTGTCGATTACATCAAGAACGAGCGCCTGGGCCCGGACCGCGCGCTGTTCGTGTCAGTCAAACCGCCGTTCAAGAGGTTCAAGGACGCGCAAATCCTGCGCTGGATTTTACGGGATGCATATGCTGCGACCGGCATTACTCCGCCGCAAGCCTATATCGGCACGCACATTCTGCGGCACAGCCTGGCCACCGACATGCTGCGAAAAGGCGCGTCGCTTGCCGAGATCGGGGATGTGCTTCGACACCGGTCTGCAATGAACACGACAATCTATGCGCAACATGATGTCGATGCCTTGCGTTCGATCTCGCGTTCCTGGCCCACGGCAGAGGAAAAGCAATGAAGCCGCTTACCCAACGACTTGATGAATACCTGGCCCTGCGGCGTTCGATGGGCTTTGACCTCTCCTTCGAGGAACGGGTTTTGCGCAAGTTCGCGATCTATGGCGACGAAAACGGGTTCGACCGGATCTCGACGCCCTTGTTCCTTGGCTGGAAGGGAAACTATGGCAGCGCGGACAACAACACATGGTCTCGTCGCCTTGGCATGGTGCGCCGGTTCGCCTTTTGGCTTGCAGAGCACGACGATCGGACCGAAGTCCCGTCCAGCCAACTCGTCATAGGTCGATACCGAAGACGTGTCCCCTACATCTATGCGCCCAGTCAGATCGCGGACATTGTCGATGAAGCCGGGCGGCTGCCGTCGCCCTACGGCCTTCGTGCCGCTTTGTGCCAGACCCTGTTCGGCTTGATCGCGGTGACGGGCATGCGGGTGAACGAAGCTTTGTCTCTGGACCGGCAAGACGTCGATCTTGACCGTGCCGTGCTTACGCTCAGAAACACGAAGAATGGTAAGGATCGGCAGCTGCCCGTCAAGCACGACACCGCCCATCGGCTCGCCCACTATGCCGAGTTGCGGGATCGGCTGGTAGCGCCCCAGTCGTCGGCGTTCTTCATCAAAGAAGATGGCAAGCCGGCGGGAGATTGCGGGGCACGCTACAACTTCGCGCAAGTCAGCAGAAACATCGGTCTTCGCTCACCGCAAGCCTTCAACCGACACGGCGATGGACCGCGCATCCATGATTTGCGGCACACATTTGCCGTCCACACCATCCTGGACTGGTTCCGCGATGGCCGGGACATCGAGGCAGAAATGTACAAGCTCAGCACCTATCTCGGCCATTCCGAACCAAAGCACACATTCTGGTATATCGAAGCCGTGCCCGAGCTGATGCAGCTGGCTGCGGCGCGGGCCGAACGACGGGTACTGGAGGGCGCATCATGATCGCGACCTATCCATTGCCAATCTACGTGCAACGGTTCTTCACCGAGCGGCTGTTGACCCAGATGCAGGCCAGCCCAAACACGATCGCCAGCTATCGCGACACCTTCCGGCTCTTGCTGAAATACGCGACAGCAGAGACCAGGTTGCCGCCGACTGAGCTGCATGTAGCCCACATCGATGCCGACATCATCGGGCGGTTCTTGACGTTCTGCGAGGATGAACGCGGTAACAGTGCGCGAAGCCGGAACACGCGGCTAGCCGCGATCCGTTCGTTCTTCAAATATGTCGCGGGCTGTGAACCTCAGTTGCTGCATCATTGCCAGAAGGTGCTGGCGATGCCGTCCAAACGGCACGAAAAACGCGTCGTGGACTTCCTCACCCGTGACGAGATGGAGGCCTTGCTGAAGGCACCTGACCAGACGACCTGGTTTGGGCGGCGTGATCGGGTGTTGCTCCTCACAATGCTACAGACGGGTTTGCGCGTATCAGAGGTGATCGGCCTGCGCGTCGGCGACGTCGAGCTCGGCACCGGAGCGCACCTCAGATGTATGGGCAAAGGCCGAAAGGAACGCGCAACGCCGCTTCGCACAGACAGTCGGGATGCATTGAAGGCGTGGCTCGCGCAGAGCCGGGCTGAGCCCAACGAGCCCCTGTTCGCAACCATCAGTGGCAGGCCGCTCAGCAGAGATGCGGTCGAGCGAATTGTTCGGAAACATGCGGCCACCGCCGCCTCGACCAACTCGACGTTCAGACTGAAGCGCGTCACACCCCATGTCTTGCGCCACACCGCTGCAATGCAGCTTCTACAGAGCGGAGTTGATCGGACAATCATTGCCCTTTGGCTGGGCCATGAATCGATTGATACGACACAAGTCTACATCCACGCCGATATCGAACTGAAAGAAAGGGCTATGGCTCTGACAAAGCCACTTGGCCAGGCGAGCGGACGATATCGACCGGGTGACGAACTCTTGGCATTCCTAGAAGCGCTCTGAATTATGCCGACCTGCCGCGCCGATCTAACTACAACACAACAGGAGCTGGATATCGGCGCGGCATAATCCGAACCTCGGCATTATGGATTGTCTCATGGGCCAAGGTGCCAAAATACCCAGCCGCCCGATAGAACGTGCCAATCGGGGGCATGTGGATGCGGTCGGTCTTGATGCTGTAGTAGGCGCGCGGCTCCTCTGTCGTGTCGATCTGCGCGCCTGTCGCGGCAAAGAATGCTTCCAATGCGGGATCGGCCACGGTGCCAAGATCACGGGGCGGATCGGGCAGGATGTAGAATTCAGCGGGTAAGCCCTCGATCTGGTCGGCGTTAAACACGCGGTAGGCCTTGGCATAGGGGATCTGGCGTTCCTCGCCGTTGTCGTCCTCGCGCTCGACGGTGCCGTATTTCACGACCGTAGCGGACTTCTCGCCCTTGCGGACATGGCCCCCAAGCTGCTTGGCCTGATTGAACGTCATCCAGCGAGCTGAGCTGTAATCCTTGGCCATCGCCGTGGCCCAAAGCATCAGGATGTTGATGCCCCGATAGGCTTCGCCGTTGAACCGCTCCGGCAAGCTGACCGATGCACCGCCGCCGGTCCACGGCTTGCGCCAGGGCGGCGTTCCGGCCTCAATCTGCGCAATGATCTGATTGGTGACATGGGAATAAACGTCAAACTTCTCTGCGGCCATTTGTGAACCTCCTTCGAGTGACGCGGTCCGGGTCTCTTCCCGTTTCCGCCAATGGGCGGGCCTTCCTGTTCTGATCTTTGGAATGCCCATGCATTCCGAAGGGCAGAGCAGGTAAGGGCAAAGCCCGTCCTGCGGCCTGGCAGGGCCGTGACAACCGGGTGGAGGGCGTGAATTTGGGAGGGAACCGCGCGCCTGCGCGGGGGAGGAACCGGAATTCTCGACCGGAACCGACGCCACAGGCGGCGCTTGCCGGTTTTCTCGGACCTGGCAGGATGGCAGGCGGATCAACAGGATTTGGAAACTGTCAGGGTTGGGGTAAGCGGGCGTCAGCCCGTCGATCCCCTTCCCTGTCTATCGCTCAAAGCGAGACCGGCGCACGCCGGGATCACCGAGTCATATTGACTTTATTGGCTGGAACCGAAGCGAAGGGCGGTCATAATATTTTCAAAGTCTTTGGGTACTGACCCTGAACAGGAGTTTCATATGACAGCCAATGTACTGGGGCCAGACAACGCATTTTGGATTGATGGCGAATGGCTTGGCTGGGATAGCATTATCGATCCAGAAGAAACCAAATTCAGCCGCCTCGCTGAACTTGAGCGCGAGGCCGAACTGCGCCTCAAATATCCGAACGCTGATCCAACTTTGGTTCCATACTTTCAGGACCTTTTGACGCTTGCAGAGGCCTATTTCTGTGACACTGGACAGCACCTCAACGTTTACGGCGACATAGGTGAACTTTTCGGTGCGATCATGTATGGAATCAAACTTCACAAGAACCATGCCCAAGGCTCCGATGGTAGATTGGGAAACGACTTCGTTGAAATCAAAACAATCTCGCCGATCAACAGCAAAGAAAAAACCAGTGTGCGTCTCGACAGGCACTTCAGCAAATTGCTCATTGTGAAGATAGACGACAACTTTGAAGTTTCGGGACGTCTCGTGAAGCGGGCCAACTTGCCCAAAAGAGTGGGCAACAATCTCCGGCTATCATGGGCAAACATACCCGGCGCTAACTGATCCCGTAATTTCTTACATGATCGGCTTGGTCTTTCCATCGAACGGAATGACACACCCGCCATCGTCGCAGCCGGAAACGTTCTCAAAATGCACGCCTTTCCAATAATATACTATTGAACGCCTTACTGGATTCCGCCACAAAGAGACTATCCCTCCTTTTCTCAGTGTATGCGATGAACCAGACGACTGACCTCGAACTAAACGTGACCACCGAACAAGGCCTTCGGGCGCTTGCCGAGGAAGGACACACAGTCGAAGTGCTGTGCAAAGCCGATCCTGAACGCAAGGGACCAAGCTGGTACGGCATGTGGATCATGCGAACGGTCGGAAACGACGGTCAGGAGAAAATCCTCGTCACTGCCAGAACGCGCGTGACGCAAAATGCGATCAGGGTGCGCGAGTTCAAGACGGCAACTGGAGTTATATCGTTCCTCGTCGGCATTGGGTTCGCACAGGCGAGCATTCCTATGAAAAACGGGGAAACGACTTCTCATCGTCTCGTCAGTGACTGAGGCCTGGATCGCGGTCGATGTCCCGATCCTTCTCGACCTCCAGATCCTTCTCCTGATCGCGCTCGTCCTCAATTTCTAGCCGCTCACGCGGCTTGTTCAGCACATCCTTCAGCCGCTCGTTGACAGACGGCTTGCGATCCTCGCGCGCGATATCGTCGGAGCGGTCCTGCCTTTGACGGTGGCCGGGGGTCCGCGACGGTCTCGCGGCCTCCTCGCCAAGGTCATTTTCGCTGAACCCGTCCAGCTTGTGAACCGCCGCCTGACCATCGCGCCCGGCGTCGTTCTCCATGATCTCTCTCAGCCGCTCGCGCGCGTAATTGCGGCCTTCTGGGATCGGCGTGTCGTCCTGGTCCCGTGACCGGCCCACGACCTGCGACAACCGCTCACGGATATCGTCCGACGTGCGCCCGTCACGTTCTTTCGACGTCGCGGCCCGGAGTGCCGCCAGACCGGCGGAAACACGGCCCTGCCCCGCCTCGCGCTCAATGCCGTAGGTCTCCCGCGCGATATCCAGCCGCTCACGCATTTCGCGGAAGGCGGCGCGGGCCTGGCGAGCGGCATGGACAACCGCGCCGCGCTCCGTGACCGGGACGTATTCCCGGCCCTGACGCTCGGCCATCGCCTTCGCCCGCCGCTCCATGGAGTTGGCCGCTGGCCCCAGCTTCAGCTCGGGGTCGCGGTCCAGCTCCTCGGCGGACAGCTTGTCGCCACGATCCAGCGCCGTCTCGCGCTGCGCTTCGAGCGACCGGTGATCGACGCGCTCGACTTCCCCGACACGCTCAAGCGCGCGGTTCTGCAACTCGGCCCAGAGGCCGCGCATCTGCTCGATCTCTACGCCGCCGGTCTTCGCGGAATCGAGAACCCGCGTCTTGGCGGTGAAGCCAGAGGCTTCCAGCTTGCGGGTGGAGGTCAGGACGTGGGCGTGATGATTGCGCTGATCACCTTCCCGGTGCGGCGCATGGATCGCCACATCAACGGCTACGCCATAGCGGCTGACCAGTTCCTGGGCGAAGTCGCGCGTGATCTGGGAGCGGTCCTCGGCGCTGATCTCGGACGGCAGGGCCAGTTCCCATTCGCGGGCGGTGACGGAGTTGCGACGGGTCTCGCTGGCCTCGACCTCGTTCCAGAGGCGGGACCGATCCTGCGCCCAATCCGGCGCGTCCTTCGGGGCCAGGATGAAGGTCTCCTCGATGCCCTGCTTGCGGGTGTAATCGTGGATGCGGCCTTCGCGCTGGCACTCGATGCGCTCTCCGACACGGTAGGCCGCTGCCGCCGTGGCAGAGCGCCCGGCGCTGCGTTTGATCGTCTTCACAGAGAGGTGGTAGCTGGCCATGCGCCTTCCCCTCGCCAGTGATGCGGACAAGCCCGCGCGCCGCGGCTGATCCGTACCGATGCCCTGACATGGGCCGCCGGGTCAGCCGTCTTTTCTCCGCAAGAGTGCGCCCGGAACCGGCGCGGTCTGATGGGAAAAGACAGCCCGCTTGAGGCGAGCCAACGGCTCTCCGACGCGCGGGCTTGCCAATGATCTGCCCCCAGATCCCCAGCCTCATGGGGGGCGGGATATGGAGACAGATCACTGGCGGTTTGCCGAGGGCAAACTCGGCGTGGATCAGCACCGGCAGGTCCGACGATCCACGCCACCCGCAAGGGAGACGCCAGCGACAGACCGGCCCCCACCGTGGGGCATCGGGCGAGACGCTGGCGCGACCTTGCGGGGCGCGATCCAACCGCTGAGGTTGGTTCTGGAGGGTTTGGGAGGGCGAAGGCCGCTCCCATTCCGGCGCGCGTCGCGGCGGACGGTGTTCGCCATCGGCTGAGGCCTTGCCTCAAGGAGATCGCACGCAAATCTCGGAACCGTAGGTGAAGAGTTTGCATAAGTGCGCCCTTGTCCTTTACAGGCCTACGGGTAAGCGCTATCGCTCGATCTGACAAGACCAACCTGTCCACCTGCTCTTTTCGAAGATGGAGACGCGCATTGGCAGACACCGAACTTGAACGGGCCGAGAAACGCTACGCCCAGGCCAAGGCCCGGCTTCAGGCACTGAAGAACCGGGAAGCCACCAGACAGCGCAAGCTGGATACACGGCGCAAGGTGATCCTGGGCGGGGCGCTCCTTGATCTGGCGGAACGGGATTCCGGAGCTGCCGCCATGCTCGACCGGCTGATCCGCAACCTCCCCCGCGAACAGGACCGCAAGGCTTTCGCGGACTGGGGAGTTCCCTCCCCTGCCCCGTCCGGCTCTGATCCGGATACGCCGTCCTGATGCGGGACGTGATGCTTGTCTTCGGAGGGCTGTTCCGGTTCTTCGGTCGATTGATCTTCATGCCCATCCTGTTGGGCTGGATGATCGGCGCTGTCCTGTTCGGCGCGATAATCGGGGCACTTGTCGCCACGCCATTCATCTTTGCCTTCTTTGACCAGCCACCCGGCGCAAACGCATGGCAGTGGCTGGTCTTCGGCCCGCTCATTTTTGTCGGTGCTATCTTTGGATTCCAGTACTGGCGCATGGCCTCTGGCGCAGACGCCTTCTTCGGGCTGACCGGCGACAGCCATGGCTCGGCCCGCTTCGCCAACCGCAAGGAGCTGAAGAAGCTCCAGCGCGAAGACGGCCTTCTGATCGGGCGCAACCCGCACACCGGACGGCTGCTGCGCTATGACGGTCCGGCCCATCTGATCACCCTCGCCCCGACACGGGCCGGAAAAGGCGTCGGCACCGTGATCCCGAACCTGCTGGCGGCGGAACGCTCGGTCCTGGTCATTGACCCCAAAGGCGAGAACGCCCGGATCGCCGGGGGAGCCCGGCTGCGGTTCGGAACGGTCCATATTCTCGATCCCTTCGAAGTCTCCGGGATGCCGTCTGCCGCCTACAATCCGCTCGACCGGCTGACACCCGACAGCCTCGATCTGGGTGAGGATGCCGCCTCCCTGACAGAGGCGCTGGTCATGGACCCGCCGGGACAGGTCACGGAAGCACATTGGAACGAGGAGGCCAAGGCCATCCTCGGCGGGCTGATCATGTTCTGCGTCTGCCACGAGGATAGCGACCGCCGGACGCTTGCCACTGTCCGGGAATATCTCACCCTGCCCCCGGAAAAGCTGCGCGCGCTGCTGGAGCTGATGCAGGACAGCGATGCGGCGGGCGGGCTAATCGCCCGCGCCGCCAACCGCTTCCTTGGCAAGGCGGATCGCGAAGCCGCCTCGGTGCTATCCAACGCACAGCGCCACACGCACTTTCTGGACAGCCCGCGCATTGCCAAAGTCCTGTCGCGGTCGGATTTCCACTTCTCCGATCTGCGCCAGCGGATCGCTTCGGTGTTTCTGGTGCTGCCACCGAACCGGATGGATGCCTACAGCCGCTGGCTGCGTCTTCTGGTCTCTCAGGCCCTTCAGGACATTGCACGGGACGCTGAGGCGTCCGTGAGACCCCTGAGCGGCCCTGCAAGCGCTCAGGGGGGCACACAGCGCCTCAAAACGCCCACGCTGTTCCTGCTGGACGAGTTTGCCGCCCTGGGCCGTCTGGAGGCCGTAGAGCGTGCCATGGGACTGATGGCAGGATATGGCCTCCAGCTCTGGCCGATCCTGCAGGACATGAGCCAACTCAAGGACCTCTACGGCGAACGCGCGGGCACCTTCATTGCCAATGCCGGGGTGCAACAGGTCTTCGGGGTGAATGATTTTGAAACCGCGAAGTGGCTGAGCCAGATGATCGGCCAGGAAACTGCCGGGTTCCAGACCGACAGCTTCAAGCCCGGTGACGGCCCCAGCTTCAGCAACAACCTCACCGGCCGCGATCTGCTGACCCCCGATGAAATCATGCAGCTCCGCCCGGAAAACCAGCTCCTGCGCGTGCAGGGGCAAGCCACCGCCGTGGCGCAAAAGCTGCGCTACTACGCCGATCCCGAGTTCAAGGGGCTGTTTGTCCCGCAGGACCAGTAATCCGAAGGACGCCTCCCGATGCCAGACCAACCCGACCTCCCTGCCCTCTCCGACGATGATCTGCGCGAAACGCTCGATCTCATGGCCACGGCTGTCGCCAGCATGTCCGACAGGATCGACGATCTGACCGCCGTGGCGGACAAGCAGATAAAGATCGCGACAGAAGCGCGGATCGCAGCCTTCGCCGCACGGGACCAAACCAATCCGAAAAAATACGGGGATCTTCTGGGCCAGACCTTCGACAGCCACCTGGGCGCAACCGCTGACGCGATGACCGAGATTGTCAGACGCCTTGGCGTCCAGACGGACAAGACCATCGGGGCCTTGGCCAAATCGGAAGATGACAGGTCCACAGCCTATCGAGCGGTGTTCGAACGGGAACGGAAAGCGGATCGGCTCAAAAGCCGCCTGCCCTGGTTTGGTCTGGGTGCATTCGTTGTGGCCCTAGTGCTGACGGTGACGCTTCCTCGTTTCTTGGCCAGCAACGCTTCCACATGCGCTGTCCTCGGGGCTTCCTGGACCACGACAACTACGGGTGTCGATGCCTGCGTGTTCTATCAGCGGTGAGCAGTTAGAATCGTCAGTTGATCGGGTTTCTGTGTGAAATTGCGTGGTGCTCCATGCTCTCTAGATGTGTTTGTCCATACTATTTAGCTTGGAACTTGCATGTGAAATGCGGAGTAATTTTGTAGTGTTAAATATGTGTTATATAATGTGTTACGCTGTGGATAAGTGTTCATAGTCCTATGAATTCATTAGGCTTTTAGAAGTGGTCTGTGTGTAGAGTCACGATAAAGCGTGTGTAAAGACACGAAAGAATGTGTGTAAAGACACGAAAGCTCTACGCCTGTGTGTGAAATCACGAAAGGGCTTGACCGTGTGTGTGAAATCACGAAACATAGGTCATGGTGTGTGAAATCACGAAAGACGGCGACCGCTCTCCCTTGCTGCCAGATCGGCAGGAACAAGGCGACTTTTTTGTATGCGATATCTTTGATGCCGCACCCAAGGGTGACATGGCTTCGATGGCGCATCCGATTTTCTCGCTTTCTACAAAACCAGATCACCGAGTGCGGCGATACGAAGATGGGACGGGGCGAAACTATCTCGAAGTGAAACCTTCGTCCGATGGTCTGGCAACGATCCACGATCGCGATGTGCTGATCTACTGCATCAGTCAAATTATGGCAGCTATCAACAAAGGTCAGAAGGTTTCAAAAATCGTTCGCCTGAAGGCGTTCGACCTCCTGAAAGCAACGAACCGGCCATCAGATGGGCGTGGATATAGCGGCCTTCGAAGCGCCCTCGCCCGGCTGCAAGGTACACAGATTGAGACGAACATCGTGACCGGCGATGTCGAGCAATTGGATATTTTCAGCATCATCGACCGCGCTCGTATCGTACGTGAAACCCGTGATGGCCGGATGCAGGAAATCGAAGTGCAACTCTCGGATTGGGTGTTCAACGCGATCCAAGCACACGAAGTGCTTACCCTTCACCGGAACTATTTCCGGCTGCGTAAGCCATTAGAGCGTCGCATCTATGAGATCGCCCGCAAGCACTGTGGCTCGAAGAAAGAGTGGAAAATCAGTCTTTCTGCTTTGCAAGACAAGTGCGGATCGGCTTCGACCTCTCGCGAGTTTAAGCGGCTGGTTGGCAACATTGTCGCTCAAGATGAGGCGTACAATCACATGCCGGATTATTCAGTCCGGTTAGACGAAAACATGGTCGTATTTCTAAACCGTCACGCGGAAAAGCCGCAAGCTCTGGCGGCTCCATCCGGGGCGATCCGTTTGAGCCCCGACGTTTATCAGGAAGCCCGTAAGGTTGCGCCGGGATGGGATATCTATACGCTAGAGCAAGAATGGCGCGAATGGATGGCCGACGGTGGTCTCGATGCACCGGCCAACCCGGACAGGGCATTCTTAGGGTTCTGCCGGAAAATCTTTGAGAAACGCGGCAACCCTTAGCCGCTTCTACCCTTCTGTTCTTCAAGCAACAACTCCAAGCCCTGCCAAAGGGTAAGATTGCGCGTTGAACAAAAAGCCCGGAAATCATCCACCACGCGCTTCGGGCCTGGTATCGAAACTTTGTCCTGCGGCTCTTTGCGTTTGGGGCCAGGTTTAAGGCGCGTCGTTGGCTCCCTGTTGACGAAGCCAAGATCGGCACCGGCCCTGACGGCCTCGCTTAATGAGCTGCCATCGACCTTTGGCCGAGGCTTGGGTGCTGGTGTTGTCTTGGGCAGGTCGATCCCACCTGAGAAGCCGTATTTCCCGCTCATGTCACTTGCTCCTTGGTAAGGGTTGCAATGACGGTTTGTGCGTAGTCGCGGGCATTCTCGATGGCTCCGGTCACCTGCTTCATGGCCTTGTCGGATACAGACGCGGTTTTGCCCTGCATTTCTTGCGTCACGATGTCAGGCAGCTCTGACAAGAGCACACCGTCCCGGAAGATGCGGGTGTAAGGCGCGCGCTTGGCGATCCGAACGGGTAGCGTCGGGATGTTGTTGAGCTCCATTTCTTGCCGCACGTCGCGCTCATCCGTGGTCTGGAACGCGGCGTTGGTGCGAGTGAACAAGAGGGCGTAGTTGATTTGCGCGCGGATCATGTTTGCTGTGGTTTGTACCAAGCGAACCGCTTGCGCGGCTTGCCGGGCTTCCATAGGCGAGCCATCGAGCGGGATGATGCACAAATCTGTCCGCGATAGCGCGAAAGTGACGATCTGATCCTTCGACCCTTCAAGGTCGATAATGAGATAGTCAGCCTCGTCAGATAGGCTGTCGATGAGCTCGACCGTCTCTTCGGCCTGCGGTCGCGCATGAACCGTGAAAGGAACGTCTCTACCCTCGGCTTCGCGCGTCTGGGCCCATGCAAGGATGTTGGCGTTTGGGTCCAGATCGAGAATCGCAACGCGACCGCCAGAAATAGCGATCTGTTCAGCCAAGAGCATGGCGGACGTAGTTTTCCCCGAGCCGCCTTTCGGGTTTGCGAAGGTGATTACATACATGGCGGTAGATTGCCTGCGTTTAACTCTAACGTCAACTATGGCGCTAACATTAATTATAGAGTTAACTTTAATGACATAGTTAGAGTTAAATTCGAGGGTGCTTTGAGACGTTCGACCTCGTCACATCTAGGTCGTTCAACCCTACGGGTTTTCAGTAATGGAACCGCAGTTGCGCAATCTCTAGGCTTTGGCGATCGCCAGCTCCACTGACCCGGTAGACCATTCGATCTTCCTGAGAAATTCGCCGGGACCACCAGCCAGTCAAATCCCCCTTCAAAGGTTCCGGCTTGCCGGTTCCTTTGAAGGGGGTCCGCTTGCACTGCTTGATCAGCTCGTTGATCCGGTCGCGTACCTTGTCGTTGGTGTTGACCCAGTATTGATAGTCTTCCCAGGCCTGATCGGAAAAAATCAGCTTCACTCGGTCAGCTCACGCTCTTCGCCAGTTCCAGCATCGAGTTGCGCGATCGACGCGCGCAAGCGGGATGCGTTTTTCGGTGTGGACAAGAGGTGCAACGTCTCGTTGACGGCGTTCCAAGTGTCCAAGGACACTACCACAACGGACTCGCCCTTCTTGCGCGTCACGACAACTTCCTGCTTGTCGTGGATCGCTCGATCCATGACGCCCTTTAGTTGAGCTCGTGCGTCTGAGTAGGTCATAACATCCATGTCGAATCTCCTTTGCTTCCCTTTATATGTACAATATTTAGTACAAGTAAAGGGGCTGTACGATACAAAGACAAGCCTCCTCACAGCGCGGGTAGCTCTTCGCCTCGCAAAGGCTTGCTCCCATATGCTGCTTGCACAGACTGGATCGGTCTGTTCAGAATACCGTGCAACATGCATTGAAAGCAGTCCTGATGCTAAAAAGAGCCTCGTTTACGAATTTAACCAGCGTGCCAAGCGCGGAATGGCAGTTCTCTTCCGGCCTCAATGTCATTGTTGGCGAAAATGGACTCGGAAAATCCCATGTACTGAAAGCGCTTTACTCGATCCTGAAATCCTTAACTCCTGATGGTATTTCTGTTGATGGTACACAGTTAGAAAGGTTTGGCAAAAGCCAGCTTGAAAAGCGGATCGCAGATGAGTTGTCAGGCAATATGCGTCCTGACAGCCTCGGACGACTAGTGAAACGACAGCAAGGCCGTAACCGTGCCGAAATCTCTATTAAATTCGAGGATAAGCGCCTGAATACCAGCTTCGGCTTTGCGACCAATTCTAGGTCCCAGGTGGAAATCTCCGACCTTCCGCATATTAGCTTGAACAAATCACCCGTTTTTATTCCGACACGCGAGCTCATCACCCTCTGCCCGTGGTTTGTTCCGCTCTTTGACTCCTACAATGTGCCTTTCGAGAAAAGCTGGCGCGATACTGTCATGCTGCTCGGGGCCCCCAGTCTTCGGGGCCCCCGAGAGACAAAGGTCCGCGAATTCCTCTCCCCTATCGAAGCCGCGATGGGCGGCAAGGTGGAGGTTGACGCAAATGGGCGTTTCTTCCTGAAGGTGAATGGCGGCAAGATGGAAGCCGCCCTCGTTGCTGAGGGCCTACGCAAGTTCGCAATGCTCGCTCGGCTAATTAGCACTGGTATCCTTCTCGAACAAGGATATCTGTTTTGGGACGAACCAGAGACCAACCTCAATCCCAAGCTGATCCGTGTCCTAGCTCAAGTGATTGTCGGATTGGCCGATCAAGGTATTCAGGTCTTCATCGCGACACACTCTGTGTTTCTGCTGCGTGAAATCTCCATTCTTACCGATGGCAGGAAGAAACCGAATTCCCGTTATTTTGCACTGGCCGCTTCTGGCGATGAAGAGGTTTCACACCTGGAGCAAGCCGACACGATCGATGCGCTAGAAACGCTTGTACTTCTTGACGAAGAACTGCAGCAATCCGAACGATACTTGGATGCTCAAGAAAATGGCTGATGTCACGCTTGACGAAGGGCATCTTCGTTTCGAATTTAAAGACGTTGACTTTGCCGAGCAGTATGATGGATGGCGCCATCATCGAAATGTTTTTTCATCTGCTTGTGGCGGAGCGAAGGCCGTAGATTTTGTTGTAGGCAAGGGCAACGTGATCTGGCTTATCGAAGTTAAGGATTATCGCCATCACCGGCGGGACAAGACAATCTCGCTTTGGGACGAGATTGCCATCAAAGTCCGCGATACGATGGCCGGTCTCGTGAGCACAAAATTTATCGGAGTTGATGATGATGAGCGACGGACTTCGCGGACGGCCCTTGGCAAGAGGAAACTTCACGTCGCCCTACATCTCGAGCAGACTAAAAACCCTAGCAGACTATTTCCCCAAGCTTTCAATCCCGCGAATGTTCGCTTGAAATTGAAACAGAACTTGCGGTTCGCAGACCTACATCCGGTGGTCTTTGACCGAACAGATTTCCCAGCCCAGCTCGGCCGGGTCACCAGCATTTAAGTAATATACTTAGGCATCTCACCAACGAAAGTAGCATATGAGGCAGCATGCGAGCTTTACTTTAAAAGCTCGCATGAGGGTGAGAGCGGACGTTCATGGAGAGCGCAGCGAAATTCCGGTTCGAGCCCAAAGTTCCGGACTCGCTGCGCAGTGGCGAATGTCGGTTTCCGGTTCGCACGTCAGCTTTTCCGCCAGATCACTCGGTTTCTGACAGATCACTCCGCGCATCCCGGATGATCATCCATGACGAATGCAGGAACAGCCCTGCGATGGCGAAAGCAACGATGAGGTCAGGCCAGGCACTGCCGAGCCAGGCGACCAGTCCGGCAGCGATCACCACGGCGAGGTTGCCGATGGCGTCGTTCCGGGAGAACAGCCATACGGCCCGCATGTTGGCGTCGCCCTTGCGGTGTTTTAGCAGCGGCAGCACCGCAAGAATGTTTACGATCAGCGCGCCCACGGCGAAGGCTCCCATTAACCCGGCCTCTGGTGTCGTCTGATTCAGGACACGCCAGATTGTGCTGCCGACAACGCCAAGCCCCAGAAATCCCAAGAACACGCCCTGGATCATCGCCGACCGCGCCCGCCATGTCAGACTCCAACCGATAGCGAGCAGGCCCAGAAAGGTGATTGCGCCGTCGCCCAAAAAATCCAGGGCATCTGCTTTCAAAGCTTGCGATCCGGACAGGAACCCGCCGAACATCTCGATCACCCCGTAGCCGAGATTGAGCAGGACCACGATCCAGAGCGCGCGGCGATAGCTCGGGTCTTTGTAAGCCGGATCGGACGATGTATCCCCGCTCTTGATCAGCTCAAAGCCATAGCCGGTTGCGTCCAGTGCTGGACGCACTTTCGGCAAGTCGTCTTCGGCGATCCGCAATGTCATGACATGGGTTGCGGCAGACACCTTCACATCGCCTTCAGCCACGCCCGCAGACCGAGCGGCCCGTTCGATCTCGGCGGCATCCTTGGCGCAGTCCATGCCATGCACCCGCATCCGGATCGGCAAAGACGTTGTAGGCAACGTGGTGTTATCTGCTCGGCTCATATGCGATCCTCTTGAAGGTAGCGTGCGAAAGAAGTCGCCGCTAACGTATCAGTGGATAATGATATGACATTGCAAAACATTCAAGACGATCTTTCGGCAGCTGACACCCTTGAGCCGCGGGCAAAGCTCTTCCGGGGTCTCGGCGACCCCAGCCGTCTTGCGATCCTCGATGCGCTACTGTCGGACGAACGCAGCGTGCAGGAAATCGTTACCCAAACAGGGCTTGGTCAGCCCAATGTCTCGAACCATCTGCGCTGCCTTTTGGATTGCGGTCTGGTCAGTCGCAGGAACGAAGGTCGGTTCGTCCGGTATCGCCTTGCGGACAGGCGGATCGCTGATCTCATCCGCGACGCAGATCAACTACTTGCCTCGACAGCCGTAGGGGTCGATGCCTGCCGAAGCTATACGGATTAACCTACGTGTCCTGCTGCAATGTCCTATTGGTGCGCCAGGCCTAAAGCAGCCATTTGCGCAGCCGCAGCAAAATGGCGCTTTGTCCGCACACCGGCCTTTGGTGCCTCACGCAGCGAACGTCGGCTTTCGCCTCATGCGAGCTTTATTCTAAAAGCTCGCATGAATGCCAAAGCTGAAAACTCAATAAAGCAAGGTAAAAGCGGCATACATCGCAATATGCTGCTTCCTTCATGCAAGCTTTATGCGTATTATATCCTTGTAACCTCGCAAGGATTTGCCTGTGAAAACTGCTGCCCAGACCACTTGGAACAAAGGCCGTGTCGTGGGCAAAAAACCACCTCTCACGCCTGACCAGGTGGCACTGATCCGGCTGATCCTGCGCCAGGAGAAAGCGCTTCGCGATCTGGCGCTGTTCAACGTCGCTCTCGATACGAGCTTCCGGGGGTCTGACCTGGTGCGCCTGCGGGTTTCGGATGTGGCCACCCCGGCAGGGGTGCGCGAGATCGTCGAAATCCGCCAGAAAAAAACCGAGACCCGCAATGCACGTCCGGTGCAGGCGCGGCTATCCTCAAACACGCGCGACAGCCTGCGCGCCTGGCTTGCCGCATCTGAAAAGCCGCTGCACGGCTGGCTCTTCACAGGGCAGGGGGCAAGGTGGTCCAAGACCCACCTCAGCGAAAGCCAGCTCTGGCGGTTGTTCCGCTCATGGCTGGAAAAGGCCCACCTCGATTCCAGCCTTTACGGACTGCATTCGCTGCGCCGGACCTTCCCGACCCATATCTACCAGCAGACTGGCAACTTGCGCGCGGCTCAGCTGCTGCTCGGGCATGCCAGCATTGAAAGCACCAAAGAGTACATCGGCACCGAACAGGCCGAAGCCCTCGAAATCGCTCGTAAGTATCACCTGTGACAGCCATGCAGACCTATCTTGAGAAACGCCAGCCTGCGCAGAAAATGGCCCGGTTCTACCGGATGGCGGTCATGCCGAACCTGTTCGGCGAATGGACACTGTACCGCGAATGGGGCCGCATAGGGCAGGGCGGTCAGGTTCGGATGGATTGGTTCGCGGATGAAAATCAGGCCGTCGCGGCACTGATCACATTAGAAGCCTCCAAGCGTCAGCGGGGCTATTGGGTAGAGCCTCAGCAGCTCGCGATGTTTGATCTGACCGGTTGAATTCACGCGGCCACATCTCAACCGTTCAGCTGGATTTACAAGAGGGTTGCCAGTATGTTCTAGTTTAGATCAACAACATTGAGAGGCAAAGCATGAGCGGTGAAAATGATAGCAGCAGCAGAGAAACGAAGCCTGCGCCAACCATGGCAACAAGGCCGCACAGCAGTGAGAACGTTTCGATAAACTCGCAACAGCCCATGGCAAGTGCGCCAGTCGCGCCGCCACCGCCAAAGCCAAAGAGGTAGGCGAAGTGGCTAAGACCCCTAAACCTCCGCCAAAGCCCCCCGTCAAACTGCCCCCGCGAAATGCAACGGTCGGGGTTAAGGTCCAAGGATCACAGCAGCCCATTGCTGCTGCCCCTGGGACACCACCACCGCCCAAACCAAAAAGGTGAAACACATGGCTAGAGAGCCCGCGCCCCCACCTTCACCACGTCCGTCAAGCATTCCGCGCTCGATCCCCGAAACGAATACGCGGCCTAGCCCGAGCGCACCCGTCGCGCCGCCACCCCCGAAGAGGTAAATAAGTGCAATCATCCAATAATCAGACGCCGGTATCAGTCAGCGGACGGGTCTTCATCCCCGACAACGCTAGACCCCTTCCCAGTGCCCCGTCCTCGTCGCCACCGCCGAAGAAGTGAGGGGGCGTGCCTAATGCGCACTTCTGAGATTTCTCCGGCAGGAATTATCGTTATTTCCGGCCCCCAGTCACCATGCTCGGGATCAACTTTTTCCCACTCACCGGATTCTTTGTCTCGGTAGTCAGTAACATAGAGTGCGATAGAGCCATCTTGCCCGAGTATCATTGGGCCGAAGGGCGCTTTCTTGAAGTCGTCAAGACGCTCGCATTGCAGTGTCGTCCCGTCTTTTTTTACAACAGTGATCTGCGACGGTCCGGAATCTTCTCGATTGATAACAGTTTCCCATGCGGCGGTATTTCTGTCTGACGACGATATTCCTGCGCCACGCAGAATTTCTGGAAGGCTGTTGACGCTCACTCGACGCCAGATGGCGGCGACAACGAGTGCCGCCACTATGCCCCCAACACTGGCAGCATATCCGGCCCACAGGGGCAGTGCGACAGCATCGCTGGATGTGGGACCCCACGCCAGATAGATAGCCAGTAGAAGAGCAGATGCAGCTTGCGATATGAAGGCAAAGACGAGAGCAATTGCTAACGTGTCCAATGTCTGGTGCGTACTATCGCGGCCCGTGTACGCTAGGCGATAAGAAAGATACCCGGCAACCAATATTGCCAGGGTTTGATAGGGTAGCTGTAAGAGCCTTTCGATAGCTTCCATGCCGATAGTCAGAGCACTGTTTCACCGCGCCTGCAACATGGCTGCGCCCAGCCATGTTGCAGGCGCTGCTGCTTGTTAGCTGAAAAATCTCACTACTACGCTTGGCTGAAAAGTATAGTAATTATACCTTTTTCACCTTATGTTGCGCTCATGAAGTTCGAGTACGACCCCGACAAAAGCGCCGCGAACCGCGAAAAGCACGGTATCGACTTTGATGAGGCCCAGGCTCTCTGGGATGATCCTTATCTGATCGAGGCCCCCGCCAATGTCTCGGATGAGCCACGCTTTCTGGCGGTTGGCATGATCGGGGCCAGACACTGGACGGCTGTCTACACATACCGGAGCGACCGGGTGCGGATCATCTCCGTGCGCCGCGCTCGCAAGCAGGAGATTGACCACTATGAAGGCGACTGAATTCGACGAACGCTTCGACGCGTGCGAAGACATGTCCGCCCATGTCGATTGGACAAAGGCGCGCCGCCTCAATGTCGAGGCCAAGCGGGTGAACGTGGATTTCCCGACCTGGGTCGTCGCAGGCCTGGACCGGCAGGCCCAGAAGCTCGGCATCACCCGTCAGGCACTGATCAAGATGTGGATCGCAGAACGCCTCGAATGAGGGCCGTTGCGACCAGGTACGAAGAAAGCCAAGGCTTGTCGCCATCCACAAAAAAACAGCATCATAAAGCCGACCGATGGCGGCAAGAAAGACTTTTAATTCATGAATTTGTTTAACCGTAAGACCCTGAAGCGCCACATCAAAGCCGATCCGATCCCGTCAGACCATCTAGCTGCGCTGGAAGCCTGGGCGGAGTTGATCAGCTCGGGCCGGATTGAACGCCTGAAGGAAACCGCCCTGCATGGGCAGTTCGCTTCCAAGATCGTTGAAGGTGTTCTCGGCTACCACGGCCCGGCTGGCGGAGCAGATTACAACGTCTCAACCGAACAAAATATTCTGCGCGGGAGCGTCGATCTGGCTCTTGGCCGCTTTGGCGGCAAGACGCCTGACATCGTGGCACCATTCGAGCTGAAGGGCGCGGATACCCGCGATCTCGACGCAATCATGCCGGGCCGGAACAAGAGCCCCGTTCAACAGGCGTGGGAATACGCCATGAACGCGCGCGGCGTGAAATGGGTGCTGGTCTCGAACATGATCGAGCTGCGCTTCTACGGCTTCGGGGAAGGCACCTCGGCCTATGAGGAATTCCGCCTCGACCAGCTGACAGACCCGGAAGAATACGCGCGCTTCATGCTGCTCCTGTCAGCGGAAAACCTGCTGTCTGGCCGCACGGCTGATCTGCTGAAAGAAAGCCGCCGCGAAGACAAGGACATCACCGATAGCCTGTATCAGGACTACAAGGACCTGCGCCTAAAGCTCCTGAGCGCTGTCCAAAAGGCCGATGCCGCGATCGCGTCCCTCGATGCAATCGCCCTCGCGCAGAAGATCCTCGATCGGGTGCTGTTCATCGCCTTTGCCGAAGACACCGGCCTTCTGCCAGACAACACGCTGGAAAACGCCTTCGTCGCGCGTGACCCTTACAACCCTCGCCCCGTCTGGGATAATTTCAAAGGCCTGTTCCGTGCCATCGACGTGGGCAACAACGAGCTGAAAATTCCGCGCTACAACGGTGGCCTGTTCCGTGAAGATACGGTGATCAACGGGCTCAACATACCCGATGACATCTGCGAAGGGTTTAAAACTCTGGGCGAGTATGACTTCGCCTCCGAAGTCTCGGTCACGGTCCTCGGCCATATCTTTGAACAGTCCATCGCGGATGTGGAACGCCTGCAAGCGATCGCCCGCGGTGAAGAGGAAGAGCCCGAGAAAACCACTGGCACAAGCGGGCGGCGCAAGCGTGACGGGGTGGTCTACACCCCTGATTACATCGCGCGCTTCATCGTGGCCGAAACCCTGGGCACGCATCTGCGGGAAATTTTTGAGGACACCTTGCGCGCTCACGCCAAGAAGGGCGCGGACGTCACCGACTACGAAAACATCCCCTGGCGGAAAAAGTCAGCCGAGCTGGAAGCCTGGCAAGCCTATCGCGATCGCCTGAAATCCTTGCGCATTGTTGATCCCGCCTGTGGCTCCGGTGTGTTCCTGATCATGGCCTTCGACTTCATGAAGGCCGAACTGACCCGCGTGAACGACAAGATCAAAGACCTGCTGCCCAAGGCCGAGCATTTTGGCGATCTGCTCGACTATGTCCCAGACAGCGAAATTCTGACCGACAACCTCTTCGGCGTGGACGTGAACGAGGAAAGCATCGAGATCACCAAGCTGTCGCTCTGGATCAAGACCGCTCGGCGCGGCAAGGTGTTGGACAGCCTGTCGGGCAGCATCCGCGTCGGTGACAGCCTGATCGAGGACAGCAACTTCGCCTATCTCGATCATGCCTTCACCTGGGAAACAGCCTTCCCCAGTGTCTTTGCCGAAGGGGGCTTCGACGTGGTCTTGGGCAACCCGCCCTATGTGCGGATGGAATTCCTGAAGTTGCTGAAACCCTATCTGGAAAAGCGCTATGAGGTAGTTTCCGATCGGGCCGATCTCTACTGCTATTTCTACGAGCGTGGCCTGCGCCTGCTGAAACCGGGCGGGCGCTTGGGCTATATTTCCTCGAACACCTTCTTCAAGACCGGATCGGGCAAGCCCTTGCGCGAATACCTTCTGAAAGAGGCAACCATCGAAAGCGTAGTCGATTTTGGCGACCTGCAAGTCTTCGAAGGCGTGACCACCTATCCGGCTATCCTGACCATGAAGTGTGGGACCGCGCCCAAGGGGCACGAGCTGCGCTTCTGGAAAGTAGATGCTCTGCCAGACAATAACTTCCTCGCCACCTGGGAAGCTGCCGCCGGCCCTTATCCGCAAGCCGCCTTGGGGGCAGGATCGTGGGAACTGGAAAACCCCGCCCTTCGCGCTCTGCGGAACAAGATCAAGAAGGGTAGGAAGACCCTAAAGGAAGTCTATGGATCACCGCTCTACGGCATCAAGACCGGCCTGAACGCGGCCTTTGTGATCAACAACGCGACCAAGGAACGTATCTGCGCACAGGACCCAAAGTCTGCCGATCTGCTGAAACCCTTCCTCGAAGGTAAGGACCTGAAACGCTGGCGGGCCGAACCGCGCGGTCTGTGGCTGATTTACATCCCCAAGAACCGGATCGACATTGATGATTATCCGGCCATCCGAGATTGGCTACTGCCATTCAAGGATCAGCTGGAAAAGCGGGCTACCAAGCAGGAATGGTTCGAGCTCCAACAGGCGCAGGAGGCCTACTTGCCTTACTTTGAGGGCGCAAAGGTGCTCTACCCTGAGTTTTGTAATGTGCCACAGTTCCAGTTGGAAGACGGGCATTTTACGAACAACAAATGCTACTTTATCGGTTCAGACGACGCGTGGCTCGCAGCTTTCCTGAACTCCAAGGTGGCCTGGTTCACGATCACTGGAAACAGTGTTCCTGTTCGTGGTGGTTTCCATCAAATGCACTCCCAGTTTGTCGAGCAAGCAGTGATACCAAAAATTTCAGCTGAGCAGCAAGCCGACCTTGAGGGCCTAACCAACAGTTGCCAGACAGCGGCCCAGAAACGCCTAGCGCTACAAACCGCTCTCACGCGTCGCCTACCAGACCTCTGCCCGCCTGGACGCGAACCCAAGCTGACCAACAAGCTCAAGGAATGGTGGACCCTGCCCGACTTCGCCGCCTTCCGCGCCGAGGTGAAGAAGGTGTTCAAGGCCGACATCCCGCTGGCCGATCGCTCCGACTGGGAAGACTGGATCAACCGCGACCGCGCCGAGATCGCCCGCCTGACCGCCGAAATCGCCCAAGCCGAAGCCCAGATCGACAGCATCGTCTATGACCTGTTCGACCTGACCGAAGACGAAATCGCGCTGCTGGAAAGCGTAGGTTAGCCATGTGTTTGCAAACCAATATTTATTATGGAAGGCGCACTCTTGGACACATCAAACATTCCTCCCTCGATCCGCCGCCAGTGGGCGCAGCCTGATATACCGATAATCGTTCGCTCCGGCCTGAAAGGCGACAAGCTGACGGCCCGTCTGCCGTATCGCGCTGACAATCGCCAATGGCTCACGGGCTTGGCGACGGGCAACCGCAGGCCAACAATCCGCTTTGCACATATGGAAAAATCCTGGAAACTTCCCCTGAGCTGGCTCAACCGCTTCGTAGATGGGGCGTTGGATCGCTATGGTCGAGTCTATGTCGTTCAGCCATTTCGAGAAATGGAGAAGTGCGCACCGGCCTGTCGCAAAGCAGCTGGGCATGACTGTCAGTGTTCGTGCATGGGCGCAAATCACGGGGCAAGTGACGGCAACGGCTGGTTTGATGTGTCAGACACGTTCTCGTTTCGATGGGGACCGCAGGAAGCCGCGATCCGCCTTATGACACGTCGCACCTGATCCGCATCAATCCTCGAAGAACCTTCCGTCGATAGATTTGGAAAAGCGCAGGAACGCGGTCACGCTGTCAAACACGAAACGAGCTTCTTCCATCTGAACCAAGTCGGGATTGTCGTGCGCGAACGACTGGTCGTTGCGGACCGGATTCATCGCTTCAAAAACACTGATGGAGCTTTTCACAATACGTTCTGAAATCGGATTCAGGTTCTGCTGCTCGCGCAGAATCTTTACGTATTTAGCCACCCGTGCGTGAAGCGCATCGTCCTTGCCGCACTCTCCGCCACCATGTTTGCGGACAAGAGACGCAAAGCGCTTCATGCAATATGTGTGAAGGCGGTCCAGAGCTGCCTGTGGCTTGTTCGCGTCCAGATCGCGGCGTATTGAAGCGACAAGCTCTTCCAGCGTTTCATTCGGCTCGAACGTCTCAATTGCAGATGTGTCAATGGCGTCCGCACGCCCCTCGATCCGGGCAATGATAGAAAAATAGGACTCCTTCAGCTTTTCTTCGTTCGGCACAGATGGCGCAAACTCTAGTGCCTCCCGATATTCCCACATTTCGCGCAATATCTTCGCCACAAGCGCCGGTTGGGCACGTTCAATAAACGAACGCAGTCTCTTTGCCTTTGAGGTTCCACGACCGTTAAAGAGCCGCGACTGGTCTTCCGGGTCGATAGCAATCGTTTCATAAAAGAAGTCATTGAAGGTGCGGTCGCTGAAATCCAAGACATATCCCGAATCCATTCCAAGCGCCTGCTCCAGTGCCTCGCGTTCTTGGCGAGGAATCAGCTTTTCATATGTTTTGCTGCCTATCATGCCGTGCAAATACTGCACCAAACGACAACAATCGAGACTGTCTTCCGTCATCCACCAGATTCCGCGCGTAGAAGCTGCCTGCGTCGTCCGGGCGACAGACCTCTGTGGGGTCTGATGCCGGAGGGGGCAGAATAGT
>NZ_JHEH01000033.1 GCF_000715505.1 Thioclava dalianensis
GTTTACACCGAAGATGCCGGGGGTTCGAGTCCCTCACCGCCCACCATTTAAATCAATGACTTACGTATGTTTCACGAAGTGCGCTTTAGTTCCGTGAACCTATCGAACTCAAGAATCGCAGCTGCGTTCGCGAGGTGTTCCGGCATGAACCTCGCATAGGTGCGATAGGTGATGGCAGTGTTCGAGTGGCCGAGATACTGCGCGACGGCCTCAATTGGCTGGCCTGCTGTGAGCATCCTCACCGCAACTGTGTGTCGAATCTGGTGGATGTTTACGTCGCTGAGATTCGCGCGTGTCAGAGCGGACGCGTAGCCCTTTCGGATCGACTTCACCCGATTTCCTCCCCATTCTACAACGTGATCGGTGACGCGCACCTGGGCCGCTGTCTGCAGCGCGGATCTGGCCATTCTGTTCATAGGCACCACTGCGCGGCCCTTGCGCGTCACTCCATCCGGCAGACGGAGGTCTATGACCCCGCGATCGAAGTCTACACGCGACCAGGTCAGGTCAAGGATCGCGCCAACGCGCGCGCCGGTGGCAAGAAGGAGGATCACTGCGAGCCTAATGTGTGGCGCGCCGCAACCGTCAAGTAGAGCGGTGATCTGTTTGTCGCTGAGCGGGCGCACGTCGCTGTCGGGCTTTGGCGGCTGCTCGATATAGGGCGCGTGATCAATGAGCCTGATCTTTGCGGCCCACTTGAGGGCTGACCTTAGGTGCCCCAGCTCAGTGTGCACTGTGCCAACCTTCCGCCCTGCGCCGAGGCGCTTTGCGGTATAGGCTCTGCAATCATTTATGGTGATCTGATCAGGCCGCAGGCTTCCAAATTCTGGCAGTACGGCCTTGCCTGTGTGGCGCATGGTGGTCGCTGTAGGCTTCGTGCCAAGGTGACCTATATATGCCTGCCAGATCTGCTCGATCGTGGCACCAACAGGCGCAATTGTCTCTTTCAGGAACCGGTCGCGTCCTTCGGCTTCGGCTTGCGCTCTGGTGCGTGCCGCAAGTTGATAACGCTTTCGTTTTCCCGTTTCCGGGTCATCCCAATAGACGCAGTATCCGCCGCGCAATCTGCCGATGCTGATGTTTGACATTCGTGTTCCTCGATGGCTCCCCACGGAATCCTGATCATGCGACCTGTACGAAATCCGTGCAACTCCCCGCGTTTTACCATCTGTCGCACCGTCTCGGCGCTGCAGTGCCAGCGCTCAGCCAGCATATCTGGCGTCCAAGTCGGTGGATTTGAGGCTGCGAAAGATCTGTCGTGCGTTCCCATGGTTCCCTCCGTGGTTAGTTGGACTGCGACGGGTCTCTGCTAGGCGTTGAGCCCAGTCCCAACTCTCGCTCCAGTGTTTCGATTTCGACGCCATGGCTTCGAGCTGCAGCGCGCAGTGGGCCTGCGCGATCAGAGCGCATCAGGACGCCACCGGGCGTGTGTCGCGCAGCTTCCTTTGCGCGTCGGGCGTAGTCGGCCATCGCAAGGATCAAAGAACGCTCCATCAGTCGATCCTCATAGGCATCAAAACGAAGAGCGTGGTAGGGTCTTCTCCGCGAAGTATGAATGGCGAACCGCGATCCGTTCCGTGCAGAGTAAATACGGGGGTGGCCTCTGCCTGTTTGCGCAGATATCCGAGATTGAAACCAAAGGGCATCAATTGGCCCTCAATTTCTGTCTCGACTTTAATCGGAACAGAAACTGCATCCCCATCAAACGCCTTCACGCTCAAACGGCCTTTCCTTGGGTCGATCTCGGCGCCTGGGTTGTTTTTTGTCAGTCCTGAGGCTGTTTTCGCGAGGCGCAGAATTTGTGTCCGGTTCAGAGTTGAGCGGATGCCGAACGGGCCGCTCGGAATGACTCTGCGATAATCAGGGTAGGTGTCATCAATGGTTTTGGCGCGAATGGAAACGCCGGAAAGCAACACCTCAATCTTGTGCGCGTTCGGAGCCGCTTTGATCATCACAGGTTCGTTTCCTGCTTTCTTCATCAGCGAGCGCAGTAGTTTCAGAAGGGGTGTTGGAAGGATCATCCCCTCGTCAAGCGTGGGCTTCTCGCTGCTGTCGACGCAGGCCAGCCGATGGCCATCCGTTGCGACAGCCCGAAGGTTCCCGTTCTCAACATGCAGGTAGATCCCGTTGAGGTAATACCTGGTCTCTTCCGTGCTGATACAGTGCCAGCAGGTATTCACAAGCCGCATCAGGCTGTCTTGCGACATCGTCCAATGCGAAGCTGTGTCAGGGAATGGCTGGCGCGGCGGGAAGTCATCAGCTGGGATCACCGAGCGCAGACGGAGCTTTAGATCCCCCTCGGCCAAGGTAATCTGGTCGCTTGGGTCATTGCTGCCTCCGGCGTAAACCTCGATCATCACTGGGCCACTTATGGCGCTTACAAAGCTCCGAAGCGTTCGGTAGTTGATTGTGACCACTGCATTGCCGGAACAGTCGGCCTCAACTGTCGTCTCGGCATCAATATCTAGGTCGGTGGCGCGCATGGTCAGGGTGCCATCTGCAAATGTCATCAAGACATAATTAAGAGCTGGAACCGTGCACCACTTGTCGGCCACGTCAGACATCAGCTTCGACGCGCGCTGCATCTCTGCCAGATCGACAATGGCGGTTGCTTTGGGGGTCTGTGCGGAATTGTCCATTGTTGTATCGTGCTTCGTCATGGCTCAGCCCATCCCCAACGCGGATTTGTAGAGGTCAAGGATCGCCTCCTCTTCGGCCACATCGTCCTTGTCGCGCTTGCGCAGGGCGATGAGCTTCTTGAGAACCTTGGTGTCATAGCCGCGGGCCTTGGCCTCAGACATGACGTCTTTCTGCTGATCGGCGATGTCCTTTTTCTCGGCCTCAAGGCTTTCGAACTGTTCGACGAATTGGCGCAGCTCGTCGGCGGCAACGTTGTAGACGCGATCAGCTGCGTTCTGAAAATCGGGGTCGTGTTTCATCGGTGGTTTCCCTTCCAATTTGCGGATCGTCTCGGTAGCCTGCCTCATCTGATTGAGGCTGATCGGACCGGACGTGATGGTCTTGCCGTCTGCGCCCTTGGTGCTGATCGAAAGCGTCAGGGCGTCGTCGGGTCTCGCCAAGACGCTGCGCTTGCCAACGTGATCGGACCGCGAGACGATCTCTTGCGACTCCAGCTCTTCGACGATCTGAGCGGCTTTGTTGTAGCCAATCGAGAATTCGCGCTTGATGAAGCTGGTCGAGCAGCGTTGCCGCTCAATCACGAGCGCCTTTGCTTTCTCGAAGAGTTCGGAATTGGAGGCGTCGAGCATGGCGGTGCCTTTCAGATCCAGCCGCGCAGATGCGCGAGCAAAGCGATTGCTGCGAGCGCGGTCACTGCGATGATGATGTTTGTTCTCCGGCTGTGCGCGGTATCGCGGCGCATCTGGCGGCTGTTGATCGCTTGCTGCGCGGAAAGAAACTCGACGTCTTGGCGCTCAGCCTTGGCGATCTCATCGCGCAGGAACTGGTCGCGGATTCGTTTGGTGCTCATTCTTTATCCTCCGTTCTGACCCATGCCAGCAGCAGGATCGCTATTCCGAGCGCGCACACGGCCACGTATATGCCGACCTTTGGTCCAAAGATTTGGAGGATCACGGTCAGGCCGAGGTAAACGCAGGCCATGGCCATCCATTCGGCCAGCACGCATAGGAGAGATTTCAGGAAATTCCGCATGGCTCACTCGCCGCTGTGGTGCAGGCTTGCTGCGATCTCGGAGTAGCCGCCCGCCTGCGTGAAAGTGATTTCGGCGCGCGCCTTGGCGATGCAATGGGCCGCGAGCCAAAGGGCTGCGACGGATGCGGTGAGGGTTGCGAAGGCGCGCGCGTGTATCATGCCGCGTCTCCCGAGCCGTTGGTGCGGTTGGTGAATCCGCAGCCGCGCCAGCCATAGCGGCAACGTTTTCCGCGCGCACTCATCAGGCTATGCCATGCAGATTGACGGCGCTTTTTGCTGGCCTGCGCGGCGCGCACGGGATCGGTGATGAGCGTGATTGCCCAATTATTTGTGAGAGAGTTCATGGATACCTCCATCGGGTTGCGATGAAGGCAAGCTATGGGGGTAATTTCCCCCAGTCAAGATAAAATGGGGAACTTTCCCTCAAATTTGTTGCGGGGTGCTTCCGGCGCGTTGTAGCGTATGCCGGTGGGCATCGGGCCCAGAATCAAAAATACCCCGCGCGCAGCGGGGCGCGCGAGGTGTAAAAATGGAACAAAAGTTCAGCCCGTTTACTGCCGAAGACTATCGGTTGGGAGAGATGCGGGTTCGATATGAAGAGGCGTTGGGCCAAATTGCACGACTTGAGGAACGGCTCGCGCACGAAGCGAGCCTGAGTTCCCGTCTTTCGTTGCGCCTATCCTTATTGGAGGTCCATTGTTTCGGGCCCAACTATCGTCACCAGCAGTAACTACCGCAGCAGATTGCCATAAAAGGCGAGGTCACTCTCGTTCATGTCATGCTGATTGAGGGATTGCCCTGGTGGCCTGTATCGCGAGTTTGTCCCGTGCTGCAGGATATGAAGGGTGAGGCGCGCCAGTGTCTTGTCAGAGTTTCGCGCATAAGATCGCAGGCTTGCGACATCTGCCTCCAGTTCGTCAATTCGCTTTTGCAGTGCTTCTAGGTCTGACATATAGATCCTCCTATCTATCCAATTTTTCGAACGAATTCAGGGGCCAAGCTGATCTTTACAGGTGCTGCCCATTTCAGCGTTACGTCATGCATGTTGGTGCCTGATGGGTTGAGCGATATCAGGTGAAACCGCCCGGGTTCGGTTCCGGCTTTCACCTGTTTGACCCATGCGAGGCCTTCAGTGTCCTCGCATATGCAAATCAAATTGAGCGCTTCGGTCGGGACGCCCATGGCCTCGCGGGAGTAGAAAAGCACCGCGCCGGGCTGATAATACGGGGCCATAGAGTCGCCTTCGACCTCGACCGCGACGATGCCATGAGGCGACAGTTCGGACGGGCAGGCCACATGATAGAGGCCGTCGCCTTTCTCGTAGGTATCTTCGAGAACGACTTTAGCGCCAGCACCGACGCGGCCAGCGACCGCAACTGCGCGTGATCCTATTTGCGGTGCGGTGCCAGATTGATCCATGCCAAGGCTGATTATTTCATCTATTGAGCGCCCGAGTGCGTTGGAAAGTGCCAATGCGGTCTTGATCCGTGGCGAGGTCGGTCGACGAAAGAGATCTCGAACAGCAGATTCACCCATGCCCGCCGCTTCCGAGAGCGGGCGCATTTTCCAGCCGTCAAGCTCCATTGCGATTTCTAGGCCGCGAGCAAACTCGCTAATCTCTTGTTTTTTCATTGGGGCATTATCCCCTTTTTCGATTTTGTGAGGTAGCGGGAAAAATCCCCTTGACCGATGGGGGATAATTCCCCCACATAGGGGCTATGGAACAGCTCATCATCGAAATTCAGACCTATGCCGCGCGTGCGAACATGAAGCCGCAGGCGGTCATCCGTGCCGCGATCAACGCAAAATGGAACGCGTGGGACGGATGGGTCGCGCGTACGTCCAGCCCGACCTTGGCAACAGCCGACAGGATTCGGGCATGGATGGCTGCGCATCCGGTTGATGGGGCTGCTGACCAACCTTCGCAAAAGGCCTCCTGACATGACCAAACCTCACATTGTTGCTTCTTCGCGGGTTCAGCCTGCTACGGCGCCCGTTCAAAAGTCCCGTCCCAACATTTTCGCACCGGCGCCTGGCGCTGGTCGCGGGCCAGCGCGTGCAGCGCATCGGCGCGTGCATGGCTGGCGTTATGACCCGCAGCCATATCGGCTGGAATTCCTCGACCGCTGGGCGGCGCTGATTCAGCATCTGTTCGTGACGCGTGAAGATGTGGCCTCTGGGTTTGGCGTGACGTTCCAGACCGCATGCAACTGGTGGGACGGGCTCAATCGGCCTTCGGGTGACAAGGTGGCTTTGGCCGCGATCACGTGGCCGGATGACTTCGCCCGTTTCATGGGTGAGGGCGCGCAATGAGCGTCCGTTGTTTTGATATTCCCCGTGCGCAGGCCATGAAACCTGCCCGTCTTGCCGGTCTGGCGCGGGTTACTGGCGTGGTGGGTCTGCTCGACCGCCGCGCCCTTTCTATTCCGACCGGGCCTGTGAGGGACGGGTTGCGAGCCGTAGCGGGGGGCGGTTACGGTCGGAGTTCCCCCGCGCCTTATTCGCATTCGGTGCTCGGCTCCTCCCATGAGCACCGGATCGGCGCGGCCTTGGGCTCCTCCTCATCATCTTTCCAAAGCCGCGCCACCGAACCCCGCCGCAGCGGGCAATCTGCGGAACACCCCCCTGTTGGGGCTCGGGCGGGGGTTACCTCGCCCGAGCTTTGCATTGGGGGTGTGTGATGGGCCATTTCGGGCGTCTTGCGCCGGTTGATCCCGATTGGGGCTGGCTCCGAGAAACCTTCGCGGGCAGCAATTTGCTGCGCGTCGATTGCCATGTCTCTGATGTGTGCGGGATCGGATCGGACCGGGTGATCTATCTGGCCACGCCTTATTCGCGCGAAGTCGTCGGGCCGAATGGGCAATGGCTGCCCGATCTACATGCCAGCATGACGCGCGTGGCCGGTTGGTGGTCTGGGCGGCTGTCCGTCGAGGGCGGCACGCCGATCTCTCCGATCATCTGCGCCGATCACGTCATTCGATACGCGCAGAGCGCCGGGCAGGGGCCTGATCCGCTCGATGATCCATGGTGGTCGAGCTGGTGCCTGCCGCTGATGCGCGCGGCTGGTTGTTTTGCGGTGCCCCCGATCACGGGGTGGGATCGCTCGCGCGGGGTTTGGCGCGAGGTGTGCTGGGCGCTTGAGCGCGGCGTGCCGGTCTGTCTGATCGCGCGGCCTGCGGCGATTGGGGGTGCGCAATGAAGCACGATTTGCGGGCGTTTTTGCAGCGGTGTGCCGACTCAGGGATGACAATCGCGCAGACAGCGCGTGAGCTTGGTTCAACGGTCAATGCGGTGTCAGGCTCTGCCAAGCGATATCAAATCGCGTTTACGAGTCATTGGGATGTTGAGCGCAGGCCCGAGAAATATGCAGCCTGTGCTAAGGCCGGAATGACGCTGCGCCAAGCGGCGGCAAAGTTGGGTGTTTCAGAGAAGACGGTTAGCCAGGCGGCGCAGCGTTATGGCCTCACATTCGTGACTCAGTTCGCGCGCAAGGAAAAGAAGTGGCGGGACTGTTGGCTGGCTGGGATGACTGCCGAAGAGGCCGCTCTCTGCATGGGAGTTGAGCACAAGTCGGCGCATCACGCCGCGCGGCGCTATGGATTTCGCTTCAAGGATGCCGGATCAGGCCGCCGCGTGAGAGAGATGCTCAAAGCAAGCCGCAATCACCGAGATACGCTGTCTTTGTTCTGGCGCAAAGGGCGCGCTTGCGCAGTTCCGTTGACGTATGAGGAGTTCCGGAACGCGGCGCAATTGGATGCGCGTCTCGCGGAAGACATTCTTGGGGGGCATGTTCGTGAGGGTCTTCTTGTCGTCGATCGATCCATAAATGTCAGCATTTATGAGTTGACCGATGATGGGATGTCGCATGTCCAAAATGGGGGTGTGTGATGGGGTCGATCGATAAGATCGCGGTGTCGGGGCGCGCGGATCTTCCGGTCGGCGATTGCGTTGCCACGGTCCTCGAAGGCGAGGGTGCGGTGCAGGTGGTTTGGGCGCGTTTCCTCGATGCTGCAGAGCCCGCCAAAAAACTCTGGAATGATTTCCCCGGTCCCGATATGCCCGCGCAGTTGCGCGTGCTGGCAGATGCTCTTGAGTTGGCGCTTGCGCGTCGGGATGGTGCGCAATGAGCAAGTTTGCGGCGATGGAATTGGTCGCGACTGGTGATCTTCCTGAATACGATCTCGACGCCAATTTCCGGCTGGATTCGCATTCGTTTCTGCAGTGGGAATTCCGGCGCTGGATGGCGTCAGACATGCGTTGGGAT
Organism: Thioclava dalianensis; assembly: GCF_000715505.1. Taxonomy (GTDB): domain Bacteria; phylum Pseudomonadota; class Alphaproteobacteria; order Rhodobacterales; family Rhodobacteraceae; genus Thioclava; species Thioclava dalianensis. The sequence continues at coordinate 7,937 of NZ_JHEH01000033.1, forward strand.
GGCACGCACGAATGCAAGAGCATGTGGTTCGAGCTCCTCAATCTGTCGCATCTTGAAACGCCAGTTGGCACTTTGCCCGCGGATCTCGGGCGGCTCGCTCGGATGATCCAGCCAAAGGTTGAGGCCGAGCATTTCGCCCAGCTATGTCAGCTTAAGTTCGGCCCGCTGCATGGCTGGGAGCGCTGCCGCTGTGACGGGGATATCCGTTTGATGCACCCTGTGGTGATGCGGATCGTGAAGAGTGCATTCGCGTCTCGGGCAAACCATGCTGCGCGCGTCGAGGCTGCTTCCGCCTCACGGCGTTTGGCGCGTCTGACTGAGGATGTTGCGGCGCTGGCTCCCAAGCTGGCGGAAGATCCTCGGAAAATACGTTGGATCGATGATGTGATTCAGTCGCTCATCGAACAACGCGGTGGCGCACGGCGCACGCCGCAAGAGTTGCACGAGGCTGTGCAGGAATGTTTCGCACAGATGCGCCTCGGAAAGTTCCCAGAGAAAGAGAAAGCGTAAGGCCTTTAGTGTCGCTGCGACATTAACCGACAGTCACACGACATAAAGCTAATGTCGCCATCGATAATGACAATGACAATGAAATTAGAACGAGAAATACGCAGCGCGACACTCAAACCGATTGAACTGTGGATAACCTTGGAATTGCTGAGAAAAGGATCTTGAGATGGACAGTGTCGAGCAAGAAGCCGGTGAAAAGCGGGTGATGGAGCATCTCGTGAAGCCCTTGGAGCGCCGAGGGCTGGTCAAGCCTGCGAGTCTGACCAAGGCGCAATACGACGAGATGATCCGCGACCTATGCGCCCGGCTGGCATATATGAGCGCCGAGAGCTTGGACGCGCTCGAAGAGCACGCGGCGGCGCAGCCCGGTGGGAAGGCGCGGGACCGGATGCCGATTGCGAATGACATGCTCGATTGGGCAGGCAAGATACAGGCGCCGGTTGATGATGGTTCGCCGCTCATGCGCAAGGTGTTTGCACATGAGATCGGGCGGCGCGCTCTCGATGGCGGCTTCGCGCCCGAGCTGCTGGCCGCGATCAAGAAGCACAGGCTCTGGCCCGGCACCTACATCGTTTCGCAGGCGCAAATGTCAGCCGCAGATTCTGTCCGGCGGCTTGAGGATATCGAGCGGCGTTTGGCGGCGGGGCGCGATGTGAGCGATGCGGAGGCGGCGTGGCGTGCGCGTCGGCGCGAGGTAATTGCGCGCTGCGATGGCTGGTCGCGCGGGCAAGGCGGTGCCGAATGACAAAAGTATTTGACCATTTCGCCGGCCAAGCTGATCTGCTCGACCGCAGGCCAGATGGTTTCGACTTGGCGTTCGGTTCGTTCGCTGAGGCGCGACGGGCGTGGCAGAACTTGTCTCAGCGCGAGCGGCTCTCAATCCGCTCGGCCTCGTTCGATGAGGGTGGGCGTCGGTGGTTGCGCAAGATCCGGGATCTCTGCCCCTCTAAGGTTGGCTGCGATGATTGGGTCGCGATGACGGACAGCGAGCGTCTCGCCGCCATGCGCGGCGCGGCCACACCGCCGGAAAGCTGCGGCCCGATGATCGGGGCGGCGCCCGCGCGCGGCGCGTTCGAGGTTTTCCATCCTGTCGAGATGATCCCGGATGCAAAGTCAGAGGCTGGCTTTCGTGCCGAAGAGATGGGCTATCGCGGACGTTCCGCACTGCGCGCGGTCGATGTGTTCGACCGGATGATCGTTTCGGCGCGGAAGGCGAGAAAGCCCGCGCCGCTCACGCCCGCGCAAATCTCGATCGGGCGGCACTACCGCGATCTGTGCGAGCGGCACGATGCGGGCGGTATGAAGCTGGCCAGTCTTGAGGGGCGGCAAGGGTCAGGCGGTCGTGGCGGCGATTTCATGGACGCGTATTTGTCAGAAGGCCGCGAGCTGGACGCGCTGCGCCGGAAGATCGGAGGTGGTGTTGCCATGCAAGTGCGGCGTGTTCGGCCATCGGCGCGCGGTGCTGGTGCGCGGACGATCTCAGATGGTGTGCTGGTCGATGCGGTGTGCCTTGAGGATCAGACGCTGAGCGAGGTGCTTTGTCGGTTTGGATGGTCGGCCAAGACCGCGAGCAACAGGGCGGCTGTATGTGGCGCTCTGTGCGCCGCTCTGGACCGAATGATCGGCTATCGAGAAAAAGGGGATTGACGCTTAAGCTACTCGCAGGCACATTGCTTGGCATCATCTACCGTTGCGCCCGCAGGTCAGATCGACCGTGCGGGCGTTTGTGTTTCATCCTGACATTGTTGGAGCGTAAGTGGGAAAGCTTGCAGGTCGCGGGCTTCCTCCGAGGCTCGGTCAAATGCCGTCGCGGTTTGGCAGCACGGATGGTGCGGCGCAGAAAAGCCGCACAGTTCAGCGCCGCGAGTCCAAGCCATGGCGCGCGTGGTACTCTACCGCGCGTTGGCAGAAGCTGAGCTTGAAGGTTCGTGTTGCTGCGAACTTCACTTGCGTGCGGTGCCATCGGCTCGCAATCGGCAAGGGTCAGTCTATCGCAGATCACAAGATCCCGCATCGCGGTGACGCCGCGCTGTTCTGGGATGAGGGCAACCTGCAGTGCCTGTGCAAGGCCTGCCATGATGGCGCGAAGCAGCGCGAGGAATCTGCCGGTCTGCACGGGTAGGGGGTGGGTCAAAAGTCCAGGGGGTTTGAGCGCCCAGACCCGTCGCCCCTCATCTGCGCGTTTTTTTCTGGGGAGGCGGGAATTTTGGACGACATTCGTGAAACTGACCTGTTCGGGAACCCCGTGAGAGCCGGTAAGGGGCGCCGTGGACGGCCTGCAAAAGAGTTGACCCAAAAAGAGATCGACATGCTGGAAGCTGGTCTGATGAAGGGCTGGTCGAACCAGCGGCTCTCAGAGGTGCTGGGCATTGGCCTCTCGACGCTCAAGCGGAATTTTGGGCCTGTGCTGAAAGGCCGGGGTGAGATGCCGGATCGTCTGAAGCTGGCGATCTTCGCCGCAACCGTTCGCAAGGCGCTTGAGAAAGGAGACATGGGCGCGGTGCGCCAGTTGCGTCAGATGATGGGCGAGGATGAGGCGCTGAGAATCGATGCTCAGTTGCGTCAAAATGCGGGTGACAAAGAAGAGCCCGAGGTGATCGGAAAGAAAGAGGCTCAGCGCCGCGCGGCAAAAGATCTGGTGGAGGGCGATTCAGAGAGTACCTGGGGCGATGATCTGAGCCCGGGGTATCGCAACTGATGGACGGCACATTTGATCATCGCAATCCGGAATGGGCAACGGCAGTCCCGGATTGGGAAGATCGCATCAAGGAAGGCCGTTCGCTGATCCCGGATCTGCCGTTGTTTGATGAGGTCGCAGAAAAGGCACTGCGGATCTTCAAGCGGCTGCGCGTCCCGGACCTGATCGGCACCCCCACCTATGGCGAAGTTTGCGAAGAGTGGGTCTTCGACCTCGTGCGCGTGATCTTCGGGAGCTACGACCCGGAGACGAAAAAGCGGTTGCTGCGGGAATTCTTCCTGCTGATCCCAAAGAAGAACGGCAAGTCAGCGATCGCGGCGGCGATCATCGTCACGGCGGCAATCTTGAATGAGCGCCCGCAGGCAGAGTTGATCCTGATCGCGCCGACACAGAAAATCGCGGGCATCGCCTTCAAACAGGCCAAGGGCATCATTGCTCTGGATCAGGTTCTTACGACGCTGTTTCATGTCCAGAACAACCACAAGGAAATCACCCACCGGACCACTGGCGCGGTGATCATGATCCTCTCGGCAGATGGTGATGTCGTCACGGGATCGAAGGCGACGTACATCTTGGTCGATGAGACGCATGTGCTCGCGAGTAAGCACAAGGCGCCCGACATCTTCATCGAGCTGCGCGGCGGTCTGGCATCTCGGCCTGAGGGGTTCATGCTGCAAATCACGACGCAGTCAAAAGGCCGTCCGACAGGCCAGTTTGAGAAGGAGCTGCAGCGTGCTCGCGATGTGCGCGACGGCAAGCTCGATCTGCCGATGATGGCGGTTCTATACGAGTTGCCGAAGGCGATGATCAAGGCCGAGAAGTGGCGCGACCCGAAGACTTGGGGACTGGTGAACCCAAACCTAGAGCGCTCTGTCTCGCTCGACTATTTGCGCGACAAAATGATCGAGGCGGAGCAGGACGGGCCAGAGGCGTTGGCGTTGTTCGCTTCGCAGCACCTTAATGTCGAGATTGGAATCGGCCTTGGCAGTGGCCGCTGGGCCGGGGCCGATTACTGGCTAAAGGCCGCGCGAAAAATGACGCTTGAGGACGTGATCGAGACGTCTGACGTCTGCGTCGTTGGGGTCGATGGCGGCGGCTTGGACGATTTGCTTGGCCTCGGAGTTCTGGGGCGCCATCGAGAAACCAAGGCGTGGCAGCATTGGGGAAAGGCGTGGGCTGATCGGGATGTGTTGACCCTGCGCCAGATCATCGCTCCGGAGCTTTTAAAGCTCGAAGAAGAGGGCGAGTTGGTCTTTGTGGATAATATCGAAGATGAGGCGAACCCGGAGATCGTCGAGATCTGTCAGCGCATTCGCAACGCCGGAAAGTTTCCGGCACAGAATGCGATCGGAATGGACCCCGAGGGTGTGGGGTCGATCATCGACGCGCTGACGGATGGCGGTTTCGAGATGACCGATATCAGCCCGATCAGTCAGGGCTACAAGCTGAACGCGGCGATCAAGACGACACCTGTGAAGTTGAAAAACGGAAGCTTCGTCCACTGCGGTCAGAGGATCATGACGTGGTGTGTCGGTAATGCGAAATGCGAGGCCCGGGGAAATGCCGTGGTCGTAACAAAGGCGCAAAGTGGATCGGCAAAAATCGATCCGCTGATGGCGCTGTTTAATGCCGTGATGCTGATGAGCCTGAGCCCTGTCGCAGCAAAGCGGAACAACCTGAATGACTTCCTGTCGAAACCGGTGTTGGTGGTATGAAGAGACTTCTCAAAGCAGCCATTCGAGGTGTCCGGCAGGAGCTTTCTGCGGGCGAAAGCGGTTGGGTCAGCGCGCCTGCCGCGCAGTCGCTGCCGACTGCAGGATACCGCTCGGCTGCAGGGAAGACTGTATCGGCGGATACCGCCCTGCAAGTTTCGGCTGTGTGGGATTGCGTCAAAGTTACCTCGCAAGTGGTGTCCTCGTTGCCTCTCAAGCTATTTGAGCGCGAGGGGCAAAATTCCCGGCGTGAGGTAGACCACGACATCGTTTCTATCGTCGCCTCAAGCCCGAATTCTGTGCAGACCAATGTCGAATTCTGGGATGGAATGGTTGCCCATCTGACGATGCGTGGAAATGCTGTCGCTGAGCGTCAATTTGTCGGGCGCAATCTGGTTGGACTCAAGCCTTTGCCAGGGTTGACGCCATATCTCGATCAGAATGGTCGGGTGGTCTATGAGTTTTACGATCGCGGCAAGCGCGAAAAACTGCCAGCGGAGAAGGTCTTGCACCTTCGCAGCTTTGATCCGGGCACCGGGATCGGGCTTTCGGCAATCAAATATGGGGCCAATTCGATTGGCGCGGCGCTCGCAGCGGATGAGACAGCCGGCAGCGTATTTTCGAACATGATGATGATTGCCGGTTTTTTGATGTCCGATCAGACGCTCGACGATGAGCAGCGCGAACAGGTGCAGCAGATGCTTCAGTCGTTCGCCGGATCGCGCCGCGCTGGCAAGATGATGGCGCTCGAAGCCGGGTTCACATTTCAACAGGTTCAGATGAACCCGGAAGACGCGCAGCTGCTCGCGACCCGGCAGTTTCAGGTCGAGGATGTCTGCAGATGGTTCGGTGTGCCGCCGATTATCATCGGCCATGCAGGGAACGGGCAGACAATGTGGGGCAGCGGGGTTGAGGCGATCATGCTTTCTTGGCTCACGCTTGGTGTCAATCCTCTCCTAACGCGGATCGAGGCTCGGCTGAATCGTGATCTTGTTCCGGCAGAGAAGCGCGGCAAGTGGTTCTTCAAGTTCAACCGCGAGGCGATGCTGCAGATGGACAGCAAATCGAAGGCTGAATTCCTGTCGAAGATGGGGCAGTCGGGAACCATGACAGCCAACGAGCGGCGCGCGAAACTCGACTTGCCGCCGCATTCTGATCCGAACGCAAACGAGTTGCTGGCGCAGACCGCGCTTGCGCCGATCGGAGATCTTGGAAAGGACTCAAACAAATGACGATGCGCACCCTTCCGAAGGCGACAGTTCCGGTGCATCCCGGTGTGAAATCCCATGTTGGGGAAGTCGCGGCTAAACGTTGGAACCCTGACATTCGAGCGGCAGCGAATGCCGCTGACCCTGAGAGAACGATCTCGGTACTCGATGTGATTGGTGCTGACGTATGGGGCGATGGCGTCACAGCCAAGCGGATCTCGGGCGCTTTGCGCGCGATGGGCGATGGCCCGGTCACGGTCAATATCAACAGTCCGGGCGGAGATTTCTTCGAAGGGCTCGCGATTTACAATCAGCTGCGCGAGCACAAAGGCGAAGTGACGGTGCGGGTGCTGGGCATGGCCGCATCGGCGGCTTCCGTGATCGTGATGGCTGGCGATCAGATCCTCATGGCGCGGGCCAGCTTTTTGATGATCCATAACACGTGGGTGCTGGCCGCAGGTGACCGGCACGCCTTCCGAGAAGTCGCGGACTGGCTTGAACCTTTCGATGAGGCGGCGGTGAGTATCTATGCGGCGCGCACTGGCATTGATGCGAAGGCGCTTGCTGCGATGCTCGACAAAGAAACGTGGATCGGCGGCGATTCTGCCGTTGACCAGGGTTTCGCTGACGACTTGCTCAGCTCCGATCAGATCGATGCCGCTCCGTCCAACAGTGTCGAGCCCGGTCTCGCGGCGCTCAAGAAGCTCGACATGCTGCTCGCCAATGGCGTGCGGGCCACGAAATCCGAACGGCGAGAGCTTCTCGCCGCGGCAAAGGGGGGCAAGTCTGGCGCTGCCCCAACCGGCATGTCTGGCGCTGCCGTTAGCGACTGGGCGCAAGGAGCGCTCAATAAACTGCAAACTCTCTAAGGAGAACGACGATGAAAAAGGCCATGATGCCCGCCATTTGCTTGGCGGCAATGCAGACGCATGTCCCGGTGGCTGTGATCGGTGGCGTCCGCAACGATGCTGTTGGTACCGAGGAAATGCTCAAGAAGGTCAGCCAACAGCTCGACCAGATCAACGGTGAAACCAAAAAGACCGCCGAGAATGCCCTGACCGAGGCAAAGAAGGCGGGCGAGGTTTCTGCCGAGACCAAGCAAGCCGCTGACAAGCTTCTGACCCAACAGGCCGAACTGAGCAACGCGGTCAAGAAGATCACCGACCAGCTCGAAGGTGTGAACCAAAAGCATCTCGATATCGCGCAACAGATCGCAGATGGCGGCCTTGGCGGCGGTAAGGCCGGTGGCGTCAAGTCGCTCGGTCAAGCGGTTATCGACAGCCATGAAAAGATCAAGGCCTTCAATGGCGGCTCGCTCTCTCTCATGGTGAACAACGCCATTACGACGGCGGCTGGTTCGGGTGGTGGTCTGATCTTCCATGATGAAGAGCGCGATCCGGTCCGCATGCCCCGCCGTCGCTTGCTGGTGCGTCAGCTTCTGACGCAAGGTCGCACGTCCTCTGATCTGGTGACCTACCGCAAGCAGGTGGTGCGCACCAACGCTGCCGCGCCGGTGGCCGAGGGCGGTACCTATCAAGCCTCGACCTATGGCTGGGCCAAGGCGACTGCGCAGGTCAAGAAGATCGGTCATGTCACCAGCATCTCCGAAGAGGCGATGGCTGATGCGGATCAATTGCAGACCGAGATCGATAGCGAGCTGCGCTATGGCCTCGACCTGGAGGAAGAGAAGCAAATCCTTGCGGGCGACGGTACCGGCGAGAACCTCTCTGGCCTGTTGACCGAGGCGCCGGATTTCGTCGCAGCTGCTGGTCTGCCCAATGCGACCCGCATTGATCGCCTGCGTCTCGCGATCCTCCAGGTGACCCTAGAGGACTATATCGCCTCGGCCATGCTGATGAATCCGCTCGACTGGGCCGCGATCGAGCTGCTCAAAGTTTCGGGTACGGATAACCGGTATGTCTGGGGCAACCCGGCCACCGGAAACACGCCGATGCTCTGGGGCAAGGATGTCGTCGATACTGCTTCGATGACCGCTGGCGAATGGTTGGTTGGGGATCTGGCAATGGCCGCGACCTACTATGACCGTATGGAAACGGAAGTGCTGTTCTCGACTGAGCACGGCACGAACTTCGTCGAGGATATGATCTCCATGAAGGCGCGCAAGCGCGTGGCTATGGCCAACAAGCGCGCATTGGCGATGGTGCAGGGCGACTTCACCTTCGCCTGATACCGACACAACAAATCGATGGCGCGCCCATGATGGGCGCGCTGTATTTCCTCTGACGGGAGACCGAGATGTTCATTCATGTGAAATCGACGCGGCACACCAAGATCGGCACGCTCCGCCGTGGCGTTGTGTATCGCCTCGACGACGAAAACTCGAATGCGCAGGCAGTTGTCGCCGCGCATAGCAAGGGCACAAACCCGGCTTTGAAAAAAGTCAGTGAAGCCGAGGCGAAGAAACTTGCTGCCAAGTTTGTCTCGCTGGAGGCGAAAGCCGATTCCGAACTGGTCGAAGAGCGCAGCGATTCCGAAGAATTGTCTGCACAGTTCGAAACGATGACGGCAGCGCTGACCGAAGCGCGGGATACGCTGGCAGCTGAGCGGGCAAAGCTCGCTGAGCGCGATGCCAAGATCGCCGAGCTGGCTGCGGCGCTGGAAGGCGCTGAGAAGCAGCGCGATGATGTTATCGCGGAGGCTGCCGAGCAGAAAGAAAAGCTCGACGAGCTGCAGGCCCTGGTCGCCGAAAAGGACGACCAGAAGCCGAAGCAAGACGGCAAGAAATAACGGTAGGGAGCGCTCCGCATGGCTTTGCAGGTGTCCGACCTGAAATCGCATCTCAAGATCGATTTCAACGACGACGATCTTGAACTAGATCGGATGCTCTCTGCGGCCACGACGCATGCGGAGCGCTACCTCCGGCGCGATTTTGCGACTGAGTACCCGGGCGGTCTTCCAAATCCGATCGAGGTAGCAATCATGCAGCATGCAGCGAGCATGTATCGCTTCCGGGAAACAGCTTCGACTTCTAGCGTCACCGAAGTCCATATGGGATGGAGAGAACTGCTCTCGACTTACCGGGTGTTTTCATGATCGGCGCAGGGCAGCTTGATCGGCGTGTCCAGTTTATGGAGCCGGTGAAAGTCGATGATGGCTTCCAAGAGACGGAGACGTTTGAGGCTATTGGAAGCCCGGTTTGGTGCAGCAAAACAGATGTGTCTGATGCCGAACGCGCCGTCGCGGGTTGGCTTGAGGCAACAATGGTCAGCCGCTTCGTTGTACGGTCCAGCGCTTTCACACGGGCACTCACGCCAAAAAACCGCCTGGTCTGCGATGGCGTGGATTTTGATATCACAGGCATCAAGGAAATCGGCCAGCGGGAAGATCTTGAAATCACCGCGTCGGCGGTTTCCACATGACCGTTACAGTCAAGACGACCGGTTTTAAGGATCTTGAAGCCGCTCTGGAGCAGATCGAGAAAAAGACCACAGCTAAGGCCACCATGCGCCGTGCATTGAAAACAGCGGCCCAGCCAGTGGCCGATCTCGCGCAATCGCTCGCGCCGGTCGGCGCCACGCGGGCCCTTTCTACCTCGGTGGCGGTTAGCACAAAGCTCTCCAAGCGCCAGCGCGGCCTTCATCGCAAGATGTTTCGCAATGACAAGGCTGCGGTCGAGATGTTCGTCGGTGCTGGGCCGCTGTCTTCGGCGCATCAGCAAGAGTTCGGAAATATCTATCAGGCGCCGCAGCCGTTCTTGCGACCGGCATGGGACGCAGAGTCCAAGGCCACGCTGGACCGGATCGCAGAGCAGATGTGGATTGAGATCGAGAAGACCGCCCAACGCGCTGCGCGACGGGCCGCGAAGGGGAAGTGATATGGCTAGCATTACGTTGAAAATCAGGTTTCAGAAGTGGCTCTTCGTCGTCGCGAGAATCTGGATTTTGGCGGCATTTGTCTGCGAATGGACGATGCCTGGCAGTATCGATGAGGACACTTTGACAGATCAGATCTCCAACTTTGTCATGCGCGGGATGCGCATCTCGAACGGGTGATCTGATGCAAAAGGAATTCCGCGCGCTGCTGAAAGGTTCAGCGGCGGTGAGCGCGCTTGCGAGCGCGATTGACTGGGGGCTTTTGCCGCAGAGCGTGGCGCTGCCTGCGATTGCGCTGGAGCTGATCGACAATGCGGATGGTTTGACGATGCAGGGCCCGGATGGGCTTTGGCGCGGGCGCGTGCAGGTCGACTGCTACGCGGGCACCTATGGCGGCGCGGTCGCGCTGTCCGAGGCCGTGATCGATCTCCTGAGCGGATATCGGAGCGGAAACTGGCGGCTGATCATGTTGGTCGCTCAACGCAGCAATACCGAGACGAGAGCGAGCGATCAGCCGTATCGGATCTCGGTGGATTTCATGACAAACTGGAGAAAGACCAATGGTTGAGAAAGTTTCTCAGGCCGATATCGCCTATCAGGAAGAGCTGTGGATTGGCCGCACTGTCGCTGAAGCCACCACTTGGACGCAGATTCTTGGGATCAAAGAGCTTTCGATGCCCGAGAGCGTGCCCGAAGATGTCGATGCCACGCACATGCAATCGCCTGGGCGCACCAAAGAAACGATCCCCGGCCTTCTACCGGTGGCCGATTGGTCGCAAGATAAGCAGTATTGGGCCGGGGATCCCGGTGACGTGCTGCTCGATGAGCTGGCCGCATTGACGGAGGCGGGCACGAGTGAAGATGTGCTGGTCGAGTTCAAGATCGACGATTCCCGCCGCACCTATCGTGGTTATGTGAATAGCTTCACGATTGGTGGCACGGTCGGCGAGCTGCGCATGGCGACTGTCGCGATGAAGATCTTCGAGCGCCAAGCCACCAATGACCGCGTCGAGGCGTAATCATGGCAGATGTAACGGGAACCGTTCACCGCAGTTTTGGCGGCAAAGATCTGCGTCTGCGTCTGACATGGGCTGGGCTTGCCACGCTGCAGGAAAAGTATGGCAATGATATCGGCGGGCTGCTCAATGATGACATGGAGGGCGTGCCGCCCTTCCGTCTGATGATCGATGTGGTCTCGTTGTCGCTCCAAAAAGGCGAGGGCATGGAGCCCGAGGTTGCGGATGATCTAGCGGATGATCTGATTACCGAGGACAACGGGTTGGTTCCGGCTCTGTTGGCGGCGGCATTTCCTGATGTCAAGGAACCGCAAAAGGGAAACCGCAAGGCCCCGCGCGCGAAGGCCTGAGCTGCGGGGCCATCCTTCAAAACTACATCGCGGCGGGTCTCGATCCGGCGCGGTTCTGGGAAATCACCCCGCGCCTAATGATGGTCGAGATGGAGGGCGCGGCGAAGCGGCTTGAGCGCGAGCGTGAGCTGGTCTGGTGGGGCGCGATGTTGCCCCATCTTGAAAAGCCGATATCGCTGGAAAGCTTCATCGGGCGACAGCCTGATCGGGCGGAGCGCGTGCGCAGGTTTAACGCTGCGTGGGATAAGATCGATCGGGCATTGGCAAGGGGTTCTAAGTCTCGGAAAGACTGATGAGCTGCCAGCTCTGATCAGTCTCTTTGACTTTGCAGGTCCAAGACGAAAGCACCTTGATCCCAAGCGCGTTGTTGGCGCGGAAAGTCGCGGAGACGGTGACCGCTTTGCCCTTAGGTTGGGCGGGCCATGTCTGCCACCAGTGACCGGAACTCATGCCCCATTCGGCAGATGACGGATCATGCAGCCGGTCAGAGATGAATTCTTGGCATGCATATCTCGCGCCCGCGAGTTGTTGCTCGGCTGGTGATGGTTTCCGAGGTTTTTCGTCGAGTGACCACATTAGCCAAACGAACGGTACGCAGATCAAAATGGCCAAGATCGATCCTGCGATTTTGAAAAATTCCATAACTAACCAAATCTCCTAACCTCGTGAGGCTCAAAGTGGCATCTTCGGTCATCGGCGCGCTGCGCGTCAACCTCGGGCTGGATAGCGCAAAGTTCGAGAGTGGTTCTAAGCGTGCGAAAAACAGCTCTGCACAGCTGAAGAAGACGCTCGTCGCCATGGGTGCTGCTGCGGCTGCTGCTTTTGCGGCTGTCAGCGCTGCGGCATTGAAAGGCGCGGAAGATATCGACCGTGTCGCGAAGGCGGGGCGTCGGATCAATACCAGCGTCGGCGGTTATCGTGCTCTTGAGCTCGCGGCGGGCGAGGCTGGTGTATCGGTCTCGTCACTCTCCGATTCAGTGCAGACCATGGATCGCGAGGTCGCAAAGGGAGGAAAGAACGCTGCTGCAGCACTTGCCACGCTGGGTATCTCTGCGAGTGATCTTGCAGGCCTTGAGGCGGATCAAAAGCTTGCGCTGATTGCTGACCGGGTCAAGGACTTGGGGCTTACGACTGGCCAGACCACCGCCGTCATGCAGGCTCTTGGGGTTCGTCAGCGCGATATCGTCTTGCTGCTGCAGCAAGGAGGTGAGGCCCTGCGCAATGCGCGCAGCGATATGGTCAAATACGGCCTCGCTCTTAAGCAGGTGGATAGCTCAAAGATCGAGGCTGCAAACGATAAGATTGCGCGCCTGCAGCTTGTCTGGATGTATCTGCGCGATCAGATCGCCCTTGAGGTCGTCCCTGCGTTCGGAATGATGGCCAAAGCAATGACCGACAGCCTGAAAGAGGGTGGGGCGCTGCGCAGCGTTCTGGATTTGATCGTCGCGGCTGCAGGGCGTGTTTCATCGTATGCGGCAGCGGCGGCTGCAGTATTCACCACGTATCTGGCGGCAGGTTTTGCCTTGAGCGCTATCAAGGCAATCCAGCTCACTGGGGCATTGGTCGCTTTGCGCGGCGCATTCATTCGCCTCGGCGTTGGCGCACTTATCGTGGGTCTTGGCGAGGCTATCTATCAATTCACGAAGATCTCGGCCTCGGTCGGCGGCTTTGGGCAGGCATTCAGCCTGATCTGGGATGTCGTGAAAGAGACTTGGAATAAGATCTCTCTCAAGACGGACGCTGCCAGCGCGCGCATTGAGGGGGCGTGGAAGAATATTCAGGCGGGGGCCTATGATGCCTTCGCAGCGATTGTCTCGGGTGGGGTGACATTCGCAAACCGATATGTCGGCGTCTATCGAGGCGCATTTGAGGCGGTGAAAGAGATATGGTCGGTGCTGCCGGATGTTATTGGTGCTGCTGTAATTGGGGCGACAAACGCGACAATTCGCGGCGTTGAAAAGATGCTCAAGAAGGTCGCTGGCGCGCTGGATGATCTGACGGGTGGCGTTGCGGATAGCTGGATTGGCGAAAAGCTCGGTCTCTCCGGGACCGCGCTGGCCGACGCGATCGACCTCAAAGAGATCCCAAACGAGTACGCCGCGAAGGCGATGCAGGCGGGCGCTAAGGTAAAGGGCGCATTCTTGAAGGGGTTCAACACCAATACCTTTGATGGCGACGGTGCAACCAGCGGTCTGAGCGGCATTGCGGATCGGCTACGCGGGCAGTCGAGCGCATACGCGGAGGCTGGCCGGATGCTTGAGCAGGCTGCAAGCAAACCGATGACCGCGTGGCAAAAACTGAAAGAAGTGATCAGCGGGACGGGGGCCGAAGTTGCGAACTTGCCCGCAGTAGCTACGCCTGCAGGTGCTGCGGTCGAGGCAGCCGGGGGCAAGGCTGCAGCTGGCACAAAAAAGGCCAGCGATGAGCTGAAAAAAATGAAGGAAAGGACCAACGCCGGTGCCGATGCTTTGGGTGGTCTGTTTTCGAGCGCGCTGAAAGGGTTCTCTGCGCTAAAATCGTCTGTTGCGAGTTTTCTGGATCAGATTGCGAGCAAGTTGGCTTCCTCTGCCGCGCGCGGTCTGTTCGGGTCAGGTGGGGCCTTTAGCGGGGTCGGAAGCCTGCTCGGCGGTTTGATCGGAGAGAACGCAAACGGCACGAACAATTGGCGCGGTGGTCTTACGTCGATCAATGAGCGCGGCGGCGAAATCGTAGATCTGCCGAGTGGCACCCGGATTATCCCGCATGACGTGTCCAAGAGGATGGCTTCGAATGCCCAAGATCAGCAAGTCGTTGTGACGTTCAATCCAGTCGTGGATCAGAGCGGGAGCCTTGGGGCCTATGTGCAGGACGTAGCCACCAAAACGACGCGCACTGGCATCTCCGCCTATGACCGGCAGATGCCGGGCCGAGTGCAGCAAATTGCCCGCAATCCGAGGATGAAATGATGAACAATGACGATCGCATTGCTCTGCTTGAGCTGCAGGTGCAACTGCTTACGGGGCAGGTGGAGGCGCTAATGTCGCAACGCGCGCCGGTCGATATGCCCGCCCCAGCGTTGGAGTTGGCCGTTCAAGATGATGGCGGTGCGCAGATGATGCGGATCACGGGCCGGAACGTGGAACTGCCATCGAGCGAAGTTAGCGTCAAGATCAGTGCCCGTGAGGTCGAAGGCGGGGGGATTCAGGCATACGTCAAAGACATGGCTGAAAAGACCGTGCGCCACGCCATCTCTGCCTATGATGCTTGTCGCCGGGAGGACGCCCCTTTAGTCCTGCGGAGTGACGTCGCGGATGCTGTGGGTCGCCTGATCGATGCAAAACTTGCGGATTATGACAAGGCTCTGCCCGCGCGCATCAAGCAGATCCAACGCGCGCCGGATCGTCGCTAATGGCGCTGACCTATCCCTATCCGCTGGCGTTCCTGTCGGACAAGCTGCCGGTGCGCGAGGCGTCTTGGTCGATCCGGCGCAGCGACAAAACGAATGGGCAAGGCGACGGGCGCGTGTGGCAGGCTGAGCTGGCCCCGCCGATCTGGCAGGCCTCCTTAGTTTTCTCGGCGCGGCGCGAAGCAGATGCACGTCCTATCGCGGCGCGGATCAATGCGCTGCACGGGTCGAAAGAGGCATTCTTGCTGTGTGATCCGATGATCCGTGGTCCGGTGTCAGATCCAACTGGCGCGGCGCTCGCGGGCAGCACGGTCACGATCAGCTCCATCGCGTCGAGCAGATTGCAGGTCAACTTTGCTGGCCTGCCTGCCGCGTTCAAGCTCGGCGCTGGTGATCGTTTTACACTGGTAGACGGTGCTGCCGTCTACATGGGCGAGCTATCCGACGATGCGACTGCGACAAGTGGTGGTGCGGCATCTGCCCCCGTTTTCCCGGCAATCCCTGCCGGGTTCTCGGCGGGCGCGGCTGCGGTTTTTGTTAGGCCGTATATCAAAGCAATTATTGCCCCAGCAGCCTTCACGGGATGGACAATATCAGTGGGTGCGATTGCTCAAGGCGCGAGCATTGATGTCCTCCAAAAGGTTGGTGGCTGATGCGCAATATAGCTCCGGCCATTCAAGCGGCGCGCGAGGCTGCGCCAGAAACGGGCCTGATCACGCGCTGGCTTGCCTATTTTGAAGCGCACAATCGCACCACGGGCGCGGTGGCCACGTTCGGCTTCTGGTCTGGCGATGATGATGTGAGCATTCAAGTCGTGGACGGGCAGACCGGGACGCTGGTGACGCGCGACTATCTCGGGCAGTGCGGGCTGGCGGTGACTGACTTGGTCTATTCGGGGGGGCTCGACATCTACACAGCCTCGGTCACGCTCTATGACCTGCACCCTGCGGTGACCTCGATGCTGCGCGAGTATGATGTGCGGCTCGCGCGCACCGATCTGCATGCAATCGAGATCAACCCGGCAACGCAGGCACCGTTTGGGGCATATGAGCCCGCCTTCGTGGGGCTGGTCGATGATGCACCGATCTCAGAGCAGATTGGTGATGGCAGCATTACTCTGTCGGTCCGGTCTGAGATCGGCCTGATGCTCAATCGCACGAACCCGGCCAAGTCATCGTCCGAGGAAGCGATGAAGCGCGGCGGGGATACGTCGAGCCAATACGCGGGCACGGTCGCCTCGTGGAAAATCAAGGTAGGTGGCAAATGAAGCGCGTGGATGGCTGGCGCGAGGCGCTTGATCAGGCCGTGTTTGAGATGCGGCGCAAGCCGTTCGTTTGGGGCGAGAATGACTGCGCTTTGGGCTTGGCGGGCAATGTGACGCGGGCGCTGCTCGGGACGGATCTCTCCGCGCCGTGGCGGGGGCGCTATTCCAGCCGCATCGGGGCGCTGCGCGTGCTGCGCAATGATGGGTTTGAGGATCTGGCCGATCTAGTCGCGACGGTACTGCCCGAGATCCACCCGGCGCAGGCGCGGATCGGTGACCTCGCAGCGGTCGAGGCCGACGCCATGGGCCACGCTTTGGGCGTGTTCAACGGCGAACGGGTCTTTGTGCTGCGTGAAGATGGCTGGGGCACGGTGGACCGTGCGCAGGCCAGACGAGCCTTCAAGGTCGGGTAAATCACAATGAAATTTCTGACGATCCTCGCTGCGGCCCTGCTGGTCGCGGCCCCGGTGCATGCTGGCCCGGTGGCTGCTGCTGTTGGGGCAGTTGTCAGCGTGTTCTCGGCAGGCGGTGCGCTGGCCGCTGGCACATTCCTGGGCACGGTTGCGCGCTTTGCGATCAGCGCCGGTGCCTCGCTGCTCTCTCAGGCGCTGAACAAGCCCAAGACGCAAGCTGATCGCGGCGTCACGCTTGATGCCCAGATCGGTGATGCGGTTCCCGAGACCTTTGTCGTGGGTGTCTACGCCACGGGCGGGCGGCGCAAATATGCTGGGTCATGGGGCGGCAGCAATGAATTTTATGTCGATGTAGTCGAGCTGTCCTCGATCCCGGTGACCGGGCTGGCCGGGGTCTGGATCGACGATGAGCGTTTTGACTTCTCCGGCAATGGTTCAGACCAAGCTGGCGCTCCGCTCGCGAAGTACAACGGCAATGGAAATCGCCTGTGGGTCAAGTTCTATGACGGCACGCAGACCGCCGCAGACCCCTATCTGGTCGACAAGTTCGGCGCTGATCCTGATCACCCGTGGCCCGCCACCTCGACCTTCAAGGGCCGAGCCTATGCGGTCATCACTTGGCGATACGACAAAGAGACCGCGCCCTCGTTCCCGCAGTTCAGCTTCGAAGTGCAGGGCATCCCGTGCTATGATCTGCGCAAGGACAGCACGGCGGGCGGATCTGGCGCACATCGCTGGAATGATCCTGCGACGTGGGAGTTCTCAGAAAATCCGGCTGTCATCGGTTACACCGTGGCACGCGGGATCTACTACGGCTCGACATGGGTCTTTGGCGGACAGAACCTTGCGGCGGCGCGGTTGCCTGCCTCGGCATGGATCGCGGCGGCAAACGAACACGACGCCGAGGTCAGCCTCTCAGGTGGCGGCACAGAGCCTGCGCACCGCGTCGGGCTTGAGATCGATGTCAGCAGCGATGCGCTCGATATGCTAGAAGCGATCGGCAAGTCCTCGAACATGCAGTTCTCCGAGGTGGGCGGGGCCATCAAGCCGATTGTCGGGGTGCCCGGATCTCCGGTGCTTGCGATCACGGATGAATCCATCGTCGTGAGTGACCCGAGCACCCTGCAACCGTTTCCGGGCCTTGATCAGACCTATAACGCGCTCCGCGCCACCTATCCCGAGCCTGCCGAAAAATGGTCATCGAAGGATGCCCCGGAGTTCCGAGACGCGGATTTGATCGACGCGGACGGGAGGTATCTGCCTGCCAGCATGACCTATAGCGCGTGCCCCTTCGCAACTCAGGTGCAGCGCCTCATGCGCGCGCAGTTGCTGTCCTATCGCCGCTTTCGGCGTCATCAGATCCAGCTGCCTCCCGAGGCGGCATCGCTTGAGCCGTTCGTCGACACGATCCAGTGGACCAGCGAGATCAATGGATATGTGAATAAGTCGTTCATAGTCGAAGCGGTAACACTGGCCGAGGGCGGCACGGTCGCGGTCTCTCTGCGCGAAGTTGATCCCGGCGATTACGACTGGTCGTCTGCCTATCAGCAGCCCACAGGCATCACTCCGATCACCACGACAACCTATGTGCCGCCGGTCATCGCGGGCTGGTCGGTCGACCGCGCCACGATCAAGGATAACAACGGCGTCGATCGCATCCCGGCGATCAAGGTCACGTGCGCCGGTGGGCGCTATGACGTGGCGTTTATCCGGGTACAGGCGCGCCTCGATGGCGGGGCCGTCATCTATGACAGCGGGTCGGTCCCGTATGATCCGGTCGTTGATCCTTACTCGGTGGTGATCAACGGCAATTTCACGCCAGTCACAGATTACGAGGTGCGCGGCAAGTTCGTCTCGGACAATGGGCAGCAATGGTCTGCATGGTTGCCGGTCACCACGACCGACACCCGCATCGGTGCTGCGGATCTGGCCGATGCGATCCTCGATGCGATTGACGATGCGCAACAGGCCGCAGACGATGCCTCTGACCGCGCAGATAGCGTTCTGGAATACGCGCAGGCGCAGAGCACCGATGTGCGGGCAAAGTTCGATGTGGCGGCTCAGCATGTCTTGGCCGAGATCGTCTCGCGCAATGCGCAGTCCGACGATACGCAGGGCGATCTCGCGGCCTATCATCAGGACGCGTTCGTCAAGTTTGCCGAGGGCCAAGAGGCGCTGGTCGGTCTGCGCACTGAGCTGCTTGCCCGGATCGGCGACAATGAGTCGTCCATCGATGATGTGCAGACAGCATATGCGAATGCGGATCAGGCGCTCGCAGATGATATCACGGCGCTCTCTGCTACCGTGGGAACGATCAGTTCAACTGTAGACACGCAGGGCACAGCAATTGCTCTGATCAACGGCTATGCATCCGCGACCTATACCCTGCGCATTGCCGCAGGCGGGGCGAGCGCGGGCTTTGAATTTGTGGCAGCCGACGACCCGATCAGTGGTCCAGCGTCTAACGTCCGGATCAATGGCCAAAACATCAAGCTCGATGGCGATGTCGAGGTCACTGGCACGTTCCTGACCGACACGCTGATCGGCACCTCGGCGTGGATCAAGTCGGCGATGATCGGAACTGCGGAGATCAAGTCTGCCAATATCGAAGATCTCTCTGTTGACACGATTAAACTTGCTCACGGGTCTGTCACTGAATCAGTTGATTATTCGGTGGCTGTCGGTGGTTACGGAGACCCGGAGCAGCTTGTGTACTCCTTCAACCTTAACGTGGAGGACGACAGTATCGTTATCATGAGCTGTAAGGATGCCCGTATCGACCCTAGGGCTGGAGCGCCCACAGGCGACAATAGTCCAGCATATTTTAGGGTTCAGGTCCGAAATCGTGAGAGTTTCTATGTCTACTGTGGGACGCCGAATGCTGATGGCGGTGTGGTGTGGGAGTACCCCGGAAACCAGCCAGCACCTCCCGTCATGAGTTCGCTCGATGCGGGGAACAACCTGATCAAGGTTTATCAGGGATCGATGGACACCAACTCCAACTTTCTCACTTTTGCCCTGACGTACTTCAAGCGGTGACCAAAATGGCTGACTACGCAATTTATGATGTTGAGACAGGCGAGATCAAAGCCTCCATGTCGATCCCAGACAGACATCCTGAGCCCGAGGCTCCAGATGGGTGCGCGGTGTTCGTAGGAGCGACCTCTCCAGGACGCACATATATCGAGGGTGGCGAAACTGTTGAAATTCCGCCTCGCCCAGAAGGCGCGTTTTTTCACATCTTCGACTACGCCACTCGGAGATGGATCGACCCACGGACGGATGAGCAACGCGTCGAGCAAGCCTTTGCCGCGCTGCGGGCCGAACGTGACCGGCTTCTGCGCGAAGTGCTTGATCCGTCTGTGAGCAATCCGTTGCGGTGGGCTGCGATGACCAACCGGCAGCGCGCGGCTTGGGCTGCATATCGCCGAGCCTTGCTCGACATCACCAACACCAAAGACCCGGCCAGCGTCGTTTGGCCAAAGAGACCGAAAGGATAGCCATGAGCTGGTACAAGACAGGCACGATCAGCGTCACAGACGGCTCGACTGCAGTAACCGGCAGCGGCACGGGTTGGGTAGATGAGATCCTTGCCGGGTGGCTGCTGCGCGATCCGAGTGGTGTGGCCTATGAGATCGCCTCGGTCAACAGTGACACATCGATCACGCTGGCCACGCCCTACCTCGGAGTAACAGGCAGCGGAAAGTCCTATTCCATCGCCCCGACGCTCGGGCCGAGCAAAGACCTTGCCGATGGCGTCACGGCTCTGCTGGCGGGCTATCAGGCGGTCAAGGACGGGCCGGGGCAGGGCAAGTTCCCAGATGGCACGCCCGCCGCGCCGGGTGTGCGCTTCGCGAGCGATCCAGACACCGGCCTGCGGCGGGTCGGTGCCAATCAGGGGGCGCTGGTGGCGGGCGGTGCCGATATCATCAAATGGTCGGGGGCTGGCGCGGTGCTGGCCGGGTTGCTGACCGGCACGGCGGTGCAGCAATCTGCAACGGATACCACGGCTGGGCGTCTTATGACCGTAGGTGCAGGGGGTATCGCGGGTCAAATCATTGAGTTTTCTGGCGACATCGATGATCCGGATCAGATGCCGTCAGGTTTCTATCGTGTTCAAGGTGGAGCCACGGGAACCAAGCCAGATGGTCTAGCTGCATTTAATATGATTGTGCTGCGGCGGGGTCAAAGCGCACCATATGCCCAGACGTCTCAATATGTCATGTCAACTCTCGGGCTGTTCTACAGGGAGTGGAATGGCGCATCTTGGGAACCATGGAGTATTCAAGATGAATACGGGTCGAATGCAAATGGAGAGTATGTTCGTTTTGCCAATGGCACTCAGATTTGCACCACTGTGTTGTCAGGCATCAACGTAAATATTGCGCTAGGATCCATTTATTTTTCAGACGCGATTGCGGCCCAGATGCCAGCACAATTCGTGTCATCTCCCTATTCCGCTGGATCGATGTCGGGAACGGTATACGGGTGGGTTAATGCCCGTTCTACCGCTACTCAATGGGCGCTCTCTGTGTACTCCGCAGTTTCTCGAACCAACGATTCTATCCGCGTTTTTGCAGTTGGCCGCTGGTTCTAAGGAGTGACGCCATGAAAATCAACCTGACACCATTTTCCCCGCCGCCGCAGCTCTATGTGCCGCTCAGTCTGTCCGTCGCTGGCGATGTGCTGACACTGAACGGCAAGACGCTGGATCTCTCAGGCATCCCTGAGGGCGCCACACTGCCCGCAGAGGCGGTGGCCTCAGATTGGGTCACCGGGCCGATCACGCGCACGAATGGCGAGTTGTCCCTGACGCTGCGCTTGCCGCATGGCCCGAATGCGCCCGAAGAATCGCGCTTCCCAGCGCCGATCACTGTCACCGAGGACGGAACCGTCGATCTGCCGCCCTATGACGCCGAGCCAGAGGAGGCCCCGGAATGACCATTGCAATCGACATGAGCCAGCTTGTCACGGCGGAGGCGCGGGCGTCTGCAGCGCTGGCCGATGCCAAGAGCGTGGCCAAGCAGGCCATTGCCGCGCAGATGACCGCCGCGCGTGAGGCATTCGTCACGGTACTGCCGGGGCAGGATATGGTCTATCTCGCAAAGGAAGCAGAAGCCACGGCATATCTGGCCGATGCAGATCCCGACATTGCGCACTATCCTCTGCTCTCCGCAGAGGTCGGCGTCACGGCCCCGAGCGCGTATGAGCTGGCGCAGATCTGGGTCAACATGTCCTCGATCTGGCGCGGCGCGGCTGCGAGCCTCGAAAAGATCCGGCTTATGGCGGTGGACGCCATCGAGGTCGCTACTTCGGTCGATGAGGTCAGCGCGGCCATGGCCGACTTCAACGCGGCGCTATCCAACGGAGGCGACAATGCAGCCTGACAAGTTCCGCCACCTCGCTGGCGGCTTCATTCTCGCGCTCACCTTCGCAGCCCTTGCCATCCTCCTGCCGATTGATGCTGATCGGCGCGTTGCGGCGATGCTCGGCCTGCTGGCGGCGGCTGCCATCGCCGTGGCCAAAGAGGTGATCTATGACAAAACCATGTCCAAGGGCGATCCCGAGGCGCTGGACGCCTTGGCGACGATCATAGGGGCCGCTGCCGGGGCGCTGGTGTTCTACGCGGCTTGAACCACAAAACATTTGAGACAACCCGACCCGCCACAGGCGGGCTTTTTTATGCGCGATTGGAGGGGGCATGACGGCCATGCGAAAGGAAACCAAAGAGGGGTGGGTCGCATTCGCCCGAAACATCACGGCGGTTGTCACCGCCTCAACGCTTCTGGTGACCAGCTTTTGGTATCTTGCGGGGCCGCGCATCAAGGCCGATCTCGGGGAGCTGA
>NZ_JHEH01000034.1 GCF_000715505.1 Thioclava dalianensis
GGCTTGCCGGACGGCGAAAGGGGTGGCGCTGATCAGCCGCTCAGCCGTGAGCCTGCCATCGCGCGCCGTGACGAACACCTCGAAACTGAACCTCGGGTTGCGGGCAACCGCAGCGCGCAGCGTCTCTACGCCAATCGCTTCATCTTGTGTCGGAACGCAGTAGATGAGGTGAATGTCGCGACTCTCCGCCTCTGTCAGGCTTTCCGCCCAGGCGAGGAACGGCGTGATACCGATGCCGCCGGCAAGCCATATTTGGCGCGCACCGCCCTTGCGGAAATTGAACCGTCCATATGGCCCTTCGACCTGCACACGCGTTCCGGTCCGCAAGATGGCGGGCAGGCTTCGTGTCCAGCCACCCAAGCCCCGGATGGAGAACGTCAGGGTGCCGTCAGGGCGCGGGGCGCTGGCGATCGTGAAGGGGTGCGGCTCGGACAGTCCCGCCTCTGGCGCGCGGAAGAAGGCGAATTGCCCCGGCCGCCACCGCATGGCCCGCCCCTCGGGGCGGAGGGTCAAGGTGGTCGTGTCACCGGTCTGCCTGATCTGGCTGACGGTGAAGTCTCTACGCCGTAGGTGCGGAGCGAGCAACTCGGTGAAGATCCAGGCGACCACTCCGGCGATGCCGAAAGCATTCAGCACCAACATGAATGTCGGGTCTACCCCAGCAGGCATGTCGACAAAAAACTGGTGAAACACCACGATTGCAAAAAGGGCTCCCATGAAACGATGGCTGAACCGCCAGAGCTGATAGGGAATCTCGAGCCCGATGAAGGGCAATCTCCGGAACCAGCTGACAGCGACTAGGGCGAGAAGTGCGTTGAAGGCAAGTTCGCCCGCCTCTTCACCTAGGTCCCCAAGGGAGGTTTCACGCACCAAACGCTCGAAATCCGGCTCTATCTGCTGGTGCAGTATCATCAGGACCATCGCGGAAATGCCGAGCCATTTGTGGACCCGGTACATTCGATCGAGACCGCCGAACAATGGTTCCACCAGTGGCGGCCGTGCGGCGAGGATCAAGGTCTGTGCCATCGCGACAACTGCCGCGGCCCCGACGGCAATACCAAATGCTGCATCCGCACCATAAGGCGCATAGGTGTTCATCCCGAACAGAGCCGCCAGCAGGCATGGCAGCGCCACCAGCACCGGGCCCGTCAGGGCCAGAGGAGAGTTGAGGGAAAGCCGAGGGAGTGTGGGAAGGCCCGGCGCAGAGACATTACCATCACGATGCGCCGTATCAGTCATCGTCGCGTCTCTCGTGATCGCGGTCGCGACGATCATCATCGTCGTCCTCAAACTCGAACTCGATTACTTCCAACGTCGCCGGGTGGACCGTCACCTCGATCGCACGCCCTTGGGCATCCCGGCCGTCAATTTCGTAGCAGCCATCGTCGATCTTGATGCGGCGCACCGCCCAGCCATTTTCCTCGGCAAGACGGGCAACCGCGTCGCGCGGCTGCCAATCAGCCATCGGAACGAAGCAGTCGTCGTCAGCCAGCGCCGCGCCGGCCGGGAAGACCGCGAGAAAGCCGATAATTGTCAATGTCTTCTTCATGGGGCACACTCCTAGTGGCTCGCCTCTTGATGCACTTCATGCGCTGCGAAACTGACGACAGCCTGAACGGGCGCGACCCACAGGCTTCAGCTTCGTGTCAGCCAGACGGATCATGCAGGGACATCAGACAAGAACGGGTACGACCATGCGCATATTGCTGATCGAAGACGACACGACCCTCGGCGCTGCCGTGCGCGACCAGATCGCAGCCGATGGCCAGTCAGTGGATTGGGTTACGCGGTTGGATGCGGCAAGCGATGCCATGGCTGCTACGTCCTACGACTTAATCCTGCTCGACCTGATGCTGCCGGACGGGCGTGGCATCGGGTTCCTCAAGGTTTTGCGCACGCGGGGCGACGTGACGCCGGTCATCATTCTTACCGCACTCGACCAAGTGTCGGACCGCATCGAAGGCCTCAACGCGGGCGCAGACGACTACCTTGTGAAGCCTTTCGACCTGTCGGAACTGTCGGCGCGGATCGGATCGGTCGCGCGGCGCTACAGCGGCAACCCCAACCCGATCCTGACCCACGGACCGCTCGACATCGACCTTGCTGCGCGCAGCGTCCATCGGGATGGCAGACATGTGCCGCTGACGGCGCGGGAATGGGCGCTCTTCGAAGCCTTCCTCGCGCGCCCCGGGCAGCTCCTGTCCAAGGCGCAGTTGGAGGAGAAGCTCTACGCCTTCGACGCCGAGGTCGAGAGCAACACCATCGAGGTCCATGTCAGCCGCCTGCGGAAGAAACTGGGGAGCGCAATCATCGAAACCGAGCGCGGCATGGGCTACCGCCTGGGCAGGCCATGAGGTGGCCCGCAAGCCTTCAGGCGCGGCTCGGCCTATCCGTGGGGCTGGTGCTGACGGTGCTGTGGCTGCTGGCTGCGACGGTGACGGCCGTGATCGTCCGGGCCGAAATGGACGAGGTCTTCGACAGCGCGCTCCGTGAGACAGCGGAGCGGATCCTGCCGCTGGCAGTAACCGACATCGTCGGGCGGGAAGATCAGGGTGTGACCCAGCGGCTCGCCCCGATCCGTGCGCACGACGAGTTCTTCACCTATCTCGTGCGCGATGCCGAAGGCCGCATCCTGCTGCAATCGCATGCGGCGGACCCCACCGTGTTCCCCTTCTATGACGGGCCCGGGTTTCGCCAGACCGCGACGCACCGTCTCTACAGCGACGCGGCGCTTCAGGACACGATCCGCATCACAGTGGCCGAGCCGCTGGCCCACCGCATGTCGGTGGCTCGCGAAATCCAGATGGGTCTCGGCCTGCCCTTGCTGATCGTGCTTCCAGTGGCCTTGATCGCGATCATCCTGGCAGTTCGCTTCAGCCTTGATCCTCTGCGCCGGTTCCGCGCGCGGCTGGAAGCACGTGGCGCTCGCGACCTTTCGCAGGTTCCTCACGAGGGGCTTCCAACTGAAATCGGCCCGTTGGCTGATACGCTGAACAGCCTGCTGGCCAGATTACGTGAGGCGTTCGAGGCCGAGCGAAGCTTCGCCGCGAACGCCGCTCACGAGTTGCGCACACCACTCGCGGGAGCGATCGCGCAGGCGCAGAGGCTCAGGTCGGAAACCAAGGACCGAGCGGCTGCACAACGTGCGACCGACATCGAGGAGACGCTGAAAAGGCTGACGCGACGCACAGAACGCATGATGCAACTCGCGCGGGCAGAAGGCGGGCGATTGAGGATGGACAAAAGCTCGGATCTGAGGGGCGTTGCGAGAATTGTGGTGGACGATATTGGCCGCACGGGCACGCCAGATCGTATCAGGCTAAATCTTCCCGACATGGCTGTCATGTCAGATCTTGATCCCGACGCCTTCGCCATTCTGTGCCGGAACCTCGTGGAAAACGCTCTTCGTCATGGGGGACAGACTACCCCGGTCGACGTCACGCTGACCGCATCTGGCCAGTTCACCGTGGCAAATGACGGCCCTGTCGTGCCAGGCGAAACACTCGACCGGCTGACAGCGCGTTTCGAGCGGGCCTCTGCCACCTCCGACGGCAGCGGCCTGGGTCTTGCCATCGTCGCCGCAATCGCAGAGCGGATCAGCAGCCGCCTTGTCCTTCAATCGCCGCGGCCGGGCCGGACCACAGGTTTTCAAGTATCGCTCAGGTTGCCGATAGACGACAGCGAGTGACAGCGACATCCACTTTGGTTCCCAAAGGGTCAAATGCAGCCTTGGGATCAAGATCATCAGGGCCTGGCCTGGCGCGTCGGTTACCGTGCTATGCAGCGTCACGCTCGGAAAGGCAGCGCACAGCGCCAGCAGCCTGTTCGGAATGGACCCCGCGCTGATGAACGTCATGTAACCAGCGCTCACCATGAGGGTGACCGCTGTTTCCAGCATATAGGGATGGTCGACGAAAAGGCTTCCCGAACATGGTAGAAGCAGACTGTCGGAAGCGATTGTTAGCCGACTGACTATCCCCGGTCACGGGGGCATTACTAGGCCCAGGTGCACACCTGTGCCACGCCTGGGCCCTCGGGAAGTGAGGCCGAAGCTTCACCCGAACGGGTCGTATTCCGAGACGATCACGACCTCGTCGCCGTCGATTTCATCGGCGGGGACGGCACCATAGGTTCCATCACCTGCCTGGAAGACGACGATCGAGACCATGAGCGTGGCGGCGAGGGAAGCGGCGAAGGCGTGAGCATCTTTGCGGGACATCTGTTTGGCTCCTGTCTTGGAGGCGGAGGACCATCCCCCGCGCGACAGGACCCCGCAGGCCCGAAGACTGGCTGACATCACCGGGTGCGTTCGGCTCGTCCGAATCCACCCGGCGGCACGGGTTCGCCCGTAGTCCGACCCCTCGCGGGTTGATCTCGAAGACAGGATTCGGGGCAAGGAAGGGAATGGCGAGCGGGGGATGGTGCGACCGCTGACTGGAGCCGTATGTTCCACTGGTGCTTTCGCTGCCAGCCTCCCGGGCAGGCTCTTGGATGACGATCCCTTTCCGTATTGGAATGGATCCTATGGTGCCCCGCGATCTCGCGGGACAGGGGCGTCATGGATGAGAGGCCCGCTCTTGGGCGGGCCCCTTGGGTTCTACATAGGCTCAGGCGGCAAGCTCCGCGTCCCCTGCCCTACCGGCGTCTTCTTCGCCGACAATCTCCAGCCGCGCGTTGCGATAGCCTTCTCTGGCGATCCAGAGTTCGGCAGCCGTGACGGACTCGGCCAGGTGGAGCAGCTCCGTGCAGCCGCCGAAATCCAGCACGACGCGCACCTGTCCGGGCTTCGGCTCCTCAGCCACTTCGAATGTCAACGCACTGTCAGCCGAATGAGTCCGCATGATGGTGACAAGAATGACCCCGTCCGAAGAGAAGTTCCCCTCGTGCAGCGTGAACGACGCCGGCGCCGTCCAGGTCGGATAGGGTCGCGGCGGCTCCTTCTTGACGAGACGGCCGACGCCGTTCGAGCGCTCCCAGGCCGCGAGCTTCTTTGTGAACCGGGCGGGCGGTTTCGTTGTGCTATCGGTGTAGCGAATGAGCGCGCCCAGGGGCGCGGTTTCGAGAATGGTGGTTGGAGACATGATTCCTCATCCTGAATGCGTCATTTTGCATTCATCTTATTGATATTGTTGTATTTTATGTGATTGAGCGCGGGTTTCCCCGCCCTCGGATGGAGCGGATCACTCCGCGGCCATCATCGACGCATCATCACCCGGCAGGTCAGCGGTGAGGAAGGCGGGCAGATCGACATCCTCGGACAACTCGGTGTCGGGAACGTCACCAGACGCCCCCTGCCCTTCTTCACCTTCGAGTGCCGCCAGATCGTGACGGCGAAGCACCTCCGGCAACCAGCCGCTGCCCTTCAGAAGGCGCTCGGCCTCGGTCGCCATCTCGGCCTTCTTCAGGTGATCGAGGAGCTGCGCCGTCCCCTCCCCTTTTGCCTCGCGCACGGCTTCAAGGATCCGGGCCTTGGGCACGCGGTTCAGGTAGGTATCGGCCGTCGGCTCCCAGCCAGCCTCGACCATATCGAGATCGACTGCCTGTGCAAGCAAGTCGGCCTGCGCCATCCGTCGGGTCAGACCACTGGCGGAGATACCGGCACCGTAGGGGTTCACCTTCTCGTGGAGCGCGTTGATCCCGAAGCTAAGGCAATGCGCGAGCAAGGACAGCCGGCTCACCTGATCGAGGGAGGTCAGGTATTCCCAGAGAGCGGCATCGTCGCCAAGCGGAAGGTCGGCCTCCCACTCCGCGTGGCGATCGTCCACCAGCTTGGCAACCACGCTGTCCTTCAGATCGCTGGCCTGCGCCGACATGTAGACGTGACGCACCGATGCCTCGCAGCACCCGCCTGAAGCGCTCGACATCCGGAAAGTGTCGTTGACGAGCTTCAGGAGCAGCAGCGTCAGCGCGATGTCGGGAGAACGCCCGACAGCTTCGCGCAATGCCAAGGTGCGGTACGCCGTCAGCTCCATGACCAGCCGCTCGGGCAAGGGCTTCAAGGCACCATCGTCTTCTTCGTCCGACAGACCCGCCCCGAGCGCTTGACCAGCAGAGGTGATCACCGTGCCATGGCCGATACCATCCACGTTGCTCGTCGCCGAAAGCTCAGCGCCCTGCCTGTCTGCCGCCTGTTCACCGCTGTGGACGTCGGCCTCTGTCCGAGGTTCATCCTCCGGCCGCACAAAGCCCCGATAGACGGAAAGCTCGCCAGAGCGATCAAGCGTCACAAAGGCCCCTGCCCGCGCGATCTCCTCCGCGTCGAAGATCAGCGGCCGCGTCTCGAGCTTCTCCATCGCGACTTCGAGTTCGCCAAGGCGGGCGTCGGTCTCTTCAGGGAATTCGTCCTGGCCCTCGTACTCCTCTTCGAACGCCCGGTATTCGGCGAGCAGCTTGGCATGGGCCGCGCCTTCGTCATCCGACATCGGCGCCGGATTACCGTTGAGCCGTCGCAGGCCGTGGCTGTAGCCATAGGGCAGGTCGAGCGAGACCTCGATCCATTTCCAACCTTCGGTCGCGATGGCTTCGGCTTCAGCCTGAAGCTTCTCGCTGACCAGGCGATCGAGCAGGGCAGGGTCTTCCAGCCATCCGCCGTCGTCGCCCTGGAAGAGGTCGTGCAACATGGTGCCGCCCGCCGCCTCGTAGGCCTCGACGCCGACAAAGACGGCGCGCCGGTCAGAGGCCCGCACGGAGGTTTCCGTCAGCATGCGCCGGATCTGATAGGGCTCCTTGTTCCAGGACGACTTGATCGCCTCCCAGACCTGAATCTGACGCTCGTGGTCCGGATTGACCGTGAAGGCCATCAGCTGCTCCAGCGTCATTTCATCCTCGGCATAGAGCTCGAGCAGGGCAGGGGCCACGGCGGCGAGTTTCAGGCGCTGTTTCACCACCTGCGGCGTGACGAAGAAGGCGGCTGCGATCTCTTCATCGCCTTGACCCTTCTCCCGAAGCGCCACGAAGGCGCGGAACTGGTCGAGCGGATGCAGGGCTGCGCGCTGCATGTTCTCAGCGAGCGAGTCGTCTTCGGCGAGGATCGCGGAAGTGGCATCCCGCACGATGCAGGGAATGGGCGTGGTCTTGGCCAAGCGTTTCTGCTTCACCAGGAGAGACAGGGCCTGGAAGCGCCGACCGCCAGCGGGGATTTCGAACTTGCCGGTCTCGGAACCATCATCCGCCAGAACGGGTCGAACGCTCAGGCTCTGCAGCAACCCGCGGCGGGCGATGTCTTCGGCCAGTTCCTCGATGGAGATGCCGGCCTTGATGCGCCGGACGTTGGACTGGCTCAGCACGAGTTTGTCGAAGGGAATGTCCCGGGACGGGGACAGGGTGACTTTCTGGGCAGATTTCGCCATCAGATCTTCTCCGCGACGGGCGCCGGAAGCCACTCTCCCGATCTCACTTCCCGTCACCCCTTTCACAGCCCATCTCTACCTCTCGACATGTCCACCGCGGTGGACATCACGCAGTTGCTGCCCCAGAACGAGAAAGCCTTTCCAACAACAGTGATGGGTTGAAGTCAGTTTCTCTGCGACCGAGCGTGATGCTGTGGAAATACGCTCCAAAGTCTCGGATGCGATTGCTCATCTGGAGAATTATGAAGATGGCGCATGATGCTTTTTGAGAGCCTATCTTCTTAGCAGCCTTTTCGAAGGTGCTTTCGTGGATTCCCATCATTGGAGCGAGCGTTCTCGCGTGGCTTTCGACATCGTGCCAGTTCCTAAGTGAGTTCGTTGCGAACGATGTAGCCTGGTCACAAACGGTTGTGAGCGTTTGCAGGGGAGGTGTTTGGCTGTTGGTCCCGCTTTCTAAATCTTTTTGTTCTTTTTTAGACTTAGAATGGTGGCGGACAGTTTGCCCGTCATTGGCGGGCAGTTTCATTGTTTCTGGTGCGTCCACCGCGGTGGACATCTGTTTGCATTGAGCCTCCAGTTCGCCGAGCAAAGTACGATACTCCGCGATCGAGAGCTTCCTCCGAAGAACTCGGCGTACCTGATGAGTGAGTTCGTTCTCGGGGTCAGCTTCGTCGATCTGAGCAAGTTTGGTTAGGATTTGCTTTCGCAAAAACACGCGATCCCGACGAGCGTTTTCCATCGCTTGGGCTGTCGCAAGTAGTTCGCCGGCACGCGCGAGCAACGGAGCCAGCGACAAGCCATAGCTAATGGACTGACCTTCGGAGGACTTCACTCGGTATCTCTTGCGATTTGGGCTGTCGTGGCGCTTCATGAAACCGAGTTCAACAAAGCGATCGATGTGCCTACGGAGGGTTCGTTCATCGATCCCGCCGACTCGACGGCAGATCTCGTCGTTGGAAGCGAAGACTGTGTCTCCATGCCCAGGCTTGAGAAAGCTCAGCATCGCTTGGAGCGTTTGAACATGTCCTGGACGGAGACCGAACAGGCTGCGAGTATCTCTGAGCGCGCGGAAGACTGCCCAGATGTCGGTTTCAGGTGTTGACGTGGCGGGGGTGCCCTTGCCGACGCCAAAGGTCTGAACGGAAAGCTTTGTGAATGCCATGTTTGTTGAACGACGACCGTTGCGGCCCACAGCTTCCCCGGCTCTTCCCGCTGTTATTGGCGAGAAAAGGCAACAAAAAGACGTCCACCGAATCGGTGACTCTTGACCGGTATGTCGGAGATTGCTACATCACAGGTGCTAATCAGATGATGAGGGCTCTCCGGGGGAAACCTTGGGGGGCTCTTTTCTTTTTGGTCTTCGCCTTTCTCCTCTGCTCGTGTTTTTGGTTATGACCGGGGATCAGCTCCCCGAGCCTCTCTCATTCTGCCATTGTTCAAAAAGCTGTCGCAGCGTGGTTTCCGCGCGCTCTTCGAGCCATTGGCCGAATTCCGGGTTGTCCTTGCGGGTGATCTTGATAGCGATCGACTTGCCATCGACTGAAAGTGTGCCGACAGGGCTACCACTATTGTCCTTTACCACGGTCGTTTGGCCACGGGCGCTTTGGTCGGCTGCGCCACGCGCCTTGCTGGAGCAAGCAACATAGACGGCTTGAAACTTGTCCGAGCTTGGAGTGGTGTCAGGCAGAGAGGCAAGTGTCTCACGCGCAATGTCGACAAGCGGAACCTTCTCTGAAAGTGCAGCAAGATCACCCCATTGGCGTCGACCTACGCCATGAGCCGGGCCGATAAGCCGGACAAGTTCGTCAGGCAGCTGCTCGATGACTACACGATGGTTCGACACACCTTGCCGGGTGAGGCCTAGGGCGTCCTGAATGACGCCAGGCTTGTAACCGGCCTCCTGCATCTCTTTGATAAAAAGAGATTTTTCAATGAAGGACGGATCCAGCCGCAGGTTGTTTTCCTGACCTTGCGCGATCAGAGAAGCATCATCATCGAGCGTTCGAACGATCGCTTTGACGGTTCCACCAACTCTTCGAATGGCTGCAAGTCTGCGACGCCCGTAGATGATGCGGTATCGATCCGGTTGGTCAGAGGGGCGAACCATGATCGGCACTTGCTGACCATGCTTGCGAATGCTTTCGGCGAGATCTTCAATGCTACTATCTTCCAGGATCAGGCGATCCCGGAGGCCATCCATATCGATCCGGTCGGGTTCGATATCTCGGATTGAGTTGGCAGTGATTTCCCGGAGAGAGTCCCGCAATCCGCCAACCGAGCCAGGTAGCTTCGAGGATTTGACCGGGGCAGGGGAGGGGGCTGCCGACTCTTTCTCGTCTTTCGGTGGCTGGTTGAAGATATTTCGAGCCATCAGCGACGCCCCCATGCCATTTGGATTGTCTGCTCCAGCTCATCGGCAACGCTGTTCACGCTGGTCAAAGCCCGATCAATGGTCTTCCGAATGAGCTGGCTCGGGTCTACCTCATAGATGGTTTGCTGAGTCATGCCGGCGTCAGAAATGGCTGTCGACTTCAGCATCGGTTCAGTCATGACTTGGCCCGCAAGGATTGAACGTAGGTACCCGGCCATTTGCGTTTGTGGTCCGTCCGACGGCTCGTAGCGTGTGATCAGGAACTTTACGAAGTCCCAAGTGACATGTCGTCCAATCGCCTCTTCGACGGCTTTGACCGTTTCCGAAGCGAGTTTGAGGAACTGGCTCATCGAAGCGATGTCGAGCATGCCGGGGACGACCGTCACAAGTAAGCCCGTGGACGCTGCCAATGCTGTCAATGTCAGGAAGCCCAACTGCGGAGGGCAATCGATCAGCACGATGTCATAGTCTGAGTCGACTTCCTCTAGCGCCAGAGCAAGACGCTCTGCAAAAATCGGCTGAACCCTGCGCGCAAGGGCATTCGCTGTCTCGGTTTCGTACTCGGACAACATCAAGCCAGCCGGGACCATGTCGAGCTTGTGGAAGTATGTTTTCTGGATGACCTCCGAGAGCGGAACCTGATCATCGTATCTCAATGCGTCGTAGATTGTGCCGCCTTCGGCGAATTCGAGCTCAGGCCGGAAGCCGAAAAATGTCGTCAAACTGGCCTGCGGGTCGAGGTCCAGAACAAGCACGCGGTAGCCACGCAGGGCATACCTGTGTGCCAAATGGATTGTCGCTGTTGTCTTCGAGCTGCCGCCTTTGAAATTCACGACCGAAATGACCTGAAGACGGTCACCGTCTCGGCGGCCAGGTCTGTACGCGTCAGCATTTTTGCCTGTCCGCGCCAAAATGTTGCGGAGGTCGTCAACTTCTTCGGCCGTGTAGAACCTATGACCGCGACCGTCAGTGTGAACTTCTGGGAAGCTGCCATCTTTGTGGCGGTTGCGCAGGTTCGACGTACTAACGCGCAGCAACTCGGCGACCTCGGTCGAGCTGAAGCGGCGCAAGGACTTGCGTTCTTCTGGCTCGAACGCAACTTTCATCTGCCGGTCAAGCGACTCAGCAAGACTGTCTGCGAATGCTCCGATGTCAGAAGAGCCTATGCCTTGCGCGTAGCCCGTATTTCGATCATCCATGTTCTGCCGCCTCTCATGGCCTTTGCTAAAGCTCTTTGTCGTTCTGACGGTTAAAGCCACGTCTGACGCGTTTTGCCGTCAGAATGGAAATGCCACGAACATCTGAGTCCGGCAAGAAGAATCTAGATGTAGTGCAAAAGTTATCCACAGCACCAATTTGGCCGCGCGGGGCCCGCGCTATATAACGCATTGATTCCTAACGATAAAGGCCGCGTCTGGCGAAGCCGATACCCTTCGAGATATTTTCTGCTCGCGCGAACTAACCCCAAGGCTTTGTTGGATATTTACGTGGTTTTCGTCCAGTTGAGGCGATGATTCTGTAAGATTTTGGCCGAGTGACAGGAGTAGTTTGCCGACCATCGCCGCCTACAAAAGGCCGAGACGCTCTGCCCGCTCCAGCAGCATTCTGACTGAGGAAGGCTGCCAGCTGGTGCGACCGCGAGGGGTGCGCTCACGCATGGATTCCAGTCGGTCGCAGATTGCCTGCAAGGTGATCTCGGGGTCAGCACCTTTGATTGCGGCGACAATCGCAGGCAGGCGATCGTCGGTTTCGCGACGACCGGCGCGCCCAAGCACTTCAGCCGGCAGGAATCCGTCCGCCACGTATGCCTTCACGGCGCGGAGCAGGCGGCTTTGCGTCCAGCGCCGATCATGGGGCAGGGGGCCATTGATGATCCGCAGCACGTCTTCCCAAGCCATATCGGGGCGCAGGCGGCGCACATGGGGCACCCAATCCTGCGCGGTCTCGTTGAGGCGCTCCATGTAGCCATCCTGCCGCGCCAGCCGTACCTTGCGCAGCGCTTCAGGGTCCTTGGCGCGAAGACCTGGGTTGCCGCCGACGCGGCCCTTTGAGCGTGCCGAGGCAAGTCCGGCTTTGGTACGCTCGCGGATCAGAGCGCGTTCGAACTCAGCCGCAGCGCCCAGAACCTGCAACGTGAACTTGCCCTGGGGCGAGGCAGTGTCGATCGGGTCCTGGAGCGAGCGGAAGAACGCCCCCTTGCCCTCCAGTCTTTCGATCACCTCAAGCAAGTGCGACAGAGACCGCGCAAGCCGGTCGATCCGCACGACGACCAGCGTGTCGCCCTTGCCAATCCGCTCCAGCACACGTGCAAGCACCGGCCGCGCCCGATTGCCACCTGAGGCGTGCTCTTCAAAGATCTCTGCGCAACCCGCAGATTGAAGGGCCTCGGACTGGGGCAGGGGGGTTTGATCCTCTGTGGATACGCGCGCATAGCCTATCAGGGGCATGGAAAAGAGCCGTTTGCAATTTAAGATATCGCTAATAAACGACCGTTTGTAAACGAATGCAAGTAGGTGCTCTCTCGTCGCGTTCATCCTAAGACCCTTGGTTCCCTAGCGCTGAGCGCGATCTGAGAGGTTCCGCCGGCAGTCGCGCGAGCGTGCTATATAAAGGGCGTAG
This sequence comes from Thioclava dalianensis, assembly GCF_000715505.1. Classification (GTDB taxonomy): domain Bacteria; phylum Pseudomonadota; class Alphaproteobacteria; order Rhodobacterales; family Rhodobacteraceae; genus Thioclava; species Thioclava dalianensis. The sequence continues at coordinate 12,340 of NZ_JHEH01000034.1, forward strand.
GCAACCGCCACAAAATCACTTGGGTAATGTGCAAAAAATAAGTATTTTGCACATATGAATACGAGAGCCTCTATTTTGACTGATGGTTACGACGACCCCCTCATCACTACCGAGGAGGATGCAGAGGCTCACGAAAAGGATCTCTGGTTTCTGCCGGGACCATTCGAAGAAGAACCAGATGATTTGCCTCCCGGGCCGCGTGCAGAACCGCCGGACACTGCCGTCATCGAAGACTGGGCAAAGGCAGAAGGCGTTCACGCTGCGCGGCTAGCAAAGGTGGCTGGACGCCTGGGAGCTCTGGATGACCGGCTGCTGCGCGGCCCGGAAGGCTGGCGGCATCGCCTCGCTCTTGTCGAGGCAGCGGCCCTCAGCTGGGTCGCAGGAGATCGGGTGAGTACTGATCGTCTGGCGCTCTGGGTATCCATGCGGCTGTCAGGTGCACAGGATGACCCAAATGCCTTGGCACGCGTTGGATGGGCTGTTCGGCGCTTGACAGGCGGTCCCGGACCGATGGCTGACCTGGCCGCTTTTCTGGATCGCCGCGACCCCGAGAACATTGAAGACAGCGCTGAGCGTTTCGAGGATCGCGCGGGTGGGTGGCTGGACGTCATGGCAGCCGCAAAGGGTCTCCACCCGATCACGCGGGCGTGCATGGGGTATCACCTGTGGAGCTTGGCGGGCCTCGGACGCCACGGCGACCAGATCGAAGCTGCCGTCACCGCGTCTAGGATCGCGACCAGCGATGGAAGCGGTGCCATCTTCGCGCCGCTCGCTATGGCCGGGGCCGGGGGGCTGCGCGTTTCGGGCTTGCCACCCGAGCGTTTGGCCCGCTGGTTGGATGGGATGAACAGCGCAATTCTAACGGCGATGCGAACACTTGATGATATTGAAGTGTGGATCGGGCGGGCAGAAAACGTCATGGCGCAATTATCTGGCCGCACGCCGGTTGCCTTGCGAAAGGTTTTCACGGAATGGCCCTTGGTCTCCGCCCCGATGGCTGAGGCCATGACCGGAGCCAGCCGCGCCGCCGTTCAGCGCAATCTCGCATGGATGGAGGCAAGCGGTTTGATCCGCGAGGTGACGGGGAACGGGAGGTATCGCATGTGGAAAGCTGACCTAATATAGGTCATTTGTCGAGGCTGACACCGGCTTGACCTGGCACGCTTTAGTGCCGCCCCAGATGATCGTTTAAGCCACTTTCCGTTCGAATGCGACAAGGCTTTTCCAGCCCAAAGCGTTCGTTAGCCATTCGTCTCACGTTTTTGTGACAATTGATCGCTTGAAGCTCCAGTGGGTGAAGGTTGTAACGGGGCGAAATAACGGAATGAGAGCCGGAGCCAGAGATGGCATCGTAGCATTTGCGAGTGGCGCAAGTTCCCTGTGCCGTGACGTTCCCGATCTCATGGTCGCGATATCGAAGCCGCTGTGCCTAAATTTCCAGACAATCTGCGACTTAACGAATTGTCGCTGCGCAACTTCGGACCAGGTATTGTGCGAGCAGTTTTCTCCTCCCTAGCAAACTGGAAACTGCAAGGATCGCATGTCTACTTACGAAAATTTGCCCTTGAACCTCTAGCCACTAGAAGTCCTATCTGTTCAAGGAGAACACATACCGTTCTTGCCATCAATCGCCGGTGAGAACCGAAAGGGTACGAAATGCTGACAAGACGACACTTCATTCAGACAACAACGGCGCTTTTTTCGGTGACCGGTCCCGGTATGGCTTTTGCCGACACTTGGCCCACCGAGGCTCAGAAGGCTGAATGGGACGCACAGGTGACGCCTCAGGGTTATGTTGCCGAGACTTCCAACCCATGGGGATTGCACCCGCGGTTCCTACCGCAACGTGTGGTCGCGAAGGCCGGTCTCGTGCCGGGAGATATCCATGTCGACGCGGTCGCACGATATCTTTACCACATTGAAGAGGGTGGAACCGCGATGCGCTACGGCGTGGCCATCGCGCGGGGGAACCTCTACGAGCCGGGTGTCTATACCATCAAGCGCAAGGTCAGGTGGCCGCACTGGCAACCGACACAGAGCATGATCAATCGCGACCCCGAACTTTATGCTGACATTGCCGATGGCATGGAACCGGGACCGGAAAACGCGCTTGGATCGAGGGCGCTGTATCTCTACGTCGGGGATCGCGATACCCTTTTGCGCATCCATGGCACTCCGAGCCCACGGAGTATCGGTGGCCGCGCAAGTTCGGGCTGCGTACGGATGGTCATGGCTCATATCAATGATCTTTACCCGAACGTCGAGACCGGCTCTACCGCCTATCTTTACTCGGCGGAGGACAGCGTGACTGCCCGCAGCTAAGCCAAGCAGCGGACGGCAAACGCAATTAAGTTTCGCGAGGGGTGCAGATACGATTGCCGTTCGCCGTGCGCAGCGGCAGCAAGGTTGTTTCTACGGGGCCGCTGTGTTTGTACCAGTAGCACCCGTCCTCGGGCACCAAGCGCGCGGTTGCAACATCCTGATCCGGGGCAGCCATTGCAATCACGGCTTCGGGAACTTTGCCCCGCCGGTCTGCCGAGTCGCCCGGTCCAGTCGGCTGGATTGCGCACCCGGCCGTAAGAGACAGCGCCACTGCAACAATTATTTTTTGCTTCAGCATCAAAACCCGCATCAAGCTTCCTTTCGTGTCTGTTTTTCTTTGCATCGGCTTTTCATGCCTCAAGGCGTGATGGAGCCGGTCGCCGCATCCTCTAGCAATAAAACAAACTGAAATACCACCGTATTTTGCTCTTGAAGCTCTAGCTACTGTAGGGGCTATGTCATGGTAAAGCACCCGAATCCAGAGGTCCATTCATGCCGCCCGACACCCATCGTCACGACCACGATCACGCCGAAGATGCCCAGACAAGCGGCGGCAGCTGCTGCGGGAGCGCCGGAACGTGCGGCGACATCGTTCCGGCGACCCCCGCGCCAGCGGGCGGGCGCAGTTTTCAGGTGTCCGGCCTCGATTGCGCCGAGGAGGTAGCAATCCTGAACAAGGTGGTCGGCCCGAAGATCGGCGGGGCCGAGCATCTCGCGTTCGACGTGATCAATGGGCGGATGACTATTCTCGACAGCGCCAAGAGTTTATCGGACGGCGAAATTGCAGAACTGGTCGCAAGCACCGGCATGACCGCCAAGCCTTGGGATGCCGAGAACGCGTCGGTCGACCAGGCGGCCCATCTTGCAAGACAGCGGCTGTTTACGGCGCTCAGTGGAGGCTTCTGGGCCGCGGGATTTCTGTGGCACATCATCGAGACCGGCATGGGCGGGGCGCTCGGCCTCTTCGCGGGTCACGGCGAAGCGCCGATGCCACTGGTCGAGGCAGGGCTGTTCGCGGTTGCGATCCTGTTCGGTGTCTGGCTCGTGGCACCCAAGGCATGGTCGTCCGCTCGGCGGCTGTCGCCCGACATGAACCTGCTCATGGTGGTCGCCGTGGCCGGTGCCATCGGGCTTGGCGAATTTTTCGAGGCGGCGACAGTCGCGTTCTTCTTTTCGCTCTCGCTCTACCTCGAAAGCTGGAGCGTCGGGCGTGCGAGGAATGCGGTTTCAGCTCTGCTCGACCTCGCGCCGCCGACGGCAAGAGTTCTTCATGATGACGGCTCGGAAGCGGACGTTCCGGCTTCTGCGGTTGCTATCAACGCACGTTTCATCGTGCGCGGCGGAGACCGCATCCCATTGGATGGTGAGGTTGTCGATGGGGCAGGGGCCGTCGATCAGGCGCCGATCACCGGAGAGAGTGCGCTGGTCCCAAAGGAACGGGGCGACGAAGTCTATGCCGGTACGATCAACGGCGAAGGCACACTGACGGTGCGCGCCACGAAGGCCGCCTCGGACACCGTGTTGGCCAAGATTATCCGCATGGTCGGCGACGCCCATGCCCGCCGCGCGCCGGTGGAGCAGTGGGTGGCGAAATTCGCCCGCATCTATACGCCTATCGTCATGGCTCTCGCCATTGCAATTGCCCTGCTGCCGCCGCTCATTTTCGGGGGGGCCTGGGATTATTGGTTCTACAATGCACTCGTGCTGCTGGTGATCGCTTGCCCATGCGCTCTGGTCATCTCGACACCGGTCTCCATCGTCGCTGCACTCACCGCCTCAGCGCGGGCCGGGGTGCTGATCAAGGGCGGTGCATATGTTGAGGCACCGGGCAAGACCACTGCACTGGCCATGGACAAGACCGGCACGATCACCATGGGCGAGCCCGAGGTGGCGGCGGTGCATCCGCTGGGCAAAGCATCGGCGCAAGATCTGATGACCCTCGCCGCTGGGCTGGAGGCACGTTCCTCGCATCCCTTGGCGCGCGCCATTCTTGCGCGGGCAGAAGCCGACGGCATCAAGGTATCCGCCGCGGAAGATACCCGAACCGTTCCGGGCAGGGGACTTGAAGGACGCACAGACGGCCGGTCGATCTGGCTGGGGTCGGACCGGTTTGCCGAGGAGAAGGGTTTCGGCGACGCCATTCCGAAGGATTTGCGCGACCGCATCGAAGGGGCTGGCAGCACCCTTGTTGCCGTGGGCGACGACACCGGTGTCACCGGCATCTTGGAATTGCGCGACCGTATCCGCCCGGATGCCAAAGGCATCGTGGCGCAGCTTCACGCGCAGGGTGTGAAGACCATCGTCATGCTGACCGGTGATAACGAGCGGACAGCGCGCGCTGTTGCAGCCGAGGTCGGCATCGACGAGGTCCGTGCCGAGCTTCTGCCCGAAGACAAGGTGACTGCCATCGAAGAACTGGTCGAAACGCATGACATGGTGGCCATGATCGGCGACGGGGTCAACGACGCCCCGGCCATGGCGCGCGCGCATTACGCCATCGCAATGGGTGCCGTTGGTTCGGACGCGGCAATCGAGACGGCGGATATAGCCCTGATGACCGACGATCTCGGCAAGGTGCCTTGGCTGATCGGTCATTCGCGCCGGACAATGTCGATCATTCATCAGAACATCGGTATTTCCTTGGCGACCAAGGGCGTTTTCGTTGTCGCTACCGCGTTCGGACTGGCATCGATGTGGGGCGCGATTGCAGCCGACGTAGGAGTGTCATTGCTGGTGGTGGCCAATGCCCTGCGCCTGCTGAACAGCCAAGAGGCCAAGGCGCCGCCGTCCGGCGGTGAGCAGGTTGGCCCACAGATGGCAAAGGCCGCGCTTGCCCACGGACATTGATCACGCAGCATTTGCAAGGTAACGTAATGTCCATAACAGACCTCACGAAAGAGGCATCGAGCAGTGAAAACCATCCGATTTCCCCGCCGCGCCGTCCTGTTGGGCGGGCTGGTAGCGTTTCTGTCCGGGTGTGCCAGCAAGTTCCGCAGCTATGACGGACCCGAAGTCACCCGTGTTCGGCTTTACAAGGGACAGCGCTTGCTTGTTCTCGACGGAGCCGATCGCGTCTTGCAAACCTATCCGGTCGGGCTGGGTTTCGCTCCTGAGGGTCACAAACAATTCGAGGGGGATGGCCGGACTCCGGAAGGAGTTTACACAATCGACAGGCGAAACCCCAACAGCACCTACCATCTTTCGATTGGCATCTCTTATCCGAACGAGGCCGACATCGCCTTTGCCGAAGCGCAGGGCCTTTCCCCCGGCGGCGACATCTTCATCCATGGTGGCCCACGCCCCGGCATCGACCCGACAAATGTCCGCGACTGGACAGCTGGCTGCATCGCGGTCACGGATCGGGAGATCGAGGACATCTATGCAATGGTGAAGGACGGGACACCTATCCACATCTTTGCATGACGGTCTTTCTCATGCGGCGGTAGTGAGCCGTCGCATTGGCGCCATTGCCCAGCTCCACGAAGCCAAGATGAGCGCCAACAGCATCCAGTCCCCGAAGCTCGCGTAGAGTGTCGGCGGTCGCGCGGAGGGCAGGCTAGCGTCGATGATGCCCGTTTCGCCGGTATCGAGCCGCGCAACGATCTCTCCGCTCGCGTCGATGACCGCAGAGATGCCCGTATTCGCGGCTCGGATGACTGGAAGGCCTTCCTCTACGGCGCGCATACGTGCGGAAGCCAGATGCTGCTCGGGTCCGATGCTGGTGCCAAACCAGGCATCGTTTGTCGCGTTGAAAATCCAGTCCGGCCGGAACAGGTCGTCGACCACATGCCCTGGGAAGATGATCTCATAGCAGATCGCCACGGCGACCAGCGGCACACCCGGAAGCGCAAGCGTTCTCGGGCCCGGTCCGGGCGTAAAATCGCCCAGACCCGCCGTGAGCCGCTCGATGGGCAACCAGCCGCGGAATGGCACATATTCGCCGAAGGGCACGAGATGGTGTTTCGCGTATCCGGTCAGGATCTCGCCGGTCTCGTCAAATGCCTGGACCGTGTTGAAATATCGGGTGCCATCCTCGCTCGGTACACGGTCCGGCACACCGGTAAGCAGCACTCTGCCGTCTGGTAGCGCTGCGGCAATGCGGGCCCGTGCCTCCGTATCCTCATCGAGGAAACCCGGAAAGGCGGTTTCCGGCCAGAGAAGCACGTCGAAATCGCCGGGCCGGGTTGAAAGCTCAAGATAGCGCGCGAAGGTCGCCTCGCGGTTCTCGGGAGCCCATTTCTCCTCTTGTGGAATGTTGCCCTGGACGATGCGCAGGTCGACACCGGGTGGCTGTTGTGCATCCGACTGGAGGCGCAGCGTGCCGACAGCCCACATCGTCGCGATTCCGGCCAGCGCCATGAGCGAGATGGTCAATCGTTGCCGCCCGGACGCCATAGCAGCCGCGCCAGGGAGTACCGCGACGAACACGGTGAGAAAGCTTAGCCCATAGCTTCCGACCCAGGCGGCGGTCTGGCGAAGGGCGGCGTAGTCTACAAGTGCGTAACCGGCCAGGTTCCAGGGAAACCCTGTCAGAACGTGACCACGCAACCACTCGGCCACGGTCCAGGAGGTCGCGAACAGGAGGCAGGCCAAGAGACTGCCCATGGCTCCGCGCCGCGCGATTTCGGCAAAAAGCGCAGCGGCAATGGCTGGGAAAATCGCGAGACCTGCGGACAATCCCGCGACCGCCGGAATCGCCATCGTCCCAAACCGCTCGGCCTCGACGTAGAAACTTTCCGCGATCCACCAAATCCCGAAACCGAACTGGCCGAGACCAAACGCCCAGCCGACGAGGAAAGCGCGCCCGAAGGAGAGATCGCGAAGCCCGACAAACAACGCGGAATAGGCAACGGGAACGAGCAGGAGAATCGAAAGAGGCGGGAAAGTCAGAACGGTCATCGCCCCGGCGGCGAAACCAAGCGTCATCCGCGAAAGCAAACGGTGGCGCAGAGCGATGCGGTTCAGAATTTCCGGCTTCACGACTTGATCGAACGCCGCGCGCTGATCCATGGCGCGGCGAGCAAGAGCCCCACGCCACTGACGACAAATACATCGGCCAAGTTGAAGGCAGGCCAATGTGTTGTGCCAATGTAGAAATCGAGAAAGTCTGTTACAGCCCGATACCGCACACGATCGATGACATTGCCCAGGGCTCCGCCAATGATCGCACCGTAGGCAAGCGTTTCCACCGCATTGTCGGCGCGAAACAGCATAACCCCCAGCCAAACACAGATGGCAAGAGCGAAAGCGATGAGGCTCCACCACGGCGCGCCGCCCAACATCCCGAAAGTCACGCCGTCATTACGATAAAAGACGAGGTTGAATCCCGGAAACACGGGAATTCCGGCGCTTAAAGTGACGGCATTCGCAACGACAATGGCTTTGGTGATCTGATCGATCGCGAACGCAGCAAGTGCTGCGAAGACGCCGATCATCGGAGATACCTTGTTTAGTGACATTGCCTCATCCCAACCAGACATCAAGGAACAGCATCAGAACGAGCCCGACTGCGAGACCGAGCGTCGCCCTGTTCTGATGGCCGCTGCGATGGGTTTCGGGGATGATTTCGTGGCTAATGACGTAGAGCATTGCGCCCGCGGCAAAGGCCAGACCCCATGGAAGCAGCGGTTCCGACAGTGTGATGATGCCGGCCCCGAGCAAACCGCCAATCGGCTCGATCATGCCCGTCAGCGCCGCGATGCCCCAGGCGCGCAGCTTCGGATATCCCTCGCCCAGCAGAGATACAGCGACGGCCAATCCTTCGGGCGCATTCTGAAGCCCGATGCCGATGGCGAGCGGCAGACCGCCCTCCATACCTCCGGATCCGAAGCCGACCCCAACCGCAAGGCCTTCGGGGAAGTTGTGGATCGTGATTGCGATGATGAACAGCCAGACCCGCCGCAAAGACGCCGCTTCGGGCCCTTCGCGTCCCGTCTTGAAGTGCTCGTGCGGCAGCTTTTCGTTCATCAGGGCGACAGCCCCCATGCCCAGAAGAATCGAAACGCATACGATGGCCGCAGGCATCGCGCCGTTTTCGAACATCGGCTCCGCCGCATCCAATGCCGGGATGATCAGCGAAAAGAAAGAAGCGGCGAGCATCACACCGGCAGCGAAGCCGAGCGACAGATCGCGTGTGGCCCGAGACGGGATGCGCCCGAACAGCACGGGAACTGCTCCGACTGCTGTGAGCGATCCGGCGGCAAGACTTCCGAGAAAGCCGAGCATTATCGGAGACAGATTTTCCATGGGCGGGCCAGATTATCCTTCGGCGTAGCTCGAAAAGACTTCCGTCGACCCGTCCTTGCGGATGAGGAAGACATCATAGGCCTCGCGGTCGTCTTCTGGCCCCATGCCGGGCGAGCCATAGGGCATCCCCGGAACAGCGAGGCCGACGGCGTCCGGGCGCTCCTCGAGAAGGCGGCGGATGTCAGCGGCCGGTACATGGCCCTCGATCACGTAGCCGTCAATGAGCGCGGTGTGGCAGGAGACCATGCGCTGCGGCACGCCGTTGTCTAGCTTGAAGCGCACGAGAAGCCCGCCGAACATGTCCTGGCCGGTCGGCACAAACCCGTTCTCTTCGAGATGTTTCATCCACGAGAGGCAGCAGCCGCATCCGTTGGTCTTGCGGACGTCGATCGCCGTTGCCTCTGCGAGGGCCTGGGCCGCTGGGAACAGGGCGAGCGTGATGGCAAGAACTTGTGTCATGCGTTTCATGGGTCAGAGCCTTTCGGTTGTCGTTTTGGCAATCTCGCTGCCGAGGTTTTCATTCAGAAGCGCCCGCGCCTCGGCCAGACGCGAGAGCGCGGCGGTATCATCCGCATCGCTCTCGGCCGCTTCGGCGAGCCGGTCGTCAGAGAGGGGGTCAGTCGGGCGCCCATCCACGAGCACCTCATAGTGCAGGTTCGGACCTGTCGCCGTGCCAGTCGCGCCGACGCGGCCGATCACGTCTCCCGCCGCAACGCGTTGGCCTTGTGCCAAGTCTTCCGGCACGGCGCTCAGATGCGCGTAGCGCGTCATGGTGTCGGAGCCGTGCAAGATTTCGACCACGCGACCATATCCGCCGCGCCAGCCGATGAAATTGACCCGCCCCGGTGCCGTCGCTTGAACCGGTGTCCCACGTGCCGCTGCAAAATCGACGCCGGTGTGCATCCGGACGTTGCCAAAGACCGGATGCGTGCGGCGTCCGAACACCGAGCTGAGGCGCGCACCCTCTACCGGCTGTGCGAAGACGCGCAGCACCTCGCCATCGACGTAGATCGTCGCCTGACCGCTGCCGTCGTCCGGCCATACGATCTCGTAAAGCGAACCGCCGATCTCCAGTGCGGCGAAGGCGAGTTCGGGCTGTCCGATCCTGTCCTCTCCGACCCGCGCCTCACGCCAGAGAAGCCTTAGTGTTTCGCCACCGGCCATCTCGCGGCGGAAATCCACGGTCCCACCCAGCATCTGCGCAAGGTCCACGGAAAAACGGGCGGGTATGCCGGCTTCGTCGAGTGCCGCGAAGATCGAGCTGTCGATCATGGCTTCGCCGGCAAGGGTTACGATTTCCGGATCCGGAGCCACGACCTGCGTGGACATCTGCTCGCCGAAAACCACCTCGATCCGAACCCCGTCCTCGACGGCGAGTGAGACGGTGCGGGGGCTGCCGTCCACGGTCGAAGCGACAGTGACCGAGTGCCCCGGCCGCAGCCGTCGCAGATCGTATTCCGCACCAAGCGCGAGGGCAACTTCGGCTCTGTCAGGTGCCGCAAGACCGGCCTCTGACAGCAAGAAATCGAGCGTTTCGCCCGGAGCAATGTCGCGCGACCACGTCGACAGGGGTGGCTCGATCGCTTGCACCGGCCTGTCGGCAAACGCGGCCTGCAGAAGGGGCAGCGGGCTGAGGTCGGGTGCATCGTCTGCCCATGCCGCCGCGGGCAGCGTCACGGGGATGTCAACGTTCTGGGGGGCTTCAGGACCTTGGGGCATCCAGCTACCTGCCTGGGCAAGTTCCGGCGGCACGGGTTCTTTCGACATGGAATCAGAGATGGCGATAGCCGCTCCCGAAACCGTCCCCGCAATTGCGACACAAGCCGCCAAAGTTCTGAGCCTCATGTCGCCCCCTCCATTTCTTCTTCCAGCGCGCGGCGGATCTTCGGCACCGCGAATTCTTTGGGCTCGTGATAGTCGATCATGGTGACGAATCGCCCAGAGGCTGCGAACAGGAAGACGCTCGCGGTGTGGTTCATCGTGTAATCGCCGCTCTCCGCCGGTACTCGCTCGTAGGTGGCGCGGAAGCCGTCCGCGACGCGCGCTATCTGCTCTTCCGGTCCCGTCCAGCCGCGGATCGCCGGATGGAAGTAGCCGACATATTCGGCCATCGTTTCGACAGTGTCGCGCTCGGGATCGACCGTGATGAAAACCACGTTCATCTCGTCGGCCTCGTCTCCCAGATCGTCGAGCCATCCCGAAATGTCAGAAAGCGTGGTCGGGCAGACATCGGGACAGTAGGTGAAGCCGAAGAACGCCATCGTCGGGCGACCGATCAGGGTTTCCGGCCCGACCGCGTTGCCCTCATGATCCGTCAGACGGAAATCCATCTCGGTCAGGGCCACAGGCCGCTGCCCGACAGGTTCGGGTCCACCGGGTCCATCGACCTGCCACCAACCGACGAAGAGCATCAGGGCGACCGCCCCGACACCAGCCGCGCCGTACCCCAGGACCGCCCGTCGCCGCATCAGTCCTCTGGCCCCCGCGCGGCGATTCCGAGGATCGGCACCTTGACCGTCACTTCGCCTCCGTCGTCGAAAAGCAGGGTCAGCGGAAAGGTGTCCCCTTCCGTCATCGGTTCTTGTAGCCGCATCAGCATTGCGTGCAGGCCCCCCGGTTCGAGCGCGACGCTCTCGCCCGGGGCGATCGCGATCTCCCCCGCCGGGCTCATGGAGCTCACACCTTCGGCATTGGTCTTCGTCTCGTGGATTTCGGGCATCATCGCGAGCGGTGTTGTAAGGCCGATCAGCGTCACCGGCTCGTCGCCAGTGTTGCGGATCGTCATGTAAGCGGCCCCGGGACGGTTCATCCCGATGGAGGCGCGGGACCACGCGTTCTCGACGACAACATCCTCGGGTCCGGCCAGCGCGGGCACCGAGAGCCCTCCAAGGGTCAAAAGCGCGGCCAGTGTGCCAGTCAAAATATACTTTTTCATCGTTCTGATCCTGCCCTTTCCATTCAGCTTTGCGCGGCAGCGACTTCGGCGGCCACCAGACGACGCAACTCTGCCTCCCCGAATGGATCGAGCGGCTTGCCGTTCACAAAGAATGTGGGCGTCTGGCGAATTCCCACGGCCTCGACGTCAGCACGATCCTGGTTAAGGATCGCCACGACACCGGGTGCCAGCATTTGCGTGCGCGCGGCTTCGGCATCGAGTCCGGCCGTGGCGGCGATCTGAAGGATCAGGCCAGGCGCCGGGGCACCGTGCGACGCCCATCTCGGCTGTTCCCGCAGAACGGCCTCGAGCACCGGCACGTAAACGTCCTGCATGCGCGCCGCTTCGAGCACGCGGATGGCTTCCTCGGATGCCGCGCCGTGGAAGGGCGTGTAGCGGATCACGACGCGGACAGCTTCCCCATGCTCGGCCATGATGTCCTTCACGATGGGATGAAAGGCGCGACAGGCCTCGCAGGCCGGATCGAAGAATTCGACGATCGTGACGGGCGCATCCGCAGGCCCGAGGATGGGCGAGTAGGGGCGGATCATCGCCTCCGCAAGTTCCGGAGCAACGGGCTCCGCTTCGGCCACTGGGCCGGGGCGGATTGCAAACCAGGTGGCTCCGCCGAAACCGGCGGCGCCGAGGGCAAGAACGGACAGGATCAGGCCGCGTCGATTCATGTTCGTGTGTCCTTCAATGAAAGGGCCGACAGCGCCCCGATCAGCGCGAAGGCGGCGAGCGCCATCAGCGGGATAGGGATGCCGAAGACCAGTTGGTTGTCATCGGTGCAAGAGGGGCCGGTGGCCGTGCAGGGCTGGACGCGTTCGGGAACAAGACCGACGTACAGCCCCATGTGCCAGAGGGCGATTGCGCCGCCGCCAAGCGCCAATGCGATGCCGTAGCGCCCCACGCGGCCGTCCCGCCACCAAAGGCCGAGCCCGAGGACAATGGCCAAGGGGAACATGAAGGCGCGCTGGAACCAGCACAGCACACAGGGCGTCTGCCCCAGCACCTCGCCGACAAAAAGCACGGCAAGCGAGGCGACGAGCGCGATGATCCACGCCAGCCCGAGGGCTGTTTCTCCGGACATACGGTTCATGTCGGTCAGAACCTCTCTTCCAGATCGGCGAGTATCTCTTCGGCGGAGGTGCCGTAGGGCCACGAGTCGGCGAAGCCCGCGTCGGGATCGAAGAGGAACAAATGCGACGTGTGGCCCATCGTGTAACCATCCGGCGCCGCAGCCTCTTCGACGCGTTCAAAGAAGATCGGAAACGTCTCGGATGTGGCGGCGATCTGTTCCGGCGTGCCGGTCAGACCGATGATGCCCGCATCGAACAGCGGGACGTATTCGGCGAGTGCGGCGGGCGTGTCCCGTTCGGGGTCGATGGTGATGAAAATCGGCTGGACCTTGGCGGCATCGTCGCCCAGACCGTCCATCACCGCCGCGACCTCAGATAGGGTCGTCGGGCAGACGTCGGGGCAGTTGGTAAAGCCGAAAAAAACCAGCATCCAGCGCCCCGCAAAGTCCTCCTCGGTTTGAACCATACCCTGGTGGTCCGTCAGTTCGAACTCAGCGAAAAAAGGCGGCTCGGCGTCAGTTCGGGCGCTATCGGCACGATAATCGGACCATAGCAAGAGCCATACGAAGGCAAGCGCTGCCACGCCTGCCAAAACCCAAAGAAACTTCTGTGCCGATGTAAGGGACAATCCTGTTCGCCTGTTTTTGATTCTTATTGCAAGTGCGGATACATCCTCTAGCCGCTAGAGGTTCAAGCACGAAATCATGGTATAGCTTGAACTCACGCGTCTGTGAAACCGACACTTGTTTATTCCGACGGCAAAACCTACACAAACTGTATCTTTTTCATGGAGGCGAAAATGCTCACGATCGGTACTCTGTCAAAGAAGACTGGCACGAAGGTGCAGACCATCCGGTACTACGAACAGATTGGGCTCATGCCCGAACCTGGCAGGACCGAAGGCGGGCAGAGGCGCTACGACAATGCACAGCTCGACCGGCTGTCCTTCATCCGCCATTCGCGACAACTCGGTTTCTCGCTCGATGCGATCCGCGAGCTGCTCGACCTCAGCGACCATCCCAACCGGCCCTGTGATGAGGCTGATGCCATCGCGCGTCGCCAGCTCAAACAGGTGGAGCAGCGCATGGCCCGCCTGAAGGCGCTGCGCACGGAACTGAAACGCATGGTTCACGAATGCAGCGGCGGGCGGACGGGAGATTGCAAGGTGCTTGAGGTGTTGCGGGACCATTCGGAATGCTTGACCGAACACGAGGAAATCGGGGCCTGAAGGAATTCAGCCAACATTCCGGCTGGAACGCAGATCTGCCGCAGAAGTTAATGTGTCGTACAACACAAGCTGGAACCACAAAATGGCCGCTAGACAAGATTCAATGGAGAGACGGACGCTTTGGATCGTTCTGGCGCTCAATATCGGTTTGGCCGTGGCTTTTTTCGCAACAGGCGCCTTCGGCGACTCAAGTGCCCTGATCGCCAACGGGCTCGATAACCTCTCCGACAGCTTCGTCTACGCGATCAGCCTTTTCGCTTTGTCCCGATCCGCCAAATGGAAACGCGGGGCGGCGAACGTTTCCGGCGGGCTGCTGATCCTGTTCGCTGCAGGCATCCTCTACGATGCGTGGCGCCGCTACATCGGTGGGTCAGATCCGCTCGGGACGATCATGATTGCAATGGCCCTGATCGCGGCGGCTATCAACGCAGTCTGCGTTTGGCTGCTCGCTAAGCTCAAAAATCCAAACGTCAATATCCGCGCGGCCAACACCTTCAGTTACAACGATTTCGCCGCGAACCTCGGGATCGTCGTGGCCGGTGGCCTCGTCGCTTGGCTAGGAACCAACTGGCCGGACCTTGTCGTCGGTGTGATCGTCGCCGGGATCGCGGCCTGGGGCGGTATCGACATCCTGCGCGACGCACACGGCGAACACCACAAAGCGGTTCACACGGACAAATAGTTGCGGGAGATTCTTTCTGAAAGAAAGGATTGAAGCTATAGTGACTATAGCAATTAGTCTTGTTCCAAGACGATTCGAGGAGCGACCCGTTGCAGATGATCGACCCCCTACTTGTACCCACCAAACTACTGGATTTTGATGCCGCGCCTCTTGCGCGTCTAATTGAGAACCGCAGCTGGCGCGGCTTATCCGAATACGATCGGATCGGAGCTGCCTATGATTTCGTTCGGAATGAAATCGCGTTCGGATACAATCGAGCTGACGACATCCCCGCATCCGAAGTGCTTTCCGACGGCTATGGGCAGTGCAATACCAAAAGCACGCTCTTGATGGCGCTGCTGCGTGGTGTCGGCATTCGTTGCCGGTTGCATGGGTTTACGATCCACAAAGGCTTGCAGCGCGGTGTTGTCCCTGAGCTGGTGTATCCGCTTGCTCCGCAGGAAATTCTCCACTCATGGGTCGAGATCGAATTTCAAGGTGCCTGGATCAACCTTGAAGGCTTCATCCTGGATGACGCTTTCCTCGATGTCCTGCAAACGTCATTCTCGGACACAGAAAGTCTCTGCGGTTATGGCGCGGGCACGGATTGCCTTGGCGCGCCTCCCGTCGCCTGGAACGGAGAAGATACCTACATTCAGAAAACCGGCATCGTGCAGGATTTCGGCGTGTTTGATACGCCGGACGCCTTCTATTTTTCCCATGAGCAATCCTTTGGATGGCTGCGTGGTGCCCTTTACCGTCATATCATACGCCACTGGATGAATGCGCGCGTTCGTGGTTTCCGCAGCGACCGCCTCAAGACTGACCGACGCGCGACACACGCGCATGAGGAGCCTGCCAATGCCACATGACCACGGGCACGCGCATATCGATCCGGATTCTGGCGATCGGCGGGTTGCCATCGCGATCTGGGCGAACGGGCTTCTTACCGTTGCGCAAATCGTCGGGGGCATATTGTCGGGCAGCCTGGCACTGATCGCCGATGCGCTGCACAACTTTTCCGATATGGCCTCGCTTGTCATTGCCTTTGCCGCACGCAAGATCGCGCGCCGCCCGGCCGATGAGCGCATGACCTTCGGCTATGGCCGGGTCGAAATCGTCGCGGCCCTGATCAACTACACCACCCTCATCGTGATCGGCTTCTATCTGATCTACGAAGGTGGCATGCGCATGATTGATCCACCCGAAGTCATGGGGTGGACCGTCGTCATTCTCGGTGGAATCGCGCTTGTGGTCGACACGCTGACCGCAATGCTGACCTATTCGATGCAGAAGGGGAGCGTGAACATCCGTGCGCTTTTTCTCCACAACCTTTCGGATGCGCTTGCTTCGGTCGCGGTTATCGTCGCTGGGTCGCTGATCATCCTTTACGACATGCGTTGGGTCGATCCTGCCATCACCATCGGCATCGCGACCTACATCCTGTATCTGTCTTTCACTGAAATAGGCGGCCCAATCCGAACCCTGATGCTCGGGAGCCCGCCGGACATCGACAACGAGGCCGTCGTCGAAGCGATGCGGAAAGTCGAAGGCGTCGCCGACGTCCACCACGTCCATCTCTGGCAAATGCAAGAGCACGAGGCTGCGCTCGACTGTCATGTCGTCGTGGCAGCCGAGGGATGGTCGAAGATCGAAGAGATCAAGAGCGCGATCAAGGAGCGGCTGAAGGAAGAATTCGGCATCAGCCATTCCAGCCTCGAATTCGAGCACGAGGATCGCGCTCATCAGAACGCCGATCTCTACGGTCACGGCAACGCAAGTGAAAAGGAGAAGACCAATGTTCAAGGAAACGCTGACCGAGCGTGATGATGTCATCGGGCTCGTCTGCGAAGGCAAGTTGACGGAGACAGAATTCAAGTAAATGCACGCGCTGCTTCATGAGCGTCTTGGAACAACCGATAATCCGGGTCTGGTTCTCGACCTTACAAGTTTCGAGGGCTACGAAGAGCCTTCGGCGATGCTAGAAGATCTGAAGGTCGACACCGCCCACGCGAACGATTTCGGTCGCATAGCGGTTGTCGGAGAACGCAGATGGATGGAATGGGGCGCACGGGTGGTCAACCTATTGACGGGCTCCGAGATGCAGTGGTTCGAATCCAGCGATACCGAGTCCGCAATTGCGTGGGCGCGTGACGGGTAGCCAGCGATTCTGCAAGAAAAGGACTCTGGCCTGGAAATTGACATCACATCAGATGCTTCACGATTAATGGAGGAACGGAACGATCTAAATGTAGTCAGCAACATTTGTCTGCTCGGATGAAACAATCCGATGCAGTTTGATGTCGACTTTAGGCTGCATAATAAGTCCCTACGCGCTGAATTCTTCGAAATTTAACATAAACTTCACTATCGGAACTTGACATCTGTAGCGGGGCTTTCATGGACTCCAAGTCCGAGCAAGCGAAGCTACCGGGATATCTCCCCTTCCAGCACCGCTCGTCCGTGCACCGCCAAGGTTGCTGAAAACCTCTGGCACCCAAACTTGC
>NZ_JHEH01000035.1 GCF_000715505.1 Thioclava dalianensis
GGGCCCCGACCCGCCCCGCCACAAGGTCGTTCGCGGCGAGACCGCCTATTCGATCGCGCGCTATTACAACGTGCCGGTCAAGGCACTGGCGCAGTGGAACGGCCTGCCCAATGATCTCAGCGTGCGCCCGGGTCAGATCCTGATGATCCCGGTCGCCTCGCGCCAGCAACCGGCACGCACGGAAACCCAGACCCAGACCACCGTGCCGGGCGTGGGCTCGCCGACGCCGGTGCCGCCATCCTCCACCGAGCCGCTGCCGACCAGCTCCCCGCCCAAAGCCTCGGCCCCGGTCGACACCTCCTCCGTGCCCGATATGAGCAAAGAGGTGACGAAATCGTCGAATACGGCGCAAATGTCGATGCCGGTCTCAGGCTCTATCGTGCGGGCCTTCAAGAAGGGCTCCAATGACGGGATCGACATTTCGGCAAGCCCGGGCACGCCCGTCAAGGCCGCCGAAGCCGGTACTGTCTTGCTGATCAGCCAAGATACGGACGATGTGTCCTTCCTCGCGCTCAAACATGCCAACAACCTCGTCACGGTCTATTACAACGTGACCGGGCTGACGGTGAAGAAAGGCGCAAGCGTCAAGCGCGGTCAGACCATTGCCAAGGTCGCGCCGGGCGATCCGGGCTATCTGCATTTCGAAGTGCGCAAAGGGATCGAATCGGTCGACCCGATGCCCTATCTGAACTGACCGCAAGACGCGCGTCCTCCCCAGCAGGAGGACGCGCGGCGACCCCTGGGAACGGACCCGCCCCCAAGGCTGCTTGGGGGCACTTTTTTAGATAAAACAGGGGCTCTGCCCCCGCCTCCCGTTCCGGGAGCCTCCCCCGGGATTTCGGCGTCAGCCGAAGGGGGGCAGCGCCCCTCTCGGCCCTCTCAGGCGTCCATATCGAAGCCCAGATGCTTGGCCACGGCGAAGATATCCTTGTCGCCACGCCCGCACATATTCATCACGATGATATGGTCCTTGGGCAACTCGGGCGCGAGTTTCATCACATGGGCCAGCGCGTGGGACGGCTCGAGCGCGGGGATGATGCCTTCCAGACGACAGCAGAACTGGAACGCCTCGAGCGCTTCCTTATCGGTGATATTCACATATTGCGCGCGCCCGCTCTCGTGCAGCCACGCATGCTCCGGGCCAATGCCGGGATAGTCGAGCCCCGCCGAGATCGAGTGCCCCTCTAGGATCTGGCCATCTTCATCTTGCAGCAGATAGGTGCGGTTGCCATGCAGCACGCCCGGACGTCCGCCGGTGAGCGAGGCGCAATGCTCCATCTTCTCGTCGACGCCATGCCCCCCGGCCTCGACACCGATGATATTGACCGACGGGTCATCGAGGAACGGGTGGAACAGGCCCATCGCGTTCGAGCCGCCGCCGATTGCAGCGACCAACGTGTCGGGCAGACGGCCTTCGCCTTCCTGCTCGGCCAGCTGCCAGCGCACTTCCTTGCCGATGATCGACTGGAAATCGCGCACCATCGCGGGATAGGGATGTGGGCCTGCAACCGTGCCGATGCAATAGAACGTGTCGCGCACATTGGTCACCCAGTCGCGCAGCGCATCGTTCATGGCATCCTTGAGCGTGCCGCGGCCAGATTTCACCGGCACGACCTCAGCGCCCAGCAGGCGCATGCGGAAGACATTGGGGGCCTGACGCTCGACATCGGTGGCGCCCATATAGACCACGCATTTCAGCCCGAAACGCGCACAAACCGTGGCCGTGGCGACCCCGTGCTGGCCCGCGCCGGTTTCCGCGATGATCCGCGTCTTGCCCATGCGACGCGCCAACAGGATCTGGCCCAGCACATTGTTGATCTTATGCGCACCGGTATGGTTGAGCTCATCGCGCTTGAGATAGACTTTCGCGCCGCCCAGCTCCTCGGTGATCCGAGGCGCGAAATACAGCGGGCTGGGCCTGCCGACATAGTGCTTCCAGAGATAATCCATCTCGGCCCAGAACGCGGCGTCGGTCTTGGCTTTCTCATATTCCGCCTCGAGCGAGAGGATCAGCGGCATCAGGGTCTCGGAGACGAAGCGCCCCCCGAAGATGCCAAACCGCCCGTTATCGTCGGGTACGTTCATGAAGGAATTGATCAGGTCGTCGGCCATCTGTCTCACCTCGCGCGGATGTCTGATCTGCGGTGTATCGCGCCCGCACGCCAAGATAAAGCACCCGGTCCTATTTATCCGCGAGGCTTGGAGCACCGACGCCCGGATCTTGGCGCCGCGACAAGGTGCGCGCTCTGGCACCCTGTCGCGGCCTTGATCAGCCGACGTAGCGATTGACCAGCGCTTCGAGCCGCTCCTGCCGCCCCGAGCGCGGCTCCGGTGCCAACCCTTCGGCCTCGACACGGGCCGCCGCCGCCTCCAGATCGCCCGTAAGCATCGCTTGTGCCGCGGGGGTCTCCCAGCCCGCGTAGCGCGCTTGCAAAGCCCCCTCAAGCGCGCCGTCCTCAAGCATCCGCGCAGCCGCCTTCAAACCCGCAGCACATGTATCCATGCCGCCTATATGGGCCAGCACGAGGTCTTCCGCATCAAGCGACTGACGGCGCAGCTTGGCATCGAAGTTCGTGCCCCCTGTCGTGAAGCCACCGGCCTTGAGCACCTCGTAATAGGCCAGCGCGACCTCGGGCACATTGTTGGGGAACTGATCGGTATCCCAGCCCGACTGATAATCGTTGCGGTTCATGTCGATGGAGCCGAGGATGCCAAGACAGCGCGCGAGGTGCAATTCGTGCTCGAAACTGTGCCCGGCAAGGATCGCGTGGCCCTGCTCGATATTCACCTTCACCTCGGTCTCAAGATCAAACTCCTTGAGGAAGCCGTAGACGGTTGCGACGTCATAGTCATATTGGTGCTTGCTGGGTTCTTGCGGCTTCGGCTCGATCAGGATCGCGCCTTTGAATCCCGTCTTGCGGGCATAGTTCACCACCATCTGCAAGAATCGCCCTGCCTGTTGACGCTCGCGCCCCATATCGGTGTTGAGGAGCGTCTCATAGCCCTCGCGCCCGCCCCAGAGCACGTAATTCTCGCCCCCCAGACGCACGGTCGCATCGATGCAGCTTTTCACCGTAGCGGCTGCATAGGCGAAGACATCCGGGTCGGGATTGGTGGCCGCCCCCGCCATCCAGCGACGATGGGTGAACATATTGGCCGTGCCCCAAAGGCAGCGGGTGCCGGTCTTCTCCATCTTGGGCAGCACATAATCGACCCATTCGAACAGCCGATCGCGGCTTTCGGCAAAACTCGCCCCTTCCGGGCGGACATCCAGATCGTGCCAGCAGAAATAGGGCACGCCGAGGATCTCGAACAGCTCAAAGGCCGCATCCGCCTTCAGCTTGGCGCTCTCCATCGAGGTCTGCGGATACCACGGGCGCTCGAAGGTCGGACCGCCGAAGGGATCGCCCCCCTCCCAGGCAAACGAGTGCCAATAGGCCGCCGCAAAGCGCAGATGATCGCTTAGGGGCTTGCCCATCACCATCTCATCCGCGTCGTAGTGGCGGAAGGCGAAGGGATTGTCGCTTTGCGGCCCTTCAAAGCGGATCTGTTTGATATCCTTTAAAAAATCAGTCATGATGCGTGTCCTTTTGGCAGGGAATGAGGAAGATCAGGCCGAGGCAAGCGGCGTGATCTGCTGTTGGCTGATCATGCGCCAGTCGCGCGGCAATTTGCGGGTCTGGCCGCTCAGCGTCACACGGGTCTCAAGCCGGATATCGGCGCTGGAGGCCCCGATCATCAGCTCGAAATCGCCCGGCTCGACGATCCGCACGCCCTCGGGGCCGGTGAAACCAAGCATGTCGCTGGGCACGCGCAGCGTGACGCGCGCCGCAGCCCCGGGGTCAAGCGGGACCCGCGCAAAGCCCTTGAGCTCCTTGACCGGGCGCACCACCGAGGCCAGCACATCGCGCACGTAAAGCTGCGGCACCGCTGTGCCTGCGCGCGCGCCGGTGTTGCGGATCGTGAAGGACAGCGCGACCTCGCCGGTCTCGATATCGACCTGCGGGGCCTCAAGCGCGAGATCCTCATAGGCGAACGCGGTATAGGACAGGCCATGGCCGAACGGGTAGCGGCTGCCGAAATGTCGCGCGATCGGGGTGCCCGAGCTTTTGAACTTATGGTTGTAGAAATAGGGTGAGGCCCCGGCCGAGCGCGGCACTGACAGCGTCAGCCGCCCCGAGGGCTCTGCCCGCCCGGTCAGCACATCGGCCAGCGCCGCGCCCCCCTGCTCGCCGCCAAAGTAGCTCATGACCTGTGCGGCAAGCTTGTCCTCAAGCCCGCCCATCGTGTAGGGCCGCCCGCTTGAGAGAACCACGACCACCGGCGTTCCAGTGTCAACGATTGCCTCCAGCAGCTCTTGCTGTAGCCCGGGCAGCGCGAGCGTGTCGACATCCGAGCCCTCGCCCACAGAGCCGGTCAGGAAAATCCCCGACAGATCGCCGACGCAGACGACGGCGACATCAGCGGCGCGGGCCGCCTCGATGGCCGCGTCGAACATGTCGCGCCGGGTGGAGAAGCGATCGGCCTGAATAAGGCTGGTATTGTCGCCGATATCGCCGGGGAAAACCGGGTTGCCCGATGTCCGGTCGTCCAGAATATTGCAGCCCCGCGCATAGGTGACGTTCTGTTCGCCATGGGCGGCGCGCAGCCCCACAAGGGGTGTGACCACATGGGCCACATCATCGCTTTGGTCGCTGTTGATCAGATGCACCGGAAAGCTGTAATCGCCGAGCAATGCCATCGGATCATCGGCGGTCGGGCCGATCACGGCGATCTGCGCCTCGGGGGCCAGCGGCAAGACCCCGTTATTGTCGAGCACGGTGATCGACTGGGTCGCGACCTCGCGGGCAAGGCTCAGCGCCTCGGGGGTGCGCAGCGCGATCTTGCCCTCATCGACATAGGGCGCCTCAAACAGACCAAGGCGGAATTTTTCGCGCAGGCTGCGCCGGACGGCGGCGTCTATGACCTCGATGTCGATCTCGCCGCGCTCCAGCGCCGTTTCAAGATGCCGCGCGCAGTCATCGCCCGGCAGTTCCATATCGAGCCCCGCGCGGAACGCGAGGGCCGCCGCGCCCGCCTCATCGGCCGCAACCCCATGATGGCTGTGCAGGAGCGTGATGCCGATGTAATCGGCCACGATGATCCCATCGAAGCCCCATTGCTCGCGCAGCACCTGCGTGAGCAGATGATGCGAGGCATGCAGCGGCTCATTGTCGATGTCGTGATAGGCGGGCATGACCGAGCCCGCATTGCCCAGCTTCACCGCCATCTCGAAGGGCAGCAGGAAATCGTCGTTCAGCTCGCGCCAGCCCAGATGGACCGGGGCATGATTGCGCCCGCCCTCGCTGAAGGAATGGCCCGCGTAATGTTTGAGCGTGGCCAGCAGATCGCGCTTTGGACCTTGCAGCCCGCGCACATAGTCAAGCGCCATCAGACCGGTCAGATAAGGATCTTCGGCGAAGGTCTCTTCCGTGCGCCCCCAGCGCGCATCGCGCGCCACATCAAGCACCGGGGCCAGCCCCTGATGACAGCCGATAGAGCGCAGCTCCGCACCGATCTCATGACCCACGCGCCCGATCAGCGCGGGATTCCACGTAGCCCCAAAAGCCAGCGACGAGGGAAAGAGCGTGCCGCCGCGCGCCATCGTGCCGGAAAGGCATTCCTCATGGGCGAGTGCGGGAATGCCAAGCCGGGTCTCCTCGACCAAAAATTTCTGCAGGTGATTGAGCGCGCGCACGCCTGCGGGCGGAGCAATGGCGCGCGTGCCGAAGGGGCGGGTTAACTGCCCCAGCCCGTTTTGCAGACGCGCAAGCGGGTCCGAGCCCGGATCTCCGCCGACAAACCGGTCCGAACGCATCTTATGCGCGCCGTGCTCATCAAGCACCATCCAGAGCGCATGCAACTGGGCGATCTTCTCCTCAAGTGTCATCCGCGCGAGCAGATCCTCGACCCGCGCCTCAATCGGGAGCGCGGCGTTCTTGTAGCTGTCAGTCATGGGAATAGCCTTTATGTCGGTCATGAGGGGCGCGCGCTCAGAGGCGTAGGCCCGCACTGTCGAAGCGGTGAAGACGGTCGGTCTCGGGGGTCAGGCGCACCGGGGTGCCGGCGCCAAGATTGGCCTGCCCGCCCTGACGCACGATCAGATCGCCGACCTCGGAGGCGACATGGATCACCGTCTCATTGCCCAAATATTCGGCGACGGTTACGCGCCCCTGCCACGGGCCGTCCTCGCTCAGGTGCAGATGCTCGGGACGGATTCCGCAGGTTGCAGCGCCCTGCTCCTGCGCGAGCGGGCCATCAAGCAGGTTCATCCGAGGTGAGCCGATGAAGCGCGCCACAAAGGTCGTGGCCGGGCGCTCGTACAGCGCGCTTGGCGTGCCGACCTGCTCAATCCGGCCCGCATTCATCACCACGATCTGATCGGCCAGCGTCATCGCCTCGACCTGATCATGGGTCACATAGATCATCGTTGTCTTGAGGCGCTGATGCAGCTCGGCCAGCTCCACGCGCATTTGGTTGCGCAGCGCTGCGTCCAGATTGGAGAGCGGCTCGTCGAACAAAAACACATCCGGGTTGCGCACGATCGAGCGCCCGATAGCCACCCGCTGGCGCTGCCCGCCCGAAAGCGCTGCGGGCTTGCGGTCGAGATAGCGCTCCAGATCAAGGATCTGGGCTGCCTGCGCTACGCGGCGCTTGCGCTCGGGGGCTGCGACCTTGGCGAGCCGCAGACCGAAGTCGATATTCTGCGCAACCGTCATATGAGGAAACAGCGCATAGGACTGAAACACCATCGAAATTCCGCGATCCGACGGCTCGGCCTCAGTGACATCGCGCCCACCGATCTCGATGCCGCCAGAGTTGGGCATCTCCAGCCCCGCGATCATCCGCAAGAGCGTGGATTTGCCACAGCCCGAGGGGCCGACCAGAACGGTGAAGGATCCGGCGGGAACGGTCAGCGACAAATCCCTGAAGATTTCGACCGCGCCGAAGGATTTTCGGATCTGCGACAGGCGCACTTCAGTCATGGGAGGGGCCTCCGATTAGCGAAATATGGGTCATCCCTTCACCGCCCCGCCGGTCAGCCCGGCGACGATGTAGCGTTGAGCGGCAAGGAAGAAGACGATGGCGGGGATCAAGGTGAGCGAGATGAAAGCCAGCGTGCGGTTCCACTCGGTCAGATATTCGCCGCGGAACTGCATCATCCCCAGCGGCCAGGTGAAGACCTCGCGGCTGTTGAGAACGATCAGCGGCAGCAGGAAGTTGTTCCAGCTTTGCACGAAGACGAACACGCCCACGGTGGCCAGGATCGGGGTCGAGAGCGGCAGGGTGAAGCGCCAGAAGAAGCGGATGTAGCCGCAGCCCTCGACATAGGCGGCCTCGAACAGCTCTTTGGGCAATTGGTCAAAGAAGGTCTTGAACAGCAAGATCGCGAGCGACAGCCCAAAGGCCGCCTGCGGCAGGATCACCGCCCAATAGGTATCCAGAAGCCCCAGATCGCGCACCGTGATGAAAAGCGGCAAGATCGCCGTGGCAAAGGGAAAGACCAGCCCGAGCAACAGATATGACAGCAAAAAGCGGCTGCCAAAAAAGCGGATCTGGGCAAAGACATAGGCGGCGGCGGCGGCCACGATCAGCGTCAGCACAACAGCCGAGAGTGAGATCACCAGCGAGTTGCCCATGTAGCGCCAGAAGGCCGGATCGACGATCAGATCGAGATAGAACTGCGTCTCCCAGACCTTCGGCAAACCCAGCGGATTGACGCGCAGATCGCCGGTCGATTTGAACCCGCCCAAAACCGTCGCGATGATCGGCCCCAGCACGAAAGCCGCGCAGATCAGCAAGGCAATCGTCTTGAAAAGCCCGATGAGGAAATTGCTGCGGCTCATTTCGCGCTCTCCCGGTTGAGATGCCATTGATAGGCGACGGCCACGATCACGGCGGCGATGAACAAGATCACACCCACCGCGCTGCCATAGCCGATATTCAGCCGCGTCAGCCCGAACGTGTAGAGATAGCTCACGATGGTATGGGTCTGGTTCGACGGCCCGCCATTGGTCAGCGGGATCACCACATCAAAGAGCTGCAACGAGCCGATTACCGCAAAGAACCCCGAGACCACGATGGCCGGGCGGATATGCGGGATCTGCACGTGGCGGATGACGGCCCAACGCTTGGCTCCCTCGATCCGCGCCGCCTCGATCAGCTCTGAGGGGACGGCCTGCAAGGCTGCGATATAGATCATCATGTGGAAGCCGAAATACTTCCACACCACCACAAGGCAGATCGCGTAGAAGGCAAAATCCCGGTTCGACAGGATGAAGACCGGGTCGATCCCCAGCGCATGGGTGATCCCCGCCACCAGCCCGGTATTGCCGTCAAAGACAAAGCTCCAGATCAGACCGGCTGCGATCTCAGCCAGAATGAAGGGTAGGAAAAACACCAGCCGGAACAGAGCGTTGCTGGGTGTCTTGCGATAGATCGCAAGCGCCAAGGCCAGCGCGATCGGCATCTGGATGAAGATCGACACCAACAGCAGCACGACCGTGTTGCGCACCGAGACCCAGAAGATCGAGTGATGGAAGGCGCGCTCGTAATTATGCACCCCCACGAAATCCTGCGGCGTGCCGTAGCCGTTCCAATGGAAGAAGCTGTAATAGCCCGCCATCAAGAGCGGCCCGATCACAAAGAGCGAAAACAGGATCAGGGCGGGGGGCAACATCAGCAACGTGGCCGTCATCTTGCCATGTCTACGCGGGCGCCGCCGAGGCACCGAGGGCTCGGAAAGGGTCATGGGGTCACCTTGGGGATGAAGGGGCCCGCGACCCCATGGGGCCGCGGGGATCCGGTCGCGCGATTACTGGAAGGACCAGGCGTCCTGGATTTCCTGCGCGGCTTGTTCGGGCGTGATCACGCCCTGCGCCAGATCGGCAGAGGCATCGTTGAACGTGGCCCCGACATCCGCGCCGAGATCCTGATCGAGAAAAATCTGATGGAATTTTGAGGCGGCGAGGTCATCCGCGATCTTCTTGAAGAACGGGTTCTTGATCGCCGAACTGGCCGCGATGGCCGTCGGGATATAGGCACCTTCGGCTGCTGCCATCGCCTGATATTTCGGCCCGTTCCAGAAGGCGAGGAAATCGACCGCCTCCTTGGGCGCACCTTTGGCCACGACCCAGCCATTCACCCCGCCGAACGTATCGCTCGGCGCGCCCTTGCCGCCTGCGACCATCGGAAAGCGGAGGACGGCAAGCTGATCATCGGGCAGGCCCTTCTTGCTCTGCGAGCGATCCTTGGAGCTTTGATAGTCGAAATCGGCCATCAGGTGGAACAAGGCCTCGCCATCGCCAAACCGACCCGAGGCCTGCTCGTAGGTCGTGCTCATGAAGCCCGGCTCGAAGGGCTGCAGATCGATCAGGCGTTTGAAATCCTCGCCCGCCTTGACGAAAGGTGCGGAAGCAAAGCCCTTGCCCTCCCCCGCCATCGCGGCCTTGAACCCGGCCTCGCCGGCCTCACGCAGGGCAAGATAGCCGTAGTAGAAATGCAGTGGCCACTTATCTTTGCCACCGACCATGATCGGGGTGACGCCCGCAGCCTTGGCCTTTTTTAGTGCCGCCAGAAACTCATCCCATGTCTTGATCTTCGAGACATCAATCCCCGCCTTTTTGGCGAGTTTGAGATTGGTCCAGAACACCACTTCCGAGGCATTCATCGGTGCGCCGACGATCTTGCCGTTGACCGAGAACGCCTTGATGCCCGCGGGGGAATAGGTCTTGGCCCATTCATCGGCGACCTGATCGGTAATATCCTCGACAAAGCCTGCTTTGGCCTGATCGCGCAGCACGCCCCCGCCCCAGCTGTAATAAATGTCGGGCCGGGCCTTTGATTGCAAAAGCGTCGGAAGCTTCTGCTTATAGGCCTCATTCGCGATATATTCGAATTTGACGTCCACATCGGGATGCAGCGCCTCGAAATCCTTCTCGGCTTGGGTGTTGATCGCCTTTTCGACATCGGTGGTCTCGGCTCTGAGAATTTCGATCGTCGTCTTGGCGGTGGCGGATGTCGCAGCGAGCGCAAGGACAAGGGCAATCGCAGTGGTGGCGTAGGGGCGCATATCTTGGGTCTCCTCCCGTTACATGTCGCGCGCGCAATCCGGTCGCGCCGGCTGCGCAGCCGCATCCCCTTTCTCTCCTCACAAGGGGCTGTGGCGTCGATACCGTTTCATGGTTTACTTTAACGGTATAGTTATTGTGTTTACCGATAAATCTTCGTATATGCTAGTGAAATCCGAGTGATTGCCCAAAGCCTTGAATTTTCTGGCCCGGTGCGTCTTTCGACACTGCGAAAAGGCACGACATGAGCGACGATCAGACCGCCTCCCCTCCGCCGAAGCGCCCGGCCCCCGAGAATCAGCGAACCCGGTCTCCCGGCGCGCGCCCCACTCTGGCCGATATCGCGCAGGCGGCGGGCGTCACCCGCATGACCGTCTCGAATGCGCTCAACGGGCGCGACGGGGTCTCGGCCGATCTGCGCGAGCGGATCCGGACCATCGCGAGCGAGATGGGCTATGTGACCAACTGGGTGGCCAAGAAGCTCTCGGATAGCCGCAGCGGGGCCGAAACCGGGATCATCGGGGTCATCGCCGAAATTCACACCCCCTTCATGGGCGAGGTCGTCTCTGCGCTCAGCTCGGCTGTGCGCGATCAGGGGCGTGACATGCTGGTTTACTCGCTGCCGGACCCCGCGAAAAACGTGCCGGGCAACGTGCTTGATCTGCTATTGCACGCGGTCGATGGGGTGATCGCCGTAATCCCGCGCGACACGAGCGATTTTCACAGGCTGGCCACGGCAGGTGTGCCGATGGTCGCGGTCGACCGGCTCAACGCCTCGGTCGAGATGCCCTCGGTCGCGGCGGACAGCTATGGCGGGGCCTGTTGCGCAACACGCCATCTCATTGCGCTCGGCCATCGCAAGATCGCCTTTCTCGCAGGCGAGACGCGGCGCCTATCGGCCCAGGAACGGCTGCGGGGCTATCGCGACAGCCTGCGCGCGGCAGGCCTGCTCCACCGGCCCGAATATGAAGCAGACGGCGGCTATGAGCCGCAGCTTGCGCGCCCGGCGACCCAAGCGCTCTTGGCGCTGAGCGATCCGCCGACCGCGATTTTCGCGGGCAACGATGCCAGCGCCCTTGCCGCCATCGCGACGATTGAGGAAGCCGGGCTCTCCGTGCCCGGCGATATCTCGGTGATCGGGTTCGATGACGTCTCGCTTGCGGTTCAGGGCGGGCGCGGGCTGACCACCATTCGCCAGCCCTTCCCCGAGATCGGCTGTGCAGCCGTTCAGCTCTTGCTGGATCTGCGCGAGGGCCGCGCGGGGGCCGCCACACGCCACCTGACGCTTCCCGTCGAGTTGATCGAGCGTGCGACCACGGCGCCTCCGCGCCGCTAGCAACACCCCCTCAATGCGCCGAGGCCGATCCGCCCCGCAGCCGGTGATAAAGCGGCTGAATGATCCGCGTGACGACCGGGATCAGAACCAGACCGTAGAGCAGCCCGAAGATGCCGTCGAAAAACGCGGTGACAACCCACGCCACGGCGCCCTTGGCCGTCTCAACCGCATGGGCAGCCGCCTCGGCCTGATGATGGATCCAGTCATATGGGGCGCTCCAAAGCACCTGCGCCAGACCGTGCAGCACGATATTGCCACCCACCCAGATCATCGCAGCCGTTCCCACGATCATCAAAAGCCGCATCAGCCACGGCATGAACAACACGATGCCCCGGCCCAGCGCCCGGGTCGGTGCAAGCCGCCCATTGCGGCACAGCCAAAGCCCCACATCGTCGGCCTTCACGATAATGCCCACGCTGCCATAGACCAGCACCGTCACACCGATCCCGATGATCGCAAGCGCCAGCGCCTCGATCCAGACCGACTGCTCGGGCGGCAGGGCGGCCAGCCCGATTGTCATGATCTCCGCCGAGAGGATGAAATCCGTCTTCACCGCCGCCTTGACGCGGCGCTCCTCGAGATGATCGGCGCTTTGTGCAGCGACATGACCCTCAGCATCGGGCTGATGGGGGCGGAACAGATGATAGACCTTCTCGGCCCCCTCGAAACACAGATACGAGCCGCCCAGCATCAGAAGCGGCGTGATCAGCCATGGCGCGAAGGCCGACAGGATCAGTGCTGCGGGCAGCAGGAAGATCAGCTTGTTCTTGATCGAGCCGAGCGCGATCTTGCCCACGATCGGCAGCTCGCGCGCGGGCTTGAAGCCTTGAACATATTTGGGCGTGACGGCTGCGTCATCAATCAGCGCGCCTGCCGCCTTTGCGCCGGCCTTGGCCGCCTGCCCCGCCGCATCGTCAATTGAGGTGGCCGCGATCTTGGCGATCCCCGCAACATCATCCAAAAGCGCCAGCAAACCGCTCATATCACTACCCTTTTCTCTGCCCGATCCGCCGGTGCCGCACGAACGCTCCCCAAGCTAGACTGCGCCCTGCCTGGCATCAACTGCGCGTGAGGCGTAAAGTTTCATCGCAGAGCAATTGATAGAGCGCATCAAGCGCGGCCCGGATCGGGGGATCGTGGCGCGCGTCGTGATGGCTCACCAGCCATTCATCATGCGCGAGCGCCTCGATATCGGGGCCGGACTGGACCAGATCGGGATAGCCGGTGGCGGCAAAGACCGGCAGGATGATCTGACCGATCCCTGCCCGCGCAAGATCAAGCGCCAGCCGGGCGCTGTTTGCCGTCGTCACGATGCGCTCGGGATGGGTTGCGCGCAGCCAGCGCTCCGAGGGGGTCGTCGCCTGCGCGCTCTGCAGCGTCACGAAGCCGTCAATCCCTTGAGCCCGCGCGAAGGGCGCATAGCGCAGATGGATCGTCTTGCGCCCGGCAAGCCAGCTTTGCGTGGGCCGACGATTGCGAATGCCGATATCCACCTCGCGCCGCGCGATATCCGCATCGGCGTTGGAGGCCACGAATTCCGGCAGCCAGAGGCTCTCTGGCGTCCAAACTTGGGCAATGTTGAGCGCGATGAAACGCGAGGTCCATTGCCCCGCCGTGACACGCACCCGCGCCTGCGAATCGCGCAGCGCAAAGCGGCGCACCCGGGCGCGCAGCGCGTGCAGCTCCGCCAATTCGCCCGCCAGCTCGCGCCCTCGCGCGCTGAGCGCATAGCCACGCTTGCCGCGCGCGAACAGCTTAATCCCAAGCTGGGCCTCAAGCGCAGTCATCCGTCGGCTGAGCGTGGGCACCGAGGCTCCGGTGGCGCGGGCCGCCCCGCTCAAGCCCCCTGCCTCGGCCACCGCGAGGAAGAGTGCGAGATCATCGAGGGAGGCATCTTCTTTCATATTTGAAAATCCTGTTGCGGATTGAAAGCCTACTAAACACCAAATCGAACGACAACATTTTCAATAGTGCAACAGATAGGAGGGTTGAGCGATGATCTTCTTCAGTGCTTTGCCAAAAGAGAGCGTGACACTTTACCCAGAGCTTGCGCCCCCGCCTCGGACCGAGCGAGAGCTCTTTCGCGCCGAGATCGCGCGGCGTGTGGCTTTGCGGCGCAAACGGCGGTGGCGGCGGTTATGGCTGCGCATCCAGCGCGCGCTACGCAGCAAAAAGGGCGGGAAATCCCGCCCTTCGCATGCTTTGATCCGCGCAGGGGTTACAGGCCCAGTTTCTGCGCCACAATCTCGTTGACGGCCTTGGGGTTGGCTTTGCCACCCGACGCCTTGATCACTTGCCCCACGAACCAGCCCGCAAGCTTGGGATTGGCGCGCGCCTTCTCGACCTGCTCGGGGTTGGCGGCGATCACCGCATCCACGGCCTCTTCAATCGCGCCCGTATCGGTGACCTGAATCATGCCGCGCTCTTCGACGATCTTCTCGGGATCACCGCCCTCGGTATAGACGATCTCAAAAAGCTCCTTGGCGATCTTGCCTGAAATCTTGTCGGATTTGATCAGGCCGATGATCGCGCCGAGCTGTGCGGGCGAAACCGGGCTGTCCGTAATCTCGGCATCGTCCTTTTTCAGACGCCCGAACAGCTCGTTGATGACCCAGTTCGCGGCCAGCTTGCCGTCGCCTGCCGCCGCCACGACCTGCTCGAAGTAATCGGCATTCTCGACCTCGGCGGTCAGCACCGAAGCGTCATATTCCGACAGACCCAGATCCTTGACGAAGCGGGCTTTCTTGGCGTCGGGCAATTCGGGC
Source organism: Thioclava dalianensis (assembly GCF_000715505.1). GTDB lineage: Bacteria > Pseudomonadota > Alphaproteobacteria > Rhodobacterales > Rhodobacteraceae > Thioclava > Thioclava dalianensis. Next base: position 14,211 of record NZ_JHEH01000035.1, read on the forward strand.
ATGGTGGCGTCGATATCATCGACCCAGGCCTGCTCGATCTCCAAAGGCAGCAGATCGGGGCACGGGAAGTAGCGATAATCATGCGCCTCTTCTTTGGAACGCATCGAACGCGTCTCGCCCTTGTCGGGATCATAGAGCCGGGTTTCCTGCACCACCGTGCCACCATCCTCGACCAGCGCGATCTGGCGGCGTGCCTCATAGTCGATTGCCGCCTGAATGAAGCGCATCGAGTTCATGTTCTTGATCTCGCAGCGCGTGCCCAGATGGCTGAAATCGCCGGTCTCTTGATATTTCTCATAGGCGCCGGGCTTGCAGATCGACACGTTCACATCGGCACGCAGGTTGCCGTTTTGCATATTGCCGTCGCAGGTGCCCAGATAGCGCAGGATCTGGCGCAGCTTGCTGACATAGGCCGCGGCCTCTTCGGGGCCGCGAATGTCAGGACGCGAGACGATTTCCATGAGCGCCACACCCGTGCGGTTCAGGTCCACGAAGGACATATGCGGATCCATGTCATGGATCGACTTGCCCGCGTCTTGCTCAAGGTGAATCCGCTCGATACGAACCTTGCGCGCAACGCCGGGCCCCATATCGACGATGATCTCACCCTCCCCCACGATGGGATGGTAAAGCTGCGAAATCTGATAGCCCTGCGGCAGGTCGGGATAGAAGTAGTTCTTGCGATCAAAGGCCGAGCGCAGATTGATCTCGGCCTTGAGGCCCAGCCCGGTGCGCACCGCCTGTGCGACGCAGAACTCATTGATCACCGGCAGCATGCCGGGCATCGCGGCATCAACGAAGGCCACATTGGAATTGGGCTCTGCGCCGAAGGTGGTCGAGGCGCCCGAGAACAGTTTCGCGTTCGAGGCCACCTGCGCATGCACTTCAAGCCCGATCACCAGTTCCCAATCCGATGTGGCGCCCGAGATGACCTTGGGCTGGGGGGAGGTAAATTCGAGATGATCGAGCATGTCCGCATCCTGTCTGAAAGGGGTGATCGCCTTCTAGGACAGGGCGCGCGCGGGGGCAAGAGGGCGCTCAGCCGCGCGCCCGTCCCGCCGCAGAACACCTTGAGTCGCAACGCGGCACCGCCGAACGCCCCAAACCCAGCCGCACCGATCACGAAAAGCGGAGCGCGCGCAGCTGCTCCAGCCGAACCATTGGCCCCGTGGCGTTTTGCAAATGCGACAACACACAGAGTTGATCGGCCTGACGCGACGGTTGCTCTTTGCACGGACGAATTTCGCTCCATGATAACGCTAACAGGATGCGTTTCACCGGGTCGCGCATCCCCTCTGTCCTGCGCAGAGTGGTCCGGGGCTCAGCTGCGAGCCACGGAAGAGGGGGATCCGGTAGTGGAGGAAAACAATGACTAAACGCCGTTCTTATCTGTCCGCCTCGCGGATCGTCGGACTTGCAGGCACCAGCGCAATCGCGCTTGGCCTGTGCGCGGCTGCCGCCCAAGCGCAAGATATCAAAGCGTCCGATTTCGGCGCCGATTTTGCCGCAATGGCCAAGCTCAAAGACGTCACCGCAAAGGGCAAAGGCAAGATCGGGGTGCTGCTGCCCGATACCGCCAGTTCGGCGCGCTACACCTCTTTCGACGAGCCCTACCTGAAGAAGGCTTTTGAGATGGCCGGGCTTTCGAGCGATGATCTGATCATCTCGAACGCGCAGGGCTCCGAGGCCGACCAGCTGACCCAAGCCCAGACCGATATCAGCCAAGGCGCGACCGTCTTGCTGCTCGATCCGATCTCGTCGGGCGGCGGTGCTGCGGTCGAGAAATACGCCAAGGAGCATGGCGTGGCCGTCATCGATTATGACCGCCTGACCGTGGGTGGCGATCGCGATTACTATGTAAGCTTCGACAACGTCTCGGTCGGCAAGCTGATCGGCAAAGGCATGGAGCAGTGCCTGACCGACTGGAACATTCAGAAACCGCAGATCCTCGTGATGGCCGGTTCGCCCGATGACAACAACGCCACGCTGTTCAAGCAAGGCTACATGGACGTGCTCAAGCCGAAGTTCGACAGCGGCGACTATGTCAATGTCGGCGAGCCCGCAGGCACCTGGGATCCGTCGGTTGCGCGCACCACGTTCGAGCAGCAGTTCACCGCGCATCAGGACATGAACGCGGTCGTGACGCCGAATGATGACAATGCCAACGCCGTCATCTCCTATCTCAAGACCCTCAACGTACCGCCGAAAAGCTTCCCGACCACCGGTCAGGATGCGACGGTCACGGGTCTGCAAAACGTGCTCACCGGGTATCAGTGCGGCACCGTCTATAAGCCGATCTATCTGGAAGCACAGGCCGCCGCCGCGCTGGCGATCTATCTGCGCGCGGGCGAAACCCCGCCCGAGAGCCTGATCAACGGCAAGACGATGGATAGCAGCCAGAAGAAAGACGTGCCCTCGATCCTGATGGTGCCGATCTGGGTGACCCCGAAAAACATGGCCGACACGGTCGTGAAGGACAAATTCGTCGACGTGTCCAAACTGTGCACCGGATCTGCCGCGGATGCGTGCAAATCCGCAGGCATCGGGAACTAAATCCAGATGTCGGAAATGGGTAATGGGACCGGGCCCCAGGATGCGATTCTCCGCATCCGGGGCCTGGAGAAGCGTTTCGGCGCGGTTCAGGCCCTCAGCGGCGTCGATTTCGACGTCCGCCCGGGTCAGGTGACCGCTCTGGTTGGTGACAATGGCGCGGGCAAATCCGTGCTGACAAAGACGATTGCCGGCATCCATGAGGCCGATGGCGGCACAATCGAATGGCAGGGCGAGACGGTCCGCATCAAATCGCCCCGCGACAGCGCCGAGCTGGGCATCGAGGTCGTCTATCAAGACCTTGCGCTATGCGACAATCTCGACGTTGTGCAAAACATGTTTCTCGGCCGCGAGATCATGACCAGCGGCATGCTCGACGAGGACGCGATGGAACGCGCCGCCGCCGAGACGCTATCTGGGTTGCGGGTCACGACGCTGCGCTCGATCCGCCAGCCGGTGGCCTCGCTCTCGGGCGGTCAGCGCCAGTCCATCGCCGTGGCCAAGGCGGTGATGTGGAATTCCAAGCTGGTGATCCTCGACGAGCCGACAGCCGCTCTGGGCGTGGCCCAGACGGGTCAGGTGCTGCAACTGGTGCGGCGTCTCGCCGATCAGGGGCTCGCGGTGGTGATGATCTCGCATAACCTCAACGACGTGTTCGCGGTCTCCGACAATATCGCGATCCTGCGGCTGGGCGAGATGGTCAGCCAAGGCCCCGTCGATTCCTATGATACGCAGCGCGTGGTCGAGCTGATGACCACGGGCAAATCCGATCACGTGGTCGAGCCCGGCAAGGGCCGCGCAGCCCCCTCGATTGCCGCCGAGAACGCCCGTGACGTGGCCGAGGCCCGCGCGGCCTCAGGCGAAAGCGGCCCCTCCGCCGTGGTGGGCGCGGGGCAGACCGAGAGCTTTGCGAGCTACATGAACGGCGTCTGGTCGCGCGTGAAGGCGGGCGAGAGCGGCGTGCTGCCGGTCCTCCTGGGCTTCGTGCTGATCTCGGCGATCTTCCAGTTCCAGAACGACAAGTTTCTGTCCAACGGCAACCTCGTCAACCTGCTGGTTCAAGGCTCGGTCTTTATGATGATCGGGATGGGGCAGGTCTTTGTGCTGCTCTTGGGCGAGATCGACCTGTCACTGGGCTTCGTGGCCGGGATCGGCGCGACTGTCGCCACCCTGCTTGTAGCGCCCGGTATGGGCTGGCCCTGGTGGACGGCAATCCTTGCGGCGCTGGCCGTGGCCGCCGTTTTGGGGGTCGTTCAGGGCCTCTTGATCACCAAGCTGCGCCTGCCCTCTTTCGTGGTGACGCTGGCGGGTCTTCTGGGCTTTAACGGTCTGATGATCCAGCTTCTGGGCGCGGGCGGCACGATCCCGATCAACTCCGAGATCATCAACAATTTCGCCAATGGCACGCTGAGCCCCGCGATGGGCTGGATCGTGACCGGGGTGGCCGTGGCGATCTTTGCCTTCCTGACCTTCCGCAAGGATGCCAAGCGCCGCGCAAGCGGGCTGGTCGCACCGCCCATGGGGCTGACCTTGATGAAGATCGGGCTGGCAATCGTTGCCGGCGTCGTGCTCGTGGTGATCTCGAACATGAATCGCGGCATCGCACGCTTCCCGCTCTCGGGCATGCCGTGGGTGATCCCGATCGTGGTCGCGGTGCTGATCGCGTGGTCGTTCCTGCTCGGGAAGCTGAAATTCGGACGCTACGTGATGGCCATCGGTGGCAATGCCGAGGCCGCACGGCGCGCGGGTATCAACCTGAGCCTGATCCGCACCGCCGCCTTCACGCTGGCGGCGACCACGGCGGGTCTGGGCGGCATCATCTACGCCTCGCGCCTGCGCTCGATCTCCACAAGCTTCGATGGCGGCACGATCGTGCTTTATGTCGTGGCGACCGCTGTGATCGGGGGCACCTCGCTCTTTGGCGGGCGCGGCCATCCGCTGCATGCGGTGCTGGGCGGTGTGGTGATTGCAGCCATCGTCAACGGCATGGCGCTGCTGGGCCTGCCAGCCGCTGTGCAGCTTATGGCAACGGCGCTGGTGCTGCTGGCCTCGATCACGGTCGATGTCGTGGTGCGCCGTCGTGGCGAGACGTCGAAATAGACGTGCCGCACCAGAAGAACCAGAAAGGCCCCGCTTTGGCGGGGCCTTTTTTGTAGGCGGCGGGAGGGACGCCAGCTCTCACCAGGCTGGGAGAAGAACTAACCGGCAAAACTGTTTGATCCAAATATAAGGAGTTTTCACACCGAGCTTTCGGCCCATGTCTCGGCCGGCTTTAACGTCCATAATTTCAGTACAATGCAGCGATGACTCTTAAAACAGCTGGTGCGTGAAACGTAAGCGACACGTACATAGGGGGCCCCCTTGTTGAGAAAATGACAGTCTATAAGCGGATAGTTGTAATACGCGTCGCCTTCGAAATCGCCCCTACAGTGATCAGCCCACGCACGCTGCCACGCATAAGCAAAAGGGGCGACCCGAAGGCCGCCCCCTGATAATCGCACTGCCCTGCCGTATCACTCAATCAACGGCAGCAGGCTGTTCACGGATTCCTTGGCATCGCCGTAGAACATCCGGGTGTTCTCTTTGTAGAACAGCGGGTTCTCGATGCCCGAATAGCCGGTGCCCTGACCGCGCTTGGACACGAAGACCTGCTTGGCGCGCCAGACTTCGAGAACCGGCATCCCCGCAATGGGCGAGTTCGGATCTTCTTGCGCGGCCGGGTTCACGATGTCATTCGAGCCGATGACGATCACGACATCCGTTTCGGGGAAGTCGTCGTTGATCTCGTCCATTTCCAGCACGATGTCATAGGGCACCTTCGCCTCGGCCAGCAGCACGTTCATATGCCCCGGCAAGCGGCCCGCGACCGGGTGGATCGCAAAGCGCACCTCCTTGCCTTGAGCGCGCAGCTTGCGGGTCAGCTCGGAAACCGCCTGCTGTGCCTGTGCAACCGCCATGCCATAGCCCGGCACGATGACGACGCTATCGGCCTCGCGCAGGGCGGAGGCCACGCCATCGGCGTCGATTGCGACCTGCTCGCCCTCGACTTCCATCGCGGGGCCACCGGCATTGCCAAAGCCACCCAGGATCACGCTCACGAAGGAGCGGTTCATCGCCTTACACATGATGTAGCTCAGGATCGCGCCTGACGAGCCCACCAGCGCACCGGTCACGATCAGCAGATCGTTGCCCAGCGAGAAGCCGATGGCCGCCGCCGCCCAGCCCGAATAGCTGTTGAGCATCGACACCACGACCGGCATATCCGCGCCGCCAATCCCCATGATCAGGTGATAGCCGATGAAGAAGGCCAAGAGCGTCATCAAGATCAGCGCCCAAGCCCCTGCCCCGTTGATGAAGGCAATCAGCAGCAGAACCGACAGGATCATTGCGCCCGCGTTCAGGACATGCCCACCGGGCAGCTTTTCCGCCTTGGAGGACAGCTTGCCCGAGAGCTTGCCAAAGGCCACGACCGACCCGGTGAAGGTGATCGCCCCGATGAACACGCCCAAGAACAGCTCGACGCGCAGGATCGACAGCTCGACCGGTGTCTTATGGGCCAAAAGCCCGGCAAAGCCCCTCAGCCCGTGACGCATCTCGACGCTCATGGCGGTAACGTGGGACATCTCGATATAGGCGTTGTAGCCCACGAAGACGGCAGCAAGACCGACCAGCGAGTGCATCGCGGCCACAAGCTGCGGCATCTCGGTCATTTGCACGCGCTTGGCGACGTAATAGCCAATGATGCCGCCGCCTGCGATCAGGATGACCGACAGCAGCCACAGCCCCGAACCGGGACCGACGAGCGTGGCCAGCACCGCAAGGCCCATGCCCACGATCCCGTACCAGACCGCGCGCTTGGCGCTTTCCTGCCCCGAGAGGCCACCCAGCGAGAGAATGAAAAGAACAGCCGATACAACATAGGCCGCCGTGGTAAATCCGGTTTCCATTGTCCAGCCCCCCTTACGATTTCTGGAACATGGCGAGCATGCGCCGGGTGACCATGAAGCCACCGAAGATGTTGATGCCTGCCATGAAGACCGAAAGCGCGCCCAGCAAGATCACCAGCCAGCTGCCCGAACCGATCTGCAACAGAGCCCCCAGAATGATGATCGAGGAGATCGCGTTGGTCACGGCCATCAGCGGCGTGTGCAGCGAATGCGCGACATTCCAGATCACCTGGAAGCCCACGAAGCAGGCCAGCACGAAGACGATGAAGTGCTGCATAAAGCTTGCAGGGGCCACCAGACCGATGGCCAAAAGCACAATCGCGCCCACTGCGAGCATCCCGACCTGATTGCGGGTCTGGGTCTTGAAGGCGGCAATCTCAGCGGCACGTTTCTCCGCCGGGCTCAGCTCCTTGGGTTTTTCCTTGGGCTTTTGCGCAGCGATTGCGGCCACTTTGGGCTTCGGCGGCGGGAAGGTGATCTCGCCCTGATAGGCGACCGTGGCCCCACGGATCACGTCATCTTCCATATTGTGAACCACAACGCCGTCTTTTTCCGGCGTCAGATCGGCCAGCATGTGACGGATATTGGTGGAATAGAGCGAGGACGATTGCGCGGCCATCCGGCTTGGGAAATCGGTATAGCCGACGATGGTCACGCCGTTCTCGGTCACGAATTTCTCGTCCGGGCGGGTGAGTTCGCAGTTCCCGCCGCGCTCTGCGGCCAGATCGACGATCACCGAGCCAGGCTTCATCGCATCGACCATGTCCTTGGTCCACAGCACCGGCGCATCGCGGCCCGGAATCAGAGCCGTGGTGATGACGATGTCGATATCGGGCGCCAGCTCGCGGAATTTCTTGAGCTGGGCTTCGCGGAATTCCGGGCTCGAGGGCGCGGCATAGCCACCTGTCGCAGCCCCGTCCTGCGCGGCCTCTTTGAAGTCGAGATAGACGAATTCAGCGCCCATCGATTCGATCTGCTCGGCCACTTCAGGCCGCACATCGAACGCATAGGTGATCGCGCCCAGCGAGGTCGAGGCCCCGATGGCGGCCAGACCGGCCACGCCTGCGCCGACGATCAGAACTTTCGCGGGCGGCACTTTGCCCGCCGCCGTCACCTGACCCGTGAAGAAGCGTCCAAAGTTGTTGCCCGCCTCCATCACCGCACGGTAACCCGCGATATTGGCCATGGAGCTCAGCGCATCCATTTTCTGCGCGCGCGAAATCCGCGGCACCATATCCATCGCGATCACGTTCGCCCCGGTCTTCTCGGCGGCTTTGAGCATCGCCTCGTTCTGCGCGGGGTAGAAGAACGAAATCAGCGTCTGACCCGGCTTGAGCCGCTTGAGCTCGGCATCCGAAGGTGGCCGCACTTTGACGACGAAATCGACATCCTTGAAGAGCTGAGCGCCCGTCTTGACGACGGTGACATCCGCGTCTTCATACGCTTCGTCGGTAAAGCCGGCCCGCAGGCCCGCCCCGGTTTCGATGAAGCACTCGTGACCGAGCTTTTGCAGCTGCGCTGCAGACTCGGGCGTCATCGCGACGCGGGCTTCACCTTCGAAAATCTCCTTCGGAGCTCCGATTTTCACTGTAACTCCCCCTTGATAGAAACCTGCTGATCACGTCAGCGCGAGGTCTGAACTCTGGCGAGGCCCTGAATAACACTGCGCAATAATATTTCACAAGCACCGAGTGACAGCGGTGCAATCTTATTGGAAAACTGCGGCGCAGCGACACAAGTCCATGAAATAGCTCATCGTTGCGCAGCCGGAGGTTGTCAGTGCGGCGCGCGCGGCGCATAGCTGTTACAGGAAAATTGCGCAGGCGCAGCGTGCCGCTGGATAGATCTCTCTGCCCGAGAATCAGATCCAGCGCCGCACTGCAGCACGATACTCGGCAAAATCTGCCCCGAACCGCGCGTCACAGCGGGCCTCTTCTTGGACGATAAAGCGCACGGTGATCAGCCACATGAACGCCGGGACAAGCACCAGCGCGTAAGTCGCATTCCACCACAGGCACAGCCCTGCAAGCACGAACGCATCGCCCAGATAGATCGGGTTGCGCGACAGGGCAAAGACCCCTTGCGTCACAAGCGCTCTCGGCTCTCGATGCGGCATCAGCGGCGTGTGCCGCAGTGCCATCTGCACCGCCGCCCCCAGCATCAAAACCACACCGATGGCGAGCAGTGGCACGGCAAACAGGCGATCGAGCGTCAAATCGAGCGGCGCGGCATGCCCCAAACCCCAGACCACCGCTGCGAATAGGGCCAACCAAAGCGGCGGAAGATCAAGGGTCCGGGGGATCACGACGGGCCTACAGCTTATAGACGGTCAGATCGGGCAGATCGGTCAGCGGCACGCCCAGCAATCTAAGCGCAGGCAGCGACACTTCCGAGCCCGCGCTGGCGGGATTGCCCGAGGGAATCAGCGTGACCTTGGCGGATTTGCCCGTAGCAGGGCTGACGATGCGCCCGTCGGTCTTTTCGGTCACGAGCCCCGTTCGCATCCAGAACCCCGCATCGGTCGGATCGCCCAGACTGGCCACGGTGGTGCCCAGCCGGGTCTCACCGCCCGAAGGCTTTTGCGCAGCCGCCGCCCGTTGCGCCTGCGTCGTGGTATCCAGCGCGTCCGCGCTCATCGGGCCGGGCTTGAGCATCGGGCGGGCGTCTTGCGATGTGGCCGTGCCGGGTGCGGGCTCTTGCGATTTGCCGCCAATGCCAAGCTGCGCACAGCCAGCAAGAGCAAGGATTGCGGCGATACTCACGATATGGCGCATGGGCGGTCTCCTATGTCTTTGGTGCCAAAGCCTAGCCGATGGGAAGGCGCGTGCAACCATCGTCGCAAGCGGCCCAAAGGCCCCAGTACGCCGCCTGCGCCACTATCCGCCGGTATGGCTCATGTGGCGGGTCATCTGGCCGCCGATGGTCTGGCGGGAATAGTCGAAATCATGGCCCTTGGGTTTGCGTGCGATCGCGTCTCGGATGGTCGAGATCAGCGCGTCGTCATTGGCGCTGGCCCGCAGCGGCGCGCGTAGATCGGCATTGTCTTCCTGCCCCAGACACATGAACAGCTCGCCGGTGCAGGTCACCCGCACACGGTTGCAATTTTCACAGAAATTGTGGGTCAGCGGCGTGATGAAGCCGATTTTTTGTTCGGTTTGTGCAAGTCGAACATAGCGCGCAGGCCCGCCCGTGCTCTCTGCCAGATCGCTCAGCGTGAAGCGCTCGGCCAGACGTGCGCGCACATCGGTGAGCGGCCAATATTGATCAAGCCGGTTTTCCTCGCCCATCTCGCCCATCGGCATCACCTCGATGAAGGTCAGATCGAAGCCCTCATCGCCGCACCACTGCACAAGATCGAACAGTTCGGAATCGTTGAAGCCCTTGAGGGCCACCGCATTGATCTTGACCTTCAGCCCCGCGCGCTTGGCGGCCTGAAGCCCCTCCATCACCTGCGTGAGCCGCCCCCAGCGGGTGATCTGGGCAAACTTGGTCTCGTCGAGCGTATCGAGCGAGACATTGATCCGCTTCACCCCGATGGCAGCCAGATCATCGGCAAAGCGGGCCAGTTGAGAGCCATTGGTGGTCAGCGTCAGCTCATCCAGCGCGCCCGTCTCCAAATGGCGCGAGATCGACCGGAAGAAGGTCATGATATCGCGCCGCACCAAGGGCTCACCGCCGGTGATGCGCAGCTTGCGCACGCCAAGCCCCACGAAGGCCGTGCAGAGCCGGTCCAGCTCTTCAAGGCTCAGCAGTTCCTTCTTGGGCAGGAACTGCATGTGCTCGGCCATGCAATAGGTGCAGCGAAAATCGCAACGGTCCGTCACCGAGACCCGCAAATACGAGATCGGGCGGGCAAACGGGTCAATGAGGGGGGCGCTATCCATGCGTCAAAGGTAAGGCGCTGCCCCCGTCACGACAAGGGCGCTCACGCGATGGCCATCCGATCCTCTATCATTCCCACAAGCCAGCTTGCACCGGCGGGGATCGCCTCGTCGCAAAAGTCGTATTTCGCGTGATGCAGCGGCGCGCTGTCGCCATTGCCAAGGAAGATATAGGTGCCGGGCCGGGCCTCGAGCATGTAGGAGAAATCCTCCGCCCCCATCATCGGCGCGACATCGAGATCGGCATCGGGCGCAATCGCCTGCGCGACGCGGGCTGCATGCTCGGCGCAGGTCGCATCATTGATCGTCACCGGATAGCCGCGCCGATAGTCGACCGAGACCTCCGCGCCATAGGTCGCGCCCACGCCTTTGGCGATCTCGGTCAGGCGGACCTCGGACAGATCGCGCGTAGCGGCCGACATCGCGCGGACCGTGCCGCCCAAAGTCACCTCGTCGCCGATCACATTGTCGGCCTCGCTCTGGCTGTTGATCGTGGTCACCGAGACCACGACCGGATCGAAGGGATCGACCTCGCGGCTGGCGATGGATTGCAGCGCCAGCACCATCTGGGCTGCGACCACGACCGGATCGGTGACCTCTTGGGGTTTGGCGGCATGCCCGCCCTTGCCAGTGATCACGATGGTGAAGAAATCGGCCGAGGCCATGATCGGCCCGCGCCGCACGCCGATCTGCCCGGGCGGCATCCCCGGCATATTGTGCAGCCCGTAGACCTCTTCGATGCCGAACCGCTCCATCAGACCGTCGTCAATCATCGCCTTGGCCCCCGCGCCGCCCTCTTCGGCGGGCTGAAAGATCACGACGGCCCGGCCTGCGAAGGCACGCGTCTCGCAGAGATATTTCGCGGCCCCAAGCAACATCGAGGTGTGCCCGTCATGGCCGCAGGCATGCATCTTGCCCGCAATGCTCGAGGCGTATTCCGCACCGGTCTGCTCGCGGATCGGCAGCGCGTCCATATCCGCACGCAGCCCCACGACGCGCGGGCCCGCATCGCTGGGCGTGCCCTGCCCCTCGATCACGCCAACCACGCCGATGCGCCCGATCCCCTCGACCACCTCATCGCAGCCAAAGTCGCGCAACAGCTCGGCCACCCGCGCGGAGGTGCGTGGCAGGTCGTAATCCAGCTCGGGATGGCGGTGGAAATCACGCCGCCAAGCGACGATCTCGGGCTGCAATTCGGCGAAACGGTTCTTGATCGGCATCGGTTCGGGACTTCTTTCAGGGGGAATAGAGTTTCGAACACCCTGCCCTGCGCCTGCGAAAGGCGCAAGCGCTGCGCGCGCTTAGAGGATGCGCCGCGCGCCTGCTTCGGTCACGATCAGGTCAAGCGGCTGATCGGTGGGCTCGGTCGGTACCTGCGCCACTTCCTGCGCGCCATAGGCAAAGCCAATCGCGCAGACCGGGCCGCGTGCGCGCAACCCCTCAAGCGTGCGGTCGTAAAAGCCCCCGCCATAGCCCAGCCGGTAGCCGCGCGCGTCAAAAGCCAGAAGCGGCACGATCAGCACCTGCGGGACAAGCTCGACCGGATCGGCGGGGATCGCGGCCCCGTAGGCCCCCGGCTCCATCGCGGCCTTTGCGTGCCAGCGCCGGAAAACCAGCGGCTGCGCCGGGCCGGGCACCACCGGCAAGCAGAGCGGCCCGTCATGGGCCAAAAGCGCGGGGCGCGGATCGGCCTCGGTGCGGATCGGCCAATAGCCCGCCAGCACCTGACCCGAAAAAGGCGCAAGGGCTGCCGTCAGAGCCTCTGTGAGTGCGCGTGCCAGCGCCCCGTCATCGCCCGTATGCGCCGCCTCGCGCGCGGCAAACGCGGCCTTTCGCGCCGCATCCTTCACAACAAGATCACCGAGGCGAGGCCAAGGAACGAGAAAAAGCCCACCACATCGGTCACTGTCGTCACGAAGGTGCCCGAGGCCAGTGCCGGATCAGCCCCCAATTTCTCAAGCGTCAGCGGCACGAGAATACCGGCAAGGGCTGCCACCGACAGGTTGATCACCATGGCCAGCCCGATCACGATGCCCAACTGCACCCCGCTGAACCAAAACGCCGCAACCGCCCCCATGACGGCGGCAAACGCGATCCCGTTGAGCACGCCCACGATGGCCTCGCGTCGCACGACGCGCCAGACGTTGCTTTCGGTCAGGCTCTTGGTGGCAATCGCGCGCACGGCGACGGTGAGGGTCTGCGTGCCCGCATTGCCCCCCATCGAGGCCACGATCGGCATCAGCACGGCAAGCGCCACGAGCTTTTGGATCGTCCCCTCAAAGACCGAGATCACGGCTGAGGCCAGGATCGCGGTCAGCAGGTTCACCATCAGCCAAGGCAGACGCTGGCGGACCGTCTCCATCACCGTATCCGAGATCGAGGATTCGTCGCCCACACCGGCGAGACGCAGGATGTCTTCTTCGTGTTCCTCATCGAGCACCGACATCGCGTCGTCGATCGTGATCACGCCCACGAGGCGGTCATCGTCATCCACGACCGCCGCCGAGATCAGGTGATACTGGTTGAACGCATAGGCCACATCGCCCTCGTCCTGATAGACCGAGATCGTACGGAATTCCTCTTCCGCGATATCGCTCAGCTTCGAGGCGCGCGGGGCCGACAGGATGCGCCCCAGCGTGACATTGCCCTGCGGGTGATGGCCCGGATCTACGAGGATCACGTGATAGAACTGATCGGGCAGCCACTTCGCTCGGCGCAGATAGTCGATCGTCTCGCCCACCGTCCAGTGCGTGGGCGCGGTCACGACCTCGCGCTGCATCAGACGGCCTGCCGAGTAATCAGGATAAGACAGCGACCGTTCGACCGCCATCCGGTCGGGCTCATCGAGCGCGCCCAGAATCTGCTCTTGCTGGGGCTCTTCGAGGTCTTCGATCAGGTCGACGACATCGTCCGAATCCAACTCGCGCACGGCCTCGGCCAAAACCTCGGGCGGCAGGCTCGCGATCACCTCTTCGCGGATCGATTCGTCGATCTCGGTCAGGATCTCGCCGTCGATCTCGCGGCCCCAAAGCCGCAGGATGTCGCGCCGTTCCTGTCCGGATATCTGCTCAAGAAGGTCCGCGATATCGGCCGCGTGCAGCGGCTCCATCAGCTCGGACAGGCGCTCGGCCTCGTCCTTCTCCGTTGCCGCGAGGATCTCGTCGACAAGATCACCGTCCAGACGGTAATCCTCTTCCTCGCGCTCGTGCTCGTGCTTTTCTGCCAAAGCTTCGGTCATGCATCCCCCGCCTTGTGCCCCGGAACCGAGGACCGACCCAGTCGGGCGAAACATAGCGAGATTTTCGCAGATGCACAGGGGGAAAGGCGCAAAAAACGGCGCTGTGACGAGAGCGATTTACCTCCCCCGGAGAGGGCTCTAGCATGGGGCGTCAACAAGAGGTGCGAGATGGCAGAGCTACATCTGGGTCAGGTGGTCGAATATCATGGTGACCCGCTGATCGAGGGCCCGGACGCGGTGGTGCATCATCGCCATGGCGCGCTCCTGATCGAGGATGGCAAGATCGCAGCTGTGGGCCCGGCCCAGAGCCTGCGCGCGGCCCATCCGGAGGTGCCCGTCACCGATCACGGCGCCCATCTGCTCTCGCCGGGCTTCATCGACGCACATGTGCATTATCCGCAGACCGCGATCATCGCGAGTTGGGGCAAGCGGCTGATCGACTGGCTCAACAGCTATACCTTCCCCGAGGAAACCCGCTTTGCGGATGCTGGCTATGCGCGCGATGTGGCGGGGCGTTACCTCGATCTTGCGCTTGCAAATGGCACGACCAGCGCCTGTTCGTTCTGCACGATCCATCCCGAAAGCGTGGATGCGCTTTTCGAGGCGGCGCAGGCGCGCGGGATGCGGATGCTGGCGGGCCGCACCTGCATGGACCGCAACGCCCCCGACGGGCTGCGCGACACCGCGCAAAGCGCCTATGACCAGTCGAAAGCGCTGCTGGAGCGCTGGCATGGCACCGACCGGTTGAGCTATGTGATCACGCCGCGCTTTTCACCGACCTCAAGCCCCGAGCAGCTCTCGGCGCTTGGGGCGCTCTGGGCCGAGCATCCCGATTGCCTGATGCAGACCCATCTGAGCGAGCAGACCGACGAGGTGGCTTGGGTGCGCGATCTTTACCCGCAGGCGCGCGACTATCTGGATACTTACGAGGCGCATGGGCTCTTGGGTGAGAACGCGCTTTACGGCCATGCCATCCATCTGGAGCCACGCGAGGCCGCCCGGATCGCCGAGATCGGCGCGGCGCTGATCCATTGCCCGACCTCGAACAGCTTCATCGGATCGGGCCTGTTCGACTGGCCGCAGCGGCAGGCCGAGCGCCCGCGGATCGGG
>NZ_JHEH01000036.1 GCF_000715505.1 Thioclava dalianensis
CGGATATTGGCGGCGGGCCGATTTCGGCCAAGCGCAAGCTGACGCTGGTGCTGCAACTCTCGCCCCCGGATGCCTATGAGGGTGGCACGCTGGAGGTGATGCCCGGTGCGCAGGTGCTCGAGGCCAGCCGGGCGCAGGGCTGTGTGACCGTGTTTCCCAGCTTCACGCTGCATCAGGTCACCCCGGTCCGCAGCGGCGTGCGTCATTCGCTGACCGTCTGGGCGCACGGGCCTGCGTTCCGGTAGGATGGACGAGCGGCGAACAAACCTGCGGCTTTTTGTCCGTTACCGAACAAATCCAACAAGGGCACAGGACCACCAAGTATCGCAATATGAAGACATCTCCCGCGGTCTCGATCACCGAGCTTAGGTCGGGCCGGTTCCCATGAACGTCTCACGACCCGGACCCCTCAGCCCAGAGACGGAAGTCGTCCGGGTCGCGGATCAAGATCCCTCTCATGAGAGAACATCTGCACGCGCCGCACCGGCTCCTGCCCGCAGGAACCTTGATCGGAGCCGGTCAGGAAACCCGTCGCTCCCGGCGCGCGAAAGCTCTCAGATTCCGCACTGTTCGCCGCGAGGATGCGCGACACAGCGTGATCCAAAAATCAAAAGACGGGACACGATGGCGGGCTGGTTGGGCCATTGCGCTCGAAGACCCCGATCCGACGCAGCGCCTCACCCAGTCGGTCCTTGCGCTCGAAGAGGGCCGCACCCTGGCACAAGCGCGCGGCCTGAATACCCTCTTCCTGCGGGGCAGGCGTGATGGCACGCTCGACCCAATCACCACCGGTCCGCTCTTTGCAGAGCGCGCACAGACACGGGCCGTCATAGACCAGAGAGCGACCGGGTACTGCCCGCACCAGATGCGTCACGCCACCTTGTCGGTCTCAATGCCAGAGATCGCGGCGACGAGGTTGTCTTCGGTCACTTCCTCGGTCGTAAAGCTGCGCATGATCCGGCCATGGAACATCGCCACGATCCGGTCCGAGACATGCATCACCTCGGGCATCTCCGACGAGATCACGATCACCGCATAGCCTTCGCCTGCAAGCGTGCGGATCAAGTCGTGGATCTCGGATTTGGACCCGACATCAATGCCGCGCGTCGGCTCGTCCACGATCAGAATGCGCGGGTTCATCGCAAGCCATTTTCCGATGACGATCTTTTGCTGGTTCCCGCCCGAGAGGTTCCCCACCGCCTGACGCCAGCTTGGCGTCTTGATCTTGAGCGCCTCGTAATAGCGATCGAAGATCGCGATCTCGGCCCCGTCGGACACGAACGGCCCCTTGGTCAGATCACCGACCTGCGGCAGCGTGATGTTGTCGCGGCAATTCATACCGAGCACGAGCCCCTGCTCCTTGCGGCTTTCGGGCACCAGAGAGATGCCTTTCTTGATCGCATCGGCGGGCGATGAAATCTCGACCTCCGTGCCGTCGATCAAGATGCGCCCCGCCGAGGGTTTGCGCAGGCCAAAGAGCGTCTCTGCGATCTCGGTGCGCCCGGCGCCGACCAACCCATAGAAGCCCAGAACCTCGCCCTCGCGCAGCTCAAAGCTGACATCCTCGAACAGCTTGCCACAGCTCAGCCCCTCAACCTGAAGCGCGACCTTGCCGGTCTTTGCCGCAGCCCTGCGCCGCGTCAGATCCAACGCGCGTCCGATCATCAGCTGAATGACCTCGTCCTCATTGGTTTCGGATTTGATCAAGGTGCCGCGATAGCCGCCATCGCGCAGCACAGAAATCCGATCCGCCAGCGTGAAGATCTCGTCCATGCGGTGCGAGATATAGACGATGCCTGCGCCGCGCGCCTTGAGGTCGTTGATGATATCGAACAGAACCACTTTCTCGGCATCGGTCAGCGAGGCTGTGGGTTCGTCGAACACGACCACTTTCGCCTCGACCGTCAGAGCGCGCGCAATCTCGACCATCTGCTGATTGGCAATCGAGAGCGTGCCGACCTGCCGCTTGGAATCGAACCCGCATTTGAGCCGGTCAAGGATCGCCTGCGCATTGCTGTGAAGCGTTTTCCAATCGACCCGCCCCAAGGATTTGCGCGGCAACTCGCCAAGGTAGATATTCTCGGCGACCGACATTTCCTCGGCAAGGCTCAGCTCTTGGTGGATCAGCACGACGCCGCGCGCCTTGGCCTCAAGCGGGCTGCGCATGGTGACCGCCTCGCCCTCGATATAGATGCTGCCCTCATCGGGCTCATACATCCCGGCCAGCACCTTCATCAGGGTCGATTTGCCCGCGCCGTTCTCGCCCAGCAATGCATGGACTTCGCCCGCGCGCACATCGAAGCCCACGTCATCGAGCGCGCGCACGCCGGGAAATGTCTTCACGATACCCTCAAGCCGCAGCGCGGGCGTATCGGGTTGTGGGATGTGCGATGCGCTCATAGCCGAAGCTCCTCTTTACCCTTGCGATTGAGCTGTTTGTCCAGCAACAAAACGGCGATCAGGATCGAGCCCAGGATCACCAGAACGTAGAAAGCGGGCACCTGCATCAGGTTCATGCCATTGCGCAGAATGCCGATTGCCAGAACGCCTCCGAGCGTTCCCGTGATCGTGCCGGCACCGCCCTTAAGTTTGGTGCCTCCCAGCACGACCGAGGTGATGACCCACAGCTCGTAATTGGTGCCAAGGTTGGGGGTGGCTGCCCCCATCTGGCTCGATAGCGTCACTCCGGCCAATGCGGCCAGAAAGCCCACGATCATGAAATTGATCATCATATGCGGCCCGACCCGGATGCCCGCATTCACCGCAGCCGATCGATTGCCCCCCACCGCATAGGTGTTGCGCCCGTGCACGGTGCGCGAGAGCACGAAATGTACGATGGCGGTGCAGATCAGAAACAGCGCGGCCAAGGTCGGGATCGGACCGATGCTGCTCGATCCGAAATCCGAAAAGGAGAAGTTCATTGCGAAGAAGGACTGCTCCTTGGTGTAGACAAAGACCAAGCCGCGCACACCCAGCATGGCCCCCAGCGTGACGATGAACGCATCGACCCCTGTCTTCCACACGATCAGCCCGTTGAGCGCACCCAAGGCAGTGCCCGCCAGAAGGGCCGCGACCACACCGGGCAAGATCGCCCAGTTGCCCCAGTCGGCAAACAGGCTCCAGCCCTGAATATCAACGCAAAGGCTGGCCGCAAGCGCGACCACGGCCCCGACGCTCAGGTCGATATTGCCGTTGATCATCACCAAGGTCATGCCCAATGCGATCACCCCGATGGTCGAGGTCTGCACCAGAATATTCTGAAAATTCTGCAAAGCGAAGAAATACGGATTGGCGAAGCTGAAGAAGATGAAGATCAGCGCGATAAAGCCCCAGATCGGATTGCCAGCCAGCCAGCCCAGCGGAGATTTGAGAACCGAATGTGACATGATCCCCTCCTTATGCGATGGGCGAGAGCAGACGACCGCGCTTGGCTGCGATATCGAGCCAAACCGCGAGGATGATGACGACCCATGTCACCAGCCACTGCACGTAATATTCAAAGCCAAGCAGCAAGAGCCCGTTCTGGATGAAGCCCAGGATCAGAACGCCGATCACAGATTTCCAGATCGTGCCCGAGCCCCCCAGAAGCGAGGTGCCGCCAAGGATCACGCCCGCCAGCACCTGCAGCTCGTAGCCTTGGCCGACATTGTTTTGCGACCCCATCACCCGGCTGCCGAGCACGATGGCGGCAATGGCGACCGTCAGCGCCGAGATCAGATAGGTCGCAAACACCACGCGCGAGCGCCGGATGCCCGAAAACACCGCCGCCGTCGGGTTGCCGCCCGTGGCATAGATCCGGCGTCCGAACGGCGTGTAGGCCATCACCACATGCAGCACGATGGCGCAGATCGCGAAGATCACGATCGGAACCGGAATATCGGCGATATAGCCGCGCCCGAAGATCTTGAACCACGTGGTGTCCTGATGAACGATATCGACATTCTTGCCGCCGCTATAGATCAGGGTCAGGCCCTGAATGGCCGACAGCATCCCGAGTGTCACGATCAGCGAATTGAGCCGCGCGACGCCCACCAAAAGCCCGTTGATTGCCCCCAGACATAAGGTCGCAAGCACCGTCACGACAATCGCCGGACCCGGACCGATCTTGTCATGGAGATCAACCACCAGCACCGTCGAGAAAGACAGCATCGAGCCCACGGACAGATCCAGATTTCCGCCGATCACCACGACCGTGACGCCGAGGGCCATAACCCCGATGATCGCAGAAGACCGCACCACCGAAAAGATGTTCTCCGCCGACAGGAACCTGTCGGAAAACACCGAAAACGCGATCAGAAACAACACGAAAGCAACCAGTATGCCCTGTCGTGCCATCAGCCCTGCAAAGGACTTCAACCCTGAATGGGCCATGCCTCCCCCCTTGTGTTTGCCGCCCGAATCCGGGCCGCTGCGACCTGCCCTATCGGCGGGTATCTCGTGGCGTATATCCGCCATGTGCTCCTCCCTGATCGGGCGCGCCCATGCCTCCCGCATGGCCTGCGCGCCAAAGCGGTCAGACCAATGTCATTCCGCCGTCAATCATGACGATCTGACCCGTCATGTAATCGCTGTCGGATGACGCCAGAAACGTCGTCGTGCCGGTAATATCGGCGGGACGTGCGACACGCCCGCGCAAGATCCCTGCCGAAAACGCCTCCATCGCCTGACCCGGTTTTTCCGCCGCGCCAATCTCCATCAGATCGCGGTCGACCTCATCCCACATTTCCGTGGCAACGACACCCGGCGCAAAGCCCGTGACAGTGATATCATGCCGCGCCAGATCGCGCGCGCCAGATTGCGTCAAAGACACCACGGCCCATTTCGAGGCACAATAGGGCGCGACATTGTCAAACCCCTGCCGGCTTGCGACCGAGGCCGTGTTGACGATCTTGCCGCCACCGCCCTGAGCGATCATCTGCTTGGCGGCCTCTTGCATCCCGATCAGCGTGCCCAGACCATTGATATCCATGATGAAATGCCAAGTATCCTCGGTCACGTCGAGAAAGTTCATCGGTCGATTGACGCCCGCATTGTTGAACATCACGTCGATCCGCCCGAACTGAGCCACCACCGCCGCGATCATCGCGCGCATGGCCTCGCGGTCGGTCACATTGACCGGGGCCGACATGACCCGCCCACCGGCGGCGGCGGCGCGCGCCTCATTGGCCTTGGCCACCTCTGCGGCCTGCGCGCCGTTGAGATCGGCGAAACACACATCCGCCCCCTCGTCGAGCAGCGCCTCGCCAATCGCGCGACCAATGCCACGCGCGGCCCCGGTCACAAGACAGACCCGTCCCGATACGCGCCCCATACACGCCTCCTGTAAATCTGAAATAAAAGCCGGGCATGGGCGGCCCAGAACGACCGCCCATGCCACCGGGAGGAAGCCTCAGAACACCGGTTTGGTGAATTGCTTCATGTTCTCTTGGGTGATCTCGGGCGTTTTGAAATAGTTCATCTTCGGAACTTTCTTGCCTTCGACCACGTCAATCGCCGTTTTCAGCGCGTTTTCCGCGTCATCCACGGGCGATTGATAGACCGAGCCGTAATATTCGCCCTTGGCCATCGCCTCGTAGCCCACCGCGAAATTGGTAGCGCCGATGAACTTGATATCCTTGGCGCGCCCTGCGGCTTTGGCGGCGTTCAGCGCGCCCACGCCCATATTGTCATCGGCCGCATAGACGCCGTCGATCTTGGGATATTTGACGAGGAAATCTTCCATCACCCGCTGCGACTTCTCACGGTTCCAGTCGCCGGGCTGGGTGTCCATGATCTTCACCTCCGGGCAGGCCTTGGCGAGTTCGTCCTCAAAGCCCTTCTCGCGCTCGATTGCGGTGGTGTAGCCGGGCTTGCCTGCGATCTGCACGATATCGCCCTTGTTGTTGAGCGCCTTGCACATCATATCCGCGGCTTCCTTGCCCTGCTCAATATTGTTGGGACCGGAGAAAGCGGCGATATAGGGCATCCCCTCTTTGGCGATGTTCGAATTGGTGATGACGACCGGAATGCCCGCCTCATGCGCCTTGCGCACCGCCGGGACCACAGCTTTGCCATTGGTCGGCCAGATGATGATCGCCTGCACCTTCTGTTGCGTCAGATCCTGAATCTGCGCGATCTGGCGAGCGACATCGCCACCGGCATCGAGCACGACGACATCGACATTCGGATCTGCCGCCGCAGCCGCTTTGAACGCCTTTTCATAAGTCGTCTGGTAGCTGTCGACGCCCACATTGTTCTGGGTGATGCCGATCTTGATCTTTTCTGCAGACGCCGCACCGGCAAACGCGATGGCCGCCGCCGCCGTCGTGCCCGTTATCAGCACCTTCAAAGTCGTTTTCATGTTTCTTCCTCCCTTGGTCGTTGTCTGACGGCTCGTATCACAAGGCGCTCCTCCTGAACGTCGAGGTGAAACCGAATCCGTCAAGATACGCTGAGAGCATCCCCTCAGAGCGCGACAGATACCGCGTATAATTTATCCAAAATGGATGTTTTTTAGTCCATTTTGGATAAAATCAAACCAGCCCGTCATTCTCACTTCGGACATCTTGCAGGAGGCGCTCAATGCCAAACCCGAAAATCACCCACGGACAATCGCACGTGCAGATGCCAGATCCAAAAAATATCCAGACTGGACAACTTCGCGTACAGCCCTCTGTCCGGGCCGCCGCGCCCCATGGTGAAGGGGCGATGGCCGTCATCGACTTCATGGAGGCATTCGGGCGCGAGGTCGAGCAAACCCTGCCGTTATCTGCGCCCAACCCCTATTTCAGCATGACCGCCCATCTCGTGCGCAAACATCTGGAGGGCAAGATCGTCACGCCCTCCTCGCTCGTCGCGGCCTCGGGTGTGCCCTATGCGACCGCGATGCGCAAACTCTCCGAGATGACCGAAGCCGGCATGATCGAGCAACGCCCTCGCACCAAGTCCGGCAAGACCGTCTCGCTGCATGCCAGCGCGCAGCTGCTGGAAAGCTGGGGGCAGCTTTCGGACCGGGTGCTGCGCCTTGCCAGCGCCCATCTGGGAGCGGCAAGCGAGGCCGAGCACGACTACTATTTTGGCGGCTCGTATCTTGCAGCCCACAGCATCAACCCGCCTGCCGTTCTGCCCGAGCCGCTGGATCTGCCCGGCGGCGTGCGCGTCCTCGTGCATGGCGATCCGACTTTCATGGTGATGGACACGCTCAAGCGGCAGTTCGAGCAGATGATCGGCACCTCGATTTCGCAGCGCGCCTTCTCGATCGACCGGCTCCATGAAGAGGTTCTGCGCAACGCGACCCATAAATCGAGCCGCTACGACATCGTCGCCGTCGACCTGCCCTGGATCGGCGAGTTTGTCAGCAAGGGGGTGCTGCTCCCGCTCGATGAGGTGATGGATATCGAGCGGCTCGATCCGAGCGATTTTCACACCGCAGGCTGGCGCGCGACACATTGGGCCGGACGGCCCTATGGCGTGCCCAGCCAAACGACGCCCGAGCTGTTCTTTTATCGCAAGGACTTGTTCGCGCAGGCGGGGCTGGAGCCCCCGGCGACCACCGACGATGTGCTCCGGGTCGCCGAGCATTTCCACGACCCCGCGCATGGGCGCTACGGGATTGCGTGGAATGCCGCGCGCGGCACGGCGCTTGGCCACACGTTCTTGATGACCTGCGCCGATTTCGGACACCCCGTGCTCAACCTCGCGCCGATTGCGGGCGGGTTTGATGCGGATCATCTGGATCGCGATGATCTGCTGGCGCAGTTTGACAGCCCCGCCGCCGAGGCTGCCGCGGAATATCTGCTGCACCTGATGAGCTACTCGCCTCCCGATATCCTCTCGATGTCATGGTATGAGCGGGTGCGCCCCTATGCCTCGGGTCGGGTGCCGATGGCCTATGGCTATACGCTTCTGGCCCCGTATTTCGAGCTCGATCCCGGCTCGCCCGCCCATGACGCGACGGGCTATCTGCCCCACCCCGCAGGGCCGGGCGGCGCACCGGTGGCGCCGGTGGGCGGCTATATGCTGGGCATTCCCGCCAACCTGCCGCCCGAGCGGCGCGCCGCGGCCGCCGAGGCTCTGATCGCCTTCACATCGCCCGCCGCGCAAAAGCTCTACGTGCTCAATGGCAGCCGCACCGCGCCGCGCTATTCGGTGGGCGCGGACCCGGAAGTTCAGCGCATCTCGACCATCTTTTCGGCGGTCGACGCGATGTCCTGGCGCGACGAATTGCAATTCTGGCCGCGCCCTCCAGTGCCGCAGATCTGCAATCTGTTCGAGATTTGCGGTCAGGAAATTCACGACATGCTGCGCGGCGTCACGACCCCGCGCGCGGCGCTGCAAGCGGTCCAGAAACGGGCCGAGGCGGCGCTTAGACCAAGACCAAGTTAGGGAGGAAAACATGGACCCGCAGAGACTCAAAGGGAAGAACGTGCTGATCACTGGCGGCGCGCAAGGCATGGGGGCGTGCAACGCCGAGCATTTCGCCGAACAGGGCGCGAATGTCTGCCTGGGCGATATTGATCTGAACGCCGCGCAGGCAATGGCTGATCAGATCAACGCGCGCGGCAATGGCAAGGCCATCGCGGTGCGCATGGATGTAACCAAGCGCGAAGACAACGCCGCCGCCGTCGCAGCCACGGTTGAGGCCTTTGGCAGCATCAATGTTGGCGTCTTCAACGCGGGTCTCAACAAGCCCCGGTTCTTCATGGATATCGATGAGGACAACTGGGATCACATCATGTCGGTGAACACCAAGGGCATGTGGCTGGGCATGCAGGAAACCGCCAAGCAAATGATCGCGCAGGGTCCGCAAGAGCATGTCTACAAGCTGATCAATGTGGGGTCTGTCGCCTCGCGCAAGCCGCTGATCGACGTCACGGTCTATTGCACCTCGAAATATGGCTGCCTTGCGCTGACCCATTGCGGCGCGATTGCGCTGGCCGAACATAATATCACCGTCAACGGCTATGCGCCGGGCGTGGTGAAAACCCCGCTTTGGGAGCAGCTCGACAAGGATCTGGTCGATATTGGCTTCAAAGATCATGAGGGGCAGGCCTTTGACGATCTGGCCGAGATCCTCGCGCTCAAGAAGGTCTCCTATCCCGATGACATCAAGGGCACGGCGTCCTTCCTCGTCAGCCATGACAGCGACTACATGACCGGCCAGATGATCCATATCGACGGCGGCTGGGTCATCCAGTGACGCCACGGGGTCAACGCACCCCCTCCCGATCCTCACAGACATATGCAAACGCCCGCGATGGGCGTCAGGAGATTTGCCATGAACACGAACGCTCTCAACCCGCGCATCCTGCAACCCGGTGATATCGACCCGAATTGGCGTTGGGACAAGCACATCCCCGCCTTTGGCCATACCGCCGTGGATTTCGAACGCCGCGTCGATCACGACCGCCTGCGCCGCTACCGGCTCAGCCGCACCAAGGACGCGCTCAAGAAATCCAATTGCGGCTCGCTCCTGACCTTCGATGTGAACAACATCCGCTACATTTCGGGCACCAAGATCGGCGAGTGGGAGCGCGACAAGATGTGCCGCTTCGCGCTGCTGTGCGGCGATGACGAGCCCTATGTCTGGGATTTCGGCTCAGCGGCGGTTCATCACCGCGAATATTGCGACTGGCTCGACCCGGATCGGATGCGCGCAGGCGTGGTCGGGATGCGCGGCACCATCCCGCCGAGCTTCGGCCTGATGAAACGCTATGCCGAAGAAATCGCCTCGCTGATCAAGAAAGCGGGCATGGCCGATATGCCAGTGGGCGTCGATTATGCCGAAACGGCGATGTTCTTTGCGCTGCAGGAGGCCGGGCTGAACGTGGTCGACGGCCAGCAGATCATGCTCAGCGCGCGTGAGATCAAGAATATCGACGAAATCCAACTGCTCAATCAGGCCGCCAGCATGGTCGATGGCGTCTATGACATGATCTGGCACGAGCTGCGCCCCGGCATTCGCGAGAACGATATCGTCGCGATGTCGAACAAGCTGCTCTACGAGATGGGCTCGGATGATGTGGAGGCGATCAACGCGATCTCGGGCGAGCGCTGCAATCCGCACCCGCACAACTTCACCGACCGACTGTTTAGACCCGGCGATCAGGCCTTCTTCGACATCTTGCAAAGCTATCAGGGCTACCGGACCTGCTATTATCGCACCTTCAATATCGGCCGCGCGACCCCTGCGCAAAACGACGCCTATATCCGGTGCCGTGAGTGGCTCGACAACGCGATCGCGCTGATCAAGCCGGGTGTCACGACCGATGTGGTCGCCAAGGCCTTCCCGAAATGCGAGGAGTTCGGCTTCCCCGACGAGCTCTCGGCCTTTGGTCTGCAATTTGGCCATGGTTTGGGGCTGGCGCTGCATGAACGCCCGATCATCAGCCGCGCGGTCAGCCTTGATAACCCGATGGAGATCCAGACCGGCATGGTCTTTGCACTCGAGACCTATTGCCCGGCCACCGATGGCTATTCGGCGGCGCGGATCGAGGAAGAGGTCGTCGTCACCGACACCGGCTGCAAGGTGATCAGCCTGTTCCCCGCCGAGGATCTGCCGATCGCCAATCGCTACTGACATCGCCCTCCCGCGCGCCGTTTGGACCCGGTGCGCGGGAGACCCCGATCTCATGCCAGAACAAGACAGGGAGCGCGTCATGGCCACCGCCAAAAACAAGCGCAAGACAAATACCGAGGACTATCTGCGCATGTATCGCCAGATGGTCCGGATCCGCAGTTTCGAAGACAACGCCAACCAGCTTTATCTTTCGGCCAAGATGCCGGGGCTGACCCATATGTATTCGGGCGAAGAGGCCGTGGCCGTCGGAATCTGCGAGGCACTGACGGATGACGACAAGATCACTTCGACCCATCGCGGGCACGGCCATTGCGTGGCCAAGGGCGCCGAGTTCAAACAGATGTTTTGCGAATTGCTGGGCAAGGCCGAGGGCTATTGCCGTGGCAAGGGCGGCTCGATGCATATCGCCGATCAGAGCCACGGCAATCTGGGCGCCAACGCGATTGTCGGCGGCTCGATGGGGATTGCGACGGGGGCTGCGCTGTCGGCCAAGCTGCAAGGGCGCACGGATGTCACCGTGTGCTTCTTTGGCGATGGCGCAACCGCGCAGGGCCTGTGGTACGAGGTGATGAACATGGCGGCTCTTTGGAAGCTGCCCGTGATTTATGCCTGCGAAAACAATGGCTACTCGGAATACACCAAGACCGATGAGATCGCCGCAGGCTCGCTGACCGCGCGCGCCGAGGCTTTCGGGATCGAGGCGTTCGAGGTCGATGGGCAGGATGTGCTCGCCGTCAATGAACTGGCGCAAACCTTGGTCGCGCGGGCGCGCAAGGGCGAAGGCCCGTTCTTCATCGAACTCAAGACCTATCGCTATCACGGCCACCATGTGGGCGACATCAACCGCGATTATTACCGCTCCAAGGAAGAAGAGACGATCTGGAAGGAGCAGCGCGACCCGATCATCAATTTCGGCGCGTGGCTGACCCGCGAAGGGATCGCGAGCGAGGAGGAGCTGCAAGAGCTCCGCGATGCGGTCAAGGCCGATGCCGAAGCCGCCGTGAGCTACGCGCTCGCCGCGGATTATCCCGATATCAGCGAAGTCGACATGCACGTCTTTGCCCCAAACGATGCCGCCTGAGGAGGAAATCATGCGCGAGATTACCCTATCCAAGGCCGTCAACGAGGCCATCGCCGAAGAAATGCGCCGCGATCCGAGCATTTTCCTGATGGGCGAGGACGTGGCCGAAGCCGGCACGCCGTTCAAAGTGCTCTCCGGTCTGGTCGAGGAATTCGGCACCGAGCGGATCATCGACACCCCGATCTCCGAGCCCGGCTTCATGGGGCTGGCTGTGGGGGCTGCGATGACCGGCTCTCGCCCGATCGTCGATCTGATGTTTGGCGATTTTCTGTTTCTCGTGATGGACCAGCTCTGCAATCAGGCCGCCAAGACGCATTACATGTCGGGCGGCAAGCTCAGCGTGCCGCTGGTGTTGCGCACCAATATGGGCGCGACGCGGCGCTCAGCGGCCCAGCACAGCCAGTCGCTGCACGCGCTCGTGGCGCATATTCCGGGGCTCAAGGTGGCGATGCCGTCCTCGGCCTATGAGGCCAAGGGCCTGATGAAGACCGCGATCCGCGACAACAGCCCGGTTGTGATCTTCGAAGACAAGCTGATGTATAACGACAAGGCCCCGGTCCCCGAAGAGGAGTATCTGATCCCGTTTGGCGAGGCCGCCGTGCTGCGCGAGGGGAGCGATATCACCTTGGTGGGCACCTCTTCGATGGTGCAGGTCGCGCTGGCCGCAGCCGAGACGCTCGCCGCCGAGGGGATCTCGGCCGAGGTCATCGATCCGCGCACCATCGTCCCGCTCGATGAGGAGACGATCCTGACCAGTGTGCGCAAGACCAGCCGTGCGATGGTGATCGACGAGGGCCACCAAAGCTACGGGGTCAGCGCCGAGATCGCCAGCCGGATCACCGAAAAGGCGTTCTACTATCTCGACGCGCCGGTGGTGCGGATGGGGGCTATGGATGTGCCCGTGCCCTTCTCGCCAGCGCTCGAAGATATCACCGTGCCCACTGCCGAGGGCGTGGCCGCGATGGCGCGCCATTTGGTGCGCGGGGAGGCCCGTGATGTCGCATGATGTCATCATGCCCGCGCTTGGGATGGCGCAAGAGACCGGGCTGATCGTGGCATGGCTCAAGGCGCCGGGCGACGCGGTCAAGACGGGCGACCCGCTGATGGAGGTGGAGACCGACAAGGCCACGATGGAGGTCGAGGCGCAGGCCGATGGCTACCTGACCGGCATTCGCGCACAGGCGGGCGAAAACGTGCCCGTGGGCGAGGTCGTGGCCCAGATCTCCGAGTCACAAGAAGAGACAGCGCAAGCACCTGCCCCGCCGCCCGAGGCAGACGCCGAGGCACCGCCCGCGCCCGAGGGGGCTACGGAAATCCCCGAGGGTGCGCAGATCATCATGCCCGCCTTGGGCATGGCGCAGGATACGGGCCACCTGACCGCGTGGCACAAAGCCCCCGGCGACGCTGTGAGCGCCGAGGATATCTTGCTGGAAGTCGAGACTGACAAGAGCGCCGTCGAAGTGCCCGCCGGGCAGTCTGGCTATATCGCCGCCCTGCTGGCCGAACCGGGCGAAGACGTGCCTGTCGGGAACGTGATCGCGGTGATCTCGACGCAAAAGCCGGACGCGCCGCTGATGCGCGGCGCAACGGCCGCCCCCGCGCCCAAGCCGAAAGCCGCATCCCCAAGCCCTGCCCCCGATGCGCCCGCCAAAGCGCGCGAACCGGCCTCGGCGACATCCACTCAGCCCTCTCCGCAGGGCCGCATCCTCGCCTCTCCCAAGATGCGCCATCAGGCAAAGCTTGAGGGGCTCGATCTGGCGCGGCTGGTGGAGGCGGGCGTGCCCCAGCCCTATCACATGGCCGATCTGGAGCAGCTGCGCAGTCTTGCCGATCCGGCACCGCGTGCAGCCGCGACCCATCCGCAAGCCGCAGCGCTGCATCTGAGCGCCGAGCTGCCCGCCGACGGGTTGAGAGATTTCCTGAGCTGGATCGAGACGGAGACCGGCGCGCCTCCCGAGATCCCGGCTGTTCTGGCAGGGTTGGCCGCAGGCGCGCTTGGCCCGGATGGCGCAAGCGGATCGGTCGTGGCGGTCGAACGCTTCGGCCGCAGGGTTGGCCGCAGGCGCGCTTGGCCCGGATGGCGCAAGCGGATCGGCCGTGGCGGTCGAACGCTTCGGCCATAGCCGCCGCTTTGCGCGCCCCGCGCTGCATCCGCTGGGTCACGCGCCTGAAACCGACGACGCCCCAACGCTGATCCTGCGCGATCTGCGGGGCACTGCGCTGACGGGCCTGCATCTGGGCGCAGATGACGCCCCTGTGCTGAGCTTGACCGGACGCAGCTCGCTCACCCTCACCTTAGAGGCGGGCCGCGCGCAGATGACACCTGCCGCAGCGCTCGACCTTATCACCGGATTTGCCGCGCGGCTGGAAATGCCGCTGCGCCATCTTCTCTGACACCGGAGTCTCCCATGGATTACACCGATCTCTATATCAACGGCGCATGGCACAAAGGGGCCGCAGGCGCACGGTTCGATGTGCTCAACCCCGCCACCGAAGAGGTGCTGGCCTCTGTTGCCTCTGCCGAAATCGAAGACGCCAACGCCGCGCTCGACGCCGCAGAGGCCGCCTTCGCAGATTGGGCCGGACGCACGCCGCGCGAGCGCTCTGAAGTCCTGCGCAAAGCGTGGGAGTTGATGACCGCGCGGCTCGACGACTTCGCCCGGCTGATCACGCTTGAAAACGGCAAGGCCCGCGCGGATGCGATGGGCGAGGCCACCTATGCCGCAGAGTTCTTCCGCTGGTTCGCCGAGGAAGCCGTGCGCGCCGATGGCATGATCACCCGCGCCCCGGCCTCTGGCGCGCGCATCGTCGTGCAGCACAAGCCCGCAGGCATCGCAGTACTCGTCACCCCTTGGAATTATCCGGCCGCGATGGGCACGCGCAAGATCGCACCCGCGCTCGCGGCGGGCTGCCCGGTCATCATCAAACCGGCTTCCGAGACGCCGCTGACGATGCTCGCGCTGATGCCGCTTCTGGAAGAGGCAGGCGTGCCCAAGGGGTTGGTCAATGTGCTGCCCTCGACGAATACCGGCCCGCTTGTCGATCACCTGCTGCACGATCCCCGCGTGCGTGTCGTGAGCTTTACCGGTTCAACCGGGGTTGGGCGCAAGCTGCTGCATGCGGCGGCTGACAATGTGCTCAAACCCGCAATGGAGCTGGGGGGCAATGCGCCTTTCCTCGTGTTTGAGGATGCCGATATCGACGCGGCCGTCGAGGGCGCGATGCTGGCCAAGATGCGCAATCTGGGCGAGGCCTGCACCGCCGCGAACCGGATCTATGTGCACGCGGATGTGGCCGAGTCCTTCACCGAGAAATTCACCCAGCGGATGGGCGCGCTTACGCTTGGCAACGGGCTGGAGGCGGGCGTCGATGTCGGCCCTCTGGTCAATGCCGCGACCCGCGACAAGGTGGCAGCCTTTGTCAGCGATGCCGTGGCCAAGGGCGCAGAGCTGCGTCTCGGCGGTCAACTGCCCGAGGGGCCGGGCTATTTCTACCCGCCGACGGTGCTTTTCAACGTACCCGCCGATGCCGATTGCGTGCAGGACGAGATCTTCGGCCCGGTCGGCGCAATTCAGACCTTCACAGAGGAAGAGGACGTGATCGCGCGCGCCAATGACACCGAATATGGCCTTGTCGCCTATGTCTTCACTGGCGAGATGGGCCGCGGCATGCGGATCTGTGAGCGGCTGGATTACGGCATGGTCGGGCTCAATCGCGGCTTGGTCAGCGATCCCGCCGCGCCCTTTGGCGGCACCAAGCAATCGGGGCTGGGGCGCGAGGGCGGCCATGAGGGAATGCTCGAATTCATGGAAACCCAATATATTTCCGCAAGCTGGTGAGGAGATCACGATGAGCTATGTTGCAAGCCCCTCGGTGCGCAGTTACGCCGCGCAAAAAGGCGTCGATCTGGATCAGCTTGCGCAGGCGACGGGGCGCGAGACGCTGGCGCGCGAGGATGTCGATCACGCGGCAGGCAACCCCGGCACGATGACGCCCGCCGGGCCCGATCACAGCCGCTATTGGCAGGTCGATCACGCAGAGCACGGGCCCATCTTGCAAGAGCCGCTCTCGCGTGTCGCGCGGCTCACGGCGGATAATCTCTCGGCGGCCAATGCGATGATCCCGCAGGTCACCCATCACGACACCGCCGACATGCGCGCAATCGAGGCGTTGCGCGGATCGCTGCGCGAGGAGGCCTCCGCGCGCGGGATCAAGCTGACGGCGCTGGCCTTCCACGTCAAAGCGCTGGCGCGATGCCTGCGCGAGTTCGAGCGTTTCAACGCCTCGCTCTCACCAGATGGTGACACTCTGATCCTCAAGGATTTCGTGCATATCGGGATCGCCGTTGATACGCCGCACGGGCTTTTGGTGCCGGTGCTGCGCAATGCCGACCGCCTTGGTCTGTGGGAGATTTCCGCAAAGATCAGCGATCTGGCCAAACGCGCGCAGGCCCGCAAGATTGGCCCTGATGAGATGGGCGGTGCATCGATGACGATCTCAAATCTGGGCGGGCTTGGCGGCACGGCGTTTACGCCGATCGTGAACCCGCCCGAGGTCGCCATTCTGGGTCTGACGCGCACGGCGGTGCAGCCTATCTGGGAGGGCGAATGGATCCCGGTGCCGCTCTGCCCGCTCGATCTGAGCTATGATCACCGTGTGATCAACGGCGCGGATGCGGCGCGCTTTGTCACGCGCTACAGCCAGTTGATCGCGGACCCGCGCAGATTGCTGATCTGAGCCCCTGCCCCGCCAGCCTTTGCGAACGGTACAAGGCCGCAAACGCGCGCCGGGCGGGCCCGATCTCAGGCCCGCCCGACACATCATAGATCAGATCAACTCAGCGCCGCTGCGTCGGGACTTTGGCATCGATGGCGATGATGCGTTCGTCTTCTTTCAGCTCAAGCCACATCGCATTCATGACCGCGAACAAAGCCGCCAGCGGCAGGCCGAGCATCCAAGCGAAATACCACATGATCAGGTTCCTTCAGTCCAAGTGACGTTGTGAGTGCCGGGGGCGCCGATCCGCGCCCGCCGGGTATGTCATCCATTGCGCTCAGTAGAGGGAGTGCCCGTTGTCGCGCACATCAGCCTCGGTCACCTTGCCCCAAAGCACCTTATAGACCCATGAGGTGTAGAGCAGGATCATCGGCAGGAAGATCACCGTCGCGAACAGCATGATGAACAGCGTCAGATGCGAGGACGAGCTGTTCCACACCGTCAGAGACGAGCGCAGATCGGTGGAGCTGGGCATGATGAACGGGAACATGGTCAGCCCGACCGAGGAAATCACGCCGAAAATCGCCATCTTGGAGAACAGCAGGGTCGACACCTCGCGGCCTGACCGCAGCCCGACGAATGTCAGCAACGCGCCCACTATGCCCATGATCGGCGCGATCGCGATCCACGGGCGGTCGTGATAGGCCGACAGCCAGCTTGCACTCCGTGCCACTTCAAAATGAAGCGGGTTGGAGGGGCCATTGGTCGCGTAATCCCCGACGATGCGATAGCCTTCCATCCCGAAGGCAAGCCAGACACCGGCCAGCACATAGGCCAGCACCGCGACAAGCGCTGCCACCGAGCCAATCGCCCGGGCCCGCGCCTGCACCGCGCCCTCCGCCTTGACGCCAAGCCATGCGCCACCATGCATCACCAGCATCGACAGCGAGACCACCCCTGCCAGCAGAGCAAACGGGTTCAACAGGCCGAAGAACTTGGCATACCAAGCGCCCTCGTAGATCGCGACCAGATCGTCGGTGAAGTGGAACGGCACGCCCTGAATGACATTGCCCACGGCCACGCCGAACAAAAGCGCAGGCACGGCGCCGCTGACAAACAGCGCCCAGTCCCACCGCGCCCGCCAGAGCGGCTCATCGCGCTTGGAGCGGTATTTGAAGGCCACCGGCCGGACGATGAAACAGGCCAGCACGACGAACATCGCGAGGTAGAAGCCCGAGAAGCTCACCGAGTAAAGCGGCGGCCATGCGGCAAAGATCGCACCGCCTCCGAGGATGAACCAGACCTGGTTGCCTTCCCAGACCGGGCCGACGGTGTTGATCACCACGCGCCGCTCGGTATCGGTCTTGCCGACGAAGGGCAGCAATGCCCCCACGCCCATGTCAAAGCCGTCCGTCAGCGCAAAGCCGATCAAAAGCACGCCCAGCAGGCCCCACCAGATCACGCGAAGCGCCTCATAACTTATCAAATCATGCAAGATCATCTGTCTTACTCCCCTGGCATGGCGATTGCAGCGCCGTCCGGCTGACCGGAGAGACGTGCAGTGTGGCGGTTGGTCCAGGCTTCAGTCTCTTCAACGTCTTGGAACGGGCCTTTGCGGATGTATTTCAGCATCAGACTCATCTCGATGATGAACAGAACCGTGTAAAAAAGAACAAAGCCTGCCAGCGTCAGCGACACATCGGTGATCGAGAGCCGCGAGACCGAGAGCGCGGTTGGCAGAACCCCGTCCACCGTCCAAGGCTGACGCCCGAATTCAGAGACAAACCAGCCCATCTCCGCGGCAATCCACGGCGCGGGGATCATCCAGACCGCCAGATGCAAGGCAGGCCGGGGGAATTTCATCCCGCGGAACGAGGCGCGGTAGAAGAAATAGATCATCGTCCCGATGAACCCGATCCCGAGCGCCACCATGATCCGGAAGGACCAGAACAGCGGCCAGACCTGCGGCACCGTATCATTGGCCGCCGCCTTGATCTGCGCATCCGTCGCATCCAGCGGATTGTCGACATATTTCTTGAGCAAGAGCGCAAAGCCGAGATCGGCGGAGTGGTCCTTGAACAGGGTCTCTGTGGCCGGATCGACATTGCCGTCCTTGGCGCGGATCTCAAGCATCGCCTTATAGGCAATCTGACCCGAGCGGATCCGCTCTTGTGCCTTATCGACAAGCTCGTTGATCCCGGGGATCTGGGTGTCGAGCGAGCGCGTACCGATCAGCCCCATGACCCATGGGATCTTGATCGCGTAATGGGTCTCGCGGGCTTTTTGATCGGGAAAGCCGATCAGGTTGAACGGCGCGGGCGCGGGATGGGTGTCCCACATGGACTCGATGGCGGCGAGTTTCATCTTCTGGCTATGCGAGGTGTTATAGCCCGATTCATCGCCCAGCAGCACGACCGAGAACGCCGCCGCGACCCCAAAGGCCGCGCCTACCGTGATCGAGCGGCGTGCCAGTTCAACATGGCGTCCGCGCAGCAAAAACCACGCCGAGACGCCGATCACGAAGACCGATGCCGTGACATAGCCCGCCGATACGGTGTGTACGAATTTCGCCTGCGCGACCTCGTTGAACAGCACCGCGAAGAAATCGGTCATCTCCATGCGCATCGTCAGCGGATTGAACTGCGCCCCGACCGGGTTTTGCATCCAGCCGTTCGCGATCAAAATCCACAGCGCCGAGAAGTTCGACCCGATGGCCACGAGCCACGCGACACAAAGATGCGCGACCTTGCTCAGCTTGTCCCAACCAAAGAAGAACAGCCCCACAAAGGTGGCTTCCAGAAAGAATGCCATCAGGCCTTCGATGGCGAGCGGCGCCCCGAAGATATCCCCGACATATTGGCTGTAATAGCTCCAGTTCATCCCGAACTGGAACTCCATCGTAAGGCCCGTAGCCACGCCGATGGCAAAATTGATCCCAAACAACGTGCCCCAAAACTTCGTCATCTGTCGCCAGATGGGGCGGTTTGTCGTGACGTAGACCGTCTCCATGATCGCCACGAGGATCGACAGACCCAGCGTCAGCGGCACGAAGAGGAAGTGATACATAGCTGTCACCGCGAATTGTAGGCGCGATAACTCGACGATGCCGAATTCCATTTCTCCAACTCCGTAAATCGGGCGGCGACTCATCGCCGCCGGAATACCCATTTCCGAGTTGCCTATGCCCTGTCGCGGACATGCACTTTGATGTGCATCAAAAAACACATCTCAAATACGAGTTTCGAAATTCAGCGCCAGCGCGCGGTTTAGCCGCTCGTTTCCTGCGCCGCAGCATGCAGCGCCTCGCGGAACAGGCATCTTCGCGCAGATGATGGCCGGCCTGGCACCCGAACACGGCGAGGCAAAGACCGTGATGATCCCCTCTCATTGATTGCTGCGCAATCAACTGCCGGGCAGCGGAGGCGACCTACCTGAAGGCACACCGCAGCGCGACCAGCCTGGCCGCGAAAAAGGGGGGTGCGGTCGCCTGATCCATTGCCCGGCAGAGCATTGCGCAGCAATGGCCCGAGAGGGAGGCCGAACCAAGGGCGGCATGAATACCAAACTGCATGCCATCTGCGACAGCCAGGGACGTCCGCTCAACCTGTTCGTCACCGCAGGACAGGTCAGCGACTACATCGGTGCGCGGGCGCTACTGAGCAGCCTACCCAAGGTCGACTGGTTGCTCGGGGACCGCGGCTACAATGCTGACTGGTTCCGAGACGCGTTGCAGGACAAAGGGATACGCGCCTGCATCCCGGGCCGGAAACAACGCAAGACGCCCGTCAAATACGATAAGCGCCGCTACAAGCGCCGCAACCGGATCGGAATAATGTTCGGAAGGCTCAAGGACTGGAGGCGCGTCGCGACCCGCTCTGACCGATCTCCGAAGGTCTTCTTCTCGGCCATCGCCCTGGCGGCTCTTGTCATCTAGTGGGTATGACTCCTGACCCTCGGGACGCTGCGGCGAGCGGTGTGCGCTCCGCATTCGCAATTCGCCGCCGAGCGGATAAACGAGGCCACGAACGGACAGGCGTGAAAGAAAGTGACGCTCAGGTTCGAAGCACCCTGCCCCGGTAAATTCCTTGTTGCCCTTGAGCATCTGACCCGAGCGTACGGCCGTCACACCGGCGATCGTGAAGGTTTCGAGCAGGCTGACGAAAGCCGTCGAGATCCCCGCGATCAGATCGGTGCGCAGGGTCTGGCGGTCAAGTTGATCGGCCCCGCCCGACTAGGTGAACATCGAGCGCCGAAACTTCTGCGCGCCAAAGCGCATACGGCCGGCTCGGGCTTTGGTTGTTCTCGCGGGGTTCAATCGATTTCAGTGACCCGCTTCCGGATCCCGTAGCGCACCGATGATCCGTCATCCATTTTGCGCAGATACCGGGTGCCAGGTCGCGCGACATTTGCCGCTAGTGAACGACGCTCTTTGCGACCGAACCCAGTAGCAACGACCAGCCCCCGATCGACACGAACATCAACAGCTTGATCGGCAGTGAGATCAGCGTGGGCGACACCATGATCATCCCGAGCGCCATCAGCACGGCCGCAACCGCAAGATCGATCAATGCGAAGGGTATATAGATCAGAAAACCGATTTCGAACGCGCTTTGTAGCTCGGAGGTGACATAGGCCGGGACCAGCGTCAGAAGCGGAACATGCTGGAGATCGGCATATTCTCCCTTGTGCCCGGAAAGGCTCACGAAGAGGCGCAGGTCGCTTTTGCGCACCTGACTTTCCATGAAGGCGCGCATCGGGGCTTCGGCGGCGCTGACCGCATCCTGAAAACTGATCGTCTTTGCAAGATAGGGCTGTATCGCGGTGTCGTTGACGGATTCCAATGTCGGGCGCATAACAAAGGCTGAGAGCATCAGTGCCAGAGCGATCAGGATCATGTTAGGCGGAGTCGTGCTCAGCCCCAGTGCCTGTCGAAAGATCGCCAGGACCACGACGAACCGGGTGAAACTGGTCATCAACAGGATGATACCGGGCAGGAAGGCCAGCATCGTGATGATCAAAAGCGTCTGGATGTCGAGCGAGAAGACCTGATCTTGGCCCTGGCCCACCACCTTCGCAAGAGGAGATATGAGATCGGCCATGGGCTATTGCGTGAGGAAAGTGGTGATATAGGCGCCCAGAAACGGGGCCTTGCCAAGCGCGGTATCCGATTGCGAGACGGTCATATTGGCCACCTCGAGGCTGTCGGTCGTGATCACGTGCTTGAGCTTCATCGGGTCGCTCGAAGGCGAAACCCCGGATGCCATGACATCGCTGATGATCTGCGACTTGATGATCGGCATCAGCTTGTCGAAATCGACGATGGCCTGCTTTTTCTCGGTCAGGAAGGACATTGCCAGTTGAAGATAGACCGATCCGCCATCCGCTCCGGTCGGGATCGTCACAACGAATTGCGGCAACTCGACGAATTGCGCATTTGCGGCGGTCGGCTTTTCGGGGGCCTTCGGCGCACGGTCCGCCCCGCTCTGCACCTGCGGCGCGACAGAGGCCCGCTGCGTCTTGAGAAATGCCAGGATGCCAAGCCCGTCGCCGACAAGCATCGCGGCAAGCGCCAAGACCCCGATTGCAATGAGAAAAATCTTCTTCATGGTCTTGGGTCTCTTTCCGGGGTTCGGGGTTGAGGGTCGAAACAGGTGTTCATCGGTCGTCTCAGTGTTGCGGCACAAGCACGAATGTGCCCGGCCGTGCGGGCGCGCGGCGCACGATGGTGGCGGTGAGCCGGCGATGGGTGGCGGCGTTCTCCACGGCGATCGCGTCGCCCACCGCGCCATCTTGCAGCACCTTGCCGGTCGCCGTCACGCTCAGCCCGGCAAGATTGACCTGCACCGTTGCCGTCTCACCGGCTTGCATCACCGTTGTCAGATCGGTCATCTCCCGCGTGATCGGGGCGCCCGCTGCAATCGCGCGGGTGGTCCGGGGGGCGTCGGTTAGCGCATCATCGCTGAGCGCCGTGCCATGCAGAGACGCGCCTGCCACCTTGGCCATCGCAGTGTCCGTGGTGTCGATCACACCGCCCGCCGCGATCGCCCGCGTTGCGATCAAGGCGGTTTGCTGCGTCGCGATCTTCACCCCGGCATAGATCGTCCAGGAGGGCGCGGCGCAGGACACCGCAGCGGTCCGAAAATCGTCACTCCCCGAGGGCAGCCATTTCACCGACAGCGCGGTCTGGCATGCTGGCATCATCGCGCCGCCATTGGCCATGATCTGGGCGCTTTTGCCGTGCAACTGCGAGCGGATCGCCGTCTCGATTGCGGCGGCGGGCTCAAGCGTGGTCGCACCGGCCGCGCTTGAGCCAAACATCGCCAGCGCTCCGATCAAAAACGCCTCACGCCGCATCATGCGCGCCCGCCGACATCTCTGAGGGTGCCAGCCAGCTCTGTTCAACTGCGGCGTTCTCGATCCACAGATCAGGCAGATCAAGCAAGGTCCGGCGCACCGCGTCTTCGGGAGTGTCCCGCGCCGCCGCTTC
Organism: Thioclava dalianensis; assembly: GCF_000715505.1. Taxonomy (GTDB): domain Bacteria; phylum Pseudomonadota; class Alphaproteobacteria; order Rhodobacterales; family Rhodobacteraceae; genus Thioclava; species Thioclava dalianensis. Next base: position 22,843 of record NZ_JHEH01000036.1, read on the forward strand.
GATCGTCTTTACCCAGCGCGTCAGCCCGTCCGAGGAAAGCGTCTTGTCGATCAGCGGCGCGATGTCGGAGCCAAGCTCGGGTTCCTTGCCCACTATCGCCCGGCAGCCTGCGGCCAGCGCGATCCGTACGATATGATCGTCGCACCAGTTGGCTCCCGGTGTCGGGCGCACGAGGATCGATGCGCCGATCTCGGCGAACATCCGGGCCCAGTCTTCCTCGAAGGCCGGGATCGGACGGCGCGCGACGGTGCCTGCAAAATCACGCCGCGACCGGGTGGCCACGGTCCAGGACACCACGTCTCCGGTCTGTGCGATCAACTGATCGATCCAGGGCACATCGATGCCGGTTTCCTCGACCCACACAATCGCGGGCCGGGTCTTGGCATAGGATGGCTTGAAGGCGGTCCAGACGTCACGCGTCAGCCGTGGCGGCTGAACCGAGACGTTACGCGCGCCCATTCCGCGCAACCGTGCCGCAAGGGCGCGCGAGGACGCAACGCAATGATCTGCCGCCAGCACGACCGGGCGCATTTCGGTGCCGGGCAGGACCGACCAATAGGTGAGATCCGCGCGGATCTCGCAGGCGTTTGCGGGATCGGTGAGGACCGAGCGGGGGTTGATGCGGACCCAGCGGCGGCCTTGCGCTTTGGCCCGCAAAACCGAAGGCGCATCAAGCGGTTCACCGACGATGGCCGCCTGAACCTGGGCCTGGGCACGCATGAACCGGGCCCAGCTTATCGCCTTCGCGTCATCGCCCAGATCGGTTGAGCTGACAAGCACTGCGCCGTCGCTGTCAACCAGCCCGTAGCGGCCCTCCAGCATCAGCGGTGAGCCCGACACCGTCATCGCCGGGTGATGGTGCGCGCCACGGTATTGCTGGGCGCGCGCGGCCTCCAGCGCGTGATCGGGCGTCGTGCCCGGATCAGGGATTTCGACCTGCATATGCGGTGTCCAGAACGCTCCAAGCGCCCGTTCCGCATGGTACAGGCTCGCACAGAGCGTGACCCAGTTGTCCGCGCCCTGATCAAATAAGGCGTCGCGGCGTACAAGCACCACGGCGCCATCGAGCGCATCCACCGGCTGGGTCGTGGCGAGCCAGCCGCCAGGGCCGGGCGCGGCGGCCTCATAGCCTGCGCCGATCCGGTCGCTGGCGCCAAACAGCAGCGGGCCGTGCAGGCGCGCGCTCCGTTCGCCATCGCGGAAAAACGCCAGCGGGGCAATCACCCCGGCGGTCTCCTCGGTGTCGAGCAAGGCGACCAGCCGGGCCAGCAGATCATTCGTCGAGGGGGCCGAGACCGGATCGACCAAGGCAACATGATTGGCCGGTGCAACGCGCTGCAACCTTGCGATCAGCGCGCCGAGGCAGGGCTCGGTTGAAACGACCGTGATCGAGGGATGGCTCGGGGTCACCTCGGCGTCGATCTGATCGAGGAACCGGGTCATCGCTTCGGTCATCTCTGCGTGCCGGATGAACACGATCCGCGAGGCCTGACCGTCGTGATGGGGCAGCAGGCGGTTCACCATGCCCTGCGCCACATCGGGGGTGACCTGCGGCTTGCACAGCACCCCCACCGTCACCGCCGGATCGCGCGCGCCGGGCTGCTCGACGACGAAAAGCCCCGGCATGCTGCCCTGACGCACCGATGCCGCGATCCCGCGGGTCTCGAGATGCGCCGCGATTGCGGCCTGTGCGCTTTGGGTTGCCTGTTCAAGCGGCACGCTGTCACGCCGGGTGTTTTCGCCACGAACAAACAGCGCCTCGGGAAGTGTCTCGACGGTCTTGCCCGCTGCGGTGAGGCGGATCTGCATATCCTGTTCTTCGGCGCCGGGATAGCCCTGCGGGCGGAACCCACCAAGCGCGGCCACGGCGGCGCGCCGATACCAGACCCAATCGCCCACGAAACACGACTCCAATAGTCGCGACATCGACATCGCGGGCTTCGCGCGGATCCAGGGGCCGGACTGGCTCGGTGCAATTTCGTCACAATACAGCATATCGGCGCGCGACGCCGCCGCGCGCAGCGTGAAACGCGCAATCGCGTCGGGTTCCAGCATATCGCCCGCGTTTAGGATCGCGACGTAATCGGTTTTGGCGGTAGACATTGCTTCGAACAGGGCCGTGATCATCGCCACATCCGTCTCAAAACGGTAATCCATCGTCAGGCCAAGCTGCGACAGATCGAAGGCGGGGGCGACACAATAGGCCAGCTTGACCGCAGGCTGGTGCCAGTTCTGCGCAATCGATTCCAACGTATCTTTCATCTGGGCCTGGGTGGTCCCGTGCGGACAGGCGATCATCACGCTTACGCCGGGAACCGGTCCGCCCTCTCGGGCCATCCGCTCCAACAATGCGCTGACGCGGGCGCGCTCGGAGACATCGCCACGTTCCGAGGGTCGCACCGGATGGGCCTTAGTGGCACCTGCCAGGTTGATGGCGCGCCCGCCCGGGGCCCGGACCTGCATTCCCTGCCCTACCCCCGGCGCCGAGCGGTTGCCGGACCGCCCCAATTCGTCGACGAACCCGGCGATATCGGCGCTGCGGCGGCGCAGATCGTCCCAGATCGTGGCTTCAGCCTGATCATGGATCGCGGTTTCGATGTCGGCCACGAGCTGCGCCAGAGGCTGGAAAAGCCCCTCCGGGTCGGCCTTTTCCGACCGGTTCAGGGACTTGGTGATGAAACCGACACCGGCGCTGCCGGGGGTCTCGATGCCAAGATCGCCAAGTGTCTTGCGCACCGTCGTGTCCGCATCATGCAGCAGATCGTGATATTGCACCCAGCCGCGCGGCACATCCCGGGCAAGCCGCTCGGCCGAGGTGATATAGCTGGACCAGAGCGCAACCGCATGCGCGCGCGTCATGTTGTTCTTGGTCGCCTGACTGGTCGCCATCGCATAGGGCGAGCGGTGAGTGTGGATGACTTTCGCCTCATAGCCGATATCCGCGATCGCCTGCCGGTAAAGCGGCAGCAGCCGGCACAGATGGGGATGCTTTACCGCCACCAGCGGAGCGTCTTTGAACTGCCGCGTCAGCATTTCCGCCAGCACGTCGCGCTGAAGCTGGATATCGGCGCGATCGATCCACCCCTCTGGCAGATCGGACAGATCGCTCCAATAGGAGTTCATCGTATCCAGCACCCGGATGTCGAACTTGATCAGCTCGGTCGACTCAAAAAAGCCCTTGGGGTTGGCTTCGTTGGCCTGCGCGTCGCTTGTGATCTGCACCCCGAGATCGGCAAGCGCACCGCACAGCGCCGATGTACCGCTTCGGTAATAGCCCGCGACCAGAATGGCTTGAGGGGCGATCTTTCGCATATCCGGCATCGGGATTCCGTTTCAGAGATATTTGAACAGGGACAGTTGCGAGGCAACCGAAAAGGCCTTCATCGCGGCCTGCAACGTGGCGCTCCGGTCTTGCAGTTCGGTGAGCACTTTTGGCATGTCCGCCGAAACCAGATCACTGGCATTGCTCTGTGCTCTCGTGCTGCCCTGTGCATTGGCCGTCGCGGCGCTGCGAGTGGCCTGCAAGATCACCCCCGCCTTGCCCGAGGCACCAGACAGCTTGTGCTGATACTGTACGATACTTCCCAGCGCGTTGCCGATTTTCTGACGGGTAAGCGCACGCGCCGCGGGGGTCGTGCCGGGGGCTGCCAATGCCTGCTGGATGCCCTTGACCATGGCAAAGATTGATTGCGGCCGTGACGGTTTGACGGCGAAACTGTCACCATTGGCCGGAGCGCCTGACAGTGTAAGCTGGACCCCGTCGACCGAGATCGTTGGGGTGGCGCCATCGCTGGTATTCACCACGCCGCTGGCAAGTGTCGCGCTGCCCGAGATGGCGGTGTAGGTCATCGCGCCATTGGCCGAGCTGGCAAAGCTGAGCGTGACCGGCGTGCTGGACTGCTGAAAGGCGATCGCGGCGGCGGTGTTGCCAATGCCCGTCGCAAGGATCGTGGCCGAGCCGGTATTGCCCGAGGCCGCAGCAACCGAGGCATAGCTGTTGCCGCTCAGCGCATTGGTGAAGATCGAGCCGCTGAGCGCGGCATTGACCGTCACACCGGGCGAGATCTCGACTGTCGACGTGCCGTCATTGCCGACATAGCTGAGACCGCCCCGCCGGGCGTCTCGACGAAGGGCCGGGTCTGCTTTTCCGTGCCCGCGAAGATGTAATTGCCGTTGCTGCTTTGGGTGTTCGCAAGGCCGATGATCTGCTGAAGGCCCTCGCCGACCTGCTCGCTGAGTGCCGCGAAATCGTCGCTGCTGCTGGTCCCGCTCATCGCCTGCAGCGCGATGCTTTGCACATGATCGAGTGCGGTTGCGACATTGCCGAGCGCTGCTGTGGCAGAGTCAAGATTTTGCTGGATATTGACCTGGCTTGCATCCATCGCATCGAGCGCTTTGACGGTGGCGGCGTCCTGTTGTGCACCTACATAGGCGGCCGGGTCCGCTGCGGCGGTGGTCACCGCCTTGCCGGTGGCGACCTCCCCCTCAAGCTGTTCGATCCGGGTTTCCTGTGCGGCAAAACTTTGGCCCGCGGCGGTAAAGAATGTCGTGTCCATGACGGGTCAGCTCCTAGACGGCGTTGATCAGGGATTTGAACATGGCCTCGGCGGTGGTGATGACTTTCGCCGCCGCCTGATAGGCCTGCTGGTATTCGGATAGCTGCTCGGCCTGATCATCCAGATTGACCCCCGCTACATCGCTCAGATCGGCCTGTGCGGTTGACAGGTTGCTCGCCGTATTGCCCGACAGCGCCGTCGCCGCCGACGAGGCCGCCCCGGTGCGACCAATCAACGCGCTCAGCGCTCCCTGCACGGATCCGCCCGGCAGCGCGGTGTCGGACGCGCGCCAGATATCGGACATGCGCTGCGCATTGGAGCCGCTATCAAGCCCACCCGGCTTTAGCGTGACCACATCGCCCGCCGCCGGTGCCCCGCTCAGCCTGACCTGCCAGTAGCGGCCGGCCGAAGCAGAGCCCGACGGGTAGGCCATCGCAATATCGGTGCTGCCTCCGCTGAACGTGCCGCTGGCCAGCGTCGTCGCCGTGGTCGTATCAACCACGTCATAGGCTGAGTTACTGGTGAACCGTAACTCGAACGTATCGCCGAACGCGCTGGCGGGCCCCACCGCCGCTCCGCTGCCGGGCGCTGCAAGCACCGTATCGCTGGACTCGCTGATCGTGCCCGCATTGCTATTCGTCACCTGCCCCGAGGTCGAGACCGAGCCTTCGCTCAGCACATAGGGATCGGCGACCGCAAGATCTGCCGGGTTTGTCGTGGTGACGCGCATCGCGGCCGCCGCACCCGGTTGGGGCGCAACCTGAAAACTGTCACCAGGGTTGGCGATGCCGGTGACTGCGATATTCATTCCGTTGAGCGTCAGCGAGCTGGAGGAGCCAAGCGCATAGGATTGAGAGGTTCCGGTCACCGTCGCGCTCCAGCCGCTGGCGGAGTAGCTCAGCGTGTAGCCCTGCCCGCTCGATGGCAGCGCGCTGGGATCGCTCACGCTTGGCGCGAGCACGGCAGAGCCGGTATTGCCCGCAGCCGGCGTGACGCCGGGCTGGGCGGTGGCAAACAGGGCCGACCCCAGAGCGCCATTGCCGGTAAGCCCCTCGGCCTGCGCGCCGTTGACCAGACCGGAAATCGCCCCGGCTGTCCAGTCAAGCTGGCGGCCCGCATCCGTCGTCGCGGTAAAGCTCGACATCAGCCCGCCAATCGCGCCGCCGGTGGCCGTCAGCTTCAACGGGAAACGGCATCGTCAAGTTATTGACGCGGCTTGTG
>NZ_JHEH01000037.1 GCF_000715505.1 Thioclava dalianensis
GGGGGCAGAGGGAATTAACCTGACAATACCGGCTGCTGAGTCCCTGGCGCAGGGCGTTGCTGCTTTGCTCGGCATATTGCAAGAACACCCGCCCCTCGGGCGTCAGCTGCACGCCTGCCCGGTCGCGAGTCATCAGCGTCACCCCCAGAATATCCTCCAGTTCCTTGAGCGTCTTGGAAATCGCGGGCTGGCTGAGATTGATCTGCTGGGCGGCTTTCTTGAGCCGCTTGGCCCGCGCAGTCGCGATAAACGCGTCGAGATGGCGAAACTTGATCCGGCGGTCCATTTACTTGCCCATTTTGGAAACCAATGAGGCATTTATATCATTTTACTTTCCCTATGCGAGCGGCAACTATTTCCGCAACGGAGGACGTCATGAAAACGCAAATTGTCATCATCGGCGGTGGCCCGTCGGGATTGCTGCTATCGCAATTGCTGCATACGCGCGGCATCGAGAGCATCGTGCTGGAGCGCAAAACCAAGGATTACGTTCTGGGGCGGATCCGCGCGGGCGTGCTGGAACATGGCCTGCACGAGATGATGCGCGAGGCGGGTGTCTCGGATCGCATCGACGCCGAGGGCCTGCCCCATGACGGTACGATGATCAGCTACGGCGATGAGCGTTTCCGCATCGATTTCGAGGCGCTGACCGGCCATAAGGTGATGGTTTACGGCCAGACCGAGGTGACCCGCGATCTTTATGCGGCGCGCGAGAAGGCGGGCGGCGCGATTGAGTTCAATGTCGAGGACGTGCAGATCCATGATGCCGACAGCGACGCGCCCTATGTCACCTACCGGGTCGGCGATGAACGCCGCCGCATCGATTGCGACTATATCGCCGGCTGCGACGGTTTCCACGGTGTCAGCCGTCAGGCGATCCCGCTCAGCAAGCGGCGCGAATTCGAGAAGGTCTACCCCTTTGGCTGGCTGGGCATCCTCAGCGAGACGCCGCCCGTCCATCACGAGCTGATCTACGCCAATTCGCCGCGCGGCTTTGCGCTGTGCTCGATGCGCAACGCCAATCTCAGCCGCTATTACATCCAGTGCTCGCTTTCGGACAAACCCGAGGACTGGACGGATGACGCCTTCTGGATGGAACTCAAGCGCCGGATCCCTTCGGATTTCGTCAAGGAACTGGTCACCGGCCCCTCAATCGAGAAATCCATCGCGCCGCTGCGCTCTTTCGTCACCGAGCCGATGCAATACGGTCGCCTGTTCCTGTGCGGGGACGCGGCGCATATCGTGCCTCCGACCGGGGCCAAAGGGCTCAACACCGCCGCCTCGGATGTCTATTACCTCTACCATGCGCTCCGCGAGTTTTACGGCACAGGCTCAAAGGCCGGGATCGAGAGCTATTCGACCAAGGCGCTGGCCCGGGTCTGGAAAGCGGAGCGCTTTAGCTGGTGGTTCTCTTCCCTTCTGCACCGCTACCCCGATCAGTCGGAGTTCGACATCAAGATGCAGGTGGCAGAGCTGGCCTTCCTGCGCTCGAACGAAGCCGCGCAAAAGGCAATGGCGGAAAACTATGTGGGCCTGCCCTACTAAGCGCCCGCGCGCCTTGATCCCGCCCAAAGCCGCGCCTATCATCGCGCGCAATCGCGCAAGGCCTTGCGGAACAACCCTTTTTGGAGATGGAACCCCTCAATGACACAGCCCTGCATTATCTGTGTGGCCATCACGGGCTCACTGCCCACCAAAGAGAACAACCCCGCCGTGCCGATCACGATCACTGAGCAGATCGAGAGCACGCAGGAAGCCTTTGAGGCCGGTGCCAGCATCGCTCATTGCCATGTGCGCGACGATGCGGGCAAGCCGACCTCGGACCCCGAGCGGTTTGCAGCGCTCAAGGCGGGGATCGAAAAGCACTGCCCCGGAATGATCGTGCAGCTCTCGACCGGTGGGCGCTCTGGCGCGGGCAAAGATCGCGGCGGCATGCTGCCGCTTGCGCCCGATATGGCCTCGCTCTCTGTGGGCTCGAACAATTTCCCGACGCGCGTTTACGAAAACAGCCCCGATCTTGTGGACTGGCTGGCCTCGGAGATGCAGCGATACAATGTGAAGCCCGAGATCGAAGCCTTCGATCTGAGCCATATTGTTCAAGCCACGCGGATGGCTCAGGACAAGCGGCTGACCGGCCCGCTTTACGTGCAATTCGTGATGGGCGTGAAAAATGCCATGCCTGCCGATGAGCCGATCCTCGATTTCTACATCGAAACGCTCAAGCGCCTCGCACCGGATGCGCAATGGTGCGCGGCAGGGATTGGCGCGGCGCAGCTTCAGCTCAACGAATGGGCCATCGCCAAGGGCGGCCACACGCGCACCGGGCTGGAGGATAATGTGCGCCTCGACCGGGACACGCTCGCGCCCTCCAACGCGGCCCTCGTGCGACGGGCCGTCCAGCTTTGCGAGACATACGAGCGCCCGGTTGCAAGCTGGCAGCAGGCGCGCGAGATCCTCGGACTGGCGTCGGTTTCGGCCTGACGCGGCGGCGAGGAGCGCCCCTGCCCCGGCGCGCTCCCTTCGCTGAGCGCATGGCGGGGTTCTGCTATTGTCGGTGGCGCTGCAACGCAGCATTGCCTAGCTTCAATCGGGACAGCAGACCCGATTAGGACGCGAGACAATGCGTATGATTTCCCTCCACGCCCCCCGCACCGGCCTGAGCTTCAAGCCGCTGGCGAGCCTGCGTACCCTGTTTGAAGGGCTCGAAGATGGCCTGCGGATGGCGCGCCGCTTCAACCAGCTTCACGCCGACGGCGTAACAGGCGACGCGTTGCACGCCGCCCTGCAAGAAGAGTTCGCGCTCACTCAGCGCTGAGCGGCAGGATAGCCCCGCCAAAACGCCCGCCCGCGACAGATACCCCGATCAGCGGCGCGCGCGCATCAGCTCGGCAAGGCTCTGTTCGCGCTTGATCGCCCGCGTCACGACGGAGCTGCGCGTGCGCGTCACGCCCGGAAAGCGCGCCACATCATAGCGGATCAGATCGTCCATTTCGGTCATGTCGCGCGCCAGAACATGCAACAGATAGTCATATTCCCCGGTCGTCGCGTGACACCGCAAGATCGCCGGGTGACGCAGCACCGCGCGCTCGAACGCCTCCGCCGCATCGAAGCTCAGCGTGACCTCGATCATCGCCTCCAGCTCGAAGCCCAACACCTTGGGATCGAGCCGCGTCCGGTAGCCCTGAATAGCGCCGCTGCTTTCCAGCGCCTTCACCCGTTTCCAGACCGGCGTCTTCGTCATCTGCATCTGCTCGGCCAACTCGGCGAAGGACAGCCGGGCATTCTCCTCCAACCGCCGCAGCAAATCGATATCGACTAGATCCATTCGTTCTCCGATCTTCGGCAAAATCTCGCATTTCATTTCTAGAATACCCGGAAACAGAGGGCTTAGGGAACAATGATCCGCCAAAAATGCGGGACGATCAGGGCAACCTGCGAAATAGGAGCCCGATAGATGAACCGCGCCGCGTATCACGCCATGATCGAGACCCCGAAGATGCTGGATTACGGCGTCTATCTGAATGTCGAGAAGCTGCTCGATTGCCAAAAGCCGCTGGGCGAGATGTGTAATGCCGATGAGTTGCAATTCCAGATCGTCCATCAGGTCGAAGAGCTTTGGATGAAGCTGATGGCCTATACGCTTGTCGATGTGATGGGCTATCTTGAAGCGGGCAACACGCATCGCGTGGTGACGCTGATGGGCCGGGTGCATTGGCTGATGCGCCTGATGACCGCGCAGCTCGACGTGCTCGAGACGATGTCACCGCGCGAATATCAAGAGGTCCGGCTGCAGCTTGGCAACGGGTCGGGTCAGGAAAGCCCCGGTTTTGCCACGCTGCTGCGCATGCCCGGCGATCTGTGGAGCGCCTACAAGGCCACCTATCTCGACGCCAAGGGGCTGACGGTGCAAAACGTCTATAACGACAAATACGACCATGGCGACAGCTATGTCGCCGCCGAAGCGCTGCTGGAATATGACGAGCTGTTCCAGAAATTCCGTGCCAATCACCTCTACCTCATTCACCGCTCAATCGGGATGGGGTCGAAATCGCTCAAGGGACGCCCGGTGGAACTGCTCGAAACGGGCGCGCGGCATCGTTTCTTCCCGGAGCTGTGGGATGTGCGCTGCGAGATGACCGATGCCTGGGGCGGCAGCTATGGCGTGGTCCGCGAGACCATTCACGACAAGACCCCAGCCTGAACGGCGTTTAGCAGGCCTGAGTCACGCCGGTTCCCGCAGCGCCGTGACAATCCGGTCGCCGAGCCAGCCAAGCGCCGGGTCGGCGGCAAAGCTGTCATGGGCCCAGAGTTTGATCTCGTAGGATGGCAGATCGAAGGGCAGATCGCGGGCGTGAAACCCGCCGCGTCCCGCAAGCCGGGTGAAGATCGAATGCGGAAAGATCGCGACGTAATTGGTCTGCAGCACCACCTCGGGCACGATGGTGAAATGCTCCAGCCGGGCACGGGTGACAATGCCAAGCCCCGCCTCTTCGATCAGCCCGCGCGCCATCTGATAGCCGGTCGCAGCCCGGCTGACATCGACGAAAGCGAGCCGCGCGAAAGCCTCGGTCGTCCAGTCCCCTGCCCGCGCCGGATGCCCTTCGCGCATCAGGCAGATCATTCGGTCGCGCAGCAGCAAGCGCCCGTGACAGCGCGACGCCTCCAGCTGCGGCAGATAGCCAATCGCAAGATCCGCCTGCCCCGAGCGCAGCGCGATTTCTGTCTCGGCCGGATCGAGCCGAACGGATGACAGAGTGGCGTTTGGCGCCTCCGCCTCAAGCAGGGCCAGGATACGCGGCATCGCAAAGAACTCGCCGCTATCGGTCATCGCGATCTTGAAGCCGCGCGTGCTTTGCGCGGGATCGAAAACCTGCGCGCCCTGAAGCGTCTGCTCGAGCAGCGACAGCGCGGTCTCGAAGGGCACGCGCAGGTTGGTCGCGGTCTCGGTCGGCTCCATCTGATTGCCCACGCGCTGAAACAGCGGGTCCGAGAGCTGCTCACGCAGCCTGCGCAAAGCGTGGCTGACGGCGGGTTGGGTGAGACCTAACCGCAAACCGGCATCGGTGAGGCTGCGCGTGTCCCAGATCGCCAGAAACACTTTGACGAGGTTGAGATCGAAGCGGGAGGGATGCATGGGCGTCATCCGCCGAGGATGCTCTATTTCGGCCAGAAGCGACATCTGAAAATCCGCGCGCCCATTGCACCTGTCTCAGGGATAGCCGCGCGGCGCGTCGAGCCCGCTCAGGACGCGGCCTGCATGCTCGAAATTCATCTCATTCACCGCGACATGCTGCGTCACCACCATCGCATCGCGCAGGTAGCGCTGCATCGGGTTGGACTTGGCGATCACCCCCATACCCGCAACCGTATAGCAGCGCTGGACCACCGCCGCCCCAACCTTAGCGGCCTGCGCCGCACTCAGGCGCATCAGGTTGTTTTGGTCCGGCGAGACCGGATCACCGCGCAGCAAACTGTCCCACGCACCCTCTGCCGCCTCGTAGAAGAACGCCCGCGCGCTGCGCAGATCGGCCTCGCATTCGCCTATTGCCGACAGGAAATAGCCCCGGTCGCAGAGCCGCGCATGACCGGCGGTGATCTTGGCCGCCCCCGAGACCGATTTGGCCTGCTCAATCGCCGCCCGCGCCAGCCCGAGATTGCAGGCCGCATGGACCTGCGCTTGATACGCCATCGCGGGATAGCGGTAGAGCGGCTCGTCAAACAGGCCCGGCGCACCGCGTTCGCAGATCCAGATATCGGCATAGAATTTGTTCGAGACGGCGGTGTCGTGGCTCCCGGTGCCCTGCATGCCAGACACGTCCCAGCAGTCGATGATTTCGACCTCGGAGGCAGGCGCCACCGCCATCATCACGCGCGGCGGCCCGCCGGCATCGCCGTCCGGCGCGCCCGCGATACCGACGCCGATCCAATCCGCGCCCTTGCAGCCCGACGCAAATTTCCAGCGTCCCGAAACCTTGTAGCCGCCCTCCACCCGCGTGGCCTCTTGCACCGGATGAAGCCCGCCTGCTAAGACCTGATCGGGACCGTCGGCATAGATGATCTCCTGCGCCTCCAGCGAAAGCGCCGCCGTATAGGTGTTGGCCGAACCAAACGCCGCGACCCATGCCGCGCTGCCGTCCACCGTGCCGATCTTGTCGACCATCTTGAGGAAATGATGCGGCGCCATCGCATCCCCGCCAAAGCGCTTGGGCGTTGCGGACCGAAAGATCCGGGCGGCCTTCATCAGCTCCACGATGTCGCGCGGCACATGACGGCCCTGCTCGATCTCGCCTTGGCGCGCGGCGATTTCGGCCAGCAATGTCTCAAACTCGACGGTCTCGGTGAGCTGCGAGAACTCAGCTTCGCTCAGCCGCGCGGCAGAGATGCGTTCGGGCGACGGGGGAAAAGGCTTGTTCATCTGCGGCTCCGGTTGGATCTGATCGCACCATCAGAGCCGCAGACATGTCATAACTCAAATTCATTATCATAATCTTCTGCATTCGCAGAAGTAATCTGGTGCGGCGCGGCGTTTGAAAGCGCCGCCTCAGACCTCGGTCTTTTGCCCCAAAAGCCCCGCCAAGCTTTCGGTAAGCCGGGTGATCGACTCCCGTGTCGTGATGATGCCCGGCGACAGGCGCAAGATCTGGCCGCGCACATCCGCATAAAGCGCCTGCGCCTTCAGCGTCTCGACCACAGCAGCGCCCTCCAGCGTCTCGGGCAGCTCGACCATCAGCCCCCCGCCCCGCTGCTCGGCACGCGGCGACGAGACCAGCCGCAGCGCAGATCCCATCACCCATTCGGCCAGCTGGGCCACCTTCCCCGCATTGTCGCGCGAGAGCGCCGCGACCCCGGTCTCGCGCACGAAACTCAGCCCCGGGAGCGAGCCGATCGCGGGCAGCACCGAGGGCGTCCCATTGCCAAATTTTCGGGCATCGGGCGCGAAGGCGAAGGCATCGAGATCCCAGTTGAACGGGTTGGTCTGGCTGAACCAGCCGCGCAATTCGGGCAAGCAGCGGCCCATCAGCGCCTCGGAGCTATGGATCACCGCCGCCCCGCTCACGCCGCACAGCCATTTGAGCGACGACCCGATGGTGAAATCCGCGCCAACCTGCGTGACGTCATAGGGCAGGATACCGATGCCTTGGGTCACATCGACACCGCAGATCGTCCCCATCTCATGGCCATGCGCCACAAGCCGCGCCACATCCGAGCGGTGCGAACTGGTCGAGGTCACCCAAGTCAGGATCGCCACGCGCACGTCGCGATCCCAATGCTGCACCATGCGCGCATCGCTCACCCAAGCCTCGCCGGGCGCGGGCGCAACGGTCACCAGCGTGCCGCCCATGCGCGCCACCAGCTCGGCCAGCAGGAAATGGAGCGACGGGAAGCAATCCGCCGCGATCAGAACTTTGCCGCCCCGCACGGTGCTCTCGGGCAGACCACGCAGCACCTGATAGAGCGCCGCCGTCACGCTTTCCACCTGCGCGATACTGCCGGGACGGGCGTTAAGCAGCGCGCGCCAGTCTTCGAGGAACTCCGCCTGTTTGCCCAGAGCGTAGCCCCATTGCGCGTCGTCAATGCTGCCCCAGCTGGCCGCAAACGCGCCCAAGGCTTCTGAGATGCGCTCTTGTTTTTGCGGAAACATCCCGATGGAATGATAGAGGAAATATCCACTCATGCGCGTCACCCAGCCTTCTGTCATTCCGCAAAAGATCGCGCGCCTGCATCGCCTCACGCGGGGCCTCGTGATCGGGCGAAGTGATACAAAGATACGCAATTTTTGCAATGCGTTTTGCGCTTTGGGGTGGGGTCGGCCGCTGGGTCGACGTCACCTCGCCGTGCGGCGCGGTTTGTCGTGAAAGGTGCTGCTGCAGTGCAAACGGTGGCGCTCTGTCACAACGCGCTATCCTTCAGAATTTGCGAGCGCGTGGCGCAGAAGCGGTTCGAGCCGCTCAAGCGCATAGGGGATTGAGAGCGGGGTCATGAAGGAAAGTGCCGCCGCCAGATCCGGATCGGCCCAGATTGAGCGCCCCTGCCGCGCGAGCCGCGTCGCCTTGTAAAGCGGCATATGACGGATCGCCCCGGCTGTCTGCGGGTCCACAAGCCAGAGCACCGCCGCCCTGTCGAAAAGATCGATCCGTTCGCGACTTACCGAAAACTGCCCGTTTGCCCCCGCGAGCTGGTTGAAGATAGGCGGCTGACGGAAGCCCAATTGTGCCAGGAGCGCGTTCGCCCCCGAGTGCCCGTCATAGCCCACGAAATGGTCGGACGCATAATACCCCGTGGTGACCTCGCGCCCGCGAAACTCGGGATGGGCGGCGGCGATCCGCGCGATCTGGCGCTCGATGCGCGTGATCACGGCTTCGGCGCGGTCCTCGGTTGCGGTCGCGCGGGCAATCAGGCGCAGCTCGTCTTGCCACGGGACGCTCCAGACACCCTCACCCGCCGGCCCCGTCACCACCGGTGCGATCTGCGAGAGCGCATGATAAAGCGACGGGCTGAGGTTATAGAAGCTCGCGATAATCAGATCGGGTTTCTGGGCATAGACCCATTCGATATCGACCTCATATCCATATTGCACGGCAGGGCGCCCTCCCAAAGCCGCGCGCGGACCGTCCGCCCAAACCCAGCTCGCATAGGGCTTGTTTCCAAACCATTCATGCACGCCCACTGGCGCAATTCCCAATGCGTAGAGAAAATCCTGCTCGTGATAGCCGATCGTGACGATCCGCTCTGGCGCGGCGGGGATACGGGTCACCCCTAACCGATGGGTCACATCGCGCGGAAAGCTCCCCGCATGCGCCTGAAGCGCACAGTTCGCCAGCGCGAGACAAAAGACGAGCAATCGGATCATATGCCTCTCCGTTCAGCGGGGCAGGACCAGCGGCGTACCATGATGCGGATCGGTCATGACATCCGCCTCAAGATCGAAAATCCGCAAAAGACCCTCAGGTGTGATCACGTCGGCGGGCGGCCCTTCGGCCACCAACCTGCCATCGCGCAGGGCGACGATATGATCTGCGAAGCGGGCCGCGAGCGAGATATCATGCAGACTCATGACGACAGAGCGCCCCTCGCAACGGTTGAGGCGCTGAACGAGCCGCAGCACCTCAAGCTGATGGCGAAGATCGAGCCATGTCGTGGGTTCATCAAAGAGCTGCCAGCCCGTATCCTGCGCCAGCACCATCGCGATCCAGACCCGCTGGCGCTGCCCGCCCGAGAGCGCCTCGACGGGCCGCTCGCGCAGGGCCTCGATATCGGTCGCGACCATCGCGCGGGTGATCGCTTGATGATCCGTGACCGATAACGGGCGAAACCGTCGCAGCCACGGCAGCCGCCCGCGCGCGACCAATTCGCCCACGCGCAGCCCCTCGGGCGCAAGCGGTGCTTGCGGCAACAGGCCCAACCGCCGCGCAAGATGCGCCGGAGACAGGGCCGCCAGATCCTCCCCATCAAGGCTGACCCGCCCGCGCTCGGGCCGCAACAGGCCCCCGAGCGCGCGCAAGAATGTCGACTTGCCGCAGCCATTTGGCCCGATCACTGCGGTCACCCTGCCCTTTGGCAGAACGACATCCACGCCCTTCAAGACCCGCTGCATCTCGTAGTTGACCGAGAGATTATCCGCCCTCAACCCCATACCCCGACCTCTTTTCTTGCGCCGCGCAGGACCAGCGCCAGGAGCAGCGGCGCCCCCAGAACGCCCGTAAACACACCGATTGGCATCAGCGCATAGGGGGCCACTCCGAGAACCATCAGATCGGCGATGACCATAATCACGGCCCCCGCAAAGGCCGCGCCCGCCAGATCAGGCCCTGTGCGCTGCGTCTCCAAGATTTGCGCCAGGGCACGTGCAAAGGGGGCGGCCATCAGCCCGACAAAGCCTACAGGCCCGACCACGGCCACCGCCGCTGCGACAGAGCAAGCCGCCACCAGCAGCAGCCACATGCGGGCCCGGCGCACGCCGAGCCCCAGCGAGCGCGCCAGATCATCGCCCAGTTCGAGCCGGAGAAGGCTGCGCCGCCCCGCTTCGGCACAGAGCCAGAGCGGGAGGACGATGACCCAGACAAGTGCTGTCCGGCCCCAATAGCTGCCATTGAGCGAGCCCGTCATCCAAAGGATCGCATCTCCTGCGAGCCGGTCGTCGGCCTGCGCGATCAGCAGACCGCTCAGCCCGCCCAAGGACAGCGACACACCGACACCCGTCAGGATCAGACGGTTCACACCGGCCGCCGCCCCCGCGAGGGCGATGAGCGCCGCCGTGGCCCCAAGCGCGCCTAGACCGGCCCCGAGCGTCACCGCCAGCCCTTGCGCTCCGGCCAAGATCACAAGCACTGCCCCGAGGGATGCGCCTGCCGTTACGCCCAGCATCTCGGGCGCGGCCAGCGGATTTCGGAACAGCGACTGGCACAGCGCCCCCGAAAGCCCGAGCGCCAGCCCCGCCCCCACCGCCAGCATCACGCGCGGCAGACGCAGATCGACGACCAGCACCCACATCTCCCCGGCGGGCCCCTGCCACAGGATCTCCCAGAGCGCGACCGGCGAAAACTGGAACCGCCCGAGCGAGAGGTCGATCCCCCCGAGCACCAGAAGCAAAAGCAGCAGGGCAAACTTGTCTCTCATCGCGCAAGCCTCCCGATCAAAAGCAGAAAACAAGGACCACCCGCGAGCGCGAGGATCAGCCCGGTCTGGATCTCGGCAGGCCGGATCAGCACCCGACCGAGCGTGTCGCAGCCCAAGAGGACCGCGCCCCCGAGCGGGATGGCCAACAGCACGCCTGCCATGACCGAAGGCCCTGCGACCCGGCGCACCAGATGCGGCACGATGAGCCCGATAAAACCGACAGGCCCGATCAAGGCGACCGACGCGCCCGCCAGAAGCGCCACCGCCAGAAGCGACAAGCCCATGACCGGCGCCGCCCGCACCCCCACCGCCCGCGCGGTCTCTGTGCCAAGCGCCAGCGCATCAAGGCGGCGCGAGAGCAGGAGCGCGATCCCAAGCCCCAGCACCACAGGGGGCCAAAGCCAGCGGAGCCTCTCGGGTTCGTAGCCCCCAAGCGCGCCAATTGTCCAAAAGCGAAACTGATCGCGCGTGCCCTGATCGAGCAGGACAACCGCCGATACGAGCGACAGGCAGAGCGCGGAGACGGCCACGCCTGCGAGAGTCAGCCGCAGGATCGATGCACGGTCGGAAAGCGCCCCGCCCCCGAGCGCGAAGACCACAAGCGCCGCCAGTGCCGCCCCGATCATCGCGGCAATCCCCAGTGTCACCGGTGTGCTCACCAGCCCGCTCCAAAGGCAGAGCACCACAGCCAGCGCCGCCCCGCCATTGACCCCCAAAAGTCCCGGATCGGCCAGCGGATTGCGGCTGATCTGCTGCATCACAAGCCCCGCGACCGCGAGCGCCGCCCCTGTCAAAAGCCCCGTAAGCGTGCGACCAAGGCGCAGCCCATGCACGACCAGATCCGCCGGACGTGTCGGGTCGAAGTCTGTCAGCGCGCGCCAGACCTCGGCAGGCGGAATAATCCGCGCGCCGAGGGCCAGCGACAGAATGACCACCAGACATGCCGCGCCGAGGGCAAGAAAGACAGAAGCGACAGAGCGCATAACAAGATCCGTTCGGAAAAACCCCTTAGCAGGCGGCTGGCTGGCGAGGGGTATTGCGCAATGACCGGTCAGAAGCTCCGGCTGAGCGTCAGGGTGGCGACGCGCCCTTCACCGAGCGCGCAACCATACGCGTCATAACACACGCCATAATAGTCGCGGTCGAAGAGGTTGGTCACACCGAAATCAACCGAGAACGGCTTGGCATCGTAATGCAGCGAAAGGTCGACCAGCGTATGACTGGGCGTTTTGCGAAGATTGGCCTGCGTCGAATAGGAGGACGAGACAAACCGCACGCCTGCCCCCGCCGAGAGCCCCGCGACCCAAGGCGAGAGATCCTGATCAAGCCAGACCGAGATCTGGTGATGCGGCGCCATCGCGTTCTCGTTGCCGATGAGGCTTGCGTCATCGTTCTTGGTGATCTTGGTGTCGAGATAGCTATAGCTCGCCACGCCTTGCAGGGTCTCGGTCAAACGGCCCCGTGCCTCCAGCTCGATCCCCCGCGAGCGGATCTCGCCCGCTTGCGAGAAGCTGGACCAAGTCGGATCGGAGGTATCGTAATCCTTCACATTGGTTTTGCGCAGATCGAAGATCGCGCCGCTCAGCAGGAGATCGGCGCTCGGTGCATAGCGCAGGCCCAGCTCAACCTGACGGCTTTTCGACGGGTCGAGCGCGGCGCCGGTGATGGTCTTGCCGACGTTCTGGGTGAAGCCCTCAGTATAGCTGGCATAGGGGGTCAGACCATTGGCCAATTCCTGCGTCACACCCAGCATGAAGGTCGTAGCCTGATTTTTCTGCGTGTCGGTTGTACCGGTCAGCAGATCGGTCTGGCGGGTCTCGAACCAGCTGTGGCGCAACCCGATGGTCAGCGCCGTTCCCTGATCGAATTTCATATGGTCTTGCAGATAGAGCCCGCTTTCCTCGTAACGCGCCTTCGTCACCGATGAGAGCGCAGGTTCCGTCACATCGAAATCGAAGCTCGGATCATCATAGGAGATAAGATAGCTGCTATCGTCGAGATATTGGGTCACATGATACCGGCTGAGCTGGTAATCCGCTCCAACCGTCAGGCTGTTTTCAGCGCCGAAAAGCGTGGATTTATACTCGAAATTGCTATCGAAGCCGAGCGTGCGGGCTTCCTCGACATTGTGAAACGGGTAGTAATAGACCCCTTCCTGTGCAGCATAGGACAGATCGAGCTGGCGGTAGTTCGTATTCTGATGCGCGTAGCGCAGACGGTTGTTAAAGCGCAAACCATTGCCGAAATCATGGGTGAAATCCCAGCCGATTGATTGCTGGGTGGTCTTCATCGAGTTGTAGTCGGGTTCGTGCAAAAGCCAATTCTCGGGCAGGCGACCCCAGGCAGGCTCGATATCTTGCCCATTCACCGGCCCCATGATGATGGGCGTCAGATTGTCATGCTGCACATGGCCCAGAACGGTCAGCGAGGTGGCATCCGTCGGCGCCCATGTCAGCGATCCGGCGATAAACTGACGGTCGTTCTCGGACGCCTTCACATCGGTCTCGCCGTCGCGCACAAGCCCGGTCAGCCGCCCTGCCAGCGTGCCGCTTTTGTTGAGCACATTGCCCAGATCGAACCCCAGGGTACCCGTGTTATTGCTGTTGTAGCTGGCCTCCAGCTGCGCCAACGGTCCGAAGACAGGGCGCTTGGTGACCAGATTGACCATACCTCCCGCATCATTCGAGCCATAGAGCACACCCGCAGGTCCGCGCAGCACATCGATCCGTTCGATCATATAGGGATCGGAAATAAAGCCCGAGAAGCTCAAGGCCTTTTGCGGCAGCCCGTCGCGATAGAGCGCCGATGGCCCCATATCGAAACCGCGGATCGCGAACTGGTCGTAGCGGTCATCCGTGCCCCATGTCGAGGCATCGACCCCCGCCGAATAGGCAATCGCATCCTCGATCTGACGCGGCTTGCGATCCTCCAGCTCGGTCGAGGTGACAACGGTGATGGATTGCGGCACCTCCGAAAGCGGCACACCGGATTTCACACCCGTTTCGGTCGCAGGCGCCAGATAGCCGGTGATCGCCCCCGAATAGGCGAGTTTCTCGCGCACGATGATCGGCGGCAGAACATAGATATCGCCGTTCTCGCCCTCCTGCGCAAAGGCTTGAAGAGGGCTGGCCAGCAGACAGAAAAGCACCAGGGAAGAGCGGGAAGGATGATGGAGTGGTAACGTCATACGAATGTCCAAAGGCAAGAGCGCAGATGCGCTGAAGCTGACAAGGAGGTCAGCGCTCGCCTGGGGACAGCCTAGGTTGGCGCGGACCATAGCTGCGCTCACGGGCATGTCAACCACCCGCGAACGCCATGGGCCGGACTGGCTTGGGGCTGTCCGGCCGGGGCGCGGATCATAGCCCTTCGAACGCAAGATCAAGCCGCGTCTTGAGCCGCGCATGGAAGGCGCTCTCACCGATGATGCGCAGATGGTTGGTGCCATGGATCACCTCGGCGGCGCTGGCCTGCGGCGAGAGCCTGCGCCAGTCCAGAAGGTTGAGCCCACGGCTGAGACTGTCGCCCGCGCTGAAAGACGCCACCGGCACGTCGAGCGGCTGCTGACGGTGCCTGCGGAAAACGAGCGCATTGTCGATCAGCACCCAAAACGTGTGCTCGCGGCTCGAAATCTCTGGCCCATCGCAGGGAAGTGGCTCCGTCTCGTTGCCGATAAACCGCAGGAACTGTGCAAAGCACTCCGCGTCCATCGCACCGATCAGTTGCTCCCATTGCGGTCGCATCCGCGTCCGCGCAAGCCAAGCGGCCAGATCGGCCTCAAGGCATGCGCGCTCGCCCGGCGCGAATTGCGGCGCCAAACCGGGGGTAAATTCCGACCCCAGATCACAGACATCGACCATGCCGATGAGCCGCAGATCGACCTCACCTGCAAGCTGGCGCGCCGCCTCCCAAGCCAGTAGCCCGCCCCAGGACCAGCCAAGAAACGCGACGGGCGCCCCCTTGGCCTCGGCACGGATATGCTCGGCATACTCGGTCACGACCTCCTCGACCGAGACATTGAGCCGTTTCTCCTCGTTGAGCGACTGACACAGGAACCCCGTCACCGGCTGATCGGGCCCGAGATAATCGGTCAGGCGCAGATATTCGCGCGTCGAGACCAGCAGCCCCGGGAAACAGTATAGCCGCGGCCGCGTCCCCTCGGCCCTGAGCGCAATCGCCCGTCGCCCCGTCTCATTGCCGCCAATCCGCGCGGTGATCGCGCGCACGGTGGGCGCATCGAAGAGATCAGCGATTGTCAGCGCCGTCTCGGGCCAGAGCCTGCGCATCGCAGCCAGTGCCTTCAGCGCCAGAAGCGACTTGCCCCCCATCGCAAAGAAATCATCGGTCACGCCCATATCGGGTTGGCCCAGAAGATCGCGCCAGAGCGGCAAAAGCCGCGCCTCGGCCGCGCCCTCGGGGGCGACCCTGAGCACCCGACGCCCCCGCGCTTTGGGAAGCGGCAGGGCGGATCGGTCGAGCTTGGCATTCGGGTTGGTGGGCATCCGCGCAAGCGCCATCACCGCCTCGGGCAACATATGCGCAGGCAGCTTGGCGGCCAGCGCGGATGCCAGCCGCTCTTCCACCTCTAGCCCGACATCCGGGCCTGTCACATAGGCCACGAGCCGCTTGGCACCGTTCTCCTCGCGCAGAAGCACCAGTGCCTCGGACACCTCCGGCTCGGCCAAAAGGGCGGCCTCGATCTCTCCGGGCTCGATCCGGTAGCCATTGATCTTCACCTGCAGATCGACGCGGCCCAGAAAGTCGATTGTCCCCTCTTCGCGCCAGCGCCCGAGATCTCCCGTGCGGTAGAGCCGCCCACCTTCGCGCCCGTCGAGATCCGGGCCGAAGGGATCGGGCACAAAGCGATCCGCCGTCACATCAGGCTTGCCGACATAGCCACGCGCGACCCCCGTGCCGCCCAGATAGATCTCGCCCACCACTCCCACGGGGCAGGGCATCATCTCGGCGTCCAGCACATAGGCCCGCCGGTCGCCGACAGCCCGCCCCAGAGGCGCATAGGTCCCCTCAAAGCGCGTGCCCGCAGGCACTTTCCAGACCATCGGCGTCATGATCGTCTCGGTCGGGCCATAGCCGTTGATCAGGGTTTTGGCCTTGAGCGCGCGCGACAGCAGATCGAAAGTCGATTGCGCCAGCCCCTCGCCGCCGAACGAATAGAGCCGCATGGGCGGCGTATTGCCCGTCTCCTCAGCCCATTCGGCCAGTTGCTGGAGATAGGTCGTGGGGATGGAGGCATTGTTGCAGCCGTGGCGGCGCATCGCATCGAGCGTCTGCTCGGGCGTCCAGAGCGGCCCATCGGGGATCACCACCGAGCCGCCCATCATCAGCGGCACCATCCATCGCTCATGCCCGCCATCGGAGGAAAACGGCAAGAAGGGCAGCTCGCGACTCTCCGCGCTCATCTCATAGACCCGCGCGGTGGTCTGATTGTGCTGCGACAGCGGCTGATGCTCGACCGCGACGCCTTTGGGCTTTCCCGTGGAGCCCGAAGTATACATGATATAAGCGAGTTGATCGGGATGAATGGTCACGTCGGGCGCATCCATGCGCGGCGGATCGGTCGCCTCCTCAAGACAAAGCACCGATGCCCCGAGCCCCTCGGGCAGGCGCGCGCAATAGGCGCGTCGCGTCAGCACAACGCGCACGCCCGCATCACGCAGAATATGATGGTTGCGGCTTGCAGGATGGTCGGGCTCGAGCGGGATATAAGCCCCGCCCGCCTTCATCACGGCCAGAATCGCAACGATCGCCTCGGCCCCGCGTTCGATGGCGATGGCCACCGGCACCTCTGGCCCCACTCCAAGCGCCACGAGCCGGTGGGCCAACGCATTGGCCTGACCCTCCAGCTCGGCATGGGTCAGCCGCGTCGCGCCGCAGATGATCGCGATCTTGTCCGGGGTGAGCCGGGCCTGTGAGGCGATGATCTCATGGGTTGCGCGCGGATCAATCGGACCCTCGTCGGGATAGGGGGCCGAAAGCGCCTGCAACTCCTCCGGCGAAAGCAGCGGAATGCGCGCAAGGGGCGCCTCGGGGGATGCAAGCCCGGTTTCGAGCACCCGCCCGATATGGCACAGCAAAGCGGCGATCTGGGCCGGGCTGTGGCGCTGCGCATCGGCATTGGCCGCAAGCACCAGCCCCGCCGCGCCCGTCTCGGCCACGATCACCACCTCTTCGGCCAAGGGGGGCCAAGGGCGGGCCGCGCGGGTGACGCCCTCTGGCAGGGGGCGCGCCTTGCGGACATGAAGGGAGACCGCCCCGAGCGGACGCGGCTCCGCACCTTCGCGCGCAAGCACCTCCTGCTCAAGCAGTTCAGCCGGCAATGAATGGGCCCGCGCCTCAGTGATCCGCACAGCGCAATCGTCGCGGGCGCGCCCGAATCCTGCCTGCGGATCGGGCACGAGGCACAGCGGCAAGATCAGGCCCTGACGTTCGGTAGCTCCTCCCGCGTCCTGCCCGAGAGCAAAGCGCAATTCCGGCGCGCCTCCATATCCGCCAGAGCGCCCAAGCACGACGGCAAGTGCGCTGGCCAGCGCTGCCTCCCGCGCACCGTCATCGAGCTGTGCGAAGGACGGGAGACTCAGACGCTCCCGCGCTTCGAGACGTGTGACCGATCCCGGCGCGTGCGGCACGGCGGGCAGACGCGCCACCGGATAGCTTTCCATCAACGCCTTCCATGTCGAGAGACGGCGGCGGCGCTCGCCCAGATCCAGCTTACCCCGGTCAAGCGGAGCCATCCCATGCGAACCATCGGACAGGCCCGCGTTCAGCGCCTCCCAGAGCGCGGCCTCGACCGATCCGAAAACCGCATCATCGGCGCATAACGGATGGGCGCAGATCGCGAGGATCCGCCCGCCATCCGCCCTGTCCCACAAAAGGACACGCACGGGCGCGCGGTCCAGATCGGGGAAGATTGCCGCGATCTGCGCCACGACCTGCGACATCTCCGCCGACCCGCGCTCTTCCGGCAAGGTCTGGCCATCGCGATGGCGCAGCACCTCGCCGCCGCCCTGTATCTCGAGACGTGTCAGAAAGAGCGGATGGCTTTGCAAGACCTGCATCAGCGCCTCGGCAAGCCCCGCCCGCCACTGCGGATCGAAGCTCAGCACCAGCGTTTCGGGTGCGAAGGGTGCGAGCTCGCCCACCTGCGCATGGGCAAAAATCCGGCGCTCGACGGGTGTGAGTGCCCGTGCGGAAGAGGCCATTTCGAAGGTCAGATCCTTGCTCATGGCTGCACCTCTTGCAGCGAAAGGGGGCGCATATCGCTCCAACGCAGCCGCAGATCCTCAAGCGCCGCCTCATGGGGCATTGCCGCGCTCACGCTCTGCCAGCCGCGCGGCACCGGATGGTGATGGCGGGCAAGGGCAAAGCGCCCTTCGTGATTGCGCAAGATATGCCAGAGCGGCTGTCCGAATGAGCGTGGAGAGAGCGGGGACATCATGGTCTTTCCCTTCGATCCTGAGGGGTTGCAAGCTTGCGCCTCCGCAGGGCGGGCACTGGCGGTCGTCTTCCAGACGCAGGCGGCGAACCGAAATTCACCCGCGTGCAGAAATAAATCTGTGCCGGAAATAATTTCGCCAGAGGGGTGAATTCTGGCGCGGCCTGCGCGTCTTGAGAGCAAGACTTCCTCCAAAAGGCCCGACCATGCGTCAGATCGATCTCGCCGACCCCAACCTGCCCAAGCTTGCCCGCAGGCTCGGCCTGCCTGCCATGGCGGGGCTTTCGCTCAATGCCGCCCATCAGTTGGTGGATGCGGGCTTTGTGGCGCTGCTGGGGACGCAACCGCTGGCGGTCTTGTCGCTCATGGCACCTCTGGCAGGCATGGTGGCAGCGCTCGGCATCGGTATTGGTATCGGAGCGGCGAGCCTCACCGCGCGGGCGCTTGGCGCGGCGCAGCCCGAGCGGGCGCGCGACATCGCGGGGCTGGCGCTGGTGAGCGCATCCCTGCTGGCCGCGCTCCTATGTGGCAGCCTCTGGCTGATGCATCGCCCGCTTCTGGACCTGCTGGGGCTGGAGGGGGAGTTGCTGAGGCTTGCCCTGCCCTATCTGCCCGTCTTCATCCTCACGATGGTCGGGTCCCTGATCCAGATACAATGCGATTTTCTGGCCATCGGACGGGGCGCATCGGGCCAGAGCCTGCGGCTCCTTGCACTTTGCTTTGGGCTCAATATCGCGCTCGATCCGGTCTTCATCTTCGGGCTCGGATACGGGCTTGAGGGGGCCGCGATCGCCACGCTCTGTGCGCAGGGCGTGACCCTGCTTGCCTGGGCGGGCTGGTTCGCCGCCCCCGCCCGCCGCCCGCGCCTAAGGCATCTCGCGCCCTTGGCCGATATGGTGCGCGTAGGCTTGCCTGAGGCAGCCTCGGTGCTGGCCACGACCCTGAGCATGATGGCGCTTGTGCATCTGGCTCTGACTTATGGCAGCGCCGCCGATCTGGCCGCGCTTGGGCTGGCGCTCAGACTGCTTTTGATCGTGCAGTTGCCGATGGAGGGCTTTGCCCTCGGCCTCCAGCCGCTCTTGGGCCATGCTTTCGGTGCCCGCAACCATCCCCGCATCGCGGCGGTCTTCCGGCATATGCTCACGCGCCTCGGAATTGCCTCAGGGCTCTGCGCGCTGGTCATTCTCGGATTTGCCCCCCTGATTGTGCATCCCGTGACCCCCACCAGCGCGCTGGTTGAAAAGGTCTCAGCCATCCTGCGCTGCCTTGCGATAGGCCTTCCCGCCTTTGCCCTGCGGCTCACGGTCCAGATGACGCTGCAGGCAAGGATCGCGCCGTGGCGCGCAGCCTTGCTGGGGCTTGCGCCCATGGGCTGGCTCCTCTGGCCGCTCCTCGCGCTGAGCCTGCCGCGCTTCGGCGTGGGCGGGCTTGCCCCCGCAATGACCTCTGCCACCCTGCTCAGCGCGCTTCTGGCCCTCTGCCTGATCCGCCTTGGCAGCCCCCTCCTCCAACCAAGCGAGATCCGCTGTGAGACCCATGCCTGACGACCTCATCTCCCCCGCCCATCCACATGCCCTGTCGGCCTCTGCGCCGCCAATCTTTCAGTCGAGCTCCTTTCTCTTCGAGAGCTATGAGCAGATCGCCGATGTGTTTGCCGGACGTTCGGAGCGCTTCATCTATTCACGCGGCGACAATCCCACGGTGCGCGAGCTCGAAGGGCTGATCGCCCGTCTCGAACACACCGAAAGCGCGCGCGGATTTGCCTCCGGCATGGCCGCGATCTGCGGCGCGATCCTGCCCTTCGTGGATGCGGGCGACCGGATCGTGGCGGTGCGCCATCTCTATTCGGATGCCTTCCGCCTGTGCGAAACGGTGCTGTCGCGTTTCGGTGTCGAGACGGTCTATATCGACGGGCGCGACACCCCGGCGCTGATCGAGGCGCTCCGGGGCGCAAGGCTTCTCTATCTCGAGAACCCCACCAGTTGGACCTTCCACGAGCAGGATCTGGCGACGCTCGCCCGGGCCGCCCGCGACGAGGGGGTGCTCAGCGTCATCGACAACAGCTGGGCCACGCCGCTCTACCAGACGCCCGCCACGCTTGGCATCGATCTGGTGGTCCATGCCGCATCGAAATACCTCTCAGGACATAGCGACACACTGGGCGGGCTGGTCGCTGGACCGAAGGATCTGATCGAGAAAATCGATCACGAGGCCACCCATCTTTATGGGGCGCGCATGTCACCGATGGACGCTTTCCTGATTTTGCGGGGCATGCGCTCACTTGATCTACGGATGGAGCGGCACATGCGGTCCGGCCTGCATCTCGCACGCAGGCTGTCGGCCCATCCGCACGTCACCTACGTCCATCATCCGGGGCTTGCGCCGTGGAAAGGATCCGCGCTTTCGGGCTATGGCGGGCTCTTTGCCTTCGATCTGGATGAGAGCGTGGATGTCGCGCGGTTCTGCAATGCGCTCAAGGTCATCCGCATCGGCGTCAGCTGGGGTGGACCGGAGAGCCTGATCGTACCGGGTCAGGCGGCCTGCGGTCTGGCGGGGGCTGCGAACTCCTTCCGCCGGTTCGGGGTAAGCCCGCGCACCATCCGCCTCGCCACCGGGCTCGAACCGGTCGAACGGTTGGAAGACGATCTGATGCAGGCGCTCACGATGGCGCAGACCGCGCCTGCCACGGAGGCCGCACAATGATCCCCCGCCTTGTGCAAGAAGGGGCGAGCCTTGCGCCCAACGCCCGCTGGTTCGATCTTGAGGACCGCGCAAGCGGCCAGATCCGCCGCGTCTTTCTCTGGCTCCCCGAAGGCCCCGCCCCGGAGGCAGGCTGGCCCGCGCTCTGGATGCTGGACGGCAATGCGGTGATCGGCACCGCCATCGATGCGATGCGCACGCAGGCATTCTGGCCAAGCGGCACAGGGCTTGGCTGGGGCGCGCTTGTCGCCATCGGCTATCCGACCGATGCCCCCTATGACAGCTTCCGCCGCAGCTGGGATCTCGGGCCGCCCCCCGGGCGCAGCTATCCGCCCTTCGTCGAGGACGGGCCGGAGGTCCGCACCGGGGGCGGCGCGGAAATGGCGCGATTCCTTCTGGAGGATGTAACCGAGTTTCTGGCCACACAGGCACCGCTTGATCCGGCGCGACGTACGCTCTTCGGGCATTCCTTTGGCGGGCTTTTCGCGCTCTGGCTCCTCTTCACAAAGCCCGAGAGTTTCAGCGCTTGGGTCGCGGCCAGCCCTGCGATCACTTGGGAAGAGAGCTTTTTGCTCGAACATCTGGCCCGCTTCACCCCGGAGAACCCGACCCGCGTGCATCTTTCGGCGGGCGCGTGGGAGGGAGACGCGCTTGCCCCCTTCCAGTGCAAGGCCCCCGATGCCGCCGAACGGCTGGCCGAGAAGGCCCGCACCCGCACCCTCGCTGCAGCACAGGATATGGCGGCTGCGCTCACCGCCAAGGGCCTCGTGGCCGAATACGAAACCTATGCGGGCGAGACTCATATGTCCGTCTTGCCCGTGGCCATCAACCGCGCCTTGCACTGGGCCTTTGCCCTGCCGCCCGCCCCCCTCGACAAAGGAGCCTCATGATGGCCTACGCAGTCGCCCCCGCGCCGGATTTCCGCCATGGGATCACCCTCCCCTGTGGTACAGTCTTTGCGGTGAGGGATCATGGCGACGGGCGGATCGATCTTCACCCCCCCGAAGAACCGATATCGCCCGCAGAGCTGTATCACACGTCGCTGCAAGCGTTCGAGCTGCTGACCGCACAGGGACCGGAAGTGGCGCTGCGTCTGACGGGCGTCGGATGGACCGAGATTTTGCCGCGGCTCGTGACAGAAGGGATCGCGCTTGCCTCTTCCGGCGGGCCATTCGTGCTGCCCGAAGCCTTCTGGCAGGTGCCCGGGCCGTGGCTCGGGCAGGCGCAGGCGCCCTATCCGCTTTTGTGGCAGACCGGCCCGCACGGGCGCCATCCGCGCCGCCCTCCCAAACCGGAAGGACGGCTCTACCGCCGCCATATCCCCTGGCTCGGGCAAAACTTCGAGTTGCACGCGCTGACCATGGACCACCTGCCGCTCTTTCACCGCTGGCAGAACGATCCGCGAGTGGCCGCCTTTTTCGAAGAAGCAGGCAGCCTTGAGGCGCATCGCGCCTATCTCGAACGGCTTCTGGCCGACCCGCATATGATGCCGGTGATCGGAATGATGGAGGGCGTGCCCTTTGCCTATTTCGAGCTTTACTGGTGCCGCGAGAACCGCCTTGGCGCGGTCTATGAGGCGGGGCCATGGGATCGCGGCTGGCACGTGCTGGTGGGCGAGGCCGCCTATCGCGGGGCCGCCTATATAACCGCATGGTTGCCCTCGCTCATGCATTACATGTTTCTGGCCGAGCCGCGCTGCGCGCGGATCATGGGCGAACCCAAAGCCAGCCACACCCAACAATTGCGCAATCTCGGACGGGCGGGCTTTGCCCATCTGCGCGATTTCGACTTTCCCCATAAACGTGCCAGCCTCGTGCAACTCGACCGCCAGCATTTCTTCGAAGCACGGCTCTGGGCACGGCCCGAGCCCGCGCAGGGCGCGCCGCTTGCGTTCTCGTCCGCGCGTATTCTGGACCAAGGAGACTGGTGATGACATCCGATGAAAACATATTCGACCTTCTGGGCGTCGGGTTTGGCCCCTCGAACCTTGCGCTTGCCATTGCGCTGCAAGAGCGCGGAGCAGGGCTGAGCGCCCGCTTTCTGGAGGCGCGCGCGCAATTCGCATGGCATCCCGATATGATGATACCGGGGGCCGATATGCAGGTCTCTTTCCTCAAGGATCTGGTGAGCCAGCGGAACCCGCAAAGCCCTT
This sequence comes from Thioclava dalianensis, assembly GCF_000715505.1. Classification (GTDB taxonomy): domain Bacteria; phylum Pseudomonadota; class Alphaproteobacteria; order Rhodobacterales; family Rhodobacteraceae; genus Thioclava; species Thioclava dalianensis. Next base: position 22,920 of record NZ_JHEH01000037.1, read on the forward strand.
ATTCCTTCGTGGCCTATCTGCATGCCAAGGGGCGGCTTGGGCGCTTCATCAACCGCAAGACCTTTTTCCCGAGCCGCGTGGAGTTCAACGACTATCTCGTATGGGTGGCCGGCCAGATGCCCGTGTGCACCTATGACCGCAAGGTGGTGGGGATCGAGCCGGAATGGCAGGGCAAGCGGATCAGCGCGCTTACAGTCATTGCACAGGATGGCGCGCAGCGGCTCTATCGCGAGAGAGGCCGCAACCTGATCCTCGCCACCGGCGGAAAGCCCCGCTGGCCTGCGCCCTTTGCAGCCTTGCGAGACGATCCGCGGGTGGTCCATTCGGGCGATTATCTGAGCCGCGCTCTGCCCCGCCTGCGTTCCGGTATGCGGGTGGCGGTGATCGGCAGCGGGCAGAGCGGAGCAGAAATTTTTGAAGATCTCGCGGCGCGCCCCGAAGCGCCGATGATCGACCTTGTGCTGCGCCGCACGGCGCTGCGGCCCTCCGATGACACGCCCTTCGTCAACGAGATCTTCGATCCTGCGGGCACCGACCGTTTCCATGCCCGCCCCGAAGACGAGCGCCGCCGCGCCCTCACGGATTTAGCGGCGACCAATTATTCGGTGGCCGATGGCGATCTGATCGCGGCGCTCTATGATCGGCTCTACGAACAAAGCGTGACAGGCGAGGATCGCCTTCGCCTGCATCCCGAGCATGGCGTCACGGAGGTGCAAGGCCACGGATCCACGCTGGAGCTGACACTTACGGGACCGCAGGGCCCGTATAAGATCGCGGCAGATCTCGTCATTCTGGCAACCGGCTACGAGCGCGCCATCACCGCAGAAATGCTGGGCGAACTCGCCCCCTATTGGACGGGCGAGGCACCAGATCGCACCTACCGGCTGCCCATGGCCCCCGAGGTCGGACCTGCCATCTTCGTGCAGGGATTCAGCGAGGCAACCCACGGCCTGAGCGATACGCTCCTCTCGGTATTGGCCCTGCGTGCGCAAGAGCTGGCCGACAGTCTTGTCAAATGTTCACAGACAGCTCGACGGACGCAAAGCCACAGTCTTGCCGCCGAATGATACGAAAGAGGCGGGTCCTTGCCGAAGGGGTCGCCTCTTTTGCCACGTCAGGCGATCCGCGATCAGGTCGCGCGCTTGTTTGGCCCGTATCGCTCATGTAAGAGAGGCGCATCTACTCAGCAATGCGCCCGGCAGATGTCTTCCTCTCTTTCGGTGACGCCATGCCAGATGCCCCCCTTCCCACGACCGAAAACCCGCTGCGCAAAGACCTGCTGCGCGTACTCGTTGCGCGACGCGAACGGTTTCTATGCCAAGCAATGCGTGTCCTCGGCAGCCGCGATAGAGCCGAGGATGTCTTGCAAGATGCAGCCCTCCGCTGCCTCGATTGCCCGCTCCGGCAAGAGCAGATCGCGCGACCGCAGGCGTGGCTCGGCTGCATGGTCCATAATCTCGCCATCGATCAGTATCGCAAAAGCAAACGGCGTCCGAGCGATGCGCTTGCCTTTGAGCCTCCTTGCCCGCTCGCCGGACCCGAACGGGCCCTCTCTGACCGGCAGCTTCTGGCACTGCTTGAGGAAAACCTCGCGATGGTCCCCACCCGCAACCGCCGGATTTTCCTCGATCACCGCGTGGGCGGGATCCCACAACGTGATCTGGCACAGCGCGAGAAGCTGTCCCCCGCGCGCATCAATGCCATCATCGCCGACATCCACGCCAGCCTGCAGGCCAATCTGGCGCTCTGCACCGAGCCGCGCTGAGCGATGCGCCTGCCCGCGCGAAACGCAACCGAACTGCATTGGCTCTCGGAAGAGACGCTGATCATGGCCGGTCATGGCGGCGGTCCGCGCGCCATCCGCTCTGGCGTGTTGCTGGAGGAAGCCCAGCGGCATCTTGGACTGCGCCCCCTCCCCGCGCCTCACCGAAAGGTGGATGCAACAGGCCGACCGGCAGGGATGCGCGATTGGCCCGCTGGTCAGAGCGGAAGCTTCAGCCATTGGGGGGACTACACGCTGTGCCTGCTCCATCGCGGCACAGGCCTGCATTGGGGCGTCGATCTCGAAGAGATCCCCGATGCGCAGACCACGCAGGAGATCCTCTCGATTGCGCTCGACCAAAACGAGCGTGATCTCCTCTCGCAAACCCGCTGCGGGATCGGCTCCGAGGGTCTGGCGCGGCGCGCGGTCTCAGTCTTCTCGGCAAAGGAAAGCTTCTACAAAGCGGCCTATCCGAAAGTGGGGACGTTTTTCGGCTTCGACGCGCTGCGCCTCGCCGCGTCGCCAACCCCGACGCACCTGCAATTTACCGTGGTGCGTTCGCTGACAACGAGCCTCCCCGCAGGCAAGCCGGTCTCGATTGGCTGTCGCGCCACCGCAAGGGCCGTGATCAGCTGGTGCAGCTTGTGAGAGGTGTTCCGTGCAGCGATCGGCGACCGGCAGGCGACCGTAGCAATTTCACGCGAATTTCGAGTTATCTGATGATTTTTGTCGCCTATTCTCTGGCCATTTTCCGCACAACCGGCTAATCATCGCGACGCGCACAGCCAGATCTCAGCCATGCCATCCCGGATGAAACGGAGCGAGATCATGCGACAAGCAGCTTTCACAGCCGTCTTGACCCTCAAGCGACATGCGGCTCTGGCCGATTCCATCGAAATCGAAACCGCTCAGAACCCGGCCGCCAGAAAACAGGCCCCGCAAAAGGCCGTCATCTGCGACATCGTCCGGTCTGTCGCAGCGTCACGACACGCATGCGCGCAGGCCTGATGGGACCGCGAAACCTAGGAGAACAAGATGAGCTTTGAGGACGTGATGCAAAGACTGGCGACCGCGCAAGGCGGGATGCGGGATTTCGTGGCTCTTGGGGGACCGGCCATGTGGGCGATCGCAGCGCTTGCGGTGGTACTCCTCGCGCTGATCCTTTGGAAGCTGTGGCGGCTGCTCTGGCTGGGTGCCTGGTCGGGCGGAAGAGGATCCGAGCGCGCTTTGGCCCTTTGGGCGCAGGGTGACCGGGCGGCGGGGCTTGCGCTGCTCGCGCGGCGGCGCAGTCTGCGCGCGCAGCTGGTGCGCCGCGCGATGCAGGCGGTGGACGACCCGGACCTGCCGGATGCGGATGCACAGGCCGAGATCGTCCGGGTCGCGCGCGGTTTGCTGGCGCAGGCGCGCGCAGGGCTGCGCGGGATCGAGTTGGCGGCGGTGATCGGGCCTCTGCTGGGCCTGTTTGGCACGGTCACCGGGATGATTGCGGCCTTTCAGGCGCTGCAGGACGCCGGGGCGCGCGCAGATCCGGCGACGCTTGCGGGCGGTATCTGGGAGGCGCTTTTGACGACGGCCGCCGGGATGGCGGTGGCCATTCCCGCGCAGGTCGCGCTGACTTGGTTCGAGGCCGTCATCGACAGGCTCCGGCTGGATATGGAGGACGCCGCAACACGCGTCTTCGTAACCCGCGCCAAGCGTCTCGGGCGGGTTCCCTCCAGCAGCGGAAAAGCGGGGGTTGAAGACGCATCAGAAAACAGCCGGGCTGCCGCGCAATGACCCTGAGCATCGAACCGCCGCGTCGCAGCCGAAAGCCCGACCTGACACCCATGATCGACGTGGTGTTTTTGCTGCTGGTCTTCTTCATGCTTGCCTCCCGGTTCACACAAGACACCGCAATCCCGCTGAACACGGCCACGGGCACGTCGGGGACGTGGACCGGACCGCTGCGCCTTGTCGATATCGGCGCAGACGGGGCGCTGTCGCTGAACGGCGCACCGATTACGGCGCAAGCTCTGCCCGAGGCGCTCTCGAAACTGGCCAAGACGCAAGACGATCCGGTGATCTTGCGGGGCAAGGGGGCCGAGTTGCAGGATCTCGTGACCCTCATGACCTCGCTGCGCGCGGCGGGGTTCACATCCGTGATGCTGGTGGAGTGAGCGATGGATTTCACCGAACCGCCCCGCACCGCCAGAGCGTCTAACCTCCTGCCGATGATCAATGTCGTTTTCCTGCTGCTGATCTTCTTCCTGATTTCGGCCAAGCTGACACCGCCAGAACCGTTTCCGGTCTCACCCCCGCAAGCCGCCGAGCGGGATCAGAGCGACGGCGAGTTCAGCCTGTATGTTGGGGGCACGGGCGCACTTGGATTTCGCGATGTCGTGGCCGAGAAACCTGACGCGGCCACATCCGACACCGAGACGGGCACCGCTGGGGAGGCACGCGTGCTCGCCGCGCTGAAGGCCGCGCGCGAGGCGTGGTGTGCGACCCAAGATTGCGCCGCCACGCCGCCGACCCTCGTGCTGCACGCAGATGCAAAGTTGCCCGTGCCGATCCTCGCGCGGCTGGTCCGGCGCTTGGGCGGGCTGGGCTTTGCCAAGGTCGCGCTGCGCACTCAGCCGGTCGGAACGGAGGGACCATGAGGGTCGGGCGTTGTCTTGAGGCAGGGGTGTTTCTTGCCTTGGCGCTGGTGCTGATGCAGGCGCTGTTCTTCGCCCTGCGTGCAGACGTCGACGGAGCGAGCGCGGCGGGCAGCGGCGGCGAAGATCTGGTCAGCCTGAAACCCGCCAGCGCGGCGGTGGAGGGAATGATCGCGCGTTTCGAGGATCCGCTGCGCGATCAACCGGTGCGCACCCAATTTGAACAGATGTCGCTGCCCGACCCCGTCGTGATGCCTGCGCCCGCACCGCCGCTGGAATTGCCGCCGCAGGCGCAGTTGCCCGAACTGGATCTCGCACCGCCCCCTCAGTTGGCCGCGCGTGAGACGTCCCCCGAAACGGACGCCGCGCCTGAGACATCGCTCAAACCGATGTCCAAGCCCGCACGACAACCGGTGGCGCGCAAGCAAGAGTCAGACCCAGAGCCTGCGCCGCGCAAACCGCAACGCGCCAGCGCGCCATCGGCAGCGCAGACGGCCGCCGGGTCGGGTGGCTCCACCAATGCGGGCGAGCGCCAGACCAGCCGTGCCGCAACCCTGTCCAAAGGTCAGGAACAGAATTTGCGCGCGCAATGGGGCGCCTCGATCCGGGCCCGCATCGAGGCCCGCAAGCGCTATCCAAGCGCAGCCGGGCGCGCCCGCGGATCGGTTACGGTGCAGCTGACAGTGACGCGGTCGGGCCAGCTTGCGGGCGTTTCGGTCGCGGGATCGTCAGGCAATGCCGCGCTCGATCAGGCGGCGCTGCAGGCGGTGCAGCGCGCACAGCGCTTCGCGGCCGCCCCGGCTGGATTGACACAGGCCCGCTACAGCTTTGCCTTGACCATCCGCTTCGCGCGCTGAGCGCGCCTTGCCGCGCGGATCAGATACGGCCGCTCACCCGCCCGCGCGCGCCGAGATCGCGCCCCGCCAGCTCTCGACAAAGGCCCGCACCGCGTCCCTCCGCGCGGGG
>NZ_JHEH01000038.1 GCF_000715505.1 Thioclava dalianensis
CTTCCAGCGCTGACTTCTGCAACAACGCCCACATCCTCCCTCGCAATCTGTCTCAACCGATCGGCTATGACGCAGGTGAGAAGGCCTTCCGGGCATGGCGCGCCACCCTCGGCGAGCGTGCGCAGCCCTACGTGTTGCATGGTCTGCGCAAGCTGGCAATCGTGCGGCTTGCAGAGGCAGGCTGCAGCGACGCGCAGATCCAAGCGATCACGAACCAATCGCCGCAGATGGTGGCCTACTATCGGAAGCGCGCGAGCAGGAAGATCATGTCGAAGGCAGCGCACAAGCTGGCGGAACGAACAAAGCACGAATCGCGATAGTGGGAACGCGATTGGGAACGCTTACCGCTTACCGCAAGCGCTATAATCTGAAATGGTCGGGAAAATTCAATGTTTTCAAACTGGTGCCCGAGGCGAGACTCGAACTCGCACGACTTGCGTCGGCGGATTTTGAATCCGCTGCGTCTACCATTCCGCCACTCGGGCCCAGTTCGCATCCTCTAGCGCGAGCGCGCGCGCATGACAAGCGTCTCGATCACAGGTTTCGCGCCGAATTTACAAACCCTCCTCCGCGCCGCCCGATCTGACAGAGCACGTCACGCTTAGATGCCTCGCCCTGCCCCAAGCGCTTGACCTTGCACGCAGAGGCAGGCACGAAGCATAAGCGATACCAAAGAGAGGCCATGCGCAGATGATCCGGCGTATCTATGACTGGACAATGGCCAAGGCGAGCCATCCCAACGCAATGTGGTTTCTTGCAGCAGTCGCCTTTATCGAGGCCTCGGTCTTTCCGATCCCTCCAGATGTGCTGATGATCCCGATGATCTTGGCCACCCCGTGGCGGGCTTGGAAGATCGCGCTGGTCGCAACACTCGCATCCGTGGCGGGCGGATGTCTGGGCTATCTGATCGGCTATGGCTTCATGGATGCGATTGGCACGCCGATCCTGCAATTCTATGGCAAGGCCGATAGCTTCAATGAATTAGCCCATAGATTCAACGAAATGGGTGGCTGGGCCGTGCTGGTCGCCGGGGTCACGCCTTTCCCCTATAAGGTGATCACGATCTTTTCGGGTGCGACGCATCTCTCACCACCGCTATTCCTTGGCGTGTCGGTGCTGGCACGCGCCTTGCGCTTTTTCCTGGTCGCAGCCCTTTTGTGGAAATTCGGCGCACCGATCAAAATCTTCATCGAGCGCTGGCTCGGTTTGTTATTCACCCTGTTCGTCGTGCTCCTGATCGGCGGCTTTTACGCATTGAAATTCATCGGATGACCCAAACTCTGACGCCCCGCTTTCTGATCGCCCTTGCAACTGCAGGCTCAGCGCTCGTTCTGGCCAGCGCCTTCGTGTTTCAGGCCCTCGGCTATGCGCCCTGCCATCTGTGCCTGCTGCAACGCTGGCCCCATGCCGCGGCCATCGCAATTGGCCTTGTGATCCTTGCGCTGCGCCTGCCCGGCTGGAGCGGGCTTGCGGGGATGATCGCGGCCCTCACCACGATGGGTCTCGGGATCTACCATTCGGGCGTCGAGCGTCACATCTTCGCAGGCCCGTCCGATTGCACCTCGAGCGCGGTCGACAGCTCGCTCTCGGCGGCCGATCTGATGGCGCAGATCAATTCCGCGCCGCTGGTGCGCTGCGACGAGATTCCGTGGGAAATGTTTGGCGTCACCATGGCCAATCTCAACGTGATCGCCTCGGCGGTGCTCGCGGTGATCTGGCTGATGGCCTATCTCAAGTCGCGCCCCGCCCTCTGATCGGCATCCGATCGCGTAGCACCCCCGCAAATATACGCCCAATTGAGCGGCGTGCCCGCTGCGGGTGGCCTTCGCGATTGCGCCCGCCGCTTGGGGGGACTATAAACTGTTACAACAATATCTAGAGCATCGAGGCGCGCGTGACCGACACTCCTGAACCGCCGGAAACCGACGAAAACGAGCCCCAGCGGCCGAGCTATCTGGGCCCGACCGTCTCCATCGCGGATGAGATGAAGACCGCCTATCTCGATTACGCGATGAGCGTGATCGTGAGCCGCGCGATTCCCGACCTGCGCGACGGGCTCAAACCGGTGCATCGGCGCATCCTCTACGCGATGCATGAGACCGGCAACACGCATGACAAGTCCTATCGCAAATCGGCCCGTCCGGTGGGCGATGTGATGGGTCAGTATCACCCGCATGGCGACGCCGCGATCTACGACGCGCTGGTGCGGATGGCACAGCCCTTCTCGATGTCGCTGCCGCTTCTCGACGGTCAGGGCAATTTCGGCTCGATGGATGGCGATAACGCGGCTGCGATGCGCTATACCGAAGTGCGCATGGACAAGCCTGCGGCCGCGCTTCTGGCCGATATCGAAAAAGACACGGTCGATTTTCAGGACAACTACGACGGCAAGCAGCAAGAACCGACGGTTCTGCCCGCGCGCTATCCCAATATGCTGGTCAATGGCGCAGGCGGTATCGCCGTCGGTATGGCCACCAATATCCCGCCCCATAACCTTGGTGAAGTGGTCGATGCGACCCTCGCGATGATCGACAATCCCGACATCTCGGACGAAGCGCTGATGGAATTCGTGCCCGCCCCCGATTTCCCGACGGGCGCCCAGATCATGGGCCGTGGCGGCGCGCGCAAAGCCTATCTCGAAGGGCGTGGCTCGGTCATCATCCGCGCCAAGACCCGGATCGAAGAGGTCCGCAAGGACCGCTATGCCATCGTGCTCGACGAGATCCCCTATCAGGTCAACAAGGCCACGATGATCGAGAAGATCGCCGAGCTGGTGCGCGACAAGCGCCTTGAAGGCATCTCCAACATCGCCGATGAATCCGACCGCGTTGGCGTGCGCGTCGTGATCGAGCTGAAGCGCGACGCGACACCCGATGTCGTGCTCAACCAGCTTTACCGCTTCACGCCAATGCAAACCTCGTTTGGCTGCAACATGCTGGCGCTCAACGGCGGCAAGCCCGAGCAGCTGACCCTGCGGCTTTTCCTGAGCCATTTCATCACCTTCCGCGAAGAAGTTGTGGCGCGCCGCACGGCCTATGAGCTGCGCAAGGCACGCGAGCGCAGCCATGTGCTCTGCGGTCTCGCCGTCGCGGTCACCAATGTCGATGAGGTCGTGGCCACCATCCGTTCCTCCGCCGATGCGGCAGAGGCGCGTGAGCGTCTGATGACCCGGCCTTGGCCCGCCCATGACATCGTCGAATATCTCAAGCTGATCGATGATCCGCTGCATCCGGTCAATGAGGACGGCACCTATAACCTGTCCGAGACTCAGGCCCGCGCGATCCTCGATCTGCGCCTGCAACGCCTGACCCAGATCGGCGTCAAGGAAGTCACCGATGAGTTGGCCGAACTGGCCGGCAAGATCCGCGACTACCTCGCTATCCTCGCCTCGCGCGAGCGGATCATGGCGATCATCTCGGAAGAACTGCGCGAGGTGCGTGCGCAATTCGCCGTGCCGCGCCGGACCGAGATCATCGACTGGGCCGGTGATATGGATGACGAAGACCTCATCGAGCGTGAGGACATGGTCGTCACCATCACTCAAGGCGGCTATATCAAGCGCACGCCGCTGGCCGATTTCCGCGCCCAGAAGCGCGGCGGCAAAGGTCTATCGGGCGGCGCGCTCAAGGATGATGACACCGTCACCACCCTGTTTGTCGCCAACACCCATACGCCGCTTTTGTTCTTCACGACCGAAGGCATGGTCTACAAGATGAAATGCTGGCAGCTGCCGCTGGGTTCGCGTCAGTCCAAAGGCAAGGCCATCGTCAACATCTTGCCGATCCCGACAGGTGTGTCGATCGCAGCCATCATGCCGGTCGACCGCCCCGAAGAGGATTGGGACGATCTGCAGATCTTCTTTGCGACCTCTGCGGGCACCGTGCGCCGCAACCGCCTGTCGGATTTCACCAACGTCATGCGCAACGGCAAGATCGCGATGAAATTCGAGGACGAGGGCGTGCGGCTGATCAATGCGCGCATCTGCTCTGAGGACGATGACGTCATGCTGATCACCGCGGGCGGGCGCGCGATCCGCTTTGCCGTGCCGGATGTGCGGGTGTTCAACTCGCGCAATTCCGTGGGCGTGCGCGGCATCCGTCTGAAAGAGGGCGACGAGGTCGTCTCGATGTCGGTGATCCGCCACTTCGAGGCCAGCTCCGAGGAGCGCGCCGCCTATCTCAAACAGCGTCGCCTGATGGCGGGCCTCACCGAAGAGGAAGAGCCCGACGAGGAGGAAGAGGCCGTGGCCGAGGGGCAGCTCTCCCCCGAGCGTTACGCCGAAATGTCGGCGGCCGAGGATCTGATCCTGACGATCACCGCGAAGGGCTCGGGCAAGATCAGCTCCAGCCATGACTACCCGCTGCGCGGGCGTGGCGGCCAAGGCGTCACCGCCATCGACAAAGCGATGCGCGGCGGCATGCTCGTGGCCTCCTTCCCCGTCGAGCTGAGCGATCAGATCATGCTGGCCACCTCGACCGGCCAGTCGATCCGCTGCCCGGTGCAAGATATTTCCTTCCGCTCGCGCTCTGCGGGTGGCGTGCGTGTGTTCAACACCGCCAAGGGAGAAGAAGTCGTCTCTGTCGCGCGAATTGCCGATCAGGGCGATGAAGAAGAAGCCGAACTCGTAGAAGCTGCAGCTGAAAATGCAGGCGAGTCCGGTCCGGCTGAGGGCGATACTCCGACAGAAGAGTAAGCCCAGGGGTCAAACATGGCCGCATCGGGGATGCGGCTTTTCACAGGCAAGGAAACGAGCAATGAAACACTACATGATCGGACTGGCCGCCGCATTGGCGGTCGCAACCGCAGGCGCTGCTGGTGCCGCCGAAGTCAGCGGGGCCAATGTCGGCGTCAGCTATTCGGGTCTCACCGGATCGTCCAATGATGCGACCAAACTGACGGCCAATGGCTCGATGGAAGTCGCCTTCTCGCCCGCATTCAGCGTGCAGGGCGATATGGCCTACAACCATTTCGGCGACACGGGCTGGGATGGCAGCATGTTCGGGCTGCACGGCATCTATCACCCGATGATGGGCACCTCGCTGGGCGCCTTTGTCGGCCGCGACCGGGTAGATGGCAGCAATCTCAACTTCTACGGCCTTGAAGCCGGGCGTGATATGGGCCTCATGAATGTCCAAGGCTATATCTGGCATACCAATTCGGACGATGACGGCACAGCCGTGGGTCTTTCGGGCGATTACGCGCTGAGCAACCAGTTCTCGGTCGGTGGGCGCCTCGATGTCTTCAACGGCCCGAGCTCTGCCGATTTCAACCGGATCGGCGTGACCGGCACCTACAAGATGACCTCGGGCTATAGCGTCTATGGCGAAGTCGGCCGACTGGACGCCGACAACGCGGATGCCGAAGGCTATCTCGGCCTCGGCGTGCGTGCGACCTTCGGTCCGGGCACCGGCACGAGCTTCGCTCAGCGCGGCCTTCTGGACATGCTTCCGGGCCTCTGAGCCCCTCTTATCGTAACCCTTGAACGGGCGCGCGGATTGCACGCGCGCCCGTTCGCTTGTAACAGGCAGAGCATGACACAGGAACTTCACATCGTCGGCGGCGGAATGGCCGGATCGGAAGCGGCGTGGCAGGCCGCGAATGCGGGCATCCGCGTGGTGCTCCACGAGATGCGCCCAAAGGTGGAAACCTTTGCCCACCAGACCGGGAATTTCGCGGAGATGGTCTGCTCGAACTCCTTCCGCTCGGATGACGACGCGCAAAACGCGGTCGGTCAGCTGCACTGGGAGATGGGAGCCGCAGACGGTCTGATCATGCAGACCGCCCGCGAGCATCGCTTGCCCGCAGGTGGTGCGCTGGCCGTGGACCGCGAGGCATTCGCGCAAGCCGTGACCGAGAAACTGCGCGCGCATGAGAATATTTCCTTTGTATCCGAAGAGATTACAGAGCTTCCCTCAAGTGGCCACTGGATCTTTGCGACTGGTCCGCTGACCTCGCAATCCCTAGGCGATGCCTTGCGCGAAGCCTCGGGTCAGGACCGGCTCGCCTTTTTTGATGCAATCGCCCCCATCGTCTATGCCGACACGATCGACATGGATATCGCGTGGCGCCAGTCGCGCTATGACAAGGGCGAGACCGAGGACGAGCGCACCGCCTATATCAACTGTCCGATGACGAAGGACCAGTATGAGGCGTTCATCGATGCCCTTCTGGCGGCCGAGAAAACCGAATTCCACGCGGGCGAAACCGCCGGGTATTTCGACGGATGTCTGCCGATTGAAGTGATGGCCGAGCGCGGGCGCGAAACGCTGCGCCACGGCCCAATGAAGCCCGTGGGTCTCACCAATGAGCACGATCCGCAGGTCAAGGCTTATGCCGTCGTGCAGCTGCGCCGCGACAATGCTCTGGGGACGCTCTACAATATCGTGGGCTTCCAGACCAAGATGAAATATGGCGCGCAAGCCGATGTTTTCCGGATGATTCCCGGCCTGCAGGACGCGAAATTCGCGCGTCTCGGCGGGATCCATCGCAACACGTTCCTCAATTCGCCGACGCTGCTTGATGCGCAGATGCGCCTCAAATCGCACCCGCATCTGCGCTTTGCGGGCCAGATCACCGGGGTCGAGGGCTATGTGGAAAGCGCCGCGATGGGGCTGCTGGCCGGGCGTATGGCCGCAGCTGAGTTGCAGGGGCGCGAATTGCCACCCCCGGGCCCGGACACCGCGATGGGCGCGCTGATCACCCACATCACGGGCGGTGCCGAGGCCAAGACCTTCCAGCCGATGAATGTCAATTTCGGGCTCTTCCCGCCGATTGACGCCAAGGGCGGAAGACGGGGCCGCAAGGACCGTTACAAAGCCTATACGGATCGCGCCAAAGAGACCTTTAATCAATGGCTTGCGGATCAAAGCTAAGATGATCACCCGGTTCGCGCCATCGCCCACCGGACCGCTGCATCTTGGCCATGCCTATAGCGCGATCCTCGCGCATGACATGGCGAAGAAGGCCGGTGGGCAATTCCTTCTGCGGATCGAGGATATCGATCAAAGCCGGTCGCGCCGCCAATGGGAAGACCAGATCTACCGGGATCTCGACTGGCTCGGTTTGGACTGGGAGCGCCCTGTCATGCGCCAATCCGAGCGCTTGCAGCTCTACCGTAACGCTCTTGAGACGCTTTGGGAGCGCGATCTTCTATTCGCCTGCAATTGCACCCGCCGCGACATTGAGGCTGCGGTCTCAGCGCCGCAGGAAGGTGCCTCTTACGGGCCGGACGGGCTGATCTATCCCGGAACCTGCCGGATCTCCGGGGCGCGCTCTCCCGGCGCGCCGATGCCAGACACTGCGCTGCGCCTGAATATGGAACGCGCCGCAACCGATTGTCATTTCGATGAATTGGGTGCCCTGCATGCAGGCCCGCACGAGGTCACGCGCACCGCCCTGATCGAGTCGGTCGGCGACGTGGTGCTGGCGCGGCGCGATATGGGATGCTCCTATCACCTAGCGGTCGTGCTCGATGATGCGGAACAGGGCATCACGCATGTGACCCGTGGTGCGGATCTGTTCGAGGCCACGCAGATCCATGTCCTGCTTCAGAAACTGCTTCAACTTCCCACGCCAACCTATTGGCATCACGATCTAATCAGAGACTCTGAGGGCAAGCGTCTGGCAAAGCGCGACGATGCCCGCGCGCTGTCGACCTACCGCGATGCCGGCGTGAGCCCCGCCGATATCCGACGCATGCTTGACGTGCCGCTGGCCTAGTCTTCGACCGGGCGCAGGATCTCGACCTCATCGCCATCGCGCAACGCGGTGTAAAAACACGAGCGGCGATTTGTATGGCAGGCCGGGCCTTTCTGATCGACCAAGAGCAGCAAACAATCGCGATCGCAATCGATCCGCATCTCGCGCAGATGCTGCAGATGGCCCGAGGTTTCGCCCTTTGCCCAAAGTGCTTTTCTGGACCTTGACCAATAGGTTACATGACCATCTTCAAGTGTCTTCATGATGCTTTGCGCGTTCATCCACGCCATCATCAGCACCTCGCCGGTGTGAAAATCCTGCGCAATCGCGGGGATCAGCCCATTGGCGTCATAGGTCAGGCTTTCGGGATCAAATGGCATCTGCACTTTCCTTCCGGGGTCTGTGCCCCTATCTACCCCGGACCGGAGGAAGGGAAAACCCATGAGCGACGCCGATCTGATCAAGCTCTACTCGCAGCGCATTCTGGCCCTTGCCGCCGATATGCCGGGCACTGAGCCGCTCGCGGCCCCCGACGCCACCTTTCGCAAGCGCGCGCCGCTCTGCGGCTCGACCGTCGAGGTCGCGATCACGCAGCGCGATGGCGTGGTCACAGGCTATAGCCAATCCGTGCATGCCTGTGCGCTTGGGCAGGCCTCGGCTGCGATCTTCGGTGCCGCCGTGGTGGGCTGCGATCATGTTCAAATCGCACGGCTGCGCGACGAGTTGGCCGCGATGCTCAAAGGCGGGCCCGTCCCGCAAGCTCCTTTCGGGGAGTATGAAGTTCTGACCGCAGCGCGGGAGTATCCCAATCGCCACGGCTCGATCCTGCTGGCCCCCGACGCGACGCTGGCCGCCCTCCAGTCGCTTGGGGTGCACTGAAGCCCCCATGCCGCCTGTTCGGCCTCTCCAAACATTTGCGCAAGAAAAAGCCGCCGCCCCTCGCTAAGAGAGACGGCGGCGAGTGCGCGCTTTCCAACAGGCAAAACCTTGGGACAGGCAACCGCAATGTTTGGGACAGGAGCGGCACAGCAGAAAGCGCGAGGCAGTAGCAGTCAGAGGCAACAGCCGGTGAGGTTAAAAAAGGCCCGGCAAATAGAGCGCGAAGACGAAGCTCACGCAGAGCGCGACTCCACCGATCGCATCGAGCAAAAGCGTCGAGTGATTTCTTTCAAACACAGCTTTGATTTCTTGGGCCATTTTCGTCTCCCTCACCTCTGTTGCTGCTTTGTTCTCATATTCTTCACGCCCTGTAAAGAACTTTTTGAGAACATTTGAGAACATACAGGAGAACGAAGGAGGTTTAACCTATATTTTTCAAGCGGATCGCCTGATCTTGCCCCATCAACCAAAGAAGTTCGCGCGCGGCTTTTCCACGGGCGCTTGCGAGCTCGGGATCGTCCAGAAGTAGCTTGCGCGCGTCGCTTTGCGCCACAGCCAGAAGGCCCGCCTGCCGCTCCAGATCCGCGATTCTGAAGCGTGGCAAGCCCGATTGCGCCGTGCCGATCACATCGCCTGCCCCGCGCATGGCCAGGTCTTCTTCGGCGATGCGAAAGCCGTCCTCGCTCTCGCGCAGAATACGCAGCCGACGCTCTCCCGTCTCGCTTAGCGGGGCTTGATAAATCATCAGGCAGGTCGAGGCCGCAGAGCCCCGCCCGACGCGCCCGCGCAACTGATGAAGCTGGGCCAACCCAAAGCTCTCGGCCCGCTCGATCACCATGATCGACGCGTTGGGCACGTTCACGCCGACCTCGATCACCGTCGTCGCGACCAGAACGGCGCGGCGACCGGCCACGAAATCGGCCATCGCGGCATCCTTTTCCGCGGGCGGCATCTGGCCGTGCACGAGCCCCACGACATCGTCGCCCAGCTCGGCGCGCAGCTGGCGAAAGCGGTCCTCGGCAGAGATCAGATCGACGCGCTCGCTTTCCTCGACCAGCGGGCACACCCAATAGGCCTGCCGCCCCTCTGCGACCGCGCGCTTGAGATGGGCCACCACCTCGCTCAGCCGCTCCGAGGCAACGAGCGCCGTGGTCACCGGTTGCCGTCCGGGGGGCTTCTCGTCGAGCAGGCTGACATCCATGTCGCCGTATTGCGCCAGCGCCAGCGAACGCGGGATCGGCGTGGCGGTCATGACCAGCACATCGACCGCCTGCCCCTTGGCGCCCAGCTCCATGCGCTGCGCCACACCGAAACGGTGCTGCTCGTCGATCACCGACAGACGCAGATCGTGAAACTGCACATCCTTTTGAAAAACCGCATGCGTGCCCACGAGAATGCCGATGCGTCCGGCGGCCAGATCGGTAAGCTTTGCCGCCCGTTCCGCCCCCTTGTCGCGACCGGTCAGCAGATCAAGCCGCACCCCTGCCGCCTGAGCAAGCGGGGCCAATCCCTCAAGATGCTGACGGGCCAGAATCTCGGTGGGCGCCATCATCACGCCCTGACCGCCCGCCTCGACCGCCGCCAACAGCGCCATGAACGCCACCAAGGTCTTCCCAGAGCCCACATCGCCTTGCAAAAGCCGGTTCATTCGGCGCGTCGAGGCGAGATCCGCCGAGATCTCGGAAATCGCGCGAGTCTGAGCGCCGGTCGGACGATAGGGAAGCGATTTCAAAACCTTATCCGACATCACCCCCGTCGCGACCGTCGCGCGTCCGGGCTTGCGCCGAGCCTGCCTGCGCGCAAGTGCGAGGGTCAATTGATGGGCAAAAAGTTCGTCATAGGCCAACCGCGCGCGCGCCGGGCTGGTGCCCATCACATCGCTCAGCCCCTCGGGCGCATGGGCGGCAGAGAGCGCCGCGTGCCAGTCCGGCCAGCCCTCGCGCGCCTTGAGCGGCCCGTCGATCCACTCCCCGAGCGCGGGCGCGAGCGTCAGCGCCGAGCGCACCGCCTTCGTCATCACCTTCTGGCTGATCCCCGCGGTGAGCGGGTAAATCGGCTCGAAACGGGCGATATCATCGGCCTGCTCTGGCGGCACGATATGGTCGGGATGCACGATCTGGGCCACGCCATCATAGATCTCGAGCTTGCCCGAGACGATCCTCGATGCGCCCACAGGCATCTGCTTGGCCAGCCAGTCGCCGCGCGCGTGGAAGAACACCAGCACGACCTCGATCTGCCCGTCATGGCAAAACACCCGGTCGGGGCGCCCACGCCCGGAGGCCGGCGCGTGCCGATCGATGCGCAGCTCCACGCTCACCACCGTCCCCGAGGCAATGCCCTGCACGCTGGGCACGGGGCGACGATCAATCACCGAGTGGGGCAGCGTGAAAAGCAGATCGCGCGGGACAGCAATGCCCAAGGGTTCAAAGGACTTGGCCGTCTTCTCTCCGATCCCCGCCAAGGTCTCGAGCCCGGCAAAGAGCGGAAAAAGCGATTCCGGCCGCCCGCTCATGCGCCGCCCGAAAGCGAGATCCAGCCGTCTTCATCGATCACCCGCACCCCGAGATCCGCGGCCTTTTTGGCCTTCGATCCCGCGCCGGGACCGGCCACGAGCAGATCGGTCTTGGCGCTCACCGAGCCTGCGACCTTCGCGCCAAGGCTTTCAGCGCGCGCCTTGGCCTCGGCCCGCGTCATCCGCTCTAGCGTGCCTGTGAAAACGATGGTCAGGCCGGAAACCGGGCTGTCAGAGGTCGGCGCTGCAGCGGCTTCGACCTCGAGATGCGCGACGAGCCGGTCAATCGAGGCCCGCTCTGCCTCTTGATGGAAGGTCGCCACGACCGAGGCCGCAAGCGTCGCGCCCACGCCGTCGATCGACATCAGATCCTCCCACGCAGCGCCCTGCCCGATATCGGCCTGCGACATCGCCGCCTCGAACGCCTCCCAAGTGCCGAAATGGGTCGCCAGAAGGCCCGCGCTTTGTTCGCCGACATGCCGGATGCCGAGCGCGAAAATCAGCTTTTGCAAAGGGATATGGCGTTTTTCGTCAATCGCATCAAAGAGGTTTCGCGCCGATTTTTCGCCCCAGCCCTCCCGGTTTTTAAGCTGTTTCATGCCCTCGCCGAAGCGCGCGCGCAGCGTGAAAATCTCGGCGGGCTCGGTGATCCAACCATCCGCGTAGAAGGCCTCGATCTGCTTGGCCCCCAGCCCCTCGATATCGAACGCGGCGCGCGACACGAAATGCTTGAGCTTTTCCACCGCCTGCGCGGGACAGATCAGGCCGCCCGAGCACCGCCGCACCGCATCTCCTGCCTCGCGGATCGCGTCCGAGCCGCAGCGCGGACATTGCGTGGGAAACGCGTAGCGCACCGCATCATCCGGGCGCTGGGTCAGATCGACATCGGCGATCTTGGGAATGACATCGCCCGCGCGGTAGACCTGCACCAGATCGCCCACGCGAATATCCTTGCCGCCGCGGATCTCGGCCCCTTGGCTGTCACGGCCCGCGATGTAATCCTCGTTATGAAGTGTGGCGCTGGAGACCACGACGCCACCCACCGTGACCGGGGTCAGCCGCGCCACGGGAGAGAGCGCCCCGGTGCGCCCGACCTGAATTTCAATCGCCTCAAGCCGCGTCCAGGCCAGCTCGGCGGGGAATTTATGCGCGATTGCCCAGCGCGGCGTGGTCGAACGAAAGCCCAGCCGCCGCTGCAGCGCCAGATCGTCGAGCTTGTAGACGACACCGTCGATATCATAGCCCAGATCGGCGCGCTGCGCCTCGATCTGGTGGTAATGCGCGAGCATCTCCTCGGGCCCATCACAGCGGAGCGTCAAAGGGTTGGTCGAAAAACCAAGCGCAGAGAGCAGTTCAATCGCGCCGATCTGGGTCTCGGCCAGCGGCTCTGAGCTCACCCCCCAGGCATAGGCGAAGAAGCGCAAAGGGCGCGCGGCTGTGATTTTGGGATCCAACTGGCGTAGCGAGCCTGCGGCGGCATTGCGCGGATTGGCAAAGCGCTTATCACCGGCCGCCTCGGCCCGCGCGTTGAGCGCCGCGAAATCGGCGTGGCTCATATAGACTTCGCCGCGCACTTCGAGCACCTCGGGCGCGCCAGTGATCTCTTGGGGGATATCGTCAATCGTCCGGGCATTTTCAGTGACGTTCTCGCCCACGCTTCCGTCACCGCGCGTTGCGGCATAGATCAGCCGCCCCTGCTCATAGCGCAGCGACAGCGACAGCCCGTCGATCTTAGGCTCAGCCGTATAGGCCAGCGGCGCATCTGCCGCGAGGCCCAGAAAGCTGCGCACGCCGCTGTCGAACTCGGTGATATCCGCATCCTCAAAGGCATTGGCGAGGCTCATCATCCGCTGAGCATGGGTGATCTTGCCGAACCCGTCGGCCAATTGACCGCCCACCGACTCGCTCGGGCTGTCTTTGGCTTTCAGCTCAGGGAAGCGCGCCTCAATTGCCAGCAAGCGGCGCTTGAGCGCGTCATACTCCGAATCGCTCAGCTCCGGGTCATCTTGCGTGTGATAGGCGGTATTGGCCGCCCGGATACGCGCAACAAGCTCGGGCAATTCCGCCTCGGCCTGTGCCTTGGTCAAGTTGTCGATCCCGATGACGGACTGGTCGGACATGAGAACCCCCTCGTTACGCCCCATGGTTTAGGGCGACGCCGGGGAGCCGTAAAGAGCGCAGGAACACCTCACGCCAATGCGCCGGGATCAGGCGCCCATCGCGACCGAACGTTCCATCTCACCGGGATCGGGATCGCGCAGCACATAGCCCCGGCCCCAGACGGTCTCGATATAATTTTCGCCGATCGTCGCATCGGAGAGTTTCTTGCACAACTTGCAGATGAATACGTCGATGATCTTCAACTCGGGCTCGTCCATGCCGCCATAGAGATGATTGAGAAACATTTCCTTGGTCAGCGTCGTGCCTTTGCGCAGGCTCAACAGCTCGAACATCTGGTATTCCTTGCCGGTCAGATGCACAGGCTTTCCATCCACCTCAACGGTCTTGGCATCCAGATTGACCGAGACTTTGCCGGTGCGAATGATCGACTGTGCATGCCCTTTCGAGCGCCGGATGATCGCGTGAATGCGTGCCACCAGCTCTTCGCGGTGGAACGGCTTGGTCATGTAGTCATCCGCCCCCGATCCAAACCCTTTGATCTTGTTTTCGGTATCGTCAGAGCCTGTCAGGATGAGGATTGGCGTCTCGATCCGCGACAATCGCAACTGACGCAGCACTTCATGCCCGTTCATGTCCGGCAGATTCAGATCCAGCAAGATCAGGTCGTAATCATACAGCTTGGCAAGATCGATTCCCTCTTCGCCCAGATCGGTACAATAGACGTTGAGGTTGGCATGCGTCAGCATCAACTCAATGCTGCGCGACGTTGTCGGGTCGTCTTCAACCAACAAAATCCGCATCTTGGGTTCTCCACGTTAATTTTTTGGTCAGGTAATTGATGACATAATTTTATTAATACACAGTTACCTTCGCACGTTTTCGTGAAGACGCAACCTAAAGTTGTCTGTTGCGCTGAATCTCCGTGACCTTCAATCCTTTCACGCCGTGGCGCGCCGCCATCTCGATCCACAGATCAAGCTCTTCATCGGACAGCTCATAGCGCTCTAGCAACTCGCTGCGCGAGATCAGCCCATAGGCAAGCGCCCGCACGATCAGGGCCTTACGGCTGGCCACCCAGCGGCGCGTTTTCACAGGCGGCAGATCCGCGCGCGTCAGGATCGAGCCATCGGCCAAGGTTACAGCCCGCGGGCCGTCGACTTTCTTGAGATACATGAGAACACCCCTTTCTCCACTTCACCGCTATATTCTTGAAGCAACCGCCTTAACGACGGGTGAAACGGAGGGTTGAGAGTAGTGCGCATTTTCCTATATTTCCTCAGGTCTGGTTAAAGGACTGTTCAGATGCCCAAAGATATGCCGCTCAATTCGCTCGGCTTTGCCAAACCGCCGGGCGAGACCCGCGTCGTCGTCGCCATGTCGGGCGGGGTCGATAGCTCTGTCGTGGCCGCCCAACTGGCCGAGGAAGGCTATGATGTGGTGGGCGTGACCTTGCAGCTTTACGACCACGGTGCGGCGCTCGCCAAAAAAGGCGCCTGCTGTGCCGGACAGGACATTCACGATGCGCGCCGCGTGGCCGAGGCGATGGGTTTTCCCCATTACGTGCTCGATTACGAAAACACGTTCCGCGAGGCTGTGATCGACGAATTTGCCGACGCCTATCTGGGCGGCGCCACGCCCGTGCCCTGCATTCGCTGCAACGAGCGAGTGAAGTTCAAGGATCTGCTGGAGACGGCGAAAGATCTTGATGCCGATTGCATGGCGACAGGCCATTACATCCAGCGCAAGGACGGCATGCTAGGCCCCGAGCTGCATTCCGCAGCCGACGCCAATCGCGATCAGAGCTATTTCCTGTTCTCGACCACGCCCGAGCAACTGTCCTATCTGCGCTTCCCGCTCGGCCATCTGGCCTCAAAGGCGGAGACGCGCGCGCTGGCTGCGAAATACGGGCTTTCCGTGGCCGACAAGCCCGACAGTCAGGATATCTGCTTCGTGCCCAACGGGAATTATGCAAGCGTCATCGAGAAGCTGCGCCCCGGGGCCGCCGATCCGGGTGACATCGTCGATATGGAGGGCAATGTGCTGGGCACCCATCGCGGCGTGATCCATTACACGATCGGCCAGCGGCGCGGCTTGGGCATCGGTGGGCTGGAAGATCCGCTCTATGTGGTGAAGCTCGATCCCGAAACCCGCCACGTCGTCGTCGGGCCGAAAGAGGCGCTCTCCACCCGGATCATCCCGGTGCGCGAGATCAACTGGCTGGGCGATGAGCCCTTTACCTCGCGCAAGGAATGGGCGCTCTCGGTCAAGGTCCGCTCCACCCGCCCCCCGCGCGAGGCGATCATCCGCCCGATCTCCGCGACCGAGGCCGAGGTTGAGCTGATCGTGCCCGAAGAAGGTGTGAGCCCCGGTCAGGCCTGCGTGTTCTACGCCCCCGACGCGGAGGACAGCCGGATCTTAGGTGGCGGCTGGATCCATAAGGGCTGAGCACGCTCGAAGACGTCCCGCCAATCTCAGGCATTAAACAAAGGCGCAGCCACCGGTTGCGCCTTTGTTTCGACCTGAATGCAGCGCGCGTTTACTGGCCTGCTCCTGCAAGGCCCTCCGGGCTCACCTGACGGGCATCCGCGCTCTCAAAACCGCCCTGCTTGCCCCGCAGCGCCTCGACCTCCAGAAAAATGCTGCGGACCTCCGGATGGGCCTCTGTGATACACGCCTGCACGCGCTCGACCGAGGCGAAAATCTGCTCGGCGCTGACCTCCGGCTCGAATTGCACCTCAATATTGACCAGCACCTGATCGGGCGCGAAATGCATCGTAAGCAGGCGTGAGACGTCACGGATTGCCTCTTCGCGCAGCGCGATCTCGCGCATCGAGGCCACAAGCGCCTCATCCGCGCTCTCACCCAGGATCAGCGCGCGGGTCTCATAAACCAGCAGCACCGCCACGCAGATCAGAATGCCGCCGATCACCAGCGAGGAGAGCCCGTCAAAGATCGGCGCGCGGAAGGTGACAGACAGATAGACACCAAGGGCGGCCGCGACGATCCCGAGAAGCGCGGCCGTATCCTCGGCCACGACGATATAGACCGACGGATCCTTGGATCGGCGGAAAGTCTTGAACACCCCCTCGCCGGGCTTGCGCAACCGCAACAGCGCGCGCATCGCAATGCCCCAAGAGACACCTTCGGCCAGAAAGGCCACCAGCAAGACACCGTAATTCCAGATGGGCTCGCGGATCGGCTCTGGATGGCGGATATGCAGGATCCCCTCATAGATCGACAACCCGCCGCCGAGTGCAAACAGCAGCATCGCGACGACGAGCGACCAGAAATACAGCTCTTTGCCATAGCCAAAAGGATGCGCCGCATCCGCAGGCTTGCGCGCCCGCCGCAATCCTAAAAGCAAAAGCCCCTCATTGCCGGTATCGACGACAGAGTGAAACGCCTCCGACAGCATGGACGAGCTGCCGGTGAACAAGGCGGCTGCAAATTTGGCAATCGCGATCAGGAGATTGGCCGCCAAGGCGCCATAGACCGTGATCGGCGTGCTGCCGCTATGCTCTGCCATGAAACATCCCCGCACGGCCGCCACGCAAAGCGCGCGGCAGTCCGACGGATCAACCCGTCATGGCCCGACAGGTTCCGGCCGAAGACCTTAGCGCTTGCCCGAGGCCTGACGCGCCATCGCCTCACCTTCCTGCGTGGCGGTGCGCACAGCCGTCTCGGCCAGCGCGCTGGCCGAGGTCGCAAGCTTGGTCATCTCGCTGGAGTAATCGCTCATGGTGCGCTGCCAGAACGCGCTCCACAGATTCATCGACTGCATCGGGTCGCGCTCTTCGGACAGGCGCGCCAGCATCTCTTGGTCGCGCTCGAAACGGGCACGCAAAAAATCGAGCGTTTCGATATTGCGCGCAATCAACGCCTCGGCCATCTGCAACTGGGGTGCGAGCATCGACGAGAGACCCGCGCCGTCAAGCACCGGCATGCATCCGGCCATCGACGTTCCAAACGGAGTTTTCTTGGTAGCCATGTCATCCTCCCAAGGTTGAACGCCTCATCATAGCATAAAACCGGTAAATCCATTTTGACATATGACAACCCTTGCGTGAGCAAGCGTGTCTTTGCCCAAGGTCGATGCGGCTTGCCGCAAAAGCTGGCGCGCCCTGCATTTCGCGCTAGGCTTCTCCAGATGGCTCAACCGTTGCTGATCCCGCGCCCAGAGGGGCTGTATTGTCCGCTGGGCGATTTCCATATCGACCCGAGCCGACCCGTCGCCCGGGCGCTGATCACGCATGGCCATGCCGATCACGCGCGCGCAGGCCACGGTGCGGTGCTGGCCACCCGCCAGACGCTCGATATCATGGCGATCCGCTACGGCGCGGAGTTCACCGGACAGCGGCAGGTCTATGAGGGTCCGTTGCGCATCGGCCAGACGGAGGTGCGCTTCCATCCCGCAGGTCACGTGCTGGGCTCAGCGCAGATCGCGGTGACGGCACAAGGCACGCGGATCGTGGCCTCGGGCGATTACGCGCGGCGCGCAACGCCCAGCTGCGCCCCGTTCGAGCCGGTGGCCTGCGACATCTTCATCACCGAGGCGACCTTTGCCCTGCCGGTCTTTCGCCACCCCGATCCGCGGGTCGAGATCGCCAAGCTCTTGGCCTCGGTCAAATCCGAGCCCGAACGCCCGCATCTGGTCGGGGCCTATGCGCTGGGCAAGGCGCAGCGGGTGATCGCGCTGCTGCGTGCGGCGGGCTATGACGCGCCGATCTATATCCACGGCGCGTTGCAGGCTTTATGCGACTATCACATCGCGCAGGGCATCGCGCTGGGCGATCTGCGCCCGGCCACGATGGACAAGACAGAGGCCCGCGCGCTCAGAGAGGCCATCGTGATCGCCCCGCCCTCAGCCTTTGGCAGCGCATGGGTTCAACGCTTCTCCGATCCGGTAATCAGCTTTGCCTCGGGCTGGATGCAGATCCGCGCCCGCGCCCGTCAGCGCGGGGTCGAGCTGCCGCTGGTAATCTCGGATCATGTCGATTGGGACGAACTGACAAGCACCGTCGAAGAGATCGATCCCGCCGAGCTGTGGATCACCCATGGCCGCGAAGAGGCGCTGATGCGCTGGGCCGCGCTCCATCAGCGCGTGGCGCGCCCCTTGGGGCTTGTGGGCTATGAGGAGGAGCCCGAATGAGAGCCTTCGCCCAGCTCCTCGAGCGGCTGGCCTTCACTCCGGGGCGCAATGCCAAGCTCGCAGCGCTAGGCGCCTATCTGCGCACAGCCCCCGACCCAGAGCGCGGCTATGCGCTGGCCGCTTTGACCGGCGATTTGGAACTGGGGCGGGCGCAACCGGCAGTGCTGCGCGCGATGGTGGGCGCGCGGGTCGATCCCGAGCTGTTTGCGCTGAGCTATGACTTCGTGGGCGATCTGGCCGAGACGATTGCGCTGGTCTGGCCGATGGCGGGCACGCCCGAGGATCTCGACCTCGCGCAGATCGTCGAGACTTTACAAGCCGCGCCCAAGGCCCGCGCGGGTGAGCTGATCGCGGGTTGGCTTGATCGGCTGGAGGCGTCGGAACGCTATGCGCTGCTGAAACTCGCAACCGGCGGTCTGCGCGTGGGGGTCTCGGCGCGGCTGGCGCGCGTGGCGCTCTCGCAGCTTGGCGCGCCCGAGATTGCTGAGATCGAGGAGCTCTGGCACGGGCTCGCCCCGCCCTATCTCAATCTATTTTCTTGGATCGAGGGCGGCGAGAAACCGGTCAACGCCGCGCGCGCGCCGTTCCGACCCGTGATGCTCTCGACGCCCATCGATGCCGAGGCGCTCGCGCAGATCGAGCCGTCGGACTATGCCGCCGAATGGAAATGGGACGGTATCCGCATTCAGGCGGTCTCCGACGAAGGCACGCGGCGGCTTTACTCGCGCACGGGCGAGGATATCTCGCAGAGCTTTCCCGATATTGTCGCGCATATGGCCTTCGAGGGCGCGCTCGATGGCGAGTTGCTGGTGCGGCGCGGAGCGGATGTCGCCCCGTTCGGCGATCTGCAAAAGCGGCTGGGGCGCAAATCGCCCGGGCGCGCGATGCTGCAAAGCCATCCGGCGGCCTTACGCCTTTACGACGTGATGATCTGGGAGGGAGAGGATCTGCGCGCCCTGCCATATGCGCAGCGCCGCGCCCGGCTTGAGAGGGCGGTGGCGGATCTGCCCCCCGAACGCTTCGATCTGTCGCCGCAGCTGAGCTTTCGCAGCTGGGACGATCTGGCCGCCCTGCGAGCCGATCCGCCTGAGACCGTGATCGAGGGGGTGATGCTCAAGCGCCGCGACAGTGCCTATGTGGCGGGGCGTCCGCGCGGGCCGTGGTATAAATGGAAGCGCGACCCGATGGTGATCGATGCGGTGCTGCTGTACGCGCAGCGCGGTCATGGCAAGCGCTCAGGCTTCTATTCCGACTTTACCTTCGCGGTCTGGGATGGCGCGCAGCTCGTGCCCGTGGGCAAGGCCTATTCCGGCTTCACCGACGAAGAGCTGCGCCGGCTCGACCGCTTCGTGCGCCATAATACGATCGAGCGGTTCGGGCCGGTGCGCTCACTCAAGCCCGAACTGGTGGTCGAAGTGGCGTTCGAGGGGCTCAACCGCTCAACCCGGCACAAATCGGGCCTTGCGATGCGCTTTCCACGAATTGCGCGGATCCGTTGGGACAAGCCCGTAGCCGAGGCCGACCGGATCGATACCCTGCGGGATCTGTTGCCGCCCGCGTGATCTGGGCGCACTCCAAGCTCTCGGATTCGCGACGTTCCCTCACAAGCGCGTTAGGCGAATGAAATAGAGGAACCGCGGCATCTATGCATCAGTTGGATCCGTACTAAGTGAGCGTCACGGACTTCGAACCCGTGTCGGTCCGGCGAAAGGAGCAACACGATGACTGCACCACACTTTCCTTGCTCTCGCAGATCCCGGTCGGGATCTGGCGCCGCTCGTTGCGGACCGGATCCGTTCACTCAGGCCCATCGGGTCGTCTCTGCCAAGCACGCGCGGATCCGTTCGCATCTGATCTCGTGTGACTGACTTCGAAATACGGATGCGCTGTGCCGGGTTGTTTACTCTCGCTGTCTCTGATCCCGGCATGGTCGCCCGTACCGAGCCGCCCCCGCAGCCTCTCTCTCCGGCCCGCGGGGGCAGGTTCCCTTCCTGTTCTCTCTCCCCAACTGTCCGCCCCTCACGGGGCGGGCATTTTTCTCCCATCACGCGAAATTTTGGCCGACTGCCTCGTCAAACTGTGGTGAGCGGGCTCGCAGTGAGCGCCCACCCCGGCCACATCTTAGACAGGCGCATCTCGCGCGACCCAAACAAGCGCCCCTCCCTCGTGGCGATACAGGAGTAAAATTGAATGGCACGTCGTACATCTCGCCCGACCGCTTCCGACACCCACGAGACCCAAACCCTACCCGCCGCGGTGCGCGACCGTGAGAAAGTGCTTGTGCTTCAGGGCGGTGGTGCGCTGGGGGCCTATCAGGCCGGGGCCTTCACCGCGCTCTCCGACGCAGGCCTCAGCCCCGATTGGGTCGCGGGCACCTCGATCGGCGCGATCAACTGCGCGCTCATCGCGGGCAATCCCAAAGGCGAGCGCGGCAATGCGCTCAAGACCTTTTGGGAGCGCGTGACCAAAGCCACCGCGGGGCTGCCCTTCGTGCCCACCGGAGCGGCACGCAGCCAGTGGAACACCGCCGCTGCCATGGGCGCCATGTTCTTTGGAGTACCGGGGTTCTTTTCGCCGCGCATGCCCGGCTCGGCCTTCTCGCCCTTCCGCTCGCCCGATGCGGTGAGCGTCTACGACACCTCGCCGCTGCGCGAGACCCTGCTGGAGCTGGTGGATTTCGATCTGCTCAATGACGGACCCGTGCGGGTGAGCCTTGGCGCGGTCAATGTCGAAAATGGCAACATGGTCTATTTCGACAGCGAAACCACGCGGCTCGGCCCGGAACATATCATGGCCTCGGGCGCGCTGCCCCCGGCTTTTGCCCCGATCGAGATCGATGGCGCGCTCTATTGGGATGGCGGCCTCGTATCCAATGCACCGCTGCAATATGTCCTCGAAGAGGGCGTGCGGCTGACCAACGAGACGGGCAACGGCTCGCCGATGCTGATCTTTCAGGTCGATCTGTTCTCGGCCAGCGGTGCGGCCCCGCGCACTTTGGGCGAGATCGAAGCGCGCGAAAAGGATATCCGTTTCTCCTCACGCACTCGCGCCGCCACCCAGCGCATGGAGATCGCAGCCCAAGTGGCCAAGATCGCGCGCAGCCTTGGCGACAAGCTGCCCGCAGAATGGCGCGACGATCCCGACCTGAAACGGCTGATGAACGTGGCGGCCAATACCGATGTGACGCTGCTGCACCTGATCTACCGGCAGACGGCCTATGAAAACGGTCAGAAAGATTACGAATTCTCGCGCGCCTCGATGCGCGAGCACTGGCAGGCGGGCGAGCGCGATGTGCGCCGCATCCACGCCAAAGCCGACTGGGACGTACTCTTGGCGCATGGGGAAGGGATGAAATCCTTCGATCTCGGACGTCAGTAAGCCCCTCCTCCCTCCCCGAAGCCCTCCCAACGGAGACCACCTCATGAAACAGCAAGATGTCTTGAAAAACGCCTTCGCGATGCCGCTCACGAGCCCCGCCTTTCCGCGCGGCCCCTACCGCTTCATCAACCGTGAATTCTTCACCATCACCTATCGCACCGACCCCGAGCGGCTGCGCGAGGTCGTCCCCGAGCCGCTGGTGCCCAATCCCGACGGGTTGGTGAATTTCGAATTCATCCGCATGCCCGATTCCACGGGGTTTGGCGATTACACCGAAAGCGGTCAGGTGATCCCCGTCACCTTCAACGGCATCGAGGGCGGCTATAGCCACGCGATGTATCTCGATGACGAGGCCCCGATTGCGGGCGGGCGTGAGTTGTGGGGCTTTCCCAAAAAGCTGGGCTCGCCGAAGCTGAGCGTTCAGAAAGACACGCTTCTGGGCACGCTCGACATCGGCCCGGTGCGGATTGCCACGGCGACGATGGGCTTCAAATATAACAAGATCGACCTCGAAGAGGCGAAAGCCACCGTTGAGGGCCCGGCCTTCCTGCTCAAGATCATTCCCCATGTTGATTGTACGCCGCGTATCTGCGAGCTGGTTCAGTACCATTCCGAGGACGTCACCGTGAAAGGGGCGTGGTCGGCCCCGGCCCGGCTCGAGTTGTTCGAGCACGCGCTGGCCCCGGTTGCCGATCTGCCGGTGCTCGAAGTGGTCCGCGCGACGCATATCCTGACAGATCTGACTTTAGGTCTGGGCAAAGTCGTGCATGATTACCTCGACTGACAGCGCCATTTGACACCATAATCAAGGAGTTCTCCCATGTATCTCAATCTCAAAGACAAAGTCTGCATCGTCACCGGCGGCGCCTCGGGGATCGGCAAAGCCATTGCCATTCGCTATGTCGAAGGCGGCGCGAAAGTCGCGATTGCCGATCTCAACCTCGATGATGCCAAAACCACCGCCAAGGAACTGAGCGAAAAAGGCCCCGGCACCGCGATGGCCGTCGAGATGGACGTCACCAACGAGGATCAAGTCAATGCCGGCGTCAAGCAGGTGGCCGATGCCTGGGGCGGGATCGACGTGCTGGTCTCGAATGCCGGCATCCAGATCGTACACCCGATCGAAGACTTCCCCTTCGCCCAATGGAAGAAACTGCTCTCGATCCATCTCGATGGCAGCTTCCTGACCTCCAAGGCCGTGATCCCCTATATGAAAGAGAAGAAACAAGGCTCGATCATCTTCATGGGCTCGGTCCATTCCAAGGAAGCCTCGCCGCTCAAATCGGCCTATGTCACGGCCAAGCACGGCCTGCTTGGGCTCGCCCGCGTCATCTCGAAAGAGGGCGGTGCCTATGGCGTACGCGCCAATGTGATCTGCCCCGGCTTCGTGAAAACCCCGCTGGTTGAGAAACAGATCCCCGAACAGGCAAAGGATCTGGGGATTTCGGAGGATGAGGTCGTCAGCAAAATCATGCTGGGCGGCACGGTCGATACCGAATTCACGACCGTCGAAGATGTGGCCGAAGTGGCCTATATGTTCGCGGCCTTCCCCAACAATGCCCTCACCGGCCAGAGCCTTGTGGTCAGCCATGGCTGGTACATGAACTAAGCCGCCGATTCCGCTGCGGCGCGTGGCCCTCGGGCGGCGCGCCGCAGCCCTCAAAGACGCGCTTGGCCCCTGATACGCTAGGCGGGATGACTTCCCCGCCTGCCGTACTAACTGTCTGCGAATATGTTCAAAACCCTGCGCGCAAATATCATTCCCCTGACCGTGGCACTGTCGCTTCTGATGGAGCTGGTCGACGCCACCATCCTTGCCACGGCGATCCCCGTCATTGCGCATGAGCTGGGCGTGCCCGCGCTGTCGCTCAAGATGGCGATGGCGGCCTATCTGATCGCTCTGGCGGCCTTTGTGCCGGTTTCGGGATGGATCGCGGATCGCTTCGGCGCCAAGCGCGTCTTTATCGCAGCCCTTGGCGTCTTCGCAGCCGCCTCGCTTTTATGCGCGGTGCAGACCACCCTGCCCGGCCTCGTGATCGCACGGGCTCTTCAGGGGCTCGGGGCGGCGATGATGTCGCCTGTCGGACGGCTGATCGTGCTGCGCAACACCGCACGCTCCGAAATCACCCGCGCAATGGTCTATGTCACCATGCCTGCGCTGATCGGCCCGGCGCTGGGTCCGGTCTTTGGCGCGACGCTGACCACCTTCTTTGGCTGGCGTGCGATCTTCCTGATCAACCTTCCGCTGGCCGCACTCGCCATCGCGCTGACCCTGCGCCATATGCCCGCCGATGGAGCCCCCATCGCCAAACCCTTCGACACAATGGGCTTTTTGCTCTCGGCCTTGGGGCTGGTCGCGGCGATGACGGGGCTGTCGTCACTCGGGGAGCATGTCCTGCCGTGGCAGGCCTCGCTTGGGCTGACGGGCCTGGGCGTGCTGGCCCTCGTCCTGTACTGGCGCCGCGCGCAGGGACGCGCCGATGCGTTGCTCGACCCCAAGCTGTTTCGCTATCGCACCTTCGATATCGGTGTCATAGGCTCGATGATCTTCCGGCTGTCGAACGGCGCGGTGCTGCTGTTGTTGCCGCTGTTTTTCCAGCTCACGCTCAAGACCGGGATCGTCGTGTCGGGCGCGCTGGTGGGGCTCAACGCGCTCGGCGCGGTCTCGGTGCGCGCGCTGGTGCCGCGGATTCTGGATCGCTTCGGCTTCAAGCCGGTGATGATCCTCGCCGCCGTGCTGCGCGGGCTGGCCATCGTCGGTCTGGCCAGCGTGAGCAGTTTGCACGATTGGCAACTTGTGCCGCTGCTGGTGATCGGCGGGGCCGCGCAGGCCACCGTCTTCACCTCGATCAACGCGATTGCCTATGCCGAGCTTGGCGCGCAGGAAATCAGCACCGGAACGGCCTTCATCGCGATGTCGCGCCAGCTGTCGCTGGCCCTCGGGATCGCCTTTGCGGGCGTGGTGCTGGAACTTGCGATCACGGCAGTCGGCGGCGTGCCCGCAAGCGGCGTACTGCCCCATAGCGCCTTTGTCATCGGCTTCGTGGCGACCGGCCTGATGGGACCGATCTCGGCGCTCTATTTCGCACGCCTCAAACCGGGCGATGCCGACGGGCTGCGTCGCGTGCAGCCCGCACAGCGCGCGGGCTCACATGAGCCCCCGACCCCGGAGCGGGCCGCTTAATGCGTGGAATCCGGCAGCCCTTCGCGTGACAGCAACACCGCGAGCGGCCGCAGCGTCGGCGATTGCGCGCAGATGATCATCAACGCCACCATGATCGGGACGGCGAGAAACATTCCCGGCAAGCCCCAGACCGCGCCCCAGAAGGCCAGCGAGATGATGATACCAAAACTCGAGAGCCGCAGCGCATGCCCCATCAGCATCGGGTCGATCACATTGCCGATTATAAACTGCAAAAGCCCGACAATCCCGAACACCGCCCCTGCCTGATAGGGGTTCTGGGTCAGCACATAGACCGCCAGCGCCGCGATCAGCGTGGCGATGATCGAACCGATCGAGGGGATGAAATTCAGCGCAAACGTGATGATCGCCACCGGCATCGCGAGACGAAACCCACCGAATTTGAAGACGAAATACACCGCAATCGCCGTGACCGCGCTCACCGCCGCCTTGACCAGCAGATAGTGATTTACCCGGCGCATGATCGTGCCCACGGTCCGCGCGATCCGCTCGGCCCGCTCAGGATCGCCCATCAAGCTGTTGAGCTTGGCATTGAACCAGATCCGCTCGGCAAAAAGAAAGCCCACGAACAGGATAACGAGGATCGTCGCAGACAGCAGGTTCGAGGCCTGCCCCGCCAGCGTCGTCAGATAGCCCGCCACCTGAATGCGCTGCATGGATTCGAGAACCGATTGCTCGACATCCGGCCCCAGCCAACCAAACAGCTCTGCAATCGCGCGCTGCGCGGGGCCCGCATAGTTCAGGATCATCGTGACCACCGCATTGACCTGACTGATCAATACACCCGTCAGCGTCAAAAGCCCGGCCGCAATCAGCGCCAGCGCAATCAGCGAGGCCACCCGGGGCGGGATTCGCAGCGGCCCGATCTTGAGCCGCCCGACCCCGTTGATCGCCTCGGAGGTGAGCGAGAACAAAATGATCGCAATCGCGAGCGAGATCAGGATGAAGCGCGCCTGCACCATCAAAAACAGCACCAGCGCGAAGGCGATAATCCCCAAAAGCACATTCGTCAGCTGCCGGGGCTCGCGCCGCCGCTCCTCGGTCAAGGCCGAAAGGCCTTGATTGGGGCTGTCTTTCATATTCATAGCATCCTTGATCCACCCGTCGGGCGCGCTGACATCGGCAGGAAATCATGCTAGGCACCAACGCCCCTGCGCGCAAGCGCCCCGGAGCGCTGAATTTTCCGAAGCCTCCTGAACAAAGCGCTCAAAGAGATGAAAGAACTGCACAAACCCCTCTTGCATCACTCCGCCCTTTGCGGATAAACCCGCCCGCGGAGAGGTGGCCGAGTGGTCGAAGGCGCACGCCTGGAAAGTGTGTAGGCGGGGAACCGTCTCGAGGGTTCGAATCCCTTCCTCTCCGCCACTTGCCCTTGATTTATTTGAATTATTTTCAATTATCTGGGCCCCACCCACCAAAGAAAAACGCTTGGGATTCGCGGCTCTATGCATCGCGCAGTTCTCGATCCGTTGGGGATACTCTCTAGGCACGACAAACGCCAAACCGGGGCGCGCGCGGCGCTGAACACGCTCAGCGCTCAGCAAAAGCCGCCTGCCCCGCCCCAGACCAGCTATGCGGACTATGCCGAGCTGACCGATCTGGCCGGTCATCAGGCCTTCTCGCATCGCTTCGAGCCCGACGTCTGAGACAAGCCTACGCGCGAGCCCCGCTCACTTGGGCTTGCAAAACGTCTCGTAGAGCATCGCCATCAACTGTGTCAGCTCGGGATCGCAGATCCGGTAATAGATCGTCTGGCTCTCGCGTCTTGTGACCAGCATGCCCGCCGCGCGCAGCCGTGCGAGATGCTGGCTGAGCGCGGATTGGCTGAGCCCCACCGCCTGCTGGATCGCCCCGACCGAGCGCTCTCCCTTGGCCAATTCGCACAGGATCAACAGGCGCTTGGCATTGGCCACCAGCGCGAGACGCTCCGCCACATGCTCTGCGCGCGCGCCCAAAGCCGCGACCGCCGCCGCATCATCATCCGCCACTAAATTATCCTTTACTAAATTACATACTGCTAATATATGCAACATGATCAATCTGGACGCAAGCGTCCCGCCACCTGCAGGAGATCTGAATGGATACCGAGATCGCAACGACCTTCACGCCATGGGCCTCACTGGGCGGCGGTATTCTGATCGGGCTGAGCGCCGTCATGGTGATGGGGATATTCGGCAAGATCGCGGGGATCGCCGGGATCACCAACGGATTTCTGGGCGCCATCGTGCCGGTTGCCGGGGCACCGAGCGATCGCGACTGGCGCATCGCTTTTCTCGCGGGGCTTGTGGTGGCACCGCTCCTGCTGTCGCTGGCCGGGCTGCATTTTGCGCAATCGGTGCCCACGGGGCTGATCACGATGGGCTTGGCCGGGCTGCTCGTCGGGCTGGGAACGGCGCTTGGTTCAGGCTGCACCTCGGGGCACGGCGTGTGCGGTCTGGCACGGCTCTCGCGCCGCTCGCTCGTAGCCGTGCTCACTTTCATGGCGGCAGGTTTCGTGACCGTCTTCGTCATCCGCCACCTGATGGGAGCGATCTGATGCGCGTCTTTCTCGGCTTTCTCAGCGGTCTCGTCTTCGGCCTGGGGCTGGTGATCTCGGGCATGTCAAACCCGGCCAAAGTGTTGAATTTCCTTGATCTCGCAGGGTCCTGGGATCCAAGCCTCGCCTTCGTGATGGGCGGCGCCACCCTCACCGCGTTTATCGGCTACCGTCTGGTCTGGCGCAGGCCCGCCCCGGCTCTGAGCGCGCGCTATGACATCCCCGCGAACCGTCAGATCGACCGCCCGCTGCTTGTGGGCTCGGCCCTGTTCGGGATCGGCTGGGGCATCGGTGGCTTCTGCCCCGGCCCCGCATGGACCGCCCTGTCGGGCCTCGCACCGGGCACGCTCATCTTCTTGCCCGCGATGCTGCTGGGGCTCTGGCTCGGGACATATGTAAAACGCGCCACCTTCTTCACCCCGCAAGGCGCGAAGGGTTGATCTGAAGCAGTTGGATCTACGGATAGACGAAAGGCAGGCCGCAGAAATCGGCCTGCTTTCTTGCGTTCTGGAGGCGTTGAAATCCCCGGAACCATTGCATCGGCAAACGGCACGCGGTCAGCTCGGTACTATAGGGGTAAGGTGGCGGAGACGAAGCCCGCCACAAAGACTAG
>NZ_JHEH01000039.1 GCF_000715505.1 Thioclava dalianensis
TGCGGGCCGCACCAATGGTGCGGCCCTTGTCGTAGGCGCTCCATGCGCCGCGCAGGTTGGTGCGAAAAACACCGAAAACATTGCTTGAAAGCGCCCAAATTCTGCCATCAGCCGGATCTACCAAAGGACCATCGAGCCGCAACGCCAAGCGAGGGCTCAGACGCAGTGACACTTCGAGAGGGAGTTGTATCATGAGTAAGACTTTGCCGGAGTGGATGCGCTCCTTTGGCCGCGCCGAGGATGGTGCCGTGACCGTCGATTGGGTCGTACTGACCGCCGCCGTTGTGTCTTTGGGCATGCTGGCGGGTGTGGCGATCTGGGGCAAAACCGGTGGCGCCGCCAAAGGCATCGCGGATTATATCGGCACGCAGGGCGTCGACACGACCCCAATGTAATCCTCACAAATCCTACGAAAACTCCACCTTCGCGCCAAGCGCGCGCCATCATCTCGCCACGATCAAATGCGAGTCACGATCAGCGCCGAGGACTCTCCCCGGCATGTGAATAGAAAGGTAGAACAATGCGTATGATCTTCGCTCTGTTTCTCGCCGCAGGGATCGGCCTTGCCGTGATCGCGGTCTACATGGCGCAAGGCCAGATCGCGCAGTTCCAGGCCGAGCGGGACCACCTCGCAGCGATGCAGGCCAAGTTTCCCAAGCTTGCCAATGTTGTGGTCTCAAAGAAAGAGTTCAAATACGGCCAGCGCTTCACCCCTGATGACCTGACGGTGATCAAGGTGCAGGCCGATGCCGTCCCGCCCGGCGCCTTCACGCGCATCCATGCCAAGATGGGCACGCCCGAGGCGAAAACCGCGATCTTCCTTGATGG
The DNA here is from genome assembly GCF_000715505.1 of Thioclava dalianensis. Classification (GTDB taxonomy): domain Bacteria; phylum Pseudomonadota; class Alphaproteobacteria; order Rhodobacterales; family Rhodobacteraceae; genus Thioclava; species Thioclava dalianensis. The sequence goes on from NZ_JHEH01000039.1 coordinate 829, forward strand.
CGAGACCCGGCCGCGTGCGATGCTGCGTTCGATTGAGCCGTTTGAACCGGTGCTGGCCTCCAAGGTCACCGATCCTGGGGTCGATGCCGGTATCATGGCCAATCTCGCACCCAATCGCCGTGCCTTCACGATTCAAGTCAGCGTGGCAACCGGCGTTTCGGGCTTCTTGCGCCCGGGGAGCCTCGTCGATGTCTATTGGTCCGGGACCATCGACGGCGAGCCCGTCACCAAACTGATCGAAAGCAATCTCAAACTGATCGCGATCGACCAGAGCGCCGATGCGGATCGCTCTTCGGCCACGCAGATCGCCAACACTGTCACGGCCGAGGTCACACCCGAGCAAGTCGCCGCGCTGACACTAGCGCAGTCAACCGGTCGGCTGACGCTGTCGCTGGTGGGAGCTCTGGACACCGAGCAAGTCGGTAAGATCGAGATCGACCGCAATCAGCTGCTGGGCATTCAGGAGAAAAAGGTCGAGAAGGTCGTCGAGAAGAAAAAATGCACGATCACGACCCGTCGTGGCAGCGACGTGATCCAGACCGAGATCCCCTGCACGAACTGACAAAGCACCTCTGATCAGAGGTTTGGCGGGGCCTCACGAGGCCCCGCATCTCATATGTGGCAGCTAACCCACATCAAGAACGACGTTCAATGCTTTGAATATTGCAATAAAATGCCGTTTGCGTCATGGTTCCCGACAAGAATGGACAAAACAGTCCCTAAAACAGGCAGCAAGACCTGTGACGTGGCGTGATCGGAGAGGCAGGGTCACAATGGAATTCAGAACGCTTATCAAGGCGTGCCTAATTGGCACAGCAATCGCATTCGCATCGTTCCCGATGGCGCAGGCAGATACGCTCAAGATTATGTCGGGAACATCGCAGGCACCGTTGAACGTGCCGATGAACCGCGCGGTGGTTGTTGAAAGCGACGTTCCCTTCTCGGAGCTTTCCATCGCAAATCCGGGCATCGCGGATGTACAGACTCTTTCGGACAAGTCGATCTATGTGCTGGGCAAGCTGCCCGGGCGCACGACAATGACGATCCTTGGCAAGGGTGGCACGCTGATCTCGAATGTCGATGTTCAGGTCACCCCTGACATTGCCGAGTTCAAGGAACGGCTCAAACAGATCCTGCCGGGCGAGAATATCGACGTGCGCACTGCCAATGACGGGATCGTCCTGTCTGGCACAGTGTCCTCGGCGCAGAAGCTCGACCGCGCGCTCGATCTGGCCAAGCGCTACGCGCCAGACCGGGTGTCGAACCTGCTTTCGGTCTCGGGCACCCAGCAGGTGATGCTGAAGGTGCGCTTTGCCGAAATGCAGCGCTCGGTCGCGAAATCCCTCGACAGCTCGATCGGGTTGGGCGTGACCAACCGCGGCTCCTTCACGGGCGGCATCGGCAACGGTCCATCGGTCGGCGGCGCAGGCTCGCGGGCGCAAAATGGCGGAGGCCTCGGCTTCTCGCTGGGGCGTGGGACGTTCCAGATGAACCTGCTGCTTGAAGCGCTCGAATCCAAAGGGGTCGTGCGCACCTTGGCCGAACCCAACCTGACCGCCCTTTCGGGGCAGACGGCCGATTTCCTCGCAGGCGGCGAATACCCGATCCCGGTGGTGGACGACAAAGGCACGACGATTCAGTACAAGCCCTTCGGTGTCGAACTGATGTTCACCCCGCGGGTCGTCGACGGCAACATCATCAACCTTGAAATCGGGGCCTCGGTCTCGTCGATCGACACCGCGACCTCGGTGACCCAAAACGGCTTTAACGTGAACGCCTTCAAGAAACGCGCCACGTCGACCACCGTCGAGATGCGTGACGGCGAGAGCTTTGCTATTGCGGGCCTCCTGCAAGACGACTTCACCGATGCAAGCAGCCAGATCCCGTGGCTCGGCGATGTGCCGGTTCTGGGCGCTCTGTTCCGCTCGGCTGACTTCCAGCGCAAACAATCGGAGTTGGTGATCATCGTCACGCCGCATCTCGTGTCGCCGGTCAGAAGCGACGCGCTGACGCTGCCGACGGATCGGGTCAAACCGCCGAGCGAGTCGGATCTGTTCCTTTATGGCAAGGTCCAGGGCGGCACGCGCAAGCCGACCAAAGGTGCTGCGGCAGAAGTGGCCAAGCAGGACTTTTCCGGCTCCTACGGCTATGTGATGGAGTAAGCGATGAACGTGCAGCGAAATCCCATGCGCAAGACAGCGCTCTTGCTGACGGTCGGTCTGGCCCTAGCGGCCTGTTCGGCGAATAATAGCTTCCAGAATGGCGAGGCCGGGGACGGTATTGGGACGAAGTCCACGGGCTTTGGAACGGCGAACGCCCAGAATACGGCCGTCATGTCGGGCGATCAGACCTATGCGATCAACCTGACGCGCAAATTTGCCTCCGAAGTGCCCAACACGGTCAATTTCGCCTTCAACTCCTCTGCACTTTCGCCGCAGGCCCGCAGTGCCTTGGCGCGGCAGGCCAGCTGGATCCGGCAATTCCCGCAGATCCGGTTCCGCGTCTACGGCTATACCGATCTTGTGGGGTCGAACGCCTATAACAAGGCTCTTGGCATGCGCCGGGCGCGCGCAGTGGTGCAGTTCCTTGAGACCCAAGGCATCTCGCGCCAGCGTCTTGAGGCGGTCGTGTCCTATGGCGAGACCCGTCCGTTGGTCTACACCCCCGCGCCCAACGAGGCGAACCGGCGCGCGGTCACCGAAGTGTCGGGCTTCATCTCGGGCGGCAAACCGATGCCGATGGATGGCAAATATGCCGAAGTCGTCTATAATGAATATATCAACTCCGCAAAACCGGCTCAGACCATCGTGATCAAGGGTAAGGACGGTGGTGGTGGCGGCGGCGGCTGATCGCCACGACAGCAAATTTCGGAGAAAGCGGGCTTGGCAACAAAGCCCGCTTTTTTTTGCGATAGTCGCTGAAAACCCCACAATTGAAACAGTGTGGCCCCAATCTCGCCAAGATTCGGCGAGAGATTGATCCTCAGCAATAAATGCGTGGCACGGGGATCGTGCCGGGTGACGCGATCGATAGGGGAGCCGAAAATCCCGACTTCGCCGAGCCGCTGAGAAAAGGACAATAGGCCATGAGTGCAGCAGCTATGATGACCCCGGAACCGGCGCCGATCCAGGCCTGCACGGTGTCGCGGAATGTCGCGAATTTCGATCTTCTGATCGAGGATATGGAAGCCGAGCTTGGCGAAAGCTGGGGCGATCTGACCTTTGATGACGCAGCGCTTTTCCTCGGCCAGCCCGATGCGGAGGCGCTTGAATTCATCGCAATCGCCGTCGATGGCGATGACGAGGACTCGCTGGGCAAGATCTCGGCGGTGATCACCGAAGCGAAGGATCGCGGCATTCGCGTCATCCTGATCGCCGAAGAGGTCAGCCCCATCGCGCTGCACCAATTGCTGCGGCTGGGCGCCGATGACTTCGTGCCCTACCCGCTTCCCGAGGGCGCTCTGCATGACGCAATCGCGCGCCTGGGCCAAAGCCAGATCACCGAAGTCCCTGCCAATATCAACACGCAGACCATCAGCGGCAGCGGTCGCGAGGGCGTGGTGTTGCCGGTCCATGGCCTGTCGGGCGGCGTTGGCGCCTCGACCTTTGCGGTGAACCTTGCCTGGGAGATGGCGACGATCCACGACGGCAATAAAAAGGCCAAGAGCCCCTCTCCGCGCGTCTGCCTGCTCGATCTCGATCTGCAATTTGGCGCAACGGCGACCTATCTCGATCTGCCACGCCGCGAAGTGATCTACGAGATGCTTAGCGATACCGAGCACATGGATGCCGACAGCTTCCGTCAGGCCCTGCTGAGCTACAATGATAAGCTGCAGGTGATGACCGCGCCCGCCGACATGCTGCCGCTCGATCTGATCTCGGGCGAGGATGTCGACAAGCTGATCGAGACCGCGCGCGCGCAGTTCGATTTCGTCATCATCGACATGCCTTCGACCGTGGTGAGCTGGACCGAGACGGTGCTCAACAAGGCGCAGCTTTACTTCGCGCTGCTCGAGCTGGACATGCGTTCGGCGCAAAACGTGCTGCGCCTCCTACGCGCGCTCAAGGCCGAGGGTCTGCCCACGGAGCGGCTGCGCTACGTGCTCAACCGCGCACCGAAATTCACCGACCTGAACGGCAAACAGCGGGTCAAACGTCTGGCCGAAAGCCTCGATGTCTCGATCGAGCTGATGCTGAGCGATGGTGGCAAAGCGATTACCCAGGCCAACGACCACGGCCTGCCCCTCGCGCTTTCGGCGGCGAAATGCCCGCTGCGCAAGGAAATTCAGAAGCTTGCAGGTTCGCTGGTGGCGCTGAGCGAAGCCGCCGAAGCCACGGCCTGATAGAAAAGGAACGGAGCTCATGTTCTCGCGCTACAAGAAAGATGCCGCGCCCAAAGCGGTGACGCCGCCGCCCGTTCCGGATCAGTCCTCCGCTGCGCCCAAGCCGGTTTCGGTGCGCAAGCCGCTGCCGATTGCCAAGGCCGCACCGCCCGCCAGCACTGTCGACAAGGAAAAAAAGCGCAAGCAGCGCATGCAGGAACTCAAGGTGGAGATGCATAAGCGTCTGCTGGAGAACCTCAATCTCGCAGCGCTCGAACATGCCTCTGAATCCGAGCTGAAAGCCGAGATCGCCGACATCACCGCCGAAGCGATGGCGGAAATGTCGGTCGCGCTCAACTCGACCGACCGTCAGGCGCTGCATCAAGAGCTTTACGACGAGGTCATGGGGCTTGGCCCGCTTGAGCCGCTTTTGAAAGACGACACGGTCAACGATATTCTCGTCAACGGCCCGCAGCAGATCTTCATCGAACGCGCGGGCAAGCTGGAACTGAGCGACATCACCTTCAAGGATGAGCCGCATCTGTTGCGCATCATCGACAAGATCGTGTCTGCCGTGGGCCGCCGTGTCGACGAATCCAACCCCTATGTCGACGCTCGTCTTGCAGATGGCTCGCGCTTCAACGCGATGGTGCCGCCGGTTGCGGTGGATGGCTCGCTCGTCTCGATCCGGAAGTTCAAAAAGGACAAGCTGGCGATTGACGATCTGGTGCAGTTCGGCGCCTTCACCGAAGAGATGGCCGCCTATCTGCAAGCCGCCGTTTCCACCCGTCTCAACGTGATCGTCTCGGGCGGTACGGGCTCGGGGAAGACGACCACGCTCAACGCGCTGTCGTCATTCATCGACAACTCAGAACGGATCCTGACGATCGAGGACACGGCGGAACTTCAGCTTCAACAGATCCATGTGGGCCGGATGGAAAGCCGCCCGCCCAACGTCGAGGGCAAGGGCGCGGTCACCCAGCGTGACTGTCTGCGCAACGCTTTGCGGATGCGTCCTGACCGGATCATCGTGGGTGAGACCCGCGGCGAGGAGGTCATCGACATGTTGCAGGCGATGAACACGGGCCATGACGGCTCGATGACCACGATCCACGCGAACTCCGCGCGCGATGGCGTCTCGCGTCTGGAGAACATGATCTCGATGTCGGGCATCGAGATGCCGATGAAAGCCATGCGCAGCCAGATCGCCTCGGCTGTGAACCTGATCGTGCAGGCTTCGCGTCTGCAAGACGGCTCGCGCCGGATGACCTCGATCACCGAAATCACCGGGATGGAGGGCGATGTGATCTCGATGCAGGAAATCTTCCGCTACGAGCGGCTGGGCCTTGCGCCCGATGGCAAGATCATCGGTCGCTTCACCCCCACGGGTGTGCGCTCGCATTTCTCGGACCGATTCAGACAGTGGGGCTATGATTTGCCCGCCTCGATTTACGAACCCGTGCAGGATTAAGGAGCGCTCCCATGATCTCTATGGCCCCTGTCATCTACCTTCTGATCTTTGTTGCCGTCCTGTTGCTGGTCGAAGGGCTCTATCTGCTGGTCTTCGGCAAGTCGATCTCGCTCAACAAGCGCGTCAATCGCCGCCTGGAGATGCTTGAGAAGGGCGACCGCCGCGAAGAGGTTCTGGAGCGCTTGCGCAAGGAAGCCTCCCAGCACAGCAGCGCCCGCTCGATCCCGCTCTACTCGATCCTCGCGTCAAAAGCACAAAAGGCCAATATCGCCTTCTCGCCCACCGCGCTGATCGCGATCATGGCAGGCGCGAGCTTTGTTGCGTTCTTCGCGCTCTCAATGGCCACGGAAGCCGGGATTTATATCCGAGCGATCCTTGCGCTCGCGATGGGGATGGGCGGGGTCTATTTCTGGGTCCATTCCAAGGCCAAGAAACGCATGACGATGTGCGAGGAACAGCTGCCCGATGCGGTCGAGCTGATGGTGCGCTCGTTGCGCGTGGGTCACCCGCTGGCCTCGGCCATTCAGGCCGTGGCGCGCGAAATTCCCGATCCGATGGGCACGGAGTTCGGCATCATCGCCGATGAGGCTGCCTATGGTCGCAACGTGGCTGAGGCGATCTCGGAGATGGCCGAACGGCTCGACATGCAGGATCTGCGCTTCCTTGCCGTGGCCGTGTCGATCCAGCAAAGCTCGGGGGGCAACCTCGCCGAAGTGCTCGACGGGTTGTGCAAGGTGATCCGCTCGCGCTTCAAGCTGATGCGCCGGGTCAGCGCGATCACCGCCGAGCCGCGCTGGTCGGGCATTTTCCTGTCTGGCTTCCCGCTTGCCATTCTCGTCATCATTCAGGTCGTCTCGCCCGACTATTACGACCGGGTCAAAGACACCGCCGCCTTCATTCCGACGGCCATCGTGGTCGCTGTGCTGCTGGGCGCCAACATGCTGTTCATGAAGATCATGACCACAATCAAGGTCTGAGGGGGCCGTCATGGATTTCTCCGCACTCAACACGATGCTCACCGATATGCTGGGTCCGATGGGGCCGCTTCTGGCGCTGGCGCTGCTGGGCGGGCTCTTGGTGCTCGCCGCCATCCCTGCCCTGCTCAAGAAAAAGGAAGACCCTTTCGCCAAGCTGCGCAGCAGCGCGGCCGGGAATGGGTCTGCTCCGCGCCGGGGTGGCGGCGGCGGCGGCGGCGCGCGCCCCGAGCAAAAGCTGCGCGAGACAGGCTCGGACAAGCTCGACAAATATGCGGCCTTCCTCGAGCCCCAGAGCGCCGAGGAACTGTCGGAATCGCGCAAATGGCTGCAAAGCGCAGGCTATCGCGGCCCCGATGCGGTGCGCAACTTCCACGCCGCCCAATTTGCCGCCGGTCTGGGGCTGCTTGCGCTTGGTGTGATCTATGTGATGATCGCCAATTCCTCCGATGAGGAAGGGTTGAGCACGACGATGACGATCATGGCGATCCTGTTGCCCGGTGCTGCGGGCTATTACGCGCCGAAATACTGGGTGAACAAACGCGTCGCGGCGCGCACGCAAGAGATCCAGAACGGCTTTCCCGATGCGCTCGATATGCTGCTGGTCTGCGTCGAGGCGGGTCAGTCGCTCGACCAGGGGATCATCCGCGTCTCGAAAGAGCTGCACAATTCCTACCCCGCGATTGCCGAGGAATTCGCCATGGTCGCCCATGAGATCAAGGCCGGCATGCCCAAACACGACGTGCTGCGCCGCTTCGGTGAGCGTTCGGGCGTGGCCGATGTCGCAAGCTTCGTGACGGTGATGATCCAGTCACAGCAGTTTGGTACCTCGATTGCCGAGGCGCTGCGCCTCTACTCCGCCGATATGCGCGACAAGCGGGTGATGCGCGCCGAAGAGGCCGCCAACAAAATCCCAACGAAAATGACTTTGGGCACGATGATGTTCACCGTGCCGCCGCTGCTGATCATCCTTGTCGGCCCGTCGATCTTTGATATGCTCGAAAGCTTCAAGCAGATGGGCATGTAAGCAATGAAAACAAGGCGGTGCGGAGCGGGACTCGTCGCAGCTCTCATGCTCGGATTGGCCGCCTGTTCTCCGGGCGGCCTTTCGGGTGAGAGAGATGGCCCTTTCGCACCGGGGACCCGGCCCGGTGCCGAGGGCGTCGACGGGCTGGTCGTTGGACACCGCCTGATGGCGGCGGGCGAATATGAGCTCGCGCTCAAGGCCTATTACCGGGCCGCAGCCCAGCAGGGCGCGACGGTCGATGTGCTCTCTGCCATCGGATCGGCGGATCTCAAGCTGGGGCGGCTCAATCAGGCCGAAGAGATGCTGCGCCGCGCGGTCAAGGTCGATGAAACCTTCGTCCCGGCATGGAACAATCTGGGCGTCGTGCTGATGAATCGCGGCAAGTACCCAGAGGCCTCGCGCGTCTTCCGCACCGCCTTCGCGCTCGACAGTGGCCAATCGGACGCGATCCGGCAAAACCTAACCCTCGCGCTCGCCAAAATGCACAAACCCGGCTACGCTGCGCCCAAGGACGAACAGTTCTCGCTCGTCAGACGCGGGGTAGGCGATTACCTTTTGCTGACGAAGCATTGAGGCTCGAGCAAAAAGGACGCACAAACATGCGCCACCCCCTCCTTCTGGCAGCCTTCGCAGGCTGCGCAATTTCGACGCTGTCCGGCTGTATGGGCAATAACAGCAACGCCGAGGTTGCCGAGGCCATGAAGACCGTGAACGCGGTCGATGGCACGGAAATGTCCAACGTCATGCTGACCGTGGCCGACCCCAATGAGGCGGTCGCCTATTTCTCGCGCACCGCGCAGGAAAGCCCCGACCGGATCGACATTCGTCGTGGCCTCGCCAAATCCCTCGTGCGCGCCGACAAGCCCACGCAGGCGGTGAAAGTGTGGCAAGAGGTGCTCGCGATGCCCGGTGCCACTGAGGATGACAAGGTCTCGCTGGCCGATGCGCAGATCCGCTCGAATGACTGGGCGGGTGCCAAAGCGACACTGAACTCGGTTCCGCCCACCGTCGAGACCTATGACCGCTACCGGCTGGCCGCGATGATCGCCGATAGCGAGAAGAAATGGAAGAAAGCCGACAGCTTTTACGAGACGGCAGCCGGGCTCACCACGACGCCCTCGGGGATCTATAACAACTGGGGCTTTTCCAAGCTGACCCGTGGCGATGCGGCGGGGGCCGAGAAACTCTTCAAAGAGGCGCTCAGCTACGATCCGGATCGCTTCACCACCAAGAACAACCTCGTTCTGGCGCGCGCAAGCCAAGGCAAATACGACCTGCCGGTGATCGAGATGACCCAAGGCGAGCGGGCGCAACTGCTCTATACGGCGGGGCTTGCGGCAGTGAAACGCGGCGATGTGAATATGGGCAAGACCCTGTTGCAAGACGCCATCGACACCAACCCGCAATATTTCGCGCAGGCCGACCGGGCGCTCAAGGCGCTTGATGCGGGCACGCCTGCGACGATCAAGGGCTAAGCAATGCTGGGACTGTCGCAATCCGTCTCGGCATTGGTGCTCTTGATCCTGATCACCCCGGTCTGCGCATGGGTCGTCTATACCGATCTGAAATTCATGAAGATCCGCAACAAGGCGACGCTAACGCTGCTGCTGATCTTTGCAGTGGCCGGGCCTTTCGTGATGCCGCTCGACATCTACGCTTGGCGCTGGGTGAACGCGATTGCGATCTTCGTGCTGGGCTACATCCTCAATCAGATTGCGAATTTCGGCGCGGGGGACGCGAAGTTTGCAGCCGCTGCAGCGCCGTTCTTCTCGACGCTGAACTCGCATGTGATGCTCACCGTGATGCTGCTCGCGGCCTTTCTGCTGGGCGCCTTCGCCGCCCACCGGCTTGCGCGGGCGATCCCGGCTGTGCGCAATATGGCGCCCGACTGGGTGAGCTGGCACCGCAAGGACTTCCCGATGGGACTGGCCCTCGTGGGCACGCTCTGGGCCTATCTGCTGATCGTCGCGCTGAACTAGCTTACCCGCCCGAAGCGGGCGCTTTCGGCGGCACGGGCTTGAACAGAAGGTAGATGCGCGAGCGGGCGACCAGATCGAGCGTCCAACCCTCTTTCTGGATCGTCCTGAGGATCTCGTCCCGGCGCGATACGAAGGTCGGGCAGAGCGGCACGAGCACGTAATCGGCGTTTTTCAGCCCCGGCGTGCCCGAGTAATACCACGGCGCGCCCCCTTCGAGCGGTTTGAAATTGCCGTAAAGCCAGAGCGCCGAGAACAGATCCGTCACAAAGATCGAGCTTCCGCCATAGCCGCCCTGCATCAGCTTTTGCGCGGCACTCTCGAACCATGCGTTATAGCCGGTGCTCAGCGAACAGGCGGGCAACGGGATGCCGTTGATCTCAAGGAGCGCATCATCCTTGGGTTCGCCCTCCGCAGCCTCCTCCTTGGGCTGTTTGTAGCGGTCGGCAAAATCGGCATAGGGCTCGCCCGGACCATTGGCATCCTCGGACATCATCACCCGGTACATTCGCAGCGGTGAGATCAGCAGATCGCGCCCCTGCGCCTGATGCGTCAGGAAGGGCACCTTGCCTTTCGCATCGGCGGCATAGAGGCGCATCGGGCTCCATGCGAGGTTCACCACGGTGGGCAGCCCAAAGGCCAGCATCGCCACGCCGACCACCAAAAGCGCCTGACGCAGCGGCCATCCAAGCGCATTGCGCACCGCTCCCTCGGGGCGCAGCGAGATGGCCAGAAGCCCCGCAAGGATCAACCATTGCGGGTCATTGCCGAAATTCTGATAGGTCACGTAGACAAACCCCGGCGCCAACACGAGCAGCACCAGCCCCTCGCGCATCCGCCCGGCCTGCCGCAGGAAGATCACACTCGCCAGAAGCGCGATAGTACCCCCCAGATAGGCAGGTGCCGCGATCACGCCCGGCAGGGCCATCCCGGGCGCCGCGCGCGTGGTCGATCCCGCCACGGTCAGCAGATCGTGCAGATAAGCGGGCCAGTAAGCCACCCCCATCATAACGGTCACCAAAGCCATCACGCCGCCACCCCAAAGCACCGCCGCCGCAATCGCCTTGAAATCGCGCCGCAGGATCAGCGCCAGCAAGACCGCCGGGAACAGAGCCGCCGCGTAGGTAATCTTGATCAGCACCAGCGCCGCAAAGGCCAGACCGATCAGCGCGCCGTCGGTCCAGGGCTTGCGCCGCCCCAGCGGCTCGAGGATCGCAAGCGGCAGCGCCACATAGGTCACGGCCCAAGCCCAGCGGTTGTAATGCATAGACACCGACAGCGCGGCATTGGCCTCGCCGGGCACCAAGGCGAGGATCAGAACCACGCAGAACGCCGCATAGGCCCAAGCGGTCCAGCCGGGGAACCGCGACAGGGCCGCGCGCAGGATCGGCCCCAGCAAGATCACGGCCACCGCCGTCTGTGCGGCGACGAAAGCCATGCCGACACCCCAGCCCGCCTTGACGAACAGCGCAATCGGCCAGACTGCCAGCAAGCCCAGAGGCGTCATGAAATCAAGCTGCGGCCATTGTCCGTAATCGGCCATCCGCAGCACGATATCGGACAGATGCAGCGTGTCGCCTTCGTGCTTGTCGATGATCAGCGCGCCCTTGAGCAACGGCAAGGCCGCAAGCGCGATCACGAGCACAACGATCGCCGCGATCAGCCGCGCCGGATCGGCACCTGCCCCTCTTTTGTCCTGCATATCCGCCTCTTCCGCGATTTTTCCCATTTTTGGCCACAATAGCCATGCAAGGTGATTTGGGGAATCCCAATAGCGGCCTTGGCGGCTTTTTGACCGCGACCGCAAGGACATGGCGACCGCCGGTGGGCAGGCGGCCTCGAGCATAAGAAGGAACGGATCCGATGAACATGATGACCGCAGAGGGCATCGCCCCGCTTCCCCCGCGCAGCCTTGAGGAAACCGGGCTGAGCACGGTGATGATGCGCGACCTTCTTCTCAAGACGATGTTTCGGACCAATATCGGCGCGGTGCGGAGCTTGGGCGAGCAGCTTTGCCTGCCGATCACCCTCACGCAGGAGCTGATCGATCTGTGCCGCAAGCAGGGGCTCGTCGAGGCGATGGGCACGCTGCACGCCAATTCGGGCGGCGAGATGGTCTTTCAGCTTTCGGATACGGGCAAGGCGCGCGCGCTCGATGCGCTCTCGCAATCGGAATATTTCGGGGCCCTGCCAGTGCCGCTGCGCGTCTATCAAGAGCAGGTCAAACGCCAGTCGATCCGCAATATCCAGCTGACGCGCACGCAGCTTACCAGCGCGATGGGACACCTCGTGCTGCCGCCCGACCTGATCGGCCAGCTTGGCCCGGCGGTCTCCTCGGGGCGCTCGATCCTGATGTATGGCCCGCCCGGCAACGGCAAATCCTCGATCTCGAACGGCATCCGCGACGCGATCGGAGACAATATCTACATCCCCCGCGCGATTGAATATGCAGGCCAGGTCATCACCGTCTTCGACCCGATCGTGCACACCACGGCGCCGCTACCGCAAGACGACCCGAGCGCCCTGCGCAAGCGCGGGCTGCAATTCGACACCCGCTATGTCTATTGCGAGCGCCCGACCGTGATCACCGGGGGCGAGCTGTCGCTCGACATGCTCGATCTGAAATACAACGCCACCGCGCGCACCTATACCGCGCCGTTGCAGCTCAAGGCCTCGGGCGGAGTGTTCATCGTGGACGACCTTGGCCGTCAGGCCGACCCGCCGCAGAAACTGGTGAACCGCTGGATCGTGCCGCTTGAAGAAAACCGCGATATCCTGTCGCTGCAATCGGGCGAGAAATTCGAAGTGCCCTTCGACACGCTGGTGATCTTCTCGACCAACTTCCACCCCAACGAGATCTTCGACAAGGCCGCGCTCCGCCGGATCTTCTTCAAGATCAAGATCGACGGGCCGAGCCAGCAGGACTTCCTCAAGATCTTCCAACTGGTCGCCAGAAAGCGCAAAATGCCGCTCGATGAGAAGGCGCTGCTCCACCTCCTGAAGGTAAAATACCCGACCATCGACAATATCTACGCGAACTATCAGCCGATCTTCCTGATCGACCAGATGATCTCGATCTGCGAATTCGAGGGCATTCCGAACCAGATGACGCCCGAGCTTGTGGACCGCGCCTGGGCGAATATGTTCGTGCGCGATGAGGTGATCGTCCACTAAATCGGCTTGGCCGGGCGAAAATGCGCGCCGGGCCATGCCCGCGCCACGGGGTGCGTTGACATCAAACTCACGTGAGCAATCCGTGATCGCAGCGGCGCAGCGCGCTTGCCCCCGGCGCCACCGCGCGCGGCTCTCGGCGCGTGGCCTCCACCCCCCTTGCGCCGCGCGCCGTTCACGCGCATCTTCGCGCCGACTCACTGGCGGAAATCGGATCATTGACAGCAAATTTCTGCCCAGTATCCGGCAGGCACCGTTTTGTGGGTGGCAAACGCGCAGGCGCTGCCTAATAACGGACAAAAATAATGAAGCGCGACGCGTCGCGCCAAACACAGAGCAGATCGAGGCCACTCGTGCAGACCCCCAGCAGTGAAGACCGGAGCGCCAGCGATCCGGTGAGCGTTCGACCTTTCCATTTCCGCGGCCTGTTTCTGACCGCGGTGGCGCTGCGCATCGAAACCACCGTGTTCGACGAATCGTTCTACACGCGGCTCGATGCCCAGCTTGCGCAGGCGCCGCAAATTCTCGACGACGCGCCCATCGTACTTGATTTCGCGCTGGTGCCCGAACTGGATCAGCCCGGCACGATCCGTGATCTCATCGACAATCTGTTTCAGCGCGACCTGCTGATCTTTGGCGCGCAGAATGCGACCGAGCTGCAGCTCTCGACCGTGCGCGGCTACGGGATCATCCCGATCAAGGTCGGGCGCGAAACCGCCCTGCCCGCCGCCCGGGCCAAGGCCAAGCGCGCCGAGGCGAAGGCCGCAGCCCCTGCCCCGGCATCGACCAATGTCACCGTCACCAGCTCGGTCCGTTCGGGGCAGATGGTTGTCGCCGAACATGGCGATCTGACGATTGTGGGCTCGGTCGCCTCGGGCGCCGAGATCGTGGCCGCAGGCAGCATCCATGTCTATGGCACGCTGCGCGGGCGTGCGATTGCAGGCGCGCATGGCGATGAGAGCGCGCGCATCTATTGCCGCAGCCAGCAGGCCGAACTGATGGCGATTGCAGGACTTTACAAAACGAGCGAGACGATCCCACCCGAGCTGCGCAAGCAGGGCGTGCAGGTCTTTCTCGATGGCGACAAATTATGTGTGGAGGCGTTCGAATGACGCAACTCAAGGAAGAATCGGCACGCGGCCGGGTGATCGTGATCACTTCCGGCAAGGGCGGCGTTGGCAAGACAACCTCGGCGGCTGCGATCTCGGCGGCCATCGCGAAACGGGGCCATAAGGTCGTGGTCATCGACTTCGACGTGGGCCTGCGCAACCTCGACATGATCATGGGCTGCGAGCGCCGGGTCGTGTTCGACTTCATCAACGTGGTGCAGGGCGATGCCCGGCTCAGCCAAGCGCTGATCAAGGACAAGCGGGTCGAGACCCTCTCGATCCTGCCGACCTCGCAGACCCGCGACAAGGACGCGCTGACCAATGAGGGCGTCGAGAAGGTGCTCGAAGAGCTGCGCGACGAGTTCGACTACATCATCTGCGACAGCCCCGCAGGGATCGAGCGCGGCGCCCAGATGGCGATGTATTACGCCGATGAGGCCGTGGTCGTGACCAACCCCGAGGTCTCCTCGGTGCGCGACAGTGACCGGGTGCTGGGGCTTCTGGCCTCCAAGACGCGCCGCGCCGAAAAGGGCGAGACCCCGGTCAAATCGCAGGTTCTGCTGACCCGTCACGATCAGGGCCGCATTGATCGCGGCGAGATGATGACGGTCGAGGACGTGCTGGAACTGCTGGCGGTGCCGCTTCTGGGGATCGTGCCCGAAAGCCCCGCCGTGCTGCGCGCCTCGAACGTCGGCATGCCCGTGGTGCTCGACGAGACGCCCTCCAGCGCCGCTGCCGCCTATGAAGACGCCGTGGCCCGCCTGCTGGGCGAAGACGTCCCGATGCGCATCGGAACCGACAAACGCCCCGGATTGCTCGGCCGCTTCTTTGGACGGTCGGCATGAGCTTGTTTGGTTTCTCGCTCAAGCCCCGCCGCCCGAAATCGGCCCAGATGGCGAAGGACCGTTTGCAGATCTTGCTGGCGCATGAGCGCGGCAAGGGCTCAACCGAGCCCGACTACCTGCCCGCGATGCAAAACGACATCCTCGCCGTGATCCGGAAATACATGAAGATCGAAGATAACGACGTCGATATTCGTATGGAAAGCAAAGACGATATCTCGAGTCTCGAGATCAATATCGAGCTGCCCACGCATAAATCCGACGCAGCGGGCGCAAAATCCGGGCCGAAGTCAGCCGCGCGCTGATCCGATCCAAAGACCGTCCCGGCCGCACAAAGCGCGCCGGGACATTTTTTGTCAGGCCGTCAGCCCCTCGGGCTCGGGCAGGTTATGCGCCCGGCAGCAGGCCGTCACCGTATTGGCCAGCAGGCAGGCAATCGTCATCGGGCCGACACCGCCCGGAACCGGCGTGATCGCGCCCGCGACCTCAACCGCGCTTTCGAAATCGACATCGCCGACAAGCCGGGTCTTGCCCTCGCCCTTCTCAGGCGCGGGAATGCGGTTGATGCCCACATCGATCACCGTGGCACCCGGCTTGATCCAGTCGCCCGGGATCATCCGTGCGCGCCCAACGGCGGCCACCAGAATATCCGCGCCGCGGCAGACATCGGCCAGATCCTTGGTGCGCGAATGGGCGATCGTCACGGTGCAGCTCTCGCGCAGCAAAAGCTGTGCCATCGGCTTGCCGACAATGTTCGAGCGCCCGACCACGACCGCATTCAACCCCGATAGGCTGCCAAGCTGATCGCGCAGCATCATCAGGCTGCCCAGCGGGGTGCAGGGCACCATCGCCTTCTGGCCCGTGCCCAACAGCCCGACATTGAGGATGTGGAACCCATCGACATCCTTGGCCGGCTCAATCGCATTGATCACCTTCTCGGCGTCGATGTGATCGGGCAGCGGCAATTGCACCAGAATGCCATGCACGGCCGGATCGGCATTGAGCCGCGCCACAAGCGCCAACAGATCGGCTTCGGGCGTGGTGTCGGGCAGCTTGTGCTCATAGGAGTTCATCCCGGCCTCAAGCGTCTGCTTGCCCTTGTTGCGGACATAGACCTCAGAGGCGGGATCCTCGCCCACCAGCACCACAGCCAACCCCGGCTTGATCCCGTGTTCCTCGCGCAGGCGGGCGACATGGCCTGCCACCTTCTCGCGCACCCCGGCCGCAAAAGCCTTGCCGTCGATAATACTGGCGCTCATCTCCGCCCCTCCTTGCCCAAATCGCGTTCTTCCAAGGCGATGAAATGCTCTACCATCTCACGCCAGAGACCTTCCACGAGCCCCGGATCCACGCCCGCGGCCTTCGCCTGTCGAACGGCATTGTCGATCACCTCATCGACCCGGTCAGGCAGCCGTGCTGCCAGACCCTCGCGCTGTTTGATATGGACAACCTGTTCGACGATCCGCGTGCGGGCGGCCAGCAACGCGATCAGCTCGACATCCAGCGCGTCGATCTGCGCGCGGGCCTCGCCAAGCGTCGTGATCCGGGGGGTATCGGGCATGATCGGGCTCCGTCCAGAACTGTTACGCACGCTATCGCAGCTTGCACGCATAAGCTCAAGGCTCCGGCGCGTCGCGTCGGTCACAGATTTGCAAAGGTTGATGCCCTCAAAGACGCCTAGCGCGCCTCCGCCATCAGCTCCCACGCGCGCTGGTCGGGAATGTGCAGGCGCAGGCTGTCGCCCACGACCAGACGTCCGGGCCGCTCAACCCAAGCAGTGACACCACGACGGCCACTCGCGGCGGGCTTGAAGCGCGCGCCCTTCTCAGGGAAATGCTCCTCGATGACGCGACCGGGCAGCACGCAGGGACGGTTTTCCATATCGACCACAAAGGTCAGCCCGCTTTCGGCCTGCAGACGCGATGAGGGCGGGAGATGCGTCAGATCGGGCATGCCGCGCAGCACGATCGTGGCGCCCAGCCATTCCGGCAAGATCTCGGGGACACCCATCGCAAAAGCGGTCTCGGCCAATTCCTCGGCGGAGAGGATCGTCAGCTGGCGCACATTGGCAATCTCAGTGCCGCGCGGATGCTGATCGAGCACGCGCGCGCACGCGGGCCGGGTGCGTCCGCCATGCACTTCGCCCTCTGGGCCATCGAAGGTGAACTCCAAGGCCTCGCTCGCCTCTGAGGGCAAGACACCCTCATGCATCACGCGACCCAGCCACACCACGTCGCCATGATAATTCGTCGGTTTGAGAGCGGCCATTACGCTTCCCTTTGCAGCACAAGGAACAGCCGACGGAACGGGAGCAAAACCGATCCATCGGCCTGCACAGGATAGACCGTCTGAAGCGCGGTTTCATAGCGACGAATAAACGCCGCCTGCTCGGTGTCACTCAACTGCGTCAGGTAGGGGCGCATGGCGGTCGATTGCGTGAAAAGACGCACTGGATGACCGTCCTCGGCGATGGGAAGTTGATGCAGATATTCGCTGGTCCACAGATCGTAGCGGCCCAGCTTGCGCAGGATCTGGGCGTAATCCACGGTCGCGGCAACGGGGGGCTCCCAGCCGGTGAAATCGAACCGGTCGGGGAACATCTCCTGCGCCAACTCGCGCAGGATCCGATGCGAGGGCGCGCGCTGTTGCGCTGGCATCTGCACCGCCAGCACACCGCCCGGGCGCAACGCGCCCGCCAGCCTGGGCAGAAGCGCCGCGTGATTGGGCACCCATTGCAGGGCGGCGTTGGAAAAGATCAGCGCGGGCGGCTTGTTGGGCTCCCAGCGCGAGATATCGTCCTGATCGAGCCGCCGATAGGCCCCGGTGCTCGCGGCCTTTTGCAGCATCGCCTCGGACTGATCCACGCCCACCAGCTTGCGCTTGGGAAAGCGGGTCGAGAGCGCCTCGGCCACCGCGCCTGAGCCGCAGCCCAGATCGACCACCTTACCGCGTTCAGGCAGCGTCGGGATCTGCGCAAGCAGATCCAGCGCCGGACGCAATCGCACATCCCGGAACCGCGCATAGCTGTCGGGGTTCCAGTCCTTCATGCCATCTGACATCGCGCATATCGCCTTGTGATCAGATCAAGTTGAGGGCTCCGGCGAGGTGTCACCCTCACCGCCGGACTCTTTCTTGGACTTGGTCTTGGGCAGCGAGGTCACCGAAGGCAGATTGCCCGAGGGCGTATTGTCGTCATCCCCGCCCAGAGGCTCGCCTGCCATGACCTTCTTGATCTCGTCGCCGGTCAGGGTCTCATATTCAAGAAGCCCCTGCGCAAGACGCTCCCAATCAGCCTGACGCTCATCCAAGATACGGCGGGCGTGCTGATAGCCTTCTTCGATCAGCTCGCGCACCTCTTCCTCGATCAACTCCTTAGTCTTGGTCGAGACCGAGAACCCGGCCGTATTGCCCTGATATCCCTCATGCGCTTCGGCATAATCGATATTGCCAACCTTGTCGGACATGCCCCAGCGCATCACCATCGCCCGCGCGATTGCGGAGGCCTGCTGAATATCGCCTGCCGGCCCGTTCGAGACGTGATCCGCGCCCCATTTCAAGATCTCGGCGGCCTTGCCCGCCATGGTCATGGCGATCTTCTGCTTGGCCTCGTCCTTGTGGTAATTCAGCTTGTCCATCTCGGGCAGCGACACCACCATCCCAAGGGCCTGACCGCGCGGAATGATCGTGGCCTTATAGACCGGGTCACATTTCGGCAGGCTCAGACCGACAATGGCATGACCCGCTTCGTGATAGGCGGTCATTTCCTTTTGCTCGGGCGTCAGCACCATCGAGCGGCGCTCCACACCCAGCATCACCTTATCCTTGGCCTGCTCGAAATCCTCCATCGCCACAAAGCGACGCCCGATACGCGCCGCCATCAGCGCCGCCTCGTTCACGAGGTTCATCAGGTCCGCCCCCGAGAAGCCCGGCGTGCCCCGCGCGATGGTACGCAGATCGACGTCGGGACCGACCGGCACTTTGCGGGCGTGCACGGTGAGGATTTTCTCGCGGCCTTTGATGTCAGGGTTCGGCACATGGATCGTGCGGTCGAAGCGGCCCGGACGCAGCAGCGCAGGGTCAAGCACATCTTTACGGTTGGTCGCCGCGATGATGATGATGCCCTCATTGGCCTCGAAACCGTCCATCTCGACCAGAAGCTGGTTGAGGGTCTGCTCGCGCTCGTCATTGCCGCCGCCGATGCCGACGCCGCGGGCACGGCCCACCGCGTCGATTTCGTCGATGAAGACGATGCAAGGCGCGTTTTTCTTGGCCTGCTCGAACATGTCGCGCACCCGACTTGCGCCGACGCCCACGAACATCTCGACGAAGTCAGAGCCGGAGATGGTGAAGAAGGGCACGCCCGCCTCGCCCGCAATCGCGCGCGCCAGCAGCGTTTTACCCGTACCCGGAGGGCCGACCAGAAGACCGCCCTTGGGGATCTTGCCGCCAAGGCGCGAGAATTTCTGCGGGTTGCGCAGGAATTCCACGATCTCTTCGAGCTCTTCCTTGGCCTCGTCGATACCTGCGACATCGTCAAAGGTGACCCGGCCATGTTTCTCGGTCAAAAGCTTCGCCTTGGATTTGCCAAAGCCCATCGCGCCGCCTTTACCGCCGCCCTGCATCCGGTTCATGAAGAAGATCCAGATCCCGATCAGAACGAGGAAGGGCAACCACACGCCCAAGAGCGACATGAAGCCCGACTGCGCCTGCTTGACCACGCGCACCGAGACGCCCTTGCTGATCAGCTTTTCAGCGATCGGGTCCTCAAGCGGTTTGATGGTCGTGAAATTCGTTCCATCCGCAAGCTGGTAGCGCACGTTTTCGCCATCGAGTTGGGCGGATTTGACCTCACCCTTATCGACCGCGTCAATAAATTCCGAATAGGTGGCCTGGCTCGAATTCATGTTCGATTGCCCATCTCCGAAGAGATTGAACAACGCCAAAATCAACAGGAACAGCACCGCCCAGAAGGCCAGATTGCGTGCATTACCCAAGGGATATCCTCCAATCGTCCAAGGCGGCTGACCCTCGGTCGCCACGTCTGCCTAGTGAAAATAGGCATTCCGGGGCCGGGTTCAACGCCTGAAATTCGTCACAGCGAAGCTGCCCGCCTCCATACGCGCTTTCCAGCCGCTTTCAAACCCCGCAACGGGCGCGGAAATAAGCTTTTCTTGCGCCCAGAGCGCAGGCGTCGACAAAAGCACTGCGCGCGGCGTGCCAAGCGCGCGCCAATCGGGCAGTTGCGCAAGCCCATCCGGGCCAAGGGCACCGATTTCCAGCCCTTCGGATGCAGGCCCTTCGACATGCCAGCGGTCCCAGTGCCCGCGCGACGCAGGCACCCGCAGATCCGCGATCGCCGCAGCCTCGCGACAAATCAGCACGCTCTGCCCTGCAGCGCTCAACTGGCAGCCATGCAGGGTGCAGGGCGCGAGCCCCCCCAGCAGCCGATCCAGCTTCGCGCCGCGCGGCGGATAGGGCGCACCCGCCACCCATTGCAGCGCCGCGTTGAGCACCCTCCGGCGCAGTTGATCGGGCAGATCGCGGGTGAAGGCATCCGCGTCGATATAAAGCGCGCCTGCCTCTTCGCGGATATGTCGTGCCACAAAGGGCGCAAGCCCGGCATCGAGCGCGTCGCGCGCCTGCGCGAGATGCCCCACAGTCCGGCTCAGCCCCTGCGCCGTAATGCCCAGATCGGCCAGACCTGCGAGCGCGTGGCGGGCGCGCACCCGCTCAAACCGCGGATCGGCATTGGAGGGATCCTCGATCCACGCGACACCGATCTCGCGCAGATGGGCGCGCAGATCGGCGCGCGTCACGCCGAGAAAGGGGCGGTGCCAGCACACGCCCTCGGCCCGGTAGCGGCGCCGCATGCCCGACAGACCTTCCAGCCCGGCCTCCCGCGACAGGCGCATCAGGAACGTCTCGGCCTGATCATCCGCCGTATGCCCCAGCGCGACATGGGCGACCCCGTGGCGCTGCGCCCAAGCGCCGATCAGCTCCATGCGCGCACGCCGCGCCGCATCCATCAGGTTGCCCTGCGCGCGTGTGCCATCCCAATGCACGATCTCATGCGGCACGCCCAGTTTCGCACAGGCCGCAGCCACCGCGCGCGCCTCGGAGGCCGCCTCCGGGCGCAGACCGTGATCGACAGTCACCGCATGGACCTCGAACTGATCTGCCAGCAGATGCAGCGTCGCCATCGAATCCGAGCCGCCCGAAACGGCAACCCCGACACGCCGGGGCGCATCGGGGTGAAAAGCATCGCGTGCGATCTCGTGAAGCGGCGTCACTGGCAGTTCAGGTTTTGCCGTGCCGTCTGCGCCTCCATCGCCGCCGAAGACCCGGGGAAACGTGTGCCCACCTGCCCCAGCGTGGTGCAGGCCTCACTCGTCTGGCCAAGCTGACCCAGCGCCTTCCCCAGCGCGAGAAGGTTGTCGCCCGCCCGCTTGCCCGTGGGATCGGCGGAGAAGCCCGCAAGCCAAGCGCGCGCGGCATTCGCGGTATCGCCCTCTTTCGAGAGCGCATCACCACGATAATACATCGCATCGCCCATCAACGGAGATCCGGGATAGGTTTCCTTGAACGTGGCCAGCAGATCGGCCGCCGAGGCGTAGTCGCCCTTTTCATAGGCGGCCTTGCCTGCCTCGAAATCCGATTTCTCGTTGATCGCGAGATCGGGACTATCGGTCGCGCTGTCGGATGCGGGCGCATTGACCGAGGGCGTGGTGCTTGCGTCGCCCCCGCCCAGCGGTTTGGTTGCGCCCAGCTTGGAGATATCGCAGCCCTTCTCCATCTCGCAGACGCGGTATTCCAGATCGCCCACGCGGTTCGTGCCATCGGCCACGACGCGGTTGATCTTGTTCTCCAGCTCCTCGACACGGTCGGTCAGATGGCTCAGCGACAGCTCCATCGAATCCATCCGCTCAAGTGCCGAAGAGCCGCCCGCGCGTTGCAGCCCGGCGGCTCCCGAGGCTTTCAGCTCGCTGCGCAGCCCGTCGATCTCCCCCTGAACCTGACCCAGCTCTGTCTTAATATCGGCCAGCGTCTGGGTACGGCTTGCGTCTTGCGCAAAGCTGGGGATCGCGGCGCTGAAAAGCAGCGCCGCACTCAATGTCATTGCCCGCAGCATGATGACTTAGCTCCCTACCGCCGATTGCGAGATCACGGTGACCGCGCGCCGGTTCTTGGCGTAGCATTCCTCGCTCGAGCAGACAGCCAGCGGGCGCTCCTTGCCGTAGGACACGGTGCGCAGGCGGTTGGCCGCAACGCCTTGGCTGATCAGGAATTCCTGCGCGGCATTGGCGCGGCGTGCGCCGAGCGCAAGGTTGTATTCGCGCGTGCCCTGCTCATCGGCATGACCTTCGATGATCGCGGTGTAGCTCGGGTGGCTCACAAGCCAGCTTGCCTGCTGGGTGAGAATGCCGCGCGCGGTGTCGGTCAGCGTCGATTGGTCAACCTGGAAATGCACCATGTCACCGATGGTCTGGCTGAAATAGGCTGGCGAATTGGGGTCGTTCACGCCGCCCATGCCGCCGTTCATGCCAGCGCCGCCCGGCCCAAGCGTGCCGCCCGGTCCAACTGCACCCGAGCCGTATTTATCGGGATTGGAACAGGCCGCGAGGCCCAGAATCGCGACAACCAGTGCCGCCTTTGCTGCAAATTTCATGATCTCCGCCTTCTCGTTGTTCTGCCCTCGCGGGCAAGCTTATCAGGTAACTCAGCGCTTGTGAATTGACGCCTCAGGGGAGAAGCGGCGACCATGCCGGGTCTGACGCGGGGCCCGGCGTCGGCACTTTCTTGAGGTTGCGCCCCGAAATATCGACCGAATAGAGCGCGGCCTCGCCCTGTGCACCGGGCGACTCACGCGTGAACATGATGACACGGCCATTGGGCGACCATGTCGGGCCCTCATCAAGGAAGCTCGAGGTCAACAGCCGCTCTTCAGAGCCATCGGTCCGCATCACGCCGATGTGGAACCGGCCCGCATTTTGCTTGGTAAAGGCGATCATATCGCCGCGCGGCGACCAGACCGGGGTGGAATAGCGCCCGTCGCCAAAGCTGATCCGGGTCGCATCGCCGCCCGAGGCCGACATGATGTAGAGCTGCTGGGTGCCCGAGCGGTCGCTCTCGAAGACGATCTGCTTGCCATCGGGCGAGAAGGAGGGCGAGGTCTCGATCGAGGGGCTGGTGGTGAGCCGCTGGGTCTCGCCGCTCGCGACATCCATCAGCCACAGGTCGGTATTACCGTTTTGCTCCAGCGAATAGACGATTTTCGAGCCATCTGGCGAGAAGCGCGGCGCGAAGGTCATCGTGCCCGGCACATCGGGCAGAAGCCGCGCAGAGGCGGTTGCGACATCCAGCATCTTGATCCGCGGGAAGCCGGTTTCGAAGGTGGTGTAGAGCACCTTATTGCCATCGCGCGAAAAGCGCGGCGCAAGCACGATGGTCGAGGCATCCGTGAGATAGCTCACATTGGCACCGTCGTAATCCATGACGGCCAGCCGTTTCTGACGGTCATTCTTCGGGCCGCTCTCGGAGACGAACACCACGCGACTGTCGAAATAGGGGCCTTCGCCCGTGATGCGCGAATAAATCACATCCGAGACCTTATGGGCGAGCCTGCGCCAGCTTGCAGGCGAGGCTGCAAGCTGCTGCCCATCGCCCATCTGCTGGCCCGAGAACACGTCAAACAGGCGGAACTTCACGACGAGCTTGCCGCCCGACATGCCGACCGAGCCCACGACCAGCGCCTGCGCGTTGATCGCCTGCCAATCGGAATAGTTCACCGGGGTGTCGAACGTGTCGATCTTCTGGACATAGGCGGATTTCGGGATCTCGCGGAACAGTCCGGTGCCGGTCAGATCATCCGAGATGACCTTTGAGATCTGCTGCGCCATCTGGGCGGCATCGGGGCTTTCGGGCAGAAAGCCTGCCATCGCGAAGGGCAATGGCTCAATCACACCATCGGTGATGGTGATGTGCAGCGGCTCCTGACTCTGTGCAAAGGCCGCCATCGGCCCCGCGAGCAACGCCATCATCATGGCCAGAACGAAACGCTTCATGTCACACTCCCTTTCCCGGACACGGTCCGAGTAGTAACGGATTATAGCCCTCTTGCGCATCACAACCCCATGACAGCGCGCGAGGTTTCATCGCACCGAGCATTATTTCATCCTCATCTTGTCAGGATTGAAATCAATCTCGATCGTCTTCCAGCGTGCATATTTCTCGGGCGGCAGCGGGAAACCATCCGCACCGCAGCGCACGATGGCGCGCTTGCCTGCCTCAAAGGCCTGATCCACCGCCGAGCCGGAGCCCCCGGACGAGCCCACCAGCTTGATCGACGAGATGATCGGGTGACCATCGGGCTGCATCTGGACCGAGAGCGTCACCGTCGTGCGCAGCGCATCGGAACTCAGCGCGCCGACATTCCAGCAGCGCTTCACATCCACGATCAACGCGTCCTTCTCACCCGCGGTGATCGGCGGCCCGGTCGGCGCAGAGCCGGTCCCGCCGGGCCCCGGCGCGGGCGGGTTGGGCTTGCTGGCCGGGCGCGGCGAGGCTTGCGGCGCGGAGGTCTCGGGCGTGTCGGTCTTATTCGCCTCCGTCGCGATTTCACTCGTGGCCTCGGGCGGCGCCTCGGCCTGCTTGGGCTTGTCGGGCACCGGCTGGGGCGTGGCCTCGGGCTTGGGCGTCTCGGCGGGTTTGGCGGTCTCGGAAACCTGCGCATCCGGCGGTGGCTCGGGCGCGGGCGTGGGGGCCACGCGCGGCACCTGCTTGGGCTTGGGCTGCGGCGAAATCTCGGGCGAGACGGTATCCGAAGGCACCTCGACGGGCGGCGCCATCACCGGCGGCGTGTCCGAGACATCCGCCTGTGCGGGCGGCTCTTGGATATTGCTCACATCGGGCTTGGCATCGGCTTGGGCTGCCGGATCGGCCAGCGCGTCGGGCTTGGGCTCGGGCTGGGCCTGCGCCTCGGGGGCGGGCGTCTCGGGCGGCGCGCTCTCATTGGGGGGCGTCGGCGCAATCGGTGCCTTCGGATCAGGCGTCGGCTGCGGCGCATCTTTCGGTGCAGAGGCCATCATCGCGTTGAAATCCTGCTCGGACATCACCGCAACCTGAGAAATCACCTCGGGCGTCTGGGGCGTGGGGCGCAACCACTCCGTCCCGGTGATCGCAAGCACGATCACCGCCAGATGCAGCGCACCCGAAGCATAAAACCCGATTTTCTCCGGCCGGTTCATCGAAACGTGCCCCCTGGGCTCAGTTTCCCGCAGGCGCCGTCAATTGCGGCCCCCCGGTATCGGTCACAAGAGTGATGTTGGAGAAGCCCGCGCCATTGAGCGCGCCCATCACCTGCACCACTTGCGAATAGGCAATCTTGCCATCGGCGCGCAGGAAGATCTTGTCGCTGTCGCGCTCCTTGGCGATGGCCCGGAGCCGCTCGACCAGTTGCCCCTCGGGCACCTCGGAATTCATCAACGCGATCTTTCCGTCGGCCTGAATTGACACCGTCAGCGGCACTTCCGCCTCGGTCGGGACCGCCTTGGCCGCCGTCTTGGGCAGCTCCAGCGGCACGCCCACCGTCATCATCGGCGCGGCCACCATGAAAATCACCAGCAGCACCAGCATCACGTCGACCATCGGCGTGACGTTGATCTCGCTCATCGCGGCGTGGCGCGACCGCCCGCCCCGCCTGCGGCGCGATCCACCAGAGCTGCGTTTTGCCACTCCTGCGCCCATGTCAGCCGTCCAACTGCCGCGAGAGAATGGTGGTGAATTCGTCGGCGAAGGCCTCGTAGTTCGACGCGATCCGGTCGGCATCCGACGAGAGCTTGTTGTAGAAGATCACCGCGGGAATGGCCGCAAGCAGACCCAGCGCGGTTGCAACCAGCGCCTCGGAGATGCCCGGCGCCACGACGGCCAGCGAGGAGTTTTGCGAAATCGCGATCTCTTCGAAGGCGACCTTGATCCCCCAGACCGTGCCGAACAGACCCACGAAGGGAGAGATCGAGCCCACGGTTGCAAGGAAGTTGAGGCCGTAATTCAGCCCCTCGGTCGCCTTCAGGATCGCGACATCCATAGAGCGCTCCATCCGGGCCTGAGCGCCTGCGATCAACGCGCCATCCTGCCGATGCGAGCGTCGCCACTCCATCATGCCTGCGGCAAAGATCTTCTGACTGGCACCGCTGGGCGTCGGGCCGATCTGATCGAACAGCTCATCGAGCGGCTCGCCCGACCAGAAGGCGCGGTCGAATTGCTCGGCCTCGATCTTGGCGGCGCGATACGCGATGAATTTGCGGATGATGATCGCCCATGACCAGAAACTGGCCACGACAAGAATGATCATCACTAATTTGACGATGAAAGATGCGCGCACGAAAAGTGCCAGCAAGGAGAAATCGATCTCCTGCGCCATCGCAAGCGAAGAATGGTCCATAAGATACTGCTCGCCGTTTTGGGGCCACGTTTTCGGGCTCTGATTACACGCGATTCTATATCAGCCGTAAGGGGAAGACCATAACAACGTTGTCACCAGCACACGCGAGAGCTGCGCTCAATGCAATTTGGGTGCCAGTTTCAGCCGAATATCGGCGGG
>NZ_JHEH01000040.1 GCF_000715505.1 Thioclava dalianensis
GGTTCGGGCCGCGGCTCGGGCGCTGCCTGCGCGGCACGCTGCGGACGCGCCAGACGCTTGGCGACAGCAGCCAGCACCGAGGGCGGTGCGGGCGGCGGCTCGGGCTCTTCCATCATCTCGGGCAGATCATGGGCGAGATAGGGCTCGGGCGCGGGGGCATAATCGTGTGCCGCCGCAGCGACCTTACGGTTCTGCACAGCCTGCGAGATGCGCGCGCGGATCCGGTCATCGCTCGGCGCCTCTTGCGGCATGTTTTCCCAATCCGGTTCCATTTCGAACAGCTCAGGCGTCGGGCTATAGGCGTCATATTCCGGCTCGGCCGGACGACGAATGCGCGACAGGAACGAGCCGCGCGCGGGCGGTGCTTCCACCTCGGGCGCATAGTAGTGATCGTCTTCCATTACCTGCTGCTCTTCCCACGCAGCCAGCTCGGCGGCGCGCTCCATCGCAGCGGCCCGGCGTTCACGCGAGCGCTCGGCGGCAAGGCGTGCGCCATTGACCGACGCACTCGCGCCCCGGCCCAGAAGGTTCATGATGCCGACATAGACGGCGACCGTGCCCAACCACATGAAGCGGGTGATCGCGCGCAGCTCGGGTTTCGTGAAGCCCAGCACATAGCACGAGATCGCCAGCATCACGCCCGCCAGTACCAGCGAGAACAGCTTGAGCCCAATCGAGCCCGAGACCGGGACGATCCCCAGCAGCGAGCCTGCGATCATATCGCCGAAATGCCCGCCAAGACCAAAGGCCTGACCCCATTGCGCGCCCGGCACGAGCAGCGCGGCATAGACGGCAGCCGTGGCCACAGCGATCGGGAAGAAGATCATCCGGGACACAAGGCGCTCTTCACCATGATGGGTGATCAGGCGCACGCCCCATGCCAGCAACGCGGCGGGCAACAGCCACGCGCCATGGCCGATGATAACGAAAAGCGGCGAGGCAATGCCCGCGCCGATCCGGCCCAGCCAGTTTTGCACCGGCTCATCGGAGGCAGCCATCCAGCTTGGATCTTCAGGCGTGTAGGAAAATAGCATCATTGCAGCCAAAACGCCTGCGAGCACCAACAGAGCGCCCACCAGCTCCTTACCGCGTCGTTCCAGTACCGCTTGCGTATCTTGATCGAAAAGCGGATCGCGCTGTCGTACCTGATAAGATGCCATAACCTACCGTCCTCAACCGTAAAGGCAGTCGCGCAGCTCAGTGAGCGCACGCTGCGTTTCTTCTTTTGGGGCGACCAGAGCCACCCTGATAAATTCCTTGCCGGGATTGAACCCGTTCACGTCCCGCGCCAGATAGGCGCCCGGCAGCACCCGGATGCCGGTCTTCTGCCAAAGCTTGAGCGCCGCGGCCTCGCCATCGGCCACCGGCAGCCACAGGAAAAAGCCGCCCTGCGGCAGATCCGCCCCGTCGATCCCGGAAAAGATCTTGCCCGCAATCGCGTATTTCTCGGCATAGAGCCTGCGGTTTTCAGTGACATGCGCCTCATCGCGCCAGACCCGTTCGGAGACGCGCTGGATGGGCAGCGGCAAGGGCGCACCGGCATAGGCCCGCAAGCGGCGGATCTCGCGGATGTTGCGCGGCCCGCTGGCGACAAAGCCCGAGCGCAGCCCCGGCAGGTTCGAGCGTTTCGAGAGCGAGTGAAAGATCGCCACCCGCTCGGGATCCGTGCCGATCTCGGCGGCCACTTCGGCGGCGCCGGGCGGCGGGGCCTCACGCCAGATCTCGGAATAGCACTCATCGGCAAAGACGCGGAAGTCATGCGTCTCGGCCAGCGCCAGCAGATCGGTCAGATAGGCGCGCGAGGCGACCCGACCCTGCGGATTCGAGGGCGAGCACAGATAGGCAATCGTCACCCGGTCGAGCACCTCGGCGGGCAGGCTTGCGTAATCAGGCAAAAAGCCCGTCTCAGCGCTTGCGGGCACGAAAACCGGTTCGGCCCCGGCGGCTGCCGCCGCCACCGCGTAGACCTGATAGAAAGGGTTCGGGATCAAAATGACGGGCTTTTTGCCACGCTTGGTCTCGGGCGAGAGCGCAAGCGCTGCGTTGAACAGCCCTTCACGGGTGCCATTGAGCGCCATGATCCGATCCGGGCCGATATCGACCTTGTAGCGGTGCTTCAGCCAGTCCGAGATCGCGGCAAGCAATTCGGGCGTGCCGTCATTGGCCGGGTATTTGCCGAATTCCGCAACGCTCTGCGCCAAGACCTCACCCACGAAAGCAGGCATAGGGTGACGCGGCTCGCCGATGGACATGGCAAGCGGCTCGCCGCCGGGGGCGTGCGAATCAAGCAACTCCCGCAAACGCGGAAATGCATATTCGGGCAGGTTCGAAAACCGCTCGGGAAAATCCATCTGTGCCTCATGGTTCGGAGTCTCTGGCGCTCCGTATTGTGAGACAGGTTACAAAACGGATCGCCGTTCGTCCAGAAAAACTCAGCGCATTTGGGGACTTGACGAATTACACTGTGGCTTTTCAGACGAGAGCCGACTCGGCGGCCATCCCCAGTCTCAGCAGGCGATCTTCGCTCATCGGCGCGCCCAGAAGGGAAAGCCCGCAAGACGCCGTCCCGGTCGGCAGGGTCAGCGCGCACAGCCCCAGCACATTCGCGATCCGGGTATTGCGCAAGGCGAGCAGATTCTCGGTCTCGAAATAGCTCCGGTCGGTCAGCAGCTTTTGGGTATTGGGCGGCAGGATCGGCGCGGTGGGCACCAGCACGGCGTCATATTGCGCGGTCTGTTCCAGATATTCCGCCCGATACCCTTCAAGCGCATGCCAGGCTGCCAGATAGTCCGATGCCAGCACATCGCGCCCCGTCCGGAAGCGCTCCAGAATGACCGGATACATCTTGTCCGGCGCGGCCTCGATCTCGTGTTTCCATTCGCCATAGGCCTCGGGGGAGAACAGCACGCCCGAAAGCCCCACCGCCGCCTCCACCATCGACAAGCCGCGCCGCTCGATGATCGCGCCAGCATTTTCCAACCGCGCCACGGCAGCCTCAAAGGCCTGCACCGGCGCTTCGCGCGCCTGATCGAAGGCCAAGCCTTCGAGCACCAAAAGCCGTTTGCCGCGCAGGCTGGTCTCGCGCAGGTCGGGCACGGGCCGCCCCTCGAGAAGCGCCAAGACATGGGCTGCGTCCTCGACATTGCGAGTGATCGGCCCCAGCGTATCAAAACGGCGACAGAGCGGCACGATCCCTTGCAGCGAGAGCCTGCCATGCGTCGTCTTGAGCCCCACGAGATCGTTCCACGCCGCAGGCACGCGCACCGATCCCCCGGTATCCGAGCCGATCGCCGCCGCCGCGAGCCCGCGCGAGACCGAAAGCGCCGCGCCAGAGGACGAGCCACCGGGCGCCAAAGCCGGATCGTGAATATTCCCCGGCGTCGCGGTCATCGGGTTCACCCCAAGACCGGAAAAGGCCAGCTCGGTCATATGGGTCTTACCCAGACAGACCGCCCCGCCCAGCGTCGCCACGCGCAGCGCCTCGGCATCGGCCTCCGGCACCCGCCCCTTGAGCAGCCGCGAGCCAGCTTCGGTGCCCACGCCCGCCGTGTCGACAAGATCCTTCCAACTCAGCGCCACACCGTCGAGCGCGCCGTACCGACGACCGGATTTGGCGCGCTGATGGGCCGCCATTGCCTCGTCGCGGGCGCGCTGCGCGGTCATACGCGCATAGATATTCTCGGATGCGTCAGCCGCAGACAGATAGGCCTCGACCTGCTCCACCGGATCGAGCTCTCCTGCCGCGATTGCCCGCCCCTGCTCGGCCGCTCCTGCCAGACGCCATTCCATCCGTGTCTCCTTGCCCGTTTTCCTCACGCTAACGACACTGCACCACATGGACAATCCCGTGCGCGCGGCCATAGTAAGCACCATGACATACGATACCGATATTCTAATCGTGGGCGGCGGGCTGAACGGCCCGACGCTGGCTCTGGCTCTGGCCTCTGCGGGCCATCGCGTCACGCTGGTGGATGCGGCCCCGGCGCGCGCCCGCGCGAGCGATGATTTCGACGGGCGCGCCTATGCGCTGGCCATCGCCTCGCAAAAGCTGCTGAGCGCGCTTGGCCTGTGGGAGGCGCTCGCGCCGACCGCGCAGCCGATGATGGAGGTCAAGGCGGGCGACGGCCATGCCGGAGAGGGCATCTCGCCGCTGATGCTGCATTTCGACTCTCGCGAGCTCGATCAAAGCCCGGTCGGCTATATGCTGGAGGACCGTTTTCTCTACTGTGCCCTGCTGGAGGCAATGGAGGCCTCGGATGCGATCACGCTGATCCACGACACGCAGGTCACCGCCCAAGAGGTCGAGCCGGGCGGCGTCACCGCCACCTTGTCGAGCGGGGAGCGCCTGCGCGCGCGGCTGCTGGTGGGCGCCGATGGGCGGCGTTCGGGGGTGGCTGAACGGGCCGGGATTTTGCGCGAAGGCTGGGATTACGGTCAGGTAGCGCTGGTCACCGCCCTCGAGCACGCGCAACCGCATCATGGCGTGGCCCATCAGGTCTTCATGCCCTCGGGGCCGCTCGCGATTCTGCCACTGACGGGCAATCGCTCCTCTATCGTCTGGAGCGAGAGCGCCGAGGCCGCACGCGCCATCATGGCGCTGGACGATGCGGATTTCATGGCTATCCTGCGCCCGCGCTTTGGCGATTTCCTAGGCGAGATAACTCTGGCCGGGGCACGTTTCAGCTATCCGCTCAATCTCACTCTGGCGCGGTTCTATGTCAGCCCGCGTCTGGCACTGGTGGGCGATGCGGCCCATGGCGTGCATCCGATCGCAGGCCAAGGCCTGAACCTTGGGCTGCGCGATGTGGCAGCGCTTGCCGAGGTGATCACCGAGGCCCGCCGCCGCGGCGAAGATATCGGCGCGCTGGATGTGCTAGAGCGCTACCAAGGCTGGCGCCGCTTTGATTCAACCACGCTCGCGCTTGGCATGGATAGCGTCAATCGACTGTTTTCGAACGACAATCCTATCCTGCGACTGGGGCGTGATCTGGGGATGGGGATGGTGCAGGCGATGCCCGGATTGCGGCGTGGCTTCATGCGGCAGGCGGCGGGCCTCTCAGGCCCCCTGCCCCGCCTCTTGCAAGGCCGCGCGCTTTAATCGTCGATCCTGCGCGCCTCGTCTTCAAGCAGGATCGGGATGCCGCCCCGGATCGGAAAGGCCAGATGCGCGGCGTTTGAAATCAGCTCCTGCGCCTCGGCGTCATAGCTCAGCACCGTTTGGGTCAGAGGACAAACCAAAGCCTCCAACATCTGGCGGGCAAAGAGCGGGCGCGCCGATGCGCTTTGCGCTCCGGCCTTTTCATCCTCATCGGTCATTGCAGCTTGTCCTCGGTCCCGCCATGCAGCGCATAATCCATCAGCGTCATCAATGTCTCACGCCGGGTCGTCAGGCAGGGCGCCTCCAGCAAGGCCTGCTTATCTTCTGGATCCAGCGGCAACAGCATCCCTAGAGAATTGATCAGCAGCTCGTCATCCGCATCCTCAAGCGACTCCCAATCGGTTTCGAGCCCTTGCGAGACGAAAAACCGCTCGAGCAGCCCAAAGAATGCCGCGCGGTCGAAGTCTTTATCATGCTCTGCGGCGCCAAGATCGCGCGCGAAGGGCGCCCAGTTCACCTTGGCGCAGCGATAGGGCGTAAACCCCTCTTGTTCGCGCAGCAGCCGAAACCGCGACACCCCGGCCAGCGTGATCATATAGCGCCCATCCTCGGTCTCGGAAAACCCGGTCAGACGCCCGGCACAGCCAATGGCATTAAGCTGATCTTGTCCCTCAGGCCCTTTCAAAGGTTGGATCATTCCGATCAACCTATGGGGGGTCTTCATGCAATCCTCGACCATCTGTAGATAGCGCGGCTCAAAAATATGCAGAGGCAGCCGGGCCCGGGGCAGCAACAGCGCTCCGGGCAACGGAAAAAGTGGGACTGTGTCGGGCAAGTCGACGTTCTTGATCATATATTCGACATAGGTCTGAAGACCTGTCAGGCAAATATCATCGAAGAAAGGCGGCGCCGCCCTGCCTGTACGATCGGATCGCTTGGCTTGAGCGCGTCGAAGATCGTGAAGAGCTGGGTCTTGGCCGCTTCATTGTCCCATTCGCGGTCCCGCCGGAACAATTCGAGAAGCTGATCGACCGCCGCAGCGGGCTCGCCCGCCGCGTAAAGCGCCTGCGCATAATCGAAGCGCGCCTGATGATCGGTGGCATCGGCTTCGACCTTGGCTTTCAGCTCATCCAGCGGACCTGCGGATTGCGCCTGCTTGGCCAGATCATACTGCGCGCGCGCCGCCTCGACGGGGCCCGCATCCGACAGTTTGGGCGGGACGGCCGCCAGTGCCGCGCCTGCCGCATCCAGATCGCCCTGCGCCACGCGGGCGCGGATCAAACCGCCATGGGCCTCGACCAGATCGGGATCTTCCTCAATGATGGCAGCAAAGGTCTCGGCGGCATCCTCAGCCTCGCCTTCCGCCAGCATTGCCTCGGCCGCTTCAAGCGCATCGGCCAGACCGTTATCGGCACCGGGGCCCATCTCGGCGACTTTCGCCACGAATGCCTTGACCTCGGAGGCAGGCAACGCGCCCTGAAAGCCATCCACGGGCTGACCTTGCCAGAACGCATAGACAGTCGGGATCGACTGGACGCGCAGCTGCCCCGCGATCATCTGATTTTCGTCGACATTGACCTTGGCCAGAACCACCGCGCCCTTGGCCGCCACGACCTCGGATTCAATTGCCGGACCGAGCTGCTTGCACGGACCGCACCACGGTGCCCAGAAATCGACAATGACCGGCACGGTCTGCGATTTCTCGATCACCTCGGCCATGAAATCGGCCTCGGTCACGTCCTTAATCAGATCGTTCGCGGGGGTCGCGTCTTGAGTGCCACCAAGTTCCAGCATCATTGTCTCCCAAACTCTCGCAGGATGTGTCCCCTATATGGCCCTCGCCCGGAGAAACGCAAACCGAATTGCGCAAGTCGGGGGTTCACCGCTTATAGATCGAAACTCGCGAAAACTGGGGCGTGATCGGAGGGTTGCTCCCAACCACGCGCATCGCGCAGCACCCGCGAGCCATGCGCCGCCGTCGCGATATCGGGCGTGGCCCAGACGTGATCCAGCCTGCGACCCTTATCCGCCGCATCCCAGTCGCGCGCGCGATAGCTCCACCACGAATAGAGCTGGCCTTCGGGAATATCCTGTCGCGTCACATCGACCCAGGCACCTGCCTGCATCACATCATTCAGATGTTCGACCTCGATGGGCGTGTGCGAGACAATCTTGAGCAACTGCTTATGGCTCCAGACATCATCCTCGCGCGGCGCGATGTTGAGATCGCCCACCAGAATCGACTTCGCAGGCCGCTCGGCTGCGAAATGATCGCGCATCTGGGTGAGGTAATCGAGCTTCTGGCCAAATTTCTCGTTCACCGCGCGGTCGGGAATATCGCCCCCCGCGGGGACGTAGAAATTGTGGATCGTCACGCCGTTCTCAAGCTGCGCCGCGACATGGCGCGCGTGGCCGAGATCTGCGAAATCATGCGCGCCCACTTCTTGCAGCGGCAGCTTCGAGAGGATCGCCACGCCGTTATAACCCTTCTGCCCCCGCGCAACCATATGGGTGTAGCCCAAAGCGCGAAACCCCTCGGTCGGGATCTTCTCGACCGGGCTTTTGCACTCCTGCAGGCACAGCACATCGGGCGCCTCCTCGGAGAGCAGCTTGCATACAAGCGCCTCGCGCAGCCGCACCGAATTGATGTTCCAGGTTGCCAAGGTAAACGCCATGAGCCTCTCCAAATCCAGATTTGCGCGGATCATGTCGAAGGGCGGCTGCCTGCGCAACCGCCCTTCCTTCCTCTTGATCCAAATATCCCGGAGGAGGCTCCCGCGAGGGAGACGAGGGCAGAGCCCCCCTTATTCGGCCCAGCCCGCGATGGATTTGATGTTGCAGAACTCCTCGATGCCCCAGCGACCGCCCTCGCGCGCCCGGCCCGAAGCGCCAACCCCGCCAAAGGGAGCGCCCGCGCCGCGGCTTTGACCGTTCATCTCGACCATGCCAGAGTTCAGCGCCCGCGCCAGCCGGTTGCGCCGCGCGCCATCGCCCGATTGCAGGTAATTCGTCAGCCCATAAGGCGTCGCATTCGCCACCTCGATCGCCTGCTCTTCGGTCTCGAAGGGCATGATCGACAGCACCGGCCCGAAGATCTCCTCGTTCATGATCGTCATGGAGGGATCGCAATCGGCAAAGACCGTCGGGCGCACATAGAAGCCGCGATTGAGCGCCTCGGGGCGGCCCGGACCACCGGCCACCAGCTTGGCGCCTTCCTTGATCCCGGTCTCGATCAAGCCCTGAATCTTGTCGAACTGCACGGCATTCACGACCGGGCCGATATGGCGCCCGGACTCGCGCGGGTTGCCAACCTGCGTGGCCTCGGCGGTCTCACGCGCGATCTCGACAGCGCGGTCATAGATCGGGCGCTCGACCAGCATCCGCGTCGGCGCGTTGCAGCTTTGCCCCGAGTTCTGGAAACAGCTGCGCACACCGCGCGCGACCGCATCCTCATCGGCATCCGCAAAGATCAGATTGGCGCCCTTGCCGCCCAGCTCCAGCGTCACCCGCTTGAGCGTCTCTGCCGCCGCCTTCGAAATGGCCCGCCCCGCGCGGGTGGAGCCGGTAAACGAGATCATCTCGATATCGGGATGGGTCGAAAGCTGCGTGCCCACGCCCGCGCCATCGCCATTCACAAGGTTGAACACACCCGGCGGCAGACCCGCCTCATCGACGAGCTCGGCAAATAGAAGCGAAGAGAGCGGCGCTTCTTCAGAGGGTTTCAACACCATCGTGCAGCCCGCAAGAATCGCCGGGATCGCCTTGAGTGTGACCTGATTCATCGGCCAGTTCCACGGCGTGATCAGCCCCACGACGCCAATCGCCTCATGCGCGATCATCGCGCCGGGCGTGCCGTCCCCAAGCGCATGCACCCAAGGGAATTCCTTGGCGGCGGTCAGGAAATTGGCGATGTGATAGCTCCCCGAGCCCACCTGATTGCGCCGCGCCAGATCAATCGGCGCGCCCATTTCAAGGCTGATCGCCTGCGCCATCTCATCGGCGCGGCGGTCATAGATCTCAGCAATCCGCTCGACAGCGGCGATGCGCTCGGCGGGATCGGTCGCCTTCCAGCCCGGCAAGGCGGCTTTCGCAGCGGCCACGGCGGCATCGGTATCGCCCTCAGCCCCCAGCGAGATGATGGCACATCCATCTTCGGTGGCCGGATCGATCACCGTGTAATCGCGAGCCGTCTTGGGATCGACCCATTCGCCATTGATGTAAAACGCGCGTTTCTCGATCATTCTCGCCTCCTGACGTCAGTTCGCGCGAAGCCTGTCACTCTGCACGGGGCGGCGCAAGCGGCACGCGCTCAAATTCAAAAAGACGGCTCTCAGGCTGGCATGGTGCTGGTGCAGGGATTATATCGGGACACGAAGGTTAATTCACATCGACTGGAGGGACCCCATGGGCCTGCGCATCAACGATATTGCCCCCGATTTCACCGCGGATTCGACGTCCGGCGAGATCAAGTTTCACGACTGGCTCGGCGGTGACTATGCGATCTTGTTCTCGCATCCCAAGGATTTCACCCCCGTCTGCACGACCGAGTTTGGCGCCGTCGCAAAACTCGCACCGGAGTTCGAAAAGCGCCACACCAAAGTGATGGGCGTCTCGGTCGATTCGGTCTCCGAGCACACGAAATGGAAAG
Source organism: Thioclava dalianensis (assembly GCF_000715505.1). Taxonomy (GTDB): domain Bacteria; phylum Pseudomonadota; class Alphaproteobacteria; order Rhodobacterales; family Rhodobacteraceae; genus Thioclava; species Thioclava dalianensis. The sequence continues at coordinate 9,747 of NZ_JHEH01000040.1, forward strand.
CCGATATCGAGAAGGTCGCGGGCGCGCCTGCGAATTTCCCGATCATCGATGACACCTCGCTGACGGTCTCCAAAGCCTATGACATGTTGCCCGCCGAGGCCTATATGCCCGACGGGCGCACCCCCGCCGACAGCGCAACCGTGCGTACCGTCTTCATCATCGGGCCGGATAAAAAGGTGCGTCTGACCATGACCTACCCGATGTCGGTGGGCCGCAACTTTGCCGAGATCCTGCGCGCGCTCGATGCCGTTCAGGCCACCGATGGCGCGCCCTTTGCGACGCCTGCCAACTGGGTGCCGGGTCAGGACGTGATCCTTGCGCTGTCGGTCTCGACCGAGGATGGCGAGGCGAAATATGGCGCAGTGGACACCAAGCTGCCCTATCTGCGCACCGTGAAACTTCCGGGCTGAGCGCGCCCATGACGGTCCGCTCGGACCGCCCATTCGCACGCCGGATGGTCAAACTCGGCTTCTCCCTCTTCGCAGGGAGGGCCCGCGCCCATGGTCAGGATCTCTGGCCGGGGCTGCGCCTTGTGCGCGACGCAAACGGTGTCGGGCACGGGATCTACAAGGGGCGCGAGGCGGTGACACTGCAGCCTGCGCACCTGCCCGCAGGGCTGCCCGAGATCACGCTGATCGGCTCTGGCCCCTCGCTCAAATCTCAGGATCTGACGCGTCTGCCAGAGCGCTCCGCGATCCTGCTCAACGGGGCGATCTCAGTCGCGGATCGGATCGCACCGCTGGCAATCGCGGTCGAGGATGAGCGCTTCGTCTGGCGTCATGCCGAGATGCTGCGCACAGCCCCTGCCGATTGCCTGTGGCTGCTGTCTCCGGGCGCGATCCGCGCGCTATTGAGCCTGCATCCCGACGCATTGCGCGACCGGCGTGTCGGTCTGATCGACAATATCCTCAAACCCGCCCACGCGCGGCGCCGGAGTTTGGATGATCCGACGCTTGGCGATGTGTTGCGCCGCGACGGCGAGGCCGCGCTCTCGCGCGATCCGGCCCGTGGCGTTGTCCCCGCAGGCACGGTGGCGTTCAGCGCGCTGCAATTCGCCCTCGCGGCCCGCCCCGCCAAGATCGGATTTGCCGGGATCGACCTTGGCAATGCCAACAGCCCGCGCTTTTACGAAACCGAGGGGCACAGCGCCGCCTCGGGGATCGTCAGCGGTCTGGACCGGATCCTGTCAGGCTTTGCGCTGGCCAGAAGCGAAGCCGAGGCGCAGGGCATCGCCCTCGCCTGCTACTCGCAGGTTTCCGCGCTGCTGGAGATTGGATATCAATTTTCAAACAGGTTAGATTAGTTAGGTCTCAAATGCTCAATTCCGCGACGCCCAGCTTTGCCCTCGTTACGGATAGAGGGCTCTTTGGACCAACTCTCTTCACGGCATGGGGCATTCTGCGTCACCTGTCGCGGCCCGGCACTCTGCATTTCTGGGGCGAGGGCCTGACCGAAAGCGAGTGGCAGACGGTCAGGAAACTGTCGGAGCAAACAAATCCCGCTGTTACGTTACAGTGTCGCGAGTTGGATCGCGCCGAACTCGCGGATGCGACGAGCCCCACAGATCATATTTCCGGCGCAGCAATGGGGCGCTTGCTCATTCCCAGCCATATCTCCGGACGCGTCCTCTACATCGATGGAGACACACGGGTAACCCGCGATCTGGCCCCCTTGTTTGACCTCGACATCGACGGAAAACCCATCGCGGCTGTACGCGACTTCGTGGTGTCAAAATGGTGCGCTCGTGGTCTCGAAGGCGCGCCCGAAAAGAAACAGAACCGCATTGACGAATTGCGCGGCCTGCTCGGTCGCGATGATATTTCCGAGTATTTCAATTCCGGTGTCCTGCTGCTGGATTGCGATGCGATCTGCGCGGACGTGACACGTCTGAATGCAATGCAGGACGTGTTGCGCGCGTCAGCTTGTCCTTGGGGAGATCAGGACCATCTGAACAATGTTTTCTCAGGGCAGGTTCACCTACTCAACCCGGCTTGGAACTCTTCGTGGTCGCGCACCGCGCAACAACGCCGTCAAAGTAAGGCGCTTGGTGGCGGAGCGGAGGAAATTGCTGCGCAACCGGACGCGATCATTCATTTCCACGGACCAAACAAGCCGTGGAAAACGCTCAGACGGAACCCTCTATCTCGGCGCAGCCGTGCAGCGTGGTTTTATCGCCGTGATGCCGCGGTGCTCGCGAAAGAACTGTCGCGCTTTGGCTCCTGACAGCCTTGACCGGATCTGTATTTCAAGGACAGGTGCGCTCGCCATCGGTCGGCATATACAAATAGCGCCCGTCGAAACTCGGCCTGAGATCCGATTTCGGGATGGACGTCCTGCCGTTCTCATCTCCGAAACGTGCCTCAGCGAGCGCTGCATTGACGTAGCTGTGAAAAAATTCCGCTTTCGCGACCCATTCCGCCCGAAGCCGTCTTTCGCGTCCGGATTGAACGCCGATCCTTGTGAGTTTACTTCGAACCCAATACCGCATAGCCGCGATCTTTGAGATGGGAAATGATTTCGCAAAATTTGCAATATCAAATCCAGATTCGCAAAAAAACTTGCGCATAGATCTCGAAAAAACGAGGGTCTGAAGGTGCAATCCACCGAGGGTCTGCCTTTTGCCAAGGCTTCATGTGGCGGCAAAAATGTATAAAAACGGGATCTATTATCCGCTCATAACCCAAAGACTGTAACCCGGCTTGGTAGTTTAGCCGCGGCCCGAATTCTGTCCATTGGCCATCCAGATAAGAGTTTAAAAAATCCTGATCATAGCGATTGGCTTGCGGGTGTTTCTCGAAATACTCCGGCAGAGCATTCTCTACGCAATAGTTGGAAAACACAGCTGGGTCGATCAGCAAAACGCCAGAGTTCCCATAACGTCCTGAGCTGACTCCGATGGCGTCCAACCAAGCGTCGCGTGTCATATGCGACATATCAGGTGGAGGATTCTGATGGACATCGTAATCACTGACCATACCAAGTCCGGATTGCAACGGGACTTCCCAAAAGGCAGGATCAGCGTGAAGGCATAGGACATCTGAGTCTAAATAACAAAGCCGCGAATATTCTTTTAAAAGGCGCGGAGCAAATAGACGAAGGTAAACGACATTCGGCCATGCTTTAGAACCCGGCAATCCTTCGGGCAAAAAAGCACTTAATTTATCATAGTGGTAGTATATCTGGGGCGAACGCATTTCACGAATAGATGATTCACGGTTTCTGCGTTCAATAAACAAATGAATATCTACATTCGACCAGAGCTTTGTGAGCCATACGGCTTGCGCGCTCGCGACATCCGCACAAGCCTCATCCGTTACGAAATAAAAAGCTTTCATTGGCTCTCTCGTCAAAAAAGGACCGGGAAAACTCCCGGTCCCTTCAATCTGTACAAATAAGCTTACCTTGAAAAGGTATTAGTCTTCTTTTTTCTCAGGCGCGACTTCTTCGCCGGTTTCCTGATCGACCATCTTCATGCCAAGGCGCACCTTGCCGCGATCGTCGAAGCCCAGAAGCTTGACCTTCACTTCCTGACCTTCCTTGAGCAGATCGCTCGGGTGGTTCAGGCGCTTGTTGGCGATCTGGCTGACATGCACGAGGCCGTCACGCTTGCCGAAGAAGTTCACGAAGGCGCCGAAATCGACGAGCTTCACGACTTTGCCGGTATAGACCTTGCCTTCTTCCGGCTCCGCCACGATCGCATGGATCATGTCGTAAGCTTTCTGAATGGCCTCGCCATTGGCGGATGCGATCTTGATGATGCCATCGTCATTGATGTCGACCTTGGCGCCCGACACTTCGACGATCTCACGGATCACCTTGCCGCCCGAGCCGATCACTTCACGGATCTTGTCGGTCGGGATCTGCATCGTCTCGATGCGCGGAGCGTGGGCGGAGAATTCCTGACGGCCAGCCGACAGGGCTTTGTTCATCTCGCCAAGGATGTGCATCCGGCCATCTTTCGCCTGCGCAAGCGCCTGCTCCATGATCTCGGGCGTGATGCCTGCGACCTTGATGTCCATTTGCAGCGAGGTGATGCCGTTCTCGGTCCCGGCCACTTTGAAGTCCATATCGCCAAGGTGATCTTCGTCACCCAAGATATCGGTCAGAACGGCGTATTTGCCGTCCTCTTCAAGGATCAGACCCATTGCCACACCGGCGACCGGTGCTTTGAGCGGAACGCCCGCATCCATCATCGACAGCGACCCACCGCAGACCGATGCCATCGAGGACGAGCCGTTGGACTCGGTGATCTCGGAGACGACACGGATCGTGTAGGGGAAGTCGGTTGCCGCCGGCAGAACAGCCTGAAGCGCGCGCCATGCCAGTTTGCCGTGGCCGATTTCACGACGACCCGGACCGCTGACGCGACCCACTTCGCCGACCGAGTAGGGCGGGAAGTTGTAATGCAGCAAGAAGTTCGAGCGCGAATTGCCATGCAGCGCGTCGATGATCTGCTCATCGTCGCCGGTGCCAAGCGTGGTCACGACCAGCGCCTGCGTTTCACCACGGGTGAACAGCGAGGAGCCATGGGTGCGCGGCAGGATGCCGACTTCCGAGACGATCGGACGCACGGTCTTGTTGTCGCGGCCATCGATACGCGCGCCACCGTTGATGATGTCGCCGCGCAGGATCGAGCTTTCGAGTTTCTTGATCGCCGAACCGAGATTCGCGTCCTCAAGCTGCTCTTCGCTCAGCTTTTCCTTGATCGAAGCCACGGCAGCCGAGATCGCATTGGTGCGCTCTTGCTTGTCCTTGAGGGCAAAGGCGGCGCGCATCTCGGTCTCGCCGATGGATTTCACGGCAGCATAAAGCTCCGAGTAATCCGGGGGCGTGTAATCGAAGGGCTCTTTCGCCGCAGCTTCGGCCAGATCGATGATCAGGTCGAGCACCGGCTGCATCGCCTCATGGCCGAATTTCACAGCGCCCAGCATCTCGGCTTCCGACAGCTCATAGGCTTCGGATTCGACCATCATCACGGCATCTTTGGTGCCTGCGACAACCAGATCGAGCCGCTGCTCGGGGTTCTCGCGCAGCTTTTGCATGTCGTCGACTTCGGGGTTCAGGATGTATTCGCCATCCGAGAAGCCAACGCGCGCCGCCGCGATCGGACCCATGAAGGGCACGCCCGAGATGGTCAGAGCCGCCGAAGCTGCGATCATCGCGACGATGTCGGGCTCGTTGACGAGATCGTGGCTGAGAACGGTGCACATCACCAGCACTTCATGCTTGAAGCCCGGAACGAAGAGCGGGCGGCACGGACGGTCGATGAGACGCGCAGTCAGCGTCTCTTTTTCCGACGGGCGCGCTTCACGCTTGAAAAAGCCGCCCGGAACTTTACCGGCAGCGTAGTATTTTTCCTGATAGTGCACCGTCAGCGGGAAGAAATCCTGGCCGGGCTTGGGTGCCTTCGCAAAGGTCACGTTGGCCATGACCGAGGTCTCGCCCAGAGTGGCGATGACCGAGCCGTCCGCCTGACGCGCAACCTTGCCGGTTTCCAGCGTGAGCTCTTCTTCGCCCCACTGGATCGATTTTTTTACGGTATTGAACATTCAACATATCCTGTCTGGGAGCACTCACGGGCCCATCCCGTGTCTCCCGATTTTCATGGCGGCCCCATTGCCGCCGCCCCCAATCCTAAGTCGCATGTGCCCGGGGGCTTTGGGCGTCACGTCACAGATGGCAGCGCAATACAGCAAAAAAAGGGGTTTGGGAAGCGATGAGTTCGCCTCCCACGACCCGGAAAAGGCAAGTCTCAGCCAGAGATCGCGCAATCGAAATCTTCGCAAACCGCCCAGCCTCTCAGCAATGCGGCGCAAAATCCGAGCGTGCCGTGTGAAATCACGCATGCCCCCTAAAAAAACGCATAGCGAGAGTCGGATACACGGCGCAGAGTTCAGAAATCGCTCACCAGACGTAGAAGGAGGACCGCATGGCATCCGAAGAGCATTTCACCATCGTCGATGGGCATCCATCGCTCTACAACGCGGATCTCGCACCGCTCAAACCCTCTGCGCGCAAATGGGGAGCCTTCGAGATCTTCAACGTCTGGTCGAACGACATCCAGTCGCTTTTTGGCTACACGCTTGCCGCAACCCTGTTCGTGTCCTCCGGCCTGAACGGTTGGTGGGTCTTTGCAGGGATCATTCTGGCCGGGCTGATCGTGATGGGGCTGGTCAATCTCACGGGCAAACCGTCCGTGAAATACGGCATCCCCTACCCGGTGATGGCGCGCGCCGCGATGGGCATCAAGGGGGCGAATTTCCCCGCCCTTGTGCGCGGGATCGTGGCGATCTTCTGGTACGGGGTGCAGACCTATTTTGCCTCGACCGCCGTTGCGATGCTGCTGTACGCGATCTTCGGCGGCAAGGATGGCGGGACCTTCCTCGGGCTGACCGCGATGGATTGGATCGCCTATATCTTCGTCTCGGCGTTTCAGGTCGCGCTGTTTTTGCGCGGGATCGACTGGATCACCAAGTTCCTCAACTGGGCGGGTCCGCTGGTCTATCTCGTGATGATCGCGCTGGCGCTCTATATCTGGTTCATGGCGGGCAATGCGCTGTTTACGGCCCTAGGCTCGATCTTCTCGCCTGCGGACGGCGAAAGCGGTGGGCTCACTGCCTTCCTGGGCGTTGTGGGCACGATGATCGCCTATTTCGCCGCCGTGATCATCAATTACGGCGATTTCTCGCGTTTCGTGAAAACCGAGCGCGCGATGAAGTTGGGCAACCTGTTGGGCCTCCCGGTGAGCCTTGCCGTGTTCAGCTTTCTCGCGATGTGGATCACCGCAGGCACGATGGCGATCTTTGGCGAGACCCTGACCAACCCCTCCGACATGGTCGCCAAGGTCGATAACGTTTTTCTGACCCTGATCGCGGCTGCCACCTTCTTCGGCGCGACCGTGGGGATCAACCTCGTCGCGAACTTCATCCCGCCCAGCTATGACCTTGCCAATCTCGCGCCGTCCAAGATCTCGGCGCGCACGGGCGGGTTCATCACCGCCGGGATCGCGTTTTTCATCGGCGCGCTATGGCTGGTGCTGATCTCGAAGATGGGGATCGCGATTTTCGTGGATACGCTGGGCGCCGTGCTGGCCCCGCTCTATGGGATCTTGGTGGCCGATTACTATCTGGTCCACAAATCCCGGCTGAACCTGCAGGCGCTGTTCACGACGCCGCCCTCTGGCGAGTATTACTACCAGAACGGCTGGAACAAGCGGGCCATGATCGCCTTTGCCATTGGGGCCGTGTTCTCGGTTGCGACGGTCTACGTGCCCTTCCTGCATGCGCTTTCGGGCTTTGCTTGGATCTTCGGCGCGCTTCTGGGGGGAGCTGCGCATGTCTATCTGATGCGTGACCGGATGGCGGCTATCGCGGCCGAAGCCCCCGGCCCGGCAGAGTAATCACCGCGACATGAGAACGGCCCGCCAATTGCTTGGCGGGCCGTTTGTATTTTGGCGGCGATGCGCGCTTACGCTAGCGGGCGGAACTCGCCCTTATCCGTCGTCGCAAGGCTCACCACGATGATCGCGATGAAGGCTGCGATGAAGCCCGGGATGATCTCATAGATGCCCGTGAAGCTCATGAACGAGATCCAGAAGATCACGGTCACAGCACCCACGACGAGGCCCGCAACAGCGCCAAGACCCGTCATCCGCTTCCATGTCAGCGACAGGATGATGAGCGGACCGAAGGCCGCACCGAAGCCTGCCCAAGCGTTGGAGACCAGACCCAGCACTTTGCTGTCAGGATTGCGCGCGATGATCACCGCAGCGATCCCGACCGCGAGCACGGCAAGCCGGCCCACATTCACCAGCGTCTTGTCGGACGCGTCCCGGTTCAGAACCATCTTGTAGAAATCCTCCGTCAGCGAGGAGGACGAGACCAAAAGCTGGCTCGACACCGTCGACATGATCGCCGCTAGAAGCGCCGCATAGAGGAAACCGGTGATCAGCGGATTGAACAGCAGGTTCGAGAGCACGATGAAGATCGTCTCGGGATCGGCGATGTTGAGCCCGTTACGCTCCGCATAAGCGCGCCCGAAGATCCCGACGCAGATTGCGCCAATCAGCGAAATCGCCATCCAGGCCATCCCGATATTCCGCGCTTTCGGCACATCCGCGACAGAGCGCACGGCCATGAAGCGCACGATGATATGGGGCTGACCGAAATAGCCCAACCCCCAGGCGACTGCCGAGAGCCAGCCGATGAAGGTCAGCCCGCTTGTCATAGACAAGAAGTTCGGATCGATATCGGTCAGACGGTTCGCCGCCTGATCGACGCCGCCGCCCTGACCGGTGGTCAAGATCACGATCGGCATGATCACCAGCGCGAGCATCATGATGCAGCCCTGCACGAAGTCCGTGAGCGACACGGCGAGGAAGCCACCGATCACCGTGTAGATCAGAACGATGCCGAGCGTGAGGATCACGCCGGTCATGTAGCTGCCGCCGAAGGCGCTTGCGAAAAGCTTGCCGCCGCCCACAAGACCCGAGGCCGTGTAGACCGCGAAGAACACCACGATGATCACAGCCGAGACCATGCGCAGAAGATGCGCTTGGCTCGGGAAGCGGTTTCCAAGAAAGCCGGGGATCGTGAGGCTGTTGTCATAGCGCTCGGTCTGCTCGCGCAGACGCGGGGCGACGACGATCCAGTTCACGAAGGCCCCGACGAACAGGCCGATACCGATCCAGCTTTGCGTGAGCCCCGAGACGAACAGCGCACCGGGCAGCCCCAGCAGCAGCCAGCCGCTCATATCCGACGCGCCCGCTGAAAGGGCCGCGACTGCGGGCGGCAGGTTGCGCCCGCCCAGCATATATTCCTCAGAGTTAGCTGTTGATTTTCGCCAAGCGTATACCCCGATGCCGATCATCAGCACGAAATATGCCGTCAGGCTGATCCAGACGCCTACTCCCATGTCTTCCTCCAAGTTGGCTGTTTTTGGTTTGTTTACCTACCTTGAGTCGTTACACAAAAACGTCGCAAATCGAAGGAAAAACAGGGGAATTGACCTCCCCGTCACCAATTTAAGTTAAAGCGTCCATGAAATCCTGAATTTTAGGTCATTTCGCCACAAAAAGGCGAGATTTGGCCCATTCGACTTCTTGAAATTTCGCCTTTTGCACAGTCAAACATGCAAAACGCCCGCCTCTTTGCAGAGGCGGGCGTTTGTTTTCGTATCAGCCTGAGGGCTTAGCGGCGCAGGCCGAGGCGCTCGATGAGCGACTGGTAGCGCGACACATCCTTAGCTTTGACGTAGTCGAGCAGCTTGCGGCGCTGCGCGACGAGCATCAGAAGACCACGACGCGAGTGGTTGTCTTTCTTGTGCTCTTTGAAATGCTCGGTGAGGTTGGCGATGCGCTTGGTCAAGATCGCGACCTGAACTTCGGGCGAACCGGTGTCGCCTTCTTTGGTGGCGTATTCTTTGATCAGCGCGTTCTTGTCTTCGACAGTGATCGACATCGGGATCTCCTTGAATTTAAAGGTTGGGGCGCAAGCCGGGATGTCGTCCAGCAGGGTCCATAGGTCTCCGCCCGGTCAAAGCGGATGGGCGCGTATAGACGCGAATCGACGCGAAGAAAAGCCTTATTTTGCGGGATCTGCGGCGCGCGGGGCCATCAGCCCAGGCCAAATTGCTGCGCGGGCATCAACATCACATCGCGCGCGAGGAGCCCCGGTGCGTCGAGCACCTCGGCCAGCCGCACCCCGTCCAGCAAGATCCAATTGGCGGCCTCATGCGTCTCGGAGGGCTCGATGCTGAGCACCGGATCGGGCGTGACCTGCGGATCAAAGACCACCGTGATTTGATCCTCCTGCGCGGTGAAATCCGCAATTGTCGCGGGCGCGCCGGGGTCGATCCAGTCCCCGAGCGCAAAGAGATCGCCCTCCTCGCCGCCATGCGCCCAGTCGCCCGAACCGATCACGAGTGTATCCGCACCCGAACAACCGTTGAGCAGATCGGCATCCGCGTCCGGCGCGGTCTCCCCTGAGAGATCCGCGCCAAAGATCACGTCATCACCCGCCCCGCCGGTCAGCTCATCATGGCCCGCCTCTCCGATCAGAGTGTCGTCGCCCGCATCGCCGGTGAGCGTGTCATCGCCCACGCCCCCGATCAACAGATCCGCCTCGGCACCGCCCGAGAGCAGATCCGCCCCCGCGCCGCCCGACAGGGTATCCGCGCCAAGACCGCCGGTGAGACAATCATCCTCCGCATCGCCTTCAAGAGAGTCGTCGCCCGCGCCGCCCGACAGCGTATCCGCCCCGTCACCGCCCGAGAGCAGATCGTCGCCGTCATCGCCAAAGAGGCGGTCATCGCCCTCCTCACCCAAAAGCCCGTCATCGCCGCTATAGCCCGCGATCTGATCCTCGCCCGCAGCCCCTGCGATCACATCATCGGACAGATCGCCCCATAGGATATCATCGGCATCGGACGCCTCTGGGGACGCCGTCGGCGCCACGGCCTCCTCGCCCGCCGACACCTCTGACAGGCCAGCCTCCGAAGGCGCGTCAAACAGCGCCGCGTCTAGCAGATCACCGGCCTCCGAGGGCTCGCCCTCTGCCTCGAGCTGAGCCTCGGACGGCGCATCCTCCGTCTCCGTCTCGGTGTGAAACGCAAGCATGCCCGCAGAGGTCCCCGCGACCAAAAGGCCCAGCAAGCCAGACAAAAACAACATACCACTCACCCCTCTCGAACTGGGTGTGAGTTTAGCCGCAGAGATCGTGTTTTCCCTAGCGTAAAAGGGATAAAGCGTTAACAGGGTTCAAATCTCGAAGCGCCACAGCTCGGGCTGGCGGTCATAGGCGATATAGAGCGGATGGCGGGGTGCGCCCGCCTTGGTCAGCCCGAGATGATGCAGATCCCGCCCGCTTGCGCGCAACAACGCCGCGACGGCAGCACCTCGCTCAAGATGCGCCCCATGCGCGCCCCAGGCGCAGATGATCTGGTCGTTGGGACCACTCGCCCAGTCCAGACTGTCCCGGATCGCTGCGTCATTTTCGGGCCCGACCGGATCGCCTTGCGCGCGCATGACCTTCGGGTCGGTCGCGCGATAGGCAAAGATATTGGTCACGCGAAAGCCGCCAAATCCCAAGGTCCGCGCCCGACGCTCACAGCGCTCTACGGTCGGGTCATTCTGCACCTCGGTGGCCGTCGAGGGGTTGAGCATGATGAAGAGCGCGCGCGGTCGGGACGGATCCCAGATCCGGGTCAGCAGATAGCGATATTTTTCGCAATCCGAATAGACCGCAACCGAAGGCGCGTCGCCTTTGACATATTCGCGGGTGATCATCGGTGGCCTCCGTGTGGCGTCGCGGGACACCTGCCGCGCGACACTGCGGTCGGATGCCTCCGGCGGAGGTATTTGGGCAAGGTGAAACGCAGGGTCACAGGTTGAACACGCGCGACGGGTGGACCTCGCCGGATTTGTAGATGCCCACGGCAAGGGGGGTGCCCGCATGGCTGACCCAGACCTCATCTCCCCAGTCGACATCCGAATGCAGGACCATGCCCGGATTGCCATTGCGCAGGCGCGCGGCCCCTTCGGGCGTTGCCTTGAGTTCCGGCAGGTCGTCCAGCCCCAGTTCCAGCGGGAGCAGATGCGCGTCCAGCTCCGGGGTCCGGGCAAGTGCTTCGATCTGCTCGAGCGTCATGCCCGCCTGAGCGCTGAACGGGCCCGACCAGACACGCCGCAGCCACAGGACATGGCCAAGGCAGCCCAGAGCCTGACCGAGATCACGCGCGATGGAGCGCACGTAGCCGCCTTTGCCGCAGACCATCTCCAATTCGAGCGTATCCGCATCGGGGCGTCCGCAGGTCACGAGGCTTTCGACGTAAAGCGGGCGCGCGGCCAGCTCCATCTCTTCGCCTGCGCGCGCGAGGGTATAGGCGCGCTCGCCTTCCACCTTGACGGCCGAGAATTGCGGCGGAACTTGCGAGATATCGCCCTGAAAGCGCGTCAAAGCGTGTTCGATCTCCGCATCACTGGGGCGCAGATCGCTGCGCGCGATCACCTCGCCCTCGGCATCATCCGTGTTCGTGGCAGCCCCCAGCCGCACCTGAAATCGGTAGCATTTGAGCGCATCGGTGATGAAGGGCACGGTCTTGGTCGCCTCGCCCAGCGCCACCGCCAGCACCCCGGTCGCCGCCGGATCGAGCGTGCCCGCATGGCCCGCCTTCTTGGCCCCCAGAGCCCAGCGCACCTTGTTCACAACCGATGTCGAGGTGATGCCCGCAGGCTTGTCCACGATCAGCCAGCCGGAAATGTCGCGCCCTTTTTTGCGAGCCATATCTGTCCCTCACCTGTCGAAAGAGGCCTGCTAGCGCGGCACGCGACCGGCGTCAATTGGCAGCGGATTTTGGTGCGATCAGCGCCACGATCGGCCCCATTGGAAGGCCCAGATCCTCGCGCCCCTGCCCCGGGATCGTCAAGCGCGAGATCTTGCCGTCGAAATAGAGCGCATTGGGCGTGTGCAGCACATCGCGGTAAAAGCGGGCGAATTCGTGAAACGTCACCGGCGCATCGGAAATCGCGAAATAGGCGGTTTTGCCATCGGCGCTCACCCCCACCCCGTTGCGGATGTTGCGCGAGCTGCTGTCGGCGACAAAGGCCGGGTGCAGCTTGCCATCGATCACCAGCATCGGCCCCGATTGCGTGGCATAGCGGCATGTCGGAGGGTTTGCCGCGAAAGCGCGCGATTCCATGACGGAGAACTGGGAGCCGATGCAGAAAACCCCGTTGGGCAGCAGTCCGAAATTTCCCGGCCCTTCGGAGGTGACGATCTTATGGATCTCCTGACCGTCGCGGATGAACAGCCCCACGGGCGCCCGGTCGGGGTGATACATGCCCGCGTTCATCGCAAAGACAAGCTGCTTGTCGGCGGGCAGGACCGCTTGCAGCCGCTCAGGCGTGCCAATCAGATTGTCGTTGTCATCTTTGAGAAACAGCTCGACATCCTGATCGCTGCTCACCTTGCAGACCGTATAGGTGAGGCCTTCGAACGGCGTGTCTTGGCAGGGCGTGGCCGTTTGGGCCAGCGCCGGACTTGCGCAAAGCGCGAGGACCGCCAGCGCGGCCTTAATCGAGATCGTCTTCATCGCTCTCGGGCGCCGCGATATCGCGTTGCACCGTTTCGTCAGAGAAGAGCCGCCGCGTCTCGTCCATCTGATCATAGGTCTCATCCAGCCGGAAGCGCAGATCGGGCACGTATTTCGCGGTCATCTCCTTGCCCAGAAGATGGCGCAGCTCGCCCTTGTTGCGCGCGAGCGCCGCGATCAGCTCCGGGCCGCCCTTGCCGCCCAGAGGGGTGACATAGGCCGTGGCCACCTTGAGATCGGGCGAGCAGCGCACTTCGCCCACGGTCACCGAGATACGATTGAGATCGGGATCGTGCACATCGCCGCGCATCAACAGATCCGACAATGTGCGCCGGATCAGCTCGCCCATGCGAAGCTGGCGCTGCGAGGGCCCGCGGGCCGATGTGAAACGGTTCTTTGCCATGGCGCTCACATAGGGCTTCTCGCGCCTCCGTGCAACGGGGGCTTTGCCAAGCCGCCCCTGAGGGGCTAGATAGCGCTCAAACGTGAAGGAGACGTCAGATGAGCGACTTGCCGGGTATCGTGATCACCGGGGCTTCGGGCCGGATGGGCCAGATGCTGATCCGCATCGTGCACGAAAGCGGCAAGGCCCGGCTGGTGGGCGCGGTCGAGCGCACAGGTCATGACTGGATCGGGCGCGATCTGGGCGAGATGATGGGCGGGGCCGCCAATGGGGTGATCGTCACCGATGACCCGCTCGAGGCATTCTCCGGCGCCCAGGCAGTGATTGATTTCACCGCCCCCGACGCCACGGTCGCCTTTGCCAAACTCGCAGCACAGGCACGCCTCACCCATGTCATCGGCACCACCGGCATGACCGAGGCGCATATCGCGCAGTTGGCTCCCTGTGCACGCCATGCGGTGATCGTGCGGGCGGGCAATATGAGCCTCGGGGTCAACCTGCTCACGCAGCTGACGAAGAAAGTGGCGCAGGCGCTGGATGCCGATTGGGATATCGAGGTGATCGAGGCCCATCATAACCGCAAGGTCGACGCCCCGTCTGGCACCGCGCTGATGCTGGGCGAGGCCGCTGCCGAAGGTCGGGGCATCGCTCTGACGCAAAACAGCGAATCGGGTCGCGACGGGATTACCGGTGCGCGCAGCCCCGGTGCCATCGGCTTTTCCGCCATCCGGGGCGGCGATATCGTGGGTGAGCATGATGTGCTGTTTGCCGGACAGGGCGAGCGCCTGATCCTGCGCCATGTCGCAACCGACCGGGCGATTTTCGCGCGCGGCGCGCTCAAGGCTGCCCTCTGGGGGCAGGACAAGGCACCGGGCGAATATGACATGCTGGACGTTCTGGGCCTTTGAGAGACACCCCAAACCGGCCCCCTTCGTCTTGGCCCAAATATCCCGGGGGACTGTCAAAACCCCTTGGTTTTGGCAGGTGGGGGCAGAGCCCCCGGGGCCGATGATCTCAGAAATCGATCGCGAGGCCCTTTTTCTCCCAATCGCCAAAGCGCACCGGTTCGGGGCCATCACGCCCGCCCAGCTCGGGGGGCAGCGCCTGAGCCTGCGCAGCACGGCGGCGCTCTTCGGCCTCGGCAAGCGCGCGCTGAGCGGCGGGGGGCAGGTCCCGCTCAGAGGCGGGCTGATCGGGCGAGTGCTCTGACATCGGTCATTCCTTGTCTGTGGGCGCAGCCATGATATAGGCCGCTGATCCATCCGCAACAAGCATCGAGACCCGATCCCAATGGCACGTCCAGACCCCGCGCGTTTCGCAGCACTCGGCCTGATCATCGGCGTCACCGAAGAGCGCGAGAGCCTGAGCGACCAGATCGCGCAGGATGCGCTCGACGGGCTGGAGCCTGCACAGCGCGCCCGCGCACAGCGGCTCGCGCTCACCACATTGCGCAATCTCGCGCGGGCGGACCGCGTGCTCAAGACCCATCTGCGGCGCAAACCTTCGGCCGATATCATGGCGCTACTGCGGCTTGCGACGGTGGAACTGCTGGCGGAGGGACAGGCCCCGCATGGCGTGGTCGATGCGGCCGTGACGCTCGCGAAATCGGCGGGGCCGAAGACCGGAAGCTTCGCCGGGCTGGTGAATGCGGTGCTGCGCAAAGTGGCGCTCGATGGCGCGCTTTGGGCCGAGCTGCCCGCGCCAGAGATGCCGGGCTGGCTGCGCGGGCGCGTGATGGCGCAGCATGGCAAGCGCGCCGCTCAGGCGATGGAAGCGGCGCATCTGGCGGGCGCGCCGCTCGATCTGACGTTGAAGGGCAATCTGGCGGACTGGGCCGAACGGCTGGGCGCGCAGGTGTTGCCCACGGGCTCCCTGCGGCTGGCCGCGCAGGGCAAGGTGACCGATCTGCCCGGTTTTGAGAGCGGCGATTGGTGGGTGCAGGATGCCGCCGCGTCTCTGCCGGCCCGGTTGCTGGCTCCCAAGCCGGGGGCGCGGGCGCTCGATCTTTGCGCAGCGCCGGGCGGCAAGACCTTGCAGCTTGCGGCAATGGGCGCGCAGGTCACAGCGCTCGATATCTCCGAGCCCCGCCTTGCGCGTCTGGCCGAGAACCTCGCGCGGACCGGGCTTGAGGCCGAGGTGATCGCCGCAGATGCGCTGCACTGGACGCCCGAGGCCCCTTTCGATGCGATCCTTCTCGATGCGCCCTGCTCGGCCACTGGCACGATCCGGCGCCATCCCGACCTGCCCTTCGTCAAGGACGGACCTGCGATCAAGCCGCTCTTTGCGCTGCAAGCCGCGCTGCTCGACCGGGCGCTGGACTGGCTGGCCCCGGGCGGCGCGCTCGTCTATGCGACCTGCTCGCTGCTGCCCGAAGAGGGCGAGGCCCAGATCGAGGCGGCGCTTGGCCGTCACCCCGACCTTCAGGTCTGTCCGCCCGAGTTGCCGGGCCTTGATCCTGCATGGATCACACCTGAGGGCGGGCTGCGTCTGCGCCCCGATCACTGGCCCGAGCTGGGCGGCATGGACGGGTTCTACATGGCCCGTCTGCAACGCTCCCGCTGATCCTCACGCGGGACCGGTGACAGGGGTGCCGCGGCTGGGTAACGTGACGCTCATCCCCGGCATAAGGGCCTTCGAGATACAGGTATGAGCAAGGACAGCTCCCGTTCATCGGCAAAACTGAGCACCGCGCTCAACCGTCTTGCGGCGGCGCGCGCCGCGCGTGCACGCCCGGCCACCGGCTTTGTCAGCCAGCCCGAGCCGCGCACCATCGGCTCCTTCGCGCGGGGCCGTCAGCTGGTGCAGGGCAATTTCCTGTTTGCGGGCTACCTCATTGAAAGCCCCGAGGCGAATATCTGGGATCTGCCGATGCCCGATGCGACCTTCGAGGAGGCCCTGCATGGCTGCGGCTGGCTTGACGATCTGGCGGCGGTCAGCGACCGCGCCGCCCGGATTCGCGCGCAGCAATGGGTGTTTGGCTGGATCGACAGGTTTGGCGGTGGTGCTGGTCCCGGCTGGACCCCCGATCTCACCGGATGTCGCCTGATCCGCTGGATTAACCACGCGATCTTGGTGCTCAACGGGCGCGACCGCGCCGATTCCGAGCGGTTTTTCCGGGCGATGGGCCAGCAGACGATCTTTTTGTCGCAACGCTGGCGCTCCACATCGCCCGGCCTGCCCCGGTTTGAGGCACTGACCGGGCTGATCTATGCCGGGCTCTCGCTCACCGGCATGGAGGCGCATGCCGCCCCCGCAATCGAGGCTCTGGCCCGCGAATGCGCCACCCGGATCGATCCCGAGGGCGCCATCGCCTCGCGCAACCCGCAAGAACTGCTCGAGGTGCTCACGCTCCTGAACTGGGCCAAAGAGGCGCTGGATGTCGCCGGGCGCACCCCGCCGGGCGCGCTCCTCGATGCCATCGCGCGGATCGCCCCGACTTTGCGCGCGCTGCGCCATTCCGATGGCGGGCTTGCGCGGTTTCATGGCGGCGGGCGCGGGCTGGAAGGGCGGCTTGACGCGGCGCTCTCGGCCACCGGCATCCGCGGCGTCCGGCGCGAGCCGATGGCGCTGG
>NZ_JHEH01000041.1 GCF_000715505.1 Thioclava dalianensis
TGCCCTCGGGCACCGAGATGGTCATGCCGGGCGACAACCTGAAATTCGAAGTCGAACTGATCGCACCGATCGCGATGGAAGACGGTCTGCGCTTCGCAATCCGCGAAGGCGGCCGCACCGTCGGCGCAGGCGTCGTCTCGAAAATCCTCAAGTGATCTGAGATCAGATCGCTTTTGTGAAGGGCCGCCCTCCGGGGCGGCCCTTTTGCATTGGCGCGGGGCTTCGACCTATCGCAGCTGCTGTCGAGGGCGGCGCAGCTCCGATCCTGTCACATGACTGGCGCGGCGCTGCGTGGTTTGTTACACTCGGCCCACAGCAATGGAGGCTCCGATGACCAAGACCCTTTCCTGATCCCGTTTCCTGAAAACCTGATCCGAAAAGAGGCTTGTCATGTCTGACTTCCCGTTGCCGCAGCGCTTTCCTGCGCCCGAAACCCGCAATCCCGTTATTTTGCCCGATGGAACGGCGCATGCCGCCACCGCCTTTTTGCAGGCGGTCATAGATCACCCCAATATCGAGGTCGGGCGCTACGCCTATTACAGCCCGCTTTCGCCCGTCGCCGATGCGGCAGGGGAGCTTGCCCCTTACCTCTTTCCCGGCGCGCCCGAGCGGCTGGTGATCGGGTGCTTCGCGCAGCTGGCCCATGGCGTGCGCTTTATCACGGCCTCTAGCAACCATCCCCGGCGCGGGATTTCGAGCTATCCGTTTCGGATCTTCGATATGCTAAGCGCGGGGGCCTATATGGCGGAGAATGCCGCAACGGGCGATACCGTGATCGGGCCCGATGTCTGGCTGGGCTTTGGCGCGATGGTGCTGCCGGGGGTGACGATCGGGGCCGGGGCGATTGTGGGCGCGGGGGCGGTCGTGGCGCATGATGTGCCGCCCTATGCGGTGGTGGCGGGCAATCCCGCGCAGGTCGTACGGATGCGGTTTGGCGCGCCAGAGGTGGCGCGGCTCATGGATCTGGCATGGTGGGACTGGCCGGTTGAGGCGATCCGTGCGGCGCTGCCCGCGCTTGAGGCGGGGGATGTGGCAGAGCTTGCCCGCCTCGCGCCGTGACGGATTTGCGTCCTGAGGCTGTGCGCCTGAGGGCAAGGCGCGCGGGGCTGTGTCTTGCCCATGCAAGGTCTGCGCTGGTAGCCTCGGTCGAGACAGCATGACATCCCCGACTGGAGAGCCAAGATGACGATCACCGGAGAAGACGAGCTCACGGGGCTGCGCGAGATCGGGCGGATCGTTGCCAATACGATGCAGGCCATGGCCGATGCGCTTGAGCCGGGGATGACCACGCTTGAGCTGGACGAGATCGGGCGGGGATTGCTGGAGCGGGAGGGGGCGCAGTCGGCGCCGCAATCGGTCTACGGCTTTCCCGGCGCGACCTGCATCAGCGTGAATGACGAGGTGGCCCATGGCGTGCCCGGCGCGCGGGTGATTGCCTCAGGCGATCTGGTGAATATCGACGTCTCGGCCTCGAAAGCCGGGTTTTTCGCGGATACCGGCGCGAGCTACCGGGTCGGGCCTGTGCCGCGGGTGCTTGATCGGCTGTGCCATGACGGGAAGCGCGCGATGGAGATCGGGATCGCGCAGGTCGGTGCCAATCGCCCGCTGGCCGGGATTGGCCGCGCGATTGGCCGATTTGCCTCGGATCGGGGCTATACGTTGCTGCGCAATCTCGCGAGCCACGGGGTGGGGCGGTCGCTGCATGAATACCCGGAGGCCATCGCGACATGGCCCAATCGCACGGAGCGGCGGATCATCCATAAGGGGTTGGTGCTGACGGTTGAGCCTTTCCTGTCGACGGGCGGGCTTTGGGCCAATGAGGGCGAGGATGGCTGGACGCTTTACTCCGAGCCCTGCGCGCCGGTCGTGCAATTTGAGCACACGGTGGTCGCCACGGAGCGCGGCGCGATGATTGTCACGCTTCCGGGGTGAGCGGATTTTGCTTGCGCTTGCGCTTGCGCGTGGCCGCACTAATTTTAACTGAAGCCGCGATACGATAAAACGAGTGCCCATGAGCCAAGGTCCAATTGTCTTCTCCCATATTCTCAACGGCAAGGCCGATCCTGACGGGCCCTCTGATATCGTGGAGGCATTGCGCGACGACCGGCTGGCATGGGCGCATCTCGACGGCACGCATGAGGCGGCGCAGGCATGGATCCGAGACGAGCTGGATTACCTCGATCCGCAGGCGGTCGAGGCACTGCTTGATGTCAGCACCCGCCCACGTATCAGCGTGGTGGGCGAGGGGCTTTTGGTGATTTTGCGGGCCATCAACTTCAACGAGGGGGAAGACCCCGAAGACATGGTCTCCCTGCGGATGTATCTCGATACGCGCCGCATCGTGACGATTTCGCGCAAGCGGGTGCTGGCCATTGAGCGGATGAATGCCGCGCTATGTGCCGATAACGGGCCCAGCGATGCTGGGGCGTTTCTGGTGCGTTTGGTCGAAGATATCGTCGGGCGGATCAACGTCTTTCAGGGCGATCTTGATGCGCGGGCCGAGACTTTGGAGGATCAGGTCTTTGGCGGGCAGGGCGACCGGATGCGTCATGATGTGCTGGATCTGCGCCTCAAGGTGATCGCGGCGCGGCGCTATATCGGGCCGCAGCGCGATGCGCTGATGCAAGTGGCAAAGCTGGAGAACCCGGTTATCGATCCGGTGACACGGCGCGAGATCGAAGAAGAGGCGCTGAAGATGCTGCGGGTCGCGGAAGACATGGATGAGCTGCGCGATCAGGCTCAGGTCTTGCGCGAAGAGCTCTCAAGCCAATTGTCGGACCGGGTCAACCGCAACACCTTTGTGCTGTCGGTGGTCACGACGATCTTCTTGCCTTTGGGCTTTGTCACGGGGCTGTTCGGGATCAACGTGGGTGGCATGCCCGGGACACATTCGAACTCTGCCTTTGATATTTTCGTGATGGGCTGCGCGGTTCTCGTGGCCGCGCAGCTCGCCATCATGGAGCTCGTGCGCCGCTGGGCGCGGCGCAGAGCGCGGGACTGATCCAAAGGGCGGTCAGGCGGCGGCGCGCAGATGCGTGCCTTCCTCGATCTCCTCGATGATCTTGGCGACAAAGGCGTCGAGATCATTGGGGTTGCGCGAGGTCACAAGGCCCTTGTCGGCGATGACCGCCTCATTGAACCATTCGGCCCCGGCATTTTCGACGTCGGTGCGGATCGAGTGATACGAGGTCATCTTGCGCCCCTTGGCGATGCCCGCCTCGATCAGCAGCCACGGCGCGTGACAGATTGCAGCGACGACCTTGCCCGCGTTATAAAAGGCGCGCAGGAGCGTCATCGCCTCATCCTCGACGCGCAGTAGGTCGGGGTTGATCTGGCCGCCGGGCAGCACGATCGCATCGTAATTGGCCGAGCTCAGATCGGCGATTTTTGCGTCGGCGGGAATGGTCTCGCCCCAGTCGGTCTCGTCCCAGCCTTTGATCTCCTTGCCGTCCAGCGTGGTCACATGCACCTCGGCCCCGGCCTCGCGGAGCTTGTCGCGCGGCACCAGCAGTTCGGATTGCTCAAAGCCATTGGTGGCCATGATCAGAATTTTCGCGTTGGTGATCTGGGTCATATCCATCTCCTTTCGCAGGGCTGTCGGTTTTGCCCGACAGCTTCGGAGGGGCAACGAGCACCCCCGCCGCGATGTTCCGACACGCGATTTTGAGCGGCAGATTTGCGCCCGGCCAAGAGGGGAGGCGAGACGGGCGCGGAAATGCGAAAATCGCTCTTGATTTCACCCGGCGGCTAGCTTAGCACCCGCACACGGCTTAGGGGTATAGCTCAGTTGGTAGAGCATCGGTCTCCAAAACCGAGGGTCGTGGGTTCGAGTCCCTCTGCCCCTGCCAAGCCGTAACGTTCCTGACATTTCCAAATTGTCGCCTTATTTGCGCCTCACGGCGGCAGATTACTCGGCCTCACATTCTAGTGAGGCATGTCATGGCGCTATTACGCATTATTTTCTTTGGACCATTTTGGATCAAAGGGCTCATCGCAGTCTTTTTCGGCTTTGCCGCATGGTCGAGTTTTCAAAATCAGCCGCAGTATTTGGCCGAGATGGAAGCTCTGGCAGCGGCTCCGAGTGCGGCAGCCGTGAATATTGCCGATTACGAGGGGCCGCGTGGCCCGAGGGTCGAGGCCACGTTGCGTAGCACGCTCGACACGGATCACACGATGCGGCTGAGTTTCCGGGACCGCTTGGATAAAGAAAAATTCGCGCGCTTTGCCTATCTTCTGGCCGATCCGGCGCAACCCGACAAACCGCTCGGAGCGGTTGTTTTGACTGAGGCGGAGCGGGACCGGTTCGTGGCTTGGCTGGTGGCGAGAACCATCTTTTCCGCCGGCGCGCGCGAGGGGATGGCGTTCGATATCGCGGGGTTGCTGGATAAACCGAGCGAGAAGATACGTGACGGATTCCGGGACGCCTATGCGCGCGAAGGGGTCACGTTGCCCTCCGATCTGATCTGGATTGAGCCCTATATGGGGATGCGCGAGGCGATCCTTGCCAAGAAGCTCGAGAAGCTTCGCGACAGTACGGCAGGCCGTGATTTAACAATTACTGCGTTGGTCTTTGGCGCGTTGGGAGTGATGCAGCTGATCCTCTCTGTGCGGCGCAAGTCCAAGGCGGCATCAGCTGGTCGGGCGCAAAACGCGGAGGCCCCGCGCTGGGAGCTGCCGCAGCAAGTTCACGCCCGCACCGAGGTGGAAGCACCTGCGGCCCAGACGTCGGCCCCGCGTGGCGCAAAGCCCATCACAGTCTGGCGGCTCCTGCGGTGGTGGGTCGGGCTGTTTCTGGCGGCTGGGGCGGCGCGTCTGGCCTGGCCGTCCGTCGTGCCTGCCTCGATTATGGGGGCCGCGTTTTGGGTTCCTATCGCGGGCCTCATCCTATGGCGCAGCACGATCAGGCCGATCGTGACCGCGAAGGCACGGACGGAACGTCGCGCCCCCCGGCATGTCACCTCGCCCGCTTGGGAAAATGCGCGTCTGCCACAGTCGGCCGCCCCTGCGCCTGCTGCGAAAAAATCGTCCGGGCTTTCGGCTCTGTTTGCGCGAAAACCGGATTTTGACGCATCGCCGATCCGCTCGGCACGTCGCGCCAAACGCGATCCTTTCGAGCGCATCGCCGAGGCGCGCCGGCAGGCCGAAGGGCTGTGAGGGCGCTGCGCGCAGCGAGAGATCCCTGAAGGCGCGGCCCGTTGGCCCCAGCGCGGCGTTTCAAGAGGGCGCGGTGGCCCGGAGAGACGCTTGGTTGCGCGGGTCTGGCCCGCGACTGATCGTCCGAGGTGGCCGGTGGTCGCGCAAATGGGTTGAATTCCCGTGGCTCAGGGCGTATCTGGCAGCAGTTGCGCTCCTTGATAGGGCGCATCATGACGGCAAAGCGCCGCAGGCCGGCGTGCTTTACAGGGATGACGATGATGGCAAACCCCCTCCAGTTTCTCCAGCAGGTGCGCTCGGAAGCGGGCAAGGTGACATGGCCCTCGCGCCGTGAAGTTCTGCTGACCACCGGCATGGTGCTGGTGATGGCGGCGCTGACCGCGCTGTTCTTTTCGCTCGTTGACTGGGTGATCCGCCTGGGCGTGGGCCAAGTCATCGGCAGCTGATCCGCTGCGGGGAGGCGCGTTCGCACAAACGCGTGCTTAACGGTCTTGAAATCATTGGCGCACGGCGGTAAAGGGGCGAAACTTTCCGGCTATCGGCGTGCATCGATTCGCGTGGTGCGCGCTGTTTTTTGTTCGGAGCATTCGGGGCAACCCGTTGCAAACATGGAATTTTCGGCGCGTTTGCGTCGGTATGAAGGGGCTTAGGCAGCATGGCGAAGCGTTGGTATTCGGTGAGCGTTCTCTCGAATTTCGAGAAGAAAGTGGCCGAGGGGATCCGTCAGGCTGTTATCGATCAGGGTCTTGAGGACCAGATCGAAGAGGTTCTGGTGCCCACCGAAGAAGTGATCGAGGTTCGTCGTGGCAAGAAGGTCACCTCGGAGCGGCGCTTCATGCCGGGCTACGTGCTGGTGCGGATGGAGATGACGGACAAGGGCTATCACCTTGTGACCTCGCTCAACCGCGTCACCGGGTTTCTGGGGCCGCAGGGCCGCCCGATGCCGATGGGCGATGCCGAGGTGAACCGGATCCTGAGCCGTGTCGACGAGACCGGCGAGGCGGCCGCGCCTCGCAACCTGATCACCTTCGAGATCGGTGAGAATGTCAGCGTGACCGACGGACCCTTCGAGGGCTTCTCGGGCATGGTTGAGGAAGTGGACGACGCGTCGAATCGCCTCAAGGTGACCGTGTCGATCTTTGGCCGGCCGACGCCGGTCGAACTGGAATACACGCAGGTGCAGAAAACCGCCTGAGTGTGATCTGTGGGAGGCGAGGGGCGTGCGCGCATCCGGACCGGACCACTAAACTTCGTGCCCTCTCGGGACGACAGTGACAAAGGAGAGGCCAAATGGCCAAGAAAGTAGTTGGGCAGCTGAAGCTGCAAATTATGGCAGGGGGCGCAACCCCGTCCCCGCCAGTCGGTCCCGCGCTCGGTCAGCGCGGCATCAACATCATGGAATTCTGCAAGGCGTTCAACGCCAAGACGCAGGAGCTGGACAAGACGGCGAAGATCCCGACGGTGATCACCTACTACGCCGACAAGTCGTTTACGTTCGAGGTCAAGCAGCCCACCGCGAGCTTCCTGATCAAGCAAGCCGCAGGCCTCAAGCCCGTTGGCAAGCGTAACCGTCCGAAAGGCTCCGAGGCGCCCGGTCGCTCGACCGCCGCTACGATCACCGCCGCTCAGGTGCGTCAGATCGCTGAGGCGAAAATGCCCGACCTGAACGCCAACGACATCGAAGGCGCGATGAACATCATCCTCGGCTCGGCGAAGTCGATCGGTATCGAGGTGAAAGGTTAATCATGGCAAAGCTTGGTAAACGGACCAAATCCGCCCGCGAAGCCTTCGCCGGCAAGTCCAACATCACCATCGAAGAGGCCGTTGCGCTGATCAAGTCGAACGCAACTGCGAAATTCGACGAGACGATGGAAATCGCGATGAACCTTGGCGTTGATCCGCGTCACGCAGACCAGATGGTCCGCGGTGTGGTTGCCCTGCCCAACGGCACCGGCAAAACCGTGCGCGTCGCTGTGTTCGCTCGCGGTGCGAAAGCCGAAGAGGCTCAGGCTGCTGGCGCTGATATCGTGGGTGCTGAAGACCTGATGGAGACGATCCAGTCGGGCAAGATCGAGTTTGATCGTTGCATCGCAACGCCGGACATGATGCCGCTGGTCGGTCGTCTGGGTAAAGTCCTGGGCCCGCGCAACCTGATGCCGAACCCCAAGGTCGGCACCGTGACGATGGACGTGAAATCGGCTGTCGAAGCGGCAAAGGGCGGCGAAGTCCAGTTCAAGGTCGAGAAGGCCGGCGTGATCCATGGTGGTGTGGGCAAGATCTCCTTCACCGAGGAGCAGCTGGCTCAGAACATCCGCGCTTTCGTGGATGCCGTGTCGAAAGCCAAGCCCGCGGGCGCGAAGGGCACCTATATGAAAAAGGTGTCGCTGAGCTCGACGATGGGCCCCGGCGTGTCGGTGGACCTCACGTCCGCGACCGGCAACTAAGAGAATTCCACCGGGAAACCGGTGGATGGTGGGGCGGCGGCTTCGTGCAACCGCCCTGACCTGTCCGAGACGGAGGGTGCCCAAGCCTGCAAGGCGACGGCTTAATGTCCTTCCTGAGATGGGGATCGAGACCATTTCCGGGTTAAGCCGTTTCGGCTGATCTCGGGCGATCTGGCCTCGGATCCTTTTCGGACCCGACCCCGCGCAAGCGGGACAATGAGAGCCGGGGGGAAACCCCCATACTTGGAGTGTAACTGTGGATAGAGCCCAAAAAGAGAAAGTGGTCGAGGAACTCGGCCAGATCTTCGCAAGCTCTGGCGTCGTAGTGGTTGCCCACTACGAGGGCCTGACGGTTGCCGAAATGCAGGACCTGCGGGCGCGCATGCGCGAAGCTGGCGGGTCGGTTCGCGTTGCCAAGAACAAGCTCGCCAAGATCGCCCTTGAGGGTCAGCCCTGCGCAAGCATTGCTGAATACCTGACGGGCATGACCGTGCTTTCCTATTCGGAAGATCCCGTCGCTGCGGCGAAGGTGATCGACAAATACGCCAAGGAGAACGAGAAACTCGTGATCCTGGGCGGCTCGATGGGAGACTCGGCTCTGGACGTCGCCGGTGTCAAAGCCGTCGCTCAAATGCCGTCGCGCGAAGAGCTTCTTGCTCAGATCGCATCGTGCATCGGGGCGCCTGCCAGCAACATCGCCGGTGCCATTGGCGCGCCTGCAAGCAACATCGCGAGCATCCTGTCCTCGATCGAGGAAAAGGCTGCTTAAGCAATCGACAAGTCCCGTAGCGGCTTGAAACCGCGACGTTGGAAACCCAAATCTAGGAACTGAGAAATGGCTGATCTGAAAAAACTCGCCGAAGAAATCGTGGGTCTGACCCTCCTGGAAGCCCAGGAACTGAAGACCATCCTCAAAGATGAGTACGGCATCGAGCCGGCCGCCGGTGGCGCCGTCATGATGGCTGGCCCCGCTGCAGGCGGTGCAGACGCTGCTGAAGAGAAGACCGAATTTGACGTCGTTCTCGTTGAAGCTGGCGCCCAGAAAATCAACGTGATCAAAGAAGTCCGCGGCATCACCGGCCTGGGCCTCAAAGAAGCCAAAGACCTCGTTGAGGCTGGCGGCAAGGTCAAAGAGGGTGCCTCGAAAGCGGAAGCTGAAGAGATCCAGAAGAAGCTCGAAGACGCTGGCGCGAAAGTCGAGCTCAAGTAATCGAGCCGGATGCGATCGCATCCGACCTGAAAATTGGGCTGGGTCCGGGATTTTCCGGGCCCAGCCGAACCTGTCTTGGAGAGGGCTTTGACGCCTTCAAGCCCTCTCCAAGGCGGTGTTCGCGGTTCGGGAGCTATCCGGTGGGACGGATGGCAGGTATGGAACCGCCCCCCCTTCATTCGCCTTGCGGCGCGCAATGGGCCCCGACATTGCGCCAGCCGCGAAGAGACGAAAGGTCACGCAGAGCATGGCTCAAGCTTACGTTGGTCAGAAACGCATCCGTCGCTATTACGGCAAAATCCGTGAAGTCCTTGAAATGCCGAACCTCATCGAGGTTCAGAAATCCTCCTACGATCTGTTCCTGCGCTCGGGCGAGGCGGATACGCCCACCGATGGCGACGGCATCCAAGGGGTGTTCCAGTCGGTTTTCCCGATCAAGGATTTCAACGATAACGCCATTCTGGAGTTCGTCAAATACGAGCTCGAGAAGCCGAAATACGATGTCGAGGAATGTCAGAACCGTGACATGACCTATGCAGCGCCGCTCAAGGTGACGCTGCGCCTGATCGTGTTCGATGTCGACGAAGACACCGGCGCACGGTCGGTCAAGGATATCAAAGAGCAGGACGTGTTCATGGGGGACATGCCGCTCATGACCAATAACGGGACGTTCATCGTGAACGGCACCGAGCGGGTCATCGTGAGCCAGATGCACCGCTCCCCCGGCGTGTTTTTCGACCATGACCGCGGCAAGACGCACAGCTCGGGCAAGCTGCTGTTCGCCTGCCGGATCATTCCCTATCGCGGGTCGTGGCTCGATTTCGAATTCGACGCCAAGGATCTTGTGTTCGCACGGATCGACCGTCGCCGGAAACTGCCGGTCACGACACTGCTCTATGCGCTCGGTCTCGATCAAGAAGGCATCATGGATGCCTATTACCAGACCGTGACCTACACCGCCAAAGGCAAGTCGGGCTGGGTCACCAAGTTTTTCCCCGACCGTATGCGCGGCACCCGTCCGACCTTCGACCTCGTCGATGCGGCGAGCGGTGAGGTGATCCTTGAGGCGGGCGAGAAAGCGACCCCGCGGATGGTCAAGAAGTGGCGCGACGACAATGCCGTGCCCGAGCTTCTGGTGCCCTTCGATCACATCCTCGGCCGCTACTGCGCCAAGGATATCATCAACGAGGAAACCGGCTTCATCTATATCGAAGCGGGCGACGAGCTGACGGCTGAATACAGCAAAGACGGTGAGCTGTCGGGCGGCTCGATCAAGGTGCTTGTCGACAATGGCATCACCGAGATCCCGGTGCTCGATATCGATAACGTCAATGTCGGTCCCTATATCCGCAACACGATGGCGGCGGATAAGAACCTCAACCGCGAAACCGCGCTGATGGATATCTATCGCGTGATGCGTCCGGGTGAGCCGCCGACCGTTGAAGCGGCCGATGGCCTGTTCAACCAGCTGTTCTTCGATTCCGAGCGCTACGATCTGTCGGCTGTTGGCCGGGTCAAGATGAACATGCGTCTCAACCTCGATGCGCCGGACACCCAGCGTACCCTGCGTCGTGAAGACATCATCGCCTGTATCCGCGGGCTGGTGGAGCTGCGTGATGGCAAGGGTGAGATCGACGATATCGATCACCTCGGCAACCGTCGGGTGCGCTCGGTCGGCGAGCTGATGGAGAACCAGTACCGCGTCGGTCTGCTGCGTATGGAGCGTGCGATCAAGGAGCGTATGTCCTCGGTCGAGATCGACACGGTGATGCCGCAGGATCTGATCAACGCGAAACCGGCTGCGGCTGCGGTGCGCGAATTCTTCGGCTCCTCGCAGCTCTCGCAGTTCATGGACCAAACGAACCCGCTCTCGGAAGTCACCCACAAACGTCGTCTTTCGGCGCTTGGCCCGGGTGGTCTGACGCGGGAACGTGCGGGCTTTGAGGTGCGCGACGTTCACCCGACCCACTACGGTCGGATGTGCCCGATTGAAACGCCCGAAGGTCAGAACATCGGTCTGATCAACTCGCTGGCCACTTTCGCCCGCGTGAACAAGTACGGCTTCATCGAGACGCCCTATCGCAAGGTCGAGAACAACACGGTCACCGACGAGGTGGTCTATATGTCGGCGACCGAGGAGATGCGTCACACGGTGGCTCAGGCCAACGCGACGCTCGATGCGGATGGCAAATTCGTCGATGATCTGGTCTCCACCCGTCAGTCGGGCGAATACTCGCTCAACCCGCCGGAAGTGGTCGATCTGATCGACGTCTCGCCCAAGCAGCTTGTGTCCGTGGCCGCGGCGCTGATCCCGTTCCTTGAGAACGACGACGCCAACCGCGCGCTCATGGGCTCGAACATGCAACGTCAGGCCGTGCCGCTTCTGCGGTCCGAGGCGCCTTTCGTGGGCACCGGGATGGAGGCGACCGTGGCGCGCGATTCCGGCGCTGCGATCACCGCGATGCGTGGCGGCTACATCGACCAGGTCGATGCGCAGCGTATCGTGATCCGGGTGACCGACGATCTCGAAGCTGGCGATCCGGGCGTGGACATCTACCGTCTGCGCAAGTTCAAACGGTCGAACCAGTCCTCGACGATCAACCAGCGTCCCGTCGTGAAAGTGGGCGACCGGGTCAAGAAGGGCCAGGTTGTGGCTGATGGTCCGTCGACCGATCAGGGCGAGCTGGCGATCGGGCGCAACGTGGTCGTCGCGTTCATGCCGTGGAACGGCTACAACTACGAGGACTCGATCCTGATCTCCGAGCGGATCCACCGCGACGACGTGTTCACTTCGATCCATATCGATGAATACGAAGTGGCGGCGCGTGACACCAAGCTCGGGCCGGAAGAGATCACCCGCGATATTCCCAACGTCGGTGAGGAAGCCCTGCGCAACCTCGACGAGGCCGGGATCGTCTATATCGGTGCCGAAGTGGGCCCGGGCGACATTCTCGTGGGCAAGATCACGCCCAAGGGCGAGTCCCCGATGACGCCGGAGGAGAAACTCCTGCGCGCGATCTTCGGCGAGAAGGCAAGCGATGTGCGCGACACTTCGCTGCGTCTGCCGCCGGGCGCGTTCGGGACGATCGTCGAAGTGCGTGTCTTCAATCGCCATGGTGTGGAAAAAGACGAGCGCGCGCTGCAGATCGAGCGTGAGGAAGTCGAACGTCTGGCCCGTGACCGGGACGACGAGCTGGCGATCCTCGAGCGCAACATCTACGCGCGTCTGCGCACGCTGATCATGGGCAAGAAGGCTGTCAAAGGCCCGAAAGGCGTCAAGCCGGGTTCCGAGATCAACGAAGAGCTGCTTGGCACCTTGTCGAAAGGCCAGTGGTGGCAGCTCGCGCTTGAAGACGAGGGCGACGCCAAGGAAGTCGAGGCGCTCAACGATCAGTTCGAGGCTCAGAAACGTGCGCTCGATCTGCGCTTTGAGGACAAGGTCGAGAAAGTCCGTCAGGGCGACGATCTTCCCCCCGGCGTGATGAAGATGGTCAAGGTCTTCGTCGCTGTGAAGCGCAAGCTTCAGGCAGGCGATAAGATGGCTGGTCGTCACGGCAACAAAGGTGTCGTCTCGAAAGTCGTGCCGGTGGAGGACATGCCGTTCCTCGCCGACGGGACGCCGGTCGATCTCGTGCTCAACCCGCTGGGCGTGCCCTCGCGCATGAACGTCGGTCAGATCCTTGAGACGCATATGGGCTGGGCCAGCCGTGGTCTGGGTATCCAGATCGACGAGGCCATGCGCGCCTATCGTCGTGACGGGGATCTGAGCCCGGTCAAGGCTGCGATGCGCCACGGCTATGGTGACGAGACCTTCGAGGAAGTCTTCTCCGAGATGACCGACGAGGATCTTCTGGAAAGCGCCGAGACCGTTCGCGGTGGCGTGCCGATTGCAACCCCGGTCTTTGACGGGGCGAAAGAGGCCGACATCAACGACGCGCTCAAGCGTGCAGGGTTCAACGAAAGCGGCCAGTCCATCGTGTTCGATGGCCGTTCGGGCGAGCAATTCGCACGTCCCGTTACGGTTGGGGTGAAATACTTCCTCAAGCTGCACCACCTCGTTGACGACAAGATGCACGCGCGTTCGACCGGTCCGTACTCGCTTGTGACCCAGCAGCCGCTGGGTGGTAAGGCGCAGTTCGGTGGTCAGCGTCTGGGTGAGATGGAAGTCTGGGCCCTTGAGGCTTACGGCGCCGCCTACACCTTGCAAGAGATGCTGACGGTGAAGTCGGATGACGTGGCTGGCCGGACCAAGGTCTATGAGTCGATCGTCAAGGGCGAGGACAACTTCGAAGCCGGTGTTCCGGAATCGTTCAACGTTCTCGTCAAAGAGGTCCGAGGCCTCGGCCTCAATATGGAACTCCTGGATGCGGAGGATGACGAGTGAGGGCTAGCCCCTCACTCCACCCCCTCTGCCCTCATTCAAGGAATATCAGATGAACCAGGAACTGACGCAAAACCCGTTCAACCCGCTCGCGCAGCCGAAAGCCTTTGACGAGATCAAGATCTCGCTGGCCTCGCCGGAGCGGATCCTGTCGTGGTCCTTTGGTGAAATCAAAAAGCCCGAGACCATCAACTACCGGACGTTCAAGCCCGAGCGTGACGGGTTGTTCTGTGCGCGTATCTTTGGCCCGATCAAGGATTACGAATGCCTGTGCGGCAAATATAAGCGCATGAAATATCGCGGCGTTGTCTGCGAGAAATGCGGCGTGGAAGTCACGCTGCAAAAGGTCCGTCGCGAGCGTATGGGCCATATCGAGCTGGCCAGCCCCGTGGCCCATATCTGGTTCCTCAAGTCGCTGCCCTCGCGCATCGGCCTGATGCTGGATTGCACGCTGCGCGATCTTGAGCGGATTCTCTACTTCGAGAACTTCGTCGTGATCGAGCCCGGTCTGACCGATCTGACCTATGGCCAGTTGCTGACCGAGGAAGAGTATCTCGACGCGCAAGACACCTATGGCGCGGATGCGTTCACCGCCAATATCGGTGCTGAAGCGATCCGTGAAATGCTGGCCGCGATCGATCTGGAAGCGACGGCGGAGCAGCTGCGCGAAGAGCTGAAAGAAGCAACCGGCGAGCTGAAGCCGAAGAAGATCATCAAGCGTTTGAAGATCGTCGAGAGCTTCCTCGAATCGGGCAACCGTCCCGAGTGGATGGTGCTGACCGTGCTGCCGGTGATCCCGCCGGAGCTGCGCCCGCTGGTGCCGCTCGATGGTGGCCGTTTCGCGACGTCGGATCTCAACGATCTCTATCGCCGCGTGATCAACCGGAACAACCGCCTCAAGCGCCTGATCGAGCTGCGTGCGCCCGATATCATCGTGCGTAACGAAAAGCGGATGCTGCAGGAATCGGTCGATGCGCTGTTCGACAACGGCCGTCGTGGCCGCGTCATCACGGGCACCAACAAGCGCCCGCTGAAGTCGCTCTCGGACATGCTCAAAGGCAAGCAGGGCCGCTTCCGTCAGAACCTTTTGGGTAAGCGGGTCGACTTCTCGGGCCGTTCGGTCATCGTGACCGGCCCCGAGCTGAAACTGCACCAGTGCGGTCTGCCCAAGAAGATGGCGCTCGAGCTGTTCAAGCCGTTCATCTATTCGCGGCTCGAGGCGAAGGGGCTGTCCTCGACCGTCAAGCAGGCGAAGAAGCTGGTCGAAAAAGAGCGTCCCGAAGTTTGGGATATCCTCGACGAGGTGATCCGCGAGCACCCGGTTCTGCTGAACCGTGCGCCGACGCTGCACCGTCTGGGCATTCAGGCGTTCGAGCCGATCCTGATCGAAGGGAAGGCCATTCAGCTGCACCCGCTCGTCTGCTCGGCCTTTAACGCCGACTTCGACGGTGACCAGATGGCTGTGCACGTGCCGCTCTCGCTGGAAGCCCAGCTTGAAGCCCGCGTTCTGATGATGTCGACCAACAACGTGTTGTCGCCCGCCAACGGCGCGCCGATCATCGTGCCGTCGCAGGATATGATCCTGGGTCTGTACTATGTGACGATGGAACGCGCAGGCATGAAGGGCGAGGGCATGTCCTTCGGCTCGGTCGAGGAAGTGGAGCACGCGCTCAATGCGGGCGAAGTGAACCTGCACACCAAGATCACCTGCCGCGTGAAGCAGATCGACGAGACCGGCAACGAGGTGTTCGAACGCTTCGAGACCACGCCGGGCCGTGTGCGCCTTGGCGCTCTGCTGCCGCTCAACGCGAAAGCGCCCTTCGAGCTGGTGAACCGTCTTCTGCGTAAGAAAGACGTGCAGAACACGATCGACACCGTCTACCGCTATTGCGGTCAGAAGGAATCGGTCATCTTCTGTGACCAGATCATGGGTCTTGGTTTCCGCGAAGCGTTCAAGGCGGGCATTTCGTTCGGCAAGGACGACATGGTTATCCCCGATAACAAGTGGACCATCGTCGAGGGCGTGCGCGATCTCGTGAAGGATTTCGAGCAGCAATACATGGACGGCCTGATCACCCAAGGTGAGAAATACAACAAGGTCGTCGATGCATGGTCGAAATGTAACGATCAGGTCACCGACGCGATGATGAACACCATCTCGGCGCCGAAATATGACGAGAACGGTGCCGAGCAGGAACCGAACTCGGTCTATATGATGGCCCACTCCGGTGCGCGTGGCTCGGTCACTCAGATGAAGCAGCTGGGCGGTATGCGTGGTCTTATGGCCAAGCCGAACGGTGAGATCATCGAGACGCCGATCATCTCGAACTTTAAGGAAGGTCTGACCGTGCTCGAGTACTTCAACTCGACCCACGGCGCCCGTAAGGGTCTGTCGGACACCGCCTTGAAGACGGCAAACTCGGGCTATCTGACGCGTCGTCTGGTGGACGTGGCTCAGGACTGCATCGTGCGCAGCCATGACTGCGGCACCGATCGTGCGATCACGGCTTCGGCTGCGGTCAATGACGGTGAGGTGGTCTCGCCGCTCTCCGAGCGTATTCTGGGACGTGTGGCGGCAGATGACGTCAACGTGCCGGGGACCGACGAGGTGCTGGTGCGCGCCAACGAGCTGATCGACGAGCGCAAGGCCGATGCGGTTGAGCAGGCAGGCGTGCAATCCGTGCGGATCCGTTCGGCTCTGACCTGTGAGGCCGAAGAGGGCGTTTGCGCGCTCTGCTACGGTCGCGACCTTGCGCGTGGTACGCTGGTCAACCAAGGCGAAGCGGTGGGCATCATCGCGGCGCAGTCGATCGGGGAACCGGGCACGCAGCTGACGATGCGGACCTTCCACTTGGGCGGTGTTGCTCAGGGTGGCTCGCAATCGTTCCTCGAGGCCAGCCAAGAGGGCAAGATCGAGTTCCGCAACGCGAACCTGATCCTCAACGAGATGGGCGACCAGATCGTGATGGGCCGGAACATGCAGCTTCTGATCGTGAACGAGCAGGGTGAAGAACTGGCCAGCCACAAGCTGGGCTACGGCACCAAGGTCTTCGCGAAAGAAGGTGCTCCGGTGGCGCGCGGCGACAAGCTGATCGAATGGGATCCCTATACCCTGCCGATCATCGCCGAGAAGTCGGGTATGGCTCGGTTCGTCGATCTCGTCTCGGGCATCTCGGTGCGTGAAGACACGGATGACGCAACTGGCATGACCCAGAAGATCGTGTCCGACTGGCGTGCAGCGCCCAAGGGCAACGATCTCAAGCCCGAGATCCTGATCCTGGGCGACGATGGCGAGCCGGTCCGCAACGAAGCGGGCAACCCGGTGACCTACACGATGTCGGTGGATGCGATCCTCTCGGTCGAAGACGGCCAGCAGGTCAAGGCCGGTGACGTTGTGGCGCGTATCCCGCGCGAAGGGGCGAAGACGAAGGACATCACCGGCGGTCTGCCGCGTGTGGCCGAACTCTTCGAAGCCCGTCGCCCGAAAGATCACGCGATCATCGCCGAAATCGATGGCTATGTGCGCTTTGGCAAGGACTACAAGAACAAGCGCCGGATCGCGATTGATCCGCGTGACGAGGGTCTGGAGCCGGCAGAGTACATGGTGCCGAAAGGCAAGCACATCCCGGTGCAGGAAGGCGACTTCGTGCAGCGCGGTGACTACATCATGGACGGCAACCCGGCGCCGCATGACATCTTGCGCATCATGGGGATTGAGGCTCTGGCCGACTATCTCATCAACGAGGTGCAGGACGTCTATCGTTTGCAGGGCGTGAAGATCAACGACAAGCATATCGAAGTGATCGTCCGTCAGATGCTGCAAAAGATCGAGATCCTCGACAGCGGCGACACCACGCTTCTCAAAGGCGAGAACGTGGACAAGGCCGAGTTCGACGAGGCAAACGACAAGGCGATGGCCCGCGGCGGTCGTCCGGCGAATGGCGAACCCGTTCTGCTGGGCATCACCAAGGCGAGCTTGCAGACCCGCTCGTTCATCTCGGCGGCGTCGTTCCAGGAAACCACGCGGGTTCTCACCGAGGCATCGGTGCAGGGCAAGCGCGACAAACTGGTCGGCCTCAAGGAGAACGTCATCGTGGGCCGCCTGATCCCGGCAGGGACCGGTGGGGCCACCACGAAGGTCCGCAAAATCGCGACCGAGCGTGACAGCAAGGTCATCGAGGCGCGCCAGGCCGAGGCGGAAGCCGCGGCGGCTCTGGCAGCTCCGGTCGAGGCCGAGGCCGATTTCGGTCCGGTCGAGACCCCGGAAAGCCGCGATTGATCGCAGCCTGAACGCTGACAGATATGACCCCGCGCGAGCCAGCCTCGCGCGGGGTTTTTTCTTGGCCGCCCGCGCCTTCGGGGCAGGGCGGGGGGCGACTGCCCCCTTCCGCGCGGCGCAGGTCTTGTGCCGCGTGCACCTTTGCGACCCTGCGGTCACGCCTTCGGGGGGTGGCTGTGAGTATCGTTTACAAGCCACGATGGCGCGGCTAAGAGAGGGCCAGTCCTGCGCCCCCTTACAGAGTATCGGCCCTATGCCCGAGATTTCGATTGTCATTCCCGCCAAGAACGAAGCGCTCAACATCGCCTCGCTGCTCGACGAGATCGATGCCGCCTGCGCGCCGGTCTGCGACTACGAGGTGATCGTGGTGGATGACGGCTCCGATGACGGGATGGGCGAGATCGTGCGCGCGCGCATGGCCGATCACCCCAATCTGCGTCTGCTGCATCATGCGAAATCGGGCGGGCAGAGCGCCGGGGTGCATTCAGGTGTTCTGGCGGCGCGCGGCGCGATTATCTGCACCCTCGACGGCGACGGACAGAACCCGCCCTCCGAGCTGCCCGCGCTGATGGCACCGCTGCGGGTGACCGGCTCGGGCGCGATCGGTTTGGTTGCGGGGCAGCGTGTCGGGCGGCAGGATACGCTCTCCAAGAAGCTCGCCTCGAAATTCGCCAATGGCATTCGCTCGGCCATCCTCAAGGACGGCACGCGCGACACTGGCTGCGGGCTCAAGGCGTTCCGGCGCGACGCGTTCCTGCGTCTGCCCTATTTCGATCACATGCACCGCTATCTGCCCGCCCTGTTTGCGCGGGACGGTTGGGAGGTCGCGCATGTCGATGTCAGTCACCGCTCGCGCGGCGGCGGGACTTCGAATTACAATAACCTCCAGCGTGGGCTTGTCGGGATCGTCGATCTGATGGGCGTCGCCTGGCTGTTGCGGCGGCGCAAGAGTGCCCGCCCGACCGAGACCGGTCGCGAGGAGTAATCGCAGTGCAGTGGCTGATGTCCCTTTTGCATGTCGACAGCATGACTGAGCTGTGGTGGGTGGTCTTTGGTCTGCTCGCGCAGCTCATGTTCACCGGACGCTTTGTCGTGCAGTGGATCGCCTCTGAGCGGCAGCGGGATTCCGTGGTGCCGGTGACGTTTTGGTATTTCTCGCTGGCTGGCGGGTTGATGCTGTTTTCCTACGCCCTCTATCGTCGCGATCCGGTGTTCGTTCTGGGTCAATCGCTGGGCGTGTTCATCTATTCCAGAAACCTGTGGTTGATCTATGCCAAGCGTCGCCGCGAAAGCTGATCATCAAGGCTGGTTCGGACCGGCCTGCGCGGTGGTGCTTGCGCTCACCGCGTTGCGGATCGTGGCGCTGGCGTTTGACCGCACCGATCTGTTTGTGGACGAGACGCAATATTGGCTCTGGGGCCAGCATCTTGATTTCGGGTATTACTCCAAGCCGCCGCTGATCGGTTGGCTGATCCGTGCGGTGACAGCACTTGCGGGCTCTGACGCGCCGTTTTGGGTGCGGCTTCCGGGATCCGTGCTGCATGGGCTCACAGCGCTCGTGCTGGGCGCTTTGGGCGCTCGGATCGGCGGGGCACGCGTGGGCCTCTGGACGGCGGTAATCTACGTGACGCTGCCGTTTGTGGCCGTGGGCTCGGTGCTGATTTCGACCGATACGGTGATGGCGCCGTTCTATGCGTTGGCTCTGCTGTTTGCGCATCGCACAGCCCAGAGCCGCGGCGCAGGGGAGGCGCTGCTGGCAGGGCTGTTTGCAGGCTGCGCCTTCATGGCGAAATATGCCGCGATCTACCTGATCCCGGGACTGGCCCTTGCGGCCTTGGTGGCACCGAGCTGGCGGATCGGGTGGCGCAATACGCTGCTGATGGTGCTGGCTTTTGGGGTGGCGATCTCGCCGAATGTGATCTGGAACATCACCCATGATCTGACCACGGTGTCGCATACGATGGACAATGTGGGCTGGGTGCGCACCGGCGCGCTGTTCAACCTGCCCTCGATGGGGACGTTTCTGGGCAGCCAGTTCGCGGTGTTTGGGCCGCTGACTTTCGCGGCGCTGCTGGTTGGCTATCTGGGCTGGCGCAATGAGGCGCGGCGCGGGCTGGTCATGCTGTCGATCCCCGCGCTGGTGGCGGTCACGATCGAGGCGCTTTTGGACCGGGCCTATGCGAATTGGGCGATTGCGGCCTATTTCGCGGGCACGGTTTTGGCGGTGCTGGTGATGGGGCGGATCTGGCGCTGGGGGGCGCTCGGGATCAATTTGATCATCGCGGTCGCGATCCCGGTGCTTACGATCACCGCCCCTTGGCCCGCACCTGATGGCAAGTCGCTGTTGAAGCGCTGGCTGGGCCGGGTGGATCTGAGCGAGACGATCCTTGCGCTCGCTAAAGCCGACGATGTCCCGGTCTATACCGCCAATCGCGATATTCTCGCTGATCTGTTCTATACGGGGCGCGATGCTGGCGTGCGGGTCTATGCGCCCGATTCAAAGGGCCGCCCGCAAAGCTATTACGAAGAGATGTGGCCGCTGCCTGCTGAGTATTCCGGCAAGCTGCTGGTGATCGCGCGCCAAGCCCCCGAGTGCGGGGCAGGGCCGGTGGCACCTGCGGGCGATCTCAAGCCCAAGGGCACTTGGGTTGGCAAGGGCTTTGCACCCTATCTGGTGGAGGCGCGCTGTGTTCGAACCCAAGAGTGACTTCGCGCGGCTCGGCTGGGCGCTGCTGGTGGCGTGGATCGTGGCCTTCGTGCTGTTTCGCGCGATGCCCGGGATTGATCTGGGCGTCACCTCGCTTTTTTATCGCGGGGATAGCGGGTTTTCGGTGATCACCAACCCGCTATGGGAATGGCTGCGCCAAAGGCTCTGGGATCTGGAGATCTTGCTGTTTGTCGTGGCGCTGGTCTGCTGGCCGCTCTCGCTCTATCTGCGGCGCGCGGTGCTGCGGGTCACACGCCGGGCCTGGGGCTTCGTGCTGGGGGTGTTCTTCTTCGGTCCGATCCTGATTGTGAGCGGCTTTCTCAAGGCGCATTCCGGTCGGGCACGCCCGGCGAATGTGGACCTGTTCGGCGGGGATCATCTGTTCACGCCCGCGGGCACTTTCGCGCATCAGTGTACCCGCAACTGTTCTTTCGTGTCGGGGGAGGTGGCATCGGTCACCGTGCTGAGCCTCGTGATCTGGCTCGCGGCGGATGCCATCCGCGACCGGCTGCCCCACTGGGGGCTGATTTACCTGCGCGTCGTGGCGATCTTTCTGAGCCTCTTCATCGTGGTACAGCGGATCGCGACGGGGCGGCATTTCCTGTCCGATACGGTCTTCGCAGCGCTGGTGAGCCTGAGCGTCGCGTGGCTTCTCTGGGGCCTGATCTTTGGCGGGTGGACGGGGCGGTTGCGCGCCGCTGTCGCGAACCTGCGCCAGAGTTGACAAGGCTTCCGACTCCCCCTATACGCCGCGCTACCTGACAGGCGCGTTGCGTGCCCGACAGGCTACCGATGTCTAGTGGTCACGATCCGGGCCCATAGCCCCGATCCTCTGGATTTCAACGCATTCACCCCGTTCGTCAGATCGGGAGGGGTGCGGTTTGGCGTTTCGCGAATGGGCGCGAGAGGCCGTCGAGAAGTGGCGCATCCGGGACCGGGTGCGAGTATTGACAAGCAGATACGGGGAACCGGAATGCCAACGATTCAACAGCTGATCCGCAAGCCGCGGCAGCCCAAGGTGAAGAGCTCTAAGTCTCAGCACCTTCAGCAATGCCCGCAAAAGCGCGGCGTTTGCACGCGCGTCTACACCACGACGCCGAAGAAACCGAACTCGGCCATGCGTAAAGTCGCCAAAGTGCGTCTGACGAATGGTTTCGAGGTGATCTCCTACATCCCGGGCGAAAAGCACAACCTGCAAGAGCACTCGGTCGTGCTCATCCGCGGCGGCCGTGTGAAAGACCTTCCGGGCGTTCGCTACCACATCCTGCGCGGTGTGCTCGATACGCAAGGTGTTAAAGATCGTCGTCAACGCCGTTCGAAATACGGCGCGAAGCGTCCGAAGTAAGGAGAGCACGATATGTCTCGTCGTCACGCCGCTGAGAAGCGCGAAGTCCTGCCCGACGCCAAATATGGCGATCGCGTGCTGACCAAATTTATGAACAACCTGATGATCGACGGCAAAAAATCCGCCGCCGAGAAAATCGTCTACAACGCGCTGACGCGCGTCGAGGGTAAGCTCAAGCGCGAGCCCATCGAGGCGTTCCACGAAGCGCTCGACAACGTGAAGCCTTCGGTCGAAGTGCGTTCGCGTCGCGTCGGTGGTGCCACCTATCAGGTGCCCGTCGAAGTGCGTCCGACCCGTCGTGAAGCGCTGGCCATCCGTTGGCTGATCACGGCTGCCAAGAACCGTAACGAGAACACGATGGAAGAGCGCCTTGCAGGCGAGATCCTCGACGCCGTGAACTCGCGCGGTTCCGCCGTGAAGAAACGCGAAGACACCCACAAAATGGCCGACGCAAACAAAGCGTTCAGCCATTACCGCTGGTAAAAACGGAAGGACGCCAATATGGCACGCGAATATCCCCTCCAGCGCTACCGTAACTTCGGGATCATGGCCCATATCGACGCGGGCAAGACCACGACGACGGAGCGCATCCTCTACTACACCGGCAAGTCGCACAAGATCGGCGAAGTGCATGACGGTGCAGCCACCATGGACTGGATGGAGCAGGAAGCCGAGCGCGGAATCACCATCACCTCGGCGGCCACCACGACCTTCTGGCAGTGGCAGGAAGATCCGACCGCCGAAGGCACCGATGATACGAAGTTCCGTATGAACATCATCGACACCCCCGGCCACGTCGACTTCACCATCGAAGTGGAGCGTTCGCTGGCCGTGCTCGACGGCGCGGTTGCGCTGCTCGACGGCAACGCCGGTGTTGAGCCGCAGACCGAAACCGTGTGGCGTCAGGCTGACCGCTACAAGGTTCCGCGTCTGGTGTTCGTCAACAAGATGGACAAGATCGGCGCTGACTTCTTCAACTGCGTGAAGATGATCAAGGACCGCACCGGTGCGACCCCCGTTCCGGTGAACTTCCCGATCGGTGCCGAGGATGCCCTGGAAGGCATCGTCGACCTCGTGACCATGGAAGAGTGGGTCTGGAAAGGCGAAGACCTGGGCGCGGCCTGGGTGCGTCAGCCGATCCGTGACGATCTTAAGGCGACTGCCGACGAGTGGCGTTCGCACCTCATCGAGAACGCCGTCGAGCAAGACGACGACGCGATGATGGCCTACCTCGAAGGCGAAGAGCCCGACGTGCCGACGCTGCGCAGCCTGATCCGTAAGGGCACGCTGTCGCTCTCGTTCGTGCCGGTTCTGGGTGGTTCGGCGTTCAAGAACAAGGGTGTCCAGCCGCTGCTTAACGCTGTGGTCGACTTCCTGCCCTCGCCGCTCGACGTTCCCGCCTATATGGGCTTCTCGCCCGATGACGAGACCGAAACGCGTAACATCGCCCGTCACGCTGACGACGATGAGCCGCTCTCGGGTCTGGCGTTCAAGATCATGAACGACCCCTTCGTCGGCTCGCTCACCTTCACGCGCCTCTATTCGGGCAAAATGAAGAAGGGCGACTCGATCCTGAACGCGACCAAAGGTCGTAAAGAGCGCATCGGCCGTATGATGATGATGCACTCGAACAACCGGACCGAGATCGAAGAAGCATTTGCCGGTGACATCATCGCGCTTGCTGGCCTGAAGGAAACCACCACGGGTGATACGTTGTGCGACAACAATCATCAGGTGGTTCTGGAAACGATGACGTTCCCCGATCCGGTGATCGAAATCGCCGTGGAGCCGAAATCCAAAGCGGACCAGGAAAAGATGGGCATCGCGCTCGCTCGCCTGGCTGCCGAAGATCCGTCCTTCCGCGTCGAAACCGACCTCGAGTCGGGTCAGACGATCATGAAGGGCATGGGCGAACTTCACCTCGACATCCTCGTGGATCGCATGAAGCGCGAGTTCAAGGTTGAGGCGAATATCGGTGCGCCGCAGGTGGCTTACCGTGAGACGATCAGCCACGCGACCGAGATCGATTACACGCACAAGAAACAGACCGGTGGTACGGGTCAGTTCGCGCGCGTGAAGCTCGAAATCACCCCGACGGAGCCGGGCGAGGGTTACTCGTTCGAATCCAAGATCGTGGGCGGTTCGGTGCCGAAGGAATATATCCCCGGCGTCGAGAAGGGCATCAAATCGGTCATGGACTCGGGTCCGCTTGCCGGCTTCCCGGTGATCGACTTCAAAGTGCAGCTCACCGATGGTGCGTTCCACGATGTTGACTCGAGCGTTCTCGCCTTTGAGATCGCCTCGCGGGCTGCCATGCGCGAAGGTCTGCGCAAGGCTGGCGCGAAGCTGCTCGAGCCGATGATGAAGGTCGAAGTGGTGACTCCCGAAGAGTATACCGGTTCGATCATTGGCGACCTGACCTCGCGTCGGGGCCAGGTGCAGGGACAAGAGACTCGCGGCAACGCGATCGTCATCAACTCCTTCGTGCCGCTCGCCAACATGTTCGGCTACATCAACAACCTGCGCTCGATGTCCTCGGGCCGGGCGGTGTTCACGATGCTCTTCGATCACTACGAAGCAGTGCCGCAAAACATCTCGGACGAGATCCAAAAGAAATACGCATAAGGGCCTGGCGCCGGGCAACCGGCGCCACCCCATGTCCCGAATTGACAGGAGGCCTCCATGGCTAAGGCAAAGTTTGAACGTAACAAAC
>NZ_JHEH01000042.1 GCF_000715505.1 Thioclava dalianensis
TACTATTCTGCCCCCTCCGGCAACAGACCCCCATCTGCTGCCGGTCGGGGTTGGTCATGGCAGCAATGCGCGCCAGCGGATTATAGCGATGTGTCGGTCGATCCCAGTCGGTCGGCGCGAAGCGGAATACCTTGTCCCCCATGCTGGCGCGGAAGCGCGAGGTCTCGCGGAAGTTCTCGCCTTTCACGTCGAGCACCACGGCGGAGCCCTTGTAGGTCAGTAGGTTCGGG
The DNA here is from genome assembly GCF_000715505.1 of Thioclava dalianensis. GTDB lineage: Bacteria > Pseudomonadota > Alphaproteobacteria > Rhodobacterales > Rhodobacteraceae > Thioclava > Thioclava dalianensis. The sequence continues at coordinate 231 of NZ_JHEH01000042.1, forward strand.
ATCACGAACCCCACGCCCTTGCCCCGGCCCGTGGGCGCCACGATCAGCGCGTGGGGGAAGGTTTTTGAGACAAGAAACGGGCGCTTGGACTTCGGGGAGCCAAGCTTGCCCAGAAGGAAGCCGCCACCGGGCTTGGCAAAGAAACCGTTCCTCTTCATCTCACCGCGGGTCTGCCAATGCGTCGTCCCGAAGCGGGTCAATGCATCCCCCAGAAGCGTGACGCTCAGCATCAGCGATGCCAGGCCGAAGCCGCCAAGGATGAGGTTCACCCAGAGGAAGTCTTTTGGTGCGGACTGAGACAGACCCCGATACTCGCGGGCAAGCAGGGTGACGTCGAAACGCGTGGGAGAAAGCCCATAGCGGAACATGACAAAGCCGGTCGCTACGACATAGCCCATGGCGAGACCGACCAGCACGAGGCTCAACACTCCTAAGGCAATCTTGCCTTTATCCATGGGTGATCCCCTTCTCACCATGTGCCGCTGCGTGGCGCGCGCGCTGCGCCTCGATCTGCTCTTCGGCCAGAGCATCGAGAACGCGCTCCATGGCCGGGCCATGCGCGGTGACCTCGCTGCTTTGAAGATAGGTCTTGGCGAGTTCCAGCTGGCGCAGCGGATCCTCGGTGAATGTGTCCAAGACGTCCGCGTTACCGGCCCGCAGCGCGTCGATTGCGTCGGGGCTTAGTCGTTCGTCTATCTGCCGGACGATGTCCTGCTGCTCTGACTCGGAGAGCGGGCCCTCGACGTCGGCGTTTCGCACAAAGGCCATGACGGTTGGGGCGGTCTCTTCCATATACCGGCGCTCGGCGTAGTCTTGTCGCGCCTGGTCCTCGATCTCGAAACTGCGCTCGCTGATATAGGCCCGCGACGCGCCGAGCGAACGAAGGTGATTGATTTCGTCCTGGACGGCCTGCCCGAATTCATCATCCGGCATCTCCGTGCGATAGCGGGCGAGAGTGCGGAGCTCTTCGGTGATCGGACCGAGATGATCCGAGGGATCCCGCAAGGCGAGGTCCATGTCGCCAGCATGCAGCGTACGGTCCTGTCCCGATACCGCGTATTGCGGCGGCATTCGACTGTCAGTCATCTGGTCCCAAGCCATTGAGGCCAGTTCGGCATGTTGCGGCGATTTCTGCGCGTAGGCATCGAACGCGGCGCGGGCCTCTTCCACCTCCACGGCGCCTGCCCGCCGCACAGAGGGGTCGTCGGAGAACGGATGATCGAAATCCGTCCGGCGGAACTGCGCCACCAGCGCTCTGAACGCCTGCCGCTCCGATGGGGCAAAGATGTCGGACCCGTCTTGCGCGAGATCACTCCCAGGTGCCGTCAACCGCTCACCAAGCGCTGTCTCAGCGTCGTCCACCTCGTCGACCTCGGTTGGCGCGCGCAGGACGCGTACATCGGTCAGAACATCGCCCAACCGAACATGCACAGCTTCCAGCCGGTCGAGCGCGTCTTCCCGGTCCGCAGATTTCTCCAGATCGAGGTCGCTTGCTTTGGCAATCGCTTGTAGGTCCTGTGCCAGCCACTGGCGTTCCAATGCGGCATTGCCTGCCCCTTCCCGCAGACGCGCGGCCACAGCCTCGGCATCGATGCCTGTGCCTTGCAACGCTTCGGCCAGCTTTGGTGCCACCTCTCCATCGTCAAGACGCGCGAGGTGATCTTCACTGGCGTTTGACCTTGCATAGATGCCGTCCCGGGACGGAGCATCGACCAGGGCGGCGGAGCGATCCCCGAGCGGGTTCAAATGCGCGACCGAGGCCAGTACGTCGGCCAGCTTGCGCTCGATCACCGGTCTCTCGGCCGCCGGCGCCCTGTCGATTGCCGCCTCGATCTGGCGAATGTTCTGAGAAAACTCGGTGATCAGCGTGTCGAACGCTGCTTCGTCTTGGGACATGTAGATGGCTCCGTCAGATTGAATCTGACCGCCACTGGCAAGGATGGTGCTGGCCCTCTCGAGCGCATCGGCCACGTCTTCGAAATTCGAGCGTGACGCCTCCGCCGCGAGCCCGCGGTAGATCAACGCGTTGTGCCTGACGGTTTCCAGAGCGGCCGCCAGGTCAGCACCGGTTCTCTGGCGCTCGACTGGGGGACGACCTTCGTCACGAGCCTTGTAGATTTCATCGATCTCGGCGCGGTAGGTCGTGACGCCGCGATCCAGACGGCGCGTCGCCTCAAGGCGGATCCCATGAACTTGGGCCGCCTCGACCATCGCCTCGCGAAAGGCGCCGTAGTTGAAGTGATGATCCTTCCCGAGAAAGAACATTTCGCCATCCTTGCTGCGGCGGTTCAGAACGATATGCGCATGTGGATGCGCGCGATCTTGGTGTATTGCAGCAATATAGTCGAATTGCGACCCCTCACCTTGAAAGAACTTCTCGCAGACCGCCTGGGTGATATCGCGCACCTCTTCACCACCGGTCCCAACCGGGAATGCCATCAGCAGATGCGACGTATGGCCAAGCTTGGGGCTGTAGCGCTCGTTCCACTGGTTCTCGAACCGCCGCGCCACTCGCTTGATCTCGGCTTCCGAGAGCTGCTTCTTCCCGTCATGGGTGCCGCGACTGTCGAGGATATGGGTCGACTTTGTTGTGAGATATGTGAGCTGCGCCCGTAGCTGCGCCCCGGTGTGACAGCCCCCTTTCGAGATAGCCTTGAAGATCGCTGGCGAATAGCCGCGCGCGGCCCGAACCATCTGCGCGCCCCTGGAAAGCCCCTGCCAGGATCCCGAAACCCGGCTCCAGCCGCGGTCAAATAGCGCCGGGTCGATGCCACGGACCCGGTCACTCCGCGCCATTCTCATTCCTCTCGGCGAGGCCCGCCAGGGCAGAGCTGATCTCAAGGTCCAGCACGCTGCGCCGCGCACGCGACATCTCCTGGACCTGGTCGGCCAGATCGAAGACCAGACCCGCAAGGGCGCGGACGTCGCGGTGACTTGAGACCGGGTAGGACAGTCTCTCGCCCCGCACCTTGGCCTCGTTCAGACGTCGCGCGATCTGGTTCACGTTGTTGCCGACCCGGTTGAGCGCGGCGCCGAGGCTGCGCAACTCGTCGCACATCCCGTCGTCGGGCAGGAAGACACCTTCAGCCGCCAGCATCAGGCGGCGTAAGGCATCCGAGCGGTGCGCAATCCCGCGCCGCGACAGCGCCGCGTCGAACCGGCGCAGGTCGTCGTCCGAGACCCGGATCCCCACAACCCGCGATCGGCTGCCGTTCGCTGTCTGACGCTCATCCCAGTGGTTCACCACGTTGTAGATCGTCTTCAGGCTGACATCGTAGCGCGCGGCCAATGACGCCGCGGAGACGCCGTTCCGGCGGTCCTGGGCGATGGTCGATCGCTCGATCTCTGACAGTCTACGGCGGCGGGGCATTTTGAAGTTAACGTTCCTATTTCTTGCCAACTTCGTACAAGCCCGCCGACTCCCAACGCAAGTGGAGTCGGCCATAAGGGCTTGTACTCAATGTAGAAAATCGCCCTGCAGGGGCGATTTCCCGTCCTTTGTCAAATGGATCGCGCGTCGCGCTCATTGCACCACGCGATGCGGTCTCCGCATCGCGCATCGGGTCTTTTGCGCCCCGTCTCTTGCACCCCGCAAGACGGGTTTTGCTGCGTGCTGACCGTCTCGCGTCACCCGCAGAACGACATACGCGAGTCTGCCTCCCGTCGTCTGGAGCGCGCTAACCGTCACCTGCATTCTGTCCGCAGCGCATCGCAAAGCGCATCCCGACATTTGGAGGGTGTGTGGTGCCCCGCGACGAATGCTGAAGGCGCCACGGCAGACGTTGCACGGTCATCGCACAACGCCGCCCGCTGCATGCCAAACGTCGGTCGCATCCCGACTTCTGCTTGACCCCTCCGCCTCATGCGTTTAGCGACACTTTAGCATTATCGTTGCGATTCACTATTTTTGCGGAGGATCAGAATGCCGAACGAAAATCTTGTGGTGATCGCAGCGATGGCCCGGAAAGGGGGCAGTGGAAAAACGACGCTTTCGCGCGCCTTGATCAGCGCCGCGATCGCCGCCGGACGCAGAGTGATGTTGATCGACACGGACAGCACGAGGGTACTCGGGGCCTGGCATGCTCGGGCGGAAACCGGTGGGCTAAGTTCGCCGCTTCTCTGCTCGGCCACCGTCGAAAGCGTGGCGGGTGTCGAGGATCAGATCGATCAGGTCTACATGGCAGGCACGGCAGACTTCATCTTCATCGATACCGCAGGGGTCGGTGCCGAATGGTCAGACGGCATCGCGGTGCTTGCGGACCACATTGTGACGCCCGTCATGCTGTCAACGTCTGATTTTGATGTCGGCGCACAGACTGCCGATTGGTATGAGAAGCTGAAATCCCGCGTTGACGACCCCTCCAGCCTTCCGCGCCACCACGTCGTCCTCAACATGGTTGACCCGAAAACGACCCGTGCTGACGCCGCCCTGATTGAAGAAGCGCTCACCCGTTTTCCGGTGATTGAGACCGTCATGATGCGACGAAACACTTACAAGGAGATGGATCAGAAGGGGCTTCTCCACGCCTTGGCGCTGGAAAAGCAATCTGATCCAAACCCTCTGATGCGTCCACATGTACGTCATGTCGTCGAGGCGCTCGAGGAGGCGACGGACATCCTCAACAATATTCTTGCTGCGTGAGGACAGTCGATTGCGCAAGAAGATCCCGACCATCACCAGGCCCGACCCAGCCTACGCCGCCACCCTGCAACAGGGTGACCGCGAGGTTCCCGGGAAGGAAGATGAGGCACAGGTCACAGCAACAAAGACAGGCACCCCAGCCGCTGACGTTGACGCGGATCGGCACGGGTCAGAGCTTGTGCCGGAAGGTGCCGTGGCGTCGCACCAAGTAACCGCGAAAAGCTCAGACCCGCATACCAGCCTGAGAGCTCCCGTATCGGCGCGCGCTTTGAGCCCCAACCGGAAGATCGACATCAGGGTCAACGCACTCGAACGACAGGAAGCAGCGCTGCAGGCTTGTGGTGTCGAGCCAGCACATGTGGTGCGTGCCGCCCTGCGCCGTGCAGTCAAAGGCTGGCAACTGTCGCCGGTCTTCGCCCCAGTCGCGGAGGAGCGACGCACTCGAAACACGCAGTGGCAGGCCCGTACATCTCTGGCAGTAGATGCGGCCAGCCTGGGTGTCCTCCTACGGGACCACGACCCCCTCGACGTCTTGAGTAAATGGGCTCTGATCCGCGGCCAGGTGGAACCACGCATATGGGGCGAGATCGACAAAATCTTGGAAGAAATTGCGGTTCGCGCTGCATCGCCGCATGAACCGCACGCACCGTAAGATACCTATCTGAAAAGACAACTTGCATTTCGCCGGTGGATTTTCGCCCACCTGGAACGGTTCATCTTGCAGTTGCAGAAACCTAGTCCTAACACCAGCTAACAGGAATTTCAGACCTCAGTGGTGACGAGTTGTGAGGTCCATTTAGGAGGAACGCATTATGAATACGAAGCCCCGCCTGACTGGCGAACCGATCATGCGCATCCTCTGCAAGACATCTGAAAATCTGGTTGGCTACCTTTACCAATGGAACAATGGCGACGTGCAGCCTGCCTGGTTCGACGGCGCCATGGCGGACGTTCGCTATGAACCATTCATTCAAGCGCCGGAACAAAACCCTGTCGATTTGAAGACCCCCAGACCGCGTCAGCGGGATCTGACGCACCTTGAAAAGGCCTAGCTCAAGACCTCGCGTCAGTTTGTGGGTCACCCCATCCCGCAGGTCCTTTGAGCGATAGAGTTGACTTCTATACCTCAGAAGTGATCTAAATGTGAGTTATAGAGAGGATGTCTATAACTCATGGCTTGGAACTGGACGCTGCCCGATTGGCCGGATTTCCGATATGACGCCTCCGCTCTGGAGCCGTTTGAGCAGACGTTCCTGCTGTCGTCCGGAGAAATCCTCGGCTCGGTCCATCATGTCAGCCAGCCGGAACGCGAGCAACTCCGCATCGAACTGCTCAGCGAGGAAGCGATGCAGACGAGCGCCATCGAGGGTGAAATCCTCGATCGGCTCAGTGTGCAATCTTCGCTGCGCCGCCATCTGGGCCTCGATCCGGACAGCTACCCTGCCAAACCGCGCGAACAGGGCGTCGCGGAAATGATGGTCGACGTCTATTCCAGTTTTGCAGAGCCGCTGACCCATGAGACACTGTACCGCTGGCATCGGATGCTCCTGTCCCATGACCGTCGGTTGGAAACCATTGGGGCCTACCGACAACACGCCGAGGCGATGCAAATCGTTTCCGGCCGCCTTGACCGGCCCACGATCCATTTCGAAGCGCCGCCCTCGGAGCGGGTCATGCCTGAGATGGAGCGATACGCGGATTGGTTCAACAAGACCGGTCCGGGGGGAGCAGAGCCGCTTCCAGCGCTGACGCGCGCAGGGCTAAGCCACCTCTATTTCGAGAGTATCCACCCATTCGAAGACGGCAACGGCCGCTTGGGTCGCGCCCTCGCTGAAAAGTCGCTGGCGCAGAACATTGGCCAGCCGACCCTCATCTCGCTCGCCTTCACCATCGAGAAGGAGCGCAAGGGATACTACGATCAGCTCGAGCAGCATCAAAAAACGCTCGACGTGACCGATTGGCTCGTCTGGTTCGCAGAAGTTGTCTTGAAGGCCCAACAGGCAACACTCGACCGCGTCGGCTTCTTCATCAGCAAGGCACACTTCTACGATCGTCACAGAGACAACTTGAACGAACGCCAGGCCAAGGCCATCGCTCGAATGTTTCAGGAAGGCCTTGGCGGTTTCAAAGGCGGCCTCAGCGCCGACAACTATCTCAAAATCACCAGAACTTCACGCGCAACCGCAACCCGCGATCTGCAGGATCTAGTCGAGAAAGGTGCGCTCAGCCGAACTGGTGAGCGACGCCATACGAGGTACTGGCTGAACCTGAATCCACGGGCGTCGAACCAGCTACAATGATTGGCGTAGAAGTGAGACAGCGCCAAAGGCGTTGCCTATTCTCTGAGCGAGACAGATTGGTTTCCGGCACTATCCGCGCGCAGGTCAAGATCAGACGCGGATGAGAGAACAAAGCCAAGATTGTCGCCAAGGCCAAAGGGAAAAATCACCGGTTGGGCCTCTAGCGTTCCGAGTCCGACAGGACGACCTACGGCCTCCAAAACGGCGGTTGTCATCCAACGTACGAGGTCCGATCCCTCCAACGCACAGGCTTTCTTCCGGGTTAACGTTTTGCCGTTGTCGCTTCGATCAAGCAGCGCCCAGTCTATCTGAGACTGAAGGACCATATTGGTCATCCGTCTGGTCCCCTCACGTTCGCCATAGATTTCTGCCATCCGACGATGCACTTCAGCGGTCGTGCAGTCGCCTTGAAGCGAAGTCAATCTGCCAACAATCTCGGCCACTTTGGCGAAGAAGGGATATGTCACGATAGCCATGCCCCATGTCAGGGCCGCCGGCGAGGTAGATGGCGCCGATTGGAACAGTTCCACTCCGCGTTGAGCGAAAGGCTCCAGATCCTTTCGCGGCTCTAACCAAAGGCGGTTCAGTACAGTTCTGGTCTTCTTCCTAGCCGCAGGCCCTGAATGGGCTTCATCCAACAAATCATCGAGCTCGCTGATGTCAGCGAGACCGGCCCTTACTTCCAGCGCTTTTTTCGCCCACTCGAGGCGGATGAAGCGGTCAAATCCTATCTGAGGTGCTGTCGGTCGCATGTTCTTCTTTCTTCATTCTTATCTTCACAAACGGCACAACCAGTTCCTCTAACGCCATTCCTCCATGAGCAACGATCTTGTTCCCTCTTGGCACAAACGCGCCGCGTTGATTCGCGTAAACTGGCAAGAAGTCGGACGGAAGCCCTGGACCGCTAAACTGAAATGCATCGATATCGGGCGGAACGGATGCAGCAAGGTCCTCGCTGCGATAGGCCCTGACGCGCTCACCCTTCATCTCGGAGACAACGCCCTGGCTGAGCCGTCCAATGCCGTCGGCGTCAACATTGCCATGGTCCGCAGTCAGGTAGATATGAAAGCCGTGCTGAGCAAGCATGAGAAACAGCTTTTCAATGAAGCCGGTATCGCACCACTCGCGAATTTGGCCAGCAATCCCGCGTTTCCCAAGCATTGCACCATGGACAATTTCATCGACCATATCAACGACAAGGCCCGCAACTTTGGCCGTCGGCTTTGAAAGTACGTCCTCGAGTAGAGCCAACTGGTCGGAACGTTTGAGCCCCTTCTGGAAAACGACCTCTGGCTTTCGGAGGCCGTTTTCCTGCCAGAACTTCGTCCAGAGAGACGACTCTTGTGCCGTTGAATCCATTGAGCCTTGAAACTCCCGTGGCTTGAGGCCCGAAAAGAGCGCCTGGCGAGAGATTGACGTCAGCGTCGGCAGCCACGCAAAGCAGCCGCCCTCGTCGGCGGAAAAGTCGGGAAGCTTGGTCGACAGGTGGTCCCTGATCTGGGCCCACTGGTCCAATGCCAAACCATCAAAGACAAGAAGAGCAATTCGATCTTCGCCAAAGCCCCTGCGCATCGCGAGATAGCGCGGCACGTGATGTACCATCACCGGCGCTTTTGCGACGGGTAGGGAGGGCAAGTCGGCAAAATGCTGAAGCACCCAATCCTTGAGGCGGGCATCGGCCTCTCTTTGCAAACTCTGGAGCTGCCCCTGCAGGTTATCTGCGTCCGCCGCTTTCAGTTCGTTGAAGCGGTAGATGAGTTCTCCAAGGCGGCGCGCCGCCTCTACCCAATCTCGATGCGACGCCCCCTCCGAGGGTAGACTCGCTGCGTTCCTTTTCGCTCCCTCCGACACCAAATGCGCAAGTGCCTGAGGGTCATCTATCAGACCAACCTGTATCCAATCGGGAAGGTGCTCAGGACGGACACTTGCCTCAATAGGCTGAAGGGCTCCCTCGAGGAACATGGTATCTATGATCACCCTTACGTCGGGGTGATCAAAGGGCACGTCATACGCATGGCCTTCGACCGGCTCCTGATCCCTGCCGCGGGCATCAGGTTCAACGCCATATTTTGCGACGAAACGCGCCCAAGATTCCTGTATTGCGCGGAGCATAAAGGGTTTTGAGGCGAGCAGTTCACTAATCGGAAGACTTCCAAGAGATGTGTCCCGAAGAACGGTTGCGACATGGTCTGCAAATAGGCTGGGAAGGCCAGCCCCGCGATAGTGAAGCCGCAGAGCTTCTCGCCAGAAATCCTCCGGTCGATTCAGCAGATAAGGGCTAAGCCTGAAGATGTGCGTGAGGACAAAATTCTTGGTCTCAGCCTCACCGAGCAGCTGCGTCACATGCTTCTGGTAGGCTTGGAACAGCCCTTCATGGTGTTCAGCGTCAAGCTTGCGGACAACACCATAATTCAGATTGGGGAAAAGATCAGCCAAGCTCAGGCTGACTTGTCGTGCTGCCCTGATGTAGTCCCAAGGGATGGAATTGATGTCCGCGCCCCGCCACTGCAGGATGAGCGCCTTCGCGGTACCTTTCTGACCCACATCCCATGCGGATCGATAACGCTCTTCATACTCGGTTCTAAACGAAACAGAATCTTCGAACGGGAGAACCTCAAAATCGCGTTCGCGGAGCCCGAGCAGAATGGTCTCATCCAAGAGCAGGCCATCCGGATCCAAGGCGATCCAGAAGCGAGACAGATCTGCGGGAAACTCCCGCAGGATACGATCAGCCCAAATACTCATCGTGCACCAGCCACCGTTTCGCCAATTCGCAACATCAGGAGGGCATTGAGATCGGGCGAGTAAGATGCCGCAGCATCGAGCTGCGCCATACGAGCTTCATGTTCTTTCTGCAGCCGCTTCCGTCGATAATCACGAACAGTCTGAAGCCCCACTCTGCCAATCGCCTGGTGGCGAGCTTCGAAAGCATAGAGTGCGCGTTCGCGTTCTTCCTCGATCCGAGCCTTGTGCTCTGTCACAAGATCGGAGAACACCCGCTCTCCTTGCGTGACCGCAGCCCTTTTCGATCTCTCGAACCAGTCGCGCGGCGCCTCGATCTGAGGCGCAGCAATCGGCTCGATCTGCTCCGTCAGAAGCACATCCCAAATGCGTTTTGCCGTTGGTTGGAAGGCGCGCCCTTCATCATTGACGAAAACGGATAGGAAGCGGCGGCGGCTGAAATCGTCAGCTGCCAGACTGACTTCCCAAAGCGACCAAACGCCTTTCACACTATCAGGCAGGCCTGTTATGCGGACAGCGGGGACGGGTTGACCGGCGATGCAACGCGGAAGATCGGCAATCAAAGCCTGCGCTCTTGGATCTTCCAGCGTGACCCACTCTACTTCGGGCCGATCTCCCGCGGTGCGCGCATCAAAACACACCGAAGATGACTCTGTGCCATCGGCCCACCGTATCCGCCAGGTATCGCCTTCCTTCTTGGCTTCACCCCCCCGCGCAGGGAGGCCAGTTGTGATTGCCCGCTCCAGCCAAAACTGTGCCGGATGGTCTCGCCACTTGCGCGCATCATCGGCTTCTAGTTCATGTCCGTCGGCGAGCAGATCACTATTCTTCCGGTTCTCTGCCAACGAGGATCGAAGCTGCGTCAGAACGGCATCGCATTCTGTTTCGATCGATGCCGGGTCTTGGATCCCCTGAACAAAGAGTTCGTCGAACAGTGGCTCCGCCTCGACCGAATCCATCACATCGGCAACTTTGTCCACGCCGAATTCCTCGGCGATCACAGCGAGCTTTGTTTCGAGAACTTCGCGCACCCGATGCTCGACGGTGTCTTCGAGTACGAAATTGATGGCTCGCACAATATGCGGTTGCCCGATGCGATCCACGCGCCCAATACGTTGCTCGACCCTCATCGGGTTCCACGGCATGTCGAAGTTGATGATGACATGGCAGAATTGAAGATTGAGGCCCTCGCCGCCAGCGTCCGTCGAGATCAAGATACGCACATCCTTCGAGAATGCCCGCTGCGCGCGGCCACGCGCCTCAAGGTCCATGCTCCCATTGAGCGTTGCAACCGAGAACCCCCTGCTTTCGAGAAATTCCGCGAGCATGGCCTGGGTCGGAACAAACTCGGTGAAAACCAGAACCTTGAGTTCAGGATCGTTTTCCTCCTGCTGAATCTTGTAGATCTGCTCAAGGAGTGCTTCGGCTTTTGCGTCTGTGCCTTGCGCCTCTGTCTCACGAGCGAGGAACAAGAGTGCCTCAACGTCTTTTCGCTCGTCATCCAAGGCATCGAAGGCCACGGCGATATCGATCTGGTCATCACCCGTTAGCTCATGCCAGTCTCCGACACCTTCGGTGGAAAAGAGCTGAAGCTGTCGCTGGTCGTCGTCCAGAGCGAGGAGGCGCTTTTCCAAGGTTGCGCGGATAGCTGCGGTGCTGGACGTCACCAAACGCTGCATAAGGATCATCAAGAAGCCGATGTGCCGCTGCTTCGATGCCATGGCTTGGTTATAGCCGTGGCGAACATACTCAGTGATCGCTTCGTACAACCCTTGCTGTGCTTTGTGTCGGTCAAGCCAGGCGACAGCCTGAATGCGGGTCATTCGTGGCTTGAACAGAGGCTTGCCTTCAGCATCGATCGCAAGCCTCTTCTCTGTCCGCACAACGAACGGGCGCACGCGGTCGCTCGAGACGCTGTTCTCATCGGGAAAAGAATCCCGATCCAGCAGCTGCATCAGACGGTGGAATTGATCCGTTTTCCCTTGGTGCGGCGTTGCCGACAAAAGCAGAAGGTACGGGGCGGCCTCGGCAAGTGCCGCGCCCAACTTGTACCGCGCAACCTGATCCGTGCTGCCTCCCATTCGGTGAGCCTCGTCGATGATCACAAGGTCCCAGTTGGCCGAAATCAGGTCTTCGAACCGTTCACGATTGTAGGTGCTGAGTTGCTCCGCGCTCCATCCGCGCCGCCCTTCGAGCGGTTTCACCGAATCCAGCGAACAGATCGCCTGATCGTGAAGCCGCCAGAGATTCTCCTCATCATCTCGGAACTGACGATATGCCGAAAGCTCTGACGGCTCGATGAATTGAAAGTTCTCACCAAAGTGCAGGCGCATCTCGGCCTGCCATTGCCGCACCAGACCCTTGGGCGCGACAACAAGGATCCGCTTGGCCATACCGCGAAGCTTCAACTCCCGAAGAATCAGACCGGCTTCGATGGTCTTGCCGAGCCCCACCTCATCAGCAAGCAGATAACGGATCCGATCCCGGCTCATGGCGCGGTTCAGGGCATAGAGCTGATGCGGCAAAGGAACGACGCTCGACTGGATCGGCGCCAGAAGCAGATTGTCTTCCAGCGCATCCAGGAGCTTTGCCGCGGCGGCCGTGTGCAGGATCTGGTCGACTGTCGTTCGGACTGCGTCGAGTGGCCCTAGCTCCCGAGACCTGGCACGGACAACGGCATCCTTGCCCGGGAGCCAGACGCGGTACGCAGTTTCGCCCCACATCTCCTCCCGGTCCACGACGCGGCAGGGTGCGGCATGTCGTTCATGCCAGCACCACGCGCCAATGCCAAAGTCTTGGGAGGCATGCGTCACGCATCAGCCTCCGTACGGGTCAGCGCCTGGTCGTACCAGAGCAGGAGCTTTTCATCCTCTTGCAGCGTCTCGTCCGGCAGCTTCTCGGCTATGCCAATGATCGTCTTGTAGTCCTTCGCGGCCCAGGCCGTTTTGAAGCCGGCGCGCAACACCTCGAGGCGCGACTCCTTGAGCTGGCGCTTGTTCGCGGTCTTGTAGGCTTCGAACTCCTTCAGCAACGACCGTTCGCGTTTTTGTTCCAGATCCTTCGCCTTGTTCGGATCGGGCACATACCAGCGGTCTTTCGCCTTTGCCTTCAGGCGCGGGTCTTCCTTCCCAAGACCCCGGAGATCCTTGAAGTTGGACGAGAGATAGCTGTGGATCTGGCTCGGCACGTCGCCGTTCCCATCGAAGCGCAGGAAGTTGTCTTCCAGCAAGTTCTCAAGCTCAGGCCTACTTTCATGTTTTTTCCAGCCTGCACCCAGTTGACCAAAAAATTCTGGCTGCAATTCCTGATACGTGGACGGTTTCTTCTTAAGATGGTCTGAAACCCAATCAATAGCGCTCCGCTCATCAAAAACAAAAAGCTCACGCTGCGGCGCGTTTTCATAGCGCCCGCGCATCTTATCGTATTGACTCGCCTGCTCGGGCAGAAAGGCCATGCCATCGCGTTCGACAAACCTTGTCCAAATCTCCGCCAGAAACTCTTGAGAAGAAATGGGAACCGGAAAACCATGACGGACAAACCAAGCCACTGTTCTATCGAGAATTATTCGCGGATCTCTTTCCGGAATAAACGCAAGGCAACTATCCCTTTCAATATGAACTGGCAAATAGCTTAGATGCGTGCGCACAAAATCCCAAACGGAGTCAACCGCACCGTGACTCTTCTTAAACCTCTCTTCCAGCCCGCCGTTCGGCTTGTATGCCGAAATCACCAAGTCTTGTTTGACTGCCGTCACCCCGACAATGGCATTCAAGCCACCACGCTTCTTATCGAGCACCGAAACGTTGGCGACAACAAATCCGGCTTCTTGAAGCCCTGTTTGAATCGCATTCCAGATGTTCGCTTTTGTGTTGGAAAACTCAACGGTCATCCACCTACCAGGTTTCAACACGCGATGCGCTTCCTTAAAACAAAGGATCATCAACTCTCGGTATGCGTCCACATCCTTCTTTTGGTGGCGATCTTCGATCGCTTCCTTGTCCGGATCTGTCATCACCCCGAGCCATCCCTCCATCAATGAGTTAAGCTCTGAATATGTGATGTTTGCTCCAAACGGAGGATCGAAGAACAGATAGTCAATACAAGCATCGGGGAGCGACAGAGCTGTGGTGGATTGTGTAGAAATGACGGGTCGCTTCTTGCTCTGACCCAGAGCGGATTTCTCGAAAGCAGAAAGGCGGTCGCGGATAAGACCGATTGCGTTCATTTCGATCTGGTTCGATGGAACATAGAGCGTTCCTCGTCTATGACCTGCAGTTGCGCCACCCTCACCGGCCTTCTCACCGCCGACGCGCGTAATTGCTATTTGATGCTGCTTTGATCCGCGTTGAATGCTTCCTGTAACCGCCCACTTCAATTCATATGGGAGCTCATTGAACGCATAGGAAAATACGCTCAGATTTCTTCTGGTATAAAAGTGGTGTACGTGAGTTATGCCAATGGGATCATTTCGCCGCGTTTCTTGGCCTGGCATGAGTCTCTGCCGTGGAAATTGACCGGAGACTGGGGACTGCTCGATTTTCTCCGCGAGTGCTATATCGGCCGCGTCTGGTTTCTTGTCGAAGCGCTTTCCGGAGTAGGTGTAATTTATTCGAACAGGATGGATTTTTGCCTGCCTTATGTTCTCACCCAAAGCAGGGTCGAAAATGTTCGACATTACATGTTCAAGGCTACGCTTTGTTTGCTCAGAGTTGCAGTGCGGACATGGGAATGTTTGCCGAACTTTTCCGTTATCCACATCGACTGCGCTGTCCCAGAACACTATTTCGCCTGCGCACTCAGGACATGAAAAGACGTCTGACCAGACTACATAGTTGATCGCACCACGGCGCCCCGATTCAGACAGATCAGGCTTTTCGCTATTCTGAATTATCTCTTGTGCACTTGCCACTTCGTCATCAGACGGGCTGTGTAGCGTCTGATACATCCACGAGAATTTGGAATTCAGCTCTTTAAGCGATGCATTCACGACATCTCTGAGCGACGCGATATTCTTGGGGGCGTTATAGTTGTGAGCAATAAAAGTCGCCGCAGGAGATAGATCGCTTAAAAATGCCTGGCGCGCACCAAGCTTGGAGAAGGCTTCCCAACCCGAACCATCTTTATCAGTTCTTTTTTGGAGGATTTCCCCATCTTTTCCTATCATGTATCCCAGAGACTGCACTTGAGAACGATCACCGCACAACTGAGATGCGACACCCGTCATGCCGGTGCCGCAGAACGCGTCCAGGACGATGTCATTTGGTTCAGTGTAGTGAAGAATGTATCGCATGATTGCCTTGTGCGGCACCTTAGTGTGATAGCCATGCGCATTATAAATTGCGTCATTCTTACCCTCAGAAACATCCGCCGTGAAAGGTTCTCGGCTGTATTCATGGTCTGTATCTTTCGGATCTACCGATTCAGCAACAAAGTCACCCAACCAAGGATTCGGACAAGCCGTGTAATATGGCGGATCCGATAACTCCAAGATCGCGTCATCTGATCCTTGCGGAAAACCTTCCTGAGCTCGGAACTCGGGCTCTTTCAGCTTCTCGGCCAAGAGCTTCAGGAAGTGCTCCCGGCGCGCGTCATCGTTCGGGAACGTCATACCCAGGCATTCGACCGGTCCGCCGTTCTTGCCGCCATCCATCTTCAGTTGTTCAGTCATCGGTTCGTCTCATCTCAATATCGGTTGGCGGAAGTTCACTCGACCACGAAGCGCAGCTTGGTGGTGTCCTTGCCCTTGCAGCGGTCGGTCAGGAATGCCTCGAACCGCTTGCGCAGGTCTTCGGGTGTCGCGGGCGATCCCCCCTGAAGCAGGGCCTGCCGGATGTCGCTGCCCGAGACGACGACCTTGTCGAGGCCGGACAGCGCCTCTTGCACGGCGCTGATGAACTCGGGCGTGACGGGATCAGGCAATGACTTGCTGTCGACAAAGCCGGTGACGATCTTGCGCGACCCTTCCTTCAGCAGTTCAAAGTTGGACTGGATAATCGGATCCTCGAGGTTGTCGAGAAGCGTCTGCACCCACCCGTCCAGCAGTTGATCGAGCTCGTCATCGAGCTGTTTGAGCACATTGGCCGCGGGCAGCATGTCGCCTTGCTCATTCGCCGGGCGGAAGTTGCAGTGCGGGCAAACCGGGCTGGCCGCCAGTTCGGAGTCGATCAGCGAGGCGCAGCTCTTCAACTTGTCGAGCTTCTCCTCGAAGGTGGTGAGCTGGCTTGTCGGCATCAGCGAGATATTCGCCAAAGCCCGCATGGCGACGAGCCGAGAATCTTTGCGCAGCGCGGTCTTCGTCTTGTCTTCGGACACTCCGAGACGCGCCTTGCTGTGCAGGCTGACATAAGCCGTCACATAGTCTTTTTTGAGTTTGGCGAGCGTCTGCCGGTGTTCGGATCCATTCTGTCCAGTTCGACTCGTCGCCAATGCATCGAGGACCTGCTTGCGCGTGTCCTGAGCCTGCTTCACCCATGCGTGGTCAGACGGCAGCACCATCTCGGCCTGGCCAAGATAGCTTGCCGTGTTCCCGAGTTCGCCGATCAGGCTGATGAGCCCTTCGACGGAGTTTAGAACCTCAAGGTTCTTTTTCTGGGCTGCGATATCGTCAGACCCAATGCGCAGGTTTTTGAGCTTGCCGACCGTGTTGTAGGGCGACAGGCTTTCCGAGAAGGCCTTGAGCTCGTCGAGCTTCGATCTCCAGTCGCGGATTTCTTCCTCGCGCAGGAGAGGCTGGCCCCAAAAGCTAAGCCGGTTCGCCATGTCGGTGGAAGCTGCAAGCACACGTTTTGTGAGCTTGCTGACTTCTTCCTGAAGCGCCTTGACTGGCTCGTCCGAGCCTTGGGTGGCTTGCTGCGCCAGACCCGGCGGCAACTCCAGCATCTCGAAGAGTGACCGGAGCACGGCAACGTTGATCTCCTTCGGCGCTTCAACATGCTTGAACTGCTTCAACTCATCGAGCGGACGATCCGCGAGAAGCCCGATCTTGCCGGAGTCAATTTTGTCCCCGGTAATCGCGAGGACAATGTCACCGGAATAGACCAGTGACCCAAGCACCGTGACCAATAGGTCAGTCTCGAGCCGGTACTTGTCAGGGCTGAAATATTCGATATCCGCATTTCCAACGAGCAACTCACTGCGGTTAAGCACTTGCCCATGACCTTTGGCCTTCAGCCGCGCGAGAACCTCCTGAGCGTATCGAGATTGAACCGGATCGATGCGATCACCATCGAGCATTTCGAGGCCATCCAGGACGATCACAGCGTCTTTCGTACGGTTGCTCCCCGTGAGAGCACGAAGCGCATTTCCAATGAGCTGCTTTCGGTTGGACTCCGTCACGAGCGCCGAGAATGTTGGGTATTCGGGCGAAACATCGGCGAACCGGCTGCTTAGCGCGATCCCCGCGATCACGTTGACGACGTCGCGGAAGTTGATGCGCTCGTCCGGCCCCAAGCGCGCTTTGTCCCTGAGTGAAATACCTTTGGTCCAGTCACGAAGTGTCTTGGACTTGCCTTGGAACGTGACCTCGAATGCCTCCAGCTGTTTTTCCTGAAGCCATTTGCTCATTTCTCGTAGCGCATCGCGAGCGCGGTCGAGATACACGCCTTTCGCGCCACCACTTGCCGTGGAGGCCAGTTCCTGGGCGGCGGCGTAGAAGCTCAGCAATCGCTTGATGGTTTCGTCTGGTGCTTTCAGCCGAAAGAAGACCTCGTCGGGCTTCTGCTCATCACGGAAACGCGGGGGATCGAAGGGCTGGATGAAGTACAAATAGAAATCCCGCTCTGGCTGAGCGGTCGGCCGGTCGTTCGGCGCGCCAAAGAACAGATAGCCAATCCGTTCGACGCGACGCTCCTGCCACTCGATCTGGTATTGCCAAATCTGGTGTCCCGTCACGTAGCTGGACTCGTCCGTGCGCTCCATGAGTTGGCGAATGGCGCCGTAGTACGCGCGATCGAGCGCATCCTCCGAAAGAGCCTCGGCCCGCTTCTCGATTTGCGCGTCGTAATCGACGTCCTTTTTCAGGTCGAGATAGTATTGCTCGGTGTCTGGCGCCTTGGAGATGAACTGACCGTTTACCGTCTTGAGGGTCTCTCGAAGCGTGGTCTGGACTGCGGTGAGTAGGTCGTCAGACGGGTCGCCACCCATGTCTTCAATACCCGGCTGAAACAGGCAAAGCGTGTCGCGCAGTTCCTCGGCCGTCGGTCCGACCGGCACATAGATGTCCCCGCCCGTCGTCAGGCGGTGGACCGAAAGACCGTCAATGATGCGAAGTGCCATCGGCTTATAGGCCGGTCGAGTGAACGCCTTGGAGACCCTCTCCGCAAGTACTTCTGAGACCTTGAGCACTGGCCCGATATTCGGATCTGAGCGCAAGACGGAGTTTGTTGCGACAGTGTCCCAAAACTTGTCAAAGCCGATTAGACCAGGCCGATCTGAAGGAACTTCATCGTCAAGGATTGCCTGGATCTGATCACGCAAGGTCACCAACGCGCCCCGCTTCTCGGTGAAAACCAGGCGCTCAAACGTCCCGATGTAGTCTGGGTGTACTGGGAACAAACGCACATACTCGTCCATCCGCTCATTCATTGAGCCATAGAATTTCGAGAATGGCGCAAGGTAAGCGCGGATCTTGTCCTGCTGGTCCGCGGATTTCTTCAAGAGACGTTCCGCGACAACGAAACTGACATCTTGTCTTGCCAGCAAAACCTGAGTGAAGCGGTCCTTCACCCTCCGCAGGCTATCCGCCACATGTTGAAAGCGGCTGCTATCGAAGATCGCTTCCTGAACGCCGGCAACGAAACGGAACCGGAGATGTTTGGTAACCTCTCCGATCTCGCGGAGGAAGGACAAGTCGAGTACCAGTTCGTGGTCTTTTCGCGACCGCAGGTATTCGAGAAACTCGTCGACAACGAGGAGAACACCTTGATCAGGGTGAACCTCCGCAAAAGCCGACATCATCTCCTCGAACGCAGCCTTGTTATTGATAACTTTGTCGGCAGGAGGGAATGCATATGTCACGCCGTGCTTTTCCAGGAACACCTCAAGCTGTTGGGTGATGATGTCGCGCAATGACATCTGACTCGAGATCTCAATCCGATGCACTTTGAAGCGGCCCGCAATTGTCTTTGCAGCCTCGGCCACTTTGGGGTGCTGGATCATCGGCAGATATGCCTCATCTTCAGCGACAAGTGACAGCACCGACATCAAGTGCGACTTACCAGTGCCGTAGTTCCCGACCACCAAGACGCCTTTGTGGTCCACAGCCTCATCGAAGGAGAGCTGCGGGATCATGAGCTTGGCGATGCGGTCGGCCATGTCATCCGAGATGACATAGGTGGACACAAGCTTCTTGGCTTCATCAGGACGATCTGCATCGAGAAGCTGAATAACCGATTCAATGGGCTCAAATTGAATGAGATCGCCGTAACGCATTGCCATCTCGAGATTTCCTTTCAATTTACTCTGAACGGAACCACGCCATCACAGCTGTAGTCCTGATATTCTGGATGTCCTGTCGTTGCATACGACAGCCTGTTGTCTGTGAGCGTCCCCGGCCAAGCCGCAACAACGCGCCGCGCTTGAGAGTGCCGCCGGAGCAAATCGAGCGGACTTAGCTTCAACTCCTGGTCGAACAGGAGTTCGAGATTGTCCATGAGGAGAAGCCCTTCCCGCGAAAACTCATCCGCCAACCCTTTCAGAAGGTCGGCTGCTTGAAGGTGTCTCCTGGGGCTCGGGATTGTCAGCAGTTCTCGCCCGAGGGCAGCTCCAATGTTGAGGATGTGCAGCTTTCGACGTCCAGCCAGTTGGCGAAGCAAGTCGCTTTTCCCGGAATTTGGCGCGCCTATCAGCAGCAATAGTTTGCTGTTCACCACAGCAAGATCGTCAACAACGCGTTCAAGTGCCTCGATCATCCGTTTACGCCTCCGCTCACCGGCGCCGAGACCCTCGGTGTCGAGTGTCCGATTTCGGGGGCGTTCATCAGGACAATCTGTTGGTCTTGCGGGCGCCGGGCGGCGGGATCTGTATCCAATCCCAAGCGCCTCAGCGCGTAATAGACCAGCGCGCGGCGCACCTTTATCTTCGCGCTGCCGCCACGCATCCCGTAGTCGAGGGCAATGACCTTAGCCTGCGTTTCTGACAGTTCGGGATGAGGAGCCACTTCGAGGACGACTTCTGAATTCCAGTCGAGATCATCATCGGCCGATGTCCCGCTTTCGCGTGAGCCACGAATCTCAATCATCCGGGAGAGAAGGAAATCCTTGAAACACTCGTCGGTTAGACAAAACGCGCGGGCGTGCCAGCGAAATCCATCGAAGGCAATCGCGTGAGGCGCAATCCACCGCCATCGCGGATCTGGGCTGGAAAGGGATTGGTATCGTATCTCTATCTCTTCGGATCGCCTGATCGCTCCCACAACGGACCGAAGCGTCACGGGGTCAACCCCACGGACCGGCGTCGGCGCAGAGGCAAAGGACGGAAGATTAGCGATCCAAGAGTCTTCACGGTCAAGAATATTTTCGGCCACGGACCGTAGCTGAGCTAGATAGCGACTGGCATCAGGTTCCAGAAATTGTGGTTGGAAAGCACTGCCTCGCACATAAGTCCGCGCACTCTTGTCGTAGACCATGTTCGCCGGAGCAAAGCCGATGTAGCGATTCAGGTCAGTGGACGCTTGGTTGACCGAGACACCGAACTGATCCATGAGGTCACTCCGGTTTACATGCCCCTCCCAGAACAAGCGGAACTCTATGAACTCGAGACGTTGCTCGACTCCCCATCGAAGTTCTGACCTGTCGCTATCCACCCTGGCCTCCCGGTATCCCAATGCGCATTGTAACTATGCGCGCCCATTTTCTGGGCCTGCGACAACCTTAGGGAGTGACACCGAGATTATCAATCGAATTTCAAGGCGTTGCCTTGGAAGTCGACCATTCAGGTGTAGATACCCCATGGACTGGTCTTGGACTATCAAAGCCCAAAGGATCAGCTAGCTAGAACGTAAGTATCCTCGGCGATGCTTCGTCGCTGCGAGCTTCAATAGGGCGGTCACAGCATGCCCCTCGTCCGGGTGCTGTTCGATTAGCATCTGCCCTCGAAACCCGATGCGGCCCCATTCCCGCACAAGGCATGCGCCGCCAAACAGGTCCGGCTGAACGCTCATTCGATAGAAGCGGCGCATGTTGAGAGACGGGTCGATCCGCTTGAGATCGACCGTCGTCGGGAACACTTCCATTTGCTGCGATGTGTCGAACATGTTGTTGATGCCTCTCTCCAAACCACAATATCAAGCGCTCTTCGACGTTTCCACAATGTTCTGTCCCGGATTGAATGTCGGGAACACTTCCATTTGCTGCGATATGTCGAACATGTTGTTGGCGCCTCTCTCCAGGCCACAATATCAAGCGCTCTTTGACGTTTCCACAATGTTCTGTCCCGGATTGAAGTCGGGGGCTCACGCCCCCTTCTCGAACTTCATGACCGGGATGCCGAGCTTCTTGGCCTTGTCGGCGAGGTTTTCCTGGATACCGGTTCCGGGGAAGACAAGGACCCCGACCGGGAGCACATCCAGCATCGCGTCGTTGCGCTTGAAGGGCGCGGCCTTGGCGTGCTTGGTCCAGTCGGGCTTGAAGGCCACCTGCGTCACGCCCCGGGCTTCGGCCCATTTGGCGGCGATGAGCTCTGCGCCCTTCGGGCTGCCACCGTGCAGGAGGACCATGTCGGGATACTTGGTCCGGACCTGGTCGAGCTTGCCCCAGATCAGGCGGTGATCGTTGAAATCGGTCCCGCCGGTGAGGGCGACCTTGGGGCCTGCGGGAAGCATTACCTCGGTCTCGGCGCGGCGCTTGGCGGCGAGGAAATCGCGGCTGTCGATCAGCGCTGCGGTCATGTGCTGGCGGTTCACCATCAGGAAGTCGCGGCTGTCGATGAGCGCTGCGGTCATGTGCTGGCGGTTCACCATCGAGCCGGTGCGGGGTCGCCAGGTCGATCCCGTGTGCTGGACAAACTCGGTGGCGGCGTGATCGCGCATCATGTCTCCGGTGCGGGGTCGCCAGGTTGATCCCGTGTGATGGACGAACTCGGTGGCGGCGTGATCGCGCATCATGTCCATGCAGTTGCGCCGTTCGACGAGTGTCAGGCCTTCAGCCGTCAGGCGCTCGAGTTCGACGGATTTCACCTCGGAGCCGTCCTGCTCGCGCTGGAGGCGGCGCTGCGCCTGCTCGTTCTCATCGAGTGACCGCTCGATCCGTGCCGTGGCGCGGTGGAAGAGGTTGACCTGGCCCCAGAGCACCTCTTCGAGGTCGGGTTCCATACGGGTGTCTTCCAGGGTCGCGACGAGGGCGTCGAAGATGTCGGCGACGGCGACGGCGAGCCGCTGCCCATCGGGCATTGGGCGCGGATCGGGCTCGTCAAAGGGGCGATAGCCATAGAGCTGAAGCTCGTCGAGCGCATGGGCGGTCTGGGATGCGCTATGGGCGGGTTCATACGCGTCGTCGTGGGTCTGGATCGTCATCGGTTTCTTGCCTCCGGGCCTGTCTCGTCCGCGCGTCATCCCGCGCGGCCTTCATGGGCAGACCCGAGCCGTCGGGCGGTTGCCCCTTCACCCCGGCTTCACCGGGGCCGGAACAGCGTGGAGGAGGTCGGCAGGGAAGCTATTTGTCTCGCGATGCAAAGGCGGCTTTGCCGCCGGCGGAAATAGGTTCCCTGCCGACCTTGCAGGGGCAACCGCATTGACGGCCTGCCCATCTCTTGAAGGCCGCGCAGGGCTGACGGGTGGATGCGCAAGGCCCGGGATGGGGTGAGGACGACGATCCAGAGCCACGACTGGGATACAGCCCCCTGCCCCGCACTCCCAGCCCCCCCTGCGCGATGTAGCTCAGCTGGGCAGGCGATGCCGATCCTCTGGCCCGATCTGACCTGCCAGATGCTGGCGCAGCGCGTCCTTGCCGTTCGCCCGAAGATCATCGTTGAAATCCCCGAGCCGCGGTTCCAGCACCCGCACACGCACCCCGACCTCGGAGGCTCTGGCGCTCAACCTCCCTGCCGCACGTTGCCCGGCCGGATCGCGGTCGATGGCGATGTAGAGGCGCTGGAGCCCCTCCGGCAGCAGGACCGCCCCGAGGTGTCCCGACGAGAGCGCCGCCCAGACGGGAAGGCTCGGGGCCGCCTCGGACAGGGACAGCATGGTCTCGATGCCCTCGCCGACGACGAGGATGTCATCCTGCGGGGTGAGCCTGACAGCATTGCCGAGGAGGTGACCCATAGCCCGACGCTCTGGATTCACTGCCGCCTTCCCCTGTCCGTCAGGCGCCAGCCAGGTGCGATGCACGCCCTGCACGGCCCCTGCCCCATCGGTAACCGCGGCGATCATCGCCGGTCTGGGGATGCTCCGGGTCTGCCCCTCTTCCCGATGCCAGCACTTCGGGTGGAAGCGTAAGGCGCCGTTCGCCCCGAATTGGGTGATGCCTCGGGAACGGAGGTAGGTCTCAGCAAGCGTGCCTGTGATCGGGTTCGAGGCAGCAAACAATCGCGCCGCTGCCGCGGGAGTGTCACCGGGCGCCTTGGCCTTCCTCGGCTCTTGCTTATCCGGGACGACCGGCTGCGGACGGCCAAGATGCGCTCGGGCCTCGGCGAGAAGGTCGGGGAAGCGCGTGATCCCCGTCCGGGCGCGGATGATGTCCAGGAGATCGCCATGCTCGCCTGTGGCCCCATCCGTAAACTTGCCCGCTGCCCCTGGTCCCGACGCAGGACCCGTCAACCGCACGAAGAGCGACCGGCCGGGGTTGTTCTGCAGATCGCCGACGATCCAGTAGGATCCTTCCCGCCGTCCGGCGGGAAGGTAGGCACGACAGACGCCTTCGGCATTTTCTGCCAGATCGCGCACGAGGTCTTCGGTCTTGGAATACATGGGTCAACAACCTCCGCGATCATGTAGCCTTGCGACAGGACAACGTGCAAGCAGACGATCCAGTATCGCGACGCCATCGGCGTCGGTCGGGCAAAACAGCCGAAGCTTCCAACTAATAATCTCCGAGAAGAAGCCATCGGCCTTGAGCCGGTCCTTGGCGGCCTCGGTGAACCCGGAGAGCTCGATCCGGTTCACGCCCATAACGCGGGACCGATGGAGCTCCATCCCCTCGGCCAGCCGCACCACGGTCTTGCCCTCCAGAACGAGGGCATGGACCTGCGCCGCCGACAGAGTCGGCGCGTCACTCGCAAGCGTGATCGCGACCCAGGC
>NZ_JHEH01000043.1 GCF_000715505.1 Thioclava dalianensis
ATACACGAAAATCAATGGGTCCTGACCCTAACCAGTTCAGTATGCGCAAACAAGTTGGCAATGCCAATGGCCGGTCGATAACAACGTGCCCAAGCGCCACGGCGCGCAAACGACCTGGTCCGATCCCGAGATGATCTGGGAGGCCGTTTCTCCAGCCAGACGCGAAACCCTGTCCGCTCTGGAAACTCGTGAAAGGGGCGCAATATTATCTGAGCGTGCGGTATAGGCGATGACGTTGAACTAAAATTTACATAAGACGGATTATCAGTGTTTTTCTTTGTAGCCGGTGCGCGCTACGCTTAGGTGCGGCTCCTGTTAGAAAACAGCAAGTTATCTAATAGAGAGCGCCTGCCCTCGGAGCGGTTTTAGCGCAACTGTGTGCCAAGGGACGCGTTCAGATCTAACGCTGGAAGCTCGCAAAGGTCCTTGTCCAGGAGATGGCGCACATGCTGCAGCGCTTGAAAGCCACCAGTTCCCGCGAGACCAAGGGGAACTGGTTCAGCGATGATTGCGTGACGGGCTATGACGGCGCCGCTGCGCATCGGCAGGCCACCGATCGCTGCGCCCGCCACCGCGAGCTGATCGGGCAGCCGCAGCTTCGAAATCAGGTCGTGGAGCGGATCAAAAGTGGCCGGCTACCTGAGCAGATCTGCAACCGACTGATCCGCGAAGGTGCGACGCTCCGGATCTGCCAAGAGACGATCTACTGGTACATCGACTCGAAGGAAGGCAGGACGCAGGAGCTCTGGTGGTACCCGCCCGAGCACCACAGGGCTCGCCGGGTTCCAAAAGCCGACCGGGTTTCGCGTTCCATGAGTGAAGGAGACGCAGGCTCAAAACACGGCGCGACCTGCGACTGAAGAGGTCCGTGTCCGCTAAGGGGAAACCATGGAGCAATCTGGCGACAAAGATCCCGCCGCCAGATCCTCAAAGCTCAGCCGACACCGCGCTCGGGAATGGACGCCCTCGAGCCCATGGCATGGAGGCCTCAAAAAGAGACCTTGTCGCCACCCTTGAGGCCCAGAATGTCGCGCGCCTCGTCTGGCGTCGCGATTTCTGAGCCCAGGTCCTCGACTATGCGGCGGATCTTGGCGACCTGCTGTGCATTGCTTTCCGCCAGTTGTCCGCGCCGGATCAAGAGGCTGTCCTCTAGCCCCACACGGAGGTTGCCGCCCATCTGCGCCGCGGTGCTCGCCAGCCCCATTTGAGCGCCCCCGGCCCCCAACACCGACCAGCGATAATCATCGCCGAAGAGGCGGTCCGCGGTCCGTTTCATGAAAATCAGGTTGTCCACTTCCGGTCCGATCCCACCGAGGATGCCGAAGATGAACTGGATGAAAATCGGCGCCTTGAACAGCCCGATATCCATGCAGAATTTCAGGTTGTAGAGATGACCGACGTCATAGCACTCATGCTCGAATTTGATGTCATGAGGGGCGAGGCTCGTCGCCGCCTCGCGGATATCGGCGAAGGTGTTGCGAAAGATATTGCCCTCGGAGCTTTCGACATAGTCTTTCTCCCAGTCGAATTTCCAGTCGTCATATCGCTTCGCGAGCGGATGGAACGAGAAGTTCATCGACCCCATGTTCATCGAACACATCTCGGGTGAGAAAGTCAGCGCAGGCTTGATGCGCTCGGAGATCGGCAGATGCAGCGAGCCGCCCGTCGAGATGTTCACCACCGCATCCGTGGCCTGCTTGATCCGCGGGAGGAAGGCGGCGAAGTGGTCAGGGTCGACCGAGACCCCGCCATCTTCGGGCCGCCGCGCATGCAGGTGCAGGATCGACGCCCCGGCCTCGGCCGCAGCGATCGACTGGCTGGCGATGTCGTCGGCGGTATAGGGCAGCGCATCCGACATCGTCGGCGTGTGGATCGCCCCAGTGATCGCGCAGGAAATGATTGTCTTGGGTTTGCGTGCCATCATGGCCTCCTTTGGTCAGTCGTCCTGCCCGCGCACGCGGCGCGAGAGTGGAAAGAGTTCGATCCCGAAGCGCTCTCGGACCAATCCCCACAGGCCCTTCGGCGCGCGCAGCATGATCCCGATCGCAAGCGCGCCGAGAATGATGAGGTAGATCGTGCCCAGATCGGCGAGCGTCTGGCGCAGCGCAAAGAAGATCAGCGTGCCGATGATCGGCCCCTCGATCGTGCCGATCCCGCCGATCACCACAATGAAAATCACGAAGGCGGTCCAGTCATTGGTCGAAAACGCCGCATCGGGCGAGATGCGGATCTTTTGCAAAGAGATCAGAGCGCCGGTCAGCGCCGTCAGCCCGCCGGTGATGACATAGACGAAGAATTTCGTGCGCCAGATATTTATGCCCAGCGATTTCGACGCGAGTTCATTGTCGCGGATCGCGGTCAGCGCCAATCCCGCGCGCGACCGCAAGAACACCACCACCGCCCCGATGACAACAAGGCACAGACCCAGCGCGAGCCAATAGGTCAGCGCTTCACGTGCATCGCGCCCGTCCGCCAAAGATTTGATGATCGCGGGCGAAAGCGATGTGCCAGACCCGCCGCCGAGCGCCGAAATCTGCGCCGCAGTGAGACGGAAGACCTCGGCTACGACCCAGGTGCCGATCGCGAAATAGGCGCCGCGCAGACGGAAAATCAATAGTGCCACCGGCATCGCGATCAGCGCGCCGAGCACGCCCGTGACCGCGATTGCCGGAACCGGGGGAACCCCGCCCAACATGGTCAGTCCGAAGAGCGCATATCCCCCGAGCCCGACATAGGCCTGCTGGCCGACGGAAACGAGCCCGGCGTAGCCCGCGAGCAGGTTCCACAGCGAGGCGAGTGAAATATAGAGGAAGATCTCGGCCATCAGCCGCATCTCGGCCCGTCCCGCCCACCAGGGCGCGGCGATCAGCGTAAGGGCGATTAGCGCGCCAACCACCATCGCGACGGAAGAGGCGCGCGAGACGCGGGTGACGTAAAGGGATTTGCTCATCTGACTGCTCATCCGTCGATCCTCGGGAAGAAGCCGCGCGGGCGTATGGCGAGAATGGCGAGAAAGACGATGTGGCCCGCGAGGATTTGCAGTCCTGGGTCAATCTTTGCGCCAACGGCCTGCGCGACGCCGAGGATGACCCCGCCCGCCAACGTCCCCCAAAGATTGCCCAAGCCGCCGATAATCACCGCCTCGAACCCAAAGATCAGCCGGCTGCCACCGATCGAGGGATCAAAGCTGGTGCGAATGCCCAGCAGCACCCCTGCGATCGCCGTGACGGCGAGCGCGATCGCCATGGCGAGACCGAAGACATGCGCCCGGTTCAGGCCCATCAGCTGCGCGATGTCCTGTTTGTCCGAGGTCGCGCGGAACGCCCGACCCAAGGCGGTGTGATAGAACATCCACTGCAGTCCCCAGACCACCACCACCGCGACCGCAAAGGTCAAAAGCGGCAGCAACCCGAGTGCGAAGGGTCCAATTTTGACGCTCGCCGTCTCTAGCCAGCCCGCATCAAGCTTCTGCGGGTCGGCGGAATAGCCCAGCAACAGCGCATTCTGGATGATCACCGCGAGGCCGAAGGTCACCAGAAGTGGCGGCAGGATATCCTCTCCCATCACGCGGTTGAGGATGCCGCGCTGCAAGACGTATCCGATCACGGCCATCGCTGGCACCACGATCACGAGCGCCCAGAGCGGCCCGATGCCCGTCGCGGTGACCACGCTGAGCGCAAGATAGGCGGCCAGCACGATCAGGTCGCCATGCGCGATATTGACCAGTCGCATGACCCCGAAGATCAGCGACAGCCCGGCCGCAAACAGCGCATAGAGCCCGCCCAGCAAGGTGCCTTGTATGATCGCGTTGAGCCAATCCATCCTCTTACACCCCGAAATAAGCGCGCGAGATTTCCTCGCGCGAGACCGAATTCGACGCCCCTTCGAGCGAGACGCGCCCCTCTTGCAGGCAATAGACCCGCCGGCTGACCGACAGCGCCTTGGAGATGTCCTGCTCGACGATGATCGCGGCCATCCCCTGCCCGACGATGCCGGGAAGCGCCTCGTAGATCTGCTTGATGATGACCGGTGCGAGGCCGAGACTGATCTCGTCCATCATCACCAGATCAGGGTTCGCCATCAGCGCCCGCCCGATCGCCACCATCTGCTGCTGCCCGCCCGAGAGCGAGGTTGAAGGCTGGTGCCGGCGCTCCTCCAGAATCGGGAATAGATCGTAGATCCGCTTGAGCGACCATGGCCCCTTGCGCCCCAGTTGCCCGCCGAGGATCAGGTTCTCCTCGACTGAAAGCGAGGGGAACAGCTGCCGTCCCTCCGGCACCAATGCGATGCCCCGTGCCGCGACCTGATCGGCCCGGAGCGCGCCAATCTTTTGACCCTGAAACCGGATTGCCTCTGCGCCATCTTTCATCAGTCCTGAGACCGAGCGCATTAACGTCGATTTGCCCGCGCCATTCGCTCCGATGATCGCGATCACCTCGCCGGGATCGACATGCAGGGTGATCCCGTAGAGCGCCTGAAAATCGCCGTAATGGGCGTCGAGATTTAAAATGTTCAAAAATTCAGGCATCACCTTCGATCCCCAGATAGATCTCACGCACTTCTTGGCTCTGCATGATCTCGTCGGGCGCGCCTTGCGCGATCAGCTTGCCGAAATCGATCACGATCAATCGGTCGACCACTGCCAGAAGCGCGTGGACGACATGTTCGATCCAGACGATCGAGACGCCGGTTTCGCGGATTTGTTTGATCGTCTCGATCAGCGATTTGCACTCGTTCTCGGTCAGCCCGCCCGCGATCTCATCGAGCAGCAGCACCTTGGGCCGCGCGCAAAGCGCCCGCGCCAGCTCGAGCCGCTTGCGGTCCAGAAGGGTCAGTCCGCCTGCCAGCGTATTCGCGCGCCCCAAAAGCCCCGTTCGGTCCAGCACCTCGAGGCAGAGCGCATCTGCCTGGGCTCCGCTGAGATTGGCACCTTGTGTGGCGGCGACCAGAGTGTTCTCGAAGACCGTCATCCCGCTGAAAGGCTGCGGCACCTGAAAGCTGCGTGCGATCCCCGCGCGGCAGCGCCGCGCCGCCGACCAGTTGGTGATGTCGTGCCCGTCATAGCGGATCGTGCCGCCATCGGCGGAAAGCGTACCTGTTACGAGGTTGAACATTGAGGTCTTGCCCGCTCCATTGGGTCCCAGCACGCCAAGCGCCTCGCCGGGGGCGAGCGACCAGCTTTGTGCGTCGGCCACCGTTACCGCGCCAAAGGATTTCGTGACCTCGCTGAGTTCTAGAATGGGTGTCATCGCCTGTTCTCGCAGCTCTTGTCTCATGTCGTCCGCGCACGACAAGCGCGCGCGGACGGGGGAGGCGCTCAGCTCAGAAGCTGGAGCGAACTCGTGGTCGGAATTTCTGGCGCGGGGCCGTTCGCCACGATTTCCAAAGAAAGCTTGCCATCGGTCTGTTGCCACTGCCCTGCGACGAGCGGCGTCTTGGTGACGTTCTTCACCGGCCCGTTCGAGAAGTTCACCGGACCCACGATCGTCTTGAGATCGGTGCCCTTGATCGCCGCAACCTTCGCCTCGGTATCCTCAAGATCCTCGCAACGCGCGATCACGTCAGAGATCACCTCGAACAGCGCATGCTTGAAGCCGATAGGCTGCGTCCACGGCCGACCGGACGCCTGCTCGTAACCGCTTGCTAGCTCGGCTGAACTTACACCGGTCAACGAAGACGAGAACGGGTGATGCGGCGACCACCAGACCTCGCTCGACAGTCCCACGCCGCGATCCCCGAGACCCTCGACCGCCGAGGGGAACAGAAGAGCCTTGCCGATGGTGACGATCTTCGGAGAAAAGCCCTGCTGCGCCGCCTGGCTCCAGAAGGTCGCAAAATCCGGCGGTATCATGTTGCCGGTCACGATCTCGCAGCCCGCCTGCTTGAAGGCGTCGATCTGATTGGTGAAATCGTCCGACATCGGCTGATAGCGGCCCGGATCGGTGAGTGCGTAGCCCGCCTCGGACAGCGCCGGCGGCAGGCCAAGCTTCGGATCGCCCCAGGCATTGCCGTCGGCATCGTTCGGAAACAGGCCGCCGACTTTCTTCGCGACACCGGGCTGCGTGGCCCACATGTCAAGAAAGGCCGCGATGACGTCTTCGAGGCCCCAGAAGAAGTGGTAGGTATATTCGAAGCCGGTACCGGGCTTTCCATTGCGCCCGAAGAAATAGGGCTGCCATGGGCAATCGGTGGTGAGACAGGCGACCTCGTTGATCTCGGCCTGATCGGCCACCGGGTTTACCGTGTCGGGGGTCGAGCTGGCGGTGATGAAGTCGACCTCGTCGGACAGGATCAAGTCGCTCGCAACTTCCGCCGCGCGGTTCGGGTTCGACTGGCTGTCCTTCTCGATGATCTCGATCTGGTAGGTTTTGCCGTTATTCACGATCCCACCGGCGAGTTTTTCGCGGATCTTGCCGAGAATGTAGTCATCCGCCTCGGCGAAACCTGCAAGTGGGCCGGTGCGCGGTGCGACATGGCCGATCCGCAGCGTCGGATTGGCCGCGTAGGCTCGCGTCGATCGCAGGATGGCGGGGGCGGCGAGCACCGCCGTACCGGTCGCGAGAAACGCGCGCCGTGTCGTCGTGAGTTGCTTTGTCATTCTCTCCTCCCTCTGGCATTTGCCGATGCCCGGCCGCCGGCTCCTCTTCCGGCGGGGCGGGACGGTTTCAGTCATCCAGTATCGTTTCCAGCCGGTTCAGATGCCGTGCGACGCGGTCGCGCGTCGCCTGCGCCTCCTCGGCGCTCCAGCGCCGGAAACCCTCGCCCGTTTTCATGCCCAGATGCCCCGTCTCGACCAACTGTTCGAGATAGGGAGACGGCCCGGGTCGCCGCTCGAGATCGGCAAGGACGGTCTGATGAATATCGAGCGTCAGATCGGTCCCAACGAGGTCCGCATTCTCCAGCGGCCCCAGCACCGCGAGCCTGCGCCCGAAGCTTTGCTTGACCACCGTATCGACACCCTCGGCATCGCAGATCCCATGCTCGACCAAGCTGATCGCCTCGCGCCAGAGCGCATGTTGCAGCCGATTGCCGATGAAGCCCGGCACGTCGCGGGCAACCTTGACCGGCGCCTTGCCAGCGTCGGCCAGAAGCGCAACCATACGGTCCATCACCTCCGGGTCGGTCCATTCGGTCGCAATGACCTCGACCAGCGGGATCATGTGCGCGGGATTCCACCAATGGGTGCCAAGCGCGCGGCCTCGGTGACTCAATCCCGACATGATCGAGGTGATCGGCATCACCGAGGTGTTCGACGCGAGGATCGCATCGGTGGGCGCGCACGCTTCGACCTCCGCAAACAGTCTCTGCTTGAGCTCAAGTTTCTCGGGCGCGGCTTCGAAGACGACTTCGGCCTGCGATACCGCCTCGGCGATGCTGTCACGGACCTCCACCCGGTCTAGGGCCTGGGTGATCTCAGCGGGATCGCAGCCCATCGCCGTCATACTGCTGCGGATGTTCTCGTGCAGAGCCGTGCGTGCCTCGGTTACCGGATCGGTGACCCGGATCGCGTGGCCGGCGCGCGCCAATGTCAGCGCAATCCCGTGCCCCATTAGCCCTGCGCCCAAAACTGTGATCCGTGCCATTTTTCTATCCCGCCGTGTAGCCGCCATCGGCGTAAAGAATGTGGCCGGTGTAGAAATCCGACGCTTTCGAGGCGAGGAATAGAAGCGGCCCCGCCAAATCCTCGGGCTCGCCCAGACGCCCTTTCGGAACACGGGTCAGAAAGCCCTCTCTAACGGCCGTGGCCTGGTCGGTATCCTCGAACATCCACGCCGTCAGCGGCGAGCGGAAGACGGTTGGCGCGATCGCGTTGACCGTGATCCCGGTCGGGCCAAGCTCGCAGCCAAGTGCCTTGGTGATCCCGTCGACCGCAGCTTTCGAGGCGCAATAGGCGGTGTAGCCCGCCGGGTGACCCAGAAGCCCACGCGCCGAAGACACGAGCACGATCTTGCCGCCCTGCCCCTGCGCCTTCATCTGTACCGTCGCCGCCCGGGCGAGCAACCAGCTTTGCGTGACATTCGCATCCATGACATTCGCGAATGTCTCAGGCGCCATCTCATCGATCTTCGAAACCTTGTTCATGCCTGATGCGACGACGAGGATATCGAGTGTGCCGAACGCCTTCACAGCCTCCGCGACCAGCGCTGCGCAGGCGGCTTCGCTATCAGGGCGCGTATTGACCTCGACCACCTCTGCGCCGCCCTCGCGACATTCCTCGGCAATCTCGGACAGGGCCTCGGCATTGCCAGCCGCCAGTACCAGCTTGCAGCCAGCTCCGGCCAAAACCCGCGCCGCAACCATACCAAAGGCGCCGGATGCACCGGTAATCAACGCGGTCTTGCCAGCGACATTAAACATCAGGGACGGATCGATTACAGCCATCGTGGTTACCTCTTCACTTCGGCGGATAGGGAATGACCACGAGCATCTTGCAAACGTGGTTGGAGCGGTTTTCGATCACGCGCTCTTCATCGGGCGCGATCGTGCAGCTGTCGAACCGACCGAGCACGGTCTCGATACCGTCCACGATCAGGGTCATCTCGCCCTCAAGGACGATATAGACCTTCTCGAATGGCGTGCTGTCGGGGCCTGCCCCGCCGCCGGGCAGGAACTGGCTGAAGCCGATCCATTGGTTCGTGGGGCCGCCTTCCTCGAACCCTTGGAGGCGCAGCCCGTGGCAGCCGAAATGGTTCGGTGCCTCATATGGCAAGGCGTCGTCAAAACGTTTGAGATGCATTCTCGGTCCTCCTCTTCGGTGTCCGGAAAAGCTCTCCTCCGAGCAGGTCCGGACCTCTCTCCTGCTCTGGCCTCCAGTCAGACCGCTACTTCCGTCCCGCGCGTTAGCCATCTAGGCACTGCCGGAACTCGTGGCGCGAGGCGCAAACACATCCAAATTTGGACATTAAGATGCGTTCGTTTCTTCTCCAGAGGCGTCAAAATCTTTCGAACCCGAGGCCGCGCATGCGCTCATTTCGCGGCCCCGGGAGTTGGACGAACGGGTCAGAGTTGCATGAAGACCCCGTTCGACCGACAACGTGGCTCAGAAAGCCTCGCCTGCCTCGATCCGGTAGTTCTGACCTTTGTCGATCATTGCCACCAGACGAATGATGCAACCGTCGCCACGATCCCAATTCCAAGGGAAGAAGGCGAAGGTGCAGCGCTTACCGCTGACCGCGTCCAAATCGCCGCCCACGTTTTCGATGCCAAGGATGCCGTTTTTAAACAGCAAGTTGTGAACCGGCTCCCATTCCGGGAACGCCTCGTCCCACGCGATGCCGCCGGACCATTCGAGATACTCCTTGGCCAGATGCGGCAGCAGCGGTCCGTTGCGATGCGGGCCGATCGCCGTGGCCAGGGGGTGATCATTGGCCTGCGTGTCATGGCCTACGACCTTGACGCCCTTCTCAATCATCCATTCGGCTGCAGAGGACACGAGACCCGGGCAATAGGGAAAGTAATCCCCATCCTCGTATTCCTTGTGCCAGCCGGTGTTGATGATCAGCACGTCGCCCTTGCGGATTGCATGGCCGCAAGCTTTCTCAAGGTCATCGGCAGTAATCTGCTCCCATTTCTTCTTCGGAATCGAAACGACGAGACCCGTGCCGAAGAAATGCGGCAGCGGCACTTCGTCGATGAAGGGCGTGCCCTGCACCACATGCGCAGGTGCGTCGATATGAGTGGTGACGTGCATCGTGTGCGTCATCGTTTGGCTCAGAACGCCCGACTTCGCCATGTAATGCATCCGCTCGATCTGGACGTCACGGAAATAGGGCCAATTCGGGCACTGGTAGCCGAAGCGATGGCTGAGATTGTAAAATTCCAACCCCATCGAGTTTTCGGTGTTCGATTCAAATTCGATCCCACGGATCTTGACCATGATGATTTCCTCCCGTCGCCGCCTTCGAGCGGCGCAAAATTCGGTCCGCCTCCCCTACCGAGGTGACCACATTACGGTATGCCCTGCCCGCATTGTAAGTCAATACATTTTCATAATGCAGTTTTATCGTATCGTATCATGAGCTATCAGCAGGACGAATTTTGTTCAAAAGCGCCGGGAAAACTCATGGAAAGCTACGCTAAAACAAGTGGCGTCAAGGTTTTACGGCGCGCAGCCGCCATCTTACGGGTGATCCGCGATGCGCCGGACGGAATGAGCCTTGGACAAATCGCGCTCAAGATTGGTCTGCCTCGCTCTACCGTGCAGAGAATCGTGAAGGCCTTTCAGGATGAGCGGCTTGTCACGTGGTCCACGATCAACGGTGGCATCGTGCTGGGACCCGAGATGCGCGCGCTCGCCGAGGCCTCGCGCTACGACATTATCAGCGACTGCCGGATCGTGCTGCAGGAGATCGCCGAAGCGACCGGCGAGACCGCCGATCTGTCGGTCCTGCGCGCCGAGGGGATGATCCTGCTCGATCAGGTGGCGGGTACGCATCGGCTACGAACAGTGACGCCGGTCGGCGAGGTTTTTCCTCTCTGCTCGACCGCCAATGGCCGCGCGAGCCTCGCGTTGCTTGAGGATGCGGTGGCGCGCGATCTGCTCTCGCGCCAAAGGCCCCCCTGCCCGGTCGCGCGCGAATTGTCGCTACTGCCGGAGATTCGCAAAACCGGACTTGCCTATGACATCGACGAGCATACGGAGGGCGTGCGCGGGATCGGCACCGCATTCCGCGACAGTCACGGCGACATCTACGCGCTCTCTGTGCCGATCCCACGCTCTCGGTTTGACGCGCGACGCATGTCGGTTGAATACAGCCTCCTGCGTGCGCGCGATACTGTTGAATGTCTGATGGTTTAGGATAAGAATCGCTGATCGGGAGAGAGGAGCCCCATGGCACGCGACGACGCATCAAAGAACGGAATCCAGGTTATCGCACGCGCCGCGCGCATTCTGCGTGCGTTGCGCGAAGCGCAGACCGGGATGAGCCTGGGACAAATCGCCGACATCGTCGGATTGCCACGTTCAACCGTGCAGCGCATCGTTGGCGCCTTGCAGGAAGAGCGACTGGTGATTGCCTCGCTGCAGGGAGGTGGGCTGCGGATCGGCCCCGAAATGCAGAGCTTCGCCAATGCGGCGCGCTACAATATCGTAGAAAGCTGCCGCCTGTTGCTGACCGAGCTGAGCCAGGAAACAGGTGAGACGTCTGATCTCTCGGTCCTACGCGGGGCCGGAATGATCTTTCTCGACCAGGTCCCGGGCACGCATCGACTGCGCACGGTCTCCTCGGTGGGTGAGGTGTTTCCGCTGACAACCACCGCAAATGGCAAAGTCTGTCTGGCGCTCCTGCCGCCGGAGCGCGCACAGGCCCTGGCGCGCGCGGAATGGGACCGACGCGGCATGAGCGTCGATCCTGAGGCTTTCGAGGTCGAACTGGCCGAGGTGCGCGAGACCGGGCTGGCTTACGATCGCAACGACCACACGGAAGGCATCTCAGCAATCGGCATAGGATTCCACGACTGGTCGGGCGATTTGCATGCGATTTCAGTGCCGGTCCCCAGCTCACGCTTCTGTGCGATCGAGAAGCGGGTCCGCAATGCAATCCTTAAGACCCGCGCCCATGTCACGAAGCTGATGGAGCGTTAGCGCTCTTTCCTCTGTGCCTTTTGCGCGATGTCGCAGGCAAACTCCGTCCCGAAGGCCGTGGATGTGTCCAATTGCGGTCGCGAGCAACTGGGAGCTTGCCCGCCGATTGCAGCGCATCGAACAGCTCGACCGACCGCATGTTCATGCCTCGCGGATCCTGCTCCGCGATTCCTAAGAACAGAAAAATACCGCTCGAGAAGAGGACACGTCGCTCAGACCCCCAGCAAGTCAGCAGCGTTGTCGTGACAGATCGCCTGACGCTCCGCGTCGCTGAGCGGCGCGGCTTCGATCCAATCGGCGGCTTCCTGCGGGCGCTCGAACGGGTAATCCATCGAGAACAGCACCCGGTCGACGCCGAGCGCATCGACCGCGCAGCGCAGCGGCTCATCCGAGCAGACCCCGGCCGTCGTCACCCAGACATTGCGCTTGAAATAGTCCGAGGGCTTCATCTCCAGCCGTTTCTCACCGCGGTTGGAGATTTCCCAACGACTGTCGAACCGCCAGAGCTGATAAGGCAGAGTCTCGCCCATATGACCAAGGATCAGCCGCGCCCTCGGAAAGCGGTCGAAGACGCCGCCGAAGATCAGCCGCAGCGCGTGGTTGCCGGTCTCCACGGTCCACGACCAGACCGGACCGAACAGCTCGGGATGACCGTGATACATGTAGGGCACATCGGCCGGGTTGTTGGGATGGATGTAGATTGGCGCGCCCAGATCGGCGGCGCGCTCCCACAAGGGCGAGACCCGGTCGTCGTCGAGATACAGCCCGCCGGTCGCGCCATTCACCATCGCGCCCTGCATTCCGAGATCGCGGATGCATCGTTCCAACTCGTCCGCCGCCTCCTCCGGGTCCTGCACCGGCAGATGCGCGAGCCCGCCATATCGCCCGCCTGAGGCCGCGATCTTCTCGGCGTGGAAATCGTTGCAGGCCATCGCTCCGGCGACGGCCTTGGCGATGTCGGGCTCCGCCTGCACGCCGGGACCCGCTAACGACAAAACCGCGACGCGCACCCCGGCGGCATCCATCGCCTCCAGCCGACGATCGCCGAAATCGGCAAGTGCCTCGGCCGCCTTGCCGAACAGCTCGGGCGAGATGTTGATCGCCGTCTTGCCGAAATAGGGCTCGAAGCCGGGGAACATGAAATGCTCTTCGAGAGCAATCTTTTGGGTCATCGCGGGAGGTCCTTCTTAGTCCAGTTCGAAAATCTTTTTCTCGGTCTTGTGCTCGCAGGGGCCGGGGCCGCGCGGACCGATCGTGTAATTGTCGCAGATCACCGCAAAGACGGTGCCGTCGTCATAGCCCGGATGCACCGCCAAGGTCTGAGCCTCGGCAATCGGGAGCGTCTCGTCATGACGTATCAGCGGACGCTCCACCATGTCGCCCATCCCCTGTCCGTGGGCATAGAGCCGCGTCTCGGGCGGCAGGTGATGCGCGCGCATCCATTCGTCATGGGACGCCGCAATTGCCGCCGGATCGGCACCGGGCACAAGAAGCGAAAGCGTATGATCCTGCGCGGCCTTCATCGCGGCAAAGGCGTCCAGAAGTTCAGGCCGCGCCCGGCCCAACACGACGGTGCGCGCGATCTCGGCATAGGCCCCGCCGGGGCCGTTCACTTCGATCAGCATCGAGAAATGGTCGCCCTTCTCGATCATCCGTCCCTGCAGGTGGCGCGGATTGAAGCGCGCGGCCTCGCCTTGCGGGGCAGACCCACATAGCGTGATCCCCTGATCCGAGCCCAGCTCTTGCGCGCGCGCCATCGCAGCCTGCGCCACCTCGACATCGCGCATCCCCGGCTGGATCACCTCCAGTACATACGCCCACACCTCGTCCTGCAGCGCACAGGTGGCCCGGTAGTGGCCC
This sequence comes from Thioclava dalianensis, assembly GCF_000715505.1. GTDB lineage: Bacteria > Pseudomonadota > Alphaproteobacteria > Rhodobacterales > Rhodobacteraceae > Thioclava > Thioclava dalianensis. The sequence goes on from NZ_JHEH01000043.1 coordinate 13,445, forward strand.
AGCTCTTCGGCAGATTTCACCGCCTTGAGCCGGTCGATCATCTCGGAGGCATCGCTGCATTCCACCCCATCGATCCGCCGCACCGCCTGTACCAGTGCCGATGGCATCGCGCGGGGCGTCACCAGACCGACCCGGCGCGCCCCGCCCTCGGCCAGCTCCTGCGCGATCAATTCGGCGTCGTAATCCCCGGTCTGCCCGATCGAACTGAAGGAGGGCCGCGTCAGATGTCGGCCGACGCCGCGCAAGACCGGGTCATCGCCCTGCAGATCGCGCGCCTGCGCGAAAGGCCCCATCTCGACCACGCTCATCGGACGATCGAGCCAGAAGATCACCGAGCGCGGATAGCCGTTGGTCGCGGGAAAATCGGTGAGCCAGCGCACGTGGCCGCCAAGCCAGTCCTGCGACCCCCAGACAACGACCGCGTCCAGCCCCTCGCTGGTCATCGCGGCGCGCATCGCCTGCCAGCGGCGGGCCAGTTCGGTATCGGACACGGCATTGAGGCGGCGGGCGTTGGGGGCGGTCATGAGGCACTCCTTTCGACGCGATCCGACAGCGCAGCGGCGCCGCCCTCGCGGTAGTCTTCCAGATGAGTCAGCAGGATCGGCAGGGCGTTTTTCGCATAAGCATCGCTCAGCCCGCCGACATGGGGTGTGGCGATCACGTTGGGAAACTCCTTCCACGGCTGCGGGCCCGACCACGGCTCGGTTGCGTAGACATCGAGCCCGGCGCCTCCCAGATGACCGCTGCGCAGGCTCGCGGCCAACGCCGCCTCGTCGACGCAGCCGCCGCGGGCGATATTGATCAGCAAGCTGCCCTGCCGCATCGCGGCCAGCACCTCGGCATCGACGATGTGATGGGTGGCGGGTGAATAGGGCACCAGCACGGTCAGGATATCTGCCTCGTCCACCGCCGCGTGCAGCTCGGCCCGCTTGTAGATGCGCGCGAAGCCAGGCACCTCGGCGCGCCCGTCCGAGACCCCGGTGACCTCCATCCCGAAGGCGCGCGCCCGCACGGCCAACGCCTCCGCGATCGAGCCCAGCCCGAGGATGCACATGCTCCGCCCGTCGAGCACCGGCTGCTCCCACCGCTCCCAGTGGTCGCATCGCTGGTTGTCGATCATCCGCGGCAGGTCGCGCATCAGCGCCATCGCCAACATCAGTGCCAGCTCTGCCATCTGCGGCCCGTGAATCCCGCGCGAGCGGGTCAGCGTGACATCGCGCGAGAGCACTTTCGAGGCGAGCAGATTATCCACCCCCGTGGTCAGCGCATGGATCCAGCGCAGGCCCGACATCCGTTCCAGAAGATCGTCCTTGAGATAGGGCGCAAGCCCGACCAGAACCTCTGCCGACAGCGCTTCGTCCGGCAGATCGTCCGGCGTGGCAGCGCTGAACACCGCCATGTCGGGCCAGCGCGCACGGATCGCCGTGGCATAGTTATCAGCGCGCGCGTCAAGAATAAGAACGGACATCGCCTCTCCTTTCAGTAGAGTGCTTGCGGTAGCCACAGCGCAATCTGCGGGGCCACGAAAAGCGCGAGGATCAGGATCAGCGGCGCCAGCAAGAAGGGTAGGATCCCGCGATAGATATCGACGAGCTTGAGATCCGCGAACTGCGCCTGAATGACGAAGATATTCATCCCCACCGGTGGCGAGATCAGCCCGATTTCCACGACGATCACCACGATTACGCCGAACCAGATCGGGTCGTAGCCAAAGCTCGTCACCACGGGCAGGAAGACGGGCACCGTGATCAGCACCATCCCGATCCCTTCGAGAAAACAACCCAGCACGAGGTAGATCACGATGATCGAACTCAGTACCGCGATCCGGCCAAACCCCATCGCCTGTGCCTCCGCGATCAGAAAGTCCGGAAGCTTTGTCTGCACCACGAAATTGGCGAACATCGTGGCTGCGATGATGATCAGGAATAGCATCGCCGAGGTAATCGCGGTTGCACGAAGAGCTTGGCGCAGGGCGAGGAAGCTCAGGCGTCGGGTGACAAAGCCCAGAAGGATCGCACCGAACGCGCCGATGGCAGCGGCTTCGTTCGGACTGAAGATGCCCATGTAGATACCGCCGATGGTGACGGTGAAAAGGATCAGGAACTGCCATGGCGCGGCCAGCGCCTTGAGCCGCGTGCTCAATGAGGCCGGCGGATCGGCCGGCACCTGACCGCGGCTCAGAGCCGCCACGCCAAGCGCGATCAAGACATAGAGAATCGCCAGCGCCACCCCAGGCAGGAAGGCTGCCGCGAACAGCTTGCGCAGCGACAGTTCCGCAATGGCGGAATAGATCACCAGGATGATAGAAGGTGGGATCAGGATACCCAGCGTGCCGCCCGCAGCTATCGACGCGGTCGAGAAGCTGTCGGTAAAGCCCGCCCGGCGCATCTCGGGGAGCGAGATCCGCGTCATCGTGGCAGCCGTGGCGACCGAAGAGCCACAGACTGTACCGAACGCGCCCGAGGCCCCGATCGTGGCGATCGCCAGCCCGCCGCGCAAGCCGGAAAACACCACGCGCGCTGCTTGAAACAGCTCTGACGAAAGCCGCGATGAGGTCGCCACCTCCCCCATCAGGATGAAGAGCGGCACCACCGAGAGGTTATAGTTTGTCGCCTGATCGAATGGCGTCGCCCCGGCGAGCAGCTTCGCGGCATAAGGCCCGGAAATCAGAAAGTTTCCGCCGATCCCGCAAAGTGCCAGCGCCAGCCAGACCGGCGCGCGCAATGCGAGCAGCACGAACATGATCCCGAGTATTGAAAGGCCGAGAGTTGTATCGCTCATTCGCCGCTCTCCTCGAGCGACTTGCGATCGGTCTCAAGGCGGGTGGTGGGGGCGACAACTGCACCAAGCGCCCCCAGAAGCGCTCCGCCGACACCGACAAGTGCGGCGACCCAGACATACCAGAGCGGCAGACCCAACTCGAGCGAGCGGTCGCCATAGGCCCGCGCCTCGGCCATCGGCTGCACCATTGCCCAAACGATATAGCTGAGCACCACGACCGAGATCGACGCCCAGAACCGTTTGAGAAACCCGGTGGCCTTCGGCGGAAGCACTGTGTCTATCAGATCGATGACGACTTCATGCCGCGTGAAGATGACATGGGCGATCGCGAAAAGCGCGGAGATACATAGCAAGATCCCTACCGCATCGTAGGTTCCTCGGATCGGGCTGTTGAACAGCGCGCGCATCGCCACATCGGCGGTGATCGCGAGCATCATCAGGACAAGGGCGATTTCGGATAGGGCCATGAACCCTCGCGCCAGCTGTTCCACCAGACGCAAAACGACACGCGACATCGGGTTCCTCCTCCCTCAATGGCTGCGAATAGAGAGCGGCGCGCCCAGTTCCCCGAGCGCGCCGTCTGTTTTACTTGGTATAAGCGTCGTAAAAGGCCTGCGCTGGGGCGCCATTTTTGGCGGCCGCCTTTATCTGCGCCTCGACAATCGGCTGCACGAGTTCGTGGAACTTTTTCTGTTCGTCCTCGGACAACGTCACGATCTTGACGCCGTTTTTCTCGAGGTATTCCTTGCCCTTCGCCTCGCTTTGATCCCAGGACGCGCCATAGGCCTGCGCCTGATCGGGACCGGTGGTCTCGTTGATGGCCTTCTGCTCCTCGGGGGTCAGCGCGTCAAAGGTCTTTTGGTTCATCACGAAAGCAAAAGTGGCGGAAGCCACGCCCGGCTCGAGGCTGTAGTTCAACTCCGGGCCCAGGTCGAAGGCCTGAAGCGCCTCGAACGGGAAGGTCGCACCGTCCACGATCCCTTTGGCCAACGCCTCGGAGGTCTCCGCCGGTGGCACCGGAAGGGGCGACGCGCCCAGCTTGTCGAGCACTTGCTGGAATACCTCACCTGCATAGCGTATGCGCAGCCCCTTCAGCGCCGCGAGATCGCTGGGTTCGCGGCCCTTGATATTGATCTTAAGCGGCGGCGTAACCGCCATCCATAGGATCTTCATCCCGGGATACTCACCGGAAAGATATTCCGGCGCCAGCTCGGTCAATCTGCGGGAAGTAATCTCGCTTTTGTTGCCAGCCGAAGGGTAGCTCAGCGGTAAACCCGCGAGCGTCGTGAGCGGGAACCGGCCGGGCGTCGCGGAATTCAGGATGATTGCCGCATCGGCCGCCCCGGAGGCAACCAGATCGAACTGCCGATTCACCGGGCCGAGCTGGCCGGCCGGAAAGACCTGCACGCTCAGCTCGCCATTGGTTTTTTCCTCCAGCGTCTTACCCCACGCCTCCACGGCTCGGGTAAAGGTATGTTTGGGCGGTAGATAGCTGGAGACCTTGAGCACGGTCTTTGACATCGCCGGTGATGCCACGAGGCTCAGCGCGGCCAGCGCTCCGAAGACAAGTTTCATTTTTTCCTCCCTGATCGAGTCGTCTCGATACCGCATTATGGTGCGATCGTATCGTTTAGTGGTCAACTGTTTTTTCTTGAGATGACGATCAAGATGCATTGCAAGAGGTTTCGAACTCTCGCCTGACCACGCCGCAGCGGCAAACTTTGTCGTTATGATCTATGGGTTTACCCGGCCCCGCTGGGGTCACGGTCCCTTCAACCTCTTCAACCGGGAGTTCTGGTCCTTGAACGGCTTCAGCCGTCGCATTTCGTCAGGCAGAGGGCCCGCGTATTTCTTCTTCCAACTTAAGTTGGGCGTCTGGCTGATACCGTTTGCGCGACGATTGATCCGCTGGATCTATCGCTTACGCTTCCTCTCAGACAGATCTCTGCGACCCCGGCGCCTTCCGCGCCTTGCGTCAAAATGAGCGCCTGTCTCGCGGGTCCAAAAGTATGCTCGCTTTCATACGCTTCCACGCCTCGCCCAGCCAAGGAGGCGTAGCGGAAAGCTGCCGCTTCAAACGGTGCAGCTTCCGGCGATCAGATCACTTGCTCACTTTGCTAGACGCCTTGCGTGAGCTCTGCACGGCGGTCAGCTGCGATGCGGGGATCGGATTTGATCCGACGACCTGCGCGCCCGCGCCCGTGGCGATCTGCAACGTCGCCCATTCGAGCGCGAGGTCGTTGACCGCAGAGGCTGCGTTGATTTGCGCCGTCGTCGCATCCAGATCGACCGTCAGAAGATCCACGAGGGTAATCGCGCCGCTCTGATAGTTCTGGCGCTCCTGCGCGAGGGCCGAGCTATAGGACGAGGCCGAATTCTCCAGCGCCGCTGCCCTTATCTTGTATTGGTGCAGGTTGGACAGTCCGACCTGCACATCGCTGACCGCATTGGTGACGGTGGAGCGCCAGGATAGCTCGGCTTGTTTCGCCGCTGATATCTGCGCGTCGCGCTGAGCAGACAGCAGTCCGTGGGTCAGCAGCGGCAGGCTGATCTGTGGCCCGAAGAACCAAGACGAAACTCCGGCTTTGTCGGTCACAGTCCCAGACAGCGAAAGCGAGGGCAGCATCGCGGCGTCGTCTACGCCGATCTTAGCCACGGCCTCGTGCAAAAGCGCCTGCTGGTAGCGGATATCCGGGCGGTTGCGTAGAAGGTCGGCGGGGACTCCGCTGGAAACCTTCCCCGGCGCATGTAACTGGTGCGGGTGGCGGTTCATCTCAGCCAAGATCGGCGCGGCGGGACGGTTGAGAAGCTTGGCGATTGCGTAGGTGTTCGATTTGTAAAGCGCGACATACTGGGGCAGATCACCGCGCGCCGTCTCAAGCGCGGCGCGGCCTTGATCGACCTCATATGTGGTAGCGCCGCCGGCCTTGTATTGATTTTGCGTGACGGTCAGTGTCTGCGCCCGGGCGTGGATCGAAAGGCGGGTCAGCGCTGCCGCTTGCTGGTAGTAGCGCGCGTTGGCATAGGCCGCGATCATCGATGCCAACCATTGAAGCCGCACGACCTGCAGGTTCGCCTGCGCCGCCGCCACTCCCGCCGCAGCGCTCTCGCGCTCCCGCCGTAGCCCGCCAAAGAGGTCGAGCACCAAACCCGCGCTGAGCGTGTTGTTCGTCATCAAATGGGAACTTTGCCCTGTCCCGCCGCTTTGGCCGCGTGACAGACTGTTGGTATCGCTGACGGCGGCATTTATCCCGGTCTGGCGCAGCGCCGCGCGGGCCTGCACGATCTCTTCCTGCGCAAGCTGTACGCTCAAGTTCTGGCTCAGCCCGGTTTCGATATACTGCGTCAGCCGCGCGTCATGATAGGCGCGCCACCATGGCGTTTCGGCGGCATTTGCGTCGCTGCGGGTGGTGCCCCCGATATAGGCGGATGGCAGGTCGGCGGTCGGGGCCTGGAAGTTCGGGCCGACCGCCGCGCAACCGGTCAGAAGCAGGACGGCGGTCAAGGTCAGGGTTTTCATGCTTGGGTTTCCTTGCGGCGGGCGCGTGCGATCCGGTCGACACCGGCCATCACGGCGACATAGAGGACGGGGCAGAAGAAGATGCCGAAGATGGCGGTGAACAAGATCCCTCCCAGCATCCCGATGCCGATCGACTGCTGCGAGGCCGCGCCTGCCCCATGCGCCAGCGCCAGCGGCGTGATGCCGAGGGTGAAGGCGAGCGAAGTCATCAGGATCGGACGCAGGCGCTGACGCGACGCGGTCATCGTGGCCTCGAGCAGGGTCATTCCCTGGCTGCGCAGCGTCTCGGCGAATTCCACGATCAGGATCGAGTTCCTAGCGCAGAGGCCGATCGTGGTGAGCAGCCCGACCTTAAAGTAGACGTCGTTTGCCTGCCCGAAGATCCAAGACGCAAGGACCGCCCCGAGGACACCGATAGGCACGGTCAGCATCACGGCAAAGGGCACCGTCCAGCTGTTGTAGAGCGCGGCGAGACACAGGAACACCACGATGCCCGATAGCGCGTACAGCATGCTCTGCTGATTGCCCGCGACGATTTCCTGATAGGACAGCCCGGTCCAGGCGACGCCGTAATTGCCCGGCAGGTTATTGGCCAGCGCCGCAACACGATCCATCGCCGTGCCAGAGCTTTTCCCCGGCGCCGCGTTGCCCGAAATCTCGACCGACTCGACCCCGCCGTAGCCGCCGATCAGCTTCGGCTCCCGTGTCAGGGAGGTCGTGACAAAACTGCCGAGCGGGACCATCTCGCCTGTGCTGTTGCGGGTGAACCAGTGGTCGATGTCGCTTGGCTGCATGCGGTTTGGCGCGTTGCCCTCGACGATCACCTCGTGCAGCTTGGTGCCAAGCGTGAAGTCGTTCACATAATTTCCGGCAAAGATCGTCGAGAGCTGGCTGTTGATCGCCGAGAGCGTCAGGCCGAAGGCCTGCGCCTTGGCGCTGTTGATCGACACCCTGAGCGCCCCGGTCGAGGAATCGCCCGGTCCGCGCACCCCGGTCAGCGTCGGGTCCGACTGGGCCTCGCTGATCAGCTTGCCGGCGGCGGCGTTGAGCGCGTTGGTGCCGTTGCCCGCCTGGTCGACCAGTTCCATCGTGAAGCCGGACGACGTGCCCATCCCGGGAATCGGCGGCGGCTGCAGGAAGATCACCTGGCCGTACTGGCCGGTCCCGAAGGTCCGGTTGGCCTGCGCGGCCAGCATCCCGGCACTGACGCCCGGGCGCTGCTTGTAATCCTTGAGCTTGATAAACATCAGTCCTTCATTCTGACCCTGCCCGTTGAAACTGAAGCCGGCGACGCCGAAGGTCGAATTCGCATATTTTCCGCCCGGACCCTTGGTCCAGTAATTGCGGATCTGCTGGATCGTGCGCTCGGTCTGTTGCAGGGTCGATCCCTCGGGCAGCTCGATCAGGGTCATCAGCACGCTCTGGTCCTCCTGCGGCAGGAAGGACGAGGGCAGCTTGCCGAAGCTCCAGACCACGGCCACCAGAATGATCGCCATCACCAGGACCATCCGCAGCGGTCGGCGTACCAGCCGCGTGACCGAGGCGACATAGCCCCGCTGCGTGGCGTCGAACCCGTCGTTGAACTTGCGCGCGGGCCAGAAACGCGGATGCCCGGTGCCGGGCTTGAGCAAGGTCGCGCACATCGTCGGCGTCAGGATCAGCGCGACGAACAGCGACAGCACCATCGCCGAGATGATCGTAACCGAGAATTGCCGGTAGATGATGCCGGTCGATCCGCCCATGAAGGCCATCGGCAGGAACACGGCCGAAAGCACCACGACGATACCCACCAGCGCGCCCGAGATCTCGTGCATCGACTTGCGCGTCGCCTCCGCGGCCGAGAGGTTCTCTTCCTCCATCACCCGCTCGACGTTCTCGACCACGACGATGGCGTCATCAACAAGTAGACCGATCGCCAGCACAAGCGCGAACATCGTCAACGTGTTGACCGTCATCCCGACGGTGGCAAGGATCCCGAAGGTGCCCAACAGAACGATCGGCACCGCAATGGTGGGGATGATCGTCGCCCGCCAGCTTTGCAGGAATACCAGGATTACCAGGAACACCAGCCCGATGGCGATGGCCAGAGTCTCATAGACGCTGTGGATCGACTTCTGCACAAAGGGCGCGGTGTCATAGGGGAAGACCATCTTGACGCCCGCCGGCAGCACACTGTGCAATTGCGCGATTGTCTTGCGCACGGCGGCCGAGGTCTCGACCGCATTGGCACCGGAACTCAGGTCGACGGCGATCCCCGCGGCCGGGTGGCCGTTATAGGTGGAGCTGATGTCGGGCGTCTGCGGCCCAAGCCCGACCTTCGCCACGTCGCCCAGATAGACGCTGGAGCCGTCGGTGTTGGTCTTCATCACGATATTGCGGAATTGCGAAGGCGTGCTCAGCATCGAGCGCGCCACCAGCGGCAGCTGGAACTGCTGGCCCGGCACCACCGGCTGGTCGCCGATATAGCCCGCCGACAGGTTGGTGTTCTGCGCCGCGACCGCATCCGTCACGTCCGACGGCGTGACCTGATAGGAATAGAGCTTGTGCGGATCGAGCCAGATCCGCATCGCATAGGGCGAGGCGAAGACGGTGACCTGACCGACGCCGGGCGTACGCTCGATCGGATTCTCGAACTTGTTGTGCAGGATGTCGCCGAGGGCGGTGGCATCGTATTTGTTGTCGGTCGACACCAGCGCCGCGACCATCAGGATGGAGCTGGAGCTTTGCCGCACCCTAAGCCCGGCCTGCTGTACCGCCGAGGGCAGTTGCGATTCAACGTTGGAGAGCTTGTTCTGCACCTCGACCTGGGCAATCGCGCCGGTGACCGAACTGTCGAACACCAGCGAGATAGAGGCATTCCCCTGAGAGGATTTCGACGTCATGTAGAGCAGCCCGTCGAGCCCGGTCATCTGATCGACGATGCGCTGGGTGACGGAGTTCTTGACCGTGTCTGCCGAGGCGCCAGTATAGGTGGCGCTGATCTGCACCGTCGTCGGCGCGATCTCGGGGTATTGCGAGACTGGCAGGGTCTGAAGACCCAGGTAGCCGGCCATCATCACGAGGATCGCCAGCACCCAGGCGAAGACGGGCTTACGCAGGAAATAGGAGGTCATCTGCCTGTCCGATCAGTTCTTGGCGGCCGCTGGGGCTGCGGATTTGGCGTTGGCGCCGCCGTTCTGCCGGGTCACGGCGCCGTCCTTGCCGACGGTCGCGGGGACCGGCGCGACCGGGCGGCCGGCGCCCATGTATTTCAGCCCGTCGACGATCAGCTTGTCGCCATCTTCAAGGCCCGAGGTCACGACCCACTGGTTCTGGTAGCTGCCGGTCTCAGTCAGGGTCTGGGATGCGGCGCGTCCGTTCTTCTCAAGGAAGACAGTGATCTTCCCGTCGCTGGTCACGTTCGCGGCCTCCTGCGGGATCAGAAAGCCCTGCACGGTGCCCAGCTGCACCTGAGCGTGCAGGAACATCCCCGGCAGGATCTGGCGGTGCGGGTTATCGAAGCGGAACCGGATCGACACCGTGCCAGTCGTGGTCGACACCGTCGGCGCCGGCGCCACCAGCTGGCCGGTGGAGGTATAGACCTCGCCATTCTCCAGCGTGAGCTTGGCCACGATCTGGGATGATGGGGTCATTTTCCCCTCATCGACCAATTTGCGGATCGACAGGATGCTGGCGCTCGGCTCCAGCACGTCGACCTCGATCGGGTCGAGCCGGGTAACGGTGGTCAGCGCGGTGTTTTGCGAGGCTGTGACGACGTTGCCGTCGGTCACAGACGGCACCGCCGGATAGCCCGCGATCGGGCTGCGCACGGTGGTCCAGCCAAGCTGTACCTTGGCATAGTCGAGCGCCGCCTGCGCCGCCTTGACGCTGGCCTGATCCTCTTCCAGCGTGGATTTGTAGCCCGCGACCTGGGCCGCTGTGTAGCCTTGCCCTTCCAGCTTGAGCGCGCGGTCGTAGTTGGCCTGATCGGTGGGGATCGCCGCCTGCGCCTTGTCAAGCGCCGCCTGATCGCTGTCGACCGTGGCCTGATAGGTGGCGGTGTCGAGTTGGAACATCGGATCGCCCGCCTGCAGCTTCTTGCCCGACGTATAGAGCACCTTGGTGGGGTCTGTTGCCGGAGGGGGCAGAATAGT
>NZ_JHEH01000044.1 GCF_000715505.1 Thioclava dalianensis
CCCCGCCGATAACGGCTACAAACCGGGCTTTGCCGCCGATCTCATGCTCAAGGATCTGCGTCTGAGCCAGCAGGCCGCCGAAAGTGCAGATGCCGATACCCCGATGGGGGCGCTGGCGGCTGCGCTCTACACCCGCTTTGTCGAGGAAGAAGATGGCAAGGGCCGCGATTTCTCGGCTATGCTGCCGCGGTTCGAGGCGCGCGGGCGCGGCTGACGGCGCAGGCGGATCTGCCGCATTCCCGCCGCCGGTCCCTTTTGCCTGGATTGGCGGCGGTGCGCACAAATCATCGGCTAACCCCTGCTAAAACCGGCCAAAATCAGCCGATCCGCGCCGCTTTGCCGCGCGGATCTAAACCTTTTGGGCTACCAATGCGTAATGCTCATGACGCGCCTAGATGCGCGCCTGTCCGAAAGGAGCCGAGATGATGAAACCCAATGTTGGCGGCATCGACCGCATCGTGCGGATTATCGTGGGTCTGCTCATGGTGCTGGCCTTTTTCCTAAGCCCGCCCGGCGTCTATAGCTGGCTCTGGCTGCTTGGCATCTTCCCCCTCGCGACGGGGTTTCTGGCCAAATGCCCGACCTATTCTCTGCTCGGGGTGAATACCTGCGCCAAGGATTGATCACCGTCCTCATTCATCGCCGTGCGATTGGCGGGATACAGCCAACAGGTGGGAGGCGTGTGGAACAGAGCCTGTCACTGGCGCATTAAACGGCGATAAACGTGACAAGGAGATCGCCATGTTCAGGATTCCGAGACCTCTTCTTTGCGCTGTGGTCGGAGCCGCCCTTCTTCCCGGTGCCGCACTGGCCCATGAGCATGGGCACGGGCACGACAAATGGGACCATGGCCCCCATCATGCCCATGCAGGTTGCCCCCCGGGCCTTGCCAAAACGCACAATGGCTGCCGCCCGCCGGGCCATGCCCGCGATGACCGGCGCTATGATCGTGACCACCGCGATTACCGCTATTCCGCCCGCGACGATCGCGACCACCATCACCATTGGCGTCCCGGCGAGCGGATCGAGCGCGATTACGTCGTGATCCGCGATCCGCGCCATTACGGGCTGGATCCGCGCTACCACTATTATCGCTCGGATGGCTATATTTACCGGGTGAACCAGCAAAACGGCGAAGTGCTGGCCCTGATCGGTCTGGCGCAAGCGCTGCTGGGCAATTGAGCTGAGGGCCGGGCTTTCCCGGCCCCATTGCCCCGTTCCTCCGCGTCGTCACTGACAGGCAAGCCCCCCTCTGTCCCTGCTCTGCGTTGACCTGCGCGGGGGCGCGCGCTAACAGTTTGGAATGAAAGCTCCTCTCTGCGCCGCCCTTATCCTTGCCCTCCTGCCCGGTTGGGCCTCCGCGCAACAAAGCGGAATTGAGATCATGCGGGCGGGGAAATATGTGCCTGACACAGACCCCAAGGCCGCAGAAAAGCCCGAGCCTGAATGCAAGACGCTCAGCTCGGGGGCGACGTTTTGCATGACATTGGAGAACGGCGTGCGTCGCTGGGTGCTGCAAGGCAAGCGCCGTCCCGATTTCAAAGTGGGCGACGTCTTCCCGGTCTATAAGCACTCGATGCTGATGAACCTGCGCCGCTACGATCTGCCAGCGGTCACCGGGAAATGGCGCTATTACGTCGTGGCCGGGATGATCTACCGCGTGGATGCCGAGACCAAAAAGGTCCTTGAGGTGATCGGCCCGACCTACGCACGCTGAGCCGGATCACCGGGCCAAAGACAGGGGGGCAGAAACACCGGGCCAGAGCGTCAGGCGAGCGCCTTGCGCGCGGTTTCAAGCACGGCTTCGGACAGCGGGCGCGTCCCGCGCTCCAATTCCTCCAGCGTGACCCAATCCACCGCCAAGGCATCGTCGGCGGCCACCGCCACACCCGCACGGTAGTGACAGCGAATCGCGACCAGCAGGAAATGATGGCTAATCTCAGCGCCCTCGCGGGTGATCATCTCGATATGGTCGATGACCGCGCCGGGCGTGGCGGTGATCCCGGTTTCCTCATCCAGCTCGCGGATCGCCGCGCCCGCCAGCGCCTCGCCCCATTCGACATGGCCGCCGGGAAAGCCCCACTTGCCCGCATCGGGCGGGTTTTTCCGCCGCACGAGCAACAGCTTGCCCTCTTGCGCGCAGACCGCGAGCACGGCGAGTTTCGGGCGTCTCTCGCTCATTCCGCCGCGACCTTGATCCCCAGCATCTGCGCCAGATAGTGGCCGGTATGGCTGCGCGGGTTGGCCGCGACCTCTTCGGGGGTGCCGACCGCGACGATCTCACCGCCGCCATCGCCCCCTTCGGGACCAATATCGATGATATGATCGGCGGTCTTGATCACGTCGAGATTGTGCTCGATCACCACGACCGTGTTGCCCTGATCGACAAGCGAATGCAGCACCTCCAGCAGCTTGCGCACATCCTCGAAATGCAGACCCGTCGTCGGCTCGTCGAGGATATAAAGCGTGCGGCCCGTGGCGCGTTTGGACAGCTCCTTGGAGAGCTTCACGCGCTGCGCCTCACCGCCCGAAAGCGTGGTCGCCTGTTGGCCGACCTTGATATAGCCAAGGCCCACTTCCATCAGCGCATCCATCTTCTCGCGAATGCTTGGCACGGCCTTGAAGAACTCCTGCGCATCTTCAACCGTCATATCAAGAACGTCCGCTATGCTCTTGCCTTTATAGAGAACTTCCAGAGTCTCCCGATTGTAGCGCTTGCCCTTGCAGGTCTCACATTCGACATAGACATCGGGCAGGAAATGCATCTCGATCTTGATGACGCCATCGCCCTGACAGGCCTCGCAGCGCCCGCCTTTGACATTGAAGGAGAACCGGCCCGGCTTGTAGCCCCGCGCTTTTGCTTCCGGCAGGCCCGCGAACCAATCGCGGATCGGCGTGAAGGCCCCGGTGTAAGTGGCCGGGTTCGAGCGCGGCGTCCGTCCGATGGGGCGCTGGTCGATATCGATGACCTTATCGAGATGCTCCAGCCCTTTGACAGTGTCGCAAGGCGCGGGCGTCTGGCGCGCGCCGTTGAGCCGCATCGAGGCGGTCTTAAACAGCGTCTCAATCGTGAGCGTCGATTTCCCGCCACCCGATACGCCGCTGACACAGACGAATTTTCCAAGTGGAAACTCCGCCGTGACATCCTTTAAGTTATTCCCGCAAGCCCCGACAACGGTTACCTTTTTCTTGGTTCCCTTACGGCGTTTCGCAGGCACGGCAATCTCGCGTTTGCCCGAGAGATATTGCCCTGTGATCGAGTTCGGATCGGCTGCGATTTCGGCAGGCGTGCCGCGCGCGATCACCTGACCGCCATGCACACCGGCACCCGGGCCGATATCGAAGACGTAATCGGCATGCCGGATCGCATCCTCGTCATGCTCCACCACGATCACGGTATTGCCCTGATCGCGCAGGTTTTTCAGCGTTTGCAGCAAGCGGTCATTGTCGCGCTGATGCAGGCCGATCGAGGGCTCGTCGAGCACATAGAGCACCCCCGTCAGCCCCGAACCGATCTGCGAGGCCAGCCGGATCCGCTGGCTTTCGCCGCCCGACAAAGTGCCTGCCGCCCGGCTCATCGTGAGGTAGTCGAGCCCGACATTGACAAGGAATCCAAGACGTTCGCGAATTTCCTTCAAGATGGCCGCGGCGATTTCGTTCTTTTGCTTGGAGAGCGCGGCGGGCACAGAGGCGGACCAGTCATGCGCCTCGCGGATCGACATCTCGACGACCTGACCCACATGGCGACCGCCGATCTTGACCGCGAGCGCCTCGGGCCGCAGCCGGTAGCCGCCGCAGGCATGGCAGGGCCGGTTGTTCTGATAGCGCTCCATCTCTTCGCGCGACCACGCGCTGTCGGTCTCGCGGTAGCGGCGCTCCATATTGGGCACGATGCCCTCAAAGCTGCGGCTGACCTCATAGACGCGCCCGCCCTCGTCGAAACGGAACGGGATTTCCTCGTCGCCCGAGCCGTGCAGGAAGAGGTTTTGCACCTTCTCAGGCAGATCCTGCCACGGCGTCTTGCGATCAAAGCCGTAATGCTTCGAGAGGGATTCGAGCGTCTGGGTGTAATAGGGCGATTTCGACCGCGCCCAAGGCGCCAGCGCCCCGCCCGCCACGCTCAGCGTCACATCGGGCACGATCAGGCGTTCGTCGAAGAACAGCTCGACCCCCAGACCGTCGCAGACCGGACAGGCCCCAAAGGGGGCGTTGAAGGAAAACAGCCGCGGCTCGATCTCGGGGATGGTGAAGCCCGAGACGGGACAGGCGAATTTCTCGGAAAACGTGGTGCGCTCGGGCTCGCCCTCGCTGGGCGCGCTCTCAAAGATCGCGATCCCATCAGCCAGATCGAGCGCCGTGCGGAAGCTGTCGGCCAGCCGCGTCTCCATACCTTCGCGCACGACAACACGATCGACCACCACGTCGATATTCTGGCGGAACTTCTTGTCCAGCTCCGGCGGGTCCTCCAGCTCGTAGAACGCGCCGTTCACCTTGACCCGCTGAAAGCCCTGCTTGCGCAGCTCTATGAATTCCTTGCGATATTCGCCTTTGCGGTCGCGCACGATGGGCGCCAGAAGATAGCCCCGCGTGCCATCCTCCATCGCCATCACGGCATCGACCATATCCTGCACCTGCTGCGCCTCGATCGGCTCGCCGGTGGCGGGGCTGTAGGGCGTGCCCGCGCGGGCGAATAACAGGCGCATATAGTCGTAGATCTCGGTCACGGTGCCCACGGTCGAGCGCGGGTTCTTCGAGGTCGTCTTTTGCTCGATCGAGATCGCCGGACTTAGACCCGAAATGTGATCCACATCCGGCTTGCCCATCATATCGAGGAACTGGCGCGCATAGGCGCTCAGGCTTTCGACGTAACGCCGCTGCCCTTCGGCATAGATCGTATCAAAGGCGAGCGACGATTTGCCCGAGCCAGACAGCCCGGTGATCACCACGAACTGATCGCGCGGAATATCGACATCCACGCCCTTAAGATTGTGCTCGCGCGCGCCGCGCACTTCGATGAACTTCTGCTCAGCCATTCATACCCCCGGGGTTCACCGCCCATAGATAAAGGAGACCTCGCGAGTCTCCAATGGGAATGTGCGAACGAAGCAGGAACTTTTTCACATTCTTCCCGATCCGGCTCAGGGCGCGCGCGCAATCGCCTTCAGACCCAGCACGAGATGTACAAAGGCGCCTTGCTTCGCGTCGAGGGGCCGGGGCATATACAAATCCAGCACAGTCAGGCGGGGATTTGACGAATTATGAGACTGGGACGTCGGATCGACGCCAATGGGCGCAATATTTTCTATTTCTGGGATACGCCCAAAAACCTTCCGGACGTGTTTGAAAAAAATCTTTCCCACAGCCGGAAATCCGCCCGAAAATGGACCGTTCATCTCGTCGGCGACAAGAAGATCCGCGAGCTTCTGGTCGATGATCCCGAGCTGCTTGCGCTTTACAACAAGATCCGCATCCCCGCCTGCCGCGCCGATCTGGCCCGGCTTGTGCTTCTGCACCGCTATGGCGGTTGGTATATCGATGCCGACATTCCGATCTTGGGCGATATTGATCAATTTGGCACGGACCGACCGGTACTGTTTCGCCGCGACGACGCCTTTGCCGAGAAACACGGCTTCACGGGGCGCATCACCAATATGCTGTTTTACGCGCCCAAGGGATCGGCGTTTGTGGCAGAGGCCATCGAGTGCATTCGCCGCAATGCCGCGGAGGGTCACGCGCTTTACAATGTGACTCTTTTCTCCGGTCCGATGATGATCAGCGCGCTTGTAAAAAAGTTGGGCGTGCCCGAGGCGCAGTTGCACAGCTATCGCGACGCCTTTGACGAAGAGAGCGGCGTGTTCGGCACGAGCCACGACAAATCCGTCTCGTCGTGGCAGCTTCAGCAGCATTTCGGGATTTTCGACGGGCTGCCGCCGAAGCTCAACGCATTTCCCGAAGAGATCACCAAGCGCTTCGCCGAAATCCTGACAGAGTTCGTGCGCAAGCATGACCTGCGCCGGGAGTTTTTCGAACTGCTCGCGCTGCGCCCCGAATACCTCAAGCATCAGGCCTGTCTGGAGACGGTGCGCGATTTCAACCCAAGCGCAATGGCCGCCAAACTCAAGCCGCAAAGCAGCACGCCCCCTGCCAGCCCGGCGCCCCTGCGTACAGGCCCATCGCGGACGCTGATCGTTCATATCGGCGATCACAAGACCGGCACAACCGCGTTGCAACACGCACTTGCGCGCAATCAGGTGAAGATCGACGGAAAACTTCCCTTCTACGGTTCACGGCTCAACCACAACCACCTGCCCAATCTGGCCCGCGCGCTCAATTCTCTGGACGGCAAGGCAAGTGAGCACGCAAAGAGCCAGTTCACCAATCTGGCCAAGAGGATGCGAGAGAGCAAAAGCCCGGTCTGCATCCTCTCGGCAGAGGAATTCGAGCATTTCAAACCCAAGCAGTTGCGGCGGCTCATCGACAGCTATTTCGCCGATCAGTTCGATCAGGTGAAGATCGTGGCTTATGTCCGCCCGCATCTTCCGCGGCTCGTCTCGGAATATGCCGAGCGCACCAAGATCGGCCGGTTGCAAGACGATATGGAGACCTTCTACGCGCAATGCCTCCGGGGCGGCGTGTTGACCTACACCCCACGTTTCGAAGCTTGGCGCGCGGCCTTCGGCGCCGATTTCGTCCTGCGTCCGGCGCAGCGCTCGCTGCAACGGGATGGCGCGCTGCTTGAGGATTTTCTCAGCGCGGCTCTGGGGCCTGTCGAGATCACGGCTGAGGACGAGGATCAGGTCAACGAATCCCTCTCGCTTGAGGATTTGCTACGCGTGAAATTCCTGCATGCGCGCATCAACGGGCGACCCGAGCAGTTTCACCACAGCTTCGGCTGGGCGCTTGCGCGGATGGTGGGCACGCTATCGGACGACACTGCGCGGACCCGGTTGCGGATGCATCGTGCACTGGCTGAGCGCGCAGCGGCGCAGTTCCACGACGATGCCGCCCGGATGGATAAGGCCTTCTTTGCCGATCAGCCTTGGATGGCAGCCGCGATCACGCAAGCCGTGGACGAGGCCTGCGACATCCCGCAGCCCGCCTTGGCCGAGGATCTGTTTCCGGCATCCGAGCTGCGCAGCCTTGAGCTTTCCGCGCGCCTCATCGCGGAGATGCTGACGAATAACGCAGAGCCGTGGACGAAACACTTTCACCAGAACCGCCTAAAGGCGCTGCATGGCGAGGCCGGAGGCTGAGAGTCAGGCCTCGTCGGCTTCCCGCTCGGCCGCGGTCGTTTGCGATTGCTCGTGCGCGAAACGCTCTGACCAGAAAGCGGTCGAGGCCAGCGCCTCATATCCCTTGCGCCATTCCTCTTTTAGCTCGGAATAGCGCCGCGCCAGCGTGATCTCATTGCGCAGCATGCGCAGCCCTTCGCGCAGGGCGGCCAGCTTGGAATGGCGCACGGTGAAGCTCTCCCGGCCATCGATGCTCACATAGGTGATGCGCGCCGCGCCCCAGACGTCGCGCAGCGCGCCACGCTGTCCCGATTTCAGGGTCACGCGATTTCCCCACAGGCTGAAGAACGGCAGCAGATGCCCGTTGAGCGAATATTTCATCAGCATCCGCCATGCCCTGCTTTTGCGCGGATCAAAGCGGCGGCGCGAGGCGGGGGGCGGCTCGTTCAGCGGTCTCCAGGCCTCGTTCTTGCGCAGCGCGCCAATGGCTGCGCGGCGCGCAACCATATCTGCATTTTCGGCAAAAAACTGAGGGCCGCGCAACACATCCTCGATGGCCAGATTAAGCGCCTTGAGCGACTCGTAATGCGCCTGCATCATACTGCGGGCGAAGAACCACGCCGCAATCCGCAGCGTGCCCTTGAGCCCGATATCCATCGAGGGCAGCGCAAGATGATGGATCAGGTGGCTGCGCAGGTCGAGATAGAGCGTCTGGAGCGACTCCTTGTCGGAAAAATCGGCATCCTGAAAGCAGATGACACCCGGCAGCGTGACGATGTCGAAATCATTGGCCAGCGAAAAGCTGACATCATCGCCGCGCACGAAAAACGGGAAAGGCTTGTAGCGCGCGTGTGCGATCGGAAAGGCGAAAAACCACCAGCCGCCGTAGAAATTATGCGGCTTGGGACCGGTAGAGCCCAGCTCCATCTTCAACACGTCCTCGCGGTCACGCAGATCCGTGCCCATCCAATGCGGACGGCAACTGCTCTGAAAGGTCGCGCCGCTTTCCCAGACCATCGCGCGCTCATTGGCCATCGTCATGCCCCCCGAGATCGCCACGCGATCATCCTCGGCATAGGCGAGAAAGGTCCAGACCCGCTCCAGCGCGCCCATCTGAACGGCGGCATCGTCATCCATGAACAGGCAATGCGTGGCGCCGCGCGCCGCCGCCTCCAGAAGCCCGCGCGCAAACCCGCCCGAGCCTCCGAGATTTTCATTGCCGATCGGCGTGACATGGTCCGAGGGGGCGATCTCGGCGCTGCGACCGTTATCGACCACCAAAAGATGCAGATGTGGCGCAAGCGCGCTCCCCTCCATGAACCGCTCGAAGCGCGCGACACTGGCCTGCACCGCGGCCTCGCGCTTGAAGGTCGTGATCGAGAGCGTCAGGCTCGGCGTGCGGCGCGGCGCATCGCGGGTCTCCCAGATCGCCCCATCCAGCCGCCCCTCGCCCAAGGCGCGCAGCGAAAACTCGACCGTCCCCACGGCATCGGGCCGCAACAGCGCGCTGAGATCGGCCGAGACCGGCGTGCCCTCTGCCAGCTCGACCTGCCCCTTGAAAATGCAGTCCTCAGAGCGCTCTAGCGTGGATTGCGACACTGCCAGCTCAAACCGCCCCACCCCTTCGAGGCGCAGCGCAAGCGTCTTGAGGCCGCAATGGCGGCGCCATTTGCCAAAATTGAACAGATTGGCCGAGGTGCCAAAATCCGCAAAATCACCGGGACCAAAATTCACGCATGGTTCCGTGCCCGACAGAGCCGCTGAGCCCTCAAACTTGACGTAGAGATCGCGCTCGGTCGACACGCCCAGCTCGGGCCATAAAAGCTCTTGCAGCGAATATGCGGCGGTCGAGCTCATGGGGTTTGATCCTGTGAGAGAGGTCACGGTCGAAAATCTTCACGGAATGATCGAATAAAACCCGCAATCTCGGAATGTTTCGCGAGCTGGAAAAGCTCGGGGCTCAGTTGGTCGAGCAACTGGCGCAAGGCCACGCGCTCGGGCACGGGGCGGCACGCGCGCATCTCCTCGATATCGTCAAAGAAGCGGTCCCGCCCAGATAACTCGGAAAGCCATTCATGGATGGGCGTGAAATGCGCGGCCAGCCGGTCGCGTGAGGCCTGCCCGAGAAACTCGACCTCTTTCGCGCTTGCCAGATCGAGACCGGGGCCAAGCAGCGACATGATGCCGCTCAACTCGTTGGCCGCAGGCTTGGGCAAGACCGCATTCGCCTCACGCAAAAGCGAGACCACGGCAGGCGGCAAGCTGACATTCAAACGCCGCGCGGGCTGCATATCTTTGGGGAAGGCAATGCCGGAATTCTTCACGAAATCCTCAACAGAGCCGCCTTGCGCCATCACCTCGCGATAGGGGCGCAGCTTGACCTCAGCCTCGGGGATATGTTCGATCCAAGGCGCGATCACGCCGCGATAATCGACATGCAACCATTTCAGATTGAGCCCCTTTTCGGGGTCTGACAGCGGTTCAGGCGACATGCCGAACCGAACCTGCTGCGCGTGCCACGAGGTCAATTGTTCGTCGGGGCGGCGCAGGGTGCACCACAAGGTGATGTCCTCGACATCTTCAAGTGCCACCTTGCGCAGGCGCGAGATCTGATCCTGCCGGACCTTGCCGAAATGCGACATGACCTCAGAGCACAGCACGATCGTATCCGGCGCGATCTGCTCGATCTGGTTGCGGATCGCCAACATCATCTGACGCGAATGCGGCAGATCGGCATGGTAGCCAGGCACCTCCCATGCCGGGACCGTGTCCGCGAGCATCCGAAATGCGAGCGCGTTCTGCGCCTCGCGAATATTGATCGGCAAGACATCGGGGATTTTGGCGCGCCCGGCGGCAGATGCCACGGCAAAGGCCGCGCCCTGCGTCTCGACCCAAGGATAAATGATCCCGGCACGCAGAAGCTGCGGCACGTTGCTCGAAAGGAAATCCTGAAGTGAGGTGGTGCCGGTCTTGTGGTGCCCGATATGGCAATAAGCTCTCATGTGGCGTGCGGTTCCTGTGTGAGGCACGTCGTGACACGGGGCGCACTCCGCCCACGATGCGAAAGACATTGGTTTGACTGACGCTCATACCTGCCGCGCTCACAAGGATCAATGGGATCGGCGCGCAGATAGGCTGCCCTAAAGGAGCGCCGCGCAGGCCAGTAGCCCGCAGGTTTCCGACAGGATTTGGATCGCGCCCAGCACATCCCCGGTCTGCCCGCCCAAACGCACCCGAGCATGCCCCGCAACCAGCGTGGCCGCGATCCCCACCGCGAGCGCAACACCAAGCCCCGCGCCCCCCAGCGTCGCCAGCGCAAGTGCCGCCAGCGCAAGCGCCACGCCAAGCGCGCCGCGCGGCGGTTGCGCGGTGCTGTGACCCATCCCGTCGGGGCGTGCGGGCGGCAGAAGCCGGGCCCAAAGCGCCATCATCGCCCGGCTGGCCATCGCCACAGCGATCAGCGCCACGCCCACCGTCTCAGGCGTGGCGATCTGGGCCAGCGCTGCCACGCGCAGCGCCAGAACCAGCGCCAGAGCCAGCATCCCGAAGCTCCCGATCCGGCTGTCGCGCATGATCTCAAGCCGGTGCGCACGGTCACGCCCGCCCGCGCTGTCGGCCAGATCGGCCAAACCGTCCTCATGCAGACCACCGGTCACAAGGATCGCCGCGCCCGAGGCCAGCAACGCGCAGATCGCAGGTGACAGGCTCAGACCGTGGGCGGCGGCAAAAACCAGCGCCGCGATCGCGCCCACGCACGCGCCCACCAAGGGCCAGGCCCAGGCCGAGGCCCCGAGCGGTGGCGCCGTGCCCGTCAGCCGTCCGGCGGGCAATCGGGTCAGCAGCATCAGCGCAAGGCGCGCCTCATCAATGCGGGCACGCAGGCTCATCCGCCCGACACCCCGGCCTCGCCAAAGGTCGCCATCCCGTTGTGACAGGCCAGCGCCGAGCGCAGAATGCCAAGCGCCAGCGCCGCCCCCGAGCCCTCGCCCAGCCGCATGTCGAAATCCAGAACCGGGGTCTGGCCCAACGCGTCGAGCAGGCGCCGATGTCCGGGCTCTGCGCTCACATGGCCGACGCGGCAATGCGCGAGATAATCCGGGTCCGTCCCATACAGAGCCGCCGCCGCCGCCGTGCAGATAAACCCATCCAGCAGCACCGGGATACGCGCCATCCGAGCCGCCAGAACCGCCCCGCAGATCGCCGCTTGCTCGCGCCCGCCAAGGGCTGCGAGCTGTGCGGGCGCATTGCCGCGCAGATCGGCGTGACGGGCCAGCGCGCGCTCAATCGCGGCGATCTTGCGCGCGAGCCCCTCGCCATCCGAGCCCGTGCCGGGACCAACCCAGTCACGCACCTCTCCGCCGAAAATCGCCGCCGCCAGCGCCGCCGCAATCGTTGAATTGCCGATCCCCATCTCGCCGAGGATCACCACATCGGCGTGCGGATCGACCGCCGCCGCCCCGCGATTGAAGACCGTCAGGCAGGCCGCCTCGTCCAGTGCAGGCCCGGTCGTGATATCGCCCGTCGGGGTCTCAAGATCGAGCGCGATCACCTGCAAATCGGCACCATTGGCGCGGCAAAGCTGGTTGATGGCCGCGCCGCCTGCCTCGAAATTGGCGACCATCTGCGCCGTGACCTCTTGCGGGAACGGGTTGACGCCCTGCGCACAAACCCCGTGATTTCCGGCGAAAACAAGGGCCTGTGCGCGCGCGATCTTCAGGCGTTCCGTGCCTTGCCAACCCGCCATGAACACCGCCAGTTCCTCTAGCCGCCCGAGTGATCCCGGCGGCTTGCTCAGACTGTTCTGACGGGCGCGCGCGGCTTCGGCGGCGCGGTCATCAAAGCGCGGCAGATCGCGGGCCAGCGTGCCAAGATCGGCCAAGGCGGAGAGGGTAAAAGGGACGTCAGTCATCAGGGTTTCACTTTCATCGGAAGGCCGGAGACGGCGAGATAAACTTCATCGGAGATGGCCGCGATCCGCTGGTTCAAGAGGCCCGCCGCATCGCGAAACGCCCGCCCCAGCGCGCTTTCGGGAACAATCCCCGCGCCCACCTCATTGGTCACCAAGATCACCGGCGCGCTCTGGGTGCTCAGGCACTGCGCCAATACGCGCCCCGCCGCCTCCCAGTCATGCCCGCCCAGCATCAGGTTGGTCAGCCACAAGGTCAGGCAATCCAAGAGCCGCGGCCCTGCCCCGTCGCTGTCGCGCAACGCGCCCACCACATCGAGCGGCGCATCGATCTGACGCCATTCCGGGCCGCGCCGCGCGCGATGCAGCGCGACCCGTTGCGCCATTTCATCATCGCGAATCTCTGCGGTGGCAATGTAGACGGGCGCACCGGGAAAGCTGCGCATATGGCGCTCTGCAAGCGCGCTTTTGCCGGATCGGGCCCCGCCCGTGATCAATATCACCTTGCTCATGGCCGAGGAAAAAGCAGATATGTGAGCCGTTTGGAAGAGGAAAACCACGTGACCCGCGACAGCCTGCGAGAGCTTTGGATGATCCGGCATGCGCCCACCCGCAGCGATGGCGGGCTGTGTGGACGGCGTGATCTGCCCGCCGATTGCCCCGCGCCTGACCGGTTTGATGACCTCCGCGCGAGGCTTCCCGGAGCGGCCCGACGCCTGCGCAGCCCCGCACTTCGCTGCGTGCAGACGGCGCAGGCGATTTGGGCTGAGGGCTGGCAGGACGCGGCCCAACTGTGGGAGCAAGATTTCGGCGTATGGGAGGGGCGACCCTTTGCCGATCTGCCCGATCTCGGCCCGCTCTCGCAAGCCGATCTGGCCGCGCATCGCCCGCCCGAAGGGGAGAGCTTTGCCGATCTTTGCGCGCGGGTGCGTCCCGCGCTTGCGAAACTGGAAGGCGATAGCGTGATCGTTGCCCATGCCGGCACGATCCGGGCCGCGTTGGCGCTGGCCCTCGGTACCGTCCCGCCCGCCCTGTCTTTCGAAATCGCGCCGCTCTCGCTCAGCCGCATCGCGCTGTTGCCCGAAGGCGGCGGCATCGTGCGCGAGGTGAACCGATGCCCCTGACGCGCCCGGCCCGGGTCTCGGTTGCGGGCCATTTCGGAGAATGGATGCAGGGGCGGATTGGGCCTGAGGGCGAGATCGCGCTGATCACGCTGCCCTGCCCAGCCCTGCAGGTGCATGCAAGCCGCCGTCCCGCCGCGCAGCTCCAACTGCACAGCGCGCAGCGGCTGCTTGTGCCTGCCCGGCTGCGCGCCTTCCTGCAAAGCCTGAACCGGCAGCCGCTAAGCCTGCCCGCACCGCGCCACGCCTTCACCCTGCGCGCCACCATGCCGCCCGGCGGCGGTGCAGGGGCTTCGACGGCCGCACTCGTGGCCATTGCCCGACTGGTGCGCCCCGATCTTGACCCCGCCGAAATCGCGCTTGCCTGCATCGCAACGGAAGGCGCGAGCGATCCGCTGATGTGGCCCCGGCCTGATCGGATGCTCTGGGCCTCGCGCAAGGGCCACAGTCTCGCCCGCCTGCCCGCGCCGCCGCGCTGCGAGATCCTTGGCGGGTTTCTCCCCCCCACCCAGCGCACCGATCCGCGCGATCTCAATTTCGCCGATATCTCCGATCTGATCGCGCCTTGGCGTCAGGCCGCAGAAGCGCGCGACCTGCCCGAGATCGCCCGCCTCGCCAGCCTCTCGGCCAAGCGCAACCTAGCCCAGCGCGGCCCCCGTCCCGATCCGCTGCCACAGCTGGCCCGCGAGCTGGGCGCGCTTGGCCATCTCGCGGCTCATACCGGCTCTGCGCGCGGGTTAATCTTTGCACCGGGCTGCGTGCCTGCGCGGGCGGCTTCTGCGCTGCGCGCCGCGGGCTTTCGCCAGATCCTCCAGTTTCGCGCCGGGGGGCCGGTATGAGCGTGCTCTCCATGCTGATCGCGCTCGGCATCGATGCGCTTTGCGGCTGGCCCGCTTGGCTCTTTGCGCGGATCGGACATCCGGTGACATGGCTGGGGGCCGTGATCACCGCCCTTGAGCGCCGCTGGAACCGGCCCAGCGCATCGAACCGCTTTCGGTTTTGCGCCGGGCTAGCCGTAAGCCTTTTCGTGATCGCGCTCAGCGTGGGGCTTGCGATGGCCCTGAGCCTCTGGCTGCCCGGCGGCTGGCTCGGCGCGGCGCTCGCAGGGATACTCGCATGGCCGCTCGTCGCCGCACGCGCGATGCATGCCCATGTGGCAGCCGTGGCCCGCACCTTGCGCGCGGGCGATCTTGACGGCGCGCGTCGGGCCGTGGCGATGATCGTGGGGCGCGACCCGCAGCGGCTGGATGAGGCCGGGGTTGCGCGCGCAGCGCTTGAAAGCCTCGCCGAGAACGCCTCGGACGGAATCGTCGCGCCGCTCTTTTGGGGGGCGTGTTTCGGGCTGCCGGGGATCGCGGGATACAAGGCGATCAACACGCTCGATTCGATGATCGGCCATCGCAATGCGCGCTACGAATGGTTCGGCAAGGCGGCCGCCCGGATCGACGATGTCGCCAATCTCATCCCCGCGCGGCTGACGGGGCTTTTGTTTGCGCTCTGCTCAAGGCGGCCGCGTGCGGCGCTGCGCTGCATGCTGCGCGAGGCCTCTCAGCATCGCTCGCCCAATGCGGGCTGGCCCGAGGCTGCATTGGCCGCAGCGCTCGATCTGCGGCTGTCCGGGCCGCGCCATTACGGCACGGAGCTGGCGCAAGAGCCCTATGTGAACGCGCAAGGCAAAGATCCGAGGGCCGACGACATTGCGCGCGGGCTGGCGCTCTATCTGCGCGCGATGTTTGCATTGGCCCTGCTTCTGGGGTTGAGTGCCGCCGCACGCATTGGAGGATGACATGCGCGATCACGGCGGCAATCTCGATATGGCACGCGCGCAGTTCGGCGGCGCCATGGAGACGTGGATTGATCTCTCGACGGGCATCAATCGCTGCCCCTATCCGCTGCCCGCTCTGCCCGCCTCTGTCTGGACCGATCTGCCGACGCGCGCCGCTCAGGACGCGCTGATCGAAGCCGCCGGTGCGGCCTTTGACACCCAAGCCGCGATCGTGCCGCTGGCCGGGGCACAATCCGCGATCCAGATGATCCCCCGCCTGCGCCCGCCCGGCACGGCCCGGATCCTGAGCCCGACCTATAACGAACATGCCGCCTGCCTGCGCGCGGCGGGCTGGCAAGTTACCGAGGTCACAGAGCGCGCCGATCTGGAGGGCGCGGATCTCGCGGTGCTCGTCAATCCCAACAATCCCGATGGGCGGAGCGCTGAACCCGAGACCCTGCTGGAGCTTGCACGCACAACCGGCACTCTGGTCGTCGATGAGAGCTTTGCAGATCCCTATCCCGCGCTGTCGCTTGCCCCTCATGCGGGGCGCGAAGGGCTGATCGTGCTGCGCTCCTTCGGCAAGTTCTACGGGCTCGCGGGGCTGCGACTGGGCTTTGCGCTTGGTGCGCCCGCCGAGATCGCAGCGCTACGCGAGATGGCCGGGCCATGGCCGGTCAGCGGGGCGGCGCTTGAAATCGGCTCGCGCGCGCTTGGCGACACCGCATGGCAGCGCGAGACCACTGCCCGGCTGCACCGCGATGCGGCCCGGCTCGATGCGCGGGCAGAACGCGCGGGGTGGCAGCTTGTGGGCGGCACGGCGCTCTTTCGGCTCTACCGCACGCCCGATGCACTGGCAGCACAGACCGCGCTTGCCCGCGCCCGGATCTGGAGCCGGATCTTTCCGTGGTCTCCCGATCTCATTCGTCTGGGCCTGCCCGGCGCGCAAGAGGAATGGGACCGGGTGGAAAACGCGCTTGGTGCCATCGCCCCCTAGCGCGCGCAGCCCAGAAGCCCCGCAACATCGAGATGGGTCTCCAGATGATCGGCCAGCGCATCGAGCGTGGCCTCCACCACCGCCCCGTAGCTCAGCGGCCCCGCCTGCACCCCAAAGCCCGAGAGCCACGCCTTGCGAAACCCGTCTTCGCCGAACATCCCGTGCAGGTAGCTGCCCCAGATCCGCCCATCGGGCGAACCTGCGCCCTCCGGCACCCCCGCCACATGGGCAAAGGGGCGCCTGCGGTCCGCCCCCTCGGTGCGCCCGATATGGATTTCATAGCCGCGCATCGCAGCCTTGGTGCCCGCATGGACCGCCTCCACAAGGCTCACCCGTTTGTCGGGCACCATCACCGTCTCGACATCCAAAAGCCCAAGCCCCGGATCTGAGCCCGGCGCGCCCTCGATCCCCTCGGGGTCACACACCCTCCGCCCCAGCATCTGATAGCCGCCGCAAATCCCCAGCACATGGCCGCCGCGTCGAACATGAGCGGCAAGATCGATATCCCAGCTCTGCGCGCGCAGAAACGCCAGATCGCCCCGAGTCGATTTCGTGCCCGGCACAATCACCAGATCCGCATCCCCCGGGATCGGCGCACCCGGCCCCAACAAGGTCAGATCAACGCCCGGCTCCTGTGCGAGCGGATCGAGATCGTCGAAATTGGCAATCCGCGAGAGCGCAAGGCACACCACCCGCAGCCCGCGCCCCGTGCCCCGCTGCGGCAAATCGAGCGCATCCTCGGCAGGCAGCTTGACCGCGTCGGAAAAGAACGGCACGACCCCGAAGCCCGGCCACCGCGTGCGCGCCGCAATCGCCTCATACCCATCGTCAAACAAACGAAGATCGCCGCGAAACTTGTTGATCACAAAGCCTGAGATCATCGCGGCATCCGCGGGATCGAGCACCGCCTGCGTGCCGATGATCTGCGCGATCACACCGCCCCGATCAATATCGCCCACAAGGATCACCGGCACGTCCGCCGCCCGCGCAAATCCCATATTCGCGATATCACCGCGCCGCAGATTGATCTCGGCCGGGCTGCCCGCCCCCTCGACAATCACCAGATCATGGGCGGCGCGCAGCCGCGCGAAACTCTCCAGCACGGCGCCCAGAAGCCGCGGCTTGAGATCCCAATAGGCTTTGGCCTGCGTCGAAGCCATCCGCTTGCCATGGACGATCACCTGCGCGCCTGTATCGGTCTCGGGCTTGAGCAGGACCGGGTTCATATCGACCGTGGGCTCCAGCCCACAGGCACGCGCCTGCAAAGCCTGCGCACGCCCGATCTCGCCGCCATCCGCGGTCACGGCGGCGTTGTTGGACATATTCTGCGGCTTGAAAGGCGCAACCGACAGACCGCGCCGTCTGGCGGCCCGGCACAAGCCCGCCACCAGCATCGACTTGCCGACATTGCTGCCCGCGCCCTGAATCATCAGCGCCGTCATCTCGCGCCCCCGACCCTGAGCGCCACAGGGCGAGCTGCGCCTCCGGCGGAGGTATTTTTTGCCAAGATGAAAGGAACGGGTCTATCGGGGCGCCGCGCCTCGGGCCGACGAAGCGGGGGAGGCGCGGCGCTTTCACCTTGGACGGTCATCGGGACCTCTCCCTGTACCGTAGCTGACACTCTGGCAGGCAATGGTTGATACATCCTTACCTTCCTACATTCATCTTGGATCAAATATCTCGGGGGCTGCGCTTGCGCAGCGGGGCAGCGCCCCTCCCCGGCCCGCTCAATATTCCACGCCGCGCTGCGCCTTGATGCCCGCGCGGAAGGGATGTTTAATCAACGTCATCTCGGTCACAAGATCGGCCAGTTCGATCAGCGGATCCTTGGCATTGCGACCGGTGAGCACGACATGGGTCATCGGCGGCTTTTGCGTCCGCAGGAATTCGGTGACCTCGGCAATATCAAGATAATCGTAGCGCAGAGCGATGTTGATCTCATCGAGCAGCACCATCTCGATCTGCGGGTCGCGGATCAGCGCCTTGGCCTTTTCCCAACCGGCTTGGGCGGCGGCTATGTCGCGCGCCCGGTCCTGGGTCTCCCAGGTGAAGCCCTCGCCCATCGCGTGAAACCGGCACAGATGGCTGAAATGCGTGCTCAACAGGCGGCGCTCGCCAGTGTCCCATCCGCCCTTGATGAACTGGACGACCGCGCAGGGCATCTCATGGGCCAGCGCGCGCAAGATCATGCCAAAGCCCGACGAGCTTTTGCCCTTGCCCTTGCCGGTATGGACGATGATCAGGCCTTTCTCGTCTGATTTGCCAGCCATCATCTTGTCGCGGGCGGCTTTGATCTTGGCCATTTTCTCGGCGTGGCGGGTCTCGTCGCTGGTGTCCTGTGTGCTCATCCTTGCATCCTTGGCTTGACAACGGGTCGCGCAATGCCTCAGGTGAGGCCGCTGGTTCCTGTCTATGACAGGCGAAGAGGGAATGCGCTAGGCCGGGAAACCGACCGAAGCACAGCCGCCCCCGCGACCGTGACCGGAGAGGTTTGCCGCATGCCACTGGCCTTGTGCCGGGAAGGTGGGTGAACCGTCGAGGCCCTCGCTTTGGGTTTCGGGATCCGCAAGCCGGGAGACCTGCCAGCAAGATATGTAACGGGCGAACGGGGTGTTTCGCGGCCGGCTTGAGATGGCCTGCATGCGCCTGCCCGTCTTCTGCCCAAGCCCATTCTCCTGCGCCGAAAAAGGAGAGTGCTATGGGCTGTGTCACCCTGATGATCTGCCAGACCTGCCGCAAGATCGGCGGCGAAAGCGCTGAGGACGACGCCCCCGACGCCCCGCGTCCGGGCGCGCGTCTGCTGGCGCAGATCGCCGCGCATGATTTGCCCGAAGGGGTTCAGCTGCGCGCCGTCGATTGCCTTTCGGCCTGTTCGCGTGGCTGCACGATTGCGCTCTCGGGCGGGCCTGAGCGCTGGAGCTATGTCTATGGCGATCTCGATCCCGATCTGCATGGCACAGCGATCCTTGAAGGCGTGGCCCGGTACGCCGCGAGCGCCGATGGGCTGGTGCCTTGGCGCGAGCGCCCCGAAATCTTTCGCAAACATTCCATCGCGCGGCTCCCGCCGCAGTCTTGACCTCCCAAAAGGAATTTCCAATGTCCGATCTCAACAAGATCCCCGTCACCGTGATCACCGGCTTTCTCGGCGCGGGCAAGACCACGCTGGTGCGCCATCTGATGGCCAATCCGGGCGGGCGCAGGCTGGCGATCCTCGTCAATGAATTTGGCACAGCCGGGGTCGATGGCGACATCCTGAAATCCTGCGCCGACGAGAATTGCCCCGCAGAGAGCATCGTCGAGCTGGCCAATGGCTGTATCTGCTGCACCGTGGCCGATGAGTTCATCCCGACCATCGAGGCGCTGCTTGCCCGTCCCGAGCGCCCCGATCATATCTTGATCGAGACCTCGGGTCTGGCGCTGCCCAAGCCGCTGCTCAAGGCCTTCGATTGGCCGCCGATCCGCTCGCGCGTCACTGTGGATGGGGTGATCGCACTGGCCGATGCCGAGGCGGTGGCGGCGAGGCTTTTTGCGCCCGATCCGGCCGCCCTTCAGGCCCAGCGCGAAGCCGATGAGAGCCTTGATCACGAGACCCCGCTTTCAGAAGTCTTCGAGGATCAGATCGCCTGCGCTGATCTCGTGCTGCTGAGCAAAGCCGATCTGGCCGGGGAAGACGGTCTGGCGCGCGCCCGTGCGGTGATCGAGGCCGAGGCCCCCCGCCCGGTTCCGATCCTGCCCGTGCGCGAAGGCGTCGTCGATCCGCGCGTCGTGTTGGGGCTGAAGGCCGCCGCAGAGGATGATCTCGACGCCCGTCCGAGCCACCATGACGGGGCCGAGGATCACGAGCATGACGATTTCGACACGGTTGTGATCGAGATTGGCGAGATCACCGACCCGGAGGATCTCAAGACGGCGATCGCCGAGCTTGCGCGGGCCCAAAACGTGCTGCGCGTGAAAGGCTATGTCGCGGTTGAAGGCAAGCCGATGCGGCTGCTGGTTCAGGCCGTGGGCGCCCGGGTGCGCGCGCAGTATGACCAGCCCTGGGGCGATCGGGCGCGACGCTCCGAGCTGGTGGTGATCGCCGAGCATGACCATCTTGATGCGGATGCGATCCGTAGCGCGCTGAAGGTCTGAGCGCCGATGCATATCGTCTTTCGCGAAAGTCACGGTTTGGAAGAGACCGATCTGCCTCAGGATCTGGGGCAAAGCCCCGCCGATCTGGTGGCGCTGTCGTTTTCCGACAGCGATCTGGGGGCTTTCGCGGCAGGCTGGCACCGGGCGCAGGCGGCGGGCGCGGCGCTGCCGAGCCTGCGTCTGGCCAATCTCGCGGGGCTGCGCCATCCGCTCTCGGTCGATGTCTATTGCGAGCAGACGCTGACGGAGGCGCGCGGCATCCTCGTGCGGGTGATCGGGGGCGA
Source organism: Thioclava dalianensis (assembly GCF_000715505.1). GTDB lineage: Bacteria > Pseudomonadota > Alphaproteobacteria > Rhodobacterales > Rhodobacteraceae > Thioclava > Thioclava dalianensis. The sequence continues at coordinate 20,437 of NZ_JHEH01000044.1, forward strand.
GAGCTACTGGGCCTATGGGCTTGCCTGCCTGCAGGATCTGGCGCGGCGGCGCGGGATCGCGCTTGCGGTTCTGCCCGCCGACGGGCGCCCCGATCCGAGGCTCGATGCGCTCTCGACGCTGCCGGTCTCGACGCTGCGCCGCTTGCAGCATCTGTGCGATGCGGGCGGCGCTGTGGCCGCCCAAGCCGCGCTGGCACAGATGGCTTTGGCAGCTGGGCTGTATGCCCGCCCGGTGGCGGGGCTGAAAACGGTGCCAGAGCATGGGTTTTACCGCCCCGGCGCGGGGGTGGTGGCAGCGCCCGCGCAAGGTCCATCCCGCCCGCAGGCTTTGGTGGTGTTTTACCGCTCCTACCTGAGTGCCGCCGATACCGGCCCGGTCGATGCGCTAATCGCGGCCCTTGAGGCGCAGGGCTTTGCCGCCACAGGGCTGTTCGTGCCCTCGCTCAAGGCACCGGGGATTGGCGCGTGGCTGCGCGATGAGATCGAGCGCTGCCCCCCGGCGGTGATCCTCAATGCGACCGCGTTTTCCGCGCAAGGGGCCGATGGGGCGGCCTCGCCGCTGGAGGCCGCGCAATGCCCGGTGTTTCAGATAGCGCTTTCAACCGCCGAGCGGCAGGCGTGGTCGCAGAGCACGCGCGGGCTCTCACCTGCCGATCTCGCGATGCATGTCGTGCTGCCCGAGGTGGACGGGCGGATTTTTGCGGGCGTTGCGAGCTTCAAACAGGCCACGGCGCGCGACCCCGATCTGGAATTTTCACGCCAGATCCACCAGCCCGATCCGACACGGATCGCAGCCATCGCCGCGCGGGCCGCGCAGTGGCACAGGCTGCGCAGCCAACCGTCCGCGCAGATCCGCCCGGCGCTGGTGCTCTCGACCTATCCGGGGCGCGACGATCAGATCGCCCATGCGGTGGGGCTTGATGCGCTGGCCTCCAGCGAGGCGATCCTGAGCGATCTTTCCGCGCAGGGCTATGACACTCAGCCCCTGCCCGATCTGGCGCAACAGCTTTTGCGCGAGAGCCTGCATTGGCCGCTGGCCGAGTATCAGGCGGCCCTTGAAACATTGCCAGAGACGCTGCGCGCCGATCTGATGGACGCATGGGGCGCGCCGGAGGCCGATCCGGCCTTTCGTGAGGGCGGTTTTGCCTTCCGCGCCCTGCGCTCAGGCAAGGCGCTGATCGCGCTTCAGCCGGAACGCGGCGCACGCGCAGACCGGGCCGAGAGCTATCACGATCTGGCCCGCACCCCGTGCCATGGTTATGTCGCCTTCTACCTGTGGCTCCGCACGCGGGCCGATGCGCTGATCCATGTGGGCGCGCATGGTACGCTGGAATGGCTGCCGGGCAAATCGGTGGCCCTGTCGGATGCCTGCTGGCCCGAGGCGCTGACGGGGGCGATGCCGGTGATCTACCCGTTCATCGTCAACGATCCGGGCGAGGCCGCGCAGGCCAAGCGCCGGATTGGCGCGGTCACGATCGGGCATCTGCCGCCGCCGCTTGCGCAGAGCGTCTTGCCCGAGGGGCTGGCCCAGCTTGAACAGCTGCTCGATGAATATGCCACCGCCGACGGGCTGGACCCGGCGCGGCGTGACCGGCTGATCGCAGATATCCGGGCCGAGGCGCAGGGGCGCGGGGTCGAGGCAGATCTGGGCCTGACCGCGCAGACCAGCATAGCCGAGGCAATCCCGCGCATCGACCGCTTCGTGTGCGACATCAAGGAGGCCCAGTTCCCGCACGGGCTGCATATCTTCGGGCAGGGCGAATGCGGGGCGGCCGAACGCGCGGGGCTGAGGGCTGCGCTTGCGGGGCGGTTCGTGCCCCCCGGCCCGTCCGGCTCTCCCCATCGCGGGCGCGCCGATGTGCGGCCCAGCGGGCGCAACCTGTTCACGACCGATCCGCGCGCCCTGCCCTCGCGCGCGGCCCATGCGCAAGGCGTCAAGCTGGCCGAGGAGTTGCTGCGCCGCCACCTGCAGGATCACGGCGACTGGCCGCGCGGGCTGGTGGTCGATCTTTGGGGCTCGGCCACGATGCGCACGGCGGGCGAGGAATTCGCGATGGCGCTGCATCTGGCGGGGCTCGCGCCGCGTTGGGAGGACGCCAGCGGGCGGGTGAGCGGCTTTGAGGTGATCGCGCCCGCGCTGTTGAACCGTCCGCGTATCGATGTGACGCTGCGGGTCTCTGGGCTGTTTCGCGATGTCTTTCCCGGCCTTGCGCAGATGTTCGAGGCGGGCTGTTCCGCTTTGGCCCAGCGCGACGAGCCTGCGGCAGAAAACCCCTATCACGCGCGCAGCCCCCGTGTCTTTGGCCCCAAGCCCGGCCAATATGGTTTGGGCATGGAGACCGCACCCTCTGAGTTCAGCGACGCCGCGCGGCTCGATGCGGGCGAGGCGTGGCTCGCGGCCTCCAGCCATGCCATTGATGCGCAGGGCGAGATCACAATGGACCGGGCGGGTCTTGAGGCGCGGCTCGCGGGGGCGGACGGCTTCGTGCATCTCCAAGATCTCCCCGAGACCGATCTGCTGATGGCAGGCGATTATGCCCGCCACGAGGCAGGGTTTGCCGCCGCCATGGCCCGGATGGGGCGGCCTGCGCCTGCGCTCTATCATCTGGATTCGACCCGTCCCGATCAGCCCCGCGCCCGCACGCTCTCCGAAGAGATCGCGCGCACCGTGCGTGCCCGCGCGGCCAATCCCGACTGGATCAGCTCGATGATGGCGCACGGGTTTCGCGGCGGGGCCGAGATCGCGGCCACGCTCGATCATCTGGCGGCCTTCGCGCATCTCGCAGGCGTGGTCGAGCCGCATTTGTTTGATCTCTATTTCGAGGCGACGCTGGAGCGCCCCGATCTTGTGGCCTTTCTCGAGGCGGAAAACCCGCAGGCGCTGGCGGCCTTGCGCGCGCGCTTTGCGCAGCTCAATCAGGCCGGACTTTGGAAAAGCCTGCGCAATGCCCCAATGGCCTTTCTGGAGGCACATCCATGACCCACCCCCCCGTGAACCAACCGGTCGTTCAGGGCTGGTGCCCCGGCGCGCTGCGTCCGATAGCTTCGGGCGATGGGCTGGTGGTGCGGCTGCGCCCACCGATGGCGCGGCTCATTCCCTGTCAGGCCCGGTTGATCTCGCGGTTCTCGGTCTTTTACGGCAACGGTCTGATCGATCTGACGGCACGCGGCAATCTGCAACTGCGCGGCGTGCGGCCCCAAGGCCACCAACAGATGATCATGGCCTTGCGCGAGGTCGGGCTGGTCGATGACGATGTGGAGATCGAGGCGCGGCGCAATATCG
>NZ_JHEH01000045.1 GCF_000715505.1 Thioclava dalianensis
CCACGCTGTTCCTGCTGGACGAGTTTGCCGCTCTGGGTCGTCTGGAGGCCGTGGAGCGCGCCATGGGGCTTATGGCGGGATATGGCCTCCAGCTCTGGCCGATCCTGCAGGACATGAGCCAGCTCAGGGACCTCTACGGGCAACGCGCCTCCACCTTCGTGGCCAATGCCGGGGTGCAGCAGGTCTTCGGGGTGAACGACTTCGAGACGGCGAAATGGCTGAGCCAGACGATGGGACAGGAAACCATCGGGTATCAGACCCAGAACTTCAAACCCGGCGACATGCCGACGACCGGCACCTCGATCACCGGCCGCGACCTGCTGACCCCCGATGAAATCATGCAGCTTCCGCCGCACCTCCAGCTTCTGCGCGTCCAGGGCCAGCCCACGGCGATGGTCCAGAAACTGCGCTACTATGCCGACCGCGAATTTGACGGGTTGTTCGTCCCGCAGACCGCCTGACCCCGAAAGGATGCCGTCTCATGCCTGACCAGCCCCCCTTCCCGTCCCTTTCCGACGACGAGCTGCGCGAAACCCTCGAACTGCTCTCGACGGTCATGGCCAGCGTCTCGGACCGGGTGGATGACCAGACGAAGGCGCTCGACCGGATCAACAAGACGGCGACGGAAGCGCGCCAGGCCGCGTTCGCCGCCAAGGCACAGACCGATCCGAAGCATTATGGCGAGCTGGTCGGGCAGGCCATCGACGGGCAGCTCTCGGAAACGCTCCAGCGTCTGGAGTATGCGACCAACCATCTGGACCGGGGCACGAAGCAGACAGCGGAGGTTCTCGGCCAGGCGCGACAGGATCAACGGGATACGCTTCGCAGTATCTCGAACCGGGAAGAGCGGCTGAGGGACTGGCAAGCGCACTGGCCTTGGTTCGCTCTGGGCGCTGTCGTTCTGGCTCTGGCGATGTCGGTCGCCCTGCCCCGCTTCATGGCCAGCTACCCCTCCACCTGCGCTGTCATCGGCGGTGTCTGGACCACGACCACAGCGGGTGTCGATGCCTGCGTGTTCTACCGCCCGTGACTGGTCCGGAACCGCCTCTGCATCGGCCTCAGCATGAAAACCGGGTGTTATATATGTGTTAGAGTCTGTGTTACGCGAATCATACCATTCGCTAAGCCCTTGAATATATGCGTATAATCGAGCCTATTTTCGGTCTCCGGTGGGTGATCTTACGATAGCCGGTGTGTGATATTACGATAGATGGTGGGTGATATTACGAAAGCGACCTCAGTGGGTGATATTACGAACCGCTTGCATCGGTGTGTGAAATTACGAATATTGCCGCCATGGTGGGTGATATTACGAAACAGGACCGAACGCCGCTGCTCCCCTTGCGACATGCACAGGGAGACTTCTTCGTCTGCGACATCTTCGACGCCGCGCCCAAGGGCGACATGGCCTCGATGGCGCATCCGATCTTCACCCTCTCGACCAAGCCTGACACGAAAAAACGCCGCTACGTGGCTACTGACGGTAAGAGCTATGTCGAGATCAGACCGAACATGATCGGCCTCGCTACGGTCCATGACCGCGACGTGCTCATCTACTGCATTTCGCAGGTCATGGCGGCGTTGAACGATGGCAAAAAGGTTCACCGGACCTTGCGGTTCAAGGCATACGATCTGCTCGTCGCAACCAACCGTCCCGTCGCCGGAACCGGCTACACCGGACTGAAAGCCGCGCTGGAGCGGCTACAGGGAACCCAGATCGAGACGAACATAACAACAGGCGGCGTCGAACAGATTGACGGTTTCAGCCTGATTGATCGCTACCGGATCGTGCGCGAAACCCGTGACGGCCGGATGCTCGATCTCGAAGTCACCCTCTCCGATTGGGTCTTCAACGCGATTGCCGGTGATGATGTCCTGACACTGAACCGTCGCTACTTTCAGCTCCGCAAGCCTCTGGAACGTCGTCTGTATGAGCTGGCCCGCAAGCAATGCGGAACCCAGCCGGAATGGAAATGCGGTCTTGAAAAGCTACAGGGCCGCACCGGCTCGACATCCTCGGACAAGGAGTTCCGGCGGCTCGTGAAGGCGATCTGCAAGGCTGACGAGGAACACAATCACATGCCGGACTACGCCTTCCGGCTGGAAGCCGACATCCTGACGGTCACGCCGAAACGCGAGTTTCTTGATACCTACGCGGCGAAACCCCAACAGGATCGGCTGACCGGCGGCTACATCCTGCCCCTCTCGCCGGATACCCTCGAACAGGCGCGGGAGCTGGCCCCGACATGGGACATCAAGGTTCTTGTCGGGGAGTGGCGGACCTATGCAGCAAGGCAGAAAGAGCCTCCGAAGAACCCGGACGCCGCGTTCCTCGGGTTCTGCAAGAGCTGGTACAAAAAACGCGGCCGCAACGGGTGGTAGAGTAAATACTCAGAAACTCATTTACTCAAATACTCAATCCATAGATCACGGGTGATGCTGGATATGGTCCGGCCTTCTTCCGCCGCGCGCCCCTTGATGCGGCGGTAGAGCGAGTCCTCGATCTCCGCGTTCAGACGGCGCTTCTTCTCGTTGGTTTCGGTCACATCGTTCAGGAGCTTCGACTTGATCTCGTCGCGCTGGCTTGGGCGTTTGCTCGAAAGGGCCATCATGCACCCTCCGCGTCGATGAAGGCGAGAATCTCGTCTGTCAGGGCGTTCACCTCCGCCAAGGCATCGGCGTTCTTGCTGTCGAACACCGTTCCCCCCTCGCTTGCCGTCTGGGGATAGACCTGCCGCTGCGTGATGTGAGTGCCAAACACGCCAAGACCCTGTTCCGCAAGTGCCGTGACGATCTCGTCGCCAAGACGTGTTCCGGCGATTGCGCGGCTGATGATGAACCGGGCCGCAGGTTTGCCGTCAGTTACTTCTTGGCGGGCCTTGATGAACTCCACCAGGTCAGAAGCCGCCCACAGGTCATAGGGGCTGGGTGTGACCGGGATGAACACGAAATCGGTGATCTTGATGCTCGCGGCGATCATGTCCTCCAGCTTCGCCGCGCCATCCACCATGACAAAATTATAGGCAGCGGCGACATCCGGCAGGCTTTTGACGTTGTTTGCACGGTCCAGCGCGACAAGGGGCAGGGGGTTCTCTTCGTTGGCCGCGTGCCAGTCGCGGGCGCTGCCCTGCGGATCGGAATCGACTATCAGAACCTTGTGGCCGCGTTCATGCAGCGAACGGGCAAGGTTCGTGGTGATGGTCGTTTTTCCGCTGCCGCCCTTTGGATTCAGTATCGAGATAATCGGCAAGTCAGTCACCATGTGTAAATGAGTTTTTACTCAAATGAGTATATACTCATTCCTTGGTGGCGCAACCAGTCGTTTCGCCAGAAAGACTACAGTCGGTCCTTCAGCCGCCGCATGAAATCCATCCGCTCGTGCAGGATGGCGATGATGATCGGCCGATCCCCGTCCAGCCAGACGATGTAGTGGTGCTCGCAACGATGGATGCGGATACCGTCCGGCAATCCGTCGAGCGCCCTTGACTGCGCCTGTTTGCGTCCAACGGCCTCGCAGCACGCCTCGATCCGGTCGAAATACGTCTCGGCCTGGTCAAAGCCCCAGGTCTCGTAGGTGTAGCGCCAGATGCCGCGCAAATCCTCTTCGGCGGCAAGTGTGAGGTCATGGGACTGCATGGGGGCGGCTATCGACCGGCCTGATCGTGCGCTTCGCGCCGGATGTCGGCCATCGACTTCGTGGAAAATTCGCCGCGCCGCGCCTGCTCGATCCGGGGACGGAGAAAGTCGGACAGGGCGGCAATCGCCTCGTCCTCGCTCATGTCATCGAGGGCAGGGGCATCGCCAAGGGTGCGCTTCAGCACATAGTCCTTGATGCTCTCGCCTTTCAGCGCGGCGATAGCCTTCAGCTTCTGGTGTTCTTCGAGGGTGATGTCGATTGAAAGTCTGGGCATGATCTGAAAATAGTGCACGTTGCCCCACAAAACAACATTTGTTGTTGCTTTGGATGGTGCATCAGGTCTGCCGCGTCCGAACCTCGCCAATGAAATCACCGACCGACCAGAGCCAGCCGCGCTGCGCGTCCGTGTAGCTGCCATGGACAGGGGAGGGGACCACGAGCTGAAGGCCGGACGCCTCCATCTGGTCTGTCTGCGGCCCGGAAATCCCCGGCTCCAGTGTCAGCAGGTGCTTGCGGCTGATCTTCTCGGCTTCCGCCAGAACCTGCCGCCAGCGATCTTTGCAGGTGGATTTGGCCCCCAGCATCGTTAGGCGGGGGTCTCCCCCGGCCGGTGCGGCCTGGTAGGTCTCCAGATCGGGAAAGAGGAAGTCGGGCTTGTGGTTGTGTTCCGTCACCGCGCCCCGGACATGGCGGATGTCATGCGCCCCGAGAACGGCGGCAAGGTGGTTTTCCAGCGAATGCCCCATGCGGGACTTGCGCCGGTTCTGGACGCTCAGGGAAAAGCTGATGAAGCCGTCAACGTCCGTGCCGCTGTCGTCCACGAACCCGGCCTCGATCCGCGACGATACGACCTTGCGCTCCAGCCGCCGGAACAGGGCCTCCTCGTGGTCCAGCCAAGCAATGAGCGCCGCGTCCGGGTCGTCCTCGGCGCGGACCTCGGGCAGGGTGAGACGGGCCAGATGGGAGAACTCGGCCGTCTTCGGGAAAGTGGTGCCGAACCTCTCGATAATGCTGTCCAGCTTGTCGGCTTCCGGTTCCTCGAACTCGACGCCGATCTCGTCCAGAATGAAACGAGCGGCGAAGTCCAGCTCCGGCTCTTCATCCGAGAACTCGCGCGAGATGAAGGACTTTCCTTCCGGACGCAGGCCGAACAGCCAGAAGAGCTGTTGCTCGCTGGTGGACCCCTCCGGGGCCACGATGAACCACAGGACGCCGCCCTGGTCCTTGGCGAGGAACAGGGTGTCTCCGGCCTTCATGGCCTCCGTGACGGGGTTTGAAGGGTAGTAGAGCCGCCATTCGGCGGCGCGATCCTCTTTCCTGATCCGCGCGTCGTAGTGCGTGGCCCAGCTTTCCTCGGTGAAGCCCTCCTGATCGCCGCCAAGCCAGATGTAGATCGCGGGAAACTTCTGCTGGTGCGTCTCGCCCAGAAAATCGTCCCGCATCTTCTTCGTCGTGCCGACCTCGTGCTGGTTCGATGTCTTCGGCTCGGCATCCACGGCGGACAGGCGCTTGACCCCGACACCCTCGAAATAGTCAGACAGTTGCCCGCGTTGAATCACCGCTCACCTCCAGCGTTTTTGTATCGGATTTCAACCATATGGCGCATTGATCGACAACGCTGTCGAAGGGCAGGCGGGTCTTGCCCTTCAGGGCGCACTCCCGGACCGTTCCGATGCGCCAGCCCGCCTCGGTCAGGGCCTGATACTGCCGCCGGTCGCGCTCGATGTTCCTGCCGATCTTGTCGCGCCAGAACTCCTCGCGGCTCTTCGGCCAGCGAAACAGATGGCAGTCGTGCCCGTGCCAGAAGCAGCCATGAACGAAGATCACCGCGCCCCGGCCTGCGAACACAAGATCGGGTTTTCCTGGCAGGTCCTTGCGGTGCAGCCGAAACCGGAAACCGCGCCTGTGCAGCGCCGACCTGATCATCAGCTCCGGTCTGGTGTTCTTGCCCTTGATGCCTGCCATCATCCGGCTTCGGGTTGCAGGCGTAACAGTATCGGCGGGCATTACTCCGCTGCGATACCGGGCTCGGGCAGGGGAAGCCGGACCTGCACGGTGGCAGGCACCTGCCGCCCGTCCAGCTCCATCGCCTCGATGATGCGCGGCTGCATGAGTTGCGCGACGGCGTTCACCACCGGCACGACAACCGCGTTGCCGAACTGGCGATAGCCCTGCGTGTCGGACACGGGGATTTTCCAGTCCGTCCGTCCGGGCTTCTCGAACCCCATCAGGCGCGCGCATTCGCGCGGTGTCAGGCGGCGCGGGCGGTCGCCCTTCTGCTCGATCAGGATTTCAGAGCCGTCCTTGTAGTAGCGGGCGGACAGGGTGCGGGCCACGTCCTTCGGACCGAAGAGCGAGAACCCGAACCCGTTCCCAGCACTGCGGTGCTTCTCCTTGTAGCCCTGAAGGTAATTCCACATGTGTTCCGTGAGCGTGTATTTCGGATCGACATCCCTATCGAGGATGGAGCCAAGCGTCGGGCCGTCGCCTTCCGGCACGGCGAGCTGATCGAAGTCGAACCCGACGCTGTGATCCTTGAAGCCGACGATGAAGATACGCTCGCGCTTCTGCGGCACCCACGGAGTCGAACTGATGACCCTGTGGAAGACGCGATAGCCCAGCTCCTTCTCCAGCACATGGATGATCGTGGCGAAGGTCTTGCCGCCGTCATGGCGCTCAAGGTTCTTCACGTTCTCCAGCAGGAAGGCGGGGGGGCGGTGATGGTCGATGATCTTGGCCAGATCGTAGAAAAGCGTTCCCTGCGTGTCGCAGAGAAAGCCGTGCGGACGGCCAAGGGCGTTTTTCTTGCTCACACCCGCGATAGAGAACGGCTGACAGGGAAAACCGGCCAGAAGCACGTCATGGGCCGGAATTGTCTCGGGTGCGTTCGCATAGGGGCGCACGTCCTCGGCAAAGACATGTTCGCTGTCGGCAGGCTCGGGAAAATTGGCGTTGTAGGTTTCGCGGCTGAACCGGTCCCACTCCGCTGTAAAGACGCACCGGCCCCCGATGGCCTCGAAGGGCAGGCGCAGCCCCCCGATTCCCGCGAAGAGGTCGATGAAGCGGAAACCCTCGGGCCGTTCGCTGGTGCAGCGCGCATCCGCTGTCTGGCGCAGCTTCTCCAGCCTAAGCCGGTCGATCCGCTTGCCTTCACCGTTGATATGTCGCCGGACCGTGCGGGCGTTCACGTCCAGAAGTTCCGCCGCTGTGTCGATGTCGAGACCGGCGCGCTCCATCAGCTCTGCAAATTCTGTCCGTGGATGCGCGTTCATGGGCCTGCCCCTGTTTTGTGTCGGTTTATGACAACATGTCATAATCCGTCCCAGCGGACTTGGAAACCCTGTTTCGGCAAGTGTTCACGCTTTGTTCTGATCCCAGCTTAACATGTGCCGCAGGGCGCAAAAGCCTGTCGCTATTTCTTCGGTTTCGGTGCGAGACGCGTAGGTGCGGCCGGGCTCGGACGACCAGTTTGTGGTTTTCCTACGCCGGAAGGGGGTCTTCCTGGAACAGATGGACTGATCGCTCCTCGCTCTACCTGAATCGGCGGTTTCGGACTGAAGTGCCCTTCATTGATCTGCGTCGGTTTCGGCTGATCTTTTTTATCTGTCATCGTAGCTTCCTTCCGTAGCTAGGGAGGTCTTCATCATAGTATGAGCATGATAGCCGAACAAACCAACCCCAACCATAAAGGCCAAAAGGGCCAAAACATTTGTATATTGGGTCGCGCTCCGCCACCTGTTGCCCGACTTGAATTCAGTTCCACCAGCTTGGATACTTGACCGGACTTTCTCGACTTCCGCCTCCATGTCATAACTTGAGAAGAGGTAGGAAATAACATTGAAACCTATCGCTGTACTGAAGGCACCCCAAGAGGCCAAAAGAGCCCACGTTACAACCGGAATGTCTCCGCCAAATTTATCAGCAAAAGCAACGGTGATGCCAAGCGCTCCACCGGATAGGCTCAGGATCGCCTTATCGTAGCTAGAGATTTGCTCGTTTTGCAGTGCCAGAAGATCGTGACGATAGCCCCGCAACTCATCGAGATACTGCTCGTCGATCTCTGATACGCCGGACTCGGCATCATCTGTTTCCACATCGACATGATCGGCCATCGCATCCAAACCCTAGCCTTTGAGTGCCTTCTTGATCGTCGGCAAATATTTACGAACCTGTTCCCTGTCGCTCTCTTTCTCCTTCTGACTCAGTTCTGCATAGGCTGTTTCCATCTGACGCTCCCAGCGTTCAACCAGTTCAGCCGCAATGACCAGTGAACCGTCTGACTGTCTTGTGCCTTTTTCGTGCATGTAGCGCTGCCAGTGCGACCAGCGTTCATGCTCGATAGCGGCAAGTTCTTCGACAATGCTTTCAAGAACATGATCGATTTGGCCATTTTTCATACCGCCTCCGCTATATCAGCCCTTCTTCGACCAGCTTGCGATAATGCTCGCCAAGAACCGTCAGCTCGCATCCTTTGCTCTGCATCGCGGCGTGCCACATATGCGGAGCCCCGACAGGTCGCACGAGATTGACCTTCACGTAATTCTGCAAAATCTTGAAGATCGCGGTCTTCTGCGGATCGGGATTTGGTATGTCAGGATCGGCTTTCTGCTCCTCGGAACGCTCAGGTTCATAGGTTGGGTCAAGAGGGTGTTCGTAGTCCGCGCGAGGAAAATAGGTTGTCAGCGCCTGTAGTTCAGCCAATGCAATAGGTGGAGCTGCTTCGCGCAGGGAAACGAATGTTTTTACATTCGTCTTGAAGACAGGTCGCTGCGCCCACGGCCCAAGTGACTGATCAATATGGGCATAGACACTGCCTGGTGTGACATCGCCGAGAAGGTTGGCAGCCGCACCTCCAAGAGCATCCACAAACAGATTGGTGAAAACACCGGCTCCCCCGCCCGCCACTTCCATCGCGTACTGATCTGCCGCCGAGGCTGTAAGGACGGTTGTTCCCTCTTGAATCTCAGCCGTCCCGCCTTGATTCGGCCGATCACCGGCAATGCCACTATGGCAGCTATCAAGGATGATAACTTTATTCTTCGCGTTTGAATCGCGCGCGAGAGTCATGACTTCGGCGAGGGAAAGGCCATCGTCACCCGTCTTGCAATCGCTCGCACAAAGAAACCCGCCTGTGTCCTCAATGTAGCCGTGCCCGGCGAAATAGAAGAGGGCAATCTCGGAATCGTCTTTGAACAGTTCCCGAACGGCAGCCTTCAGGTCAGCTTTCGGAATCAGGTCATTGGCGCCAGTCCCCGTCAATATACGGGGAGTGGCAAAGTTGACAGTGCCGTCAGCATGCCGTTCGAGAACACTCTTCACAGAATGCGCATCGTTCACGCATCCGCTTAGTGATGAAATATGTTCATAATGGTCGATACCGACGATCAGTGCCTTGCGCATTTTTATTTACAACCCGTCGATAAAATCGGTGATATTCTTGTCGTTCCAGGGATACGTTGTAAAACCTGCGATACTTGTTCGATCAGTTTTGTATGCGTAGATGCCGCGAATAGGTTTTCCTTCCTCCTGCGCACAACCGATTTCCCATTTTTGCCCGCTGGAGGTCAGTGAGTTTTCGCTTACCAAGACAATTATTCCGTCCGACCGCTTGATCCGGGTACGAACCCGATCCTTCCAGTCTTTGTCGTAGGGTTCCTTGACTGACATATCGATGAACTCATAGGGCGCACGTGGGTGCAATGACTGACCCTTCAAAAAATCGCGCTGCCGTTCATCTTCAATCGCAAATGCCACAAATATAGTTTTCTTGTCAGCCAATTTGATCACCTTTCATGTGAAGCGCCTCAAGCGGTCGCCCTATCTGTCTATGCTTTGTAAGTGTATGTTGCCATCATGTTTCAATGTTTTCAGGCTATCGGTTGCCAGCACCAGTTTTGGACTGGCTGGGCTCCTCCATCATCTAGTCTTCATTTTTAAGCAATGCCTTAAGCTCGCCGCACGGTTCTCTCGCTAACCTTGAACAGCCGCGCGATCTCCGGGACGGCCCGTTGCTCCTGGTCCCTCATGCGCCGCACCTCGATCTTCTGGGCGGGGGAGAGGGCAGGGGGCCTGCCCCCGATCCGGCCTCGCTTGCGGGCCGATGCCAGCCCTTCCTTGGTCCGCTCGGAAATTCGCTCCCGCTCGAACTGGGCGATAGATGCGAAGACATGGAACGTGAGACGGCCGGCCGGCGTCGTGGTGTCGATGTCCTCGGCAAGGGACCGGAAGCCCGCACCCTGCGCTCCGATGGTCTCCACGATCTCCAGAAGGTCTTTGAGGGACCGGGCCAGGCGGTCGTATTTGGTGACGGTCACAACGTCGCCGTCGCGGAGCTGGTCCAGCATCCTGTCCAGCTCGGGCCGCTCTCGTTTTGATCCGCTGATCTTGTCCGCAAACAACTTGCCCGCTCCGGCCGCTGTCAAAGCGTCGGTCTGGGCATCCAGGTTCTGGTCGTCCTTGCTGACTCTGGCGTATCCGATGATCATGCCGCACTGTGACAAAAACCTGCCAGAACCGCAAAGGTTTTGCCGGGGTTTGTGGCACAGCGAACCCGTTGATTTTGCGTGGGGCAGGGTGGACCGGCGGAATCGCCCGTTTTAGGCCGGTCGACTTCATCATCTTTGTCCTTCGGTGGCCTCTTGGGTTGACCGCCCCGGCAGCAAGGCCGGAAAGGTTCAGATTTGCGCGTTCCTCAGTCTCAGTGCGTTCGCGATGACGCTGACGGATGATAGGCTCATGGCGAGGGCCGCGATCATCGGCGAAAGAAGAAGTCCCATCACGGGGTAGAGGATACCTGCGGCGATCGGAACGCCGACGCCGTTGTAGATGAAGGCGAAAAACAGGTTCTGCTTGATGTTCGCGACCGTCGCGCGGCTGAGGCGGAGGGCTGTGACAAGCGCCGAGAGGTCGCCGCGCACCAGCGTGACGCCCGCACTTTCCATCGCCACATCCGCGCCCGTGCCCATCGCGATACCGACGTCCGCCGCCGCGAGGGCGGGGGCATCGTTCACGCCGTCGCCCGCCATGGCGACGACACGGCCCTCGGATTGAAGGCGTCTGACCACATCGTGTTTGTCTTCGGGAAGCACGTCGGCGATGACTTCATCGATTCCCAGTTCCTCGCCGACGGCCTTGGCGGTTATGGCATTGTCACCGGTCAGCATGACGATCCGCAGTCCCTCGTCGTGCAGAGCCCGGATCGCGTCCGCAGTCGTTGCCTTGATCCGGTCCGCGACCGCGATGAGACCAACGGCCTTTCCGTCCACAGCGACGAACATGGCTGTCTGTCCCTGCGTGCGGGCGGCGTCGGCGGCTTCTTTCAACGTCGACGGGTCGGCACCTTCACTTTCCATCATGGCGCGGTTGCCTACCGCGACGCGGCGTCCCCCGACATCACCAAAGACGCCCTTGCCGGTGATGCTGCCGAAACCCTCAACGGGTGCGGGCTCGACGCCGCGTTCCTTGGCACCATCAACGATCGCGCGTGCAAGAGGGTGCTCCGATTGCGCCTCAAGTGCCGCGACATCGCGCAGCAATTCCGTTTCATCAATGCTTTGCGCGATCACTTCGACCAGCGCCGGTTTGCCTTCGGTGAGTGTGCCGGTCTTGTCGACGATGAGCGTATCGACCGCAGAAAAGCGCTCCAATGCGGCGGCATTCTTGATCAGGATGCCGTTTGACGCGCCTTTGCCGATTCCGACCATGATCGACATCGGGGTCGCCAGACCAAGGGCGCAGGGACACGCGATGATGAGCACGGAAACGGCCGCAATCAGGCCGAGAGCCATTGCCGGGGCAGGCCCTACGAATGACCAGATAACAAAGGCGACGACCGCAACGGCGAGCACGATGGGCACGAACCACCCGGCGACCCTGTCGGCCAGCTTCTGGATCGGGGCCTGACTGCGCTGCGCTTCTGCGACCATCTGCACGATACGGTTGAGCATCGTCTCGGAGCCGACCCTTTCGGCCCGCATCACGAAGCTGCCGGTCTGGTTCATCGATGCACCTGTTACACTGTCGCCCTCTGCCTTGGTGACGGGCAGCGGTTCTCCGGTGATCATGCTCTCGTCGATGGAGGAGGAGCCGTCTATGACGACACCGTCTACCGGCACGCCTTCGCCAGGTCGCACGCGCAGGGCGTCGCCTTTGCGCACCATGTCGAGAGGGACGTCCCGCTCGGTGCCGTTCTCGACAAGCCGTGCGGTTTTTGGTGCGAGGTCGAGCAGTGCGCGGATCGCGCCCCCCGTCTGCTCACGGGCGCGCAATTCCAGAAGCTGTCCAAGAAGCACGAGGACAATGATAACGGCCGCCGCCTCAAAATATACCCCGACTTCGCCCGTCGGTCCGCGAAACTGCGGCGGGAAGATTCCGGGCACAATGGTCGCGATAAGAGAATAGATATAGGCCACGCCAGTGCCGAGCGCGATCAACGTGAACATGTTGAGGTTCATGCTGCGAACGGATGCGATGCCGCGCTCGAAGAAGGGCAATCCGCACCACAGAACGACAGGGGTGGCGAGCAACAGCTCGATCCAGTCCAGCCAGGACGCCGATATGATCGAAAAAGCGTCCGGCGCGAAATGGCGACCCATCGCGACAATGGCAAGCGGGACCGTGAGGGCCGCGCCGACGACGAAACGGCGTCGGAAGTCGATGTACTCTTCGCTTGGTCCTTCGGTAAGGTTGATGCCCTTCGGCTCCAGCGCCATACCGCAGATCGGACAGCTTCCGGGACCGATCTGCTCGATCTCGGGGTGCATGGGACAGGTGAAGATGTCGTCGTTGGCTGCGGCGGGCTCAGCTTTCAGCTCCGGGTCGAGAAAGACGGCAGGGCGGGTCTCGAATTTGGATTTGCACCCCGCCGAGCAGAAATAGAAAGTTTCGCCATCATGCTGTGCCACATGCTTGGCAGTCGCGACCGTCACACTCATGCCGCACACGGGATCGACGGCCTTCCCATCCGTTGGTGTGATTGACGCCGCTGCGGGCTGTGCGCCTCCGCAATGGCCGCAACAGGAGGATTTTTCCGTTTCCGAACGATGGTCGCTCGACGTGTCGTTGGTCATGGCATGTCCTTCACACATGGTGTCTGTCACCTTCCAGATATACCCCATATGGGTATATGCAACCGGCTTGTTGGTTTCTTGACTCGCGAGGGGCTTGCCGGAACAATATACCCTATGTAGGTATATAACATGTATCTGGTCCGCTTACTCACAATCATTCTGATCGTCCTCTCGACCTCGCTGTCCGGAGCGATGGCGGTGAGTCATGCAGGCACCGCCGATATGACAGTCATGTCCGTCGATCACGAAAGCTGTTGCGAGGGCAGCATGGAGCGATCTTCGAGCTGCCATGCCGTTCCGGCCATTATTCCCACTATGACGATGAGCTGCGGCACGCCGGAGGCGATGCAGTCCTTCACAATCGAACTTGCGATCCTGCTGACCGGGACCGAGCCATCCGGAACTCTCGACCCGCCGCGCGCCGTGTGATGTCCCCCGCGCCCTTCGGGGCGCAGCCTATGGCTGATTATCACACCGCGACAGGTCCTTCCTGCGCGTGCAATCCTTCGAGAGGAATATCCATGACACCAATCAAATCTGTTCTGACCATCCTTCCAGCCGCCACACTGGCGTTCGGGGCCGCAACGCTGACGATGCCGACCATGGTTCATGCCGAAAACCATATGGCGATGGCCGAACTTGGCACCATGCACGTCACGAAGAGCCCGACCTGCGGCTGCTGCTCCGGATGGGTCGCACTGGCCCGCGAAGAGGGCTACGATGTTGAAACGACCGACACGGCCGATGTCACAAGCGTCAAGCTGGACGCCGATCTGCCCAGCAACCTTTGGGCCTGCCACACCGCGATGATCGGCGGCTATGTGATCGAGGGCCATGTGCCTTTCGCGGCTATCGCCAGGCTGCTGGAGGAACGTCCCGACATCGCAGGTATCGCCGTTCCCGGAATGCCCGGTGGCTCGCCGGGAATGGGGAACGATCCGTCGGCCCGGTACGACGTGATCGCCTTCGACGGCACTGCGGGCGAAGGCGAGGTCTTCTATCAGGCTGGCTTGTGAAAAAGGTAGCGGTAATCGCTATCGCGGGGGTGGCCCTTGTCGGGGCCGCTTTCCTCGCCTTTAGACCGGGATCGGCCGAGCAGAGTCGGATTGAGTTGCGCGCGGATAATCCGGAAACGGTCGCGCGCGGGGCGGAGGTCTATGCCGCGAACTGCGCATCATGCCATGGAGCAAACCTCGAAGGTCAACCAGACTGGCGCGCGCGGGGGCCCGACGGCCGGTTGCCAGCACCACCGCATGACCCAACCGGACACACATGGCACCATGACGGCGACACGCTGTTCCACCTGACAAAATACGGGGTGGGCCGGATGATCGGCGACCCGGACTATGCTACGAACATGCCCGTCTATGAAGGCACGCTTACTGACGAAGAAATCGTCGCCGTCCTCAGCTACATCAAATCCACCTGGCCGCAGGACATCCGTGACCGGCACGACGAAATGGAGGGACGACAGTGACGCGAAGCGCGTCGAAGCGGTTCGACATGAGGCTCCGAGGACAGCGAACAGCCGGTCTGACTCCAGTGGGTCCTTTCACGACTGCGTTTTTTGAAGCATTGCGATCAGTTCGCTGAACTTCTCGCGCTGCGCCGCCGGATCACCGCTGCCGATGGCGTCCTCGACGCAGTGATGGGCGTGGTTCTCAAGCAGCATCCGCTCCACGCCCTTCAAGGCGGACCGGACAGCCGACGTTTGCGCCAGAATATCGACGCAGTAGCGATCCTCTTGGACCATCTTGGCGATACCCCGCACCTGGCCTTCCAGTCGGGCGAGCCGGTCGAGAGTGCGCTGCTTGTCCTGCTTCATGTCGTCTCCTCGGAACTCATTGGTATCGGCGGGGTTTATTATACCTATAGGGGGTATATATAATCAGGAAAGGAAAGGTTTACCCATCATGACGAAAAATATGAACAAACACGAGGGCGGTGGCAGCATGGGCTATGGACGCTTTGCCGCAATGATTGCGACATCGACGGTCGTGATGTTCGGGCTGATGTATCTCAACACCTACGCCCTCGATCACGTCTTCTTCTCGCAGACCCGGATGTGGATGGCGCTCTACATGGGCGGGATGATGGCGATCATCATGCTCGCCTTCATGCTGGGCATGTATTCCAACCGGAAAGCCAACATCGCGATCTTTGCAGGCGCAGCCATCGCCTTCGCCGCCGGTGTTTATCTCGTCCGGTCTCAGGACACCGTTGGCGATGTCGCCTGGATGAAGGCGATGATCCCGCACCACTCCATCGCGATCCTGACCAGCGAACGGGCCAATATTTCCGACCCGCGCGTCCGCGAGCTGGCCGATGCGATCATCGAAGCGCAGCGCGGCGAGATCGCGGAAATGAAGCGATACATCGCGGATATCGAGGCCAACGGGGATGCAGCCCCCGGCACTCCCCGCACCGAAGAAGGAAACTGAGCAATGATGAATGGCGAAATGCACGAAGGTGCAGGCTGGATGATGGGCGGCATGGGGCTGATTGCCCTGCTTGTCATCGCCTTTCTGATTACCGGTATCGTTTATTTTATCCGCAACTCTCGCGGACGCTGATCGCAAGGAGACTATGAAATGCCAAAGGACACCCGCGACTTTGCCGACGTGACAACCGATCCCGCCACCGCCGCGACCGGGAAAACAGCCGTTCTCTACCGCATGGCTCTGCCGAACCATCTGTGCCCGGCAGGGCAAAAGGCACGCTGGCTTCTGGACCGCAAAGGATTTAAGGTCGATGACCGGCTGTTCCGCGAACGCTCAGAAGTCGATGCCTTCAAGGAAGAATACGACGTTTCCACCACACCGCAGGTCTGGATCGAAGGCGAGCGTGTCGGTGGCTATGATGCCCTGCGCCAGAAGCTCACCGACTACGATCCGAAGGCCACGACCTACAAACCGGTGATCTACCTCTTCGCCGTGGCCGCCGCGACGGCGCTCGCGCTGTCCATTGGCTTTCTCGGCACGATCACATGGCAAACGCTCGGCTGGTTTATCTCGGTCTCGATGATCCTCTTGGGGATGCAGAAGCTCCGCGACATCGAAAGCTTCACGACGATGTTCCTCAATTATGACCTGCTCGCGCGGAAATGGGTGCCGTATGCCTATGTCTACCCTTGGGTCGAGACCGGGGCAGGCATTCTGATGACGGGCATGTTACTGACCCCGCTTGCTGCTCCTGCGGCGCTCTTCATCGCAACGGTCGGTGCGATCAGCGTGTTCAAGGCCGTATACATCGACAAGCGAGAGCTGAAGTGCGCCTGTCTGGGCGGCAACTCGAACGTGCCTCTCGGATTCGTAAGCCTGACAGAAAACCTGATGATGATGGGGATGGGCCTCTGGATGCTGGGGATGTGGTTCGCAGCCTGAAACCTCCCGCACCGATCCTCTCGGAAATTGACATAAACAGGAGAACTCGAAAATGAACATCATGAAGACCGCCCTCGCAACTGCCATTGCGACGTTGGCATTTTCCGCACCGGCTTTGGCACAGGATGCCGGGTTCGAGTCTCCCGAACAGTGCACCGACATGTCTGCTGTTGGGGAAATGGATCATTCGGCGATGGGCCACGACGGTCCGGCTGACGACACGGGTTCGGAGAGTGTCGATCTTGATGCCATGCCGGAGCACGTGCAGGAAAATATGCGCAGAATGGCAATCACCATGCCAGCGATGGAAGAAGGTATGATGCGTGAAGATGCCGACGTGGCATTCGCCTGCGCCATGATTGCTCACCATCAGGGTGCAATCGACATGGCGCAGGTTCTGCTTGAGTATGGTGACGACCCACAGATGATCGAACTTGCCGGAGAAATCATTGCCGCGCAGGTCGGTGAGATCGACAAGATGACCGCCTGGCTGGTCGAGAACGCCGAATAGTACGACGCTGGTCGCATGGTCCGAACTGTGCGGCCACTTCTTTAAGGCACCTTCCAAAAACCATCGTTTCTGGCCGCTATCCGAATGTCCTCAGTGATCGGTTTCGCACCTCGCATGATCTGCCAGCGAGGCAAGCACATAGCATTCATCGGCGATGCCATTCCCCGAGCAACCGTCCGAAATCCGGGACAGCTCACTCTCCAATCGTGTCAGGCTCGCGATCTTCTTGCGGACACTGGAAAGCTGATAGGCGGCTATTTCCGACGCCTCCGCACAGGATCGGTCGGGATGGTCGTTCAGCTCGATCAATGCGGAGATCGCCTCGATGGAAAACCCGAGGTCGCGGGCGTGTTTGATGAAGCCGAGCCGCTCGCGTTCGGCGCGCCCGTAGCGCCGCTGGTTGCCTTCGGTCCGCTCCGGCGCGCACATCAACCCCATCTGCTCGTAATATCGGATGGTCGGAACCTTGACCCCCGTATGCCGTGACAGTGCTCCAATGGAAAACATCAGAAACCCCCTTGAACCTCTAGTGACTAGAGCAACTAGGTCTATTGCTTACAAAGTAAATTACCCTGACCGGGGAGCTGGAGATACGCGATGAGCAACGAAACGGATTCGACTGCGAACACTTCACCTGACGCCTTGGCCTGCGAATGGACCGTGTCCGGCATGGATTGTGGTTCCTGCGCCACCAAGGTGAGGGGTGCGGTCGAACGGCTGCCCGGTGTGAGCGCGGTCGAGGTTCTGCCCATGCGCGAACGGTTGCGCCTGACGCTCGATTCTTCCCTAACATCGCGCGACCGGGTCGAGACGGCAGTTCGCGGTCTGGGCTACGGTGTAAGCGACGCCATGGCGGACCCCGATCCTGCGGCGGAGAACGATCACGACAGGACCGGGCACGTTCACAACGACCCTGCCGACAGAGGCAAGTCGTGGTTTCAGACAAGCAAGGGTCGGCTCGTCATCCTGACGGGCACGCTCCTCGCGGTCGCGTGGACATTGGAATTGCTGACCTCCCAGGATATCGGCCGCTGGGCCTTCGTGCTGGCATGTCTTATCGGTGTCGCTCCCGTCGCGCGGCGCGCCTTTGCAGCCCTTCGCGCGGGCCTTCCCTTTACCATCGAGATGCTGATGACCATCGCCGCCGTGGGTGCGCTTGTCATTGGCGCGGCTGAGGAAGCGGCTCTCGTCGTGTTCCTGTTCGCCGTGGGCGAGGTGCTTGAGGGCGTGGCGGCAGACCGGGCACGCGCCTCCATCCGGGCGCTGTCGGACCTCGTTCCCAAATCTGCCCTGCTGGTCGAAAACGGGTCAAACCGTGAAGTAGCTGCGGCCGGTTTGCGGATCGACCAGATTATTCTGGCGCGCCCCGGCGACCGGATCGCCGCCGATGGCGAAGTGGTCGAGGGGACATCCGGCGTGGATCAAAGCCCGGTCACAGGCGAGAGCGTTCCCGTCACGCGCGGGCCGGGCGACACGGTGTTCGCGGGCTCCATCAACGCCGAAGCTGCCCTGCACATCCGTGTCACCAAGGTAGCCGAGGACAACACGATCTCGCGCATTGTCGCACTGGTGGAGGAAGCCGAGAGTGCGCGCGCGCCGACCGAGCGGTTCATCGACCGCTTCTCCCGCTGGTATATGCCGACCATCGTCGGCCTGTCGCTTCTCGTGGTGCTGGTGCCGCCGCTCGCCGCTGGGGGCGACTGGGGGACGTGGATATACCGGGGCCTGGCGCTCCTCCTGATCGGTTGTCCCTGCGCCTTGGTCATCTCCGTCCCGGCCTCCATCGCATCCGGCCTGTCCTCGGGCGCACGACGTGGGCTGCTGATGAAAGGCGGGGCAGTCATCGAGGCTGCCGCCAAGTCCGCCCATGTCGCGTTCGACAAGACCGGCACGCTGACCGCCGGGCGGCCATCGGTGACGGATGTCGTGCCGTTGAACGGGGCCGTCGAGGCCGAGATACTGGGCGTTGCCGCTGGCGTTGAGGCGGGGTCTTCACACCCGCTCGCCGAAGCGATCTCGGCCCATGCGGAGAAATCAGGAACCGCGGCGCTCGCGTCCAACGGTGCGCGTGCCATCGTAGGCAAAGGTGTCGAGGCAATGGTGGACGGGGCGCTCGCCTGGGTCGCTTCTCCCGGTTTCGCAACCGAGGCAGGCGCACTCGATGACGACGGTATCCGCGAGGCCAACGCGCTGGAGGCAGAGGGCAAAACCGTGGTGGTCGTCTACCGCGAAGGGCGGGGCCTCGGCCTTATCGCCATGCGAGACGAGGCGCGATCCGACGCCGTGGATGCGCTTCGCCAGCTCAAGGTGCTGGGCGTGGAGGCTGTCATGCTGACGGGCGACAATGCCCGCACCGCCGCCGCCATCGCCGGAAATCTCGGGATCGACTACAAGGCGGACCTCATGCCCGAAGACAAGGTCGCAGCGATCCGCGCCATGGCCAAAGACGGCGTGATGATGATCGGTGATGGCATCAACGATGCGCCCGCGCTCGCGCAGGCCTCGGTAGGCGTGGCAATGGGGTCGGGGACCGACGTGGCGCTGGAAACGGCAGACGCTGCGATCCTGCGCAACCGCGTCACCGATGCGGCCGCGATGATCCGCCTCGCCCGCGCCACCATGGGCAACATCCGCCAGAACGTGACCATCGCACTCGGACTCAAGGTCGTGTTCCTCGTGACTACCATATTCGGCATCACCGGTCTCTGGATCGCCATTCTGGCCGACACCGGCGCAACCGTTCTGGTCACGCTGAACGCCCTCCGGCTTCTGCGTTTTGATCCGGAGCGTGAAAGTTGAATACCATGAGCCTGATCCTAACAGCCGTGGCGCTGACGATTGCCGGACTGACGCTGGCGGCCACCCTATGGTCCGTGGCAAAGCCCGACCGCAGGATATGGCCCCCGCAGACGTTCGGACCCGCAGCATTGTTCATAGGCTGGGGCGGCACGTTCACCTTTTCAGCCGCAGTCGTCGCTTTAGGGATATTGGGCTGGGGAGAAGCACAGGTGCCGGTCTGGCTGCGTTATTTTATTGGGCCGATCCTGATCCTCGTCGGAAATGCTGGCGCTTGGTTCGAGGTAATCGGCTTCGGCGCAAACCAGACGATGGGTGCCGAAGGCCAGCTCAAGATAAACGGGCTCTACCGCTATTCCCGAAACCCTCAGTATTTCAGCGATATCGCGATCCTGATCGGCTGGGCCTTGCTGAGCGCCTCCATCGTAGCGCTGCCCGCGATCATCGCGGGTATCGCCGTGTTCATAGCCTTTCCCTTTGCCGAGGAGGGATGGCTGAAAGAGCGCTATGGGGCGGCGTATCTCAAATACAAAGCCAAGGTGCGCCGGTTCCTGTAGGAACTGCGTAATCGAAACGGGTAGCCGGGTGAATTTTGATCCCAGGTCTTCTGGGCCAGTCGGCGACGGCCCGGCCCTCGCGCATCAGCCGGTGCTTCAGCTCGCGCGGCCTTTCTCTTGGCAAGGCTCGGAACAACGGCAGATCAGAGGCCATGCGTCGGTCCCCGGTCCAGATCACGCGCCCTCTCGATCTCCCTGGCTTTCTCCAGCTCGCGTTCCCGCTCGTCTTTGATGTCCAGCCGTTCGCGCGGCTTGTTCAGCACCGCGTCCAGCCGCTCCCGGATCGACGGCCTGTCGCCGTCGCGCTCGACTTCGCCATCCCGCTCGATCCCGTCCCCCCGGTCCTTGCCCAAGGTCTCGCGCAGCCGCTCCTGCGCCCGGCCCCGGTCGGTCCGCTCGGTCTCCGCCTCCGGCCCGTCCCGTTCTACCTCGTCGCGCCCGGTGATCCGCGCCAGCCGCTCCCGTAAATCTCCCGCCTCGTGCGCGCCCCGATCCTTCGCGGCCGCCGCCCGGAGCGCCGCCAGACCGGCGGAGACGCGCCCCTGCCCTTCCTCGCGGGCGATGCCGTAGGTCTCGCGGGCCAGCTCGACCCTCTCGCGCATGTCGCGGAAGGCTTCGCGGGCCTGACGGGCGGCATGGACCACGGCCCCGCGTTCCGTGACCGGGACATACTCCCGGCCCTCGCGCGCGGCGGATGCCTTCTCGCGGCGCTCCATGGAGTTCGCCGCCGGACCCAGCTTCAGCTCCGGGTCGCGGTCCAGCTCCCCGGCCTTCAGCTCGTCGCCGCGCTCCCGCGCCGTTTCGCGCTGCGCCTCAAGCGACCGGTGATCGACACGCTCGATCTCCCCGACACGCTCCAGCGCCCGGTTCTGCAACTCGGCCCAGACCCCGCGCATCTGCTCGATCTCGACGCCGCCGGTCTTCGCGGAATCCAGAACCCGCGTCTTGGCGGTGAACCCCTCCGGCTCAAGCTGCCGGGTGGTGGTCAGGACGTGCGCGTGGTGGTTGCGCTGGTCCCCCTCGCGGTGCGGTGCGTGGATCGCCACATCGACGGCGACCCCGTAGCGGCCGACCAGCTCCTGCGCGAAGTCGCGGACGATCCGCGACCGCTCGGCCGCGCCGATCTCGGACGGCAAAGCCAGCTCCCATTCGCGCCCCGTGACGGAGTTACGGCGGGTCTCGCTGGCCTCGGCCGCGTTCCAGAGCGCGGACCGGTCCTGCGCCCAGGCGGGGGCATGTTCGGGAGCGACGATGAACGTCTCCTCGATGCCCTGCTTGCGGGTGTAGTCGTGCAGACGGCCTTCGCGCTGGCACTCGATGCGCTCGCCCGCGCGGTAGGCGGCGGCGGCGGTGACGGAGCGCCCGGCGGATCGTTTGATCGTCTTGACGGAGAGGTGGTAGCTGGCCATGCGCCCTACCCTCCCGCAGACGAAGGACGCTGCCAACGAGCCGCGCGGCTGACTCCGGCCAATGCCCCGACATTGGCGGTCCGGTCAGCCGTCTTTTCCCCGGAGGCCCGCCCACCAGATGGCTGGGGCCGAAGGGGGAAAGACAGCCCGAACGAAGCGGCCCGAAGGGCCTCTGAGGCGCGGGCTTGCCAGTGGGCTGATCCATGATCCCCAGCCTCGTGGGGGGCGGGATCATGGGTCAGCTCACGGGCGGTTTGCCGGGGGCAAACCCGGCACATGGCGGCACCGTCAGGTCCGACGTCATGTGCCTCCCGGAACGGAGAGGCCTGCGGCAGACCGGCCCCCTCCGTGGGGCATCGGTCGGGACGCTGGCGCGACGTTGCGGGAAGCGATCCAACCGCCAAGGTTGGTTCTGGAGGGTTTGGGAGGGCGAAGGCACCTCCCATTCCGTCGCGCTTCGCGGCGGAGGGGGTCTGCCATCGGCTGGGGCTTTGCCCCGGAGAGATCGCACGCAAATCTCGGAACCGCAGGTGGAGAGTTTGCATAAGTGCGCCCTTGTCCTTTACAGGCCTACGGGTAAGCGCTACCGATTGATCTGGCAATACTAACCTTGCGACCCGCTCTCTTGAAAGGTGGATTTACGGAAATGGCCGAGACCGAACTGGAGAAAGCCGAGAAGCGATATGCCCAGGCCAAGGCCCGCCTTCAGGCGATCAGGAACCGGGAAACCACCAGACAGCGGAAAATGGATACACGGCGCAAGGTCATCCTCGGGGGCGCTCTTCTCGATCTGGCCGAACGCGATACCAACGCCGCCGCCATGCTCGACCGCCTGATCCGCAACCTCGCCCGCGAACAGGACCGCAAGGCCTTCGCGGATTGGGATGCGCCATCCTCCGGTGATGCTGCCTCCCCTGCCCCGACGACAGATGCGGACACGTCCTCCTGATGCGCGCGGTGGCTCTCGTCCTCGATGGTCTGTTCCGGTTCTTTCATCGCCTGATCTTCACGCCGTTCCTGCTCGGATGGCTGGCGCTCTGGCTGGTCCTCGGGATGGGTATCGGATCGCTTGTCGCCACGCCGTTCGTCTTCGCCATCTTCGATCAGAACCCCGGCGAGAGTGCCTGGCAATGGCTGGTGTTCGCGCCGTTCATGGTCGTCGGTGCCGTCTTCGCGTTCCGGCACTGGCTCGACATCTCCGGCGCGGAAACCTTCTTCGGGGGCCTTGGGCGGGACAGTCACGGCTCGGCGCGGTTTGCCGGGAAGAACGAGCTGCGGAAACTGGAAGCGGCGGACGGCCTGCTGATCGGCCGCAATCCCAAAACCGGCCGTCTGCTGCGCTACGACGGTCCGGCCCATCTGCTGACGCTCGCCCCCACGCGGGCGGGCAAGGGCGTCGGCACGGTGATCCCCAACCTGCTGGCGGCGGAACGCTCGGTGCTGGTCATCGACCCCAAGGGCGAGAATGCCAAGATCGCCGGGGCCGCCCGGGAACGCTTTGGAACGGTCCACGTCCTCGATCCTTTCGGCGTCTCGGGACGTCCCTCCGCCGCCTGTAATCCGCTGGACCGCCTATCAGCGGACTCTCCCGATCTGAGCGAGGATGCCGCGTCCTTGGCGGACGCGCTGGTGGTGGACCCGCCGGGCCAGTCCGGGGACGCGCACTGGAACGAGGAGGCCAGGGCCTTCCTCGGCGGGCTGATCATGTTCTGCGTGGCGCACGAGGAGCCGACGCGGCGCAACCTCGGCTCGGTCCGGGAATATCTCACCCTGCCCCCGGACCGGATGGCGGACCTGCTGAAGCTGATGCAGGACAGCGATGCGGCGGACGGGCTGGTCGCGCGGGCAGCGAACAGGTTCGCGGGCAAGGCGGACCGGGAAGCCGCCTCCGTCCTGTCGAACGCGCAGCGCCACACCCATTTCCTCGACAGCCCGCGCATCGGCAAGGTCATGGCGCGGTCGGATTTCCAGTTCGTGGACCTGCGGCACCGGGTCACGTCGGTGTTCCTCGTGCTGCCGCCCAACCGGCTGGACGCCTACAGCCGCTGGCTGCGCCTTCTGGTGTCCCAGGCGCTCCAAGACATCGCACGGGACGCTGAGCGGCCTCTGACGGCCCAGATAGCCGCACAGGCCCCAGTAGAGCGCCAGCGGGCACCCACGCTGTTCCTGCTGGACGAGTTTGCCG
>NZ_JHEH01000046.1 GCF_000715505.1 Thioclava dalianensis
GCAATATCGCGCTCGAGCCGTTCTGGCGCATGGGCGATGAGAGCGCGCGAATTGCAGCCGAGTTGCACGCGGTGCTCTCAGATCCCGGCGCGCCTGCTTTGTCGGGGAAGTTCGGCTTTGCGGTGGATTGCGGCACGGCCCCGATCCTGCCAGGCACCGCCGCCGATATCCGCATCGAGCGGGTGCAGGGCGGACTGATCTGTCGCGCCGACGGGGTCGAGGCCGGGCGCGCGGTCACCGCCGAGACCGCCGCGGCAGAGGCGCTCGCTCTGGCCCGGTGGTTCGTGCAAAGCGGCGGTGTGCAGGACAATCGTGGTCGCATGGCGCGCCATCTGGGCGCAGGCGCGCAGCTCCCACGCGGCTGGCAGAGCGTGTCGCGCATGCCTGCGCAGCCCACCCCAAAGCCCGGCCCTTGTCCAAGCGGGATGCTGGTCGCGCTCGAATTTGGGCAGCTGTCGAGTGACACGCTGGATGCACTGGCAGAGCTGGGCGCGCTGCGGCTGACACCGTGGCGGATGTTGCTGCTTGAGAATGCCACGGAGGTGCCCGACCTGCCCGGTCTGATCACCGATCCCGACGATCCGCGCCTGCGCATCGATACCTGCCACGGCGCGCCGGGCTGCCTGCAGGGGCTGGCGCCTACGCGCGCTTTGGCCCGTGCGCTCGCCAAGCACCTGCCCGCAGGCGCGCATCTGCACGTCTCGGGCTGTGCCAAGGGCTGCGCCCATCCCGGCCCCGCCGATCTGACCCTCGTGGCGCGCGACACCGACCGTTTCGATCTGATCCGCAACGGTCGGGCTGGCGATCCCCCCGACCTGCGCGATCTGACCCGCACGACGCTTCTCACCCCTCAGGCCTTTTCAACGAAAGACCCCGGCATGACCCATATCTACGAAACAAACGGCCCCCGAATCTATGCCGAGAGCTTTGCCACGATCCGCGCCGAGGCCGATCTGGAGCGCTTCACCCCCGAGCAAGAGCCCATTGCGGTGCGCATGATCCATGCCTCGGGCTTGGTCGCGCTGGCCTCCGACATCGAGATGACGCCCGATTTCGTCGCAGCCGGTCGGGCGGCACTTGAGGCCGGAGCCCCGATCTTTTGCGACGCACGGATGGTGTCAGAGGGGATCACCCGCGCCCGGCTGCCTGCGCAAAACGAGGTGATCTGCACCCTGCATGACACCCGCGTGCCCCGTCTTGCCGAAGAGATGAGCAATACCCGCTCGGCCGCCGCATTAGAGCTGTGGCGCGAGCGGCTCGGCGGTGCAGTGGTCGCGATCGGCAATGCACCGACCGCACTCTTTCACCTGCTCAACATGTTGCAAGACCCCGACTGCCCGCGCCCGGCGGCGATCATCGGCTGCCCGGTGGGCTTTGTGGGGGCGGCGGAATCCAAGGCCGCGCTGATCGGCGCGCCGCCTGTGCCCGCGCTTGTCGTCACCGGGCGACTGGGCGGCTCGGCGATCACGGTTGCCGCGCTCAATGCGCTCGCGAGCCGGAAGGAGTAAGTCGAGCATGGGAAAAATCATCTGCGTCGGACTTGGACCGGGCGACCCGGAACTGATGAGCCTGCGTGCCGCGCGCCATCTCAGTGTCGCGCGCCATATCGCTTATTTCTGCAAACGGGGCGCGCGCGGTCAGGCGCGCACCATCGTCGATGGGATGATCCCCACGGGCGCGGTCGAATATCCGATGGACTATCCCGTCACGACCGAAATCCCGCTGGGCGATCCACGCTATAACGCGCTCTTGCAGACGTTCTACGACGACTGGACCGAGCGGCTGGCCGCGATCACGAAGACCGATGACGTGGTGGTTCTTTGCGAGGGCGACCCTTTCTTCTACGGCTCCTTCATGCATCTGCATGCGCGGCTTCAGGCCCGTGTCGAGATCGAGATCGTGCCGGGGATCACCGGGATGTCGGGCTGTTGGACGCAGACGGGCATGCCGATCACGTGGGGCGATGATGTGCTCACCGTTTTGATGGCCACCCTGCCCGAGGAGGAACTGCGCCGCCGGATCGCGGATACCGATGCGCTGGTGGTGATGAAGATCGGGCGCAATCTCGACAAGCTCAAGCGAGCTCTGGAGGCCGAAGGCAAGCTGGAACAGACATGGCTGATCGAACGGGGCACGATGGCGGGCCAAAAGATCGGACCGCTGAGCGAGGCCACGGATGTGCCCTATTTCTCGATCGCCGTAATCCATGGTCAGGGGCGGCGGCCATGAGCGGCTGGCTGCGCGTGGCGGGGCTCGGCCCCGGCGATCCCGCCCTTGTGACGCCCGAGGTCGCACAGGCCCTTGAGCAGGCAACCGATATCGTGGGCTATGGCCCCTATGTCACGCGGATCGCCGCGCGTCCGGGCCGGGCCTTGCATGCCAGTGACAACCGGGTCGAATGCGAGCGCGCGGCCCATGCGCTGGCGCTGGCGGCCGCGGGGGGGCGCGTCGTCGTGGTCTCCTCGGGCGATCCGGGGGTGTTTGCGATGGCGGCGGCCCTCTTTGAGGCGCTTGAAGCCGGTCCCCCCGACTGGTGCGATCTCGACATCGCCATTCTGCCCGGCATCACCGCGATGCTGGCGGCCAGCGCACGGCTCGGCGCACCTCTGGGCCATGATTTCTGCGCCATCAACCTGAGCTGCAACCTCAAGCCTTGGGACGTGCTCGAACATCGGCTGCGGATGGCGGCGCGCGGCGATTTCGCGATGGCATTCTACAATCCCCGCTCGCGCGCGCGGCCCGATGACTTCGCCCGCGTGCTTGCGATCCTGCGCGCCGAATGCGGCCCCGAGCGACTGATCTCATTCGCGCGCGATGTCAGCAAACCCGGCGAGGCGCTGCGCACCGTGACGCTGGCCGAGGCCACGCCCGAGATGGCCGATATGCGCACCATCGTCCTCCTTGGCAATTCGCAGACCCGACGCGTCGGGCGTTTCGTCTATTCGCCGCGCTCGGTGGAGGCCCCATGATCGAGCCATCCCAGCACCTCCTGCACACTGCCGCAGATCCGGCGCGCGGGCAGCTTGGGTCGGTCAATCACGATCACCGGCAGGCCCAGCGCGCGCGCCGCCGCCATCTTGGAATAGGCCCCCGATCCGCCCGCATTCTTGGCCACGACCAGATCGATCCGATGCTCGCGCAGCAGATCGAGATCGGCGCTTTCGGTGAACGGACCGCGCGCGATCACCGCCTCTGCGCGCGGCAGCGGCAACGGGTCCTGCGGCGGATCGACAAGGCGCAGAAGGTAGAAATGCTCCGGGCGCTGCGCAAAAATCCCGAGGGTTTGGCGCCCGGTGGCCAGAAACACCCGCGCGGGATTGCGTGGCAGGGCCACGCATGCAGCCTCCAGATCGCGCGTATGGGTCCAGCGGTCCCCGGCCTCGGCGCGCCACGCCGGACGTTCATAGGCGCAAAGCGCCACCCCCGCTTTCGCGCAGGCCGCGACGGCATTCTGGCTCATCTGGGCGGCAAAGGGATGGGTGGCGTCGATCACATGGGTGATGGCTTCGGCGTGCAGATATCGCTGCAAGCCCGCGATCCCGCCAAAGCCACCCACCCGCATTGGCAGCGGCTGGGCTTTGGGCGTCTCGGTGCGCCCGGCATAGGAGAACACCGCATCATCGCCACGCAGAGCCAAGGCGCGGGCCAATTCGCTGGCCTCGCTGGTGCCGCCAAGAAGAAGGATGCGCGCCATGGATGATCCTTGGTTGAGCGTGATCGGTCTGGGCGAAGATGGCCTGAACGGGCTGACAGGCGCAAGCCGTGCGGCGCTGGAGCGTGCAGAGGTCGTGTTCGGCGGGCCGCGCCATCTGGCTTTGGCTGAGATCGGCGCGCGCGGGCGGCCATGGCCGGTGCCCTTCTCGACAGAGCCAGTGCTGGCCCTGCGCGGTCAACGCGTCGCGGTGCTGGCCTCGGGCGATCCGTTCTGGTTCGGCGCGGGCGGCTCGCTCAGTGCCGATCTCGCACCCGGCGAGTGGCGCGCATTTCCCGCGCCCTCAACAGCGGCGCTTGCGGCGTCCCGGTTGGGCTGGCGGCTTGAGGAGATCTGCGTCATCGGCCTGCATGCCGCCCCGTTTGCGCGGCTGGTGCCGGTGCTTAGCCGCGGCGCGCGGATGATCTGCCTGCTGCGCGACGCAGCCGCCCCGCAAGCGCTGGCGCATTGGCTCACGGCGCAGGGGTTTGGCGCCTCGCGGCTTTGGCTGCTGCAAGCGCTTGGCGGTCCGCGCGAGCGCATCGCCGAGACCCGGGCCGAGGCGTTCGAGGCCTCCGATTGCGAAACTCCCGTGGCCGTAGCCATTGAGGCTTTTGGCGCTGTGGGGCTCTCAGCGGTGCCGGGGCGGTCGGATGCGCTTTTTGCCTCGGATGGGCAGATCACCAAGGCACCGATCCGGGCGCTGACGCTCGCGGCCCTCGCCCCGCGCGCCAATGAGCGGCTGTGGGATCTGGGCGCGGGCTCGGGCGCGATCTCGGTCGAATGGGCGCTCGCAGCGCCCGGCTGTCGCGCCGAGGCGGTGGAGCCCCGCGCGGATCGCTGCGCCAATATTGCGCGCAATGCCGAAGACTTCGGGCTATCGCATCGCATCACCCCCCACCAAGCTTCCGCTCCCGAAGCGTTGGCGGCCCTGCCCAAGCCCGATGCGGTCTTTCTGGGCGGCGGGGCCAATCCGGCGGTGCTGCGCGTCCTTTGGGCGCGGCTGCCGATCGGCACGCGGCTGGTGGCCAATGCGGTCACGCTTGAGACCGAGGCGCTGCTGGTGGCGCAACACGCGCAGCTGGGCGGGCAATTGCTGCGCATCGACATCGCGCAGGCCAGCCCGCTGGGCCGGATGCGCGGCTGGACGCCCGCACGCCCGATCACCCAATGGAGCGTGACGCGATGACTGTGGCGGGGAATGTGGCGGGCATCGGATTTCGCAGTGCCGCACCTTTGGCGTCGCTGATCGGGCTGATCGAGGCGCTGGAGGCCCCCATCGCGGCCCTCGCCACGACACAGGACAAAGCCGATCAACCGCAGGCGCGCGCCCTTGCCCGCGCCTTGGGGCTGCCGCTTCTGGCGATCGCGCCAGAGCGGATCGCAGCCCAGAGTACGCACACCCGCTCGGCGCGCGTGATCGCGCGGATCGGGGCGGGATCGCTGGCCGAGGCAGCGGCGCTGGCCGCATGCGGCCCCGGCGCGCGGCTGCTGATCGCCCGGCGGATCTCACCCGACCGGATGGCCAGCGCCGCCCTAGCAACAGGAGACGAGACATGACGGTTCACTTCATCGGCGCAGGCCCCGGCGCGCCCGACCTGATCACCCTGCGCGGGCGCGACCTGATCGCGTCCTGCCCGGTCTGCCTCTATGCGGGCTCGCTGATCCCCGAGGCGCTGCTGGCCCATTGCCCGCCCGGCGCGCATATCGTCAACACGGCGCCGCTCTCGCTTGATGAGATCATCGCCGAGATCCGCACGGCGCATGCGGCGGGCCATGACGTCGCGCGGCTGCATTCGGGCGATCTGTCGGTCTGGTCGGCGATGGGCGAGCAGTTGCGCCGGTTGCGTGCAGAGGGCATCCCCTTTGACGTCACCCCCGGCGTGCCTGCGGTCGCCGCCGCTGCCGCCGCCCTTGAGGCTGAGCTGACCTTGCCGGGCGTGGCGCAATCGCTGGTGCTCACCCGGACCTCGGGGCGCGCAACCGCGATGCCGCCCCATGAGACGCTGGAGAATTTCGCCACCACCCGTGCGACGCTTGCCATTCATCTCTCGGTGCATCTGCTCGACGAGGTGGTCGCGCGGCTCACGCCTGCCTATGGGCCAGATTGCCCGGTCGCGGTGGTCTGGCGCGCAAGCTGGCCCGATCAGACGGTGTTGCGCGCCACGCTATCGAGCGTGATCGCGGCCAGCGGCGGGGCACGCGGGCGCACCGCACTCATTCTTGTGGGCCCGGCCCTCGCCTCAGAGGATTTCGACGAAAGCTGCCTTTACGCGGGCGATTACGACCGCAGGTTTCGCCCCAATGGCACGGCCCCGCGCTTTCCGGAGGCTAAGACATGAGCCTGCCGCCCGGCCTTTTGATCGCAGCGCCCGCCTCTGGGACCGGGAAAACCACGCTGATGCTGGGTCTGTTGCGCGCGCTCACGGATCGCGGCCTGAGGGTGCAGCCCTTCAAGAGCGGGCCGGATTACATCGATCCCGGCTTTCATCAGGCGGCCTCCGGGCAGCGCTCGTTCAATCTCGACAGCTGGGCCATGCCCGAGGCGGTGCTGGGCCAGATGGTGCAGGTCGCGCAAGGCGCCGATCTGGTGCTGGCGGAAGGTTCGATGGGGCTCTTTGACGGGGTCGCCCGGCCCGGCGAATGCGGCACCGGATCGAGCGCTGAGATGGCGCAGATGATGGGCTGGCCGGTGGTGCTGATCCTTGACGCCTCGGGACAGGCGCAGTCGGCGGCCGCCGTCGCGCAGGGTTTTGCGCGTTTCCAGCCCGGGCTCGATGTGGCGGGGGTCGTGCTCAACCGCGTGGCCTCCCCGCGCCACGAGGCGCTGTTACGCGCGGGCATGGACAAAGCCGGGTTGCCGGTTCTGGGCGTGCTGCCGCGCAGACCCGATCTGGAGATGCCCGAGCGCCATCTGGGCCTTGTGCAGGCCAGCGAGCACGCCTCGATTGAAGCGATGATGGCCGAGGCCGGGCGGTTCATCGCCGCCCATGTCGATCTGGATGCGGTGATCGCAGCGGCCCGCCCTACCCGTGCCCCCAAGGGGACCGCCCGCGCGCTCACGCCGCCGGGGCAGCGGATCGCGCTGGCGAAGGATGCGGCCTTCTCGTTTCTCTATCCGCATCTGGTCGCGGGCTGGCGCGCGGCGGGTGCCGAGATCCTGCCCTTCTCGCCGCTCGCCGATCAGCCGCCACCGCCCAGCGCCGATATCTGCTGGCTACCGGGTGGCTATCCCGAGCTACATGCGGGCACATTGGCCGCAGCCGCACGGTTTCAGGCGGGCTTGCGCGATTTTGCCACCACCCGCCCCGTGCATGGCGAATGCGGCGGCTACATGGCGATGGGCCGCGCGCTGATCGACAAGGCGGGCACGCGGCACGAAATGGCGGGGCTGTTGGGCCTCGTGACCTCGTATGAGACCCGCAAGATGCATCTGGGCTATCGCCACGCCAAGCTGCACCACCCGGTGATCGGGCTGGGCCATACGGCGGGGCTGCGCGGGCATGAGTTTCACTACTCCACCATTCTTGAGCAGCCTGACGCGCCGCTGGCCACCGTCCTTGACGCCAATGGCGCTGTGGTGGCTGAGACCGGCTCACGCCGGGGGCTGGCGCATGGCACATTCTTTCACCTGATCTCGGAGGCCACATGAGCGGCTTTGTCAGTTTCGTCTCTTCGGGTCCGGGCGATCCAGAACTGTTGACGCTCAAGGCGGTTGACCGGATCAAGCGCGCCGATGCGATCCTTTATGACGATCTCTCGGCAGGCCCGATCCTTGAGCTGGCGCGCCCCGAGGCCGATCTCGTGGGGGTGGGAAAACGCGCGGGCCGCCCCTCGCCTAGGCAAGATCACGTGAGCCGTCTGCTGGTGGATTACGCAGCCACCGGGGGCCGGGTCGTGCGGCTGAAATCGGGCGATGCGGGGATCTTTGGGCGGCTCGAAGAAGAGGTTATCGCGCTGCGCGCCGCAGGCGTGCCCCATGAGGTCATCCCGGGGGTCTCGGCGGCCTCGGCGGCGGCGGCGGCCTGCGATCTGTCGCTCACCCGTCGCCTGACCGCGCGACGGGTGCAATTCGTGACCGGCCACGACGTGACAGGCGCGCTGCCCGAGGGGCTCAATATGGCGGCGCTGGCCGATCCGGCGGTGGTCACGGCGGTCTATATGGGGCGGCGCACCTTCGCGGAATTTGCCGAGCGATTGATCGCATTCGGCCTCTCGCCCGAGACGCCCGCGCTTCTGGCAGAAGGCGTGTCGACGCCCGGGCAAAGCCTGCAATTCAGCGATATTGCGACGCTGCGCGACCGCCTGCGCGCCGCCCCGCCCGGTCTCGATCCCGCGCTCATCCTGTATGGGCCGCTGGGAGAGCCCGGCCCGGAGGTGATCCGATGATCACGCTTTCGCTGATCGGGATCGGGGCGGGCAACCCCGGACATCTGACCTTGCAGGCCATCGACGCGATGCGGGCCGCCGATGTGATCCTGATCCCTCGCAAGGGGCCGGAAAAGGACGATCTGGCGGGGCTGCGCCGGGCAATCTGCGAGGCGCATCTGGGCATGGAGGCGCGGCTTGTCGAGTTCGATCTCCCCCAGCGCGATGCGGCCAATCCCGATTACCGCGCGGGGGTCGATGACTGGCATGATGCGGTGGCGCGCTGTTGGGAGGCGGCCCTGCGCGCGGCCCTGCCCAAAGGCGGGCATGCGGGATTTCTGGTTTGGGGGGACCCTGCGCTCTACGACAGCACGATGCGGATCGCGGAGCGGCTTGAGACGCGGATGGAGATCCGCCGCGAGGTGATCGCGGGGGTGAGCGCGATCTCGGCGCTCACCGCAGGTCATGGGGTGCCGCTCAACACGATCGGGGGGCCGGTCACGATCACCACCGGGCGCAATCTGCGCGCCCATGGCTGGCCCGAGGGCGCAGAGACTCTCGTGGTCATGCTAGATGGCAACTGCGCCTTCCAAGAGATTGACCCGAAAGGGATTTACATCTGGTGGTCGGCCTATGCGGGCATGGCGCAAGAGATCCGTCTGGCCGGGCCGCTGGACGAGATCGGCGCGCAGATCGCGCGCACCCGGCAGGCAGCGCGGGCGCGTCACGGCTGGATCATGGATATCTATCTGATGCGGCGCGTTTGCAGTTGACTTGGCCGGGCTCACTCTGGCAACACAAAGGCGTGTTCGGTCCCGGAGCGCCCCTGCCAAAGGGTGTGACGGGCGAAAAAGGGAATACGGTGCGGCGCGCAAGGTGCCAAATCCGTGGCTGCCCCCGCAACTGTGAGCGGTGAGCGACGCTGATCGATGCCACTGGGACAAATCCCGGGAAGGCCAGCCAAGCTACGACCCGTGAGCCAGGAGACCTGCCGCACACATGCGCCCGATTGATCGGGCCATCTGAAACCGGACGCCGGGGTGCGCGTCTGGCCCGGAGTGGTCAGGCCCATGCGTGCCAATACCCCGTTCCGAGCCAACTCCCCGTCTGTCTTCAATGCTGTCGCGCGCCCGGTTGGGCGTGCCATGACCTGAGAGACGACATGAAAAACCTGACTTCCCTTTGCGCCGCGGGCGCGCTTTCGATCTGCCTCGCGCCGAACCTCGCGCAGGCGCATTTCCAGCTGGTCTACACGCCCGAGACGATGGTCGAAAAACCGGGCGACGTGCCCGTGGGGCTGATCTTCTGGCATCCGTTCGAGAATGGGCATGCGATGGACATGCCCCGCCCCGAGCAGGTCTTTGCGCTCTCTCATGGCCGCAGGATCGATCTCGGCCCCAGCCTGAGCGAAGCCACCTTCAAAGGCGCGCAGAACGAGGCCGTCGCCTGGCGAGCCTCGGTGCCGGTGCGCAAGATGGGCGATTATGTGCTCGTGACGGTCGCTGCGCCCTATTACGAGCAAAGCGAGGATCTCTATATCCAGCAATTCGCCAAGAGCTATCTCAATCTGGGACAACTGCCGAGCGATTGGGCCGATCCTGTGGGGCTGGCAACCGAAATCGTGCCGCTCGACAAACCTTATAACATTCCCGCAGGTGGCACCTTTACCGGGCGTGTGCTCTCGCAGGGCAAGCCTGTGGTGGGCGCCGAGATCGAGGTGGAAT
Source organism: Thioclava dalianensis (assembly GCF_000715505.1). Taxonomy (GTDB): domain Bacteria; phylum Pseudomonadota; class Alphaproteobacteria; order Rhodobacterales; family Rhodobacteraceae; genus Thioclava; species Thioclava dalianensis. The sequence continues at coordinate 9,784 of NZ_JHEH01000046.1, forward strand.
ATCTCGCAGCCACGCCCGACCTGGAGAGCTTTTCCGCCGGTCCCGCCACGACAGAACCTCTGCCCGGCGGTGCCCTCGTCGTGACCTCGGATGAGAACGGCTATTTCACCTACGGGGTCCCGCGTGCGGGCGTCTGGGGCTTTGCCGCGCTGGGCACCGGGCCTGCGCGCACGCATGAGGGCAAGGCGCTCAGTCAGGATGCGGTGATCTGGATCCGCGCCTGGGACATGAAATGAGCGCGGGAGAGCTGGCATGCATATTGTAGATGGCGCGCTCTCGGCCCCGGTTTTGATCGGGGGCGCGGTGCTCAGCGCGGGTGGAATCACGCTCGGGCTGAAGCGCCTCACGCTTGAGACGATCCCGGCGGCAGGTATCCTGTCGGCGGCCTTCTTCGTGGCCTCGTTGGTGCATGTGCCCATCGGGCCGTCTTCGGTGCACCTGATCCTCAACGGGCTGGCGGGGCTCGTGTTGGGCTGGGCCGCCTTCCCCGCGCTTGCCGTGGCGCTGCTGTTGCAGGCGGTGTTTTTCGGCTTTGGCGGGCTGACGGTGCTCGGGGTGAACACGCTCGACATCGCCCTGCCCGCCGTGCTCGCAGGCGCGATCTTCCGCCCGCTGATCGCGCGGGCAAGCGGTGTGACAGTGATGTTTTGGGGCGGGCTTGGCGGGGCCTTCGCGATTGCCGCGACCACGCTTTGCGTGGCGCTTGCGCTGGGTCTGTCGGGCGATGCGTTCTGGCCCGCAGCCAAGCTGGTCTTTGTGGCCCATATCCCGATCATGATGATCGAAGGGGTGCTGTCGGCTGCCGCCATCGCCCTGATCGTACAGGTCCGGCCTGATCTTTTCAGCACGCTCCGGGGAGAACCGGCATGATACGCAACACGGTTTTCACGATTTTTCTAGCGCTGGGATGCGGGCTGGCGGCGCCCGCGCTGGCCCATAAGGTTTTGGCCTCGGCCTATCCCTCGGGCACAGTAATCGAGGGGCAAATCGGCTTTTCCAACGGCGATATGGCCAAAGATGCCAAGGTCGAGGTGCAGGGTCCCGATGGCGCGCCGCTGGGCGAGACGGTGACCGATGAACAGGGCAGCTTTACCTTCACGCCCTCCCAGCCGGTGGCGCATGTCTTCAAGGCCGATCTGGGCGCGGGCCATCTGGCGCAGTTCACCCTGCCGGCCGAGGATGTCGCACAGGTGCTCGCGCTTCAGGGCGATCCCGGCGCAAAGCCCTCCGCTCCGCCGCCGGGTGGCGTGGCCCTCACCGGAGGCGCCATGCCCAGCGAGACACCTGGACCTGCAAGCGGGGCCATGACGCTCAGCCGGGCCGACGAGTTGGCCATCGCCAAGCTGGTGCGCGACGAGATCCGGCCTCTGACCCGCGAGATCGCCGCCTATAAGGAGCACAATGGGCTGCAAACCATCCTTGGTGGGATCGGCTATATCGTCGGGCTTTTCGGGATCGGCTTTTACGTCGCCGCCAGACGCAGGATGGGCGGCTGAGATGGCCCATGTCCTTGATCCGGCGCAGCGGGCGCTTGACGATCCGTGCCCGCCCGCGCTGATTGCGCGCCGCGACCCCCGGCTGCGGATCGTGCTGGCGGGGCTTTTTGCCTGCGTCACCGTCTGCCTGAGCGATTTCGCAGCCCTTGGCGGGGCGCTGGCGCTGGCGGTACTGGCGCTGACGCTCTCGGGTCTGCCCCCGAGGCGCACCCTGCGGCGGATGGCGGGGATGGATGGGTTCATCCTAGCGATGCTGATCTTGTTGCCCTTCAGCGTGCCGGGCAGCCCGCTGATCACGGTTTGGGGCTTCACCGCGAGCCGCGAGGGGCTGGCGCAGGCGGTACAGATCGCGCTGCGCGCCAATGCGGTGATCTTGATGGCGATGGCGATGGTGGGATCGATGGAGGCGGCCCGGCTGGGCTCGGCCCTGCATGCGCTCTATCTGCCAGAGCGGCTGGTGCAGCTTTTGATGTTTACCACCCGCTATATCGAGGTGCTGCGCGAGGAATATCTGAGACTGCGCGTCTCGATGCGCTGCCGGGGCTTCAAGCCCGGCACCAATCTGCACAGCTATCGCAGCTTTGGCCATCTGCTGGGGATGATGCTGGTGCGTGCGCTCGAGCGCTCCGAGCGGGTGCTGGGCGCGATGAAATGCCGGGGCTTCGACGGGCGGTTGCGCGTGCTCGACACCTACGCGCTGAGCGCGCGCGACCTTGTGTTCGGCGCGATTGGCGTGGGGCTGATGCTGACCCTGATCGGAGTGCAACTGCGCCATGGCTTTGCTTGATCTGCAAGATATCGATTTTGCCTATGCCGGTCAGCCACCCGTGCTGCGCGGCGCCTCTTTGCAGATGCGCGCGGGCGAGCGGCTGGCAATCTCGGGTGACAATGGGGCGGGAAAGTCGACGCTGCTGCGCCTGATCGTGGGGCTGTTGCGCCCGACGCGCGGCACGGTCACGGCTTTTGGCAGGCCGCGCCTGCACGAGCGTGATTTCCACGAGGTCCGCAGACGCGCGGGCTATGTCTTTCAAGATCCCGACGACCAGCTGTTCTGCCCCACCGTCGCCGAGGACATCGCGTTTGGGCCGCTCAATCTAGGGCTGGGGCGCGCGCAAGCCAGCGAGATCGTGACACGGGTGCTCGACCAGTTGGGGATCGCGCCTTTGCGCGCGCGCATCACCCACCACCTGTCGGGCGGCGAGAAACGTCTGGTGAGCCTTGCCTGCGTGCTTGCGATGGAGCCTGACATTTTGCTCCTCGATGAGCCGACCAACGCGCTGGATACAACCAACGTCGAACGGCTCACCGAGATCTTGCAGGGCCTGCCGCAAGCCATCGTGCTTGTCACCCACGATCCGCAGTTTCGCACCCGGATCGCGCCGGGCGGACTGCGGATCGAGGATGGGCGGCTGATCGATGCGTCCTAGCCCGTGTCATTTGACGGCGCGGACAGGCTCCAGCCGATCATAGCCCTTGAGACGGTAGATCGCGAAGGACAGCGCCCATGCGAGCACGAAGACCGCGATGATCACAAAGCCCAGATCGTTGAAATTCGCGTTGAGCCCGCCGATCAGCGTCCAAGGTGCGCCCGCCAGCCCCAGCTTGTCGGACAATAGCCCCAGTGCCTCGATCCCGCCGATCAACACCGCCACGATCACCGCCACAAGCGTGATGCACAGGTTGTAATAGAGCTTACGCACCGGCTTGACAAAGGCCCAGTCATAGACCCCCAGCATCATGATCCCGTCGGTCGTGTCGACCAGCGCCATTCCGGCGGCAAAGAGGGCGGGAAAGACCAGCACCGCGCCGATCGAGATCCCGCTGCTCGCCTGATGGGCCGAGATCCCCAGCAGGCTGACCTCGGTGGCGGTGTCAAAGCCCAGCCCGAACAGAAACCCCAGCGGGAACATCCAAAGCGGGTTCGATACCATTTTGAAGGCCGGTCGGAAGATCCGCGCCAGAAAACCGTGATCTCCCAGCCCGACCTCAAGCTCTTGCGCGACATAGGGCACGCCCCGCCGCACCCGCGAAAATGCCCGCCAGGTGACGCGCAGGATCGAGATATTCATCGCCGCGATCACGAACAGAAACAGCGCCGAGACCAGCGTCGAGACGGTCCCGCCGATGGCGCGCCAATTCGCGAATTCCTCGCGTTGCAGCGCGATGGCAGTGCTTGCCACCAAAGCCGCCACGATCAGGACGATCGTGGAATGTCCCAGCGCGAAGAACAGGCCGACGCTGACCGGGCGCTTGCCCTCCTGCATCATCTTGCGGGTGATATTGTCGATCGCCGCGATATGATCGGCATCGACCGCGTGGCGCAGCCCGAAGCCCCAAGCCAGAAGGCTCGTGCCAAGCAGCAGCGGCTGGCCGTGAAAGGCGATGAAGGCCCAGCCCCAAGCGCCAAGGTTGAGCACGGCGAGCAACGCGTAGATCGCGATCACGCGCCGACCTAGCCCGGAGATGGGACGAGAGAGAGAAATGCTGTGAAAAGTCATGAGATAGAGGTCCGTGTCTGGCCGTCTTCACACCCCTCCAGAGCGGGGAGTTCTCCTCCCCACCCTCACACCGGACACACCCCGTCCCGATGCGGCTGCGCAGACCATGTCGCGATGGCAGGTCTCCTGGCTTGCGGATCTGCGCCGTGATGCGCCCGACCTTCCCGGTGTCCCAGTGGTCCTGATGGGCGCAGGCTCTCCGCCTACAGTTGCGGGGGCAGCCGCGGCTTTGGACATCTCGCGCCCGCACCGCATTCCCTATTGATCCCCGGATGGGGAACCATCGCGTCTGACACGCTAAGAGCGCGGGCGCAGGCACGCAATCGCGCGGCACTTCACGCCCGCTCACATCGGCGTCAGGCGCTGGTCTAGCCCTTGAGCGCGCCCCCTGTGAGCGCCCGCGTCAGCAGCTTTTGCAGCGCCAGAAACACCGCAATCGCTGGTAAGAGCGCGATCAGGCAGGCTGCGGCCAAAAGCTGGGTCGTGGAGGCGCTGGTCGAGCCCGCAAAGCGGTAGATCGCCACGGAAATCGGCCAGCTTTTCTCGGATCCGAGCAACACGAAGGGCACCAGAAACTGCCCCCAATTCATCACGACATTGAGCACGAAGGCCGCCGCCAGCGCCGGGGCTGCCAGCGGCAGGGTGATCAGCACCAGCGTCTCAAGGCGCGAATGCCCATCGAGCCGCGCGGCCTCTTCCAGCTCGCGCGGGATGCGCGCAAAGGCCGCGCTAAGCAGCCAGACCGTCAGCGGAATGCCAATCGCGCCATAGACCGCGATCACCGCCGCATGGCTGTCGAGCAGCCCCAGAGCGTCGAAATAGCGATAGAGCGGGATCAAGATCACCAGCGGCGAGATCATCTGCACGGCCAATATTGCCCAGAGCAGCCCCGCCCGCCCCGCGAAATCAAGCCGCGCAAAGGCCCATGCGGCGGGGGCTGCGCAGAGCGTGGCCACCGAAGCGCCGCCGACCGACAGCTTCACCCCGTTCCACAGATACTGCCCGAAGGCCGCATCCGAAAGAATCTGCACGAAATTGGCCCCGGTGGGATGGGCCGGGATGAAGGCGGCGGCCCCTTGGTAGACCTCCGCCGGCGTGCGCAGCGCCAGCGACACGAGCCAGGCCAGCGGCCCGAGAAAGAACAGCGCCACCAGCGCCAGCGCCGCATAGGTCGCGATATCGCCCCACCGGCCCGTCATCGCCGCTCCCTCAGGATCAGCGCGTAGAGGGCCGCCGCGGCAAGGCTGAGCGCTGCCAGAAGCAGTGCCAACACCGCGCCGCGCGACAGATCGAAGCCGCGAAACACCGTGTTATAGGTGTAAAGCGAGAGCACCTCGGTCGCCTGCCCCGGCCCGCCGCCCGTGAGCGCGAGGATGGAATCGAAAGTGCCCAGCGTCTGGATCGTCACCAGAACCGAGCCCGCCAAGATCGTGCCCTTGAGCTGAGGCAGCGTCACCAGCGCAAAGCGATCAAGCGCGCTCGCCCCATCGACCTTTGCGGCCTCTTGTAGTGCAGGGTCGAGCCCTTTGAGCGCTGCGTAATAGAGGATCATCGAAAAGGCCGTGCCCTGCCAGATATTAGCGATGATGGCCGAGAGCATCGCAAGCGCCGGGTCCGAAAGCCACGCCACCGGCCCCAGCCCCACCACAGCGAGCACCGCATTCAGCCCGCCGAAAGGCGCCTCGGAGAACACGATCTGCCAGATCACCCCGTTGGCGATGCCCGGCACGACCCAAGCGGCCAGCACCAGCGCGCGCAAAGCCGCCATTCCCGGCAAGCCTCGCCGATCACCGCGATGGACCAGCAGCGCGATCCCAAGCCCGAGCGCTTGCAGCAAGATGACGCTCGCGGCGGTGAAGATCCCAGTGACCCGCAAGATCCCCGGCAAGGCGGGGTCCGAGAGCACCGCCGCGAAGGCATCAAGCGAGACACGCGTGGGCGCGCGCAGAAGCGTGGCATCCGTGAACGCGAGCCGCACCGCGTCCAGCAAGGGCCACAGATAGATCGCGCCCAACACAAGAAGCGCAGGCCCAAGCCAGAGCCACGGACCCGCGCGGCTTGGATCGGCGGCTCGGCTCACAGGCGCTCATAGGCGCTTTGCGCCGCCTGCTGCGCCCGGTCGGTTGCCTCTGCGGGATCGCCGCCCGAAAGCACCGCGCCGATGGCGATCTCGATCTGATTGGCGATCTCTGGATAGATTGCCACACCCGGACGCGGGCGCCCATGTTCGAGGAATTTGGAATAGGCCAGATTGGTCGGCGTCGAGAAGACATCCGATGCCTTGTAATACGCCGTCGCGGTCGGCAAGAGCCCTTGGGCCACATTGCCCGGCCCCGCGTAGAGCTTGGCGATGGCGGCGCAGAGCTTCACCTTCTCTGGGTCATCGCTCATCGCACCGATGGTCCAGCCGCCCGCCCCTGTAGCGCCCGCATCCGCACTTGGTCCGGGCAGCTCGGATACTTCCCACGCAGCGAAATCCTCGGGCGCAAGCGTGCCGCGCAGCTGCTCATATTGCCACGAGCCGCCCACGAACATCGCGGTGCTGCCCGCAGCCGCAGCCGCGAGGAAGTCGTCGTAATTGGTGATCGAGGCCACGCGCGCGGGGCTTGCGCCCGATGTCACGAGATCCGCGTAATAGCTCAACGCCGTGATGAAAGCCGCGCGGTTCTCGCCCAGCCCGAAGACCGGCGCGCCCTCGGCGTCGACCAGATCACCGCCCGAGGCCCAGAAATTGCCCAGCCAGTCGAGCGCGGTGCCCTCCCAGCGCCCGCCCGAGAATAACAGCCCCTCATAGCCCGCCTTGGCGCTGGCAAGTCCGGCCGCCTGCGCCTGCGCCCAAGTCTGGGGCGCCTCAGGCACGACCCGAGTGTCGCGATAGAGCACCCGCAGATCGGTGAACCACCAATAGGCCAGAAGATTGCCCTGATCGTCGGTCACGGCCTTGCGCACGAAGGGGAAAAGATCGTCGATCTCGGCCTTGCTGAACGAGGCATTCATCGGCTGGAGCACCCCCGCCGCGCGGTAAGCCCCCAGCGACGAGCTGTCGATCATCGCACAATCGGGGCCGCGCCCGGCGCGCGCCTGCTCAAGCATCCGGGCCTGTTCCTGCCCGATATCATTGGTCTGCAACTGGGTGTCGATCTTCCAACCGGGGAACTGTTTGAGCATGTCGAGATAAAGCGCCTCAAACGTCGCGCGGGTCTTGGGATCTTGCGCGTAAAGATCGAACGCGGTCAGGCGGAAGCTCATGGAATTTGGCGCATCGGCAGGCCCGACGCGGCTGCGCGTGACCATATCCTCTTGCGCCCAGCTGGGAGCGGTAAGACCCGCCGTCAGGGCGGCACTCAGGGCAGTGAGGCGAAGGCTGTGGCGGATGGTCATGCAAGATCTCCTGTCATCATGGCGGGCGTGGCGGGGGGCGGCGCAAGCGCGGCCCCGGTGGCGGCGTCAAAGAGATGCGCGCGCGAAAGATCCGGGCGCAGCGCAATGTGCGCCCCTGTGAGCGGGGCGGCGCGTGGGACGGTTCGGGCGGTGGCGCGCAGCCCCGCGCCCAATGCGACATGAAGCAGCGTCTCGACGCCAAGCGCCTCAACCACCTCGACGCGCGCCTCAAGGGTCGTCCCCGGACGGGGCACAGAGCCGGGGGCCCAAAGGTGAAAATCCTCGGGGCGCAGACCCAGATCGAGCCGCTGACCCGCAAGGGGCGCAAAAGCGGCACGGCGCGGCACGGGAACCTCAAGATCAGCCCCGAACGCCTCGATCCGCGCGCCGCCTTGCGTGATCTGCGCGGGCACAATCGTCATCGCGGGCGCGCCCAGAAATTCGGCCACAAAGCGCGTGGCGGGGCGGTCGTAGATCTCCATCGGACTGCCTGCCTGCTCAATCCGACCCGCGCGCATCACGACGACCCGGTCGGCCATCGTCATTGCCTCGACCTGATCATGAGTGACGTAGATGCAGGTCGTCTCGATCACCCGCGCGAGCCGCTTGATCTCGGTGCGCATCTGGGTGCGCAGCCGCGCATCAAGGTTCGAGAGCGGCTCGTCGAACAAAAAGAGCGCCGGATCGCGCACGATGGCCCGGCCCATCGCCACCCGCTGACGCTGCCCGCCCGACAGGGCCGCAGGCTTGCGCGCCATCAGCCCGTCGAGTTCCAGCAGCCGGGCGACCTCCTCGACGCGGGACTTGCGCTCGGTGCGCGACAGGCCGCGCTTGCGCAGGCCAAAACCGAGATTGCGCGCCACGCTCATATGCGGGTAGAGCGCATAATTCTGAAACACCATCGCCACGTCGCGCGCACCGGGATCGAGATGCTGCACCGGGCGTCCGCCGAGTACGATCTCGCCCCCATCAAGCGGCTCAAGCCCCGCAATCATCCGCAATGTCGTGGATTTACCGCAGCCCGAGGGGCCGACCAGCACGACAAACTCGCCATCCGCGACGCTCAGATCAATCGCATCGACCGCCGGACGCCCGGTATCATAGCGGCGCGTCAGCCCCCGAAGATGCAGATCCGCCATCACAGCCCCTCCTGTGGGCTGGGCGCACATCCGCCCGTCGACAGGCAGCGCGCGATGAGCCCCCGCAAATCGCTCATCGGGCGTTCGGGCAGCGCATCTGCCGGGAGCATCCCGTCGCTCCATGCCCCCGAAAACCGCGCCAAAAGGGCGGGGTCGCGCGCGATCAGATGCACGGGGACCGCGGCGCTGGCATCCTCCCCCGCCACGAGCGGTGCGGGCTGGTGATCGCCCAACACCACGATCAGCGCGTCGTCGCCCGACCGCGCAATCCATTGGCCCAGCACCTCCATCGTGTAATCGAGCGCGCGGGCATAGGCGGCGCGAATGCTGTCGGGATTGGCCCAGACCTCGGAGGGCGGCGCACCGCTGCGCCGCGTGCCGTCAAAGACGCTCCCATCGCCGATCTGATCCCAAGGCAGGATCTCGGGCTGAGGCGTCCAAGGCGCATGCGAGGAGATCAGGGCGGCCTCGACCATGACGGGCCGATCGGCAGCGGCGACAAGCGCGGAGCTGCGCGCCAGCGTGAACTGATCGGGCATCGTCACCCAGTCGAAAGGCTGGCCGTGATAGCCCAGCCCCTTCGCATCCTTCATCACGTCATAGCCATACCAGCGCGCCTCGGGCCACGCCCGTGAAATGGCTGGCATCACGCCCAGCGTCTCCCAGCCCGCCGCGCGAAACATCGCGTTGAGCGAGGCCCGATCCGAGCCGATAAGCGCGTCATAGCGCGGCTGCCCGCTCACCCAAAGGCCCGACAGCGCGGTCGCGTGGGCAAGCCAGCTTTGCCCGCCCCGCGTAGGCGAGGCCATCCAAGTCGAGCGGCTCGCGAAACCCGCCTCGGTAAGCCGGTCTTGCACCGCGCTCAGACGCCCACGCGCCGCATCGCGAAAGACCGGCGCATCGAGCCAGCTTCGGCCATAGCTTTCGACGAAGATCACATAGATATCGCGACCGGCAAGCGCTGCAAAGTCGGGCGTCGGCCCGATCTCGGGGCGGCGGAGCTCTTGGACGAAACGGGTCTCCTCGTGCAAAGTTTGCGAAAAGCGGGTGGCGCGCGCACGCAGCTCCGATGTGACCGTGAACCCGGTCCGCGCGCCGGTGAGACCGGGGGCTAAGAGCCCTATGCCAAGCACAAGGGCCGCCGCGGCCGCTAAAGGTACGCGCGGCCATCGCGACAGCGCGCCCAGCCCCCGCGCACAGAGCCACAGGATCAGCGCGGCGATCAGCGCCACGAGCAGGACCGCAAAGGCGGTGACAATCGGGCCGAAACTACGCGAGGCCAGCTCCCAGCCCGAGCCGATCAGATGCGCGTCAATCACCGGATTGAAACTTCGCTGAAAGGCGAGATACATCCCAAGATCGGCCAGATGCAGCAGCGCCACGCCCCCCGCGATCAACGCCACAAGCCCCGCCAGAACCCGCGCCGCGCGCAGTGACAGAACGGCGAGACACAGCACCACCAGCGGCACTTCAAGCGGCAGATGCGCGAAGGCCTCGACACCGGCGGGCCGCGCGGGCACGATGGTCAGCGCCCACAGGATCAGCACGCCCATCAGCCCCTGCAGCACCGGCCCGGAAAGGATCCCCGAACGTGTCATATCGCCCCCTGCTCTTGCGTCTGGGCCGCATGCTCTTGCCGTTGGGCGTGCTGGCCGTCGTGTTGAGCCTGATCGATCCGGGGGCGGCATTGAGCCGGATTGCCTCGGCGCGGATCTGGCCGCTGCTGGGCGCGCTGGCTCTGGCGCAGCTTGTGATCCTCGGCTCGGCCTGGCGCTGGCAGGTGACCGTGCAGGCACTGGGGCAAGCGCTGCCGCGACGCCATGCGGTTGGCGAATATTACCTCGCGAGCCTGTTCAATATCGTGTTGCCGGGAGGTGTGGGCGGCGATGCGCTGCGGGTCTGGCGTGGCCGTCTGGCCCATGGCACCGGGCCCGCGCTGCGCGGCGTCATGATAGAGCGGTTCTCCGGTCAGGTGATGCTCGCGCTGGTGCTGCTGGCAGGCCTCGGCGGGAGCGGCGCGCGCGACGACAGCGTGGGGTTGGTGGCGGTGTTCGTCGCAGGGCTTGCCTGTCTCGGCGCGCTGCTGGTGTTCGGAGCGCGCCTGCCCGGCTCGCCGGGTCGCGCGCTTGCAGGATTTGGCGTGGATCTGCGCAGACTGGCACGCGCTGGCCGGGCGATGGGGCAGTTGCTGGCGCTGAACCTGATCGTCGTGGCCGCGCTGATCGGCAGTTTCTGGCTGTGTACACGCGCGGTCGGCACCGAGATGCCACTGAGCGCGGCGCTGATCGTGATCCCGCTTTGCCTCGCGGCCATGCTGGTGCCCGCGGGGCTTGGGGGCTTGGGACTGCGCGAGGGGGCGGCAGCTGCGCTCTGGCCGCTGGCCGGGTTTGCCGCAGATGCCGGGGTGGCAGCCTCCCTGCTGTTCGGGCTGGTGCATCTGGTGGCCGCCCTGCCTGCGCTTTATCTGCTCGCGCGCCCTCATAGCGGGGCGGACCGCCGTGCCGCGAGATAGATCAGATCGCGTGAGAACGACGCTAGAATGGCGGTGATCACAGCGCCTGTTAGCAGGGCCGAAATCCCGTAAGATACGGGAAAAAATAGCAAAAACACCGGAAGCCCCATCTGGACGACACAGACCGCTTTGCGCGCAAAGCTTGGCTCCAACGGCCGGGCGAGAAACGGCCAAAGCAGGCGTGCCAGCGAAAAGAGGTAGTAAGGCAGGCTCAGCGCCACGATTGCCAGCGGCGCGACACCCGCCTGCCACGCCGCGACCGAGAGCACCACGCTCAGGGCTGCATCCACCTCGACGTCGAAACGCGCGCCAAAGCGCGACGCGAACCCGGTGCGCCGCGCGAGCCACCCATCGACCCCGTCGAGCGCGATCACCACGATCCCGCCCAAAGCCACATCGCGGGTCGCCTCGGCGGGAAAGCGGTCAAACATCAGCGCCAATGCGCCCAGAACAAGCGTCGCCGCCGCGCGCAAGGCGGTCACGACATTGGCCGCACCAAAGCGATCATGGGGGTGAAACTCCGGCAGGCGCGCCAGCACGACGCCGCCCAAAGCGAGCCAGATCAGAGGCAAACTCGCACGGGCCGCCGCAGGCAGATCGGTGATCAGCAGGACCGCCACAGCCACCGCCACACATAGAAACAACCAGCTCACCGCCCCGCCAAAACGCGCGCCAGCAAGCGCCGTCTGGCGCGCCTGCGCGGGTTTGAGGCTGAGAGGGTCGATGCGTGTCATTGCGCCAGTATCGTGTAAACTCACATTTACGCAACTCTCGACCAGAGGCAAATTTCGACCGTCAGAAAGGCACATAGATGGCAATATCTCCGTCGTCACGTGCGAAAGCGCGGGCCGGTCTCGCAAAGTCGTTAGCGGTCTATTACCGCGATACGACGCGCCGTGCCCGGATGGATCATTTGCACGCGCAATTCGTGCCGCGCGGCGGGCTATGCTTTGATATTGGCGCGCATGTCGGCGATCGCACCGCAAGCTTTGCGTCTCTCGGCGCGCGGGTGGTGGCGCTCGAGCCCCAGCCCCGGATGTATCGCGCGCTGCGGCTGATCCACCGAAATACGCCGGGCGTAAGGCTGCTCAATCAGGCGGTGGGCGCGCGGGAGGGCCGAATGGTGTTGCATCTCAATACCGCAAACCCGACCGTGGCGAGCCTGTCAGAGGCTTTCGTGCAGGCCGCAGCCAGTACCGATGGCTGGCGGCAGGAGCGCTGGGATGCGCAGATCGAAGTCGAGGTCACAACGCTGGATGCGCTGATCGCGGAATATGGCAAGCCTGATTTCGTCAAGATTGACGTGGAGGGCTTCGAGGCAGACGTGTTCGAGGGCCTGTCATCCGCCCTGCCCGCGCTGAGCTTCGAATTTACGACGCTTCAGCGAGACGTCGCGCGAAGCGGTCTCGCGCGCCTCGCCCAACTTGGAAGGTACATATGCAATCTCAGCCTTGGAGAAACCCATCGGCTGGAGCTTGCGCAGTGGATCTCGTCTGAAAAGATGGCCGCCCATATCGACGCGCTACCCGATGCGGTCAATTCCGGGGATATTTTCGTGCGGCGGGCTTGAAGCGAAAGCCCAACTCCACCTCGGAACGAGGAAGAGCGCCCTGTTTTGGGCGTTTGTGGTTTTGAGTATTTTTGAGTTTGGATCGTTTTGAGAGATGGTTTTTCCTTGCTTCTTACTAGGTTTGGCGGT
>NZ_JHEH01000047.1 GCF_000715505.1 Thioclava dalianensis
GGCGGGAAGCCGCTGAGGCGCACCGGCTTCGCCCAGACAAACGATCGTGACCCGCGCCGTGAACAGCTCCTCCGCACCGCGCAAAACCCTCTGCTCCATTACAATACGCGCGCCGCTCAGCGCCTCAAGGCTTGTGCGGACGACCAGCTCATCGTCGAATCGCGCCGGACGCAGATACTCGGCCTCGACCCGGCGCACGGCAAAGACGATCCCCGCCGCCTCCTTGAGCGCCACCTGATCGATCCCGAGGCTGCGGATCCATTCCGAGCGCCCGCGCTCGATGAATTTCAGATAGTTGGCGTAATAAACGATCCCCGCGAGATCAGTATCCTCGTAATAGACCCGGATCGGCCAGTCATGCGCCATCAGGGCCCGCCTCCTCGTCTTCGTGGCCGGCCTCGCCAACCTCGCGGCTCAGGGCCTGCACGGCGCGCTCGGCCTCTTGCTGGCGCAGATTGGCCCGCGCGGCCAGCCGCAGCGCATGGGCCGGATCACGCGCGACCGCAGGCAATGTCGGGTCGTAGCCTGCGGCAATCACCGCTGCGATATCGGGGCGCAGAACCGTGACGCCCTGCACATTGGCCAGCGGTGAGCGCTCGGTGAAGGCGGTGTCGGACCACAGCACGATGGACTGCACCGCCTGCTGCAGCGCGATCACCTCGGCGGGCACCTCATCAAGGGCCGCCGACATACGGACAAAGGCAAAACAGGCCCGGATCGCCCCATCTGCGTCAAAGCGGAACACCCGGTATTGCGTGGCGTCCTGACCGTCGAGCCGCATCACCAGATCATGCAGCCCTTCGACGAGGTGATCGAGATTGGGCACCTCCAGCAATTCCTGCCAGTCGCGGAAGAAAAAGATCATCAGGTTCGCGCCCAGCTCCGGGTCGGTCTCGGCCATCTTATGCCCCGAGAGCGCCGCGACCGCCTCGACCGCGCCCTTGACCGTGGCCAGCGTGCCCGCCTCGACCCCGAAGACCACCGGCACAATCGGCCGCCCCCAGCGCGCAAAGAGGTAATCCCCCGAGGCGCGGGTAAACAACGCCTGCACATCCTTGTCCGAAATCTGCGCCTGATCGCTCATGCCTGCTCCTCGCCCGGTTCGCCCTCAACCTAGGGGATCACGGCGCGGGCGAAAAGGGGGGCGCGGCGATGGCCCGCCCTGCCGCCTTCAATGCTTGCCGCCCTGTTTTCGCCCGCCTATAAGGGCGCCATGTTCTGGCTGGCGCGCATATCTCGAATTATTGGCCCGGCACTCTGAGATCTCAGGGTGACCGGGTTTCGACGGCCCAGCCACAGGCGCGGGCGAGAGCGCGCCACCCCTTCTCCCAAGGACGACATTCCATGAGTTCCGACAAGACTTCCACGACGACCGCCCCCGATTATCGCGGCACCGTCTTCCTGCCGCAGACCGATTTCCCGATGCGCGCGGGCCTGCCCGCCCGTGAACCCGAATGGCTGGAGCGCTGGGAAAAGATCGGGATCTACGACCGCCTGCGCGAGAAAGCCGCGACCGGATCGCGCTCGCCCTTCACGCTGCATGACGGCCCTCCCTATGCCAATGGCCATCTGCATATCGGTCACGCGCTGAACAAGACCATCAAGGACATGATCGTGCGCTCGCATCAGATGATGGGGCGCGATGCGCGCTACGTGCCGGGCTGGGATTGCCACGGCCTGCCGATCGAGTGGAAGATCGAGGAACAGTATCGCAAGAAAGGTCTCGACAAGGACGCCGTCGATATCGTCGATTTCCGTCAGGAATGCCGCAAATTCGCCGAAGGCTGGGTCGATATCCAGCGCGAGGAGTTCAAGCGTCTGGGCATCACCGGCAATTGGGACGATCCCTATCTGACGATGAATTTCCACGCCGAGGCCGTGATCGCCGAGGAATTCATGAAATTCCTGATGAACGGCACGCTCTATCAGGGCTCCAAACCCGTGATGTGGTCGCCGGTCGAGAAAACCGCGCTGGCCGAGGCCGAGGTCGAGTATCACGATCACACCAGCCACACGATCTGGGTGCGCTTCAAGGTTCGGCGCGGCGGCAATGCCGAGATGCCGACCGAAGACGCGGCGGAATATGACGATGCCGATCAGGCGCTTCTGGCCGATCAGCTCCATGATGCGACGGTCGTGATCTGGACGACGACGCCTTGGACGATCCCGCAAAACCGCGCCGTGTCGTTCAACCCGAAGATCTCTTACGGGCTTTACCGCGTCGATGCGCTGGCCGAGGGCTCGACTGCGACCGAGGGCGAGACACTGCTGCTGGCGGATGCGCTGGCCGAGGCCGTGATGGATCAGGCGAAGGTCGCAGAGCATTCCCGCCTGCGCGATGTCTCGTCTTGGGAGCTTGAGGGGCTGACGCTGGCCCACCCCTATGCGGGCATTGAGGGCGCGCAGGGCGAGTGGGATTACGACGTCCCGATGCTGCCGGGCGATCACGTCACCGATGAGGCGGGCACGGGCTTTGTGCATACGGCCCCCAGCCACGGCGATGACGACTACCAGTTGGGCCTCAAATTTGGCCTGCAGATGACCTATAACGTCGAGCCCGATGGCAGCTACCGCAAGGATCTGCCGATCTTTGGCGGCGAGGCAATCATCGCGCAGGACGGCAAGGACGGCCCGGCCAATGTCTCCAACATCAAGCAGCTAGCCTGGGCAGGCGCGCTGCTGGCGAAGGGCAAGCTCAAGCACTCCTACCCGCATAGCTGGCGCTCCAAGGCGCCGCTGATCTATCGCAACACCGCGCAATGGTTCGCCGCGATCGACAAACCGATCGAGGACGGGATGGACAGCTATGGCGACACGATCCGCGCCCGCGCGCTCAGCTCGATCGAAAAGCTGGTCAAGTTCACGCCCGAGAAGGGCCGCAACCGCCTGCATTCGATGATCGAGGGACGCCCGGACTGGGTGCTTTCGCGCCAGCGGGCTTGGGGCGTGCCGCTGACCTGTTTCGTGAAAACCGGCGCCAAGCCCACCGACCCGGATTTCCTGCTGCGCAATGCCGAGGTGAACGCGCGCATCACCGCCGCCTTCGAGACCTCGGGCGCCGATGTCTGGTATCAGACGGGCTTCAAGGAAAAGGTGCTGGACGGGCTGGTGAACCCCGATGCGTACACGCAGGTCTTTGACGTGCTCGATGTGTGGTTTGACAGCGGCTCGACCCACGCTTTCGTGCTGCGCGACCGCGCCGATGGCACCGAGGACGGCATCGCGGATGTCTATATGGAAGGCACCGATCAGCATCGCGGCTGGTTCCAGTCGTCGCTGCTTCAGGCCTGCACCACCAAGGGCCGCGCGCCCTATCGCAACGTGGTCACGCATGGGTTCACGCTCGACGAGAAGGGCATGAAGATGTCCAAATCGCTGGGCAACACCATCGTGCCCGAGGAAATCGTCAAGCAATATGGCGCTGATATCCTCCGGCTCTGGGTGGCCCAGACCGATTACACCGCCGACCAGCGGATCGGGTCCGAGATCCTGAAAGGCGTGGCCGACAGCTATCGTCGCCTGCGCAACACGCTGCGCTTCATGCTGGGCAACCTGCATGATTACGACCCGCAAGAGCAGGTCGCGCCCCGTGACATGCCCGAGCTGGAGCGCTGGATCCTGCATCGCCTGTCCGAGCTGGATGTCGAGGTGCGCGAGGGCTATGCGCAATACGACTTCCAGGGCGTTTTCCAGACACTCTTCACCTTCTGCACGGTGGAACTGTCGGCCTTCTATTTCGACATCCGCAAGGACGCGCTTTATTGTGATCCGGTCACCTCGACGCGCAGGCGTGCGGCGCGCACGGTGCTCGATCTGATCTTCCACCGCCTGACGACGTGGTTCGCCCCGATCCTCGTCTTCACGATGGAAGATGTGTGGCTGGCACGCTACCCCGGCGAGGACAGCTCGGTGCATCTGCAAGACATGCCCGAGACGCCCGCGGATTGGCACAACACCGCGATGGCCGAGAAATGGGAAGGGATCCGCCGCGGTCGCCGTGTCGTCACCGCAGCCCTCGAAGTGCAGCGCAGCGCCAAGGAAATCGGCGCCTCGCTGGAAGCCGCGCCGATCGTGCATGTCGAGGATGAGGATCTGGCCCATGCGATGCGCTCGGTGGCCTTTGCCGATCAATGCATCGTCTCGTCAATCTCGGTGACCACCGACCCGGCCCCGAATGAGGCGTTCCGCCTCCCCGAGCAACCGGGCATCGCGGTGGTGTTCGAACGCGCCGAGGGGGAGAAATGCCAGCGCTGCTGGAAGATCCTGCCCGATGTCGGCTCGCATAAGCATCCCGCGACCTGCAAGCGCTGCAACGACGCGCTGGGATAAGAAACAAAACCGGATCGCCCTGCGGGGCGATTCGGTCACGCGCCTCCAGATCAGATCCGCATGAGATCAGAAGCTGGGCTTGGCGTCGTCCGAGCAGCTCGGCATGTCGCCTGCATGCGCCCGCTTCACAAGATGCCCGTTCTCAATATGGATCGGCTGGAAGGGCGGCTCCTGAATGCCGGGCTGGACCTGACGCACGAGATAGCAACCCGCGAAATGCTGCGTCTTGCCGTTGTCGAGGGTCGAATCCACCGTCACCGGCACCGTCGTATAGATACTCCCGGCAGCCCCTTCGCTTTGGACCTTGCCGATCTGCACGTGGACATCGCTTGTGGACGCGTAGCCATGGACGAAATCGTCGTATTGACCCTTCTGATAGCTCTCGGAGAAATAGCTCCACGCGCGGGCATATTGGTGCAATTCCAGCGCATTATAGAGCGATGAGACCACATCCGTCGGGGTCGAGCGATTGTCGAGATAGGCAGGCGGCGCGGCCATCGCGCCCGTCGCAGAAAGGCTCAGTGCGAGGATGAGGGGGGCTACGCGCATCGCGGTCTCCTGTCTTGTCAGTCGTCAGGTCGGACCCAACGCGCAAGAGCCGCCTCAGGTCCGCTCCGGCACGATCTGTTGAACAATCCCGACCAAAAGCAGGTAGAGCGAGGTCACGACCAGCCCCCAATGCGCCCAGCTTGACGGATCGAAATTGCCCCAAGCCGACCAGCCCGCAAAGAAGGTCCAAAGCAACGCAATAGGCAAAGACAGCTTCCGCCAGCGCTTTGTGCGCACCGGATGGATAAATTTGAGCGGCAAGAACATCGCGACCGCCAACGCCAGCACCATGATCAGGATCGTCCAATAGCCCGGCTTGAGCGCGAACAGCACCAGCACCAGCATGTTCCAGCAGCCCGGGAAGCCCTGGAAGGAATTGTCCTTGGTCTTCATCCGCGTGTCCGAGAAATACACAACGCTCGCATAGGTGATCGCGATAATCGCAAACCACCCAGTCCAATCCGGCAACAGCCCGGATTTGAACAGCGCGAAGGCCGGAATGAACACATAGGTCAGATAGTCGATGATCAGATCCATCAAGACGCCGTCATAGACCGGCGCATTGGTCTTCACATCGAAGCGCCGCGCAAGCGGGCCATCGATCCCGTCCACCGCGAAGGCCACGACGAGCCAGAGAAACATCAGGCTCCATTTCTGATCTGCCGCCGCCAATAGCGCGAGCATCGACAAGACGGCGCCGGTCGCGGTGAGCAGATGAACGAGAATGGCTTTGATGCGTATATCCATCTCTCCGTGATGCCGTATTCTGAACGCAGGGGCAAGCAGCCAGCGCGGGGTTGCGCGCAGAGCCGCCAGAATAAGCTGCGCTTATTTTTGGGCTCCTGAACAAAGCGATGCTTATCTGCGCGCGCCTAGCTGCGCGGATGGGCCTTGTCGTAGATCTCCATCAGCCGCGCGGAATCGACGGCCGTGTAGATCTGCGTCGTGGCCAGACTGGCATGGCCGAGCAATTCCTGAATCGTGCGCAGATCCCCGCCTGCGGCGAGAAGATGCGTCGCGAAACTGTGGCGCATCGCATGCGGGGTCGCAGTCGCAGGCAGCCCCAGCGCCATGCGCGCACGCGCCATCGCCCCCGACACGAGCCGCGGGTTGAGCGGGCCGCCGCGCTTGCCGCGAAACAGCGGCTGGCCGGGCTCGGCGGGATAGGGGCACAGCCGCAGATACTCGGCCACCGCCTCGCGCGCGGCGGGCAGCACGGGCACCAGCCGCTCCTTGTCGCCCTTGCCGCGAATGCGCAGCACCTCGGGCATCGGGTGAGCGGCGCCGGTGAGCCCCAGCGCCTCCGAGATCCGCAGCCCGCAGCCATAGAGCAGCGTCAGAACAGCGGCATCGCGCGCCGCGATCCACGGCTCCATCGCCTGCGTCTCGACCTGCGCGATCATGTCCGTGGCCCCGCTCTCGGAGAGCGGACGGGGCAGCTTGCGCTGATATTTCGGCGCACGCGCCAGCAGAACGTGGCTTGCGTCAAACCCGTCGCGATCGGCCATCCAGCGGATAAAGCTTTTCACCGAGGACAGCGCGCGGGCCATCGAGCGCGCCGACAGGCCACGCCCCCGCTCATGCGCCATCCAGGCCCGCATATCGGTCGGCCCGAGCGTCGCCAGCCGCGCCGTGCCGAAGCCCTCACCGTGATGGTTTTGCAAAAAGCCCAGAAACCCCGCGACATCGGCGCGGTAGGCCTCGACCGTGTTTTCCGAGGCCCCGCCCAGCGCGCGAAGATGCGACAGCCATTGCGCCAGCGCCGCCCCGAGACCGGGCGCCAGCATCAGGCGAGCCAGCGCCGCATCGCGCGCTCGAACACGCCCGAGAAGAAGGCCAGCAGGTCCGTGCCCTGCGAGGGCTTGAACTGATGCGGGTCCTCGGCCCCCATCACCAGCATCCCCGGCAGCCGCCCCTCGCCCAGATCGAGCCGCATCAGCGCCTCGGAGCGGATCCAGTTGGCGGCATCGGCATAGATCGCCTCAGAGCCCGGCACGGTCTGGCGCAGCACGACACTGCGCGGCGTCCCACCCCGTCCGGCCCGCATATATTCATGGACAAAGCCCGGCTCGGCCACGCAAAGCACATTGCCCAGCGTGCTCAGGGCCGGGTCATTCTCGGTCTGCGTGCTCTCAAGCACCAGCCGGATTGAATCGACGCGCAGGATCTCGGCCACATCGGCGCTGAGATTGGTGACGAAGCCCGGAAAATCGACCGGCTCGAGCATCCGCAGAACGGCGCGGTGGATCTGATTGGTCCCGGCGAGGTTCTCATAGGCGGCCGCGATCACCGAGCGATGGGTGTCCTCCAGCCGGTCCAGCCGCGCCTCAAGCCGCGCCATCGCGACGCCGCGCAGATCGACGATATTGCCGCCCATCGCCGCTTCATTGGCCGCCACCAGCGCGCGCATCAGATCGCGATCTTCGAGAATCACGTCGGGATCAGAAATGATCTTGTCGCGGAGTTGCTCCACGAGGGCCGTATTGGTCATGCCGTTCTCACTGCTCGGTCGATTTGCCGTTCTTTTGTCGCGAGCTTACACGACCCGGGCCGATTTGCAGAGGCAAAAACGGGCCGGCGC
Source organism: Thioclava dalianensis (assembly GCF_000715505.1). Classification (GTDB taxonomy): domain Bacteria; phylum Pseudomonadota; class Alphaproteobacteria; order Rhodobacterales; family Rhodobacteraceae; genus Thioclava; species Thioclava dalianensis. Next base: position 7,460 of record NZ_JHEH01000047.1, read on the forward strand.
GAGAAAAGAGCTGTTGGTGGGCGATGGGACCACGGCGGGTTACGGCTGTCGCCGGATCTTTGGGCGTGGCGCGGGGCGGGGCGGGCTTGGCGCTCTGGCAAAGGGCATCTAGGGCGCGTTGCGGAGTTCGGTGGAGCCTGCGCTGGAGGTCGGCGTGGAGGCGTTTGCAGACAGTAGATGCGAAGGCGTGCTAGCTTTTCTGCACACATTCAAAAGGACAAACCATGGCCATTTTACGCGTGGGTGGAACCGCAGTGGACTACGAGTTGGGGCTCTTAAAGAAGATTTTGGCTTTGCTTGATATGGAGTTGTCTCAAGTGAACGCTGCAATCAAGCAATCTCAAGATCCTGAAAGCGATGGACTGTTGGACCTGGGAGAGTTCCTGATTGGAAGCGGGTTCGTTGCGGTACAGCGCTACATCAATTCGACAAGGGTAGACTTTGGAGTCTCTAAGGAGGATGCCTACGATAAACCACCGATGTTTAACAAAAGCATCTCTACCGTCGCTGCTATCAACGCTATCGCAAATTACTGGAAACATAGCTCCGATTGGGATGAGCGCGAACGGAAGGGCGAAGAGCCCAGCGAGCAGGGTTCCTCCAAATGGACAATACAACATCTCGAAAGCGTGGGGGATCTTAACGATTACCCTTGTGCCAACGCTCTTGCCTTAATGTCGCCAGGGAAAGACCTCGCACTATCTAACCTGACATCGGTACTGATAGAGTGGCGAGAGGGTCTGTGGGCAGGCAGATCAGGCACAGCTGAATGACCGCTCCGTCCCGCATAGCCGCCCTTACTCCCGATAAACCACCCCCCAAAAACAAAAGGCCCGCCAAAATGACGGGCCTTTGTTATATCTCGTACGGTAAATCTCAGACGATTTTCTGGCCCGTGGCGTCCCAGTCCTTGAGGAACTGTGCCAGACCCTTGTCGGTCAGCGGGTGGTTGGCCATTGCCTTGATCACGTTCGGCGGTGCGGTGATCACGTCGGCGCCGATGCGTGCGGCATCGGTGATGTGGTTGACCGAGCGGATCGATGCGGCAAGGATCTCGGTCTTGTAGTCGTAATTGTCGTAGATCGTGCGGATATCCTCGATCAGCTGCATGCCGTCGAGGTTGATATCGTCCAGACGCCCGATGAAGGGCGAGATGAACGTGGCACCGGCCTTCGCGGCGATCAGCGCCTGAGCGGCCGAGAAGCACAGCGTGACATTGACCATATGGCCTTCGGATGCGAAAGCCTTGCAGGCGGTCAGCCCGTCCCAGGTCAGCGGGACTTTGATCGTGATATTGGGGGCGATCTTGGCGAGCTTGTTACCTTCTTCGATCATCTGTTTCGCCTCGGTGGCGACGACCTCGGCCGAGACCGGGCCTGCGACCATGTCACAGATTTCCTTGGTCACTTCGAGAATGTCGCGGCCCGATTTCAGGATCAGCGAGGGGTTGGTGGTGACGCCATCGACCATGCCCAGATCGTTGAGCTCCTTGATCGCGGCAGTATCAGCGGTATCGACGAAGAATTTCATCCCATGTCTCCTTGGCGGCGGTTGTGCGTTTGTTAGCGCAAAACGGGTCGCGTTGAAAGGGTCGAAAACCCGGGCTGCGTGCGCTTTCGCGTGGCAAAACGCATGGGGGCGGCGGGCGCGTCTGGGTCGCCAGACGGGGGGCTGCGATGTCTGAGCCCAGCTGGTTTGAGGAAGGCGCGCGCCTGTCGGTTCTGACCGCAGAGCCAATCGGCAAGCCGCTCGATTATCGCGCGCCCGAGGGGGGCTGCTGGGAGGGGGCCTTTGTCGAGGTGCCCCTTGGGCCGCGCCGGGTGCTCGGCGTCGTCTGGGGGCCGGGCGATGGCGATTTCGACATGGCCAAGCTGCGCGCGGCGAACCGGGTCTTCGATGTCGCCCCGATGCGCACAGAGCTGCGGGATTTTCTGGTAAAGATGGCCGACTACACGATGACGCCGCTGCCGCAGGTCTTGCGCTTGGCCACGCGCGCGCCGGGCTTGGGCGATCCGCCGGGGATGCGCAAGATCTACCGGCTGGGCGATCACGAGCCCGCGCGGATGACCGATGCGCGGGCGCGCGTGCTCGAAGTGCTCGAGGCGCATGGCGGGGCGGGCTATCATCTGGGTGAGCTGGCGCAGCTTGCGGGGGTCACCACGCAGGTGGTGAAGGGGCTGGTCAAATCCGGCGCGGTGATCGAGACCGAAGTGCCGCGCGATCTGCCCTTTGCGCGGCTCGATCCCAACCGTCCCGGCAAGGCTCTGTCTGAGGCGCAGGCGCAAGCGGCGCAGGCCCTGCGCGCCAGTGCGGGCGGCTATTCGACGACGCTTCTGAAAGGCGTGACCGGCTCGGGCAAGACCGAGGTTTATCTTGAGGCGGTGGCGCAGTGCCTCGCGCAGGGGCGGCAGGCGCTGGTGCTGCTGCCTGAGATCGCGCTGAGTTCTGAGTTTCTCGCCCGCGTCGAGGCGCGGTTTGGCGCACAACCCGGCGAATGGCATTCCGGTGTCACCCAATCCGAGCGCCGCCGACTGTGGAAGGCCTGCGGGTCGGGCGCGGTGCAGCTTGTGGTCGGCGCGCGCTCAGCGCTGTTCCTGCCGTTCCGCGACCTTGGGCTGATCGTGGTCGATGAAGAGCATGACAGCTCGTATAAGCAAGAAGAAGGCGTGCTGTATAACGCGCGCGACATGGCGGTGCTGCGCGCGGCTCAGGCGGGCTCGCAGGTGGTTCTGGCCTCGGCCACACCCTCGCTGGAAAGCTGGGCCAATGCGCAGGCGGGCAAATATCAGCGCCTCGATCTGGGCGCGCGTTTCGGCACGGCGGAGATGCCCGATATGGGCACGATCGACATGCGCGACGAGGCGCTGGAGGCCGGGAGTTGGATCGGTCCGAGCCTTGTGGCCGAGGTCACCAAGCGCATCGCCGAGGGCCAGCAATCGATGCTGTTTCTCAACCGGCGCGGCTATGCGCCGGTCACGATCTGCCGGGCCTGCGGGCATCAGATCGCCTGCGATCACTGCGATGCGCGCATGGTCGAACACCGGTTTCTCAAGCGGCTTGTCTGTCATCAATGCGGCGAGACCAAGCCCATCCCCGAGACCTGCCCGAGCTGCGGGGTGAGCGGCAAGCTGGCCCCTGTCGGCCCCGGTGTCGAGCGGCTGGCCGAAGAGGTCACGCGGCGCTTTCCCGAGGCGCGGCTGGCGGTGCTCAGCTCGGATCTCTTCGGCTCGGCCCGCGCGCTCAAGGAGAGCATTGTCGAGATCGCACAGGGCGGGGCCGATATCATCATCGGCACACAGATCGTGGCCAAGGGGCACAATTTCCCCAAGCTGACGCTTGTGGGCGTGATCGATGCCGATCTGGGCCTGCAGGGTTCGGATCTGCGGGCGGCGGAAAAGACCTTTCAGCTGATGCGGCAGGTCGCGGGGCGTGCGGGCCGCGCCGAGGATAAGGGCATCGCGCTGCTCCAGACCTTCCAGCCCGAGCACCCGGTGATCCGCGCGATCCTGGGCGGCGACGAAGAGGCCTTCTGGGCGCAGGAAGCCGCCCAACGACAGGCGCAGGGCGTGCCGCCCTATGGCCGGATGGCCGGGATCATCCTGACGGGCGAAGAGCTCCAACCGCTCTTCGATCTGGGCAGCCATCTGGCGCGCAATGACGGGCCGCTGCGGCGGATCGGGGCGCAGGTCTTCGGCCCGGCCCCTGCCCCCGTGGCCCGCGTGCGTGGGCGCCACCGGGTGCGGCTGCTGATCAAGGCCGAGAAAGGCGCGCCGCTGCAATCGGCGATCAAGGCGTGGCTCAAGGGCATCCGACTGCCCCGCACGGCCCGTCTGGCCGTCGATATCGACCCGCAAAGCTTCATGTAGCTTCAGCCGATGATCCTCCGCACGGATCAGCGCGGGACGCCGACGAGACCACGCAGAAGAAATCCGCTAGAGGGCATGGGAGAAGTGCAGCTGCGGCGATCCGTCCGGGGCGGGATGGCGCAGGGCCGCCACGCCGAACACATCGGCCAGCAGGGTCTCGGTCAGCACCTCGTGGGGGCAGCCCGTGGCGACCAGCCGCCCGCCCAAGACCACCCCGATCCGGTCGCAGGCTGCGGCCTGATTGAGGTCATGCAGGGCGACGACGCGGGTGATGGGCAGTGCCCGGACGAGCGCCAAGAGCGAGAGCTGATGTCGGATATCGAGATGGTTGGTGGGCTCGTCGAGCAGCAGCAGATCGGGATCCTGCGCAAGGGCGCGAGCGATATGAACGCGCTGGCGCTCGCCGCCTGAGAGCGTATGCCAGAGGCGATCTGCGAAGGCCGTCATCTCGACGGCCCGCAAAGCGCCCGTGACGGCGGCATCATCGTCAGCGCCCCAGCCCCGCAGCGGGGAGAGATAGGGCGTGCGCCCAAGCGCGACCGCATCCCGGACGCTCAGGCGGTCCGTCGTGTCGGCCTGTTGCTCCACGAAGGCAATGCGCCGGGCGCGGCTGCGGGCGGGCATGGTGCTCAGATCTGCGCCATCCGCGAGAATGCGGCCCGATACGGGCCGCTGCAGCCCCGCAAGGCAGCGCATCAATGTGGATTTGCCCGACCCGTTGGGGCCGATGAGACCGAAGAACTCGCCGCTCTCGACGCAGGCCGAGATGTCCTTGAGGAGCGGCGTGCGGTGGACCCGCGCGGAAAGCATCCGGACCTCGATCTTCATCGCCGCGCCCCCCGTATAAGGATCAGCGCGAAGGCGGGCGCACCGACAAGCGCCGTCACCACCCCGATGGGCAGGACCTGTCCCGGCACGAGGATGCGGCTGATCACATCGGCGGCGACGAGGAACACCGCCCCCGCCAGCGCCGAGGCCGGCACCAGCCGATCGTGGCGCGTCCCCACGAGAAAGCGCATGGCATGGGGCACGACGAGGCCCACAAACCCGATCGCGCCCACCTTCGAGACGAGGACGCCGACCATGATCGCGGTGGCGGTGATGAGGCTGCCACGCAGGGCCGGGACATTGATCCCGAGCGCCGCCGCGCCATCCGCCCCGAAGGTGAACGCATCAAGCCCGCGCCGATGCCAAAGACACAGCGCAATGCCCGCGAGGGACACGAGCAGGCACGCGCCGACATCCTCCCAGCGGATGCCCGAGAGATTTCCCATGAGCCAGAACATGATGCCCCGCGCCTGCTCTGCATTGGCCGAGCGAGCGATGGTGAAGGCGGTCAGGGCGTTGAACATCTGCGAGCCTGCGATCCCGGCGAGAATGATCGCGGCCGCCGCTTGGGTCGCGCGGCCACCGCCTGTGCCTCCGCTGACCGCATGGGCCAGAAGGACGACGCAACCAAAGGCAAGCAGCGCCCCGCAGAGCGCGCCAAGCGACATCGAGACCACCCCGCCGCCGATGCCCGCCACCGCCACAAGGACCGCGCCCGTCGAGGCACCCGCCGAAAGCCCCATGAGATAGGGATCGGCCAGCGGGTTGCGCAGGAGCGCCTGAAGGACGACGCCGGTCAAAGCGAGCCCCGCCCCGCAGCAGGCCGCGACAATGGCCCGCGGCAGGCGGTAGCTCCAGATGATCCCGGCCTCGATCCCGTCCACGGGATAGCCTGCGCCCCAGAGGTGGTTCGCAAGCGTTCGCAGCACCACCGTGAAGGGCAATCGAGTCTCTCCGATGGCCGTGCCCGCAAGGATCGTTGCCCCCAGCAGGAGAGGCGCAAGCCAAAGCCCGCGCCCCACGGCAACACGCCCGGAGGCGAGTGCCACGGTCATTGGAAGGACATTTTGGATAGGGCGTCGGAAAGCGTCTCCAGCCCGTAGATCGAGCGCATCGTCGCGCTCATGGCATGGGCGTCCATCTGCACGATCCGCCCCTCCCGCACGGCGGTCATCTGGCTTGCCACGGGGTCGCTGCGCAGAAATTCCAGTTTCTTGTCAACATCGTCTGCGGGATAGCGGCGACGATCCATATAGGCGATGACGATCACGTCCGGATCGGCGCGCGCAATGCTCTCCCAGCCGACCGTCGGCCATTCTTCGTCGGATTTGATGACATTCTCGATGCCCAGTTTCGACATCATGTAGCCCGGCGCGCCGAGCCGCCCGGCGACATAGGGATCGGTCTGCAGCTCGGGGGAGGAGAACCAGAACACCGCAGAGAGATCCTTTGGCAGATCGAGCGCCTTGGCACGCGCAATGGCCCGGGCTTCCGTGGCCTGAAGGTCTGAGACAAGGGCCGCGCCCTGCGCCTGCACGTCGAAGATCTCGGCCAGCTCGCGGATGCCCTTATAGACCGAGGCCGTCTCGAAGGCGCCGGTGCGCGTGCCGTCGCCGCCGGTCGAGTTGTCTTTGGTGTCGCAATCGGCGGGCAGGATATAGGTCGGAATGCCGATGTCGTGGAACATCTCGCGCGTGCCGACGCTGCCATCGGGCCCCACATGCCATTCGTATTGAACGGCGACGAGCCCGGGCTTTTTCGCGACGACGCTTTCGAAACTCGGGTCGTTATCGGCCAAGCGCTCAATGCCCGCGTTGACCTCGGCAAATTCGGGCAGGACCGGGTTGAACCAGACCGAGGTGCCCGAGACTTTCGGCGCGAGACCGAGAGAATAAAGGATCTCTGTCGCGGACTGGCCGATGGTCACGGCACTGTCCGGTGCGGCATCGAAGGAAATCTCGTAGCCGCAATTCGTCAATGTCAGGGGGTAATGCGTGTCCTGCGCATGCAGTGGCAACGCGGTTCCGGCCAGCAGTGTGGCCGCGATAAATATCTGTCTCATCCGATCCGTCCCGTCAGATTGGACCCTCAGGGATTGAGACGCGAAACGGAATGCGACCGGGCGGCCAGCTTGGTTTCCCGCCCCAGAACACCCCGTCCGGTCGTGGTTTCTCTCGTCGGCAGGTCTCCTGACTGACGGGTCGCGGCACCTCTCGCCTTCCCGGGATGGTCCCAGTGGCTCATCGAGAGGCACTCACCGCCTACAGTTGCGGGGGCAGTTCCGTTTGCCGACCGAGGCCGGAACGGATTCCCTTTCAATTCCCGAAGGAAACCGACGGCACAATCACTGGCACAGTTCCCGGCATCCGGCAAGCGGGCAAGATCCCGGATGCGCGCGCCAACGCCGCTTGCAACGCGCGGCCATCCGCGGTCTTGCCCGCAGCTCTCCGTTGCCTCAGCGCCCGCTTGTCCCCCGCAAAGATGCACAGATTTACCCGTCTCTCTGCACCTATTGCTATCTTGCAAGGCGGCGCATTCCAGCGTCTAAGGAGCGCATGTTTGGAATACGCGAAATCTCTCTGGACGAGGCCCATACCCTGCCGCGCTGGCGCAGGCCGGAGATGTTGCTTTATGTGATGGCGACCGCCATGCCGATCTCCTTTGCGACATGGTCGGCGCTGCTCAACAACTTCGTCATCGATGTCGTGCATTTCGACGGGATCGATATCGGCTGGCTGCAGAGCTTTCGCGAGGTGCCGGGGTTTCTGGCCATCGGTGTGATCGTGGTCTTATGGGTGATGCGCGAGCAGGTTCTGGCGATTGTGTCATTGCTGCTTTTGGGCGCGGCCACCGCCGTCACGGCGCTGTTTCCGAGCTTTGGCGGCCTGATCATCGTCACGCTGCTATCCTCCATCGGGTTTCACTATTTTCAGGCGGTGAACCAGTCGCTGCAGCTGCAATGGATCGATAAGGCGAAAGCGCCCCAAACGCTCGCGCGGATCGTGGCGATTGGTTCTGCGGCCTCGCTGCTGGCCTATGGGCTGCTGGTGCTGACCTGGAAGACCTTCGCGCTCAGCTATGAGTTCGTCTACGCGGCGGCGGGCCTGACGACGGTGGCGATCATGCTGGCTGCCGCCCTGCTCTATCCGCAGTTTCGCACCCGCGAGCCGCAATCGAAGAAATTCGTGCTGCGGCGGCGCTATTGGCTCTATTACGCGATCACCTTCATGGCAGGTGCGCGGCGGCAGATTTTCGTGGTCTTTGCCGCCTTCATGATGGTCGAGCGGTTTGGCCTGCGCGTTGATGAGATCACCTTGCTGTTCATGGTCAATTTCGCGATCAATATCGCGGCGGCGCCGGCGATGGGGCGTCTTGTGGCGCGGTTTGGCGAACGCCGGGCGCTGATCTGCGAATATTGCGGGCTTACGGCGTTATTCGTGGCCTATGGCGGGATCTATTGGTTCGGCTGGGGGCTGTGGCTGGCCTGCGCGCTTTACGTGGTCGATCATCTTCTGTTCGCGCTGGCCTTCGCGCAAAAGACCTATTTTCAGAAGATCTGCGATCCCGGAGACATCGCGCCCACCGCCGCCGTCTCCTTCACGATCAACCATATCGCGGCGGTCTTTCTGCCGGTGACACTGGGCTATCTGTGGATGATCTCGCCGGGCACCGTGTTCGGGCTGGCCGCCATGATGGCGCTGGTCTCGCTGGGGCTGGCGCTGCTGGTGCCGCGTCACCCCTCGAAAGGCTATGAGACCGTGTTGCAAGGGCTGGGGCCGCTGCCTGCCTGATCTGGAAATTCCCCTCCCGCTGCCTATCTAAGGAGGGACAAAGGGAGACATATCATGCTGTTTGGAAAACCCGCCAAGATCCCGTCGAAATCCGAGGCCCTGCCGGGCCGCCCCGAGGCCATGCCGCTGGCAGAGCCGCATTTCCTGAGCGGGCTCGATCTGCGCTCGGACGTGCCTGCGGGCATGGAAGAGGCGATTTTCGGCATGGGCTGTTTTTGGGGTGTCGAGCGGATCTTTTGGAACACCGACGGCGTCTGGCTGACCATGGTCGGCTATGCCGGAGGGCCGACGCCCAACCCGACCTATCGCGAGGTCTGCTCGGGCATGACCGGCCATAACGAGGTGGTCCGCGTCATCTTCGATCCGGCCAAGATCAGCTATGAGCAGCTGTTGCAGGTGTTCTGGGAAGGCCACGATCCGACGCAGGGCATGCGTCAGGGCAATGATCGCGGCACGCAGTACCGCTCGGGGATCTACACCTTCTCGCCCGAGCAAAAGGCCGCCGCCGAGGCTTCTCGCACGGCTTATGGCGCGCAGCTGGCCGCGGCAGGCTATGGCCAGATCACCACCGAGATCCTCGACGCCCCGCCCTTCTACTATGCCGAGGACTATCACCAGCAATACCTCGCCAAGAACCCGGATGGCTATTGCGGGATCGGCGGGACGGGTGTGAGCTGCCCGATCGGGCTTCAGGCGTAACGAACGGCCCGCAACCAAAGCGCAGCACGGCTGGGGGCTGTCTGCCCCCGGTCGACGCCTGCTTGACGGCTCGCGCGCTGCGGCCTAAGCCCGAGCAACGTCCGAGCAAGGAGCCGCCATGACCACCTTCACCGCATTTACCACGCTGGCCGATCGCGATGCCGCCGAGGCACTGGAGGAGCGGCTTGAGGATCTCGAGCCCGCGCCCTATGGCACCGGTGTCTTCGAGATCGAGGATGGTTCAGGCCGCTACGAAGTCTCGGGCTATTTCCTTGAAGAGCCCGATGACGTGGTTCTGACGCTGCTGGCCGTGGCGCATGGCGCGCAGCCCTTCGTCATCTCTGAGATCCCCGAGACCGACTGGGTCGCCCATGTCCGGCGCGAGCTGGCCCCCGTGCGCGCGGGTCGGTTCTTCCTTTATGGCAGCCACGATGCCGACAAGATCCCCGAAGATGCTGTGGCGTTGCGGATCGACGCGGCGATGGCGTTTGGCACGGGTCATCACGGCACGACCTCGGGCTGTCTCAGCGCGCTCGATGCGCTGGCCAGCGAGGGCTATCACTTCCACAATAGCGTCGATATCGGATGCGGCACCGCCGTGCTCGCGATGGCCGCAGCCAAGCTGTGGCCCGAACCCGTGCTGGCCTCGGACATCGATCCTGTCGCGGTTGAGACCGCCAATGCCAATGTCGCGCTCAACGATCTGGCCGGGCGCGTGAGCTGCGTCGAGGCGGCGGGATTTCACCATCCCGCCCTTGAAGCGGCAGCCCCGTTTGATCTGATTTTCGCCAATATCCTTAAGGCACCGCTGATCGCACTGGCCCCCGATATGGCGAAAAATTGCAGCGAATCGGGTGTCGTGATCCTGAGCGGATTGCTCAATGAGCAGGCCGAAGACGTGATCGCCGCCTATAAGGCGCAGGGCTTTGTTTCCAAAGCGCGCAAAGAGTTCGGCGAGTGGACGACATTGGTGATGAGCCGCAGCTAATCCGCCACATTAGCGCTCTGGAGTCCACGGCAGTTGGTCTAAACTCAATCTAAGGATTTGTGTGCAGACAACCTGTGAGATCAACATGGCGAAAACAGAGATCACTGATTTCGAGAAGCGGTTGAGTCGCATCGACCGGATTCACGAGGCGGGCGGCGCTTTCGAGGCAAGTGGCGCACTTGGGCGCAGCTATTTCGACTCGATGCGCCCGAAAGCGCGACGCGGCCTGCCCTTGCGCGGGATCGCGCTCTTTCTAGTGGGCGCCTTCCTGCTCAAGGCGGCAATTCTGGCGCAGATCGGAGCGACCGAGTACGCGGCCCGTGTCGATCTGATGGCGCAGGGCAATCTTGCGCAGCAACTGGGCGGCTGGGTTCTTCATGCCGACGCTCCGACCCGCTATCTCGCAGGTGTCATCGGCTCCATTATACACTGAAGGCGCCAGCCTCTGGCCGAAGGCATTGGCGAAATGCCTCAAGGGCGGGCGTTCTGCCCCCCGGGCGCCGCAGCAGATAGGTCACGACCTCGCCCAGCGCCACCTCCTGCACTGCCCCCTGATGGCGCACCAGATCGGCCACGCTGCGCGGCATCACGCTGAGACAGGCCCCCGCCGCCGTACAACCGTACATGGCGTGATAGGAGGGCACCTCTTGCAGCTTGAGGACACGCCCCTGCGCGCGGGCCGCGGCGGCCAGCCGATCCTGCGCAATCTCGCGATAGGTGCAGCCCGGCGCAAAGGCGGCAAGCGTGTAGAGCTGCAGGTCATCTAACGTCGCAGCTGGCGGATGGCCCGGCGGGACAAGCAACACCAGCGCCTCGCGATAAACCGGCACCGCGTCGAACTCCGTTTCCGCCAGCGCCGCATCCGAGGCGAAGGCCGCGAACGCGCAATCGATCCGATACGCTGCGAGCGCGTCGAGCAAGGCGCGGCTGGGGGCCGAGGTCAGCTCCAGCGTCACATCGGGCCAGTCGCGGCTGAACTGCGCCAGCGGGCCACTCAGACGGCTGGCGATCGTGCTCTCCATCGCGCCGATCCGCAACGTGCCGCTGGGCTGCGTCGGATCAAGACGCTGCCGCGCCTCATCGGCAAGGTTCAGGATGCGCTCGGCATAATCGAGAAACAGCCGCCCCTCTTGGCTCAACAGCATCCGCTTGTGCTGCCGATGAAAGAGCTGCGTGCCCAATTCGGCCTCAAGCTGCTGAATGCGGGTCGTGACATTGGAGGGCGCCCGCCCCAACGCGTCGGCTGCACGCGTGACGCCCTGCGCATGCGCAACGGCCCGAAAGACGGTCAGGGTGACAAGGTCCATGCCAATCTCCGCATCAGAATTGGTTATCAATAAATTCTTTAAACGAGAACCAATGTCAAATATGGTTTTCATTGAAAGAACGAATCCTTTGACCCTCCGCGAAAGGAGCTGAGATGCTGCGCCAACTGGGACTGATCCACCCGATCTTTCAGGCACCGATGGCGGGGGTATCGACGCCTGCGCTCGCAGCGGCGGTCTCGAATGCCGGAGGCTTGGGGGCAATCGGCATCGGTGCCACGGATGTGGCGGGTGCGCGCCAGATGATCGCCGAGACGCGGGTTGCGACTGCGCGCCCCTTCAACGTCAATGTCTTTGCGCATGCCACACCGCATCGCGACCCCCAGCGCGAACGTGCATGGCTTGACGCATTGGCGCCGCTTTTCGCGGAATTCGGCGCCGAGCCGCCCGCATCTCTGCGCCGGATCTATGAGAGCTTCAATGACGCGCCCGCCCTAATGGATCTGTTGATCGAGACACGCCCCGCCGTTGTCAGCTTTCATTTCGGGTTGCCCGGGCGCGCCGCCATCGAAGCCCTGCACGCCGCGGGCATCACGCTGCTTGCGACGGCCACCAATCTGCACGAGGCGCAACTGATCGCGCAATCGGGCATCGACGGCATTGTCGCGCAAGGGATCGAGGCAGGTGGCCATCGCGGCATTTTCGACCCCGACGCAGAGGACCCGCAGCTTGGCACGCTCGCGCTGACCCGCCTGCTGGTGCGTGAGACCAACCTCCCCGTCATCGCAGCGGGCGGTATCATGGACGGGGCGGGTATCGCCGCAGCACTGCGCCTTGGCGCGGTGGCAGCCCAGCTTGGCACGGCGTTTCTGGATTGCCCGGAATCCGCAGCCGACGCCGCCTATCGCCGTGCGCTACACGGACCGGGCGCGCAGGCGACCCGGCTGACCTCTGTGATCTCGGGGCGTCCCGCCCGTGCGCTGGCCAGCCGCTTCACGCAGCTTGAGCAGACAGCGCCCGACCTCTGCCCGCCCGCCTATCCGATCGCTTATGATGCGGGAAAGGCGCTGCATGCGGCAGCCAAGGCGCAGGGGGAATACGGGTTTGGCGCCTATTGGGCCGGTCAGGGCGCGCCGTTGGCCCGCGCAATGCCGGCCAGTCGCCTGATGGCCACGCTGGCGCAAGAGCTGCAAGAGACGCGCGTCTGAACGCAGGGCACAGCCATCCAAGGCCCAAAAATGCAAAAAGCTGCCCGATGGGCAGCCCTTGCGAAGTGCAGTGTCGTGACGCTTCAGCGCATGCGCGTGACGTCAAAACGGGTCAGGCCGATATCATCAAGTGCTTGGTCGGACAGTTTGGACAGCTCGTTGCGGGTGACGCGACGGTCATTCCATTCCAGCAGGCCGTTGATCAGCGACAGGATCAGGCTGGGCTGACGGACGCGGGCGCTGCGGGTGTTCATTTCCATGATCGACATGGGAGGCTCCTAGGGTTCACATCTTGCTCAAGATTGCGGCATTTCGTTTCGTGATCCGTAGATAAATCCGGCAATGTGCAAAAACAACGTACGTTCCGACAGCCCCGCCATGCAGTTTTCGCATGCCCCGGATGGTATGCAAGGCCGGTCAGGGCTAGGCGATGTTCCCTTTTCGTGCTAATTGACCGAAAAGGATAACAAACGGGGGCAGAGCGCTATGCGAGTGATCGGGATCGATCCGGGGTTGCGCAATCTTGGCTGGGGCGTGATCGAGATGGAGGGATCGCGGCTGCGCCATCTTGCCAATGGCACGCTGCATTCAGCCGGCACGGATCTGGCCAAGCGCCTTTTGGAGCTGCATCAGGGCCTCACAGCGGTGATCGTCCAGCACGCCCCCGAGGCCGCCGCCGTCGAGCAGACCTTCGTCAACAAGGATGCCGTGGCCACGCTCAAGCTGGGTCAGGCCCGCGGCATCGCCCTTCTGGTGCCCGCGCAGGCGGGGCTCGAGGTCGGGGAATACGCCCCCAATGCCGTCAAGAAAACGGTGGTGGGCGTGGGCCATGCCGACAAGGTGCAGGTCCAGCATATGGTGCGCCACCAATTGCCGGGCGTCACGTTCGACAGCGCCGATTCCGCCGATGCGCTGGCCATCGCGATCTGCCATGCCTTCCATCTGCAATCCGCAGCGCGGCTCGGGGCCGCTCAGCTCTCGCGCACAGCACTCTCTCACACCCAAAAGCGGAGGCGCGCATGATCGGTCGCATCGCAGGCACCATCATCCACCGCGCGATGGATCACGTCATGATCGATGTGCGCGGCGTGGGCTATATCATCCATGTCAGCACGCGCACCGCGCAGTCGCTGCCCCCCGTGGGCGAGGCCTGCGCGCTTTATACCGATCTGCTGGTGCGCGAAGACCTGCTGCAACTCTTTGGCTTCCCCTCGCTGCTGGAAAAGGAATGGCACAAATTGCTGACCTCGGTGCAGGGCATCGGGGCCAAGGCCTCGCTCGCGATCCTTGGCACATTGGGCGCCGAGGGGCTGGGCCGCGCCATCGCTCTGGGCGACTGGGCGGCGGTCAAGACCGCACCGGGCGTCGGCCCGAAACTTGCGCAGCGCGTGGTGCTTGAACTGAAGGAAAAAGCCCCCGGCGTGATGTCGATGAGCGCCGATCTGACCGTCGACACCACATCAGAGGTGATCGAGACGGACGCGCCCGCGAAGCCTGCGCGCAAACCCGCCCCCGCCGCCACGCCGCGCACCAATTTCACCGCCGAGGCGATCTCGGCGCTCACCAATCTTGGCTATGGCCCGTCCGACGCCGCCGCCGCCGTCGCACAGGCCAGCGACGACCCCGAAGCCGTCGACACCGCCAAGCTGATCCGCACCGCGCTGCGCCTCCTCGCCCCCAAGGATTGATCTCTTCCTCTTGATCCAAATATCCCGGGGGAGGCTGTCAAAACGCCCCGTTTTGACAGTCGGGGGCAGAGCCCCCATTGCCCCCGCCCGTCAAAGGCACGACAGTGAATGACCATGAGTGATCCTGACCCCACCCTGCGGCCCGAGCGGCTGGCCG
>NZ_JHEH01000048.1 GCF_000715505.1 Thioclava dalianensis
ACTATTCTGCCCCCTCCGGCATCAGACCCCAGATGGAGCTTAAACTCACCGCGAAGCTCTTCCTGCAGACCGACAATGAAAAGCTGAGCGGGCTTTTGGCCGGGGGTATCGACCTCTTCGTGGCGGCCGGGCTTCTGGCCTTCGAGCGCGGTGTGCCGACCATCGGCGAGATCTACCGCATCACCGCCTCGGGCGGCGACAAGCAGAAGGAGTATCTGAAGCGCTCGCAGGAGGTGAAGAACAAGTCGGCCAAACTGATCTTCGAGCGTATGGCATCGACCAACAACGACACCCTCACTTCCTACCTCTCCCTCCTGATGACATCGGGCCTCGACACTTGGGACAACCGCGCGATTGACGCGGCCACCGCGACCTCTGACTTCTCATTCCGGGATATCCGCCGCCGCCCACATGCTATCTATCTTGTGGTCGAATCCGAGATGATCCGCCCGCTTGCCCCGCTGATCCGCCTCTTCTTTTCGGACCTGATTGCCTCGCTGCAAGCACAGGAACCCGGCGATGATGAGCCTTGGCCGGTGATGATCATGCTCGACGAGTTTGACCGGCTCGGGAAAATGCCAATCGTCGCCGAAAGCATAAAGACCCTGCGCTCCTTCGGCGGTAACCTCGCCATCGTGACCCAGACGATCCCGGCGCTGGACGAGATCTATGGCGAAAACACCCGCAGGTCGCTGCAGGGCGGCGCCGGGGTAAAGCTCTACCTCACCCCGTCCGAGCAGAAGACCATCGAGGAATTGAGCCAGGCCGTCGGCAAGACCACCAAGCGTGTGGTGACCCGCTCTCGTGCCGTCGGGCGCAATCCATTCGAAGGGCGCAGCGTCTCGGAGAGGACAGAAGATACCCCGCTCCTGACCGAGGATGAGGCCCGGCGCATGGACCTCGACGAGGTCATCCTTGTGATCGACGCGCAGATGCCGATCCGGGCAAGAAGGGTGAAGTATTTCGAGGACCCGGTGTTGAAGGTTCTGCACGCCGGTCAATCGGGAAGCTTCCCGTATCCGGACGAGGAAGGCGTGCGGCGAGATCGGCAGATGTCCGAGACCCGTGAGACCGTGGAGAAGCTGAAGCTGGAATTGCAGGAGGTTCGGGCGGCTGCAGGTGCGCAGGGGTCTGAGGCGAACGCGCTGCCCAAAGCGGCTCAATCTCCCACGCTTGATCCCAAGCCTGTGCCGCCGGGCCGGGCGCGAGGGAGGGCTGCACGGGCCGCCGCGGGTCGCGCAGGGTCAGATCGGCTGTCCTTCGATCTGGCTGGGCTGGGGCTAAAGGAGGTGAACACGACCCAACTTGCCGCGGCAGTGCAAACAACGCGGACGATCATCGAAGCCCATGGGTGATTCATGGCGGCCATATTCTCGACGATGTCACGCCGAACCTACGATAATACACACAGTCAGCACACAACTGCGGCCCACCGCGTTGAAGTCACGCTGACTCATCTTCGATGTTCGCCCAAACCGGGGTTTGCCGCCTGTGGAATGCTGCTTCGGCACCAGAGCGAGCCAGGCAACAAAGTCGCGGCCACAATGGAAGGTTTCCAAAGGTGGGGCGAAAGCGACCATCGCCCTCACCGGGCTGACCCCTGGCATGGTCTGGGTGCTTCGCGCTGCGGTATCTCGGGCTGCTTCGAGGTGCAGGCGCGCCTCAATACTCTAGTTCAATCAGACCTACAGGTATTGATTTCCGACTATTGCAAAAATGGAACGATATTGGTTAGGTGTAGGGTGTCAGTATGACCAGACCGTTGAACCGGATCGCGCGGCTTTCAGCGTTGCTGATCGAAGCTAATCATTAGGAAATGCCACAAACGCATTCGCCCTCCATGCTCGTTTTTGATCTCCAAGGTTCTCTGCCTCGCGAGAAACTCAACGCGTATCACGGCCTTGCACTAGTTGGGTCATGGGCACGTGGAGAGGCTGATGCTGCAAGCGACGTAGACGTTCTGTTCATCGGCTTTTTGCCCGCTGAGTATGATTTGGTCCAGGAAATCAAGCTGCGGTTGGGCCAGGTCGCCCCAGCCCGAATCGACGCAATAAAGGCAGAACGTCTTCCGCCAAAGGTACTGGCATCGCAGCTGGCTGACGCCATTCATTTTTGGCCTGAGAGGACGTTTTGAAAAACGTATTCCTTAGCTATTCACGTTCTGACACGGAGCTAGCATTTTCGCTTGCAGCAGAAATCGAGCTTCTAGGCTACTCTATATGGATTGACCGAGAGATTGGAGGAGGTCAAAACTGGTGGGCGGAAATTATATCAGCGATCCGAAACTGCGACGTTTTTGTGTTTTGCGCTTCAGGCGATTCGCTTACGTCCGAAATTTGTAGAACTGAATTCGATTACGCCGTTGCATTAAGGAAAGTGATCCTTCCCATCTCGCTTGCTGAAATGGAGGTCGTTCACCCGATGTTGGCGGACCGCCACGTAATCTCTTTCCTGAGCGCTGATTATGGTCACCGCAAAGAAGTTGCAAAGGCGTTGTTGGGGATACCGCCACCGCATCCGGCGCCCATTCCCGAACCAGACTCGCCACAGCTTCCTGCGATGCCTCTCGTCGAGATATCAAGGCGATTGCGAATGGCAGTGCTCACACTAGAAGAACAGGAGGACATACTGCGCTCGTTAAATGAACTGCTTACAAAACGTACGCGCGTAAACGAGGTTAAAGTTCTCGCATCAGAGTTTCGGAAACATGCATCAGTCGCATTGCGCGTAGCCTCCGAACTGGATCGGATTCTTGAGATATCCCCAGCATGCATCTCGAAAGAGCGTATGGAGCTTTCCGTTGACTGGTCCATAACGCTTGATACACCGGCCTCATCAATCATCGGACGAGATAAGGGGGCTGCCTTGATTGTTTTGTGCAAAGAGGGGCGCTTGCTTGAGCTCGAAACTGATCGCGGACGAAAGATCCGATCTGTAGATTTCAATATCTCCGTAAATGACATGGATGTTTCGGAAAAGGCCGGAATTATCGCTATAGCTGGCTCAAAGGAGATTGTGCTTCGAAGCGTTCTTGGCACACGCGATCCGTTTGGTAATACGTACGACCACACTATTGGAATAGGAAGGGTGAATGGGCTTGACTCAACAACGCAGGGCTATGATGTAAATATTGCTGAAGAGGAGGACGCCGGGACTGGTAAAGATCCGGAAGAATATCGGGACAAGACGGTTATTTTTTCCATCGCTGGGCCGACTGGCCAATTAGTAGATGAAATTCCCCCATTTAGAGTGGTCTCTTTGGACAACGCATCCGAACGCGTTGCGTTTGGGCTAGATAATGGTACTGTTTTGATTTGGTGCCTCAGGTGGCATGAATTGATTTGTCGAATTGCTTTACCAGATGCCGACAGCGTGCGAGCTTTGCGCTTCATCGATGGTGATTTGTTCGTGGGTGATTACGAGGGTCATCTTTACAAAATTGACTCGGAGTCGAAAGTGGTCGCATTAGCTCAGCAACAAAAGGGCGCGATCTGTGCGATTATTGAGGACGATGGTTTTGGTAATCTCGTGACCCTGACTGTAAACGGGCAGATTTCGCGCTATCGACGCAATGACTTAGCGGAATTGGAGACAAGTAGGCTCGAGGTGCATTGTGTAAGTGCAGATGCACCCAGCTATGGAGAGCTTGCTGTGGTTGGGCACCGGGAAGGCGTCATTTCATTGGTTTCACTTAGAAGCTTGGACAAACTTGCGAGCTATCAGTTTCTTGATGGTCCGGTGAGTGCCGTTTTTTGGTCAAGAAACGGCGAGTGGATTTCCGCTACAGATGGCTCTAAGCTGGTATGTATGCGACCCGCGTTGTGAGGGTTGCCAAACGAGACCGTCGCTTCAAGGGCGCGGCTCAATCAGTATGATTTCGCGCTGAATCTCTCCTGCGCGTCTTAATGTGTCCAACGTGCCGCCCGCACGAGCCGCTCCGCCACGGTCGATCACGAACACTACCACATTCGTACGGCGTAACAGTTCGCCAGCTTGCCCGATGTGGCCGTCACAGATCGTCAGCATGGATCGATCCGTAATCTTTTTGATGTCCTCCTCTTCAATAGTGGTCTGAGCTGTCGCAGCTGACGGATTTTCTGTGAAGAGCACCCGTTTTCCGTCGTCACCGTAGCCCGCAAAAGGGAACAGTAGTACAGGATTTGGCAGTCCTAGCGTTGCCCACGCCTCCACCGCCGCTTGATCAGCGCCGAGCGCGTATCCGGTCACCAACTGGTCTACGCCCTTCTCGATCACTAGGTCCATGAAAACCTGCCTGAGCCGTTCGGTGACCGGGGTGTTGCCTCCGAAAGCCGAAAGGTCACGGTGACCGACAACACCTACTACCGGACTTCCCGCTGCCCGCCAGTTCCAGAATCCTTCGATTAGCGTCGTGTCGGGAAGTTTCCGCCGCAGTTCGTCGGCTACGAGGTTTGCAAGGGCTAGAATTCGCTCGTTCGGTTGCTTGGTGAAGTCGAAGCGGATGCGCGCGGGCGGTAGATGCCTTTGTCTGTCGATATGCGGCGCAAGGCACCTCATTACCACCGACACGAGATCTGCGGGCTCATTGGGTGCTGTGCGTGCGTTCAGGTGTAAGCGCAGTTCGGAGACGTCGCCACGCAACGTCCCGTTTCCGGCCACGTGAGCTACACACGTCCCAGCTTCACTATTAACAGCGAGAAATACCGTTCGAACTCGTGCCTTCTTGAGTAAGAGGTGCGTCGCCTCGATCCGCTGGGAGAGAAGTGCGCGCAGCATGACCACGTCGTAGCGGCGGGTCTCGGCGTCGCCGAGTTCGAACCAGTCATGCATATTGTTGTGAAGCCGCCGAACGTCGTTGCGCATCCTGCGGTCTGGACGCGCGGTTGGCAAGAACTGCGCGAGCGCACGCTCCGTGGTCCAACGGTTGTGCTCACAAATGGCTGCGTCGCGGATCAGGAGAGCGGTATCTTTGTCCACCTCAACGAGGCTCGTGCGGTCCTTCAACCAAGCCTGAATGTCCGACTCTTGGTCGATCCGATCATATGCGAGGTTTTCGTCGACCGCTCGCAGCGTCGCGGCCAGCCGGGGGTGGGTTCTAGGCACACCATCGGCACCAATCACAGCAACCGCGCCGAAGTCCTCGATTTTCATCACCGCATGGCGGAAGAGCGCTCGATTGGCCTCGCGCTTAGTCTCGGGCAGGCTCCGCCAGTCCTCGGACTGCCGTCCGAACATCTCATGCTCGGCTTTGAGATACTCCGAATGCAGAGTCCTGGGGAAAGCATCAGGGTCCTCGTCAATGAGAGGCGATCGAGCGATTACGCTGTCTATGGACCCAAAGGTATGCGCGAAGCCAAGCGGGTTGGCCGAGAGGTCTGGCGCGTCTTCGACGTGACCAGTGGGGGTACGAATGTAGATCGGCGCGGGGTCGATATGGCAGGCGGCTATGGCGCGATGGAGCGCAAGGCTCGCCCGCAGGTTCAGTGCGTCATCTCCCGTCGCAAAGACCCAGCCCGAAACGCGCGCGCGCAACCCGTCTATGCGCGGATCGTGCGCGAAGTCGAGCGTCTCTGCATAGCAAGGCAGGAACTCGAAATCGGGTCGTGCAGCGGGATAGAGTGCGCCCCCTTCCGGCTGAGTGAACCAGGCTGGGATGCGGCTGCGCATCCGGGCCTCAATTGCAGAAGGAGCGCGATCGAGGAAGGTGATCTTTGGCGGCCCAAGCCCGACGCGCCAGGCCGTCAGCAGCGCTTCGACCGCGATCGCCTCGCCTTGGCTGCCGCACCCGACGATGGCAAGGTGCATCCGCTCTGCCCCGCTTTCAAGAGCGAAGCGGTCGAATCGGGCGTCGGCGATCATAAGCCGCGCGACCTCATCGGCGATCGAGAACCAGCGCAGGTTGGGCGCGCCGAGGAACCCGGCAACCGTTGCTTCGGCGATCTGGGCGGCCACGGCGCTGTCGTTCAGCACCACGCGGATATCCCGCTCAGGGCTGGGCAAGTGCCGGCGAACGGCCACCGCCGTGTCGATGGCCCTCAAATCGTCAGTGTCGCTAACATAAATTCGTTCGGCCTTTCCAGCATAGACACGGTCAAAAACGCGCGGGTCGGACGGGTCGCCCTCGATTAGCAGAACGCCGTCCATCCGCGCCCGCGCGGTCAGTTCGGGCGTCACGGCGGGATGCACCGCAGTCACACGCCGGATGCCGCCGTCCTGCCGCCAGAGCGCCGCCCCGATGGCCTGTCCCACCGGACCGTAGCCGAGGATCACGGCACAGGCTTTGCCCCGTAGGCGCAACCAGCGGCGGATGTTCTGGCGCACCGTAGGGAAGAATGCCTTCAGGATCGCCCAAACCGCCGTGATCAGCGCACCGAAGCGTGCTGCCTGAAGGAAAGGGTTCATCTGCAGCTCTACGCCACCAATGTTCGTTACAAAGTTCATGAAGAAGAGCTGAAAGGACAGGTAGGCGACCTCCCAGGGGTCTGAGACTCCGGCAGTATGAAATCCTAGCACACCAAAGAGAAAGCTTAGGGTCGCGGCCGCGATCAGCAGTCTGCCGCTCCAGTCACGCGGCATACCACGGCGGGCAGGGCGCCGGCTCATGACGTCGCCCCCATGCCCCCTGCGGCCACCCGTACCAGCGCCAACGCGGCTTCACGCATCCAAGAGCGCAAGACACTCACTGCCCGTTCCAGTTCCCGGCAGAATTGAGCAATCGAGACGCCTCGCTCGATTGCTAGCTTAAGCGCCCCGAACTTGAACTTCAGGCTAAATCTCTGCCTTATCATATCCATTCTTCAGTTCCATGGTCATGACTTTGTCTTCGCGTCCACTAAACAGACAGCAGGCCAATCAAAGATACTGAGCACCGATTTCAGCCAAGAGGTTCGGAAGCGACTCAATCGTGGTCCACTTGAAACGCCGCGAGACGTTAGGAACCTCCTTGTCATGCCGATAGTAGAAATCTATGGATCTCTTGACGCGCAGGATCATGGCATCGAAGAGTTCTTCCTCCATCGTGCTCCGGCGCTCTAGTTCTTCTTCATTCAGGTCCGACCTAAAGAATGCGCTATAGATTGCGGAATATTGCAGGGCATACAGGAACGTAGGCACTTCAAGAACAACCAATCCTCGAGGCTCGACGATCTGTCCCTGTTCGCGTTTGGCGAGAATGTGGCCGCCAAAATTCCGGAAGTCAGCTTCGTCCTTACCCCTGTTGATGTGGAAGTCTACTAGGGCAAAACCCAACTCGTCCAGGCTGCCCTCAACAAGCTCAAAGTCCCTTACGTAAGAACCTGTCAGACGTGAGGGCGGCTCCACAGCAACGTACATTTCGGGAATTTTTTCTTCAAACTCAATGCGGTCTTGTCCCGCGGGACGGAGCATTCCGCTACACTTCCTGCCGAAAAAACCATTCGTTCGTTCAAACCTGCGAAGGCTGTTTCTGAAGTAGCCCGCAGCCAGGCCGGATGCGGCAGACACGTCACTGAGAGCAAGGCCATCGAAATACTCGGAAATCTGGGTTCGGGAGAAACGCAAGGGCGTCACCCTGGCGGAGAAACAATCCTGCAAGAAGTTGTAGAGCTCGATATGCGACGCCGCTTCGGTATCAAACTCCTCGACGTTTCGGAAGTTGAGAATCCCAATTTCACCTTGGAAATAGGCCGGCAGTTCGCTTCCAGAGCAAATGAAGAAATAAGGTCTACCCAAGGATTGAACAATGCCAAACTCGTAGGCAACATTGGCGGAAACGTCGGTCAAATTGAAGATAACAAGGTCCGATCCCAAGAGCTCATCCATGAACCCCGAGAACAGGCGGCCACCCTGAAGGACGGGCGCTTTAACGCTGTACTCGGTATCGACAATCTCTCCAGCGACGCGAAGTCTGTCGATCGCATCTGACACGATCTTCGCGGTCGTGATCGTGTCATCGCTCCGAGCAAGGCTTTCGTTGTAGCTCGGAACCATGCGCCCCAAAATTAATACTTTTCTCATTCCTCACCCTTCAAATTGAACTACCAGTCAAAGATGTTCCTGCATGAGGTCCTGAGCTGAAAAGATACGCCGAAATATTGGTTGCGACCATCCCCGTGGCGCCCCTGTTTGCCGTCATTCAAATAACACGACTGTTTCAAATTTCCCAGCCTTGGGATCAAGGAGGGTATTTTCAACCGATAGACCTGCTTGCGCAGCATAGTCTTTCACCACGGCCACAATCTGATCATGCCGTCTCACCAATTCGGAACGGTCGCTCTCATCACTATAAGAGGGGTGAATGTCCTGAAACACTAGCTTCATAGCGGGTGCGAGCGGGAAACCCTGTCCCTTGAGAAGATGCAAGGCTTCAATGGCGCGGTAGTCATCGTCGGGATTCAGGATGAAGTCCGAGAAAATGATCGGTGTCTTGCTAGACTTGGGAGATGTCACGCGCACGAAGAACCGCGAGGAACCTTTGGCCATGATTTGAAATGAAAAATCATCGGCGCGGGTGTAAAGTTCACTCAAGATCAAATCCTTTCCTAGGCCAGATCCAGTGCTCTCAGGTACTGCCGCTACACCCTACTGGCGGCGTCTCGCGTCGCTGCCATCTTAGCCGTCAATAATCGTCCCACGGAGCAGGCCTCCCGAGCCTAGAATAGTAAGAAAAGAAGGCTAAGTGAAGTGCTGATGACTTCGCAGAACGAGCTGCCAACCGGCGGGGCCACGAGGCACGCTCAATGGTACACAATTCCTAAAGGACTCTCCTGTGCAGATTTGTAAGTCTGCTAGCGGATGACAGGTTGAGTCCGCTGCTATTGGATATGGTGAACGCTGATCACAGGCCGGGTGTGACGGCCGGGCTGGTGAGGTATGCGATGATGCTTACCCCGACTCGGCCCGTGGTTCTCGCGGCTGGATGACACCAGCCGGAACTCCAACGATCAGGTCCCGCCACACATCCTCGCCCGCTCTCGCATCAAAGCGTAGTCCACCACAATCTCCGCGATCGCCGGTCCCCCTGGGATCAAAGCCAGCTCCTCGGCCGCCCGAGCTTGGAACTTCCAGCTGTACTCGACGACGGGCGGAGACGCCCCGAAGTTGGCGACGTCAGAAGCGCCGGCCGCGTAGCTGCTCAGTCAGATCGTCGCGAGAAAGAGGACGGCGCGCTCGCGGAACTCGGCCGTGTATGTCGGGGTGTGCTTCTTTTTCGATTCCATAAGGGTCATCCTCTGAGAGTTTTACCCTATCGGAAACCCGTTGCAGTTCACACCGCTCAAATCGGCCTCTTTCTTTCCACTATCAATGCGTGGCCTTTCAGCGCGAAGGCGAGATCAATTCACTGGCCTGTTGAGCATATGATCGTCACGGAACTTGCATACAAAGGTTGATTGCCAAAGAGCGCGACGAGACACGAAATCACGCGATCGAAACATGAACATGTGCTGCACATGGCAGGTTATAAGTGACTGACATTGCTTTTTAAAATCGCCTAGATCCCTCATTGGACTAATCTCTTCGCCCTTTGTGATATCCTGTTCAACTGAGCGCTGGCGGTTTTTGCAGCTGCCCTTACAGCAGCTGGACTCTGCACAACTCCTCGCCCAATCACCTCCCCGGTGCTCAATGCGCCGATCCGCGACCTGCCCTTCACGCCGTCGGTATTGAAGATCCCCCGCATGATCCCGGCCGAGCCAGAGACCACAGCGGGTGCCGCAGCCACCATCAGGTTTCCAGAGATCCCCCGCACGATCAGGGGCGTTGCCGCGACGAAACCCTTCGCCAGGAACACCATCACGAAGAACGGCACCAGCGAGCCGATATTAGTGGCTGAGTTAGGATCACCGAGCTGGGCCAAGAGCGAATTCGCCATGCCGACGACGGTCGAAAACATGGCTGCGATGACGATGGGGTAAAAGGCGTAGCTGATCGTCGTCGAGACCCATCTGTGGAAGAAATCCTTGGTTGCGTCGAAGAGCGACAGCGCGATCATGATCGGAGCGAGGCCCAGCATCAGGGTCAGCATCATCTTGGCGAAGATGAGGACGATGCCGGTCATGAAGCCAAGGAGGCTGAGGAGCACCAGGCCGATCCCACCCAGGATCGCGCCTGTCATCCAGTTCAGATTGCTGCCGATCGCGTTCAGATATGTCGCGAAGCGCTCGATCAGGTTGTCGAACTCTCCCGCGAAATGGGTTGCGCCTGCGCCACCCCCGCCAACGGACGACACCAGCGCGCCCGCTACATAATCGAGCCCACCGATGACGGCATTCGCAACCGCATTAAAGTTGGCCCAGTTGAAGGCGAAGAGGCCTATCAGTGTGAGCTTGATCAGGTACCAGAAGAAACTTGCCCCATCCATGCTGCGGAACTGGAATGCCATGTTGATGCAGACGCCGATTAGCGAAAGCGTGACCATCAGCAGGACGATCGTGCCGGTATTGCTCGCCACGGCCCCGAACTGGGACTCGGCTGCATCGACAAGGAAACCGTCAGCGGTTTCGACCATCCAGCTGACGACGCTCATTACCAGTTGCCTTGTGCTTCACAGAGGTCCTGTACTGCGTAGCGCAGATCATTGCGCTGCTGCCTGATGTTCCGCTGCGCTGCTGTGTGTTCTGCAGCGGAGGCCATGAGGTACCTTTCGTTGAATTCTTCCGAGGCACCTTCCCAGGATGGAAAGCGGATATCGCAGTTGCAGCTACCTGTTTCGACGATCTGTTCCCATGCTCGCAGTTCGTAAAGGTCCATCAGCGTCAGCGCCTTGTAGGCTTCCCGCGGATTGATTTCGTCCATCCAGGTCGGTCGCGCCGGACGATCGTTGCAGATCCGGTATTGTTGCGGCGACATATCGACTGTGAGATCGTTTGAGACCTGAGGCGAAGTCTGCGCCACAAGGGGGCCCGCCAAGGCGGCAAGCATGAGTGCGAGAACTGGTTTTCGCATCTGGGGGGGTCCTTTTTTACTCAGCGGCAACGGAAGGGCTCTTGTTGCCTCTGCCGTCGACCGTGTCGAGGTTCAAATCTGTGGTTTCACCCGGGAGGAAGAATTCGGTTATTCCGCGCGCGCCTTCATGGCGGCCTGCCTGAATGATCACGTCGATCGAGCCTTCGATGTAATCGATCATGTCGGCATAGGTCATCGGCACATCCGTTTTCAGGGCGGCGATGGCGAGGCGACGAACAGCAAGTTGTGGGGTCTCGGCATGGAGCGTAGTCAGCGATCCACCGTGGCCGGTATTGATTGCCTCGAGAAACGTCATCGCCTCGCGCCCGCGGACTTCGCCTAGGACGATCCGGTCAGGTCGCATGCGAAGCGTTGAGGCCAAGAGCACATCGGCACTGCGGGCATCCGTGTCCCGGTCCGCGATCAACGTCACGGCATTGGGCTGCTCGGGGCGCAGCTCGGCCGCCTCCTCGATAGTGATGATCCGCTCTTCGGGCGCGATCAGCGAAAGGATCTTGCGCGCCGCGACCGTCTTGCCGGTCGATGTACCGCCCGAAACGATCATGTTGAGCTTGTTCTCGACGCAGAAGCGCAGCGCGGCGTCGATGTCGCCGGACCTCACCACATCGCGCAGCGCGGCGTTTCGTTCGCGCCGCAGACCTTCGAGGCTGCGCTCCTTTCCAAAGAGGAAGCCGAGCCGGATTGCCTCCAGCGGCAGGGAGGAGAAGAACCGCAACGATATTGAAAACCCGCCCTCGACTGCCGGCGGCTGGATCACCTGCGCGCGGATCGGGCGATCTCGATATAGGATCGAGACCGAGACAATGGGCTTCTTCGTGCTGAGCGTCGTCGAGGCGGCCGAGGCGATCTGGTTGCCGAGGTCCTTGATCTCGGTCTGGCTCAGCGGGCTGCCGAGACCTCGCATGAAGTGATCGCCCTGGAATTCGCCCCAGACTTGTCCGTCGGGATTGATGCAGATCTCGATCGTGTCGTCGCGCAGGACCTCGGGACCGAAACGGTCGAGCGACGCTTCCAGATAACTTGCAGCCATGTCAGAAAATCTCGAGGTCACGATCAACCATGACCGTGATCCGTGTACCCTGGTCGACATGTATCACCGGCCGGATCGCCAGATAGTCCTGCATCACGCTTTGCGTACTATCGCGCAGGTCCGTGCCGACATCGCTTGCAACATCGGCCGCCGCCTCGCTGTCGATTTGACCCGCTGCAGCCGCAGGCAGGGCGCCGATCAAGGAGATCAGCGCGGCGGAGCCGAAGCGTTGTGCGAAACGGGTGTCGACAAACCCGGTGGTGCCAGTACGGCCGAGTTCGTCTCCACCGAAGGCGCTAATCTGAACGGTCTGATTATCGGGAAGGATGATCCGGTCCCAGGCCACCATGACGCGCGATTGGGCAAGTGCGACATCGGAGCGGTAGCGCCCGATCAGCCGCGCGCCGCGCGGGATCAGGATACGCGTTCCATCGAAAGAATGGACGTCTTCCGAAACGATGGCGCGGATCGCGCCGGGCAGTGTGCTGTCGAGGGCCGTCTCTGTCAGAGCCTGAATCATGGTGCCCTGAACAACCGTGTTCGATGGGTTCGCGATCACTTCGGCACGTGTCACCTGCGCAGGTTGTGCGCCCGAACGAACAAAGGCTTCATCTGCATTCAAACGTGCGGCTTCCAGCGTGTTCTCCCTATCCGCACCCGCGCCCATCCCGGAGAACGCGATCATAGGAGACGCGATACGCTCTGCGCGGGCCTCAGCTTCGGCTGCGCGCCGCCTTTCGAGTTCGGCCAGCCGCAATTCTTCTTCACTTGGTCCCAATGAGGTCGGCTCTGGTGGTGCAAGCCGTGCAAGTTCCAAGTCCATGCGGAGCTGATCCAATTCGCGGTCCCGCTCGGTCAGCTGCCGCTCGAGGGCACGCTGAGCCTCGGCGGATGCTTCCTGTAAGGTGGCAATTTGCGCCGTCAGGTCCGCAATCGCCTGCTCCGCCCCGCTATCCGCGGCCTCGGCCGGTCTTGCGCGCAGTTCCTCGAGTTCCGCTCTCAATGTCGCAAGACTTTCCATCAGCGCGAGTTCCGACTCGCTCGGACCTGTGTCCGCAGGCGGGGCTTGGCTGGGCTCCGGGGCAGAAATCGGCGCCAGATCTCCGAATCCGGGGCCGCTGCTCTGAAACTCTTCCGGCGCGGCGGTCGCCATTGGTGCTTCTGCCGACGGCTGTAGGGCAGCCCACGCCAGACCACCTGCTGCGGCGATGCCGACGACTCCAAGGATCGCGGCAAGCGGTGCAGGCCGCTTGTTTGCCTTCGCTTTGCCTGTCGAACCTTCGAGAGCCGCGAGGCGCGCGGCGAGGTCTTCCGTACCTTCGGTCATGATGTGGCCTGTCCTGCGTCCTGGACGCAAATCACCTCTTCGCCAAGGCGAAGGACCCATTGCCGGTTGACGCCGGACACGCGGATGACGCCGTCACTCAATGCCTGGCTGTTCACCGCGCGTTCCCTGCCGTTCGAATATCGGAAGATGGCGGGCACCGGCGCATTCCGTGCGAACCGGAAATACGTGAAGGTACCATCATCCCAGATGGCCGTCGGCGTGAACTCTTCTCGGGCACTGACCGCATAGTTCGCGTTCGGCGCATCGGCCGCAACCGCCCTGGTGGGTTGCACGCGGTTTTCAGGATAGCGGAACTGCACGACATAATGCGGCGTCTCCCGGGCTTCGACGACGTGGAAGTAGTAGGAGCGGCGGTTGGTGTAGACGGTGATGTTGGTGGCGACGCCAGATGCTGTTGGCTTGATGGCGAAGGCACGGCCACCCGGGACACCGTCGAATTGAAATCCGACCGTATCGCCGGCGATGATCGAACGGATGGTTTCACCCTCACCGAATTCGACCGTGGTGACGCGGGTCAGAGTCGTGACGACACGGTAAACCTGGCCTTCAGTCCAGGTCGCTACGCGCACGCGGTTGTCATGAGAACCTGGGCGGGGCGTGGTCTCGGCCAAGGCAGTCGATCCCGCGAACGTGAGAAAACTGGCGGCCAACAAGGTAAAGATTGGAGTGCTAGTCATTCGGAACGTTCCGATCGGATGGCATATTGGGTGACGGTGAAACCGAAAGGGTTTTGCCAGACATCGTCGATCGCGCGGGTCCGCTCGGGCCGGAATTCGAACATCAACGTGGCAGTGAACGATCCATCCTGTACCCCCTGAGGGCTGGTCAGGCGCTTTCTGAGCCGCACCTGGGCGCGGTTATCGCCAATAAGGGTGATCGATGCGATCTCGACAGCCATCTCGGCCGCAGCCCCGTAACGCGTCGGCGGATAGCTGTCCTGCCCCGATGTCCACATCGCGCGCATGCTGGCCTCGGCCGATCCGGAAGACTGTGCCAGGACACGGCGGACACGAAGATCGTTGTCGAGCTGGTTGTAGGTTTCGCGGTCGAAAATGTAGCGGTAGATTTGCGCTTCGATCACGGCAGGCCGTTCGGCGAGCGACACGGTTTCAACCGTGGCATTGGGGAGCGCCATCCCGGTCGCGGGATCGTAGGGCACAACCACGGGAGGCGGCGTCTCGACCATCAGCGCGACAGCCGCAGCCGTCAAACAGCCGAATACGCCGAAGCCTGCCCCGGAAATGCCGATCATCCGCCAAAGCTGTTCCCGGCGCAGGGCACCGTAGACAAGTTCCTCTTCCACGAGCTCGCGCGCAGTCATCACCCCTGCCCTACTCATGGCTCAAGGTCCGGCAAGGTGAAGTCCATGTAGCGGCGTTCTTCGGCAACGGTGGCGGCGTCAACCACGCCTGCATTGCCTGCGCCTAGGGTTTGGATCGCTTCCAGCTCCCACATCCGGGTCATGGCGATGGCGAGTTCCGCCGTGACGCGGGTGTTATGATCCATCGAGGCTTTGAGATCCTCCATGTCCGGGATCATCTCGACCAGACGTTCCACCCGTTCGAGAGACTGTTCCGCCTCTGCGTGGCTGTTCTGCGCCGCCGCCGACATCACAGCACCTGTGGTTGCCCGCGTGGCCACGCCTTCGGCGCCCGGATTGCCGCTGGTGGCGATCTCGCGGAGTGAATCCTCGTCGAACCCGGCGCTTGCCAGCGCCTGTTCCATCTGCGTGCGCATGGGCCCGGCATTGGGCCCGATGAGCGCGCTCCAATCGCCCGCCTGGATGCCTCGGATCAGGCCGGGGATGTCTTCGAAGTTGGCCTCAAGCAAGGTATCGAGGTCCCCGCCCATGGCAAGTCCGAGGATGCTGCGCGGCCCGGTGAGCGAGGCATACATCTCGTTCAGCTGATCGAGTTGGCTTTGCAGCATGTCCAGTTGCTCCAACGCATTGTCCAGAAGATCGGTCTGGATCCCGAAATCCTGCAGCATCTGTTGAAGCTGGCGGATTTCCTGAGCAATGTTCTGAGTGTCCACCGTGGGCACACCCTGTGCCGCGACAGGTCCGGTGACATTGAGGGCAAGCGCGAGAGCGATGCTACCGGCGAAAAGGGAACGGGGCAGGCGCAGGTTCAACGCAAATCCTCCTGACTAAAATCCATGTATTGCCGTTCGGCAGCTTGCGCTGCCGCCAAGGCGATCTGCTCGGCACTGAGTGGCTCGGTTCGGGCGGCCTTGATCCGGGTCCGGATTGCTACCAGCCGGGCCAGTTCGGCCCGGGCATAGGTGTTGAGCGCGATGGCCTCGTGGAGATCCTCGGTCTCACCAATGCGGGTGATGATGTCCTGAACCCGCAGGGCGGCGGCACGGACCGAGACCAGCGAATAGTCGCCATAGACCCCTGCGCCGTGGGCCGAGAGGCTGAAACTCGCGTTGGCGAGGAGCACAGGGTCGATGGTGCCGAGCGCATCGATGCCGCCTACAGCCGCGAGGTAGCTGTTGTACTGCTGCGGGATCACCACGACATAATGCTGGGTTTCCGCGAAAGGCGGCACACCGCCATAATCCTGCACATTGCCAGGACCGGCGTTATAGGCGGCTAGCGCATGGATAATGTTGCCATCGAACATGTTCAGCATTTGTGCGAGGTATCGCGCACCGCCGGTGACCTGCAGATAGGGATCGTCGTAATAGGCCGGGTAGATCCCGAGATCGCCCGCGGTACCGGGCATGATCTGGGTAAGTCCGAAGGCCCCCACGGGTGAGCGTGCCCCGATCTGGAAACGACTTTCCTGCCAGATCAGCGCCTGCAAGAGACAGCGCCATTGCACGAGCGAAAGACCTGCGCGGCCGACCCCGGACAGACTATGGGTGTCGCGTGCTGCGCGGATGATCAGCTCCTCGATCCCCTCCCTGGCATCGCCGAACATCCGCGCTGCCGCTGGATTGGTGTCCTCGGGCGCATAAAGACTGGCGGCGGCGCTTTCGACGTCGTCTACCGCCCCCTGCCCCGCCTCGAGCCCCGCCACGGTTCCGGCCACGTCTCCAGCGCCAAGCGACATGGCATCCATCAGCCCTTCGAGGGAGGCGAGTTGCTGGCGCTCGATTTCGGCCAGTTCCTCCTCGCGGCTTAGCCGGCCCTGCTGCAGTGTCAGGTCCCGATCGGTCTGCTCAAGGATGGCCTGCCGCTCTGCGAAGAGGCGCGGATCGAAGGTCGGCACGCCTTGGGCGACCGCTGGCCCCGCCGTGGGACCTGCCAGTGCAAAGCCGATCATCGAGAGAGGAAGCCAGGTCCGCATTGGCTCAGCCGCCCGCCCCCAAGAGGACGAAATCGCAGGCCGTGTCGCGGCGCGTGACCTCCGCCCCCATGGTCGAGATCGTGGCGGTGGCGGTTCCTGCCTGCGCAGGAGCCTCGCGAAAATTGAAGCAGTTGGCTTGCGGGGGGTTATGCTGCGCACAGGCTGTCAGGGTCAGGCCGAGCCCGAGCAGCGCGACGCTGCGAATGATGGTACGGGTCATGTCACTCTCCAGAAATCAGGACGTTCGCGATAATCGGCGCCGACAAGCGCTTCGCCCTTCTCCATTCCGCCAAGGATGGTCACGAGCGGGCCGAGCGCGCTGAGATCGGCATCGATCACGACGGAACCACGGTCGTCGCGTACAAGCGCGAGCCGCGAGGCCGAGCCGACGCCCAGAAGCACGTCGAGCTCTTTCTCGGTCAGGCCGAGCATCGCGTAGTCAGCGGCGGAAGCACGAATATTGGGCAAGAGCACCTGCGTCGGCACCGCTTCCACGATGGTCTTGCCGGTGCGCGTGCGCTCGAGCTGGCTGGCATATTGCGTCATCATCACGACGACGGCGTTCTGCTTGCGGGCGGTCACCAGCCAGTTGCTGAGTCGCTCCGCGAAGTAGGCGTTGTCGAGGGCTTTCCATGCCTCGTCGATGACGATGATGGTGGGCTTGCGGTCCTCGATCACCCGCTCGACCCGGCGGAAGAGGTAGGACAGGACCGCCATGCGTTCCCGCTCGCTCTCGGAATCGAGGATGCCGGTGAGGTCAAAGCCCGCGACGTCTCCATCGATGCTGAAACTGTCCTCGGCATTGGCCCCGAAGATCCAGCCGTAGCGACCCTCGGCGGTCCATTCCTGCATACGCTCGAAGAGATCGCCCTCGTCATCGGTCGAGACCAGCAGCGAGGCGAAATCCGACCAGTTCCGTAGGCCCGCATGTCCTGCGCTCGCGTTCTGGCGTACGACCTCCTGCAGTCGGTTGGTCTGCACCGGGGTCAGAGGCCGGTCGCGGCGTTCGAGAAGACTTGCAAGCCAGTCGGCAAGCCAGGCCTGCCCGCGGGCGTCGATCTCGGTCTGGAGCGGATTGAGGCCCGTGGGCCGTCCGGCCCGCACGGTCGAATAGCTGCCGCCGAGCGCGCGGACGGCCATCTCCATGCCCGCGCGATAGTCGAATACAAAGACCCGCGCACCTGCCCGCCGTGCCATGGTCATCAGGAAAGCCGCCAGGACGGATTTGCCGGAGCCGGGACGGCCGAGGATCAGCGTGTGGCCTCCCGTGGGCTCGCGATCCGGCGCGCCCTGTTCGTGGAAGTTGAAGCGAAAACCACTGCGCTCGGGTGTCGGAAAGAGCGTGATCGGCACGCCCCAGGGGACTTCCCGCCCTGTCTTTCCGAGCGGGGTGCGGTGGAAGGTAGCGAGATCGGCGAAGTTGTGGTTCGTGATTGCGGCCTTGCGGCTGCGCGCCCCTGTGTTCCCGGGATGCTGCGCCATGAAATGCGCCCGCGCCCCGAAGGCTTCCGAGATCAGGTTGATCCCGGAAGTGGCGGAGATGTTGCGGATTTCGGCCGCGATATCGTCAAGCGCCGTCTGGGTGCGGGCATAGACGGCCACGGTCATGTGGTGCTCGCCGAAGATCAGGCGTTTGGATTCCAGATCGTCCTGCGCGAGTTCCAGTTCCTGGGCGAGACTGACGGCTCCGTCATTGGCGGCCTGCATTAGCCGCAGCTGCCGCTTGATCCGGCCCGCCATGATGTTGGCGTTGATCGGCACAAAAGAGTGCGTGACCACCATGTCGACGGGCAAGTTCAACTCGTCGAGCATCAGGCTATCGGTCTTGGCGGGGTAGTTCTTCACCGCAAAGATCGCCCCGAGCTTGTCGCCGACGGCACCGTCCGAGAGTGCGATGGTCGTGCCGCGGAAGGTGACGCGGGTATTTGCGACGTCCTCGGCGATCACACCGAGGCGCGACCGGGGGAAGAGCGGGTGCTCCTCGCCTGTGTTGAGTGAACCGAGGAAGCCCAGAAGCTTGCCGCTGCTGGCGGCCATCAAGCGGGGCTTCAACTCGTCGAAGGAGGACAGCAGAAACCCCACGACCTCGTCGAGCTTGCGCAAGCGGCGGGTGGTGTCGGCCGCATGTCGCGAGCGAGACGCCCCAAGTCCTAACGGCAAGCGGCTGCCGGTCTCAGGTCGCTTCAGCACCGTCAGGGTCAGCGTCTTGTCGCGCAAGCCCGCGCGGCCGAGATGCGCGTGCCATCGTTTGTCGACGGCGGCAGAAAACCCCTCACCCGGAATGGGCGGCAGGGTCACGTCGACCGCTTTCGAGACCTTGTGCAGGTAGAATGAGAACTCGGTCCCGACCTGCGCGACGATGCCAGCCAGCAACCCTCCGATCCGGTCGAGATGCCCGTCCTCGCTCGTGGTGCTGTTCACCCCTTCGAGGCGGATGCATTGCATCAGCTCGTTGCCGCGTGTCCGGATCGTTCGGTCGTTCACGAGGCTCACATAAGGCAGCATCATTGAGAGCCGCTTCTCGCCCTTGACCCATGCGGGTAGCGCGGTCAGCGGATCGATGGCGTTCTCAACCTCATCGGCAATTCCATCACGGGGCATAGCTGTCGCCTCCGTGCAGCTTGCGGTTCGTCGTGGGCGGGGTTTCCTGCAGGGTGATCACCAGGACATCGAGGAAGTTCGGATCCCAGTCCGCGGCTTTCCAAAGCGCCGGCCAGGCCAGCCCCGCGAACACAGCCACCACCCAGCTCTGCACCCAGAGGAACAGAAGCGTCGAGCCGAAGAGCCAGACCATTGCGTACATGATCGGCAAGCCCATCAGCTTGGGTGGCCTGAGAAGACCGATGAACACGCGGGACTGGTCAGCCATGGATGGAGCTCAGGTGGTCCAGATGGCGGCGACGATGGTGGGTGCTGCGGCGATGCCGGCGATTGCAACCACGACCCAGAGCGCCTGACGAAAGTCGAGGATGCCAAAGAGCCAGGAAAGGAACACCCCGATCAGCGCAAGCGTTCCGATCACGATCCCCAAGGGACCGGTGATCGCATCGACAATGCCTTGAAGCAGGGTCTGCACCGGCGAGAGGTCAATGCTCTGCGCAAGCGCTGGACCCGCCAGCACTATAAGGGCCATCGCGCCGGACGCGGTGATCGCCCGCGTGCGGAGCACGCTTTGACGTTTCCTCGATGTCATGAAAGATCTCCTCTGAGCCGCTCAAACACGGCAGTCACACGGGCCACATGCCCTTGGGTTTCTCGAAAGGGGGGGATGCCGCCGTGGCGTGTGACCGCCTCAGGGCCAGCGTTGTACGCCGCAAGGGCCAGAGAGCCCTCGCCGAACTGGTCGAGCATCATCAGCAAGTAGCGGGCTGATCCGTCGAGGTTCTGCGCAATGTCATGTGGGTCGACGCCGAGATCGCGGGCGGTATCCGGCATAAGCTGGCCAAGGCCTATGGCACCGACAGGGCTACGTGCAGCCGGATTGTATGCGCTCTCGACTTCGATATTGGCCCGGTAAAGGAGCGCCCAATCAGTGACTGAAAGCCCTGCGCGACGCAGCGCACCATGCCCGGCATACCGTAGCGCCGTGGTCTCGATCGCATGGAGGATTTCTGGAGTGGCGTGGGCGGCAAATCGAGCCGGGATCGCTGTCTCGCTCGTTGGGTCAGGAACGCGAGGTTCTGCGAAGAGAAAAAGACGCTCGTTTGCCTCTTGAGAAGTGGAAATCAATTG
>NZ_JHEH01000049.1 GCF_000715505.1 Thioclava dalianensis
GGGGCAGAGGGAATTAACCTGACAATACCGCGGATGGCGGTGCTCTCCTATATCTTCCGCCAGATCGAACGCGTGGTCGAAGATCGCCGTCCCACCATCATCGTGCTCGACGAGGCCTGGAAGCTCTTGGACGATCCCTATTTCGGGGCACGGTTGGAAAACTGGCTGGTCACGCTTCGGAAAATGAACTGCGTCGTGATCATGATGACGCAGTATCCGAGCCAGCTGCGCGACAGCCGCGTCGGCAAGACCATCGTCGAGACAGTGCCAACCCAAATCCTCTTCCCGAACGATCGTGCCACTGTCTCCGACTACGACTTCCTCCGCGTCAACGCCAAGGAGGCCGCCCTCCTTGTCCAGCCCACCATCGGCCAGCGCATCGCCCTTGTCCGCTCGGCGGGCGACAGCGTCTTCGTCGATGCCGATCTCTCTGCCTTGGGCGACCTCCTCCCCATCCTTGGCGGCGGCGCCACCGGCGAG
This sequence comes from Thioclava dalianensis, assembly GCF_000715505.1. GTDB lineage: Bacteria > Pseudomonadota > Alphaproteobacteria > Rhodobacterales > Rhodobacteraceae > Thioclava > Thioclava dalianensis. The sequence goes on from NZ_JHEH01000049.1 coordinate 481, forward strand.
GCCCGCGTTCCCGCCGATTGGCGCGCCAATCCTGATTTCTGGAGACATGTGATATGAATTCGAAACCTCTCCTCGCGCTTTGCGCCGCCGTTGGCGTCCTCTCGGCTTGCGAGAAATACACCGAGAAAACCTCGCCCTGCTTCGGACGCAATGGCGAGCCGCAGGTGACGCGCTCGACCCTCTCCTTCTCGACCATGGGCGCACCGGCTCACGCAACGGCCAAGCCCGACTGCACCTTCGAACCCCTGCCCCGTCCGGAATGAGCCGCGCCGCGTTCATATCCGCCGGGTTCTGCCTCGGCCTCAGCGCTTTGCCCGCGCATCCCCAGGGCGTGCCGACGCAGGACAATTCCGCGATCGGTCGTGCCATCGCGCGGGTGACGGCGCTCGCAGAGGATCTGGGCGTCCAGCAGGACAAGGATCGGACAGAGTCGACCCTGGCGGACGTGCAGGCCGATCAGCTTCGCGTCCTCGAGGAGATGACGGCGGCCATCACTGGTCCCGGCTTCGATATCCGCGCGCTCGAGGGCAACGCGGATTTTGGGGTGGCGGCGGTCTACCCGAACACCGATCCAAGCCCGATGAACAGCCGCCTCTTCGGTGAGGGCCGCGAGACGGTCGAGATGATGATCGTCGAGGTGGCAGGTGAATTCGCAGGCGCGCCGGGTGTGGCCCGCGCCGGGCTCTCGGCCACCCAGTGGCGCTGCCTCTTCCAGGCCCTGATCAAGCAGGAGAGCCGCTTCAACGTCACAGCACAAAGCCCAGTCGGGGCTTATGGTCTGACCCAGCTCATGCCCGGCACCGCCTCCGATCTCGGCGTCGACCGGTACAATGTGAAGGACAACCTGCGCGGCGGCGCGCGCTATATCACCACTCAACTCAACCGTTTCGGCAACATCCCCCATGCGCTCGCAGCCTATAACGCGGGGCCCGGCCGCGTGATCGAGTACGGTGGCGTGCCGCCCTTCGCCGAGACGCAAGGCTATGTGCGTAACATCTCGAAGTTCTACAACGAATACCTCGCCGTGGTGGGTGGTGCCGACGCGCTCGGCACACTCTCGCCTTCGGACTTTGCGCTCGCCGAATATGCCAGCATCTCCGAGGCGGGCGTCTATTACGCGGCCGACAGTTCGGCGACCACCGAACAGGTCATCAATCGCCTGCGCGCGATCATCCTGCAGATCGATGCTCAGCCCAATGCCAAGGCGGCCTGGGAACTCAACACCTACGCCAAGGCCGAGATCGGCCGCATCCTCAACCTCCGCGTCCGGCTGATGGCCGCAAACCAGCAGCGCGAGGCGGCCTATGCGCAGCACCTCGTCGCCGACCGGCTGACCGAGCGCGACTTCATGCAGATGGGAGTTCCCGAATGAGACATCTTCTCCTGACCGCAGCGGCGGTCACCACACTCGGGCTTCCGTTGCCCGCCTCGGCCCAGGGCGTGCCAACCTTCGATGGCTCGCAGCTTGGCCAGCTCGTGGCGCAGCTCGAACACATGGCGGAGGACCTGAACGTTCAGATGCAGCAGCTCGCCACCATGCGGCTGGAGTTGGAAACCCAGCTGTCGCAACTGACGAACCTCGAAGCGCAACTAACCTCGCTGATCCAAGGCAGTGGGCTGGGCGAGCTTTTCGCCACGGTCGAGGAGTTCCGAGCACTCCGCGGCAAGCTGGTCGCTCCGCTCAACACCGCGCAATCGCTGGCGAGCGGCGATTTCCTGAGCGGCTTCAATCCCGGCGCCGAGCTTTCGGCCTCGGTCGAGCGCTTGCTGTCGGGCAGCGGCTTTACGTCGGAACGCCTGAGCACGCTCTCGGGCTCTGATCAACCCGCCGACAACCGCATCGCCACCTCGGCCGGGGCCAGCGCCATGCTCTCGGTTGCCGCGCAGGAAAGCCACGAGGAGGCCGGTCAAAGCCTCGAACGGCTCGAGACCATGGTCGGGCTCATCGACGATCAGGACGGGCTGAAGGCTGCCGTCGATCTCAATACCCGCGTGACCGCCGAGCTCGGCATCATCCTGACCCAGATCTGGCGGCTGGAAGCGGCGCAAGGCGTCAGTGCCGGCCAGCTCGGTGTCGTCGATGCCGCGACTCTCGCGGATGAGCGCAAGTTCCGCTCGATGGCGGTGGATCCATGAGAACGTCCATGACCCACAGCTTGGTTCCAGTTCGGGCGCTTGGTATCGCAGCGCTTGTCTTGGCTGCCCTGCCCTGTAGCGCGCTGGCCCAGACCCCGAATACGGATCCGTCCGTTGACACACCCTTCAGCTCGATGGCCATCGCGCGGGACGAAGCCGACGCCTGCCGGGTCCCAAAACCACCCGCCGATCTGGCCGAAACGGCTTACCTTCGCAACGGCTACCGCGCGATCCTGCGCATCCTGATTGCCGAGGAGGCGCTCGCCTCGGAAACCTGCACCTGCCTGCTGGACGACTACACCTGGGATCAGGCACATGACGCCCTGCCCAGGTTCCAAACTTCGGACAATCCGCGCCTGCCCTTCAACGTGCTCGAGCTCTATGCCAAGGCCGACGCGCTCGAGGCGCAAGTTGTGGAGGCCTGTGCGGAATAGATGGGCGTTATTCGCGACATCCTGAGCCAGGTCGACGCCGCTGTGAACACCGTGGCGCAGGACGGGTTTGTCTCTTCCGCAGCCTCGGTCGGCAATGTCATCTCGGCAGGTGCGACCCTCCTCCTCGTCCTCCTGGGGATCAACGCCGTGATGCAACTCCGCCCCCTGCCCTTCGGCACCGGCTTTGCCTTCGGGATGAAGGTGGCACTGGTCGGGATCTTCGCGCAGAGCTGGGACAACTTCAGCGTCATCTATGGCATCGTCACGGACGTCCCCGACTCCGTGGGCGCCTCGATCCTGGCGCTCACCGGCTCGGGTGACGAGGCCGGGGTCTATGAGAGCCTCGACAACATGGTCGCCCGCATCACCGCCTATGGCGATACGATCGGCGACCGCGCGGGCTGGGTCTTCGGCGCGGTGCTGGGCGCCATCTTCTTCGTTCTCTCCGCCGTCTTCGCCGCCGTCACCGCCGGCATCATCGCCTTCGCCCGCATCGTCTTTGCACTGATGATCGTGATCGCCCCCTTCATGATCGTGACCTCGCTCTTCAAGCCGACCCAGTCGCTCTTCGAGGCCTGGACCCGTGCCACCATCGGCTATGCGCTCATGCCCGTCGCTGCCGCAGGCGCTGCGGGCATCATCGTCGCCATCGCAGAGGCCATCGGGGATGCCTCCGCCGATCCCGGCGATGTCGAAACCGTCAGCCTCATCCTGCCCTTCCTCGTGATCCTGATCCTCAGCGCCGGGATCATGGCCTCGGTGCCCTACATCGCCTCCAACCTCACCGGCGTCGTCGGCATTGCCTCGAATGCCGTGGGCCTGACCGGCCTTGCGCGCCAGGGTTTCGTGAACACGCGGGAGTACGGCACGGGTGCCGCCTCGCGCCTCGTCACCGGCAAATCCCCCCACGAGCTGAACCAGATGGCCAATGCGGGCGTGGTGAAGACCGGCGAGATGATCCGGCAGAGCCCCGGCGCGCTTCTCTCCGCCGCCAAGGCCTTCCGCAAACCCTGATGTGAAAGACGACGACTTTGACGAAGACTGTAACCAGTTCCGCAAACCACGACCGCGACGCATTCGAGGCGGATTTCATCTACGGGCCAAGGCGGCGCGAGCGCTTCGCCTGGTTCGTGGCAGCCGCCGGCGTGCTGGTCGGCGTCGCCGGCATGGTCGCGGGCGCGAGCCTCTTTCCCCTCAAATCCACCGAGACCTTCGTGGTCGTGGTCGACAAGGAAACCGGCGAGATGGACCGGGTCGCCGCCGTGCAGGCGCTGTCGCTGTCCGAGAGCGACGCGATCATCCAGGCGAACCTCGTGGCCTATGTCGATGACCGCGAGACCTATGACCTGACCGATGGCGAGCAGCGCATCAACTCGGTCCTCGATCGTTCGGATGGCGATGCCGCCCGCACGCTGCGCGATCTCTGGTCCTCCACCAACGAAGACTACCCGATCACCGTTTACGGGCGCGACGCCAAGATCGAGGTGGTCATCAAGTCCGTCAACCAGATCGAGCGCGGCGTGGCGCAGGTCCGCTTCACCCGCACGCTCCGCCGTCCCCGCGACACCCGCACCGTGACCAGGCCGTACGTCGCCACCGTCGGCTACGACTTCCAACCCGAAACTCGCCAGCGCCTTCAGGACGTCTGGGCAAACCCCTTGGGCTTCGTGGTGACCTCCTACCGCGTCGACGCCGAGACCCTGGAGAACTGACCCCCATGAAATCCCTGCCCGCGCTACTCCTGGCGCTTGCCCTCCCTGTTGCCGCGTTTGCAGAGGCCACGCCCCAGGGCGGTCCGCTCGACATCCGCATCCGCACCGCCGTCTACAATGAAAATCAGGTCTACCGGATCGAGACCGATCTCAGGCATTCGACGACGATTCATTTCGGGGCGGGGGAACGCTTCGAGGCGGTGATTGTGGGCGACACCGAAAGCTTCCAGGTCGATCCGATCCCCGAGCTTGGCAATGTGCTCACGATCAAACCGCATGTGGCCAATGCCTCCACCAACATGACGGTGATCACCAACCGACGCACCTATTCCTTCCACCTGCGCGAAGGCTCGATCCCGAACCGCACCGGGATGTTCTTCGAAGTCCGCTTCCGCTACCCCGACGAGGAACGCCGCGCTGCGGCCGCCTCCCAGCCCAAAGGGTTCGAGGCGCCGCGCAACTACAACTACCGCGTCTCGGGCGAGGGCGATTTCCGCCCCAGCCATATCTATGACGACGGGCGCTATACCTACTTCGTCTTCCCGGAAAACGCCCGCCAGCCCGCCCTCTTCAAGGCCGATGACCAAGGCCGTGAGCGCACGGTGAACTGGACGCAGGCAGGCAACACCGTCCGTGTGCTCGGGATGAACACCTACTGGACGCTGCGCATCGGCGACGAGGCAATCTGTGCGATGCGCGACGAGAGCGCAATCTATGTGAGCAACTGACCATGGCCGATCAAAACCCTCCCGATCTTCAGAACCGCCTCGACCAGTTCAACCAGCGTGGCAAATCCAAACGCCGCGGCAACAGCCTCGGGGTCGGCGCACTGGCGGCCGCCCTTGCCCTCGGCGGCGCCGGGGTGGCGTATTTCCTGGCCACTGGTCTGCAGGAGGGTGACAGCGCGCTTGAGACTTCCGATGTCGAGACCTTCCAGGACCGACGCCCCGGCACCGGCGGACGGCTGGAGTTCCCGCCTGACGAGACCGAGCAACGGGTCAATGACGCGCTGATCGCCGTCGAGGAAGCGCTCGATGTGCCTGAGGCCCCTGCCCCGGAGCCAAGCGCCGAGGTGTTGGCCGAGATCGCCAAGCTCCGCGAGGCCCTCGCCGCCAGCCAGGCCGCGCGGAATTCAGAGATCCAGTCCGCGGTGGCGGATCTGCGCGAGGCCTTCGACGAGCAGAAGACCGCACTGGAAGCACTTATCGCGGAGAAAGAGGCCGAGCTTGCCAACCTGCAGCGCCAGACCGAGACCCGTATCGAGGGGCTGCAGGCCATGCTCGATGCCGAACGGGCGCAGCGCGAGGGGCTCGAGGCCGAACTGGACCGCGAGGGGCTGATTGCTGATCAGCGCCTGCTAGAAGAACGCCGCCGGCAGGAAGAGGAGCAGCGCCAGCGCGAGGCTGAGCGGGTCGCCGAAGAGCTTCTGACCGCGCAGATCAAATCCCCCGCCGTGGTCTATGCCGACGGTCCTCGCGGCGGCCAAAGTGGCGCGGCGGTCGCCGATCCTGCCGCCACGGGCACAGGGGGGCCAGTCCTTTCGGGCAATGAGCGGTTCCTGCAGAGCGCGCGGCCGCTCGAAGTGCAGGAGGCTGCCCGCCTCGCTTACCCGGAACGCACGCTGACCCAAGGGTCCGTCATCCAGGCGGCGCTCCAGACCGCCATCAACAGCGACCTGCCCGGGTCTGTCGTGGCGGTCGTCTCCGAACCGGTCCCAGCATTTTCCGGGGACCGGATCCTGATTCCACGTGGCTCCCGCCTTTTTGGCCAATACCGCTCAGGGATCGAGATGCATCAGAAGCGCATCCTGATCCTCTGGACCCGCGTCCTGACACCGGACGGCACCTCAATGGAAATCGCCGCTGTGGGCGGAGACCGGCTCGGTCGCTCCGGCCTGACAGGCCTCGTCGACACGAAGTTCGCCGAGCGCTTCGGCGGCGCGGCGCTGATTTCCGTGATCGGAGCGGCGCCCGCGGTAGCGGCGGAAAGTGCCAATAACGAGACGACCAGCATCGTCCTGGGCGATGTCGGCAGCGATCTTCAGGATGCGGTCGGCTCGGTCATCGCCGATCAGGTTTCGATCGCCCCGACGATCTATGTCGATCAGGGTGCCTCGGTCACCGTGCTGGTGGACCGGGATGTGGTGATTTACTGATGGATCAGGCGTCGCCAGCCTCCTACCTCGAGCGTTATCTCGACCCGTTCCGCGACCTTCTGCGGCGCGACGACGTGGTCGAGATCGCGATCAACCCGGACGGCAAGGTCTGGCTCGAGGCCGCGGGCGACGCCACCATGCGCCACGAAGGCCAGACCGTGGACCGGACTACCGCCCTCAACATGGCCCAGACCATCGTCGGCGACGCCAAGGCCCGCGTCTCTGAAAAGAACCCCCTCGTCTCCGGCAAGGTAGAATATGCGGGCCGGCCACTCCGGGTCCAGGTCGCCGTGCCGCCCGCCATCGACCGCGGTGCCTCGATCACCATCCGCCTTTTCGCCTCGGGCAGCGTCAGGGATTACGTCCCGGCCTATCTCTTCGGCAAAGCCGTCTCGCTCGATGCGCTCCGGGCCAAGAAGATGAAAAGCATTGCCAGTCTCGCCGAAGAGAACCTCGAAGCTGCCCTACAGACCCTGGTCGAGGCACGGCTCAACGTCCTCATCAGCGGCGGCACTTCGACCGGCAAGACCACCTTCGCTCGCCACCTTCTGACCTACGTGAGCGAGCACGAACGGTTGATCACCATTGAAGACGCCTTTGAGCTCTTCCCCGGCCAGCCGAACACCGTCGCCCTCCTGGCCGACCGCGGTGCCGGCTCGCAGCGCAGCGCTAACGCCCTCCTGCAGGCCTCCCTCCGAATGCGCCCCGATCGGATCATCGTCGGCGAGCTGCGCGGCGCCGAGGCCCTGACCTATCTCGAGGCGATCAACACCGGCCATGGCGGATCGGTCTCGACCATCCACGCCGAAACCGCGGAACTCGCGATCGACCGGCTTGCGATCATGGTGCTGCAGGCTGGCACACCGCTGACCTTCGCCGAGGTGCGCGAGTACATCCGGAAATCCATCGATGTGATCGTCCAACTCGGTCGCGCGGAGGGGAAGCGGGGGATCACGGAGTTCTACTTGCCGGGGTCGTGAAAACTACCGACATAGACGGCGCAATGCAGCCGTTTGCAACGCTGAACTGGACGTCCGCAAGGCGAAGTGTAGCGGTCACGCCATAAGGCGATATCTGACGTATTAGCAACGGGCAGCGGTGACACTCCGGACCTTGGGTCATTGAAGGAATGTCGCACAGTCTCTTTGACCGCAGCGCGAAGAAAAACCTAACTATCGGAATTACATATGATACTCTCTATGCGAGCAGCAGCGGGGTCGGCACAACCACCCTAAAACGAAAGGAGGCGACCACTGACTCCAGTACTTCCAGAAGACTTGGTTAATATAGTTTCGGGCGATCCAGAAGAGTTGGGTGTTCATCTCCAGCTTGTTCAACGGGACGTGCTCTTGAAAGATTGCGTGGCCCGTCTCCACTGTCATTGCCTGACTGTGGATGGGAACGGACGCGTCAAGCCGGAGCGCCTTGCGGAATTTATGCGCAACTCAATTATCGATTATGCCGTCCCGAAATCGCGGTTGGATGATGCGCGGGCGCGGGACGCCAGATTCAAGTCCGGAAGCGCGGTTGCAGCCCTGCACCACGAGGCAATCGGCACCTTTACGGACCTTGCCAATACTGGCGAAGGCGGCGAGATGCTGCTCTTCCTACTCGCAGAGCGCTTTCTCAAGGTTCCTCAGGTGCTCTGTAAGATGGACCTGAAGACCGACTCTCACATGCACTATCATGGTGCGGACGGCGTCTATGCTTCCGTAAACGAAAACGGCCTTCTCAAACTTTTCTGGGGCGAGTCAAAGGTTTATGGCGACCCTACAGCGGCCATAAGAGATTGCCTTGCGTCACTTGCCCCTTTGCTCGTGGAGACGGACCACGAACGCGCTGATCGCGAGCGGGATCTCGTGCTCCTCAGCGACAAGGCCGATCTCAGTGATCCGGAACTTACGGCCGCATTCCGGAAGTATTTCGACCGAACCTCACCGCTATCGAACAGGGTCGAATATTGCGGGATCGCGCTTATCGCCTTCGATGCGGATTTCTATCCGAAAGATGATGCAAAAGGCATCGGGGAGGACATCCTGAAGGCGGCGAATGACGAAATGGAAAAATGGGTGAAGAATGTAAAGAACAGACTATCGGTGGAGAAACTCGACAAATTCGACATCCAGTTTTTCTGCGTGCCAGTGCCTTCGGCGGATGGGTTTCGCGCATCGTTCCTTAAGGCGCTGGGTATCAAAAAATGAAAGATACCGAACTCTTTGATTGGCTGACGGGTGAGGCGCTTCGTGATGATATTATCAGGTTGACTCAGATCACAGTGGCGACCGAGATAACAAATCTGGACGCAATCCATGAATCCGCTGACCCAAAGAATAGCTTTGACTGGCAGCAGCTTCTTTTGGCCGGAAGCCTTTTGGCCAGATCAACCGAACGAACGCATCAGGAGGCGGCGCTGCGGATCGCAACCGCTGCCGTCACACTCGAAACTTCGCCGGAAGTGCGGGATGCGGGGGCTGTCCTCCTCGAAAAGCTGTCCAATCGCAGGTCCGTCGAGCTGGCAATACGGCGAAACCGGATCGCTCCCGATCTTGAGGGCAGACTGGGCGTGTCGATGCGCCTTGAAGCCAACAGAAGACGTTTCGAGGACTCAATACTCCTTGAATCGAGCGGAAAATGGATAGGCGTAAACGATTTTCAGAGAGAACTATGGGCGGGCGCCTCTTCCGGCGCGGGCTGGCTTTCAGCGTCCGCGCCAACCGCGTCCGGAAAAACTTACCTCGTTTTGCAGTGGCTGCTCGATCACGTTCGCACAAGCAAGACAAAGATCGCCGTTTACCTGGCCCCAACCCGGGCTTTGGTGAGTGAGATTGAACTCAGTCTGAAGGAGCTATGTCAGTCGGACACCGGCATCGAGATCACGTCGCTACCGCTGACGGAAGTTTATTTCTCATCCACGACGGGAGACAAGAAAGCCGTCTTCGTATTCACGCAGGAGCGTTTGCACCTGCTTGTCAATCTTCTCGGGGAGGACTTCAGTGTAGACCTTCTCATTGTTGATGAAGCACACAAGATCGGAGACAATCAGCGCGGTGTAATACTGCAGGATGCAATCGAGCGGGTGTCTCGGCAGAACCCGATGATGAAGGTCGTGTTTGTAAGTCCTTCGACACAAAATCCCGGAGAACTGCTTGAGGATGCGCCGAACGATATGCCAAAAACGTCGGTCAATACCGATATGCCAACCGTTCTGCAGAACGTGATCCTAGCCGAGCAAGTGCCTCGGAAGCCCAAGGAGTGGTCGCTGGACCTTGTCTGGGGCGATTCACCCATACCACTGGGCACGCTTAAACTGTCGAACAAGCCTGCGGGCCTGAAAAAAAGACTGGCGTTCATCGCAGCGGCGGCAGGCGGTCGCGGCGGCACACTGGTTTACTGCAACGGCGCGGCTGAAGCGGAGGACGTCGCGCTCCTTATCAGCCAGTTGGAAGGCTCGGAGAAGACAGATGATCAGGAATTGCTGGACCTGGCTGATCTGGCCCGCAAAGGGGTCCACCGTAATTATCAGCTCGCGCCGCTGGTCGAACGTGGTGTCGCTTTTCACTATGGAAACATGCCCTCTCTCATCCGCACCGAGATTGAGAGGCTGTTCCGCGACGGCAAGATAAGATTTCTTGCCTGCACCTCGACGCTGATTGAGGGAGTAAATCTCTCTTGCAGGACCATCGTTGTGCGCGGTCCCCGGAAGGGCCGTGGGAACCCGATGGAGCCGCACGACTTCTGGAACCTCGCGGGACGGGCCGGTCGCTGGGGAAACGAATTCCAAGGCAATATCATCTGTATCGATCCAAAGGATGAGAAAGCATGGCCCGTCGGCGTGCCGAAGCGCTCACGCTACCCGATCAAGAGAGAGACTGACGTCGTTATATCTTCCACCGATGAACTGGCTGCGTATCTTGAGAACAGAAACATCGACTCTTTGGCCGATCTTGCGCAAGGTGAAGAATTCGAACAGGTCGGGGCTTATCTCCTCAATACCTATATTCGTCTTGGTACGCTTTCCGATGCCGCATTTGCGAAGCGGCATTCTCCAGATACGCTCCGGAAACTCGATAGAAGCCTCGAAGGTATTTCGGCGCTGATCAATATTACGCAGGATGTTCTAGTCCGACATCCAGGCGTCAGCGCGGTGGGCCTGCAGCGTTTGCTGGAAGCTTTTCGAAAGTACGAAGGCAATATCGAAAATCTGCTGCTCGCGCCTTCGGAAAGCGTCGATGCGTACGACAGGTACGTCACCGTGATGCGACGGATTAACGCGAATTTGTATCCTGTCTTTCTGCCGGACAGTCTCATTCCCCTGCACGCGCTCGTGGTTGTCGAGTGGCTGAAAGGATTGTCTTTGGCTGCAATTATCAGGAAGCGTATAGAGTATCAGCAGCGAAACAACAGATCGTTCAAGCTTCCAGTGCTCATTCGCGAAACGATGAGCATGGTGGAAGAGACAGCAAGATTCAAGGCACCGAAGTATATTTCCGCCTATATGGATGTCCTCCGCCTGTTCTTGACTGAAGCCGAGCGCGAGGACCTGATTGATGAAGACTTTGACATCGGGATAGCGCTTGAGTTTGGCGTCTCCAGCATCACGCTTCTCTCATTAATGGAACTAGGGCTTTCCCGCATGTCTGCGGTGGCCTTGTATGAGAAGATTGCGCGCGACGATCTGGACAAGGAAGGTTGCCTGGCCTGGATTAATGAGCATGGCCCGAATTTCGCCGGAATGGACCTGCCTAACCTTATCGTCAGGGAAACGCTGCAGGTATCGGGCCTTGATGATCCGGAAGCGGGCCACGAATTCAGCGAATAGAGTAGAGAGGAAGCGATTATGCCCGCAAAGCCAGTAGAGATCGGATCGCTCTCATTCGCGAGGAAAGGAGACGCAAACGACTTTTTTAGGGATATGCTGTACAAATATGAACTGGGTGACAAGGTAACCAGTAAAGACGCCGAAATACTCACGCATCTCATGCATATGCATCCCGAAGCCACCGAAAAGATCGGCCCGGGAATTGAAAGCTTCAGTGTAAGAACGGCGGATTACGGAACGCGCTGCTTCTGGGTCAACCGCGTCGATGGAACGACAGAAAAATTCTCCTTTCGGGCGTGTTACTGATTATCGACACAGAGCTGCCATCGCTATCGCTCAGTAATTGGCTCGTATTCGAGTTTATGCACTTCCTGGGGTGCGGTGACCTGCCACTGGGCTCTGATCCAACCATGACTGGGCCCGGTTGGTCTTAAGCTGCCTACGGATTCTGGACCGCCGAAAGGTGGAGGAGCCGGTTGCCGAAAACAAACGCGAAATACATGCTATGCGAAATCTTCTTCTCTAAAATTCAATCTTAGTTCTGCGCGACAGCCGCCCTATACCCTCGCCGCTTTTTGGTAGCATGGAGCTTCATGAGCGCCGTGACAGCCTTGCCCTCGTCATCATGCAGTTCGATTAGCATCTGGCCTCGAAACCCGATACGGCCCCATTCCCGCACGAGGCATGCACCGCCAAACAGGTCTGGCTGAACGCTCATTCGATAGAAGCGCCGCATGTTGAGAGACGGGTCGATCCGCTTGAGATCGACCGTCGTCGGGAACACTTCCATTTGCTGCATTGTATCCAACATATTGGGCAATCCTTACTTAGACACCACAATACCAGGTGGACACATGTGTTTCCATTATGTTCTACTTTTTCTCGATTCGGGCGAAACTTTTTCGCTGCACTCCTCCCTAGCTTGGCAGAACCGCTGCAGGTTCGGGACTTTGACTGTACTTCGTGTTCTTGGATAGGGCGACAAATGGTAAAGAACATCTGCATATTCTCGGACGGAACCGGCCAGATGGGTGGTGCCAGGCCGGACCAACGGCTGTCGAATGTTTACAAGATGTATCGCGCCATGCGTCCTGGTCCAGATTCACCAATTAGCCCGAAGGACCAAGTAGCCTTTTACGACCCGGGCTTGGGAACCGGTGAAAGTGGTGGGTTTTTCGGTCGGATCAAGCCGATCCTGGAAAGCGCCGTCGGAACTGGCATCGACCACAACATCATCGATTGCTACGAGCAGATCATCGCCCATTACGAGCCCGGCGATCGCGTGCTGCTGTTTGGGTTCTCTCGCGGAGCCTATACAGTCAGAGCACTCGCCAATGTCATGAACCTTTGCGGTGTCCCGACGCAGATGCCCGATGGTTCTCCGGTGCCGCGTCATGGTCCCGCCCTGCGCAAGATCGCCAAAGATGCTGTAAAATTCGTCTATAATCACGGCGCTGGAAAACCGCGCGGACAAGATCCTTACTTCAAGAACCGTGAAGAGCTCGGCAAACGATTTCGCAAAAAGTATTCGAGCTTTCCCATTGAAGGCGAAGACAATCAGGGAAACGTTCAGCCTACATTCATCGGGGTCTTCGACACGGTGGCATCACTGCGAACGGCAGTTGTCCGCACCTTGGTCTGGGGCGTCACGTTCGGGGTCGGGGCGGCTTTTGCCGCAGGCGTTGCACTCGGATGGTCTTGGCTTTTGGTTGTTCCGCTTGGCGTACTTCTAGTCTCGCTTCTTTGGCAGCTTGGTTCCCTGTTGCTCGACAACTTCAAGTATTTCTCGGACGATCCCGAGCGCAAACTGAAGCTCTGGCGCCCAACCGATTGGCCGCAGATCCTCAAGACGGGTCATTTCGCGGCTTGGAACAAGCGCAACTACGACAAGTGGCTGGATCCCGATGTCCAACACGCCCGTCACGCCATGGCGATCGACGAGGACCGTGCGGACTTTCCAAGGGTTGGATGGGCATCGAAGGCGGCCGCGATTGAGACCAAAGATCGAGAGCCGAAGTGGCTGAAGCAGGTCTGGTTCCCGGGCTGTCATAGCGACATCGGCGGAAGCTATCCCGAGGCAGAGTCCCGCCTGAGTGATATAGCCCTCGATTGGATGGTCGACGAATTGAAAGACTGTGTGCCGTCCATCCAGATCAACGAGAACGTCTTGAACCGCGCCCCTGACCCTCTGGGTTTGCAGCACCGCGAAGACGCGATGGTAGCATTTGGACCATTCCGCATCCGCTGGAGGAAGGGAATTCGCGCAGTTGACGACGACTTCCCAATCCATCCTTCAGTCGAAGAACGCATGCGAGCCAAGGCAGTCGCCCAATGTGGCGAGGTCAAACCCTACCGACCTGCCCAATTGAAAGAGCGACGCGACTTGAAATGCTACTACGACGAATAGGGGACCAATCGACCACGCTCACCCACCCAACAACTCCTCGATGAAGTCCTCCTGCCGGTCGAGCGCCGTCTCCCATTCCTTCGGCACCGCCGCTTCCCGCTCGAGCGTCTCGGGCTCAGGCTGCACGTGCCCGGCCTCCATCGCCATCACGCTCATTGCGCGCGCTTCGCGGCGATGCGAACGATCCCTGACAGGCGCGCGCCCGGCTGGTTTCACCGGCTCGTCAGAACTTGCCTCATCACCAGCATCGCCTCCCCAAGGCCCTACGCCCTGCACGCTCGGCGGATAGGGGAACGGCTTGCCTTCCTGGCGGGCCAACATGTCCTTGAAGAACGGATCGTCGTAATACTTGATCCGGCTTGCCTTGATCGGGTGTTGGGGCGAAGCGAGGATGATGACCTCGTCGGGATCCATCAGGCGCGCTTCGGTTTCCGACAGAAGCGGCCGCTCTTCCAGCCGCGCCGAGGTCGAGGTCGCGCCGAGGAACCCCTTGTTGCGGCCGTACATCCGGGTCACCGCCTCGCGGGTGGTGCTGCCGACCGCGGCGGAAACCTCCTTTACGGTGCGCTGGTCACGCGGGGTGATGTAGAGTTTCAGCCCTGCCCCGTTCTCGAGGCTTTCGCGGCCCTCAGGTCCGTAAATCCGATCGAGCGAAGCCAGTGACTGCGCGATCATTGCGACGCGGCCGCCATAGCTTGCCAGCGAATGGATCGCGCGTTCGAGATAGGGCATCGCCCCCATCTGCTGGAATTCGTCGATCATCATCATGACGGGCCAGGGTTCGCCCGGGCCCGGCTCATTCAGCCGGATCGAGGCGATAAGATCGGCGAACATCAGGCGCAGGAGCGGGGCCAGCGTCGCGATGTGATCCTCGGAGACGGCGATGTAGAGCGACTGCGGGGTCTTGCGGAAGGTCGAGAAATCAAAGTCGCTGTCTTGCGTGGCTGAGCGCACGGCGGGGTTGTCCCATTGCTTGAGACCGGCGGTCATCAGCGCCTGGATGTTCGAGGTCAGGAGCCGCGACGAGGCCGAGGCCGCGTTGGTCCAGAGCTCACGCAAGATGTCTTCCTCGGCCTCGTCGGCATAGGTCTTGTACTGGGCGTTCTTGTATTCGCCCCCGGCGACGATCTTGTTCACCTCACCAAGATTTGGCGTGCCGCGCTGGATCGCCAGCAGGCAGGCCGCGACAAAGATCGACTTGCCGGCCTCGGAAAAAGTGTCGAGTGTCTTGTTGTCCTTGTCGAGGAAGAGGTCGGCGAGGATCGAGACCTCGGTGAAGCGCTGCGCGAATGTCGGGGCCTTCGCAATCCGCGCAAGGGGGTTGTAACGATGCGTGGCATTGGCCCAGTCGAAGGGGCTGAAGCGATAGACCTCGTCGCCGTTCACCGCCCGAAGCCGCGCGGTCTTCTCGAAGTTCTCGCCCTTCACGTCGAGCACCACGACCGAGCCCGCGAAACTCAGGAGGTTCGGGATCACGAAGCCCACACCCTTACCGGCGCGGGTCGGCGCGACCATCATCACATGCGGGATCGTGGTGGAGGAAATGAACTCAGCCTTCGAGGTCGGCGCGCCGAGCTTGCCACAGACGAATCCTTTGCCGGGGGCCTGCAGCATGTCGTTCTTCTTCAGCTCTGCCTTGGTCTGCCAATGGGCCGAGCCGTAGTCGTCCCGCTCCTTCTTCCAGGTCCAGGCGAGCGCCAGGACCCCAAGCCCGATGGCTCCGAAGCCGACGGCACCAAAACCCACCTTGAAGGCTTCGGGATGCGCCGCGCGCGCGCCCGCGCTCGCCTTCCAGAGCGCCAGCATGTCGAAACTCTGAAACCCGGTTTTCAGGGCCAGGGTCAGGTAGAAGGCGGCGACGATGGTTCCGATGACGGCGCCACAGATCACACCGAAGAGGAGCGCGGCCCAGAGGGGAAGTGTCTTGGTCATGGTGGTCATCTCCCCCTTAGAATTCCATCTCGTCATCGAGACCGCGGTCCCGACCAAGATCGCGGCCCATCTCCTGCGCTTCCTGCTGGCCGCGCAGCCGCGCGACTTCGGTTGCCTTGTCCTGCTGCAACCCGGCGGCGCGGTCGGTGAAGACCTGGTCACCGGTCTCCTCGAAGGTCATTTCGAGGAACTCCTGCGTGACGGTGATCTGGTCGAGCTTGCTTGGCAGGGCCGCATCCAGCACCTCGTAGTTGCCACGGCGAAGTTCGGCCAAGCCTTCTTCGCCCAGTTCCTTGAAGAGCTCGGATTGCAGGGTCCGCTCGACCGTCTCTTCCTGTTCCTCGGTGAGCTTGCCGTCGCGCAACATGTCGGCGAGGTCCTGCAGGTAGGGATTTGGTGTCCGGTCGTCCTCGTCGACGAGCGGCAGCGTTGCCTCCTCTTCATCCGCGAGGGTCCGGCCGATTTCGACGCCCATCTCCTTGGCGCGTTCCATCAGTGCGTCCATCACCCCGTCAACTTTCTCGAGCGCGGCATCCAGTTGGTCGTCATTGGCGGTCTCGATGCTGAGACCGTCCTTCGCCAGCACCGCGTTCATGTCCCGCTCGACCCAATCCTGCGCCATGCCGTAGTTCCGCGTGCCGCCCGCCGAGATGCGCGCCACCAGTTCCTCGCTGTCCATGCCTGCCTCCTCGGCGCGCTCGAGCACCTCACGCAGCCCCTCGTCCTTGCCGGACTGCAGCGCGGCGATCAGCACCTCGCTGCCCGCCCCCGGCGGATAGGGTTCTTCGAGCTGCTTGCCAAAGCGCGCGCGCAGGTCCGGATCCGGCACCATCTGCGAAAGGTCCGCGATGATCGGCGCAGCCTTGGCTTCAAAAGCGGCGCGCTCGGCCGGGTCCAGTGCCTCGGCTTTGAGCCTCAGCGCCTCGATCGTGCGCTCGGAATAGTCGATCGCGTCACCGACGGTCTTGATGTCCTTCATGTCTATCTCTCCTTCGGTGAAGTTCCACGGCGTGCACGAACCAAGCCCGTCCGCCATGCCGCGCACGGCGCGCGCCATGTGGTGCCGGTCCATCCGGTCCAGCAGGTCGGCGAGGTTCTTGTAGCCCTTCGCGAAGCCCACCACCTGCGCCTGCGCGATGGCGGACTCTTGCGCGGTCATGACGATTTCGCGCGGCAGTCGGGCCTCTTCCTTGGCGCGGTAGATCTCCTCGATGCCGGCGGGCTTCTCGAAGATGCCCCGCTCGAGCCGGGTGGTGGCGTCGAGCATGACGCCATACGCTTCGGCGATCTCGGCCTGCTTCTCGCGCATGAGCTGCGGCGACATCACACCCTCGGCCCAGCAGGAGAACCAGGTGCCCTTCTCGACGCCGCGGTTGTTCAGGATGATGTGCGCGTGTTTGTGCGCCCGGTCGTCATGGACCGCGAGAACATAGTCCCACTGGTCGCCGTATTGGCCGCTCTCGAAGAAATGCTCCGTCCAGTCCATCGCGATGTCGCGGACCTGGTCGACCGTCACATCGGTCGGGAACGAGAGCAGCATGTGCGAGGTGAAACCGAGCTTGGTCGAGCCGCGCCAAGTCCCAGCCCAATCCTCGATGATGTCTTCCTTCTGCTCCTCAGAAAGCACCGCCGCGTCGGTCAGGGCATTGGTCATGGTCGAGTAGGTGTAGAGGGCCTTGTCGTTGATGTAGGAGATCTGCGCCCCGAGCGAAGCACGCGTCTTGCAGCCCCCCGCCCGGATCCGCTTGAACACCGCCGCCCGGCTTTGCCCCGAGGCCACCTTCAGCGCATTGCGCGCCGACATGGATCCGACGCGCGCAAAACTCCGACCCTGCCGACGCCCCGCCAGCCGCGCGTCGATCCGCGCCGCGGCCTGGCCCCGGATGCGCTCATCCTCCCAGAGCCGCCCCATGACCGAGGCGTAGAGGGCGAGCGGATCAGCCATTTCGAGAGTTCCGGTTCTTCAGCAAATCATCGGGTATCGCCGTTCGCGTTCGAGGCTTGCCGAGAGGCAGCGAAGGGCGATCCAATTCTGAACCGGAACTCTCACGCACGAGCCTCAGACCGCTCCCGATCGTGCGCGGGCCATCCTCCAGAACCGCGCTCTCCGCGCCCTGCCCTTCTTCCTTTTGTGGCCACTCCCGATGGCGCAGCGCCTGCGCCGTATCCTTCATCCGGCCCATCTCACGGCTCATGGACTGCGCCAGATCAAGGAGCTCGATCAGCACCGCGCGGTCCGCCTCCGAGACCTCCAGCCGACCGCGATGGACCGACTTGGCGAGCACCAATCCGGCGTCGCACACATCCTTCGCCTGCCGCCACGCCGCGCAGAATTCCGAGACCAGATCGCGCGGTACATCGAGGAATCCACACCGCCCGCGAAGCACCGCGTTGAGTGCCTGGGATCGGTTGGCAAAGCCCCGCTCACGCCACTCCGCATCGAACGCTGCAAGCTCAGTCTGACTGGCCCGGAACGCCACCGTCTCGCTCGGATCGCGTACCGCGAGCCCCTCGCCCGCCTCCTCTTTCGCGAGCCGGTTCACATGACGCGGAGAGATGCCAAATGCCGCCGCCAGGTCCTTCGCACTCTCACCCGCCGCAAAGCGCCGCGCCACTTCGATGCGCTCTTCAAGCTTCAGGTTTTTCGCTGGCCTCGGCACTAGGACGTTCTCCCGCTTCCAAGGAAAAGATGCATGCGCAGACGCGCGCGAGGCAGCGATTGCCCGCAATCGCGTTCGCGTGCGGCGGAGCATTCAGCTTTGCGGGAAACGCCCATGACAGACCCCTCGGACAAAATGTGCAAACATTGGCCCTATCCTGCCAACGTCTTCCTACTCTCCTTCGCTTATACTTCAATACATCACATTGCGCAATATTACGTTTTGCGTGCCGTGTCTTTTTGCTGGAAATAAGGTGTACTCAAGACCGCTGCGCAGCGCAGCATGGAACGGACGCAGTCCACAATGATACGCGGCAATCAGGTCAAAAGACTCTGCTGAAACTGTTACCCAATCAGCAGGTGACGACAGGCAAATCGAGCGCCCGAGCCGGTCACGGATCGGGCGCCAGGAACACGAATACGGCCCGCGCGAGAAAGCGCGGCCACACCCTCTGAGGGAGTCACGAAGCTTCTGAGAGTCGACGTCAGACCCCTGCGGATTCGAAGACCCGCAGGGGTGTCTGGGTCAGTGACCCAGTCCCTGATTGCGCAGATCGTCGTAGCGGCTGCGGGCGATCAGCGCCTCGGTCTCGAGGCTGTCGAGTGTCTCGGGATGGGTGTCTTCATCAAAGGCGGCGAGGTAGGCTTCGATGGCCATGTCGGCTTGCAGTTCCGCGAGGTCGATGGATTGTTCGAGTGTCATGGTGTGATCCTTTCCGTTGATCGTCGTTGGACGGATCGTGGAAAAGACCGGGGGCATGAGAGCGGGCTGCACCCGGCACGGGGCGGAATGAAATGGAGCACGCCGGGGGCAGGTTTGTTGTGAGCGATGCCCCGCAACGCTCACGGCGTCAGCCGTCCAGAAACCTGCCCCCGGCGTTGCCGACCGCTCGACCCCGGGCTAGCGATCTGAGAGGCCAACAGGTCGACGGAAAGGCGCGCGGCGGTGACACGGGCGCGAGACGTTGCTCCCCGGACGCATGACGTTGATCTGGGGTTTCCTCGCCTGCGGCCAAAGATGTGTTTGCCAACCCAACGGCTTCGCCAAGACCACCCTGGCGCGGGTCGCCCGACTGAGAGGAGGATTGCGCTTGCCTCGCTCAGCTGGCTCCCAGTTCTCCCTGCTGACATTCGGTTTCGCCTCGGGTTCGCGCGATCCTCGCTGTCACTGAACTGAAAGATCGGCGTCGCATCGGCGACCGATCCAGTCTGACTGCCCGACTCTATGTCCGCGTCCGAAATATGCGGCATTCTTCGGACACGGGTTTCGGACCCGAACTGCTGCCATTCCTCAGAACGAGGAAAGGCCAGACCGCCGGAGCGGTCTGGCCCTTGGCTTAGGCTGCGTCTTTGGGACCCCAGGGGATGACGGCCTGCAGGGACAGATCGTCCTGGTTCGCGGCCTTGCCGAGGTTGGCGTTGAAGCCGTGATCGCGGATGGTCAGCGTGTAGTAATCGGCGCCGGTCTCCTTGTTCTGCTTCTTCCAGA
>NZ_JHEH01000050.1 GCF_000715505.1 Thioclava dalianensis
GACGCCCCCGTTACCGAAGTCCAGAGCCTAGCGGAACCTCATCGGGCAGGGTGGCCAGCAACGACTTGCAGAGCTGGGATTCCGAACGGTCTTCGTTCCACGCGGCGTTGCGGCCAGCGATCATCAGGTCAAGCAAGGTCATTTTCCCGAGCGCCGAGAGGACTTCACGCCCCGTCAGCTCCTTGAACTTCTTCAAGTTCTGATAGCCGCGCGCATGGCTTGTGAGTTCTTCGCGGAAGAATTCGAAATTCAGCAATTGCATTGGATCCGCATCATCGGGGGGTGGCGCATGAATGCCATGTCGCGCGATGTGCGCCCAGCACCGGCGCACCCGATCATCGGCGGCGATCTCGGACGCCGGATCGCGGTCGCTGACGCGTCGCATCATGTTGTTGCGATCGATTCTGGCGCGCTCTTCGCGGATGACCTCGGCCAGCCAAAGGCGTCCTTCCTCCATCGTGATCCCATGTTCGATGATTTCCTGCATGACAAAATCGCTTTCTGCACTGATCTTGCGGGACAAAATAAGTGCGGAAGCGAGTTTTGTCGTCCCCAAGGAGAACTTGAAGTCGATAATTCCTGTGGATTGTCGAGCGACGCGCCGTCGCCACTGATAGACATTGCCGCGTTTGAAGAGGTGGGGTTGGCCGTTCATCTCGAGGGTCCGATCCAAGCTGGGACGGACAAACGCAAGAGCACGGGTATGGAACACACCTATGCCGCAGCTATGCAGCTAGATGAGTTACTTTTGTAGCTATTTCAACGCCTTACGGGGAGAAATGGCTCCGGCGGTAGGGATCGAACCTACGACCAATTGATTAACAGTCTAATTTTGCGGCCTATCTTTGAAAAACGGTTTCTAACGAAATTCGCAATAAGTCCTTGTTTTATGGCGATTAGTGCCTAACATTGGGGAACGAAGGCAAACGGGGCGATAAGCTATTCTGTGCCCCCAACTGTGCCCCCAAAGGACAAATTGATTATGAAGCTCACCGCTCAGAACGTTGACAGGATGAAGCCGACCGGCTCCCGGCAACAGATTGCAGACGATAATTGCCCAGGCCTAAACCTGATCGTGCAGCCCACCGGAAAGAAGGGCTGGGCGGTGCGCTACAGGGTGAACGGAACACACCGGCGCATGACCCTCGGGGCCTATCCCGTGCTGTCTCTCGCGGATGCGCGCCAGCGGGCGCGGGAGGTGTTCGCAGCGGCGGCGGAAGGGCGCGACCCCGCCGAGGAAGTGCGGGCCGCGAAGGCTCCGAAGCCCCAAGAGGATCGGGACAAGGTGCAGACCTTGCTCGGGCAGTATGAGAAGCGCCACCTCAAGAGCCTGAAATCCGGCGCGACCGTGAAACGCGAGCTTGACCGGTTCGTCGGTGCTGAGTGGGGCGACCGTGATATTCACGAAATCACCAAGCGCGACGTGATCGACCTGCTAGACGGGATCGCGGATAGCGGGCGCGTGGTCACGGCAAACCGCATCCGGGCCTATCTCTCCAAGTTTCTCAACTGGTGCGTTGAGCGGGACATTCTGCCGATGAACCCGGCGACCGGCGTGAAGCCTGTGGCGAAGGAAACGAGCCGCGACCGCGTTCTGTCTGACGACGAAATCCGGTGGCTCTGGCAAGCCTGCGACGATCTGGGCTTTCCTTGGGGGCCGTTCACTCAAACCCTATTGCTCACCGGGCAGCGATTGGGCGAGGTGGCTGGCATGACCGATAACGAGGTGAGCGGCGACCTGTGGCATCTGGACGCCAAGCGCACGAAGAACGGGCGAGCGCATGACGTGCCGCTCTCCAAGACCGTGCGCGACGTTCTGGCGCGCGTGGAGCGGATCGAGGGCAAGCCGGGGCTGATCTACACCACGACCGGCGAAACGCCTCTGAGCGGCTTTCACAAGGGCCGAAACCATGTGGCCGAGAAGATGGCCGAGGTGGCCGAGCGGGAGACGGGCGAGCCTGTCGAAATTCCGCACTGGACCTTCCATGACCTGCGCCGCACGGCGGCAACGGGAATGGCGCGGCTTGGCATCCCCGTGCGCGTCACCGAAGCCGTGTTGAATCACGTCTCAGGCACGGGCGGGGGGATTGTCGCGGTCTATCAGCGGCACGACTATGCGGACGAGAAGCGAAAGGCGCTCAACGCTTGGGCGCGGCTGGTGCGGGAGATTGTCACCGGCAAGGCGGATAACGTGGTGCGGATCGAGGGGGCGCGGTGATGGGAGCAAGTATTGACGAGCTCAAGAACGGTCTGGAGAGGGCGCTAACGGCATTTAAAGAAAACGAGATTATCGGAGCTTTGACAGCGCTTGACGCTGTAACTGAATTTTTAAAAGCTGAGAAAATCAAACCGGCGTCTCTGCTTATTCCTTTAGTTTGGCTTAGCGATGATGTCATTCATCGTGAGCTGAGGGTAAACGGAAAACGCGATTTCGAGGCTACGCGGATGGCCTCAGCCGCTGCGGCAGTTGATCTACTGAAGGCTGAAGGTTTCTCGGTTAAGGATGCGTGCAACTTCGTCTCTAGAAGTTGTGGAGACTTATCTTCGGATCAAATTTTTGAGTTTAGAAAGAACATTGGAAAAGGTCGCGCCGGTCAAACTGCAATTGATACCTACTACTGGTATAAAAAACATGTTTCATATTTGATTGATAACATGGACCCTTCGCAGTTTCGGGATGATGTGCAGCTTGAGAAGCTTCGTAAAGATATGATTATGGCAGGCGTTCGAAGCCTCTATCATAAATAGGGTAAACCCTCGGATAGAATTACCCTATAGCTCCAACTTTATTGCCTCCACAGTTTGTTAAACGTGAGGCTACTAGATGGAACGCAAACTTCTCCCTGCAAACGCTGTTCGCATGATGTGCGGCGACGTTTCCGACATGACTATCTGGCGCTGGCTCCATGACGCGGAGCTGGACTTCCCGAAACCAATCTACATCGCTCGGCGGCGCTACTGGCGCGAAGCCGAGGTGCTGGCGTGGCTTGACGCGCAGGCCGAAAAGGGGGCCGCGTGATGCTGAGATTTGACCCCCGCAACCTTGAAGAAGCGCTCCTGCTCAAGCCCGATGGCCTCTTTGAAATGCAGACCGTTCACGGCAACGTGCAAATCGTCGTGCATCGCTTCGGTGAGCCTGACGAGATCATCCCGTGCCTTTCTCCCGGCCATGCGAATCAGGTGCGCCAGCGGCTCACCGATCAAGGAATGGTCGGGCTGGTGGGGTATGCTCGATGAAACAGGAAAAGCAAACCCCCGGCGCGCTGGCGGGCGCAGCCGAGGGGCAATTCAAAGCTGGTCAAGCTCCCCGCAAATCTAAGGGAAAAGCGCCGACACGGCAACGGAAATGGCGTGATAAACACCCGAAGCGGTATCTCGCGCACCTCGCGGTCGCGAATGCTTTGCGGCTCGGCGTGATGGAGAAACACCCCTGCGCAGTCTGCGGCAATCCGAAGGCTGACGCGCATCATTCCGACTATGACCGGCCCTTTGATGTTCTCTGGCTTTGCAGGCGTCACCACGTCGCGCTGCATCGCTTGGGCAAGGTGAAAGGTCACGGCTAATGAGCTTCGCCCGCTGGCAACCGCATTACGCGGCGGCGGGCGTTGCTACATTCCCGGTCACACCCGAGAAAACGCCTGCCGTTACCAATTATCTCAAGATCGGCCTTCCGGCGAGCCAACTGCTTGCCGGTCGGTTCGGATCGTCACAGGCGCTAGGCTTTGCGCCCGGTCCCAAGTCGGGCCTGACGATCCTTGACGTTGACACGACCGACGAGCGTATCCTTGCTGATGCTCTCGACCGGCACGGGCAAACCCCGGTGATCGTGCGCAGCGCGCAAGGCCGGTGGCACGCCTATTACAAGCACAACGGCGAGCGGCGGCGGATCAGGCCTGACGCTTCCGTGCCTGTCGATATTCTCGGCGGGGGCTATGCGGTCGCCCCTCCGTCGCGCGTCAGTCTGGGGCAATATGGCTTTGTCTCAGGCTCGCTAGAGGATCTTCCCGACCTGCCGGTGATGCGGGCCGCTAACGAGCCTGACAAAGCGCCTCGCGAGGCGGTGGGCATAGGGCAGCGCAATGATACGCTCTGGCGCCGCTGCATGGCCCAGGCACGTCACTGTGACGACTTCGAGGCGATGCTGGACGTGGCCTTTACCGAAGCCGAAGCGATGTTTCCGCCATTGCCCGAGGGCGAGGTGGTCAAGGTCGCGCGCTCGGCGTGGAGCTACACCGAACGGGGCGAAAACTGGTTCGGCTCCGGAAAGCGCGTGGCCTCGCATTTTGACGAGATCGACGGGCTAATGATGGACGCGCCCGACGCCTATATCCTGCTGACCTATCTGCGCAGGCATTACGGCAGCTTCACCACGTTCACCGCACCCAATGACATGGGCGAGCGGTTCGGCTGGACGCCCAAGAGGATGGCAAGGGCGAGGGGCGTTCTGATCGCTCAAGGGCTTATCGAGGAGCTGCACCCGGCATCTAGCTATCACGGTGCTGCGGTCTATGGCTGGGCTAAAGGTGGTCAGAATTGACCACCCAATATAATATAAACACCTCCCCCAGCATGTTCTGAGCCTGAGAGGCGCAAACCCTGATCGGCGCATCATTGGCTCGCATCACCTGTGTTAGCTAACGTGATGAAATGAGATAATTATCAAATGGTTACGCTGCGGATATAATGTGGGCATGTCCCTCAACGCATCCGCCCGAGCTACTGCTGATCGCCTCATCGCTGCGCACGGTGGGCCTGCCACGCTCACGCATACCGAGAACACGGCGAGTAGCCCATATGACGAGGGCACGACCACCATCACCAACACGCAGGTGCAGGTGGCGCGCACGGGCTTTGACGCTGGCCTAGACAACCCGCTGTTGCTGCGCTCTGGCGATTGGCTCGGCGTGATGAAGGTGGGTGAAGCCGTGCCTCTCCCTCTCGATACGCTCACGGTGGGCGGCATTGCCTATACCATCATGGAGGTGAAGCGGCTCGGCGCTGATCCCGAACAGGTCGCGGCCTATGCGATCACCGCGAAGGTGTGACGATGCGTGGTGAGCGGTCCCAATGCCCCGGTTTCAGTTGGGGGAGGCCTCTCGCGGAGCGGGGTAGCCTTTCTACACACACGGGGGGCGCAGATGGCTAAACCCTCGACCCTCGCCAAGCGTTTTGCGGCCTCTCTGAGCGTTCCGACCGGGCGTCTCGCGGGTGAGCCTATCAAGCTGGCTCCCTATCAGCGCCAATTCATTGACGGGGCTTTCGCTCCCGGAATCAATGTGGGCTGCTTAAGTGTGGGCAGGGGTAACGGCAAATCCACCTTGTCGGCGGTGCTGGCCTTGGGCGAGCTGGTCGGCGCGTGGAGCGATGCGGCGGAACGCGAAATCCTGATCGCTGCCAAGACGCAGCAACAGGCGCAAATCTGCTGGCACTACGTCGCGAGCCTGACCCGGACCCTGCCCGAAGACATGCAGGCGGCTATCACGATCCGGCGGCAACCCCGGTTTGAGATACAGTATGACGACGAACGGGGGCCGCACATTCTCCGGGCTATCTCGGCGGATGGCAAATCAGCCCTCGGCACTTCTCCGACCTTGGCAATTCTCGATGAACGGGGCCATTGGCCCTTGGCTCAGGGTGACGAACTGGAAGCGGCCTTGCTCACCGGCCTGTCAAAGCGTGACGGGCGGGCGTTGATTATCTCGACCTCGGCAAGCTCTGACGCGCACCCGTTTAGCCTCTGGCTCGACCGGGACGCGCCGGGCGTCTATCGGCAGGAACACCGGCCCGAAAAGGGCTTGCCTGCGGATGATGTGGCCTCGCTAATCGTCGCGAACCCCGGCACGAAATACGGCATCGGCCCGAGCCTCGACCGCCTCAAGGCTGACGCGGCACTCGCGCTTGAGCGGGGCGGCTCTGCGCTGTCGCGCTTCCGGCTGCTGTCGCGCAATGAGCGGGTGCAGGAAGACAACCGCGACGTGCTGTTGGGCCTTGATGATTGGCTTAAGTGCGAGGTGACGGACCTGCCCCCGAAAGAGGGGCCATGCGTGATTGGCCTCGACCTGGGCGGCTCTGCGTCCATGTCGGCAGCGGCCTATTTCTGGCCCGAGACGGGGCGGCTTGAGGCTTACGGCACCTTTCCCGGTTCTCCCGGTCTGGACGCGCGCGGGCAATCCGACGCGGTGGGCGACCTCTATTGCCAGATGGCGCAGCGGCACGAGCTGTTCACCTTGGGCGATAGGACCGTGCCAATTGTCGAATGGATCGAGAGCGTCTTGCGCCGTGCCGTGGCCGAGAATGTCGCCTGCATTGTCTGCGACCGCTTCAAGGCTGCTGAGATGGGCGAGGCTCTGGACAAGGCCGGAAGCCGTGCGCCGGTGGTCTGGCGCGGCATGGGCTTCAAGGATGGCTCGGAGGACGTGGAGCGGCTGCGGCGGCATGTCTTTGACGGGCGCGTGAAGTCTCCCGAAAGCTACCTGTTGCGCCACGCCTTCGCGGAAGCGGTGGTGCTGACCGACCCTGCGGGCAATGCGAAGCCCGCCAAGGGGCGCAGCATGGGCCGGATTGATGCGGCCTGCGCTGCGATGCTGGCCGTCTCCGAAGGCGCGCGGATGCTCAGCCGACCGGCTCCAAGAGCGGGGAGGGTGATGTGGGCGTAACCTTCAAACGATACGGCACATGGGTTTATCGCGATCGGCGCTGGCCTGCGCTGCGCCTGATGGCGAAGCGGCGCGACGGTTTCCAATGCGTCAAATGCGGCTCTCGTTACCGGCTGGAAGTGGATCACATCCGGCCCGTGCGTGATGCGCCTGAAAAGGCGTTCGACCTCGAAAATCTGCAAACGCTCTGCGGCCCGTGCCACGGCGCGAAGACCCGGATCGAGGCTGGGCATCCTGAACTATCCCCCGAGCGTCAACGGTGGCGCGATTTGCTGCGGGACATGCAGCGCAACCCTTCGAGCAAAGAGGTAAAACATGCTTGATTCTGTGAAGATCCAGCGGCGGCAATCGGAAATCCGCCAAAAGCTGGCCGAACTGTCGGGGAAGGAAACCCCCGACGAAACCGAACTGCGTTCGATGAATGACCTCGACGCGGAATATCGGAGCAATGAAACCCGCTATCGCGCGGCGCTGATCGCTGAGGATAGCGAGCGGCGCGAGGCTGGCGAAGAACTCGAAACCCGTTCGGGCCGCGAATGGTCCGATCTGGTTTCGGGCTATGAGCTACGCCAAGCGGTGCTAGCCCTCGATGAAGGCCGCGCCCTCGATGGCCGCACGGCTGAGGTGGTGCAAGAGCTGCGCAACGCTGGCGGCTATCGCGGCGTTCCCGTGCCGCTCATGGCTCTGGAACAGCGCGCAGGCGAAACCGTCTCGACCGGCACGCCTGACCCGATGACCACGCGCCCGATTATCGACCGGCTTTTCCCGGCATCGGTGGCCGCGCGTCTTGGCTTCCAGACGATCAACATTGACCACGGCTCGACCGAATGGCCGGTGGCGACCGCTGGCGCGGTGGCGGGCTGGGCTGCAACCGAAGGCGGCAACGTGGCCGGACCCTCGGCATTTGCCACGGCGGAAAAATCGCTCGCTCCGAACAACACCCTTGGCGCGCATATGCGGATCACGCGCAAGGCGCTGAAACAGACGGGCAGCGGGCTTGAGCAAGCAATCCGGCGCGACCTTGCATCGGTGATCGGCGTGGAGCTGGACAAGGCCTGTTTCTCCGGCACCGGCGCGGACGGCGAACCGCTGGGCGTGGTGGCCGGGGCTGCGACCTACGGCATCACCTCGACCGCGATTGACGCGGTGGCGACGTGGGCAGCGATCCGGGCTGAGGTGGTTGCCTTCATGGAGGGCAACGCGGCATCGGCTCCGACTGATGTGAAGATCGGTTTCGGCCCGAGTGTCTGGGCTGATCTTGATGACCAATTCGTCACCGGCACGGCAGTTACCGAGCTTGACCGGATGGTCGCGAAGATGGGCAACCCGGCTCTGTCGAACACCCTCGACACAACGGCGGTGTTGACGACCTCGGCGGGCGGCATCGCTCCGGCCTTCCTCGGCATCTGGGGCGCGGTTGATCTTATCCGTGATCCGTATTCCGACGCACAGTCGGGCGGGCTGCGGCTGACCGGGCTTGTGACCGCTGACGTGACTGTCGCGCGCGGCTCGCAACTGCGCATCCTCACCGGCTTGGCGGCGGCGTAATGGACTGGGGCGGCCATAGCGGCGGGCTGGAAATCCGCAAGCGGGCATCTGGCGCAATGGCGCTGCATGGCCGCTTTCCCTACGGCAAACGCGCCGTGTTGAGCGATGGCGGGAAGCGGGGGCGACCTCAAAAGGAAGTCTTCGCGCCAAAGGCTTTCGGCTATCGGGTGAACGATCCGAAGGCCGAAATTCACCTGCTGATCGGTCATAGCTATGACAAGCCGCTCGCCTCGAAAGGGGCGGGCAGTTTGACCCTCACCGATACCGACGAGGCGCTGACATTCGAGGCGGAAATCCTGCCCGAAATTCAAGCCTCGACGTGGTGGAAAGACTTTCTGGCGCAGTATGAGGCGGGCTTGGTCGGGGGCATTTCCCCCGGCTTTCGCATCCCGCCCCCGGTGACTGTGCCGAACGCTGAGAAGATCGTGGCGGAAGACCCGAGCCAAGGCCGCGCGATGATCCGCACGGTGTTTCAGGCGCTGCTTTTCGAGCTGAGCATTGTGACCCAGCCCGCGTATCAGGAAACGCTCTTGGAGCTGTTCACCGGCGACAAGCCGCAAGACCAACCGCAAGACAAGCCCGAAGGGCGCTCGGCAGTTTGGCTGCCCGAGGGCGCAGGGCTTCAACGCACCCTTAACCGGTGGAGGCTCTGATGGCGGTGACGCTGAGACAAACCGAAGAAATCCCGGCGAGCTATCCGACTGTTTCCGGGCTGTCGGACGCGGCGCAGGTGCTCGACGCGGCGGCGCTCTGGCAACGGATCGAGGCATATTGCGCGCATCGCTGGACCGCGCGCGGCGTGGTCTGGATCGTGGAGGGGGCAGGGGATTGGCAACCGCCTTTGACCCCGGCGACCCTCGACACGGTGGAGGAATGGCAGGCGGGCGAGTGGGTGGCCTTCACCCCCGGCGCGTCACCCTTCGGTGGCTATGACCTGCGCGGCTGCGGGCCGTATCGGATCACGGCAACGGTGGGCGGCGGCGATCTTCCTGCGGCTGTCTCCGAGGCGTTCCGGCGCTTGGCTGAATACCTGGCAACCGCTCCGGCTCCGACCGGGGCGAGCGCGCAAACCGTCACTGTCGGGCAGCTATCCGAAGCGGTGACGCTCACCCCCTCGCATATCGCGCGGGCGATGCAATTCAGCGGCGCGGCTGACCTGCTGCGCGCATATCGGAGGGCATGACATGGGCCTCTTGCAACGGATCTTCGGAAAGGCTGAGACGCGGGCAACCGGCACGGGCTACACGTCGCAGGTGATGACCTCGCGCGCGGCTTACATCACGGGCCGGGATGGCGCGGCGGAACTCACCGCGACGGTGCAGGGCTGCGTGTCTCTCTGGGAAAGCGGGCTGAGCCTCGCGGACGTGCAGGGAACGGACGTTCTGACCCGGCGCAATCTCGCGCTTGCGGCGCGGGCCTTGGCGCTGCGCGGTGAAGCGGTGTTCTATATCGCGGAAGATCGGCTGATCCCGGCGACCGATTGGGATTTGACGACCCGCCTTGCGCAGCCGGTGGCCTATCGTCTGACCCTGCCAGATACCGGCGGCGGGCGGACCATGACCGCGCTTGCGGGCGAGGTGCTGCATTTCCGTATCGGCAGCGACGTGAACGCGCCTTACTCGGGGCAGGCACCCTTGCGGCGCTCGGGCCTCACGGCGGGGCTGTTGCACCACGTTGAAACCGCGCTGGCCGAGGCGTTCCAGAATATGCCGCTTGGCTCGCAAATCGTGCCAATGCCGGAAATGCCCGACACGGACATGACCTCGATGGCGGGCAGCTTCCGGGGCAACCGGGGCAACGTGCTGATCCGCGAAAGCGTCAATGTCTCGGCGGCGGGCGGGCCTGCGCCGGTGCAGGATTGGAAAGCCTCGGACGTAACCCCGGACCTTTCCAAAGCGATGACCCGCGAAACCCTCTCGGCGGCGCGGGATGCGGTGCAGATGGCCTTCGGCGTCCTGCCGGGGCTTGCCAGCTCCGCGACAACCGGGCCGATGGTGAGGGAGGCGCAGCGCCACCTTGCGCAATGGACCCTGCAACCGCTGGCAATGTCGATGGCCGAGGAAGCGACCGAAAAGCTCGGCGCGGTGGTGGACATAGACACGCTTCGACCGCTCCAAGCCTATGACGCAGGCGGGCGGGCGCGTGCGGCCGCAACCGTGGTGCAGGCTCTCGGCATGGCGAAGGAAGCGGGCGTTGACCCTGACCAAGCGTTGAAGCTGGTGAACTGGGGGAAAGACGACGGGGCCGCGTGATGCTGGTGTCTCTGGTCCAACAGCGCAAACTTGAACGGCAGGCGCGGGACGCGCGGCGCGGCAAGCTCGGGCGCGGGCGATACGACAACCTCGTCAAAGAGCTTGTGGACGTGATCCAGCTAGCCTTCGAGGCGGGGGCGACCGGCTCGCTCTGGGGTCTGGAAGGGCCGTTGCGGGCGGGCCTGCGCTCCGATCTGTGTTTGCAGGGCTGGGGCTGGGATAGCGCCGATCTGATCGCGCGGGAGATATTGGCCGAGGCGTTCCGCGCTGCTGGCGCGAAGCGTCCAACTTGGAATGAGGGGCAACCGGAATGGACAATTCACGAGGGCCTGTTGATAGAGCGGACCCGCTGTATTCGTTGCGGCAAGCCATTGCCCGAAGGTCACAAGAAGTATTGCAGCGGTCTTTGCGCGAGCACCCATCAATCCCGGATCGACGCGCTGAAGAATTTGCAGGTGAACAACGCCGTTCGGTCGATGGTCGGCATCCGCTCGACCTAGTGCATCGCTGCGAGGTTTGCGGCAAGCCCCTGCCTGAGCGTGATCGAAGCGGGCGCCGAACACGTATTGACCGCAAATACTGTTCGCAAGCTTGCTTCATTGAGTCATGGAAGATTGATCGCCGTTTCGGCCTTCCCGATAGGCATTGCCGGGAATGCGGTGCGTTGATCCCCATGGAGACCAATCTGAAACGCGAGTTTTGTGGCGAGAAGTGCAAGCGTAAGAATGAGTATTGGAGATACCGGGAGCACACACAGAACAAAAATCGCAAAGCCGTAATGAAGGCTAGGGCAGGTCGATTTTGTATTGTCTGTGGTGATCCTATCCCGCTTGAGCGGCGCGTCAATGCGCGCTCTTGTTCGCCTCGATGCGCGACGAAAAAGAAGATCAGTGACAACAAGGCAAGGCGGCACGCCGCAAAGCGGGCAAAGGGCTGACCTGCGCGCGCGTGGGCTGATCTCCGCCAAGTTGGCGGAGATGAGGTGCAGGCTGACCCGCGCGCGTGGGGGCTGATCTGGTCTGTCCCAACTTGGGACACACGAAATCAAGGCTGACCCGCGCGCGTGGGGGCTGATCGAAACGCGTTGGAGACAACAACGCGATTGCCACGGCTGACCCGCGCGCGTGGGGGCTGATCCTCGCTCAGTCGCAAGTTGCTACTCACGACCCAGGCTGACCCGCGCGCGCGTGGGCTGATCCGGAGGTAGTGGTGTTGGCTTTGTCAACACCACCGCTGACCCGCGCGCGCGTGGGCTGATCGGTGCTTCGTTTCCTTTGGGAACTGTCCACTGAGGCTGACCCGCGCGCGTGTGGGCTGATCTGTGCCCCCGGTGTGCCCCCGTCTCCAGAAACGAGAAAAGCCCCCGAAGGGGCTAGCTCGCAAATCTTTGATTTATCAGGGAGATTTGGCTCCGGCGGTAGGGATCGAACCTACGACCAATTGATTAACAGTCAACTGCTCTACCGCTGAGCTACGCCGGAACACGAGGGGGTGTATATGAATCTCGAACGGGGTTGTCCAGAGGGTTTTCGGAGAAAAATTCATCTTCTTGTCACGGGCGGAAAAATTCAGCCTCTGGGCTTAGTGCGGGGCGGGCTTGGACTTGGTTTGTGTCATTTAATTCAATGAGATGGGCAAGAATGTTTCGCAGGGCGGCGGCGTGAAGATGGCGTGGAATGTCGTGGTAGATACGTGCGGTGAGTGCAGCCGGCATGGCCGGAGCGTCGCTTAGCGCGGCGAGGATCTGGGCGCTGCGAGTCTCGCGGTGCTGGCGGTGCTCGGCGATCAGCGCAATGGGCGCATCGACCGGCGCGCCATGGCCGGGATAGAGCCTGCGCGGCCCAAGTGCTGCGATCCGGTCGATTGAGCGGAAATAATCTCCCAGATCGCCATCTGGCGGTGAGATCAGGGTCGTCGACCAGCCCATGATCAGATCGCCGCTTAGCACGGAATCACCGAGCTGGAAGCACAGATGATTGCAAAAATGCCCCGGCGTGTGCAGCGCGGTGAGCGTCCAATCGCCATGTGAGAGCGTCTCGCCATCGCTCAGCATTCGGTCGGGGGCAAAGGCGTGATCGACGCCCTCGCCACCGCCAACCATCCCATCGCGCGCGAGTCGCTCCATGATCGCAGAGCGCCCGGCCTGCGGGGGACCAAAGGCATGCACGGGCGCGCCAGTGGCGGCACTGAGCGCTCGCGCCCCCGGGGAGTGATCGAGATGGGCATGGGTCACCAGAATATGGGTCACCCGTTCGCCCCGATCGAGCCCGTCGAGAATCGCCCGCAGATGGGTCGGATCATCCGGGCCGGGATCGACAACCGCGACCTCACCCGTGCCGATCACATAGGTGCAGGTGCCCGTATGGGTCATCGGCGAAGGGTTTGGCGCCACGAGTCGCCGCAGGCCCGATTCCATCTGTTGCATCTTTTCCTCCGCAGCGCGCACAGCTAGGGTTCTGCCATGAATTTTGGCTGGCTCAAACAGATGATGCCGCGCGGGCTCTATGGGCGTGCCGCGCTGATTCTGATTCTGCCGGTCGTGACGATCCAGCTTGTGGTCTCGGTTGTGTTCATCCAGCGCCATTTCGAGCGCGTGACCCGGCAGATGACGCAATCCATGGTGCGCGAGATCGAATTGCTCGACACCGTGGCGCGTACTGCGCCGACGCCCGCGCTCGCGAAGTCGCGGATGGGGGCGGTCGACAGCATTCTGGGGCTGAGCGCGCGCTATCCTGCGCCCGAAGCGCTGGCCCATGCGTTGGGTGATAAGCGCAGCTGGTTCGATTTCACCGGCTTGGTGGTGATTTCGACGCTGCGCGCGCGGATCGACAATATCCGCTACATCGATCTCAGCGATGGCGAGAATCGGGTGACGGTGGTGCTGGATGCGCCGCTCGGGCCGCTCTCGCTCAGCTTTTCGCGCGATCGGGTCTCGGCCTCCAATCCGCATCAGCTTTTGGTGCTCATGGTGTTCGTCTCGGTCTTGATGACTCTGGTGGCCTATCTGTTCCTGCGCAATCAGCTGCGCCCGATCCGCAGGCTGGCAGATGCCGCAGAGGCGTTTGGCAAGGGGCGGCATATTTCCTACCGGGTGAGCGGGGCCAATGAGGTGCGCTCGGCGGGCTCGGCTTTTCTCGATATGCGCAACCGGATCGAGCGCCAGATCGAGCAGCGCACGTTGATGCTTTCCGGGGTGAGCCATGATCTGCGCACGCCGCTCACCCGGCTGCGGCTGGGGCTGTCGATGATGCCCGAGGGGCCGGATGTGGAGGCCATGGAGCGTGACGTCGATGAGATGAACCGTCTGGTCGATGCGTTTCTGGATTTCGCGCGCGACGGGGCCTCGCAGGGGGAGCCGGTGAAATGCGACATCTGCGATTTTGTGAGCGGTGTGGTCGAGGATTCGGCGCGGGCCGGACAAAATGTCACGCTGCGCGGCTGCGAGGGCTCGGGGGAGGCGACGTTCCGCCCCGACGCGCTGCGCCGCGCGTTGGAGAATCTGATCGGCAATGCGGTGCGCTATGGCACGCGCGCGGAGGTGATCGTGACGATTTCGCAAAAGGGCTGGCGGGTCGCGGTGGTCGATGACGGACCCGGGATCGCGCCCGAGCGGCGCGAAGAGGCGGTGCGTCCCTTCACCCGGCTCGATCCCGCGCGCAATCAGGATCGGGGGCAAGGCGTGGGGCTGGGTCTCTCGATTGCCGCTGATATCCTGCGCAGCCATGGCGGTTCGCTCAAGCTGGGCGAAAGTGCGCAGCTTGGCGGGCTGCGCGCCGAGATGATCCTGCCCCGCTGACTCTGCCGATTAACAAGCCGATAACTATCGCTCATTTTTTCGCTCAGCGATGCGACAATCTCGAAACGCACCCTTGCCCCGAAAGACCCGCCCGCGCATTGTGTCAGGTGAGTGACACGCACCTAGTTGAACCCCACCAGTTGCCCACCTAGATATTGGGTCTAAAGGGAAGGGCACGGCTGCCGATGAACGGGGTCGAGCCCTTTTGCCACAGAGGAAAACAAATGACCGATAATACTCCCGTCACCCATCCGGTCTTGCCGCTCCGTGACATCGTGGTTTTTCCGCATATGATCGTGCCGCTTTTTGTGGGGCGCGAGAAATCGGTGCGCGCGCTGGAAGAGGTGATGTCAGAGGATCGCCAGATCCTGCTGGCCAGTCAGATGGACCCCGCCGAAGATGATCCCGAAACCGATGGGATTTACCGCGTCGGCGTGCTCGCCAATGTCTTGCAACTGCTCAAGCTGCCCGATGGCACCGTGAAAGTGCTGGTCGA
This sequence comes from Thioclava dalianensis, assembly GCF_000715505.1. Classification (GTDB taxonomy): domain Bacteria; phylum Pseudomonadota; class Alphaproteobacteria; order Rhodobacterales; family Rhodobacteraceae; genus Thioclava; species Thioclava dalianensis. The sequence goes on from NZ_JHEH01000050.1 coordinate 14,749, forward strand.
GGGCAAGAGCCGCGTGAAGATCACCCAATTCGTCCATAACGACTCCTATTTCGAAGCCGAGGCCGATCCGCTGTTCGAGCTGCCCGGCGACGAGGCGTCGGTCCGTGCGCTGCTCAACACCGTGGGCGATGAGTTCCAGCGCTATGCCAAGATCAAGAAAAATATCCCCGAAGAGGCGCTGGTCGCCGTCGGTGAAGCGGTCGATGCCGATAAGCTGGCCGATCTCGTCTCGGGGCATCTCGGCCTTGAGGTCGAGCAAAAGCAGGATCTGCTGGAGACGCTCGACGTCGCGGAACGGCTTGAGAAGGTCTACGGCCTGATGCAGGGCGAAGTCTCTGTTCTGCAGGTCGAGAAGAAGATCAAATCCCGCGTGAAGACGCAGATGGAGAAGACCCAGCGCGAATATTATCTGAATGAGCAGATGAAAGCTATTCAGAAGGAGCTGGGCGACGGCGAGGACGGCCAGAACGAAATCGCTGAGCTGGAAGCCCGTATCGAGGCCACCAAGCTCTCCAAAGAGGCCCGCGACAAGGCCGATGCTGAGATGAAAAAGCTCAAGTCGATGTCTCCGATGTCGGCTGAGGCTACGGTTGTGCGCAACTATCTCGACTGGATGCTGTCGATCCCGTGGGGCACCAAATCGCGCGTCAAGAAAGACCTCCTCAAGGCCGAGGCGGTGCTCGATGCCGATCACTACGGGCTTGAGAAGGTCAAGGAGCGCATCGTCGAATATCTCGCCGTGCAGGCGCGTTCGGCCAAGCTGAAAGGCCCGATCATGTGCCTCGTCGGGCCTCCCGGCGTGGGGAAAACCTCGCTGGGCCGCTCGGTTGCGCGTGCCACGGGGCGTGAATTCATCCGCATCAGCCTTGGCGGCGTGCGCGACGAATCCGAAATCCGCGGCCACCGCCGGACCTATATCGGTTCGATGCCGGGCAAGATCATTCAGGCGCTGAAAAAGGCCAAGACGACCAACCCGCTGATCCTGCTCGACGAGATCGACAAGATGGGTCAGGACTTTCGGGGCGATCCGGCCAGTGCAATGCTTGAAGTGCTTGATCCGGAACAGAACTCGACCTTCGTGGACCACTATCTCGAGGTGGAATACGATCTGTCCAACGTGATGTTCCTGACCACGGCCAACAGCTACAACATGCCCGGTCCGCTGCTTGATCGGATGGAGATCATCACGCTTGCAGGCTACACTGAGGATGAGAAATCTGAGATCGCCAAACAGCACCTGATCCCCAAACAGATCAAGGGCCATGGTCTCAAGAAGGGCGAGTTCGTCCTGACCGATGGTGCGCTGACCGACGTGATCCGCTACTACACCCGCGAGGCGGGCGTGCGGAACCTTGAGCGCGATATCGCAAAGCTCGCGCGCAAGGCGGTGACCGAGATCATCAAATCGAAGGGGACCGTCAAGGCGATCACCGTCGATGAGGACAAGGTCGGCGATTATCTGGGCGTCAAGAAGCACCGCTACGGTCTGGCCGAACAAGAAGACCAGATCGGTGTCGTCACGGGGCTGGCCTGGACGCAGGTGGGCGGCGATCTGTTGCAGATCGAGGCGCTGCGCCTGCCGGGCAAGGGCCGGATGAAGACCACGGGCAAGCTGGGCGATGTGATGAAGGAATCGATCGACGCGGCAAGCTCCTATGTCCGTTCGGTTGCGCCGCAGATGGGCATCAAGCCGCCGAAATTCGAGAAATGGGACATCCACGTTCACGTCCCCGATGGCGCAACGCCCAAGGATGGCCCCTCGGCGGGTCTGGCGATGGTCACCTCGATCGTCTCGGTGCTCACCGGCATTCCGGTGCGCAAAGATATCGCAATGACGGGCGAGGTCTCCTTGCGCGGCAATGCAATGCCGATTGGCGGACTCAAGGAGAAACTTCTGGCCGCGCTGCGTGGCGGGATCAAGACGGTGTTCATTCCGCAAGAGAATGAGAAAGACCTCGCCGAGATCCCCGACAACGTCAAAGAGGGGCTCAAGATCGTACCTGTGACCCATGTGACCGAAGTGCTCGAACGCGCGCTTGTGCGCATGCCAGAGCCCGTCGAATGGGACGAAGAGGCCGAGGAGGCGGCCGCAGCCGCTGCGGCCGCTGCCAAGGGCTCCGACGGACATGGCGCCGCGACCACGGCCCATTAAGCCAACAAACGCCCGCCGCATCCCACGCGGCGGGCGTTTTGCGTCTCAGACCACTTATTGCTAGGCTTCCCCCTATTTCAGGGAAAAGAGGATCCATCATGGCCAAAGCCACCACTGCCAAGAAAAAGCCTGTTGCTTTGAAAACCCAAGACGATCCGCCCGCACCCGCCTCGGTGCCCGAGTTGACGCCCGCCGAAACTGGCGAGGCGCCCGACACCAAGCTGGTGCTGCGCAAAAAGACCTTTGTCGAGCGCGTGATGGTCGAGGGCGGTCTGAAGAAAAGCGAGGCGCGGGGCGCGATGGACGCGGTGCTCAAAGTCTTGGGCGAGGCGCTCTCGGAGGGCGAAGAGATGCAGATCCCGCCGCTGGGCAAGCTCAAGGTCAACCGCCAGTTCGAAAAGAACGGGGATGAGATTCTCGTCGTCAAACTGCGCCGTCCCTCCGGCATGCTGGCCGATGTGGCTGCGGACGAAAAAACCGACACTTCCCCTCTTGCGGAGGATGAGGACTGACGCTAAAAGCCGCGCCACGGGGGCGATTAGCTCAGTGGTAGAGCGCATCGTTCACATCGATGATGTCGCAGGTTCAAATCCTGCATCGCCCACCATTTTCCCCCAAAGGCGCGCCCCTCACCGGGCGCGCCTTGGTCGTTTTGTCCCCTTTGCACATCAAGGCACAAACCCCTCTTGATTGCCGGGCGCGCGCGCTCTAAAGAGCGGGCAGGGGGCGGTTAGCTCAGTTGGTAGAGCGCTTCGTTTACACCGAAGATGCCGGGGGTTCGAGTC
>NZ_JHEH01000051.1 GCF_000715505.1 Thioclava dalianensis
TACTATTCTGCCCCCTCCGGCAACAGACCCCTTCAAACGCCGGGAGTAATCCCCACCCCATCATCTTTCCTGAAATATCCTCGGGGGAGCGCCCTCCGAAGGCAAACGCAAGCTCTTTCTGCTGAACGAGGGTGTCGTAAAAATCGAGTGAAACCAAGCGATTGGAAAAACTCGAAGGAAGCATCAAAATCGCGTTCGAGGTCGCGGAAGCACCACGGAAGCAAACTGAAAGGAGGTTCGGGAGTACGAACGGCAGCAAACGGCGGGATTCAGCCCCGCTTGGTTTGAGCCGCTTCGATTGTTGGATTCGGGATTGACCCTGTTCGATCTCGGACACTATCTGAATATCGATGCGCCCGTAGCTCAGCTGGATAGAGCGCCACCCTCCGAAGGTGGAGGCCACACGTTCGAATCGTGTCGGGCGCGCCATTCTCCTTATGAGATTGGCCCTTTCTCTACAGTCTGCACTTGTAGAATTGTGCCTCGCCGTCCGGCCACATAAACGGTCGCGCTCGCGGTTCTATGTCCCTCGGCACTATCTCGGGCGAGCGCCGCGGACTGGCAGCCTTGTTGAGAGTGAGGGCGCGTTCTGCATCCGTGTCAATCGAACGCAACGCCGATGCGCGTCGCGAGCCGCCAGACAATCCGACACTGCGAGCGAGCTCCGCCAGGTTCTATTTTCAGCTCGAAGGCGTCCGGAACATTCAGGGTAGCCGGAATCTCGAGGCAGGCGCCCGTGTCTGACAAGTTGCGGACGACGCAAGTGATCACTGAAGATCGTTGATTGAAGATAATCTTCCCAGTCAACAGGGTGCGGCGCCGGCGATTGGTGCGACGCTCCGTCATAACCAGCACCAAATGACGCCATGAGCGGTGATCGCTTCCAGGAGGCTCGACTCGACGGCCATCTTCGCGAATTCTGAGCGGCGTGGCAGGTTACGGGACCGGATCTCGAAGCTAAAAGCCCGCGACATGGCGCACCCACAATCAACGTAGAAACACCATCCGCGCAGTCTGGCCGAGCAGGACAAAGGCCAAAGCTTCGTCCCAGTAGCTCAAGACTCCCAACCTAAAGCGCTCGTGGTTCACGAGAGCCAAGACGCAACTGATGGCCGCGCTCACAAACAGCATCATCGTAAGCGCTTTCCCGAATCCCCAGGGCAACGGGCTTTGAGCGGTGGCAAAGATCAGAGTAATCCATAATTTGAGAGAAAGGCGGCGGGCCACATAGAGCGAGCCGGACGCCATCCTTGACTCGGCAGCATAGCGACTACGTGTCCGCGAGGAGGCAGTACGAAAGAGGTACTGCGATAAGCGTAATGTCGGTCGCGCAAAAGCATCCAAGCCTATGCGGCGAAGCCGGAACGCCGCTTTCAGAAGCGTTAAAGACAACGAATAGAGCGACCGCCGGAGACGAGGGCTTCGTGCGACGATGCGCTCAACAAGAACCATCTCGATACCCGCAATCGACCTCGGACCAAAATAAACTAAATTAGAACGATCACATCGCTGCTGGAGCCAACGTTCCCGTGTCCGATGACTCTAAGCGGCCTGATATTGTGCAGATAGTCACCGTCGAAGACTTTGAGATATACGATGGTATATTCCGGATGTTTGTTCGTATATCTGGCCAACCCCCCAAGACACTGTCACTCAAGGAAGGACAGTGATATCCAGCCAATGTCATTCAGCGGCTCTAGCCCGCTGCCGACGCATGAGGATCAACGAGCAATGCCAAGCGACAGTAGTCGAGCAAGCGTGCCGCTCAGGTCGTTCCGGCGAGTCTGATTGATCAGTCTCGCCAGTGACGGCCGAGCGGCTCGTCACGGAGGTGAGACATGACACTCCAGTTTTTTACTCTACCGGGCTCGCGCCGCGGTCCGCAGATCGCCCCGCCGAAGCATAATTCCGCTTTCGCTGATCTGCGGCGCGAGCGTGACCGTCTCTTCACCAAGTCTTCTCGCCCGAACCGGATTCGAATTGTTGCTGCGTGGCGTGTCAGTGGAGAGACCGGTCGGCTCGAATGCATCTGGACGGCTGACGCCGAGCCAGGCACCGAGGGCGGTTTGCGCCGGATGATAGAGCGCGCCGGGCTCCTGCTTGCTGTTTACCAGCATGGTCGACTAGCGGCGTGAGGCGTGCGATGGATATCCTCACGCTCGATACCGCCAGCACGGCGATGATGCGGTTGTACGCCGCCTCAGCCGAGCTTCATTCTTGCCGCTACGCTAATTCACACTCGCGTCGGATCGCCCGGTCGCGAGAGGAAGCGGACCCTCCTTGGTGAAGGGGGACTGCGCCGCTGAGGCGCGCTCCGAATGCCGAGCGTCGTGAAGACGCATAGGCGTCAGCTCACCCCAATCGACCAAAGTCCCAAGCGTCGAAGGCCGTGCCGAGAGGCACGTGAGCCTGACGCTTGCGGCAGGAGATCAATCCGATGAATGCCCCCATCCTCACGCCCGCGCTCAAGCTGAGCGGAAAAGACGAACGCAAACTGTCCATGAAGGCCGCGCGCGAAGCGCAGAATGGGCTGGACGTCACCTTCATCAACGTCAAGGGTGAACGCAATGGCTTGATTGTCCCGCGTCAGCACCCCTGAGACATCTGAGTTGATTTTGTAACGGAGGGTTTCTGGCTCATCGTAACCACCAAGGAGTGAAGATGAGACAGAAACCCGGAACAGCGAAGCCGACGGCGGAGTCGATGGTGAAGGACATCCGCCGGCGCACGCGGAAGCACCATTCCGCCGAAGAGAAGATCCGCATTGTCCTGGAAGGGCTGCGCGGCGAGGACAGTATTGCCGAGCTCTGCCGGCGCGAGGGGATCGCGACGAGCCTCTATTACAGCTGGTCGAAGGAGTTCCTCGAGGCTGGCAAGAAGCGGCTCGCCGGCGACACAGCGCGCCAGGCCAGCAGCCCCGAGGTCAAGGAATTGCGGCAGGAAGCGTCGGCGCTGAAGGAGGCGGTGGCCGATCTCACCCTGGAGAACCGCCTGCTCAAAAAAAGCATGCTCGGGGATGGGGGCGACGAGGAATGAGATATCCCGCCTCCGAGAAGCTCGAGATCATCCGGCAGGTGGAGCAATCGCACCTGTCGGCGAAGCGGACGCTGGACATGCTGGGCATCCCGCGCACGACCTTCTACCGCTGGTATGATCGCTACCTGTCGCTCGGCGCCGCCGGGCTCGAGGACCGCCCCTCGCGTCCGGCCCGGGTCTGGAACCGGATTCCTGACAAGGTGCGCAAGCAGGTCGTCGATCTGGCACTCGAAGAGCCCGAGCTGTCACCCCGGGAGCTCGCCGTCCGCTTCACCGACACTCAGCGTTACTTCGTGTCGGAAGCCAGCGTCTACAGGGTTCTGAAGGCGCATGACCTGATCACCAGCCCGGCCTTCGTGGTGATCAAGGCGGCAGAGGAGTTCCACGAGAAGACGGTCCGACCGAACCAGCTCTGGCAGACCGACTTCACCTACCTGAAGGTCATCGGCTGGGGCTGGTTCTACCTCTCGACCATCCTCGACGACTACAGCCGCTACGTCATCGCCTGGCGGCTCTGCACGACGATGAGGGCGTCTGATGTGACCGCGACACTGGAAGATGCTCTGGTCGCCTCCGGCTGCAATCAAGCCACGGTTGCCCACCGGCCCCGGCTGCTCAGCGACAATGGCAGCAGTTACATCTCCGGGGAACTGGCCGACTGGCTTGCTGACGAGGGCATGGATCACGTCCGGGGTGCTCCCCGCCACCCTCAGACCCAGGGCAAGATCGAACGCTGGCACCAGACCCTCAAGAACCGCATCTTGCTCGAGAACTATTACCTGCCCGGCGCTCTGGAACAGGCGATCGGCGACTTCATCGACCACTACAACCATCACCGCTACCACGAGAGCCTGGGCAACCTCGCGCCCGCCGACGTCTATCTCGGCAGGGCCGAAGCCATCCTGAAAACACGAAAGGAGATCAAAGCCAAAACCATCGAGAAGCGCCGCTTGCTGCATCGCCAGACCGCGGCATAAACTGAAACCACAACGAGCCAGGCCCTCCGTTCTCGATCAGGCCCTCGTGTCCCAAATCATCTGACGACGGACAACCGGTTGTAACCGAAGAAATGACGAGTCAGGTCTGAATGCGATGTTTTTCCGCATTCGATAACGACGCAAGCATCAGATCGGATAACCGGCTTGCGCAGTATCGTGGGTGACGCCAGAACGGGATTCAAACCGGGACCGATAGTTATGCGATTGCTGTTGATCGAAGATAATCGGCGGCTTGCCAGCCTGATACGCGATGGCCTCAGCCGCCAGGGCTTCGCAATTGACTGGTGTGAAACCGCAAATGCCGCGAAATCGGCGCTGGCGATCAGCGATTACGATCTTTTGCTGCTCGATTTGGGCTTGCCCGATGAGGACGGCCTAGATTGCATTCGCCAAATCCGCACAGGCGGAAATACCGTGCCGATCCTGATACTGACCGCGCGTGGCGGGTTAGACGACCGGGTCACGGGGCTGGACGCGGGCGCCGACGATTATGTGATAAAACCAATTCAGATAGCCGAGCTGGCGGCCAGATGCCGGGCATTGTTACGCCGGCCGAGAACTATGCTCGGAACGAAGTTACAGGCCGGGAATGTCATGCTGGAATCGGCCGAACGTGCGTTCAGCGTCGCGGGATCCCCCGTCAACGCCACCCCGCGAGAGGTTGATCTTCTGGAGGCATTGCTCCGACGATCCGGTCATGTCGCAACCAAGCAGATGCTGGATAACACCCTATATGCCATGGGTGCGGAAGTAACGCCGAACGCCCTTGAGGCGTCCGTGTCGCGACTGCGCAAACGGTTATCACGGGCTGCGGCGGACGTTGAAATCCGTACTGTGCACGGCGTGGGGTACGGGCTTTTCGTGCAAAGCCGGTCCGATAATTAGCGGCGGCAACACAGGGTCGAAAGGGGCGACATTATTCCGCCAGATCGCAATCCGGCTGGCGGCATTTACGGTGCTGTTCGCAATTTTCGATGTCGCCATCGTTGTTTTTCTATACACGAGCCAGCCCGAATCTCTTGCTGAAGAATTGCTGACGCTGGAAGCAGGAAAGGCGAATTCGACCGAAACGCTACCGCGCGACCTGTTGGCCGGACCTCCCGGTGCAAAACGGTGGGTCGTTCGCATAGTCGATACCCCCCACCGGCCACGCGCGCCTGAACAGTTGCGTGCGCCAAATGGCACGGCCAGACTGATCGACTGGACGCAGCGTGAACGCGTTGCGGGCGGATATCGTATTTCAGGGGTACGATCGGTCGGGTCGCCACAGCACCCATATTGGCTGTTCATGGAATTTGAAGGTGGCGGTATTCGGCCCTATGCGCCCGTGATCGGCAACGAAATTGTCCAGCATGTCGCATTGCCGCTCATTCCCCTTTCCGTATTAATGTTGTTGTTCAACATCGTGGCCGTGCGTCGTGTGCTGCGCCCTTTGCGGCGTGCGGAAAGCGAGGTCGATGCGCTTGATCCCGAAAATGGGCTGACCCGATTGTCGGAACCACCCTCTCCGCGTGAGGTGGTTACCCTTGTCAGCGCGGTGAACCGTGCGCTTGACAGGCTCGAAGCGACGATGGGCACATTGCGCCTGTTCACCGCCAATGCGGCGCATGAACTCCGGACGCCGCTGTCCATCATGCAGATGGCGCTGATGCAACTTCCACCCGGCAAAGAACGCGATGCGTTGCGAAATGACACCGAGATGATGATTCGTCTGGTCGGTCAGCTGCTCGATCTCACACAGGCGGAGTCGCTGGTCGTGGAGGCGGACCAACGTGTCGACCTTGCCGGGGTCGGTCGCGAAATCGTGGCGGAGCTGACCCCAAAGGCATATGCGATGGATCGCGAAATCCGCTTCACCGACCTGGGTGCCGCCACCATAGCCGGGCACCGTGAAGCGATAGTCCGCATCTATCGCAACTTGATCGAAAACGCGCTTTCTCATGCGCCGGGACCGACACCGATCGAAGTAGTGGTGGGGCCAGGGCCGCAGATCAGCGTGCGCGATCACGGGAAGGGCATCGAGGAGAGCGACCTGGCGTTCATTTTCGATCGGGCCTGTTGAAAAATGCCGGACATGCCGGGTTGCTCCTTCGTTTCACCCCTGCCGAAAGGAGCGTCGCTATGATGGGACCAGCCTGTCGCGGTAAGCGGGAAGGGGCGTCCCCCCGCACCGTAGAAGCCATGTTGCCCACAGACCACCTGCTGCGTCGCGTCGATCGATGTCTCGACATCGGCGAGTTGAGACAGGCACTGGCCGGTCACTACAGCGCAAGGGGACGGCCATCGATCGATCCCGAACTCCTCATCCGCATGGCCTTGGTCGGCCGCATTTACGCGATCACGTCCGAACGGCGCCTGTGTGAGGAGCTGCGCTACAATCTGGCCTATCGCTGGTTCTGCCGTCTCGCGCCGGGAGACAAGGTTCCGCACCACTCGACGTTCAGCAAGAACCGGCACGGTCGTTTCCGCGATGCCGACGTGTTCCGGATCCTGTTCGAAAGCACGGTCCGACGCTGCATCAGTGAAGGACTGATTGGCGGAAAAGACGCCGCGATCGATGCATCGTTCATAGCGGCTGATGCGAGCTGGCAGCGCAAGACCGTTCCTGGCTACCTGCCGTATGTCGCCAACGCGTCGCGCGCGGTTAGGGAGTGGGTGCACGACACAGGAGATGCCGTCTTTGAAATGGCGCGCTCGAAAAGCTGCCAAGGCGTCTCTCGAACGGACCCTGCCGCGGCTTGGTCGGCGCGAACGGTGCGTGGCCGGTTCGGCTACGCCCTGAATGCGCTGGTCGACACCCCGAGTGGCGTCGCTCTCGATGTGAAGGCGACACCGGCTCGGTTCGCGGAGGAAGTTGATGCGGGGCGCGTCATGCTCGAGCGATCGGCCGATCGCTTTGATTATCGTCCCAAGCGGGTTGCGGCCGACAAAGCCTATGGCAGCGCCAACTTCCTCGGCTTCGTAAGGGATCACGGCGCAATCCCGCACATTCCGGTAATCGACCGTACGCAACAGACCAAGGGCAAGCTGCCGCGAACGGCCTTCAGCTATGATCGTGACATTGACAGCTTTACCTGTCCGACCGGAAAGCCGCTCCGACATCATGCCTTCCATCTGCCCACCGGCGTACACCGTTATGCAGCCGATGCGCGTGACTGCGAGGCGTGCGTGCTTCGGAAGAAATGCACGACGGCGCGGCGTCGTACCCTGGTTCGGCTGGACGATGAGGACGTCCGCGATCTTGCCAGAGCCGAAGTGGAAACCGGGCTCTACAAGCGGTCTATGCGGTTGCGGCGCGGGGTCGAACGGTTCTTCGCCGACGCCAAGGGCAAGCATGGCATGAGACGGCTTCACCTGCGCGGCATTCGCGGAGCAGAAGAGGAGTTCCTGATCGGCGCGGCGGTGATGAATCTGATGGTCCTGGCGCGACCCCAGCGGCTGACGGGCAAGCCGCGCCGGGGAGTATGCGTCCCCGCAGCGCTGACGCCGGCTGCGATCTCGGCCCGGTCGATTGAACACGACGTGATCGCCTCGCCTGCTCGACGATATGCCTGATCGCTGAGGCGCGGCGTGATCTATCACGCGGCTTGCAGCCGTTCTTTGCGGTATGGCACACCGTCGAGCAGTGCCTGGCCCGGCGCCTTGGGCGTGCCGTCACCGTTCACGTACATATAGAGTGTCGTCGTCGTCATCCCGAGACGGCGCGCGACATCGGCTGCGATCGCGTTGCGATCGGACATGGCGGCCATCGCTATCGCCAGCGTTGCCTTGTCCATCTTGCGGGGTCGCCCTCCCATGCGCCCCCGCGCGCGTGCCGCGGCAAGGCCGGCCTGTGTGCGCTCGGCGATCAACTCGCGCTCGAACTCTGCAAAAGCGGCGAAGATGCCAAAGGCCAGGCGGCCGTTGGCGGTGGTGGTGTCAATCTGCGCGCCGGCGCCGGTCAGCACCTTCAACCCAATGCCGCGCTCACGCAGCGCCTCGGCGGTGATGACCAAATGCCTCAGGTCGCGTCCGAGGCGATCCAGTTTCCAGAGCACCAGTGTATTGCCGGGCTGCAATGCCTTGAGACAGGCAGTCAGGCCGGGACGTGCATCATGACGACCCGACGCGAGATCCTCATAAATGCGCGAGGCATCGACGCCTGCGGCGAGCAGCGCATCGCGCTGCGGTGCCAGCGTCTGCGATCCGTCAGCCTTGGACACCCTCACATATCCGATGAGCATCGCCACCCCGCCAGAAAAGATATCTGACACCCTGCAATGTGCTGGTGGTTTCCGCAACGGGTATTCCGACCACAAGGCAGGGGGGACGAGGCAAAAACAGCAATCGCCAGAAAACCGGTCGTTTTTCTGGCGGTTGGTGTGCGCTGTGAGTGCCCCGTCGCTTCACGGCCAAAGACAGTTACGGTGGAGGCTTCGGGAAACTTCGGCAACAAATTAGCGTGGTGCCGGATACGATCAGCTTTGCGAAAGGGGGGGCTGACCATAGGCGTGGGTGGCGATGCGTTTGCTTACTCGTTTTCGGGACGTAGCGGTGCGGACTAGTGTCGCATCGCCGCGGGCAACGAAAAGCTTTTAAACCACCGCCCCGGTGAAAGCCCCAATAAGGGCCGTCATCCCCATCGCAAGGACACCCAGTAAAACCACCCGGATCATGGCGCGCCCGATCGGGGCGCCGCCCGCCTTCGCTCCAAGCGCACCCAGCACGCCAAGCAGCACCAATGCCGTTGCTGGTACCGCATAAAGCACAGCGCTACGCGGTGCTAATGCAGCGATCACGGGTAGGATCGCGCCGGCGGCAAATGCCAAGGCCGAGGATACCGCGGCCTGCATCGGCTGCGATGCGCCGTCGTCAGCAAGGCCAAGCTCATCACGGCGATGCGCTCCCAGAGCGTCATGTGCCATCATCTGTTCGGCCACCTGAATCGCTAGCGACGGCTCGACGCCACGCCCTTCATAGATTGCGGCCAGTTCCCGCGTTTCGGTCACGGGCGAACGTTCCAACTCGGCCGATTCCCGCGCAAGGTCAGCGTTCTCGGTATCCGCCTGCGAACTGACCGAAACATATTCGCCCGCCGCCATCGCCAGTGCACCCCCGACCAATGCTGCTACCCCCGCAACAAGGACTGTGCTCGCAGTCGAGCCTGGCGCGGCTGCGACACCGACGATCAGGCTTGAAACAGAAATGATTCCGTCGTTGGCACCGAGCACCGCTGCGCGAAGCCAGCCTGTACGGTGGACGAGATGATGTTCTCCTGGCGCGTGATCGATGGCGTCGGTCGTCATTGGCTATCCTAAAGTATGTCGAACTCGGTGAGCCGCCGAGTGGGCGGGAATTGGATTGTATTTGGCTCCGGACAGCAGTGCAAGGATGATGGAGCGATGTAGCTACGCCAGGTGCGTTGCGGCACGGGCCTGACGAACAGCTGACGAAAGCGATGGCTCCCGTAATTTCAAGTCTAGACCTCGAGTCGGACGCGAAACGAAGCACCCCCGCCTGTCGCGTTTTCGACGCTGACCGTTCCACCATGCGCTTCGGTCAACCGTTGCACGATGCCAAGGCCTAGGCCCGCTCCGGTAGAGCTGCGGCGATCCTTGCGCCAGAAGCGGTCAAACACGTGCGGAAGATCGACCTCTGCAATCCCCGGCCCGTAGTCACGGACCGTCAGCTGTGGACCGGGTCCCGCGCTTACGTCGATGGGCGTGACGCCGGGCGCGTGTGACAGCGCATTGTCGATCAGGTTGCGATAGATGCGGAAGATCGCTTCCGGGTGCCCGATCGCCGCGGTGTCGCCGAAGCTCTCGAAACGTAGATCACGCTGCGCCGCGAACACCTTTGGCGCCATCGCGGCCACGACGTCCCGGCCGATGTCGGCGATATCGATGGCAACGTGGCCATCGAGGGCCAGCGCGTCGGCTTGGGCGAGATCGAGCATCTGTTCGACGAGACGGGTCAGGTGCCGCGCATCGGCCTGCAGTTCGTCCCGTTGCTTGCCTGCGGGGAGCCGATCGAGCGATAGCTGCATGATCGACAACGGTGTGCGCAGCTCATGTGCGGCGTTGGCAGTGAACTCCCGCAGAGTCGCCATCGCTGCATCGAGCCGACCGAGCGCCCGATTGACGGCACTGACGAGCGTGTTGACCTCTCGCGGCTCACTCGGCTCCGAAAGGCGAAGCAGGGTGTTGTCGGGTTCCAGCGCGTCCACTTCGCGCTCGGCATGGCGGAGCGGTTGGAGCACCCGACGGACGGCGAAGACGTTGAACAGCAACAGCAACAGCGACAACGGGATCAGCGGCAGCATCACGTGCTGAATGATCTCGTTCACGATCACCGGCACATAGGGGCGGATGCCGTCGCCCTCGAACTGCATCGCCAGCCATCGCCGCTCCTCGCCGCGATCGATCGCGCGAACGCCCGATATCCGATAGCCGCGAGGAGTCTGTTCGCGCCGCGTCCAGTCGACCAGGGTTGACGCGCCGTCGATCCCGGTTTCCCCTACCCGCCGGAGTTCGGGTGATCCCGGTTCGACATAGCGCGCGGACCAGGATTCGGCCCCCGGCGGTCCGGTTAGCAGGTCGGGCGACAGCACGCCGCCTGCCTGAGCCTTCGTCGCTTCAAGCGTCAGCAATTCCTGCGCGAGCGATTCGGGCTGGCGACTGTAGGTGAACACGACGATCCCGACGTCGAGTGCTGCGAACAGCAGCGTGAACGCCGCCAGACGCGCCGCAATCTGTCGGAACAGCGTAGGGGGCCGTCGCCTTGGCCGAACCGCATCCATCCTATTCACCAGATACGCTTGGCGCGAACAGCGCATAGCCGACGCCGTGCACGGTGCGGACCTGCACGTCCGCCCCGGCGGCGGTCAGGCGCTTGCGCAGCCGCGATACTGCCGCTTCCAACGCGTTGGGCGTTACCTCGGCGTCCATCGCATATAGCGTATTCTCAAGCGCCGGCTTGGCGACGACGTGTCCGGCGCGGCGGAGCAGAACTTCGAGCAGGTTGATTTCACGCGGCGTCGCGTCGATCGCGACGCCGCCCACGTCGGCCGACCGTGAGGCACAATCGAGCACGACGTTGCCCGCGGCGAGCTGGGTGCCGAGCGACGCCCCGGGTCGTCGCAGCAGGGCACGACACCGCGCCGCGAGCTCGGGAATCTGGAACGGCTTCACCAGATAGTCGTCAGCGCCCGCGTCGAGTCCGGTGACGCGATCGTCGAGGCCACCTCGCGCGGTCAGGACAAGGATCGGCGTCGCATTCTTGTCCCGGCGGGAACGGCGGACGATGTCCAAGCCGTCTCCATCGGGTAAGCCAAGGTCGACCAGTAGCAGGTCATATGTCGCCACCTTCATCGCCAGCTCGGCGTCCTCGACGGTCTCGACCCAATCGACCGCGAAACACTGCGGGATCAGGCCGTCCCGAACCAGGCTGCCGAGCCGGGCGTTGTCTTCAATCAGCAGCAGGCGCATGGTCGATGTCGGTCCCCGTTGGTGCACGTTTGTAGCCAGTGACCATCGCCAGCGGCAGGTTTTCCCGGTGCCGCACGCTCTCGACGATCGCACCGATGACATGCAGGGCTACCGCGCCGATCAGAACATTGGCGGCGGTTTCGTGCAACGTCTCGACCCAGCCCACACCCCAGAATTGGTCGAGCCCCATCATCCATCCGCTGGTCCCCACCGTCGCCAGCAGGACAATGAGGACGACGATCATTGCGCCTCCGGCCGGGTTGTGCCCGATGTAGCGCGGCTCGCGCCGGGCAGCCAGCGCGCGAAAATAGCGCAGCAACACGAACGGGCCTGGCACGAAGCTGGCGAATTGCGCGTGACGCCGGCCGATAACACCCCAGATCAGCCGGATCGCCAGCGCCGTGACGACAACGTAGCCGACATAGATATGCGGCGGCTCCTCATGCCGAAGGAACGTCAGGTTGGCGATCACACCTCCTACCACGGTCCAGTGAAAGATGCGGACGATCGGGTCCCAGACCTTGACCCTGCCGCGGTTGCGAGCAGGGTTTCGGGAAGGAGCCGCTGGAGCGACGTGGCTCATCGTCAGTCGACGTTGTTCTGAACGACCGCGCCGTTCACCGGGTTGAAATAGACTTCGGCGCGCTTGCCGTCCTTGGTGTGAGCGTAGATTTCGTAGCAGCTGCCGGACACCTGAAAGACCTTGACGTCGCGATAGCCCATCTTGGCGATGCGGCCTTTCATTTGTGCCGGCGTCATCCATTTGGCCTGAGGCGCCTTGGTGCAGACGGGCGACGCCATCGCCATCGGCGCAGCTGCGACGGCGGCGAGAAAGGCTGCGACCTTCAAGGGGGCAAATCGGATCATCGAACGAGCTCCTGTCAGAGGCGGGATAGCCTCGATGACCGGGAGATCGCAGCACCGCCTGACCGAAACCTGACGGCACAGCGAGTTTTTCCGACGGCTCGAGAATGCGGTTGCCGCGGACCTGTCAGGTCGTCGTCAGGACCGGGGTCGATAGCGGGGCAGCCGCACTTCCGGCGGCAATGGAGTATCGACCATGATGAAGTCCCTGATCGTCGCTGCCGCCGGTGCCGCGACCATTTTCGCCGTCAGCGTGACCGCCGCGCCGTCGGCGCCGACCCGCCCGCTAGCCGCCAGCACGCGGGCGAACCTCGAAGCCGCGATGCACGGGGAGGCTTATGCCAACCTGAAGTATCTGCGGTACGCCGACCAGGCGCAGGCGGCGGGAAAGCCCGAACTCGCCAAGCTCTTCCGCGCATCGGCCAACGTCGAGGCCAACGAGCACTTCGATCGCGAAGCGCAGGCGCTGCGGCTCGGCAGCAGCAACAATGTGAACCTCGAAGATGCCATGAAGGGCGAGCACTACGAGAATGTCACGATGTACGTGAATTTCGCCAAGGAGGCGGAAGCGGCCGGCGACAAGAAGGTGGCGCAGATGTTCCGCCAGATCGCGGTCGACGAAGGCACGCATTACGCGGCTTACAAGGCTGCCCTGGCAAAGCTCCCCCGTCGCTAAGCCAGCTGCAGGCGCCGGCCCGGCCATCCCCCCGGCGGGCCGGCGCATCAAATCGGGATCGTTCGATAGGTTTTTAACACACGCCAGCCGAATGGGGCCTGAAAGAGCGCTCAGTGCCCTAATCGCGCAACATCAATTCGAACGCGAGATTTTCAACAGCCACGATCGTTTCTGGCGCAAGGATCGTCGCAATATGGATGGGGCGGGCCTGGGCCTGGGCATCGTAAAGCGGCTCGTACAGGCACATGGCGGCGGGATTGCGGCTGAAAATGCCGTCGGCGGGGGCGCGGTGTTCCGCGTCTGGTTCGCTGGACGCGCGGGCTGAACGCTGACCGCCTGCACGTTTGTCGCCCCGCTACAGTTCGAGTCAGCGTGTCAGGTCTTTGTCAGGACTTGTGTTTATCCCGACGGCATGACGCCCCCAGCTTGACCGCGCCTCAGGTGGTCGTGCCAAATATAATGTCGAGGTGAATTTTCATGCAGTCGAAATCACGCGCAATCCGAAATCCCCTGTCGTTGCGGCGGATATTGACGTCCGCAACGGTTGTCGCCGTAATCGCCGCCGGTGGGATGCCCGCGTCCGGGCACCCGGCGCAATCTGCCATTGCAAAGGACGGGTCGGATTCGCGCAGCCTCATTCCGGCTGCCCCCAAGAACGAACCGACGCTGATGACGCTGAATACCAAAACCACGACCCGGCTATGGGGCACCGACCCGTATTCCGAGGCCGTGGCAGTGACCCAGCATGTCTGGACGGCCAGTCGCCCGGAAAATGCCGAAGGCGAACAGGATCAGGTGCCGGACCGCCCGTGGGGCATTTTGCTGGTCACTGCGGACGATCCCATTACCGCGATGACTGCGGTCCCGCTGATCCATTTTCCGCTGGATGCGCCGATACTGTACGTCACGAAAAACGGCATCCCCAAAGTGACACGCGATGAAATCAAACGACTTGGTGCAACCGGTATGGCGATGGCCGGTGACGTGAAGGTCATCGCGATCGGCGCAGCGGCCAATTCAGCCGTGTTGGACGAGCTCGACCGGATGCACATCAAACATGACGAAATCACTGCCGCGGACCCTTATACATTGGCGAACAAGGTCGACGCCTATTATGGAAAGGCACAGAACCCGGACACCGGGGTTCCGACGATGGGTGCCGTTGCCAGCGCCGGCGGAAATGGTGTCATGGATGTGATGATCGCATCTGTCGATGCGTGGAAATATGCGCTGCCCGCAACACATTGGGTATCGCATATGCCCACCGGTTTTTTCTGGGTGAACAAACAGGGTGTCCCGCAACCGACCATCGACGCGCTTAAACGCCGAAACGGAAAGGCGCATATTTATGTATGGGGCGGGCCGGAGCAGATTTCTCCCGAAATTGTCCGCCAGCTTTCACAATATGGCGATGTGACCCGCATCGATAACTACAACCCGATCGTGTTTAATGGCCCGCCCAAGAATGACGAGGTCACCACCGCAATTCAGTTCGCAAAAATGTGGGATCCGGCGGGAATGGTGGGATGGAACATCACCGCCGCCGGTCACGGTTTTACCGTCGTGAATATTAACGATTGGCAAGGGGCAGTCGCGTCTGCTCCGTTGTCGCACATGGGGTTTCACGCGCCGCTTTTACTAACCACGGGCAACGAAGACGTTCCTGAAGCGCTATTGAACTACCTCAAATCGGTATCGCCCAAATTTTATAGTACCCCCGCTGTCGGACCTTATAATATGACCTATGTGATCGGTGATTTCGACAAGGTGTCCTGGGAGGCGCAATCGAAGATCGATTTTGTAACAGGCATGAGTCCCGGCCGGCCATGGAACCAGTAAACGCGCATCCACGGGGTTTAATTTGCAAAGGAAAAACATGGCCCAGGCATCGTTTGAAACCGAATGGAGCCGGATCAACATCTGGCTTCATTGGTTGATCGTTCTGCTGATCATCGTCCAGTATATCGACAGCGAATCGATGGTGTCCCTATGGGATGCCACACAGCAAGGTACGCAGACCGCCCAGTTCACGAAATATGTGGGCTGGGGACATATCGCGGCTGGTTCGACCATTCTGGTCGCCGCCTTTATACGGTTGGTCGACCGATTCTGGACCGGGCGCCCCGTCCATCCACAGGGCGTTCCTTCATGGGCCACATGGCTGGCAAAGATCACGCATTTTCTGATCTATGCGATCCTGTTTGTGATGCCGAGCCTGGGCCTGCTTGCCTGGTTCACGGGAAACGACACCTACGCCCAATATCATACATTTTTCTGGACGCCGCTGCTGGTTCTTGTCGCGGTTCACATCATTGGCGCTTTGGCACAGCATTTTGTCTTCAAAACGAACGTGCTTACGCGAATGCTGACCTTTAAAAAAAGGTATCGCCGCCGTGGGCGGTGTTGATGCCCTGTCCGGTTTGGGTGATCGCGGTTTTCAGAGCTTCGTAGGCATCGCTGAAGTAAGCCTGGGCACCCTCTTCATGGCTGGCGTTGTCGCCGCCTCCGGCGCCGATGTCACGCGTATCGAGCTGACCTTCTCCTCACTCGGGGCGGTCATCTATCTGGGGCTGTTCTCGACCGCCTCGGCGAACCTGATCTACTTCCACCTCGTGCCGAGGCTCGGGGCGACGCGCATGGCCCAGGTTAATTTCGCGATCCCCGTGGGCGGCACCATGCTGGGC
The DNA here is from genome assembly GCF_000715505.1 of Thioclava dalianensis. Taxonomy (GTDB): domain Bacteria; phylum Pseudomonadota; class Alphaproteobacteria; order Rhodobacterales; family Rhodobacteraceae; genus Thioclava; species Thioclava dalianensis. Next base: position 15,725 of record NZ_JHEH01000051.1, read on the forward strand.
GTTCTGGTCCTTGGCGAGGCGATGACCCCGCAGCGCCTTGCCGCACTTGCGATCATCGTGGGGTCGGTCTGGCTGGGAACCGGGGCGAAGCGGGCCACGGCCAAGGCTGATGCGGCACCAGCTTCAGCTTCGGCTCGACACTTGTCGTGACGGTCGTCGGGCCGTCTTTTTCATGATGGAGCATGCCGGGCGGGACGTGATGGAGCATGTCCCCCGTCAGATTTTTTGATCCAAGTGGCGGCCACACAAGCGGACGTTCATGCAACGCGCGGCGAGTGGCCACTTCGTCCGCATCTTTCCAGTTCGCAGCCGTCGCGGCGAAGGTCTGCAAACGCTAGGCTGGCAAGGCGCCTCCCGTCTTTGACGGGATCGCGCTCTAGTCGGTCGCCGGCGTTGCCGGCGCCCTCCCCGAGCCCTTCACCACGTCCCTCCCTGCCCACCAGGTGCGGCCCCGC
>NZ_JHEH01000052.1 GCF_000715505.1 Thioclava dalianensis
CCGGAAGCGGCGGCTCGCCGATCCCGCCCATCTTGGCACCGCTCTCGATGATCTTCACATGGATGCGCGGCGCACGATCGGGCGGCAGGATCGGATACATGTCGTAGTTGCGCGCGACGGGCTCGCCGTTCTTATAGCTGACCTCTTCCATCAGCACCTGCGACACGCCCAGCGTGGCCGCCGACATGGCCTGAGCCTTGATGATCGCCGGATTGACGATGCTGCCCGGATCGATCGCTTCCCAGACGTCGTGCACGACGACCCTTCCGGCCGCGTTGATCGAGACTTCCGCAATCGCGGCCGCCTCGCTGCCAAAGGGCGAGGCCATCGCCACGCCGCGCGCCCGCTTGGTGCCATCCTCGGCGTCAAAAGGTCCGCGCTTCCAGCCGCCCGACAGATCGCCGACCGCCTTGAGCAAGGTCGTCAGGCGATCATTGCCCTCAAGCAGCTTCATGCGCAGCTCATAGGGATCCTTGCCCCCCGCATCGGCCATCTCGTCGAGGAAGCCCTCATAGAGGAAGTCGTTCATCGAATGCCCGACCGAGCGCCAATAGGCCACCGACACCGGCGTTTGCACGTAAAGCTCGGCAATCCGGCGGTTCGGGATCTTGTAGGCCTTGCCGGTCAGCCCCTCGACCGCCATCGGATCGGGCTTGCCTTCGGTATGGCCGTTCAGACCCTCCGTCGGACCCTCCGTTGCGCTGATCGCCTCAAGCGCGACTGGCATGCCATCGGCATCAAGCCCGCCACGGAACCGCACCGCCGCCATCGGGCGCTGCGGGTCGCGCAGGAATTCCTGCTCGCGCGTCCAGATCACCTTCACGGGCTTGCCCACTGCCTTGGCAAGCGCCACGGCCTGCGGATAGGGGTTGGCGCCGGGATAGAGGAAGTGACGCCCGAAGAAGCCCCCCAGCATCGGCGAGTTCACGTTGACCTGCTCGGGTTTCAGCCCCGCAACCTTCGCGATAGAGCTCTGGAACTGCTCGGGCGCTTGGTTGGGCAACCAGATATCGAGCGAGCCGTCGTCGTTGAACCGCGCCAGCGTGGCGGCTGGCTCTAGCTGGGCGTGGTGGAGATACTGGCTTTGATAGGTGGCAGTGACAGTCTTGTCGGCCCCGTCGAACCCCTTTTTCAGATCGCCTTCGCTCTCGGCTGTGTCGCCCTCGCCCTGCGCATCGGCAAGCCGCTTGGCATAAACCTCGCTCGAGAAATCCGCCGGCATATAGCGGATGGTTTTCTTCTCCTCTTCAGTCGGCTCCTGCCACTCGACCTGCAAGGCATCCGCGCCCAGCTTGGCGACCCAGAAGCGTTCCGCAACCACGGCCACGGAGCCGTCGAGCTTATGCACCGAATGCACGCCCTTCATCCCCTTCACATCGTCGAGGTTGGTAATCGTGCCGGGCTTGAGGCCAAGACGCGGCGCGTGCTGAACGGCGGCATGCAGCATGCCATCGACATGGCTGTCCATCGCATACATGGCCCGCCCGGTCGATTTCGCATGCACGTCGAGTCGCTTCACCGGCTGCCGGATCCAGCGGAAATCCTTGGGGTTCTTGAGGGTGACGCTGTCGGGGTTCGGCACCGGCATATCCAGCGCATCCGCCGCAAGATCGCCATAGGCGAGCTTCTGGCCGGAGGCCGCATGCACGACATGACCCGGCTCAGTGCTCAGATCATCCATCGAGACATCGAGCCGTTTGGCCGCCGCCTGCAACAGCATGTTGCGAGCCAGCGCGCCGAGCTTGCGCATCGTGTCATAACTGGTGCGCACCGACATACTGCCGCCGGTGATCCGCATCTTGCCATAGACCACGAGGTAATCGCTGCCGGCGGGCGCGTTCTCGACGAGGAAGCTTTCGGGATTGGCATCGAGCTCTTCGCCCACGATCTGCGCCATCGCGGTGAAAATGCCCTGCCCGCCCTCGTTGAACGGGCTGAGCAAGCGCACGGTATTGTCGGGACGGATTTCAAGGAAGGCCGGGACGTTGGTGCCGGGCGCCATCTGGCTAGAGCCATCCGCCGCACCTTCCGCGCGCGCCTGACGGGTGGGAATACCCAGCCCGATCACCAGAGCGCCGGTGGCCGCGCCCGCCGAGCTTAGCAAAAAGCGCCGCCGCGAGATGTTCTCGGGCGCGCCATTGGGAATGCTGCGCGCTGAAAGAAGGCTGTCGTGATCGCTCATAGCGTCTCCTCCCCGGCCTTCGCGCCGCGCCCGGCGAGATCGTTCATCGCGTCGCTGATCGCATTATACGTCCCGCAGCGGCACAGGTTGATCATCGCCGCTTCGATCTCTGCTTCGCTGGGATTGGGGTTTTCCTTCAGAAGCGCCGTGGCCGCGACCACCTGACCCGACTGGCAATAACCGCATTGCGGCACTTGATGGGCGATCCATTTCTCGACCACCGTCTTGCCGACAGGGTCGTTTTCGACCGCCTCGATGGTGGTGATCTTCGCGTCTCCGACGCTGCTCAGCGGCGTCACGCAAGAGCGCACGACCTGATCACCCAACATCACGGAACAGGCACCGCATTGTGCGATTCCGCAGCCAAACTTCGTGCCGGTCATGCCCAGCTCATCGCGGATCACCCACAAGAGCGGCGTATCGGGATCGGAAGTAACGTCGACCGTCTGGTCGTTGATCTGCAATTTCATGAGGAGTCTCCCGGTTCCTTTGCATAGGCTATTCGAACTCTCGTCCTTTGTAGGAAAGCTAGGGCGCTGCGGCAATCTGTCATCCTTTGCGCGAACCCGACGGCAACTTGAGACCCGCAAGACCCGCCGCGCCCGACGCACCTATCGGCGCCACCTCTCGCATCACGCCACTGTGAAGCCGATTTTCTGGGCTCACGCGCCGCTCGCGATAAGTGGAGATTGGAGTGCGTCATTCTGACACACCCGTGAGCGATCGGTGCCGATGGGCTCACCAAAGCGTCAGGCAATTCATCGGTTGACGCAGTGGCCCCTCACGGCACGCAAAAGTCAGGAGTTTTCAAGTGTCCGATTTGCCAGGACGCCCGTCGCGGCGCGGCTTTCTCAAAGGATCTGCAGCCGGTGCGGCCCTCGCGGCAGTGGCCGTCAGCGCGCAGGCCCAGACCAAAGAGGAGCTGCCCCCGCTCGAGCAGTACAAGCCCAGCTATTTCACCCCCGAGGAATTTGCGTTCATCATGGCGGCCTGCGACCGCCTGATCCCCGCAGACGGCGACGGGCCCGGCGCGCTCGAAACCCGCGTGCCGGTCTTCATCGACCGCCAGCTTGAGGGCGATTTCGGCAAGGCGGCTGATTGGTACATGGAAGGCCCGTTCCAGCCCGATGCCGATCCGCTCTTGGGCTATCAAAGCCCGCTGACGCCCGCGCAGGTCTACCGCGCCGCGATCCCGGTCTTCGAGCAATGGTGTCAGGACCAGCACGGCAAGGGCTTTGCCGATCTCGACGCGCAAACCCAAGACGCAGCGCTCAGCGCGCTTGAGAAAGGCAACGTCCCGCTCAAGCCCGAGCTGCGCGATTTCTTCGCATTCATTTTGCAAAACACCAAGGAAGGCTATTTCGCCGATCCCATGTATGGCGGCAATCACGGCATGAAAGCCTGGACCTATGTGGGATTCCCGGGCGCGCGGGGGGCCTATACGGAATGGGTCTCACGCTTCAACGAGACCTATCCGCTCAGCGCGGTCGATATCGCAGGCGAGAGGGCGTGAACCATGGCTAGAACAGATCCGAAAAAGGACGTTGTGATCATCGGTCTTGGCTGGACCGGCGCGATCCTCGGGATGGAAATGGCGAAAGAAGGGCTTGAGGTTCTGGCGCTTGAGCGCGGCGAGGACCGCGACACGATCCCCGATTTCCAATATCCCGGCGTCATCGACGAGCTGAAATACGCGATCCGCTACGGCTTCATGCAAAAGCCGCGCAACTCGACCCTGACCATCCGCCACGGCGTGAACGACACCGCCCTGCCCTACCGGCATCTGGGCTCGTTCCTGCCCGGCAACGGTGTGGGCGGCGCTGGTATTCACTGGAACGGCCAGACATGGCGCACGCAACCCGCAGAGCTGCGGCTGAAATCCTATGTCGAGGAAAACTTCGGCGCCGATATCATCCCAGAGGATATGCAGATCCAGGATTGGGGCGTGACCTATGAAGAGCTCGAGCCGTATTACGACCGGTTCGAAAAGCTGCTCGGCATCTCGGGCAAGGCGGGCAATCTCAACGGCGAGATCCAAGAAGGCGGCAATCCGTTCGAGGGGCCGCGCTCGAACGAATATCCCAACCCGCCGCTGGCCAATACCTACGATTCAGAGCTGTTCGCAGAGGCTGCACGCAAGAAGGGTCTGCACCCCTTCCCGCGCCCGGCGGCCAATGCGAGCCGCGCCTATACCAACGAATACGACATGCAGCTTGGCCCGTGCAATTATTGCGGCTTTTGCGAGCGGTTCGGCTGTCTGAACTACTCCAAGGCCTCGCCGCAGACCTGCGTGCTGGGCGCGCTCAAGCGGATGCCGAATTTCAGCTACAAGACCAAGGCCGAGGTGCTCAAGATCGAGAAGGCCGCCGATGGCAAGACCGCCAAGGGCGTCACCTATTTCGACGACAACACCGGCGAAGAGGTTTTCCAGCCGGCCGATCTGGTGCTGGTCTGCGCCTATTCGCTGCACAATGTGCATCTGCTGCTCTTGTCCGAGATCGGCCAGCCCTATGATCCCGCGACCGGTGAAGGCGTCGTCGGGCGCAACTATTGCTATCAGATGACCGGCGGCACCTCGCTTTACTTCAAGGACAAGAAATTCAACCCGTTCATCGGGACCGGTGCCGAGGGGATGTCGATCGACGACTATTCCATCAGCCAGATCGACTTTGCCAAGGAAGGCTTTATCGGTGGCTCCTACATCACCGGCGGCCATACGGGCGGGCGTCCGATCGGGCAGCTCTCCACGCCGCCCGGCACCCCGAAATGGGGCAAGGGTTGGAAGGAAGCGGCGGGTGCGTGGTACAATCACAAGATGTCCATCGGCTCGCACGGATCCAACATGTCGTATCGCGACTGCTATCTGGATCTCGATCCAACCTATAAAGATACTCATGGCCGCCCGTTGATGCGCATGACCTTCAACTGGAAGCCCAATGACATCAAGATGACCCAGTTCATGAAGGGCAAGATCGAGGATGTCGCGGCCAGCATGAATCCCGATCAGATGGCTTCTGGCTATAAGAAAGAGGGCTCGCAATACGACACGACGGTCTATCAGAGCACCCATAACGTGGGCGGCGCGGTGATGGGCACAGATCCCAAGACCTCGGTGATCAATCGCTACCTGCAAAGCTGGGATTGCCACAATGTCTTCGTCATGGGGGCCTCGGCTTTTCCGCAAAACACCCAGTACAACCCGACCGGGCCGCTGGGAGCGCTGGCCTATTGGGCGGTCGATGCCTTGCGCAACGACTATCTCAAAAACCCCCGGCCCTTGATGTGAGAGGAGAGACATCATGAAGACCTTCCTGCGCATCATCGCCGCTCTCGTCGTGCTGGGCGTCATAGCCCTGCTCGCGATCATCTTCGTACCTGTGCAACGCACCAAACCCACCCAAGACCTGGCGGCGAACTGGACGCCCGAGAAAGGCGCGCCGCTCTATGCCGCGCGGATGGCCGATTGCGCCGCTTGCCACACCGCCAAGGACGGCAAACCCTTCGCGGGCGGCAAAGCGATTGAGAGCCCGATGGGGGCGATCTATGCCTCCAACATCACGCCGGACAAAAAGACCGGGATCGGCAACTGGAGCCTTGATGACTTCCGCGCCGCTCTGGTCGACGGTGTGGATGATGAGGGCCATCACCTTTATCCGGCGATGCCCTATGAGAACTATCGCCACCTGAGCGAGACCGACATTCGCGCGCTCTACGCCTACTTCATGAACGATGTGAAGCCGGTCGAGAATGACGTGCCGCAAACCGCGCTTGCCTTCCCGTTCAACCAGCGCTGGGGCATCCGCCTTTGGAACTGGGTCGCGCTCGACACGCCGGGCTTTCATCCCTCGGACGTGGTCGCGGGTGACGATCAGCTGGCGCGCGGGGCCTATCTCGTTCAGGGCCCGGGGCATTGTGCGGCCTGTCACAGCCCGCGCAACGCGATCATGGCCGAGGATGGCAAGACCGCCGCGAGCGACAGCTTCCTGAGCGGCGGCGAGGTAGGTGGCTGGTCCGCGCCCGATCTGCGCCATGCAGGCGCACCGGCGCAGATGTGGTCAGCCGATCAGCTCAAGGCCTATCTCACAACGGGGCGCAACGCGCATAGCGCGGTCACGGGCGAGATGGGCCTCGCGGTCGAGCATTCGCTGCAATACATGACCGACGCAGATGCCGATGCGATGGTGGCTTACCTCCACAAGATCCGGCTGGGCCAGCCCCCGTCAGGCGCAAACGCGCAGATGACCGCCGAAGATCCTGCGCAACTGCCCAACCGGGTGGCGCGGATGGACAGCGCCCGCGACAAGACCAGCGCCATGCTGGTTGCGGGCAAGGATCTGAGCGCGGGCGCGCGTCTCTACATGGACAATTGCGCGGCCTGTCACTTCAGCGACGGCAAGGGCGCGCCCGGCGTGTTCCCCTCGCTTGGCGGCAATTCCATCGTAACGGCGGATCAGACCACCGGCCTGATCGACGTGATCCTGAACGGGGCGGCAATGCCGTCGACCGCAAAGCGCCCCGAAGCGTTCAAGATGCCGGGCTTTGCCCATCGTCTGAGCGACGCGGACGTGGCCCAGATCGCAAGCTTCCTGCGCACGGCCTGGGGCAATGATGCGGGCAGCGTTGACGCCGCTGCCGTCGCAAAGCTTCGGCAGTAAGACCAAACGCGGGGTCGGCACCTTGTCGGCCCCACCCATAGCTCCTTCCCCCGTCAGGCGCTCCGGCCCACACTGCGCGCAAGCGCCGCGATCAGATCGGTGCGCGTGACGATCCCGACAAGCCGGGGTCCGTCGAGAACGGGCACCGCATCCACCGAACCATCGGCCATCATCGGCAGCAACTCGGCCAGCGGCGTCTCGAGGCCGGCACGTGGCATCGAAACCGACATCAGATCGCTCGCGCGCAAACGCCCCTGACCGCGCGCGTGCAAAAGCCGCCGGAGGCTGCTGGCAAAGGAACTCCGCCCTGCCCGCGCGCACTCCCCTGCCCTCATGATCAGATGGATCTGGAAAATCACCCCCAGAAAGCCCGCCTCCTTATCTGTGACCGGCAGCGAGGTGAACCGATGCCGCCGGAACAGCTCGGCCACCTCTGACAGGTTCATATCGGGAAGCGCGGTCACCAGATTGCGCGACATGATATCGGCGGCCACAAGCGGCCCGGTGCGGTGAGCCGCCGCTTGCAGCTCCGCAGCCCCGATCAGCCGCGCCAAATCCTCGGTGCCCAGATTGAAAGACTGGCGATGGCGCGTGAGGATCTCGGTCAGTTCCGCCTCGCTCAGGCCCAGACGCTTTGCGGGTGCCGAGCCCTGCGTGCCGTGACTGTTGGGCGCGTCGAATTGCCGGAACGGGTAGCGCCTGCCGGTCAACCTCGCATAGAGAGCCGCGATCACCACAAGGATCACCGTGCCCAACGCGATCGGGGAGAGCGCAAACCAAAAGCCCATCTCGTGCACCATATCGGGGTTCATCGCCGCCACCATCGCCACCGCACCCGCAGGCGGATGCACCGCGCGGCACAGGATCATCGCCGTGATTGCAAGCCCCACCGCCAGCGCCACCCGCCAGACCGGATCGGGCACACTCATGCAGACCGCGACCCCGACGAATGCGGCCACGACATTGCCGACCACCGCAGACCACGGCTGCGCAAGCGGGCTGTTGGGCACCGCAAATAGCAGCACCGAGCTCGCCCCGAACGGCGCCACAAGATACAGCCCAAGATGGGAATTCACTGCTGGGTTGAGAGCGACGAGACCCGCCACCCCAAGCCCGATCAGTGCGCCGAGCCCCGCGCGCAGCGCCTCTCGCGGCGGAGCATGAGCAACGGCAGGACCAAGGGAACGCAGCAACGACATAAGAAAAACCTTTCAAAAACAGGGCCGTGCGCGCGCCAATGCGTTATCGGCGCGCAGGGCACATGTCACGAACGCGCGTATTCGCTTCTAGACTCGCATTGCTAGTCCTTCGAAGTCGCATTTTGCAACTGCAAGCTGCAAAGTCGTTCCCGGACTGTCGCGCCGACGCAATCGACGAGCGCTTCGGGAAAGCCATCTGGTAGGGCGTCCGTGGCGCGCTCCAACGCCTCGGGGGCGGTCGCTTCGACCTCTTCGATCACGGCCACCGCGCGCGCCTTCGACAGACCCGCGCGCAGGGCGGTCTGCACGAAATGACGCGCGTGGATCTCATCGAAGCGGTAATGGCGGTTCGTGCCGAGAGACATCGCCATCTTCATCTGCTTGCGCTCGATCTGGCGGGCCATAAGCGCGGGCTGCGCGGTCAGAATGTCATAGAGCGGGGTCATGCGGTAGCTGCCGCCGGGGCCAAGAAAGACGCTGAAATTCTTGGCATGTGCATCCGTGGCCCCGATCAACCAGAACACGAGCTGCGCTTTCAGGAAGATCTCCTGATCCTCCATCGGTGTGTCGCTGCCCTTGAGCAGATCAAGCACATCGACCATGCCCGGCCCGCCCTCGTTTTGATATTTGAGCGTCGGCGGCACCGAAAGCGCCTGACAGCAATCCTCCTGCGGCAGGCGCAGCAAACGTCCGTCCTTGGTCCAGCGGCGGTCGAACCGCTCGATCACGAGCGCCTTGGTCTCCCCGAAGGTCGCAATCTGCGCGGTATTGACGGGCAAACCGAAGGCGGCGGTAAGTTTGAGGCAGTAGAACTCGTTCTCGACGCTGTCGGAGAGATCAATCCCGCCCGGCAATTGGCCAATCTGTGTCTTGATCAGATGCGTGGTGGGCGTCGTGCCATGCGGCTTGATCCAGCGCCCCTCATGCCACAGCAGCGCTGTCTTTTCCTGCGCGCCCGCGACCGAAATGCGAAAGGCATCGTCACGGTTCAGACCGAGCGGGGCCTGACTGAGCCCCTTGAGGAGCGTCTCGACGGCGGCCTCATCGACCGGCTCCCCTTCAAGCTTGCCCGCCGCGTCAGGTGCATCGTCATCCCCGGCGACGAACTGGAGCGCGCCGACACAATCATGGCCGATCTTGCTCAGCAGGCTATAGGCATCCAAGCCCCGCGCGCCCACTTTTTCGGCCACGAGGCGGCGCAGCCGGTCCGAATCCGGCAGCAGGTTCTCGAACACGGCGGCCACCGGCGCGCCCCGATAGGCCGTCTCGCGCAGCGGCAAGGACAAAGAGACCGGCAGCGCCGAGCCCCATCCCAGCCAGTCGTCGTGATATGAGAAGCCAATCGCGCCGCTGGCCTCGCGGCTCAAAGTGCCGACGCGGCGGCTGTTGAGATAGACGCGCAAAGGGAGATGGGCCGGACGCCGCCCCATCAGAACAGGTCCTCAATATCGCGCTCGTGCCCTTTGGAGCGCGCACCAATCCGAAATTCGAGATCCAGCGCAGCAAGGACCGCCAGAAGGGAGTCGAGCTTGGCCGGTTTCTCGCCGCTCTCGATGATCGAGATCGTCGCCTGTCGCAGCCCTGCCCGCTCGGCAAGCTGGGTCTGCGTCCAGCCGCGCGTCTTGCGGGCGCGCTGGATGAGGGTGCCGATCTGTCTTGGTGTGCGGGCGAGATCACTCATACCTGCTATATACGCCAAAGCGCATAATTTAGCAATATACGCCATGGCGTATAATTTCTATTTACACCCTACAGCGTATAAATTCATTTTATCTGCTGAACCGTATAAACTCGCGATCTGCTTCCCACGGCGTATCCCGGCAGTTCAGGTAACGGGATTGCGGCGCAATCGCCCCTCAGGCCATCCAAAACCAACCCCGGACAAGAGAATCGCAAAGCCGCTGGTTACGCATGCCGCACCGCTCCGACACCGGTGTGGGCGTTACAACCAATATGCGACAAGGATATTGCTAGATCCGCAGATTTCCTTGATGCCACAGCATGTGGATAACCTGTGTATAAAAAAATCTTTTTTATTCAATGGTTTACGGCGAACATCGGTCGCGAAAATGTCAACACTGCGTGTTATATGGTGGGTGCTCGGCCGAAATCCACTAGGGCTGGGGCGATATTTTCTCTTGAGTTCACACCCTTCAAGCGGCATAGCTGTAACGTGAAAACTATAAATATTGCGTCCACTGCGTTTCTACTGGCTCCGGCTGCTTACGGCTAGCTCAGTAACGCGGAAAGGACGGATCGAGACGGGCGGACGATGATGCATCCTGTATTGCATGACAAGCTAAAGGCTGATGCCGAGCGGCTTTCCGAAGCCCTCGACCACATGTCGAAACTGTTTCTGGCGCCGAAGGAAGAGAAAAACCTTCGTAGCTTCACCACGGCGGAAGTCGGAGAATTCCTGCGGGTGAGCGACAGCTACCTGCGCAAGGCCCATTTCGACGGACGAATCCCCGAGGTCGAGCAAGGGCCCGGAAACAAGCGGCTCTACACCGCAGAGAACATCCTCGAAATCCGCCAGATCCTCGCGCAGAACGCCAAGGACCCCTTCCAGTTTCTTCCCGGTCGCCGCGCGGGCGACAAGCTGCAGATCTGGTCGACGGTCAATTTCAAAGGCGGCTCGAGCAAGACCACCACGACGGTGACATTGGGCATGCGTCTGGCGCTGCGCGGCTACCGGGTGTGTCTCGTCGATGCCGACCCGCAAGCCTCGCTGACGACCTTTTTTGGCTATCAGCCCGAGATCGATTTCCGCGAGGGCGGCACGCTGTACGATGCCATCCGCTATAATGACGGAGAGGTCTCGCGCGCCCCGATCACGGATGTGCTGCGCAAGACCTATTTCCCCAATCTCGACCTCGTGCCGGGCGGCATCATGCTGTCGGAATTCGAGACCGAGACGCCAACCGCGCTCAGCCGCGGCGAGCAGCCCGTGTTTTTCAACCGAATTCGCGACTCGCTGCGTCAGGTCGAGGACGATTACGATATCGTTCTGATCGACTGCCCGCCGCAGCTTGGCTATCTGACGATGTCGGCGGTCTGTGCCTCGACCTCGCTGTTGATGACGATCATTCCCGAGCGCGTCGACCTTGCCTCGGCAAGCCAGTTCCTCACGATGGCCTCGGGCGTGCTCGAAGTGCTCTATTCCAATGGCGGGATCGGCTCTTACGACAATTTCGCCTATCTGCTGACCCGGTTCGACACCGCGATCAGCACGCAGCAGGATCTGGCGGAGTGGATCCGGCAGTTGCTGGGCGACAGTGTGATCAAGACACCGTTTGTAAAATCCTCTGCGGTAAGCGAGGCCGGTCTGTCGCAGAAAACCATTTTCGAGGTCGATCTTGCGAGCACGAAAAACCGCAAGACCTATGACCGCGCTTTGGACTCCGTCATCAACTTCTCGAACGATATCGAAGTGATGATCCAGAGCGCCTGGGGCAGAGGAGGTGTCGATGAAACGTGATCTGCTGGCCAAAAGCCTCGCTCAGATGGGCTCGAAACAGCCCGACGCGCCTCAGGCCGCGCCCAAGACCGACGACGGCAAGCCGCGCTCGCTCAAAAGCATGTCCGATGTCCTGTCGCAGGTCTCCTCGCAATCGGCCCAAGAGATCGATGTCACCGAGATCGCGGATTCCGAGATCGCCGACCGCTTTGACGTAGGCGATGGTCTGACCGATCTGATCGAGTCGATCCGCAGCTCGGGTCAGCAGCTCCCTGCCCTTCTGAGATATCGCCGTGGGGCGGGCCCGCGCTACGAGGTCGTCTATGGACGGCGGCGTATCGCGGCCTGTCGCGTGCTCGGGATCAAGGTCAAAGCCTATATCAAGGAAATGGATCAGCGCGAGGCTCTGGTCTCACAGGCGCTGGAAAACTCCGCACGTCTTGAGCGCAGCTTCATCGAACAGGCGATCTTTGCCACCAAGCTCGAAGAGCAAGGGTTCACCCGCGCCGAGATCGGTGAGGTTCTGGCCGTCGACAAAGGCACGCTCAGCAAGCTGATCGGTGTGGCCCGCGATGTGCCCGACCCCGTGATCTACGCGATCGGTGCGGCCCATGATGCCGGACGACGCCCGTGGCTTGAGTTGCGGCGACTTGTGAAGACCGAGACCGCGCCTGCAGAGGCTGTGATCCTCTCGCTGGTCCCGCAGGATGGCACACCGGCCGAGAAGCTCTCGCAGCTCATCGAGACGCTTAACGCCCTTGAGGCACAACCCGCCCCCAGCACCAGCGCGCCGCCCAAGCCCCCTGCCCCACTGGCACGGCTTCGCGAGACGCCGGTGTCGTACCGGACCAAGGGCAAGCGCCTGATGATTGAGGTGTCGGATAAGACAGAGGAAGGTTTCATCGGCTTCGTCGAGGAAAACCTCAGCGCATTATACGCGGAGTGGAAAAAGAAGAATGTGTAGCAACACATCCCTTATAAACTTCGTAAGTTATTGATTTCATTCATGTTGGCCATGGCCAACTGATGGAAAAACAGGCAACCGAGCAGCAAGGAGGCAGACCAAGGACAAAAAAGAAACCCCCCGAAGGCGGTGAAGCACTCCAGAGGGTCCCGATTTACTAGCACTTTATTGGTACCCCCAAAATCAAAACACTGCAACACCGATTTCGGTGACGAACCCTTTTTGTCGTCTGAAATTTGATGAAACAGCAACAAGTCACGGCCCTCTCGGCCGGGGCGCAGGAAGACTGTGTCCAAACTCTCCCCCCAGCCTTTCAGGGTATGGGAAGTATCGCGCATCAGCCCTATTTCCGGGGCGTCGCGCGCCGTGACCTCATGGCCGCGGTCAACACGGTGGCACGCGATCTTGGGCTGCGGCCCGCCAGCGTGGTGGTGATCGACGCTCTGCTGAGCTGCCTGCCGTGCAAAGACAGCGCCTCGGGGAAAGACGCCCCGATCACCCCCCTCACCCTGCTGACTGTCTTCGCCGCGAATGACACTCTGTGTTTCCGTGCAAAGGGCATCACCGATCGCCAGTTGAGGCGCCACCTTGCGCGGCTCGAAGAGGTCGGTCTGATCCAGCGTCGCGACAGTGCGAACGGGAAGCGTTTTCCGATCTATCGCGGTGGAAAGGTCGTGGCCGCTTTCGGCATCGATCTCACCCCCCTGCTCTTGCGCGCCGACGAGTTGATGGCGCTTGCGCAAAGGCGGCGCTGCGAGGCTGACGAGCTGCGCGGGCTCAAATCCTGCATCCAGCGTCTGCGTGCGGAATGCCTCAACCGGGCACTCAGCGACGAAGCAACGGCGTTTGTCGAAGCGACCCGCAATGTCTTGCGGCGCGCAGGCACAACCCTCACGCAAGCCCGCGCGATCCTGCAGCAACTGAAATCCCTTTTGACCGGCGCGCCCGATGAGAACGACGCGCTGGAAACGGCTGTCGAGACCAAGGCCAACGCCGATGTCATCGCCCATCCGAACGCCGCCCCGCAGCTCTCTGAACCGTGCAAACAGTCCGGCACAGACGGACAAAATGTCCGGCACAAAGAACCTCCAAATTCATATACAAAAAAAACAACTCAAAACCCGCAAACGGATCGCTGGGAGGATCTGAAGACCCTCAGTGCATTCTATCCGAAAGCTCCAACCAATCAGCAAGAACTCACCCGGATCACCTTTGAATTCGGTCAAATGCTGAGAATAGCTCAAAGCACGATTTCCAAAGCAATCTCGACATTGGGATATTGGGGAACGCTCTTTGTTCAGGAACAGCTCGCGCTGAAGGCGGACGCTGTGCGAGACCCTGACCGCTATTTTCTCAAAGCCATTCAGACCCGATCCCAACGTGAAGTTGGCCATGGCCAACTTCTGCCTGCATCGTGTTAAGACATGTCGTGGTCCGGCTCAGAGCATCCGCTTCAAGCTCTACAACCCGGCGGCCTTTGTCAGGTTTGTTTGAAAACGAGTACGTGTCGGATCTTCGCCGGAAACATCTACGCGCCAAGGACCATCCAGCGCCAGTGTCGCGGCCAGACCTTCGCGCAGGGAATCGCCAGAGAACAAAACCGCGCGTTCGGCATCGCTCAGCTCAGAACGGATTTTTGCGTCCCGCGCCGTGCGTTTTATCAACCGTGCCACATGCTTGTCATTCAACCGCGTCTTGAGCGCCGTCTTTCCATTGCGTGTGGTCGCCGTGAAAATCGGTCCAAACCGGATCTTTGAAAACTTCAGCCAGTGCTCCAGCGCGTGAACGGGGCAGCTGGCATCGTACCTTCCGCGCCCAATCTCAAACTCGCGCAGCCCTGTTTTGGCGCTAAGCACGACCCGCGCGCCGGGCTCCGAGATCTCGACCCAGCCACGCCCATCCGGAGTATCGCTCTGGTGCATATCCACGCCCACGATCTCAGAGCGCCGCAATCCGCCCGCATAGCCAAGGAGCAAGATCGCCCGATCGCGCAGCCCACGCAAATCGAAGGGCAGGGTGGAAATCATCGCAAGGATGTCCGCGGTCCGAAGTGCTTCTTTCCGAACGGGCGGGCGCGCATGGTTGCGCTTGATCTGTGCAAGCACCTCCACCAGTTCGTGGTTCTTGCGATCAAATGAAAGATCGCGCTGCGCATAGTTCCAAACAAGCCCCGAGAGGCGCCGTTCAATGGTACTGGCCGACACACTACGGGAGCCCTCCGGCGATGCCAGCCCCGTGAGGTAACGAGCCATGATCTCAGGCGAGGGTGCCAAGGGATCGATCCCGTTCAACCGGCACCAGCGCGTGAAATGCGCCCAATCCGTGGCATAGGCCGCGCGCGTGTTCTTGGAAAAGGCCTCTCCTTGCGCGGGGTCTGCCGGGGCTCGACGGTCGGGCATGTCTGCGGTCCCTCAGATATCGATGGTTTCACACCGAGCGTAGGAAAAAATCTCCGCAAACGCAAATTTATTGGACATAAAGAAGTCAAGTGGCGTAAGGCGCTTTGTTTCCGATTTTTTGAACAAAAGCGCCGCGTGAGCTATGCTTCAAGGATGACATCGACGCGGCACCATCCCATCCGTGGCCCAGATATGCCAGCCCGGACGCTCTCTTACTTGGCCTCCGCGCATGCTGAAAGCCCTTGGCGATGTTGGGGTTTTGTCGGGGCTCGGCGTTGAGCCACATGTATATTGGGTATTGTCAGGTTAATTCCCTCTGCCCCCA
>NZ_JHEH01000053.1 GCF_000715505.1 Thioclava dalianensis
CCTTCCAGCGCTGACTTCTGCAACAACGCCGGCGGAGTGCCTGAATGCCCACTGGTTCATGAGCCTTGCCGACCCCCGCGAAAAGCTGGAGGATTGGCGTCGACACTACAACGAGGACCGACCTCACAGCGCGATCGGATACAACGTCCCGATCGCCATGCATTTTCCCGATGGCGCAGCCAGCCCGCCATCGTGATCAGAGCCGGAAAACTCCAGCTTCCGGTGATCCAACCTTGGGGAGCAGAGCAGAGTTGGCGCAGACTCCACACTACGTTGAGGGATCCCGCGCGGGGCAGGTCACGACCGAGCGCCTATAACAGGCGCGTCTGCCGCGAGAGCGCGCGCTCATGGCTCTGACGGTGGGCGATCACCGCTTCGAGCCGGTTCTTCACCCCGTATTTCTGCATGATATTGGTCATGTAGAACTTGACCGTCTTCTCGCTGATCGCAAGGCGTTTGGCGATTTCGCGGTTGGTCCTACCGCGTTCTAGCTCGGTCAGGACCTGTGTCTCGCGATGCGTGAGCACGCTGCCCTTATCCCCCTTGCCTGGCCCCGAGAGCGCGGCTTGCAGAAGCGCCGCCGCGAAGCTCGGCGACACGAAGGTGCCGCCATGCAAGATTGCGTCAATCGCCGCTTCGAGCTCTACGACGCCGACGCCTTTGAGAATGTAGCCTTTGGCGCCTGAACTCATGGCCTCGATCGCGGTTGCGGGTTCGTCGCAAGCCGTCAGCAGGATGCATTGCATCGAAGGAATGCTATCCATGATTTCGCGCAACGCGTTCAGCCCCCCACCCGGCATCGTCAGGTCGAGGATCATGATGTCGGGACAGTGGCGCGCCGCGAGCGCGATGGCTTCGGTTGCGCAGGCCCCCTGCGCAATAACATCGATCTCGAGGGTTTCTTGCAACACCGCGCAAAGCCCCTGTCGAAAGATTGGATGGTCATCGACGATGCAAGCCGTCGTCCCCGCAAAATGCGTCATTTCGAAATACCCCAATGTGATGAACTTGCGTCAGCGTTACCCCAACGCATTCCGGGTCATCGACCGAAACTTCGTCGCAAGTTCATCCTCCCCAGGCTCACAAGCATGATGGAGCCAAGGGAAATCTCAATAAAAAAAGACATTTAGAGGATATCCATTATGTATTATGCGCGTACATCTTTTGATTTAACCGAGGGCAAGTTTTACGCCGCCTCGGGCGTGATCGGGATGCGGCAGATCAGCTGTGTCCCGCGCGGATCGAGCTTGCGAAGCTCCAGCGTGCCACCCAGCGATTGCGCGCGGAATGTCATTCCCGGAAGGCCAAGCCCGCCATCTGAGGCCTCGGTTGGTGCCACGGCGTCGGGTTTTGTATCCGATCCGCTATCGGAGACGCTGACCACGAATGACCCATCCTTCTGATATGTCGTGATTTTCACGTGTGATCCGGGGGCATGTTTCGCGGCATTGTTCAGCGCTTCCTGCACGATACGGCCCAAGGTCAAACGTGTGGTTTCCGGGACATCTGGCGCGTCGGGCGTAAGCTCCAGCGCCACTGCGGCACCGGTCCGGTTTTCATGGTCCCGCGCGATCGTTTCGAACAGCGTAGCGAGGCTTTTCGCAGCTCCAAAATGCGGGGAGACCAGACCGCGCGAAATCGCGCGAATTTCTTGCATCGTGTCGCGTGCAACCTTTCCGATTTCGTCAACGATCTTGCCTGTTTTTGTAGCATCGATACCGTTTGGAGAACGAATCACACGCGCGAGACGGTCGATTTCGAGGACCAGATAGGACAGCAGCTGGCAGGCCCCGTCATGCAGTTCGGAGCCGATGCGGCGCTTTGCCAACTCGTCGATCCCTGCGGCTTTCTGCGCGGCCTGCGCGATTGAGAGATGCAGCTGGGAATTGCGCAAGAGCAGTTGCTCGCGCTCGTCGAACTGGCGCCGCAATTCGGCCGTCTGACGCTCGATCGTCAGACTACCCCGGCGCACGATCAGGAAGAGCATGGTGAAGACGGCCAATGCAAGCGGCGCGACGAAAAGCCAGGTCTTCGTGGCCGAGGTCACGAGCGCTGCGCGAATAACGTCGGCGTTCTGGTAAAACTCGCCGACGGCAACAATCGCCCCCGTCTCGAGATCGCGCAGCGGGGCATAGATCTCGTAGAGCTGCACGCCCAATGCGCGCTCGGACTCATGGGCGGTATCGCCGAGATCTGGGAAACGACCCAGCACATGGCCCGCGAGCGCTTCGTATATTTCGTCATCGGGATGCATGTCGGTCAGCGGCTCGTCAGGCGCGAAGATCAGTTTGCCCTCGCGACTCCAGATCTTGATCGCAAGGAAATGGCCCTGTTGGCGGAACCCCTCGCTCAGATCATGCAGCGCGGCCATATCGACCGGACGCAAAGCCGTGCCACGCCCGAGCCCCTGCACATGAGGCTGCAACAGGTTTTGCATGTAGAAGGCGGCCGTGTCTGCGCTGGCATCCAGCAGCCGAGAGGTGGCACGGGTGTTGATCCAATAGGCCAGAGAGGCGAGCGCGAGGCTCAACACGAGAGCCAGACCGGCCAGAAACTGAAACGAGAGCGAGAAGCCGAGAAACCATCGCAGCGGGTTTCGCCATGGCCGGGCGGAACCGCACGGACCTTCGACGTTCGCTGCATCTATACCAGACCTTTGTCGCATCTCCCCATCCGTCCTTTGGCGAAGACCGTCCCCGACCATAGGCGAAAAACTCGTTGGACCTAAGACAATTTTAACCCTCTCCGTTCCGTGGCGTCATGGAACACGGGAAAGCGCCGTGCTTGTGGGGGAGCGGCGAGATTATGGGTCCAGGGAGACAGGACCGTCTCGCTTCAACTCTCCGACGTTCAGGCATCCGGCGATGGGTGTATCCGGATCTGCGAGGCAGGTCCGCCAGTCTTAGGGGGTTACTATGATTAATCTTGCCGGAGCCGATCTCGACTATCTTTTGCAGCAGGTGAATATCCTCAACGATTATTCACGTCTCACCAGCGCGCTTGACCCGAACGGGGTGCGCGAGGTCTCGGGACATAACAACAACCTCGCGGGCGGCTATACCGTGGCCGAGGATGGCACGATCGTCTGGACCGGCGGCAATGTGCATCCCGACTGGGGGCAGGCCGATACCGAGTTCCTGCGGATGTTCCTGCCGAACCATCCGACCGAGCTGGATTATGGCACCACCTATGCCACGGTGCAGAAGATGTGGGTCACGCTCGTGCTGCCCGACAGCGCGGGCCGCCTGCCTGACGATCCCGACTATGTCCCGACCTCGAAGGCGGTGTTGGTCGACAATCCGATGTCGATGGCCCCCTCGATGTTCGTGGCCGACGCCAATGGCGTGGCCCCCGGCGCGGAGGGCTACATCCCGACCGTCGATGCGATGTCGATGATGGCGGCGATGTCGGATGCCCCGGCGGAATACCAGTTCGCCCCCGATGGCTCGACGCTGGATATTCTCAACAGTTCCGTCGTGGTGGACAGCACGCCGCGCCTGATCTCAGAGCTCATCACCAGTTCGAATGTCGACACCTCCGATCCGAACTACAACCCCGCCGCCGTCGCCGCGATGAACAATCTCGGCGGAGAGGCCGTGGGCGTGTCGAACTCGGTCGTGGGGGATATCACCACCGCATTCATGCCGAACCCCGGCATCCTTGGAGGCGTGACCTATAACGAATGGTTCGTGGCCTTCGGGCAGTTCTTTGATCACGGGCTGGACTTTATCCAGAAGACCGGCGGCGTGGTGATGATCCCGCTGAGCCCGAACGATCCGCTTTGGGTCGATCCGTCCGATCCGTCCTACATTCCGGGCGTGTCAAACATGATGATGCTGAGCCGGGCGAAGCTCTCGAACCCCGACACGGATTTCGACGAAAGCGGCAACCTGCGGCCCGGCATCACGCCGCTTTACAACAACAATACCGGCCTGATGATCGACCAGAGCCAGACCTATGGCTCGCATGAGGCGGTCAACGTTCTGGTGCGCCAATATGATGCGAGCGGTACGGTCACCGGCCTTTTGATCAACGGGGCCGAGGACGGGACCGTGTATCGCGCAGATGCCAGCGGCACGCTGGTCGCGCTCGACGTCTCGATGGGTCCGGCGATGGCGCCCGACGGCACGATGGTTGACGGCAAGGACGAACTGGCGAGCTGGGCCGATATGAAGGTCAACGCGACGCGGATCGGCATCGAGCTGGTCGACACGGATGTGCTCGACTGCCCGTGGATCAATGCGGATTCGATCGGGCGTCTGAACTTCATGCCACAAAGCGACTTCCTCTTCCGTTCGGATCAGAGCGTGGCCGATCTTGAGGCGATTGCGTCCACCACCGGGATCGAGATCGGAGGCATGACCTACACCTCCTATGCCGATCTCGTTGCCGCGGGCTATGACCCCTTCCTGCGCTGGACGCTCAGCGATGCGATGGAGGGGCGTTGCCCCGCCTCCGAGATCGGCGAGGTGCGCACGACCAATCAGGCGATCTTGCTCGATATCGCGCATGGCGCGGCGCCGGGCTTCGATTTTCAGGGCAACGAGCTTGATCCGGCCTCCGATCCGGGCGCGAGCGCCTTCACCTATGATGACGAGCTTCTGGCCCGTCACAAGGTCTCGGGCGATGGCCGCGTGAACGAGAACGTCACGCTCACCGCCGTCCATCACGTCTTCCATGAGGAACACAATATTCAGGCGCATAACGTCATGATGGCGGCGGTGCGCGATGCGGTGGCAAGCAACGACCTGAGCGGGCTGAACGGACAGAGCGCCGAGAACGAGGGCTGGCTGGCCGTCGATGTCGATCAGGCGACATTCGACGCTTGGGCGGGGCTCGACATGGCCAATGACGCGGTCGTGCAGGGCATCGTCGACAGCCTCTCTTGGGATGGCGAGCGCGTCTATCAGGCCGCGCGCATCATCACCGAAAGCGAATACAACCATATCGCGGTCGACCAATATATGGGCACGCTCTACCCGGGTCTGCCGGAATTCGTGTCCTACTCGGCCGATATCAACCTCAATATCAGTCTCGAATTCGCGCAGGCCGTGTTCCGTCTGGGTCATTCGCAGCTGCGTGAGACCGTCCAGATCGCGGTGACCGACGAGACGGGCATCAATCCGGGCGAGCCGGGCTATGTGCCGACCTATATCGAGAAGGGCCTCTTTGATGTCTTCCTCAATCCCGATCAGTTCGACGTCTATGGCGCCTCCGGGATCGCGGCGGGCCTGCTGACCCAGCAGGGCAATGAGATGGACGAGTTTGTGACCGCCGCGCTGCAACAGTCGCTGGTGGGCGTGCCGCTCGATCTGCCTGCGCTGAATATCGCGCGGGGCCGCGATGTCGGTCTGCCGACTCTCAACGAGCTGCGTCAGCAGGTCTTCGACGGGCTGACGATGAACACCTCGAACAACAGCAATGGTTCGGGCATTGCGCCCTATCACAGCTGGGAAGATTTCGGCGCGCATCTGCGCACCCCGGAATCGCTGGTGAACTTCATCGCAGCCTATGGCCGCGACGAGGCCGGGACCTTCGGGCTGCAGGACGCGCGCGACGCCTATCAGGCGGGCACGGGCGAGCTTTGGCAGATCCGCGCCGCTGCGCAGTCGATCCTCGATGCAGCCGCCGATGCCTCGGACCCGATGCACGATGAGGCGCTGATGTTCATGCGCGGCTCGGGTGAGCCGACCTATACGCCCGGCGTGGGCTGGAGCCTTGCGGGGGGCGCAGGCGATCAGGGCTTTTGGGATATCGACCTCTGGATCGGTGGCCTTGCCGAACAGGCGATGTTCGACGGCCCGCTCGGCACCACCTTCAGTTTCATCCTTCTGGACTTCACGCAGCGCCTGCAGGATGGGGACCGTTTCTATTACCTCTACCGGATGCCGGTCGGGCATCATCTTGGCGATCAGATCATCGGCGAACAATTCGCCCAGCTGGTCATGCGCACCACCGGGCTGGAGCATATCCCGGATGCCTTCGCGACGCCGTCCGCAACCTATGTACTCGACGGTACGACCTCGAATGGCAGCTATCACGATAATGCCCGCGACGGTCTGCTTGGCGTCGATGATGCGTATGGCGACAACGACTATTTCAACGCCACGCTCGAACGCCTGCCCGATGAGGTGCGGCAGATCGATGTCGGCAATGGCAGCTTCGAGGATCAGATGCTCGGCGCGGGCGTTGGCATCACCAACACCAACGGCACCTATCTGAACGGCGCACCGCAAGGCTGGCAACTGACCAATGGCGGCACCTGGGCGCCCGAGACAGAAGTGCTCCCGACCGACCCGAACCCGCCGGTGGAGGCTGCGATGCTGACCGGCGAGCAGGTCGCCTATCTGGGCGATAGCGCGATCCTGTCGAAGACGGTTGAGGCGCCGCTCGTCGAGGACGCGACCTATACGCTGAGCTTCGACGTGATCGACCGGCTCGACCGGGTCGCGACCGGCGGCGAG
Organism: Thioclava dalianensis; assembly: GCF_000715505.1. Lineage (GTDB taxonomy): Bacteria > Pseudomonadota > Alphaproteobacteria > Rhodobacterales > Rhodobacteraceae > Thioclava > Thioclava dalianensis. Next base: position 6,465 of record NZ_JHEH01000053.1, read on the forward strand.
GCCAAGCTGTTTGACAGCGACGGCAATCTGCTGGGCTCTGTCATCTTTGACCCGCCCACCGAAAATGGCGGCAAGGTCACGGTGACGCTTGTGAGCGATCCGATCCCGGCGGCCTCGGCGGGTCTGGACCTGCGGATCGTGATCGAGAAATTTGATCTCGCAGGATCAAACGATCAAATCCTGATCGACAATGTCCAGCTGATCGAGACCATTCCCGGCGGCCCCGCAAATGATGGCCATATCACCGTGATCGGCCTGTCGGGCGATGATTTCATTGTCGGCGCGTTGGGGGATGACGTGCTCTATGGCGATGAGGGCAATGACCGCATCGAGGGTGCGCAGGGCAACGATCATATCTATGGCGGCGACGGTGACGACTACATCACCGATTACGAGAATGACGATTTCATTCTCGGCGGCGCGGGCAATGACACGATCTTCGCGGGTCCCGGCGTGCTCGACACCTCGCATGGCAATGAGGGTGATGATGAGGTCCATGGCGGCGACGGCATCGACGAGGTCTTCGGCGACGATGGCAATGACCGGCTCTATGGCGAGGGCGACACCGACCTGATGATGGGCGGTGACGGCAACGATTACATGGATGGCGGCGACGGCGTTGACGAGATGTTTGGCGGCAACGGCGCGGACTGGATGGTTGGCGGCGTGGGCGACGACAACATCAACGGCGGCTCGGGCAATGACCTGCTCGAAGGTGGGCTTGGCCCGACCGCGAACGATGGCGACCGCCTGAACGGCGACAGCCCGGCACAGTTGAACCCGGTGATCGAGTTCAACGGCGACGGCACCGAGGGCGACATGGATATCGGCTCCTACGAGGATGCCTATATCAACGTGGTCGCAAGCCTCCAGACCTCGAACAATGCGGGCACCGGCTCGGTCCTGATGGATCAATATGCCTTCCTCGAAGGGCTTGTCGGCTCGCGCTACAATGATGATCTGACCGGCGCAGACGAGAACGGCATCGGCTCGAACGGCGCCAATAACTACCTTGTCGGCGGCGGCGGAGACGACCGTCTGACCGGGCTTGGCGATGACGGGAATGAGGCCACCGGTCAGGCCGATTTCATCTTCGGCGACAGCGTGATTGTCGATGCGAACCTCTACTGGATCGGCGATAGCCGCCATGACCAGTCCGTGACCGTGACCGGCTTTATCGAGAATTGGTATGGCACGGGCGATACCCGCGTTGAATTCTCCGACGGCTCGCTCGGTCATATCCTCGGCGATACCGGCGCGGAGGGCACCGACACGGCGGTCTATACGGGCAACCGTGACGATTACCGGATCGAACTGATCTCGATGAACGGCCATCAGGCGGTGAAGATCACTGATCTGCGCAGCCCGACCGATCAGAACGGCACCCCGGTCGCGACCGATGGCGTGGACATCCTTGTGGGCGTCGAATGGGCCGAATTTGCCGATGGTCAGACGGTGTCACTGGCCACCGATCCGATCTCGGATGTTGTCTGGAACGCAACGGGCAGCAGCGGAAGCGGCTTCGGCGGGGGCAGCACGATCGCGCAGCTTGACGCGGATGTGCCCTTCGGCGGGCAGGCAAGCTTCGAGATCGTCGCAGGCGATGCCCGCGTCTATCTCGGCGGCGTCAACCAAGATCAGGTGCGCGTCTCGGGGGGCTTGGGCAACAACGAGACGCTGAGCACCACGATCCGGGCAAGCACTCCCTCGGGCGCGCAGATCACCGAGACCTTCGACATCGTCACGGGCAATAACGCCGATCAGGCGATTGATCTGAGCGCGGCCACCAACGACACCACGATCTATGGCCGCCGGGGCAATGATACGATCACGGGCGGGGCGGGCGATGACTCGATCGTCTGGAACGTGACCAATCGCGGCTTCTTCACACCGGAACGGACCGATGGGCGCGATTTCGTCGATGGCGGCGCCAATGGCGCGGTGGGCGACAGGTTCATCGTGACGGGCAACAACACCCGCGAAAACTTCGTGATCTATACGGTCGCGGCTGCGCTCGCGGCGGGCTTGACCGTGCAAAACGCGGCCGCCGAGATCGTCGTCACACGCGACGGCGAGGTGATCGCCGAGCTGGCCAATATCGAGGAAATCACCATCAACACGCTTGACGTCACGGCCGATAACGGCACTGGCGTGCCCGATGGCGGCACGACGGGTGGCTTCTTCGGCGACAACGTCGCGATTGTCGGTGATTTTTCGGGCACCAGCCTGAATTACTCGACGATCACGGTGAACGGCGGGGAGGCCGACGATACCGTGGATATCTCGCAGCTTGCTTCTGATCACCGGGTCGTCTTCCGGGGCGGCGGCGGCGACAATATCCTCATCGGTGGGGCGCGTTCGCAGGATGTGCTGATCAATGCCCGCCACGGGAGCGCGCCGCAGACCACCGATCCCGAAAGCCCCGATAATGACGAGAGCGCCACGCCCGAAGGGTTGGTTCTCGTGGGCGACGAGACCAGAGAGACCTTCATCGGCGGAGCCGGAAATGACATCATCTTCGCCGGTGGCGGCGCTGATAATGCGCTCGGCAATGACGGCGACGACATGATCTTTGGCGACGCGGGCGCGGATCGGATCTTCGGCGGCGAGGGCAATGACGTGATCGAGGCCGGTAAGGGCAACGACATGGTCTTTGCCGATGCGGGCGACGATATGGTCATCGCAACCGAAGGAGACGGGCGCGACAGCTACTGGGGCGGCGAAGGTTCCGACACGCTGGACTATGCCGCGATCTCGCAATCGGTGAAGGTCGATCTCGGCCACGGCACCAATGGCCATGGTCAGGTGAGAGTCGGCACGACCACCGACCAGATCTACAGCTTTGAGAATGTCATAACCGGCAGTGCTGACGACACGATCATCGCGAACGGATCGGTCAACGTGATGGATGGCGGCGGCGGTCACGACACCTTCGTCTTCGGCTCTGCATCCGATGCCAATGGCGACCGGATCAACGGTTTCGCACCGGGCGACAAGATCGACCTGAGCGGGATCGATGCCGATCAGGGCACCGCCGGGGCGCAATCCTTTGTTCTCTTCGCTGCGGGTAATTTCAGCGCGGCGGGCGAGTTGCGGGTCTCATTTGAGACGCGCGACGACGGTGAACACACGATCATCGCGGGCAATGTCGATGACGATCTCGACGCCGATTTCGAGCTCGACCTGATGGGGCGTCACACGCTCGACGCTTCTGACTTCAACGGAGTGCATTAACGAGTAACGCCCGGCGGTGGGAGCCGCCGGGCGTTGGTTTCAAGTCTCACGTTCTTGGGGGGAGGATCACATGAGCAACAAGCGTCGTCGTTTTCAGGCCAGCGAAGAATTGGTCTCCGAGCGTCTCGGCCGTTATCGCGGGCTGATCGCCTTTCTTTTGGCCCTGTCCTTCGTCATCAGCCTTCTGGCGCTGACGGGCTCATTCTACATGTTGCAGATCTATGATCGGGCGCTGACCAGCGGGTCGGTTCCGACGCTGCTGGCGCTCTCGGTTCTTGCAATTTCGCTCTACCTGTTCCAGGGCCTGTTCGACGTGTTGCGCAACCAGATCCTCGTGCGCGTTGGCGCACGGATCGACAACCGTCTGGCGCCGCTCGCCCATCGCGTCGCAATCGAGATGCCGCGCTTTGGCTATTCCACCTCCGAGGCGCTGGAGCGTGGTCGCGATGTCGACACGATCCGCAGTTTCGTCTCGGGCGCAGGCGCGATTGCATTGCTCGATCTGCCTTGGATGCCGCTGTTTCTGGCCTTCGTCTACATGTTGCACCCGCTTTTGGGCCTGATGACCATCGGCGGGGCCTGCGTTCTGATCACACTCACGCTCATCACCGAGATCCTCTCGCGCCGCTCAGGCCGCGATCTGCAAAAGGCCTCCGTCACCCGCGCGATGATTGCAGACACCAACACGCGCAATGCCGATGTGCTGCATGCGATGGGGTTTGGGAGCCGCGCGGTCGAGCGCTTCGACACTGCCAATGCCCAGCACCTGCTCCTGCATGCGCGCACCAGCGACATCACCGGCACGCTCAGCGGCTTGTCAAAGGTCACCCGGATGATGCTGCAATCGGCGCTTTTGGGGCTGGGGGCCTACCTCACGATCATCGGAGAGCTCTCGCCGGGCGCGATCATCGCCTGTTCGGTCGCGGCGTCCCGCGCGCTGGCACCGGTCGAAATGGCGATCAGCAACTGGAAAGGCTTTGTCGCGGCGCGCCGCAGCCATACGCGGCTACGCGACACGCTGGCAACCATCGAGGACGATGCAGACATGATCGCGCTGCCCGCTCCGGTCGAGAGCTTCTCGGCCCAAGGGATAACCGTCGTCGCACCCGGCACCGGGGCGGTTTTGCTGAGCGATGTGAGCTTCGATCTCAAATCGGGCGACGGGCTGGGCCTGATCGGGCCCTCGGGCTCGGGCAAGACCACGCTGGCAAAAGGGCTTGTCGGCGTCTGGCCGCTCCTGCGCGGGCATGTCCGCTTCGACGGCGCAGCGCTGGATCAATGGCGCCCCGATCTTCTGGGAAAACATATCGGCTACTTGCCGCAGGAGGTCTCGCTGATGGAGGGCACGGTTGCCGAAAATATCTCGCGCTTCTCTCCGGATGCGACCCATGACGAAATCGTCGCGGCGGCTAAGGCCGCAGGGGCGCATCAGACGATCATTCATCTGCCCGATGGCTATCAGACGCAACTCGGCCCCTTCGGCAAATCGCTTTCGGCAGGCCAGCGCCAGCGCGTGGGCCTTGCCCGGGCGCTCTTTGGCAACCCTTTCCTCGTGGTGCTCGACGAGCCCAACTCAAACCTCGACGCGGAAGGCGAAGCGGCACTGAGCGCGGCGATTGCCGCGGTGCGCGCGCGCGGTGGGATTGTGGTGGTGATCGCGCATCGCCCGAAAGCGCTTGAGTCGCTCAATCTGGTGGGCTTCGTGCAGGGCGGCACGATCGTGGCCTTCGGTCCGAAGGATGAGATCGTCAACCGCGCGGTGGCGACAAAGCCGCTGCCGAAAGCGAAACCCAAACCGCGTGGCACGCCCGCACCGGCGCTGGATGCGCGCGAACAGGCAGTGGGGTGAGCCATGGACCGCGACACGCTCGAACTCGGCATTCCGGATGACGAAGCGGCCACCGCTCCGCGTCAGAAATATCGCACAGGCGAAGGTCAGCGCGTTTGGCCGGGTCGCGCCGCAATCGCATTGCTTGCGCTCGCTTGGGGGGCGCTCGCAAGCAAAAAGCTCGCACCTGAGGGTGCGAAGGCCGAGGGCGTCGAGGCTCAACCTCAGTCCCCACTCCAGGAGCCCGACGCCCCGGCCAGACCACGCGAAAGCGAGCTCGTCCGTCACATTCCCGAAATGGCGCCCACTGGCGCGCCGCCGCAGGACGAGGATGGCCCCGAGCCTCTGCCCGATAACGTCATCCTGTTCCCGGGCGGGGCACCCGCGCCCTTTGCCCTCTCGCCGCAGCGCTGGCATGCCAAGCGCGCGCCTGCGATCGAGGCGGGTGAAGACACATTGTTCTTCCCCGAGGCGATTGAACTGGCGGAATTCGAACTGCCGAAAGTGCCGGTTTTCACTTCGTCGCGCAGCGATGCGGCTGGCCAATCGCGCGAGGGGGGCCGCGAGGGGGGCGATGGGAAAGCCAGCAATTCACCCCCGTCTGAGACACAGACCCCGCCGGTGGTGCCCGGCAACCGGGCTCCGGAGGCGACAACGCCGCTACGCCTGCCGCCGGGCTGGCGTGACGAGAGTTTCTTCATTCTGGCCGCCGTGCTGCTGACCGGGGTCGTTGATCCCGATGGGGACCCGCTTTCGATCTTGTCGATGCGCGCGGAAGGTGGCGCGCTGATCGCCCATGCCGAAGGTGAATGGCTCTTTAAACCCGAGCAGGGCTTCGAGGGCGAGGCGCAGATCACCTATCTGGTTACGGATGGCAAATATGCCGTCGAGCAGGTCGCGTCGGTCGAGATCCTGCCCCGAGACTTCCACGATATCGCGGGCACGGCGGCGGAAGATCTGCTCGTCGGCACCCCGGACCGCGACGCGATCCGTGGCTTTGAGGGGCGCGACATCCTCTATGGGCGCGAGGGCGATGATGTGCTCGACGGCGGCGCGGGGAATGACGTGCTGATCGGCGGCGCTGGAGCTGATGTGATCTATGGCGGCGCGGGCAATGACCTCGTCTTTGCCGGAGAGGGCAACGATCTTGTCTTCGGCGGCGTAGGAAATGACGTGCTGCATGGCGAAGCGGGCGATGATTATCTCGACGGCGGCACCGGGGCCGATAGCCTCTTTGGAGGCAGCGGTGCGGACATCCTTCTGGGTGGCGACGGGGATGACCTGCTGGATGGCGGCGCAGGCGGTGACAGTATTTCGGGCGGTGATGGTGCGGATACGATCACGCTCGCCGCAGCGGCTGAGAGCGATGGCGACCGCTACGATGGCGGCGGCGATTGCGACACGCTTGATCTGAGCCGGATCGCTGAGGGGGCCCATGTCGATCTATCCGCCGGAACAGTGTCAATTGGCGCGGCGCAGGCCACGATTGTGAATGTCGAAAACGTCACCGCCGGAATGGGCAGCGATGTGATCGTGGCCGATGAGAGCTGCAACACCTTCACCGGCGGCGCTGGCGAGGATCGCTTCGTCTTCAACACGGTCGCGGCGGTCCAAAACCAAGGGCGCGGCCATGACCGGATCACCGATTTCGAACCCGGCGACCGGATAGACTTCTCGCAAATCGATCCCGAGGGCGAAGGCTATGGCGATCTGCGTATGTTCTTTGCGGGCCGGGCCGGTGAGATCGCCGACGCCCGCGGCGGGGTCTTCGTTGCATTCGAATTCGACGAGGATGACGCGCAAGAATTCACCATCTTGAAAGCGAAGTTCCAGCTCGACGGGGAGGAGGAGGAGGATGACGACTTCGAGATCGAACTCGATGGGCATCACGACCTCGACGAGACCAACTTTGTATTCGAGACCGAAGACACCGCGTAACACCTGAACCGATATCCTGTGGGGGAGATTTCGATGACCACGGCTGACACTGCAGACAAGCAGATCTTTTCGATCCGTGCGCGGATCCTCTTCGCAACGGCTTTCCTCGGGGCATTGATCCTTGTGGTTGGCGGCTGGGCGGCACAGGCGAAACTCTCCGGCGCGGTCATTGCGCAGGGTCAGGTCGCGGTCAAATCCCAGCTCAAGGTCGTCCAGCATCCCGACGGCGGGGTTATCCGCGAGATCCGCGTAGAGAATGGCGATCTGGTTCGGGCGGGCGATGTGGTGCTGCGTCTCAACGACACACAACTGAAATCCGAGCTCGGGATTGTCGAGACCCAGATCCGCGAACTCACCGGCCGCAAGGCGCGTCTGATCGCGGTGCGCGACAGCGCCGAGGATATCGTCTTCCCCGCAGGCTTCGAGGCCGATCCCGAAACCGCCGCAATTGCAGATGGCGAGCGACGGATGATGCGTCATGACCGCTCGATGCAGGGGCTGCGCCGCGATCAGCTGCTCTCGCAGATCGACCAGTTCGACGCGGAAATCCACGCGCTTGACGCGCAAAGCCATTCGAACGGCATTGAGCGCAAGCTGCGCGGCGATGATCACGCACGCCTGTCCAAACTGTTAAAGAAAGGCCTCGTGGAACAGGGCGCGATCACCGAGGTCGAGCGCGACGTGGCGCGGCTCGATGGTGTTGCGGGCGAGATCGAGGCGAATATCGCCCGGGTGAAAGGCCAGATCAGCGAATCGAGGCTCCGCATCCTTGAGCTGGATCATCAGGCCCGCACGGCCGCGCAAAAGGAGCTACGCGATATCGATGCACAACTGGCCGAGCTGAGTGAACGCGCAGTGGCCGCACGCGACCGCCTCTCGCGCACCGAGATCCGCGCGCCCATTGCGGGTGTCGTCAACGAGTTGGGCGTGCACACGGTCAATGGCGTGATCGCGCCCGGCGAGCGGGTGATGGCAATCGTGCCTGATGGTGAGCTGATGGTAGAGGCGCGCCTGCCGATCACCGATATCGATCAGGTCATGCCCGGTCAGGTGGTCCGCCTGCGCTTCTCCGCCTTCAACCAGCGCACGACCCCCGAGGTCGCGGGTGCGGTGGGGGTAGTCGCGGCCTCGGCCACCAAGGACGAGTCCGGCGCGAGCTATTATCTCTGCACGATCGCGATGACCGAAGCCGCGCAGCTGCCCGACGGCCGCAAGCTGATGCCGGGCATGCCGGTCGAGGTGTTCTTCCAGACCGGCGAGCGCACCGCCATCTCCTACCTGCTCAAGCCTGTCGCCGATCAGGTGCACCGCTCGATGCGCGAGGATTGAGACCGGAGCGGCCTTTGCATCAAAAGCCAACGCCGATACTGTGGACACCGTTGGACGAATCTTGTTGAAAAACTCTTCGATCAGAAATTTGCGCCGAAGACTTGGAATTCCGTTCGCCAAAACCGCAGGTTGGGAAACACAGTTTTGTAGGGTGTTGTTGCAGAAGTCAGCGCTGGAAGGATTC
>NZ_JHEH01000054.1 GCF_000715505.1 Thioclava dalianensis
TCTGGAAGAAGCAGAACAAGGAGACCGGCGCTGACTACTACACGCTGACCATCCGCGACCATGGCTTCAACGCCAACCTCGGCAAGGCCGCGAACCAGGACGATCTGTCCCTGCAGGCCGTCATCCCCTGGGGGCCGAAAGACGCCGCGTGACGCAAAGAATCGGCTGGGGCAACCCAGCCGATTTCCGCTGCCTTCTAGGCCCCCGAAACGACTTGGTTATATGTTGGTCTGCCGTGATTGAAGAGCGGAACGGCAGCAAATGATCATAGTCCGTTTGTAAGGCCCGGCCGATACTGTTCGTTTTGGCACCCTAGGTTTCGAGGTGCTGTCGGGCGTTTCGAGTCCTAGATCTGCATGTGTTTTGACAGCCGTGCAGTCGCATAAATTCAAAATAAAACAGATGGTTACAGAGGTATCGCCGCGAGACATGACCCAATATCTGCGTCGAAGATGTCGCTATTGTCCCTATATATTGAGTCGCGGTGTTCCGTGATCGCTACAGGTTGTCGCCGCATCTAAACGGCCTGGTGCATCGAGTGGGTTCGAACCTCTGGGTGAAAATCGTTGTTAAGACTCATTTTTCCGTGTAGATGACACTTTAAAGAGCGAAATCGCTGAAAAAGCGATATTTAGAGGGCAGGCGGATGCGAGATAGGTCATTCAAGGCTGATACGAAGGATCAACCCTTCGACGAGATCATCCTTCAGCAGGGAGAGTTGATTTCTGACCGTCTCAATATGTTGCGGCAAGAACAGTATCCTCCAGATGCCCAGAAAGGTCTACGTCAGTTTTCGCTGGCGGAGGTTGCCTACTATCTTGGCGTAACCCAGTCGACCATCAAGAAGCTTCACCTCGAGGGCAAAGGCCCCGAGCCTGAAACGTCGTCATCCGGAAGGCGTAGCTACTCTGCGGAGCAGATGCTCGAGCTGAGAGCTTATCTGGACAAACATGGTCGGCCCGGCAAGCGTCGATATGTGCCCTACCGACAGCCAGGCGAAGAGTTGCACGTTGTGTCTGTCGTGAACTTCAAAGGGGGCAGCGGAAAGACCACCACCGCAGCTCATCTCGCTCAGCATTTGGCGCTGAAGGGGCATCGCGTTCTTGCGATCGACTTGGATCCTCAAGCTTCGCTGACAGCTTTGCACGGTATTCAGCCTGAACTCGACAACGTGCCATCGTTGTATGAGACACTACGGTATGATGACGAGCGCAAGCCCATCTCCGAAGTAATCCGACCGACAAACTTTCCAAATCTGGATATCGTTCCGGCAAGCCTCGAACTGCAAGAGTACGAATATGATACCCCGGTTGCACTGACGAGCAGCGACCCCCATGAGGGCCGAACCTTCTTCACTCGGATATCCAAAGCGCTCGGCGAGGTTGATGAGCGCTATGATGTGGTCGTAATCGACTGCCCCCCTCAGTTGGGCTACCTGACGCTCACCGCTCTGACGGCCTCATCTTCGGTGATTGTGACCGTCCATCCTCAGATGCTGGACGTCATGTCGATGAGCCAGTTTCTTCTGATGTTGGGCGGGATCATGAAGACGATCCGTGACGCTGGAGCGAACATGCGCCTGAAGTGGTTCCGTTACCTCGTAACGCGATTTGAACCGACGGACGGCCCCCAAAAGCAGATGGTCGGGTTCCTCCAGGCAATGTTTCCAAATCAGATGCTGTCGGCTCCAGTGTTGAAATCGACCGCGATATCCGACGCAGGGATCACGAAGCAGACGCTCTACGAAGTCGAGCGGTCGCAGTTTGTCCGGACCACCTATGATCGCGCTGTCACTTCTTTGAACGACGTGAACGACGAGATCGCAGAGCTGATTCACAAGGCCTGGGGGCGCGAATGACCGACATTTTGACAGCCGTGCAGATCTCCGATTTTGACAGCCTTGCAACTGATCGGATGAGCGCAGAGCGTGGGCTGGATCGCAAAGCAAAGGAGTTAGCTTGATGGCTCGGAAAGACCTCCTGAAAAGCGTCATGAGCGGTTCCCCTGAGCAACCCAAGGATTCTGGCCGCTCTGGTTACGCAATGCGCGGTGCTTCGAAGTCGATGAAAGTTTCAATCGACAGCCTCGCGGAGAACTCGAAGCGTCTCCTCGAAGGGGAAACGATTGTGGAGATCGATCCACAATTGATCGACGTGTCCTTTGTCTCGGATCGCCTCAGTGATGACGATCAGGCGTTCGATGAACTGAAGGCATCGATCGCTGCCGGCCGCCAGGACACACCAGTATTGCTTCGCCCGCATCCGGAATTAGACGGCCGCTATATGATCGTCTTCGGGCATCGCCGTGTGCGAGTTGCGTCGGCGCTCAACCGTAAGGTTCGCGCTGTTGTCAAACCAATGGACGATGTGGCGCACATTCTTGCTCAAGGGCAGGAAAATACGGCACGCGCAGATCTCTCGTTCATCGAGAAGGCGCTGTTCGCGAAGAATCTCTTGGATATGGGGCAGGCAAAGGATGTGATCCAAGCCGCGTTGACCATTGATGGGACACTGCTTTCGCGCATGCTCTCGGTGGCTCAGAACGTTCCGCGGGACGTTATCGAGCAGATTGGCCCAGCCAAGCAGATCGGACGGGATCGTTGGGAGGATTTCAAAAAGCTGGCTTTGGAGCCCGCGAATGACAAGATCCTGAAAGTAGCCTTGGAGTTTGACGGGTTTCAGCATCTCGATAGTGATGCTCGCTTCGAGTTCTTGCACAGCAAACTGGCAGAAGCCGGCAGGGCGCCGAAGCGCCGTAAAGCACGCGCTGCGCCCAAAAAACGCACCTGGACCGCCGGCAAAGGCCGCATCAAAGGCGTCATCGGGCGGTCCGGTAAGGCATTCAGTATTTCGCTAACGGCGCAAGATTCAACCGAGTTCGGGGACTTTCTCTCCGGTCGACTGGATCAGCTCTACAGCGATTTCCTCGCGACAAAAGAGGAGCAGTCGGAACAATGATCTAGGCAAAAGAAAAGCCCCCAAGCAGTGTGGCCTGAGAGCTAATCTGAAAAGTTTGGTCGCTTAGAAGATACCTCTCCCACGAATCACTGTCAACGACGAACGCTCCTGAGCGAACGGCTTTCTTTTGCCTCCAACTAACCGGAGGTGAGATACAGGCATGAAACATACAGGTTGGCGCAAGCCGACACCGGGTCTTGGGGTTGCTGAGCAACTTGCCCAAGCCGGTGAACGGGTAGCAGTACCCAAAACACGGGCCTTCGTGGCACTCAAGCGCGTGGGGGCACATATCGGCCTGAAAGCCGGCGACATGATGCTCCTCGATACACTGGGGGCCTTCACTCAGGCCCAGGATTGGGAGGAGGGGCAGCGTCCGATCGTCTGGGCGTCGAACGCCTATCTGATGGAGCAAACGGGTTTTTCGCTGTCTGCCCTCAAGCGCCACGCGCGGCGCCTTGCTGAGATCGGCGTGATCTCCTTCCAGGATAGCCCCAATGGCAAGCGGTGGGGCCGCAGGGACGCAGAGGGGCGGATCGTCGAGGCCTATGGCTTCGATCTGTCGCCGCTTTCAGCCCGTGTCGAGGAGTTCGAGGAACTGCATGCCGATTTGCAGGCCGAGCGCGAACTCTGCCAGCGCCTGAAGCGCCAGATCACTGTGGCGCGCCGGATGATCCGAGCCCGGATCGAGGCAGCTCTCAGCAGCGCGTTGCGCGGGCCCTGGAGGCAATTCACGGGGCTTTTCGAAGAGCTTCTCGACCGGCTACCGCGCCGACACGAAGCGTCCGAACAGCTGGTGCGCTTGTTCACATGGTTCAAGGAACTCCAGGAACGGGTTGAGGCGGCCTATCTCAAAGCGACGGGCGCGGCGAAACCTGTGGAAAACACCGATGATAAAGATGCCCAAGTCATGGAGAAGACTCAAGAAATGAACCCCAGGGAGGTCATTTCTGAACCTCATATACTAATTACAAACCAACTTGATCCTGTAACTAGTAATTCCTCTGAAAAAGAGGAAGCTGCGGGTGTGGTGCCCAATGCGCCACCGGAAGAGCGGGTTGACAGGGAGCTGGAAGACTGGGTTGCCGAGGTGCGCAAGAAGCGCACAGCGCTCGACCTGCCGACAATCATGCAGGCCTGTCCGGAATTCGCGTCCTGGGCGCGGAATTTGGGTGGATTCCTCAAGGATTGGGGCGATCTGCACCGGGTTGCCGGTCAACTCAGGCCGATGATCGGGATCTCTGAGCATGCCTGGAACGTGGCGCAGGACCGAATGGGCACCCAGGTGGCCACGGCCGCGTTTGCCCTCGTCTTCGAGAAGCACAGTGCGGGCGAGGTTGCCTCGCCGGGCGGCTATCTGCGGGGCATGGTAGAGAAAGCCGGGGCAGGGGAGCTGCATCTCGAGCGCAGCTTCTATGGTAGGCTCAGTGGGCAGGCGGCGTGATAGGGCAGGGGCTCAGAGACCGGCGGCTTTGGTCAGGTTTACCCGGAACCTGTCGCGGCGCCGCTGATAGCGGCGGGTCATCTCGGCCGAGGCGTGGCCAAGCTGCTTCTGGACGTAGCGCTCGTCGACTTCGGCGGAGCTGGCGAGACCGGCGCGCAACGAATGGCCGGAGAACAGCGCCAGGCGGTCTTTCTCAGGCAGGTCCGACCGGATGCCGGCGTCCAGAACCGTGCGCTTGATCAGGCGCGCGACATGCTTGTCGTTCAGTCTCGTTTCCAATGCGCGTTTGCCATCGCGCGAGGTGCCGACGAAGATTGGACCGAAGTCGATCTTGGCGAAGTGCAGCCATTGTTCGAGCGCATGCACGGGGCAGGTTTGATCCTTCGAGCCGCGTCCGATCTCGACCTCACGCCAGCCGGTCTTGGCATTGAGGGTGAGCAGGGCGCCTTTGTCGAAGATCTCGATCCAACCGCCGGAATCCGGTGTGTCGTCCTTATGTACGTCGAGGCTGACGATTTCCGACCGACGCAGACCACCTGCATAGCCGAGGAGCAAGATGGCCCGATCCCGCAGCCCGCGCAGGTCGAAAGCAAGGGTGGCTACCATCGCGAGGATGTCCTCGGCCAGGATCGCTTCCTTCTGCACCGGCGGACGGGCGTGTTTGCGTTTGATCCCGGCCAGTACGGTGGCGATGTGGCGGTTCTTGCGATCGAGAGTGAACCCTCGCTGCGCGTAGTTCCAACCGAGGCCGGAAAGGCGGCGTTCGATTGTCGATACCGAAAGGGCAGGGGAGAGGCCCGAACCGGACGCCAGGTCCGCAAGGTAGAGCCCGATCATTTCGGGCGACGGGGGCAGAGGCTCCGCGCCCTTCATCCGGCACCATCGCGCGAAATGCGCCCAGTCTTTCGCATAGGCCTTCAGCGTCTTGTCCGAGGCCGCGGCGCGGGCATAGTCGCGCGCGGTGTCCACCAGCCGATCAAGGGTGCCAGAGCCGGCCACAAAGGACGGCAGGCTTAAAGCGTCGCCGTCACGGTGATCTCTCTCGTTGTCCTCGTTGACCGAAGACCCGTTTGGCGCGGATGAGCTCGATTTCTCGTTGTTTTCTGACATATCGCAGAGCATATTACTTCATGTCCGATAAGGCAAACTTATTGGACATAATACGATACGGGAAGGCGGGGCGGTTTCTATGAATTTTTGTGGCGAAAAGCGCCGTGGTGATATAGGCTTTGGTCATGACAGTTGCCCGACCGGATCACATCACCGACCCAGACACGTTACCCCGGATGCCCGCCTGGGTCACCTCTGTACGCGCTGAAACCCTTGAAGATGTTGCGTTTTTGTCGGGCGCAGCGCTGACCCACCTGCATCTTGTGTTGGGACGCGCGGATGTGCCCCAAGCCTTGTTGCGGGACCGCCTCGCGCTGCGCGCGGCCGAAGCTTGTGTCGCGTTTGCCGGTCGGCCCGAGCGGGCAGGGGAGTTGCGCGATACGGTGCATCTGCTGCGTCCGGGCGATCTGCCCGGTCCGGCGGGCGCGGTCTGTCAGTCTTGGCAACGCGCGGCGGAGCGGCAGGTGTCGATCGGGACCTTGCACCGGGCCTTGCCGCAACTCGATCCAGCGCGGATAGCAGTTTGGCTTGATGCAGGGCAGGGCGGGCCGGTAGCGCGAGCAGCGGCAGTGCTGGAGGCCGTTCTGGTCGACGCCCCGCGGGAGGAGGTTGCGGCGCTGGTCCTCGCGGATGCGGCCCTTGCCCAAGCCCTCGGTTGGGATCGTGTCGTGCCGCTGCTGGCCCCGGGCCTGAAACGCGCTGACCTGCGCAAGCAAGGCGACGACTTGCGTCTCGCCTGCCATCGCGCCCTTGTATCATCGGGGGCCGAGGCTGTCCGGCAGGCTGCCGATCTCGCGCGTCGGGCGGCGCATTTGAAAGCGGTCGCACCAAAGCTTCGGGCCAAGGGGGCAGGGGCGGCGGTGGAAATATTCCTGACGCAGGACGCGGTGGCGCCTAGTGCCTTGCCTTTGCCGGATCGCGCCGCGCGGCGGCTATGTGACCGGCTGGTTGACCTCGGCGCCGTGCGCGAGCTGACCGGGCGCGACACCTTCCGGCTCTACGGGCTGTAGCGATGGCAAACGATCGCCCTGACCCCGAACTGGATCGCGAGCTGTCCGACCTGCCGCCCGAGCTGCGCTGGCGGGAATGGATGCGCCGCATCGAGGCGGTGCTGTTTGCCTCGACCGCGCCGGTCCCGCGTGAAGACCTTGCCCGCGTCGTCGGGCAGGGGGCCTCGGTGGATCTGCTGGTCGAGGACCTTGCGGCCGATCTGGAGGGGCGGGCCTTCGAGATCGCCCAGGTTGCTGGCGGCTGGATGTTCCGCACGCGTGCCACCTACGCCCCCGCGATCCGCGCGGCGGCAGATGTCGGGGATCAACTGCTGGACCTGAGCGAATTCGACGTCGCGGTTCTGGCCGCCATCGCCTATCACCAGCCGATCACGCGCGACGGGCTCAAGGATATCTTCGGCAAGGAGATTAGTCGCGATCTGATCGGGCGGCTGCATGCACGCAACCTGATCGGGACTGGGCCAAGGTCGCCCCGGCGAGGGGCCCCCTATACCTTCGTCACCACCGAGCAGTTCCTTGTTGCCTTCGGGTTGGAGAGCCTTCGCGATCTTCCCGATCGGGAGCAGCTGGTGGATGCGGGTGTCGTGGGCGAAGCGCCACAAATCGATTGCGGATAACGCGTTGCCGATCCTGAGAGTGAAGTCCGCCGTTGTGCTTATCGTTTCATTTGCGGTGCAACGATTCATCTGCGTGCCAAGAAAGTCACGCGATTACAAAGCGATAATCGTTTCACTTATTCTGACCGAAGTCTCTTGCATTTATTGGCGGCAAGGCCTCCGGCGTTCCGCCTCACGGCCGATGAGAGGCCCATAACCCAGCATGCGATTTCCACAGCATCTCCTGTGAATCTGCGAAGCAAATAGCCAGACAGTGAATACTGGGAGAACCCTGACGGTTGAGTACGGCTACACACCCGCAGGACGAGTATATATAGAAAAACTATCGCAGCATTCTCTGCGAGGGGGACACCAATACTATGAAGCTTACACGCATTGAAGTTTTCAATTTTCGCAAATTGCGGCGCGCCCGTCTGGATATGTCGGACAAGCAGACCCTGCTCGTCGGGGCCAACAACAGCGGCAAGACATCGGCCATGAAGGCGCTGCGCAAATTCCTTAAGGATCGCGGCGGTATCGACACGCGTGATGTGACAGCCTCAAACTGGGCCGCAATTGAACAGATCGCGGGAGCCTGGACACAGGAGGTCGAGGTGGATCTCAGCCCGCTCCTGGCCCAGCTTCCGTTCATTGACGTCTGGCTCCATGCTGACACGTCAGAGCTGCACCATGTCGCGCACCTGATCCCAACACTGACCTGGACTGGTGGCTTGCTGGGCGTGCGCCTACGCTTGGAGCCAAAGAAGGGGGCGGACATCAAGGCGCAGTACCTGGCCGCACGAGAGGCCGCTCAGACGCTGCAACCCGGCGGCGCAACGGCCAAAGGGTTCGCGCTTTGGCCACGTGACTTTCGAGAATTTCTAGACAAGCGCCTGAGGGACCTATTCGAGCTTAACGCCCATCTTCTGGATCCCATGAGCTTCACCACGACAGGGCCGGTTGAGCCGCATGCCCTGCCGGCCTTGTCGGAGGGGATCGGTTCGAACCCCTTTGCTGGACTCATCCACATTCGTGAGATCAACGCGCAACGCGGTTTCGCAGACGCAGGGGACAGTAATGGCGACGACGATGAACCGACGAACGCAACTAGCCGCAAGATTGCCAGCCAGATTCAGCCCTATTTCCGTAAACATATCGACCCCGAAAAGGACCCCACGCCGAACGACGTCAAAGCGCTCGAGGCAATCCATGATGCCGAAACCACCTTTAATGCCCGGCTCAAGGATGGTTTCGCTGATGCTATCAAGGAACTGGAAAGTCTCGGCTACCCCGGCGGGCTGAACAATCCGAAACTCTTCATAGCCACGCAGATCAAACCGGTTGACGGGCTCGATCACCCGGCTGCGGTGCAATACGATATCTCGGGCGACACTTCCGGGGTGAAGTTGCCTGAAAGCTACAATGGCCTCGGCTTCCAGAACCTGATCTCCATGGTGTTTCAGCTAATGCGTTTCCGGGATGACTGGATGCAAGTAGGCAAGTTCAAATCGCAGTTAGTGACCCCAGACGACAAGGGTATCGAACCTCTGCAACTGGTGCTAATCGAGGAACCGGAGGCGCATCTGCATGTTCAGGTACAGCAGGTCTTTATGGCTAGGGCCCACAAGGTGCTGCGCAACCATAAAGATCTGGAGCAGGAGGGCTCGGCCTTTACCACTCAGCTGGTCGTGAGCACCCATTCGGGCCATATTGCACACGCCGCCGCGTTTGAGGAGCTGCGTTACTTCAAGCGCGAGCTGCCAAGTCACGGAGTTGTGCCCACGGCCAGTGTGGCGAATATGACTGGGCTCTTTGGTGCGGACAATGAAACCCATCGCTTCGTGACGCGCTATCTGCTGAGCACACATTTTGATCTATTCTTTGCCGACGCCATCATCGTGATCGAGGGTGCTGCGGAGCGAATTCTGCTGCCGCATCTGATCCAACATCACTACCCTGATTTGGCTGCAGCCTATCTATCCTTTTTAGAGCTGGGGGGCAGTCACGCGCATAGGCTGCGGCCTCTGATCGAGGCGCTGGAGGTGCCGACGCTGATCATCACCGATCTCGACGCGGTGGCAGCGGTCGACAAAGGCGGGAAGGTCGTCAAAGAATCGGTCCAGCCTTGCTGCGGGGCTGCTCAAACCACAGCCAACCACGTGCTAAAGACCTGGCTCCCCAAGCTGGCAGAGATCGATGAGCTGTTAGGCTCTCCCCCCACGGCTCTGTGTCACACGGCCCCTGACCGCCCCATCGCCGTCAGCTATCAAACCCCGCAAAAAGTGACACTTGGTTCGGTGTCCACGAGCGTCACGCCCAGCACCTTCGAGGATGCTCTGGTCCTGACTAACCCGAAAGCCGTGACGGACGCCGCAGGAACAGAGTTCTCCTGCCTCATGACCCGTGCCTTTGCCAAATCCATCGCTGAGGCTCAGGCCCCTGAAGACCTCGCCAAGGCGCTCTTTGAAAGGTTGGCAAAAAGACCGGAAAAGGCCGCCTTCGCACTGGATCTTCTGTACATCAAAGACATCAAAGTGTTGCGCGCGCCGCCCTATATCAACACCGGCCTTACCTGGCTCGCGAGCCAGCTGAAGGGCGTGGAGGGCGCGGCGTGACAGACGTGACCGACGCTACCCGCGACGCGGGCGCTGACGCGACGATTCGCGCGTGCCTGTCCCTTGGTCAGCCGCGCAGCTTCTTTCTCTTTGCCGGGGCGGGATCTGGAAAGACGCGATCTCTCAAGGAGGCACTTGAGGGATTGGACACACAGACCCTGACCACCTTGCGCAAACACAGCCGCAAGATCGCCGTCATCACCTATACCAACGCCGCCGCAGATGAGATCACACGCCGCGTCAAGGCCGATCCGGTGTTTCAGGTACAGACCATCCACAGCTTCGCTTGGTCGCTCATCGAGGGGCGCACGGCGGATATTCGGGGCTGGCTAGAGAGCAACCTGCGGACAGAAATTGCCGAGATCCAAGCAGCCCATGCGAAGGGCCGTGTGGGCACCGACGCCCATGACAAACGCGAGAAGAAGATGGCCTCCAAGACGAAGCGTCTGGAGCGCCTGGCTGAAATCCGCGCCTTCACCTATGCGCCCGAGGGGGACAATTTCGGCCGCGATGCGCTGCAACATACCGAAGTCATTGCGCTCGCCGCGCATTTCCTGACTGAAAGCGAGACGTTTCAGAACATCGTTCTGGCGCGCTATCCGTTCATCCTGATCGATGAGAGTCAGGACACGATGAAACCGCTGATGGAGGCGCTCTTGACCTTCGAGGCGCGCCATCGCGGCCGCATCGCCCTAGGGCTGCTCGGGGACACGATGCAGCGCATTTATACCGATGGTTTGCGCGATCTTGACCAGCGAGTGGGGGATTTTTCGCAACCGGCCAAACAGATGAACCACCGCAGCCGCAAGCGGATCGTGGACCTGGCGAATTCGATCCGGCGCGACGATGATGGCCGCCAGCAGCGGGCGCGCGAAGACAAACCGGGTGGCACCGTGCGCGTCTTTCTTGCACCAAGCGAGGGCACGGATCGCGGAGCCTTTGAAGCCTTCGCTTGTGCGGACATGGCCCGCATCACCGGAGACCCCGCGTGGCAGAACGCGGAGGCGATCAAGACACTTACGATCGAGCGTCACATGGCCGCCGCGCGTCTTGGTTTTAGTGAACTGTTTGAGCCATTGAGCAAACCCGACAAGCTCAAGGACGGGTTTCGCGATGGCACCTTACCTGCGATGCGGCTTTTCACCCACCGGGTCTTGCCTTTGGTGACGGCACAAAGGAATGGGGATGCCTTTGCCGCGATGGCAGTGCTGCGCGACGGCTCACCGCTGGTCGATAAGAGAGGTATCCGGACGGGGCGCGGGGGCCAGGCTTCTGGCCTCGACGCGGCACGGGCGGGCGTTGCGGCGCTGATGACGCTATTTAAGGACGAACCGGATCCGAGTTGTGCCGACGTGTTGGCAGTCGTGGCCGAGCACCGGTTGTTCCCGATCCCTGACCAGCTTCGACCCTGTTTGCCTGACGACAATCCGGCGGCCGAGGACATGGCCGATATCCTTGCCGAGCTTGATCCCTTGTTTGACGAGCTGGACCTGACCACGCCCGAGGACACACCACCCACTGAACCCACCATCACCGAGGCCTGGACGCAGGCGCTTGATGCCCCGTTTTCCCAAGTGGCGCGCTACCTCGCCTATGTCGAAGATCGCAGCCCCTTTGGCACCCACCAGGGGGTCAAAGGGCTCGAATTTCCCCGGGTCATGGTAATCGCCGACGACGTCCATACTCGCTTCAAGGGCCTTGCTTCTTACGAGACGCTGTTTGGTGTGAAACCCTTGGGCCCAACCGCCCAAAAAAAGGCGGACAATGGCGAGGAAACCACGATCGAGCGCACCCGCCGCTTGCTCTATGTCACTTGCACCCGCGCCGAAGAGAGCCTCGCGCTAGTGCTCTATTCCGAAGCCCCCGATACGATCCGCAGGTTTCTGATCTCCAACCAATGGATGGCCGAGGACGAGGTCGTGATGGCTGCGGCCGACGGGACCTTTCAGGAAGCTGCACAGCAACGCTGAACATTCAGTAGTGACCGTTTTGGGCCGTTTATTTCGCCTAGCCGCGGAAGCTTCAGCTTGAAAACTGTCAGAAATCAAGCTACATATCTGACACTAGGAGGCGAACATGCAAACCACATCTCAAGCGATCAAGGCCTATGCTGAAGCGCTGCCGGAGGGTGCGACCCTGTCGGCGCGGGAGTTGTTGCACCTCGGAGAGCGTGCCGCGGTCGACCAGGCGCTGTCGCGTTTGGTTCGGCGTGGGGAGCTTCTGCGTGTGAGACGCGGATTGTTTGCCTTGCCTGTGAAAACCCGCTTCGGCAGCCGGGCGCCCTCGGTTCAGGCCGTGGTTGAGCACATTGCGAAATCAACAGGTGAGCGCGTGTCGCAAAGCGGAGCGTCGGCAGCGAACCTGCTCGGCATTTCGACGCAGAACCCATCCCGTCAGATTTATTGGACCTCCGGGCCGAGCCGTCATCTGAAGCTCGGAGCGCAAAGCGTCGAGCTTAAACATGTGCCGAGCTGGCAGCTTCGTGCGCCCAACAGCCGTGCCGGGCACGCTTTTCGGGCGCTTGCCTATTTCGGCAAATCCGAAGCTGCTCAGGCTTTGAGGCGTATCAAGGCGACGTTGAACGAAGAGGAGCAGCGCGAGCTTCTGAGCCTTCGCGCCTCTGCGCCAACCTGGATGGCCAAGGAACTTAGCGCGCTCGCGCCATCGCAATGACAGAAAGCCAAACTTACTTTTCCCTGTCACGCGAAGACAAGATTGACGCGCTGGAAGTGGCCGCCTCAAAACTGGGGCGGCCAGCAGACCTCTTGGAAAAGGACATCTGGGTCGTCTGGGTGCTTGACGCCTTGTTCGACAGTGATCTCGGCGAACACCTGGTTTTCAAGGGTGGAACGTCGCTTTCCAAGGTCTACAAGGCGATCGACCGGTTTTCAGAGGATGTCGACCTGACATATGACATCAGGCAGATCATTCCGGATCTCATCAAGGACCCCAACGATCCATATCCGCCAAGCCGCTCGCAAGCTCAGAAATGGACCGAAGCCGTTCGGGATCGCTTGGGTGAGTGGGCCGGCTCAAAAGTTGCCCCCATGTTGTCGGACAAGGTCAAGGCAGCGGCGCTCCCGGCAGAAATCCGTGTAGAAGGTGACAAGATCTATCTGGACTACGACGCGGTGCGCAGCGGCAGTGGATATGTTCGATCCTCGGTCTTGTTGGAATTTGGTGCTAGGTCGACAGGCGAACCGGCGCAGCGTCACGAAGTGGTTTGTGACCTCTCTCAGGCGCTACCTGAGTTGCTCACGCCCGTCGCCACGCCTCGTGTGATGATGGCCGAGCGGACGTTTTGGGAGAAAGCGACGGCCATCCATGCCTACTGCTTGCGGTGCGCGTTTCGAGGCGGCGACCGTTATGCGCGTCACTGGTACGATCTTGATAGGCTGCAGGCTGTGGGTGTCGCTGCACGGGCGCTGGAGGACAAGACGCTTGCTCAAGATGTCGCGAAGCACAAACAGCACTTTTTCCGCGAAACTGATCGTGCGGGTGCGACGATTAGCTATGCCGATGCCGTCTCAGGGTCGCTTTGCCTGATCCCAGAGGGGGCGGCCCTGGAGGCGCTGGTCCAAGACTACCAGAAAATGCAGGAAGCGGGGCTGCTTCAGTCAGACGCCATCGCTTTCGATGCCCTAATGGCTCGTCTGATGGATCTTCAAGATAAGGCCAATTCGCGTCCAGAGTGATGTGGGGCACGTTGCTTGCTTTCGGCGTCTTTGTGATCGCCAGAAGGTTCAGTTTCTGGCCTCGTTGCATACCCATGGTGAGCAAAAACGAAACACGCCAAACCGGCTTTCATGTCGATCACATCTTTGTCGCGGACTGCCGTGAGCCTTGAGCGGTGTTTAGGTTTTTTTGATGTGCAAAGTTTAGGTTTTCATGATCTTGGCCCCTCCTGCCCTTTGGCCAGGACCGCGCCCTACTCGGCCGGCTGCGCGCAGCCGCCCTCCCCGAGCTGAACCGCCGCCTCTCCCTGCGACGTGCTGCTGGCCGTGCCGTCGCATGGTCGTGGCAACGTTTCACCTCGGCCGTTCGGTTACGGTCGCTGGGGCGGGCGGGTCGCCTCAATGGTCTCGTCGACCGCGCCTCAGTCAGCGTTGCTCCTCGCATTGCCGGACATGCTGTTCTGCCATCATTGGCGGCAAACGCTGTTCGACGACCTACGGATTACATTTGCCACAGCTGGCAAAGGGCCGGTGATCCGCGCGATGCAAGAAATCGCAAATGATTGGGCTGCCGTAGAGGGTTCGTTCGAAATCGGGAGGAACCGCGCCCAGTGCAGATGTCTCCACGGTTTGCTTGAAATCGCTCAGCCAGATGGCACCGCACTCAACCAGCTTGCCATGGATGCGAGCGATCGCGCCACGTTAGGCAAGGCCCGGCAAAGCGCGAACCCTTCCGGCTGCGGCTCGGCGTGAGAGGGCAGAAAAGACACCGCCCCCGGCAATCTCCATCAGCTGTTCACCCCGTTTCCTTCGCGGCCACCGCACTTCTCCTTTTGTCTGAGTTGCATGACATGCTGGTCGCA
>NZ_JHEH01000055.1 GCF_000715505.1 Thioclava dalianensis
AGAGCTGTTCGTGATGGCCGAGGCCGAGGCGTGTTTCGATGGCGATCGCCAGTCGCGTTGCCTGGGCGAGATCCGAGGCTTGTGTGCCGCCCGCGCCGCTCGAGACCTCGCCGAGGATCAGTGCCTCAGCAGCCCGCCCGGCGAGCATGTATGCGATTTGATCGTCATAGTCGCTGGCGGTGTGGATCGGGCGAGTTGCGGTGGTATGCACTTCGCCACCATCGCCGTGCCGGATCAGGATTCGTTCGATTTTGCCGAGCTTGAGCGCATCGAAGACGATCGCGTGTCCGCATTCATGAAGTGCGATGCGGCGATCGGCATCGGGTGTGGCGCAGGCGTGGTTCAGATGCGGGCTCAGATCGGTGGGCTGCCAAGGGCGCTCGTTCGCGCGGGCTTCGGACCGGGAAGCACGGATCGCTGCGTCGAGATCTGCTGCGGTCAGGCCGATCGCCTGTCGGGCCAGAGGACGCAAATCGGCCTCGCCGTGATCGCAATGGGTCTGCAGGAGGCCCAGCAGCGCCTCTGCGTCTGGCAATGGCATTTCGAGGTGACGATCGAAGCGCCCGGGGCGCAGCAGCGCCGGGTCGATCGCGGCGCGATCGTTCGTCGCACCGATCAACAGCACGCCCTCGGTGCGTGCGGCCTTGTCGATCTCTTCGAGAAGGCCGGTGATCACTTGGCGATGATATGTTCGGCCGTGCCGGTCGCGATCGAAGCGCGAGCCTGCGGCGTCGATCTCATCGAGAAACAGGATCGAAGGAGCGGCGGCGCAGGCCTTGGCGAATGTCTCGCGCATCGCGGCGAGCATGTCGCCCAGATGTCCGGCCGCTTGCCATTCTGCAAGCGAGCTTTGGAAGAAGGGCGCGTTGGCGCTCACACCCATCGCGCGGGCAAGATGGGTTTTGCCGGTGCCGGGCGCGCCGTAAAAGAGCAAAGATCGAGTGATTTCGCTCCAAGCGACCTTTCCGTCTTTCCAAAGTTGAAGGTCTGCGACCATGCGCCGTGCTGTGCGCACGGCAATGCCTTCGCCCCGGATCGTGTCGAGCGAAGGGGCGTCTGCGACGGGGCGGGGCAGGGCGGCATCGAGGCGGCTCAAGGCTTCGGCGGCGGAGGGTGCGCGGAAAGTAAAGGCCCAGGCGAGCGGGGAGATTTCCGCAAGCTCAGTGTCTTTGGGCAGGGCAGAGAATAGGGTCGAGACGGTCGGGGCATCGGCATAGGTCATCAGAACCTGTGCGACAGCGATCTGACGATCGAAAGGAGCGAGGCGCAACGGGGGCGTGCCGCTCAGATCGGGCGGCAGCGATTTTCCTTGCGCCATGAGAAGAAGGATCGGTTCGGGCTTCAATAACAGGTCCGAGAGATCAGAACGGTCCGTGAGCTTGACGATGCGCAGGTTCGGGCCGGTGTGGCGCGCGTCCATGTTGCGGCCCAGGCACGTCACATGCGCGGGGATGAAGCCGGTTCGGATGACTGTCGCGAGGGGGTCGATGAGTTCAGGCGGAGCCTGGAGGATTGTGAGCGCCTTCGGCGCGAAAAGGGCGTCGATGCGGTCGGCACTCTCGAAAGTGGCGGCGAGTTGCAATGCCAAGCCCAGATCTCGGGCGGGAAGGGTCGCGCCGGGCAGGGCGGCGAGCGCGTCCTGTGCCGCTTCGTCATCTGCGCAGAGATCGGCATCGACTTGCGCCTCGGCCGCTTCGAACGCGTCGAAATCGTCGAAGATATCGCCATAGTCGCTCATTTTGCGCGTGCGAGCGGGAGGTGAGGTTTTGGCCGATCGCGCGCTTGCAGCGGCTTTTTCCTGAAGACGAAGGATGGCGGTGCGCGCGAGCGGACCCCAGCTGGGGGAAAGAGTGGGGAGAGTCATTGGATCAGTCCTTTGAAAGGGTAGGGGGAGGCCTCCCGCCGGAGCGGAAGGTTGTGTCGTGTCGCATTGTCGGCGTGGTTCAGGTCCTGCGCATACGCTTGGATCGCGACCTGCTGCGGGCCCGGTTGCGTTCCGCCGCGCGTTTTTCCTTCCGCGCGATGCGATGCATCTGGCGCAGGATCGTCTCTTCGAGACCGGCCCGGTAGAGCTCGGATTTGACCCTGAGCAGATCGGAGAATTCCTCCGGCGGCACCAGTTCGTCCGGGAATTCAGCCACGAGCCATTTGTGCAGCCGTTTTTCAACGCGCTGCGCGTGGCGCCCCGTTCGCATCGGCACCTTGAGCAGCAGCTCGCGCGCCAGATCCGAATGGCGGTGAAGCTGGTATTTCAAGCGCGAGTCCGGGTTGCGCGAGAAGCCGAGTTTGATCGCGCTGCTCCCGGTTTCGAGCTTGAATTTCATCGCATACAAGAAGCTCGGCCCTGTCGCCCAGCTCTCGCCGCAGCCGGGGCAGGTGAAGCGTCCGGTTTGCATGTTGGCTCGGGCGATCCGTGCTTCAGCTCCGCACCCCTCGGCATGGCGGTAGAGCCGATAGTTCCGACTGCCCTGTGGGTCCGCCCCGAGGAGCTCCCAGCCCTCCAGCGCCGCTTCTTCCTGTTCACGCGCATGGTGGCAGATCTCGCAGCGCACTGCGGTTTCGCCCTGCGCCATGCGCTCGACGAGTTCGAACTGTCGTCGGATTTCGTGACCGCAGGATGCCCGGTAGAAAGCGTATTTTCGATTGCCATGATCGCGGCGGAGCAGTTCAAGCCCGGCGTGTTTCGCGGTCTCGCGCCGACGCGCGTCAACGCAATGCGGACATTCGGGCTGGTAGTTCAGCAAGACAAAGAGGCGGCTCACATGCAGCCCGCCGCAGCTGTTGCATTCGAGCGCGAGGCTGTATCTGTCCTTCACCCGCGCGACGATGCGATAGCCCTTTGCCTCGGCGGCTTCGCGCCAGTGCGCGTGGATTTCGCCGGGTTGGACCACATGGTCTTCGCCGCGAATGTGCAGAATGATCGGTTGGTGTTGGGTCATGGTCGACCCTCCTTGTGAACGTGCAGGGGAAAACGGGCGCGGTGACCCGCGCTCGGCATTTTCATGGAATCTCTGGGTGAGAGCGGCATGCATCCCCGCCCCGGAACGGTGCCTGGAATGCGATCGGCTCAGAGTGTCGCGGAGGCTTCGACCGGCTCGTCGGTATAGAGGTCGAGCAGCTGATCGAAGAGGATCAGCGTCCGTTTGAGCAGGACATTCACTTCGCGATCGGTGTCGCAAACCTCGGGAATGAGAAGGTCGCTCCCACGCCGCCGCACAATATCGCGGAAGCGTTCGCGGTGCTCGCCGTCCTCGTCCAGCATCGCGAGGCGAATGCCGAAGGTGAGCAGTTTGAGCGGTTTCTCGGTCGGCGTGCACGGCGTCAGCTCGAGGATCTGATCCTGTAGCTCCAGCATCGTGCCCTGGGCTTCGTCGGAGGCCCTCTGCCAAGCCGCGAAAGCCGGATCCCAGCTCTCGGTGCGGGACAGGTCGTGTTCGTAGTCGAGGAAAACGGTGAGAGCCTCGAAGAACTGCGGGAAGAGGGTTAGAATCCGCGGATTCTGATCGTCGGTTGCGTCTTCTTTTGCGAGAAGCTGCGTGATAAGCGGATAATTAGCCATGGTTGTCTCCTTGTCCGAGATGGCTGTGGTCAGAGCGTTGGCGGGAGCTGCAACTCTTGCCTTCGCTCGCATATCATGTAATGCTGTAATCACAAAGTCAATCCCCTTTGTGAGGAGTTTTCATGTCAGAGAAGAAAAAGATGGGCCGACCGCCAGCGGGAACGGAGCCCGTCATGGTCCGCATGACCCACGAAATGGTCGAAGCGATCGACGCCTATCGGCGTGTCGCCGAAGACCTGCCCTCGCGGCCGGAAGTTATACGGCGGGCGGTAGAGGCATACTTGAACGAGAAAAAGAAAGAGCGTGGCTAATAGTGGGCTGGTGTGCAGTTAAGAAGCGGCGATCCGGCGAATTAGCACGAGCCTGATGGTCCGGAAGACTCGCTGGATGTAGCGAACGGTCCTTACCGGCCATTCACTAAGCTCGATTTGCTGCAGTGCAGCCATTCGGGGCGAATGCTTCAACGCAATGTCTGACGATTAGGTTCTAGCCGGTAAAAGGCAGAGCGTTTCCCGTCGAATGCAAAATACCGGAGTTCCAAATCGGGCGCCGTATGCACGACCTGCCGCCAGCTCCGGCATCCATATTTTGCAGGGAGTTGCTCGGGATACCGCACCGTGATCCATTCGCCGGCCTCGGCGACCGGTGCCCATCCATCGACAGCCAATGACTGGAAGGCTTCTCGCAAGGCGCTCACTATGCCCGCGGCAAACCAGTTTACGGTGCTGTTGGAGGAATTCGCGTTGATAACAAAGTCTTTGACGGCCTGCGACCGGATGGCCTCCGCCATCGCCTGTCGCAGGTTCTGCATGTCTTCAGCCCATTTCTGAAGTTGTGCGAGGTGCTGATCGATACGGCTGTAGGCCTTGTTCAAGGCCTCTTGCGCCCCACGGCACCCATCTGAACTGCCGATGTCGTGTTGCTCGATGAAGTGATGAACAAGGTTGTTCCTTAGATCGACCAACTCCCTAAGTTCACGTTCGAAGCGCGCGAAATCGATATCCGCTAGATGAACCTTCATCTGCAAGGCGAACCCATTGAACGTCTCGGAAGATACGGTCTTCCTATCTTCAGGCGGACCGATCTTGTCGGCCACGAAATACGACCCAAAGAGCTCGCCGACCAAGGTGCCGAGCGTCTTACGGGCCGTGCTGTCAATCCGCGCGGCCAGTGCTTGTTCCAAGTCATAAGATGGCACTGAGAGCTTGTGATGCGCCACCATAGCCTTGATCAGACGCTCATACTGCTGCAGCCGCAACATACATCGCCCCAGCAATCGTTGAACTTCTTGCTGTAGCTGAGGCAGGTCTTCGTCATTCAACGGCGTCAAGACATCATCCTGATTCTATCGTCGCACACAACTATATCGCGATGTTGCGGAATGTCTTGCCCGGACTAAGCGGGTTTAGAAGGTTCCGCCCTTCCGGCCCTAAGCCGCCGTCTATCACAGTGATCAGCGCTGCAGCGCAGCCCACGCAATGCAGACATTTGCTTGCCGGAGTGGACTGTCGCGTCTTGGGCGCCTTGGTCTGGCAGCAGGCTATGGCAAAAGCTAGGCCGCACCCTTCCATGTGCCTGGCGCAACGTAGACGACGCTCTCATCGACGCTGACCATCAGGTCGCCGTCCTGGATATTGACCTGGAGCTTCATCGCGCGGCTGGCCAGCTTGGCCAGTGCGGCAGTGTCGGCCTCCGAGAAATTGATCACTCGCAGATTGTCGAAACGGGTGGTGCCCTTCTTAACCTTGTCCCACCACACTTCAGCAGTCCGGCCGCCATAGGGGTAGATAATCACCTTCGCCGCTTTGCTACAGGACTGCCGTATGACCTTCTCGCTCGGAAGCCCGAGTGCCACCCACACATCGATCTCGCCGCTCAAACTCTTCTGCCAGATGTCAGGCTCGTTGTCCGTCGACAGCCCTTTGGTCAGTTCCAAATGCTCGTGGGCATTTAGGGCGAAGGCGACGATGCGTACCATCAGCCGCTCATCGGTCTCCGAGGGATGCTTGGCAACGGTCAGTTTATGGATCTCGTAATAGTGGCGATCCATGTCCGAGATCGACAGTTCGATTTTGTAAATGGTGGCATTTTGCGCCATGATCTTCCCAACCCTTCCAAGGTTAGGGCTGCCTACCCCGTCCGGCAATCCTTGGGAAGCAGATATGGAGGCTGCAAACAACCTAACCACGACAGAGCGCGTACAAGGTAGGGGCTAGGGGATGTATGGCCCGGTCACGTTCACGCCGGGGGAACCGCATTCTTCGGCCCAGAGCTGCCATCTACGATCTTCGCTCGCGCTGCGGCGCAGCTTCGCCAGACCGGCCATTCGTCTAATTTGCCACATTTCGAGAGGGCGAAGGTCGGCAGAGCGGGCTTTCCGGACGTCTATCCTCTGATCGGCTTCCGTCAAGCCTCAGACTCTTTCGACGGTCGCAAAGCACGAGCCGCCGCTTCAGACGCCCGCTGTCGTCTGGCAATGAAAGGTGCGATATCCGAGCGAATTTCAGACATTAGGTCGGGGTCAGCGCTACGAGGTGAGCCGTCTTTGAAAGGCGGTTCTGGATCATACTCGATCTGGAGCTGGATTGATCGAGCGGCCTTCTCGCCGAGCAGATCAGCTGCAATGTTCAGAGCGAAGTCGATGCCTGATGTGACCCCCGCGCCGGAAATCCGGTTTCGGTCTCGGACCACGCGTTCAGCAACTGGCTCGACACCGAACAGGCTAAGTTGTTCAATTGAAGACCAGTGAGACGTTGCACGATATCCCGTAAGCAGGCCCGCTGCCGCGAGGAGCAGAGAACCTGTGCACACGGAGGTGACCCACTGGCAATGCTCTGCGACAAGGCGCAGATAGTCCAATGTCTCCTGATCCTCCATCAAATCGATCTGACCCGGTCCGCCTGGCACGAAAATGAGGTCCAACTCTCGAGCCTCGTCAAAGGTGTGCGTAGGAAGGATGAACATGCCCCGGTCTGACGGAACAGGGTCTCGCGTTTTCCAGATCAGTGGGGTTTCAATGCCGTTCATTCGGCTGAAGACCTCAAGAGGGCCAGTCAGGTCAAGCTGAGTGAGTTTCGGAAATAACAAGAGGCCGAATTTCATTACCATTTCCTCTTCTTGATCGGCCTCATCGTAGCGACGCGGTGGAGGCCTGCAAGGGGGCGGTTGCAGCTTCAGAGCGGTTGGATTTGAGCGACCGGCCAAGGCAATGCGAATGTCGAAAGAGGGCTCGAATCCGACTTGCCGCGGCGCTGCATGCGATACTTGATCGTAATGGCAGCTGAGCGGCTCCCCAGATGATCGCTCTGTGTCCGGAGCGGACTAACATTTCTAAAGGCAGGCAGAGAGCCGTCGCTCGCTGCGCCGCAATCGGAACGCCAGCAAACTGTAATCAAGCCAGCTGCACGACAGGCTCTACCAATCAAAAACATGACAGACACCGGCTTTCACTTCATTCAGCATTGAAGCTTAAGGTTGTAGCCGATCAATCTTGCCCTCATAATCCGAGCACATAATCTAATAAGGGTTTTCTGGATGGCTGATGATAGTGAATTTTTACCCCGCGTTGTGATCGAAAGCAGGGGGGGAACTGGTAGCTTAAGGGTCAATTTCAAATTGGTAGGGGCAGATCGAAGCGATCTGACCAAAGGTGCGAAATCCGTTCTCGAGGCATTTGAAGATTGGACCGCTTACTGTATTGCATCGATTCAACACATGCCGGGCATGTCCTCGGTCGGGTATTATTTTGCGGACCGAAAAATTAAGGATGAAGTTATCGAATTTCTAAAAGAAAGTGCGATTGCGAGGGAAGAAGAAATTATCCAAGGCGAAGATGGCGAAGAAGATTTTGAAAGACATAGCTTTGTCATTCATGACGATGATATAACTTCTGTTGCGCAGAAGCTATCAACCACTTCGCAGATATTAAAAGCCGCACGTTCAATCCAACGCGCGAACCTCAGCGCATTAATCGCTGAGTTTGATTTTTTAATGTTAAGACTACTAACAAGTGTGTGCCAAGATTTTCCTGAGCATCTAATTTCAGATGATGAAAAAATTCCAGTAGGACTCTTGAGAAGCGGCAAAAGTTTCGAAGATTGGCAAGCCGAACAAATTGAAAGGAGCATTGCTAAGAAGCTGCGTGAAAGCCACCAGGATTTAATCGACTGGATCCTAACGGATATTGCAAAACTACAGAATCCTCCCAGTGTTCTGTCCTCCCATTTCTATCGAGATTTTCTTGAGGTTTGTCAGAGGCGGCATCTCTTCATTCACAATGGCGGAATCGTAAACGAAGACTATCTAGAAAAGTGTAAGGAGGCTGGGTTCAAAGTTGAACAACTGCCGAAAATTGGCACCGCTCTATCGATTGATCCGGAATATTTGCGATCATCAGCGGCAAGAGTCTACCTTGTTGGTGCATTCGTTATAAATCTCGTTTTTCAGTCCACATATTCAGAAAAGCGACAATTGTCCTTTCGGGCGCTTCTTTCAGCATCTCATGAATTCCTATTGTCGGACCTAACGAAAATGGCAGAAAGGATCATCGACTTCGCCGAGTTCAAATCGGCAAAATTCGACCAAGGCTTACGCCTGAAATTTGGGATCAATCGAGCTCTTGCTAAGTTGTATGAACCAAATGCCAACAAAGATACTCAAAATAAAAATGCGCAAAAGGTCTTAGACAAATATGACTGGAGTGTTGTGGATCCTATACTAAAATTGGCTCTCGCTTGCGTTCGAAGAGATTTCAGCGATCTCATCAAATTGGCTGAAGAGGCCCACAAAGCAGGCCTCAAGTTTCAGGAGGCAAACTCCTTTTGCGTATTCAAGGAGGCGCGAGAAATTGAAGGTTTCATGGATTGTTTTCCGAGATCAGCTCTTCTTATTCCGGATAAAAGTGACGCACCCAACTCTTGAGGCGGACATGGCTTCCTCCTGGAAGCAAATCAGGTTTGACCCGCCCCTGCCTGTTTGCAAACTCCGCTCCCTGCGCGCTGCGAACTTTGGCGGCTGGTGCAGCAGGGCGATTCGTCGAACCTGAGTCTTGAATGGCCGCTTTAATGTGTTTGACAGCGTGCGTTCGCAGGCGCGGCGAATTCACACTTTCCGCCGAACCACCTGGCTCGTCAGTATCGGCCCAAACCTGCCATTGACCAAGAGTTGACAATGCTGCAGTGCGGCGCGTCAAAGCGGAAGCTTGTGCGTTACGCTGCAATTCGAGATTCTCGGTGCCGGGACGGCACCGTAGAGCCTTCACACACAATGATCTGAATGAATTGCGCTCAGATCTCCGTAGTCTGTTGGCTATGAGAGAACCTCCTCCAAGGCGTCAACGCGCCCAGCTCTCGGAACTCTGCCGACTCGATTTACTTTCGCAGCCGGCGTCGCAGGACGAGCTGGGGTCGTCCGAACGGATCGCCAAGCTGGAATGGCCATGCTAGAGCGGCGCAGAATGTAGTTCTCGTCGACTAATTCACCCCAAAAATTCCCGTCGCGTCTCCACGCTTTCCCGTCTTCGGTGACCCACCTCAAATAGTCAGAATGCTGATCAAAAATCCTTCCGTTCCTGATAAACGCACAGTATTGCCCAGACCAAGTATACAGCGGTGTCATTAAAAAATCCTTTGCGCAGAATCACTACTTACTCGACTACCTTTTGGTTTCGCCACGCATCCAAAACAGCGGCAACGTCCAAGTCGCTAGGGTCGTTGCTCCACAGCTTTACAAACGAAGCATCATTGCTGTTTGGCGTTGGGTCGGGTCGATCAACCTTAATTCGCGTCGGCATCATCATCGAATCTCCAATCAAGATCGCTTCTCCGCGCCTCAGAGATGAGAACATTGACGTAATCCCACGTATGGAGTCTGGCAGCAGATTCCGCACGTAAGCTTGATCGTCGGGGTTGGATATCCTGAGACACAAGAAGCTACCGCATTGTGACAATATGGTGGAGGACATTTCACGCGGCCGCTGGCTTATCACTGTTAGGCTAATCCCGTACTTCCGGCCTTCCTTCGCAATTCTTTCCGCGGATTCTCGAGGTGCTTGATCAGAGCTGGCGTCACTCAAATAGATGTGAGCTTCGTCAGCGAAGATCGCGATTGGGTAGCGCTCGCCATTCACACGACTATGCCAATAGGAGAAATCGAAAAGGCATCTAAGAGTAAGTGAAATTAACGACCCCCTTACGTCGAAGGGAACCGGGCTTAGGTCAAGAACGACAATTTTCTTTCGATTTGAAGGCTCTTCTCCCAGTACTTTACGGAACAGATCGTCCATGGACCCACTTGTATTGTATGTCTTAGGCTTGAAGATCAGATCGTAGCGTCGGTCGTTAAGGCGCGACTCCAGCCGCATAAGAAGTCTGGTAAACTGCCCATACAAAGGGCCTTGTTTGAGGCCACTCCCTGCAGCCTTTGGCTGCATTTCAGTGTCGAGGCGTTTAAATTCCTGAATAATACTGTCGAGATCAAAATAAACGGGGGTGTCGATAGTGATCTTCTCCAACCCTAGCGCAACATTTTCTGGATGGTTCTCTTTAGCTGCTTGAAGA
Source organism: Thioclava dalianensis (assembly GCF_000715505.1). GTDB lineage: Bacteria > Pseudomonadota > Alphaproteobacteria > Rhodobacterales > Rhodobacteraceae > Thioclava > Thioclava dalianensis. The sequence continues at coordinate 10,117 of NZ_JHEH01000055.1, forward strand.
AGCTCTTTAAACTTCGCGTTTTGGTTAGGGGCGCTCGATTCAGCTCTATCAATCATAAGCCCCAACAGTTCCTCTGCGTTCATCAACCAATATGGCATTTCAATGTCAGCTGCCGAAATGACTTCTGCGTTGTCGCCAAAGGCTTTAGAATACTCACCGTGCAGATCTAACAGCAAAACTGTCGATTGCGGAAAAGCCGCAATTTTTTGCAGGATAGATGCAACCGTCCAAGATTTTCCGCCCCCTGTTTGCCCTAGTATGGCGGCATGGCGTCCTAGGAACGCATCCAAGTTCATCTTGGCTTCTTGATCGGGAAGTAGCGATAGCTGCCCTAAGGAAAAATCGCCTTCAGCGAAGCTCGTGTAGACTTGGTTGATCGTCTTGGGAAGAACCGCGAAAACCGGTGCGTTTACGGTTGGCAGGATATTCGTGCCGCGTTCGAAACTTCCATCCGCACCTAATGTCCCGACTGGGATCGTCACAAGTTGCCGTGTGACTTGTTCAATCAAAAAATCTCCGTCAACGGCGGCAGATTTTACTTCCGAAGCACCGATCGATGCCTCGCGCATCCGTGTCTCTGTCACTAAGCATAGCAGGCTACCATTAGGCAAAGACAGTTCAACAAACGAACCAGGTTGGCCAATTAAAATATTCTCTGGACCGTCCGGTGTCGAAACATCAACAGCCATTTCTTCAGGCACGCCGATGTTGTTTGCGGCATCAAACTCCGAAAGTGAAACTATGATTTGATCGCCCTTGACCTCAATTACTTTTCCAATTTGGTGCTTCACGACTTGATCCTTCAGAATAGCTTGACGAACTCGCCAAATTTCCATGTGTCATAGGACGCCTCAATTTCGCGTCCGCCATTTACTGTTTTGTCTTTGCAGAAGTGCCAAACATTCGGACGAGTGCGCGAGGCGCTGAGCGTCATTGGCTCATCTTGACAAAAGTTGAAAAAAGAAATCGCACCAGAGTCGATTTTAGGACTGACTAGGGTTTCGTTGATGTGGCTATCACCAAAGCTAAAACCCGAAGAAATTAGGTGCTTGCACTTATCTCCCAGAATCGAGCTGGACAGCCGAAAGAGGCGGTCATACGGACTAGAAAGCGTCTCGAGCACCTTTGTTCGTCGTGGAAGTACCATGCATCGAGCCTCTGCCTCGTTGATCGCATTAGGCGCTGCTTCGAAAATTCGTTCGTCCTTGCGAAACCAAGAGACAGACCCGTGAAGTTTGACTAGGCGAACCGTCAGACCACCTTCTTGCGAAAAGCGATTCCCAGTGACCGTTCCGGAAACCAATGAGAACTCTCGTTCGGAAAAGCACCGGGTCGTTGCTCCAATGAAGCCGTTCACCATCTTCAACCCGACTTCGGCGCAAGCATCCTCGAATAGAAGGTCGTAGTTGGTAGTAAACACCCAGACATCCGTAGCACGATCGAAAGCTCGGGCCTTTATCCGCTCAAAAAACTCTACCTGATTTGATATGTCAGGATTTTCCACACCCAATATTGCATCACGAACGAGCTCACGAATTCTTTCTTTAAGTGCCCTAAACCGCTCAAGTTGGCCGTTTGTATGGTGCTCAATGACCATATCTGAGATTTCTTCAATATTTGGGGTGCCTGCGGCATCGTCGTAGGACTTGCCAAATGCGTCAAGCACTTCATCCAACGATTCCCGTTCGCCGGATTGCAACGCACTGACAACCTCTTTGGTCAATCCGGATACTAGTGGGTATCCGGATTCAAATGAAGTTCCGGCTCCAAAGAGGAAGCCCAAGTTATCTATGCTCGTTCGTGCCTTCGGGACAAATTCTTCAATAGGCAAGGTTCACCTGAAATTTAAATCGCAAGAATCAGCGACACTCACGGTAGCGGCGTTCCGTCGATATTGCGAGATACCACCTGTTGCCCTTCGTGCCTTAGACGAATGTCTGCTATCGACTTGTCCTATGGCGCCATTGTTTCGGCAGCGAACGGCCGCTCTCCGCCCTTCCTGTCGGACGGCGTTGTTGCAGAAGTCAGCGCTGGAAG
>NZ_JHEH01000056.1 GCF_000715505.1 Thioclava dalianensis
AAACGGCAAATTCTTCCCGACGTAGGACGTTATCGACGCGAATGGTTTTCGGGTAGCCGAGCTTGGCGCAGACCTTCTCCAGCGTCTGCACGACGTCCTCGCCCCGGTAGGCGAAGCGGGGATCGGCTGCCGGGCACAGCCGGGAATGGGTATCCACCACCGTCAGGATGCGGAGCTTCTTGCCCATGGCAAGCTGATCATGGACAAAATCCATGGCCCACACGTCGTTCGGCCCAATCGCTTCCTGGCGATCCTCTCGCAGCTTCGCCTTCACCCTGCGCTTCGGGTGCTTATTCCGGAGCTGAAGCCCCAACTCATTGTAAATCCTGCGGGTCTTCTTCATGTTGATTGTCCACCCTTCCCGCCGCAGCAGGACATGCACACGGCGATACCCATACCGCACGCGTGTCTCGCAGATCTCCTTGATCCGCCTTTCGACGGCAGCCTGATCGGTGCGGCGGGATTTGTAGTGGAACGTGGAGGTGTCGAACCGAAGGGCCCCACAAGCCCCTCGGATCGATACGCCCCAATCGATGCACATCCCGCGAACCAGTTCGCGCATCCGGCCAGGCTTCAGAGCTTTCGGCGAATGACGTCCTGCAACATCTCCCGATCGAGTGTCAGATCGGCGACGATCTTCTTCAACCGTGCGTTCTCGTCCTCAAGCGCCTTCAGTCGGCGCATCTCGTCTGGCAGCAGGCCGCCATACTTCTTCTTCCAGTTGAAGTAGGTCGCCTGGCTTATTCCCGCCTTGCGACAGATCTCCGCGACGGGCGTTCCTTGCTCGCCCTGCTTCAGGATGAACGCCTTTTGCGCCTCCGTGAACTTCGATGCCTTCATGCGATTCCGCTCCTCTCCCAGCCAGGAAAGTTAAGCTGAAAACTCCAGTTTCAAACGGTCCAATTTCAGGGGGCAGAGCAGTCCTTTGCTGCCCCGTTTCAGCCGGTCCTCCCAGGCGAAGGACCTGAGCTGCGAACCCTGATCGGCATTTATGATCCCGGTTGGCCGGAAGCGGTGAACCACCTCGTTCAGCGCCTCGAGGTAGCGGACGCATCGGCCAGTAGATTCATAGAGGTTCTGCCCGACATGGGCATTTTAGCGTGTTCCCAAGTTCGCCGTATGTTCTTTGTGTGTTCTTGGGAACGAAATGGCCTCTAGGTATGAAAAGCTACAAGGTCGGTGTAATTCAAAATCCGCCGACGCAAGTCGTGCGAGTTCGAGTCTCGCCTCGGGTACCAGTTTGATTCTACGGGATAATTTGTCAGACATTCGCAGGGCCGGCGTCGCGCGGTCTGCGACGTTCGTGCTCCCTCTCTCAGCTCTCACGATTCGTGCCCGTCGGGATGCCTCGAGCGCTGAACACGGTGGAGGGCACCCGGCAAAACCTTTCGCACACTGGATCGAGCGGGGCAGGCGGCAGCCGCTCGTGCCGATAGCGGTCTCGCGGAGTGCCAATCATCTTGCGAAATCTGGTCACGGCACTCGGGACGCGCTCGACGCCCAGATTCAAGCCCGCGCATCGCCCAAAGTGTCAGAGTTGCGCGGCGATGCGGGCAGTGTCGATCACGGACCAGACCTTGCGGATTTTGCCCCGCTCATAGGCGTAGAACACGTTCTCATCGAAGCGAACGCGTCTCCCGTTCACCGGGAGACCGAAAAGTTGGCCCACCGGCGTGCAGTCAAATGCGAGCCTGCTGGCGATCATCGGCGGGTCGCAGGCGAGCAGGGCGATCGTGAAGGAGAGATCGGGGATCGCCCGAAAATCGGCAACGAGCATCTCACGATAGCCCTCAAGCCCGATCGTGGCGCCGTTATAGTCGACATTTTCGGCCACGTAGTGATGTAGGTCGTGCCAGCCCTGTCGGTTCAAACAGGCGATATATTCTTGATAAGATTGGATGATCTCGTCTCGCGTCACGGCTCCACCTCTGCAGTCGGGATTATCTCTGCCGATTGAAACCAGCCCTACGTTCGGCTTGCGCGACTATAAGCGCCGATACATGCCGCCAGAAGCACCGTTCCCAAGAGTGCCCAGAGGCTCACCTGCGCACCAAGCGCCATGATGTCGATGCCGTAGCCTATCGCAATTGCGGCCAGCAACGCGAGCGAAACGGTTGCGACCGGAACGTGCTTTAGGGCTCCCACAAGACTGAACTGATAGAGCAACCCAAAGAGCCCTACGCCAAGCAGCTGAGGCGCCGAGGCCGCAAGACTGTCGCCCAGCCCACTGGTATCGTTCGAGAACAATGAGAACAGGAGCAATGCCAGCGTCGCGTAAACGAAATACATCACCAGAATGGCGTCCGTGCCCTCGCTGTGCGAAATCCTCTTAATCTCGAACAAAGCCATGGCGCCAAAGAAGGCCGAGGCAAGCCCCAGCAACGCGCCGAACGGGCTGATATCGGCAGAAGGCTGCACGATCATCGCAATTGCCACCACGGCCCCGGCCACATAGAGAAATCGAAAATCGGCTTTTACTTGGCCCAAGCAGACTGAGATCACATAGGAGAAGATCGGCACTGTGTAAGACAGGCAGAGGGCCGTCGATAAAGGGATTTTTGAGATCGAGCCGAAGAGGCAGGCGACCGAACAAAAGCCAAGCGCTGTTCGCAACACATGCTTCAATGGCCGTATGGCTCGAAACTCGAAGCCTCGGATCCCAAGCCAGACGGTATAGATCAGCGCTGAGATGCCGAACCGCGCCAGCAGGACCTGCGCGACGGGCAGATGGTGGCTCGTCTTCACCGCATAGCCCATCAGCGCAAGGCTGATAGGGCAGAGGACCATCAGAGCGATAGACTGCTGTCGAGTTTCTAATTCGAACATTCTGTTCTTATCCCTCAAACTCTGCAGCCCGTCGATGCCGTTTTTACGACGGTCCAGATCCTGGAACAGCGACGCCGCCCAAGACGGCGCGTCACCAGACGCTGGACACCTGCTCGAAAAGGGCTGTGATGACGGGATGGTCTTTTCGCTCTTCCAAGGTCTGGATCACAAGGCAGGCCGGGACGCGCAGTTTTTCACAAACGGCGAGGCCAAAGGTTTGTCTTTGGTGCAAGGCGACCGACTCTCGGCACAGGCTCAGGCCGACGCCCGCGCGGACCATCTCAAGCATCGAGGCTTCCTGATCGACCATTGCGACGCAGTTTTGCACGCAGCCATGCTCATGGAAAATGCGTGTCAGGAGCCGATTGTGCACGGAGGTCGGGGAGGTCCCGATCCAAGGCAGATTGGCCAGATCCGACCAGTTCGCAGCGGCGACACGTGCGTCCCAGCCAACCGGCGCGATGACGCGATAGTAGAAATTGGCCAGTTTCTTTGTGTATAGCGGGCGTTCTGCGGGCGCCGTGTCCACATCGTCCGGCGAGGCCAGATAAAACCCGACATCGATCTGTTGGCGCTTCAGTTTCTCGAGGATTTCCCCGCTGACCCCATGGATCAGCTCTGTGCTGATATTCGGATGTGCTTCGCGAAGACGGCTGAGCAGGCGACCGAGGCGAATGAATTCCGGATCGACGATGGTGCCAATCTTCAGCTTGCCAGAGACCTGACCGCATTGCGCGCTCGCGCTGCGACGAAACTCGGCCATCGCATTCAGCACTTGCTCGGCCTTTGGCAGCATCGCCGTTCCGTCCGGCGTGAGGTCCAGACCGTGCGGGGTGCGCTTGAACAGCGTAATGCCGGTCTCTTCGCTCAGGCGCTTGATCTGATGGCTGATCGCGGGCTGCGTGAGGTTGAGCACTTCGGCGGCGCGCGAGACAGTGCCTTCACGTGCGACCGTCACAAAGGCCAGAATACTGTTTAGGTTCGAGAATCTCTCCATATTAAGAAACCTAATATCAGGCAGAGAAATTTGTCATTAGGAAAAGCCGCTCAAGCCTTTTAGCCCTTATGGGAGTTGCTGCGCTGGGAGGAGCGTACGGCACGCGACGCAGCCCTGCATGCAGGGCTTCTTTGGGTGTCCGGTCATCTCTGGTGTTGCGGGGCCGACCAGAAGGACATCGCCATGCGGAATGCTGAGACAGAGTTTGACTACGTTGTGATCGGGGGCGGATCCGCGGGGTGTCTATTGGCCAACCGTCTGAGCGCGGATTCGAAGAACCGGGTTTTGCTGCTCGAGGCCGGGAAGCCCGATACCTACCCGTGGATTCATATCCCCGTCGGCTATCTCTATTGCATCGGCAATCCGCGCACCGACTGGATGTATTCCACCGAGCCCGACAAAGGGCTCAACGGTCGCGTCCTGCGCTATCCGCGCGGCAAGGCGCTGGGTGGCTGCTCGTCGATCAACGGCATGATCTACATGCGCGGCCAATCGCGGGACTATGACAACTGGGCCAAGCTCAGCGGTGAAGACGAATGGGACTGGGAGCACTCGCTGCGTGACTTCAAATCCCATGAGGATCACTGGAAGCTCGACGATGGCGCCGATCCTGCGACCGGCGAGAACAGCCGGTTCTCCGACATGCATGCCAATGGTGGCGAATGGCGCGTGGAAAAGCAGCGCCTGCGTTGGGACGTGCTCGACAGCTTCTTGGATGCCGCGGTGCAGGCCGGGGTCGAGAAGACGGATGATTTCAATAGCGGCGACAATGCGGGCGTTGGCTATTTCGACGTGAACCAGCGGTCGGGCTGGCGCTGGAACAGCTCGAAAGCGTTCCTGAGACCCGCCAAGACCCGCTCCAATCTCACGATCTGGACCGAGGCGCAGGTCGAAAAGCTCACCTTCGAGACAGATGCCTCCGGCACGCTGCGCTGCACCGGGGCGCGCGTCAATCGCAAGGGCCAGACGCTTACCGTCAGCGCCAAGAAGGAAACGGTGCTGTCGGCGGGCGCGGTCAACTCGCCGGCGATCCTGCAACTCTCGGGCATCGGGCCTGCGGCGCTGTTGAAATCGCACGGGATCGAGGTGCTGCGTGATGCGCCCGTGGGCGAGAACCTGCAAGATCACCTGCAGATCCGCGCTGTCTTCAAGGTCAAGGGCACGCGTACGCTCAACACCCTGGCCGGGAACCTGTTCGGAAAGGCCATGATCGGTGCGGAATACCTGTTCAAGCGCTCCGGTCCGATGAGCATGTCGCCCAGCCAGCTTGGTGCGTTCACCCGCTCGGACCCGAGCCGCCCCTATGCCAATCTTGAATATCACGTGCAGCCTCTCAGCCTTGAGGCCTTTGGCGAGCGTTTGCACGACTTCCCGGCGATGACGGTCAGCGTGTGCAACCTCAACCCCACGAGCCGGGGCCATGTGCGCATTCGCTCGGGCAATTTCCGGGACGCGCCGATGATCTCTCCCAACTATCTCGACACCGCCGATGACCGTAAAGTCGCGGCTGACAGCCTGCGGCAGGTGCGCGAACTGATGTCGCAGCCCGCGATGAAGCAATACCAGCCCGAGGAATTCAAGCCGGGGCTGCAATATCAAAGCGACGACGATCTTGCCCGGCTGGCTGGCGACATCGCGAGCACGATCTTCCACCCGGTGGGAACGGTGAAGATGGGGCGTGAGGATGACGACAGCGCCGTGCTCGATCCGCATCTGCGCGTCAAAGGTGTGAGCGGTCTGCGGGTCGTCGATGCCAGTGTCATGCCCGAGATCACTAGCGGCAACACCAATTCGCCGACCTTGATGATCGCTGAGAAAGCGGCCCGCTGGGTCCTTGCCGGTCGCTAGCCCCCTGACATAAGACTTCCGCCCTCTGGAGAGACCATGCGCAAATCGTTTTCCAATCTTCCCCTGACTGGCGTCAAAATCGTCGATTTCGGGCAATATATCGCCGGGCCCGCAGTGGCGATGCTGCTGGGCGATCTGGGGGCTACGGTCGTGCATATCGATCCGCCCGACGGTCCGATGTGGGACAGCCCCGCCAATGCGACCTTGATGCGCAACAAGCTGATCGTGAATCTGGATCTCAAATCCGAGGACGGGCTGGAAAAGGCGCGCGCGCTATGTGCCGAGGCCGACATCATTGTCGAGAACTTCCGGCCCGGGAAACTTGCCAAACTCGGGATCGATTTCACGGCGATGCGCGAAGAACGCCCCGAGCTGATCACGATCTCCATTCCCGGCTTTGCGTCGAATGACGCGCTGCGGCGCGAGCTGCGGGCCTTTGAAAGCGTCGTGGCGGCCAGTTCGGGCGTGTTCACCGATATGGGGCTCAACCGGGTGCTGATGGGGCTCAACCCGTCTTTCTCGCCGCTGCCGCTTTCCTCGGCCTATGCCTCGCAGATCGCGGCCTCGGCGACGGTTCTTGCGTTGCAATCGCGCCAGCTCACCGGACTTGGCGATCAGATCGAGGTGCCGCTTGCCGCTGCGATCATGGAAGGGCTGTGCTACAACTCCATTCAGGTCTCGGATGTGCCCAGACGCTATCTCACGCAGCGTGAGATCGAGATCGAGCGGCGCCGCATCGAAGGTCTGCCGATGAACGTCTCGTTCGAGGAACTCCAGGAGCTCCTCGATCCGTTCTTCCGCAGCTATATGTGCAAGGACGGGCGCGGCTTCTACGTCGTTTGCCCCAGCCACAAATACCACGCGCGCCGCTGCCTTGAGGTTCTGGGCCTCTATGAAGAGATGGTCGAGGAAGGCCTGCAAGAGGAAGAAGACACCTACAAGCCGCAGGCGGAGTGGGAAACCGACACCTCGCTTGGCGTCTATCCGATGCCGAAATTCTGGGCCGACAAGATCGCTGCGCGCATGAAAGAAGTTTTCATGACACGCACCTCGCATGAGTGGAAGCGTCTGTTCGGACGCGCGGGCATTCCGGGCGCGCCGCAGCGTTGGTTGCAGGAATGGATCAACGATGAATTCGCCGAAGCCTCCGGTCTCATGATCGATGTCTGGGATCCCGAATATGGCGAGATGACCCAGCCCGGCCCGGTGGTCTGGATGGAGGAAAGCGGCGAGGAGGCGCTTGCCCCTGAGCCTCGCCGTTGGGTGGAGTTCCCCGAGGCGCTGAAGGTTCTGCGCAAGCTGCGCACGGAGATCCCGGACCCCGAAGACGGCATTGCGCAAGAGGGCTGGCTGTCGGGCGTGCGCGTTCTCGACATGTGCAACGTGATCGCGGGGCCGCACTCGGCCAGCTACCTTGCCCGTTTCGGCGCCGAGGTGATCAAGATCGATCCGGCGAAGCCGCTCTATGACAGCTGGAACACCGTGATGTACGGGATGAGCCAGGGACGTGGGAAGCGCTCGATCCTGGCCGATGTGAAATCCGAGCATGGGCGGAAGGTCTTTGAGGATCTGGTGAAATCCGTCGATGTGATCTTCTGGAACGCGCCGGACAGCCAGATCAAACGGATGGGGCTGGATGCCGAAAGCCTGCGCAAGCTGAACCCGGAGGCGATCTTTTGCAAGCTCGACTGCTTCGGCGGCGTGCGGCGTGGCGTGCGCACCGACTATATCGGCTATGACGATCTGGTGCAGGCCACCACCGGCATCATGCTGCGCTTCGGCGGCTCGATGGACCGGCCCGAAGAGCACGCGCATGTGGGGACAATCGACGTTATGTGCGGATTTGGCGGTGCGCTGGCCGTGGCATCGGCTCTCTATCAGAAGCACCGCTTTGGCCGGATCGGGCGCGGTCGCACCTCGCTGAGCGCCAATAGCGGCCTGCTGCAGATCCCCTTCACCTATGACTTCCGGGGGCGGGGGCTGTTTGATGAGCCCTCGGGGCCCGAGGTCAACGGCTATGACTCGCTCAGCCGTTTCTACAGCACGGCATCGGGTATCTATATCTTGCTGAGTGCCTATGAGGCCGACTTGCCGCGCTTCCGCAATGTCGAAGGAATGGAGGATCTCCCGGATGTGCCGGAAGAGGATCGCGCCGCGTTCCTTGCCGGGGCGTTCCAATCCCTTCCGGCGAATGAATGGGTCGACCGCCTGCGGGCCGCCGATATCGGCTGCGCGATCTGTCACAACATCGAGGCGCTGCGGGCTGAGAATGTCCGTGAGGCCGATGGGACACCGGGCACGGACCGGGGGAGCTATTCGTTCTCGCTCTATGAGGATCACCCCAGCGGTCATAGCGTCACACAGCTTGATCCCTATGCGGTACGCCCCACGCGCGGTCGTGTCTTTGCGCTGTCGCCGACCGAGAAATTCGGGACCTCGACGCGGGAAATCTTGAGTGAGCTGGGCTACTCGGAATCTGCAGTGGAGAGGATGCTGAAATCCGGTCAAGTCAGCGAAAGCTGGAGCAAGGAATATCTGCCCAGCTAAGGGCTATGTCAGGGCGCTCGCTCGTGGGCGCCGTGATCTTTAATCAGACAGAGTGAACGCCACCGAAGCTTTTACGATTGTTCGGGTTGGTCATGTCGCATGCACATTCGGCAGAGGGAGGAGGCTGCCCGAACCTCAAGTGCCAGAATGGGGGAAACATGGCCAAGAGACCCCCTTTAATGAACTGCATATCCTGACCGCCGATAGCGGCTTCTATTCCGGCTTTTCAAAGAGTGTCGCGATCCCCTCGAAAATTCTTGTCAGCGCCCTGATCGTTTGGACGATGGCTGTTCCCGAGACCGCAGCCGCGGTTCTCAATGCGCTCAACGGCGCGATCCTGAAGCGCTTTGTGACCTGGTATATCTGTGCAGCGGCCGGGTTTTTCCTTCTGTGCATCTTACTGGCTGTGGTGCGCTTCACCGACATGCTGAAGCTTGGCCGGCCGATGACGAGCCGGAATTCTCGTGGTCCTCCGTGATGTTTGGCGCAGGTATCGGGGTCGGGATGCGCACCTTTGCAACCGCCGAGCCGAGGTATCACGTCGCGCTCGTGGGCGGCACGTCCATCGGCATGACGCGCAACGGCATGGCGGGAGAGGCGACCTCCGGCGCGGGTCAGAAAAGCCTGCTTTTCGTGATGCTCGGCCTGATACTGCATGGCTTTTGGTCCTGGGCGATGGCTGTGCTCATCGTGGTTTGTTGCCGACCTATCTCGTGAGCACGGCGGACTCCGCGATCCGGACCGTCAGCACGATCAATGCCGCGGGTGAGGAAAGCCCGAAGGGCCGCGGCCATATCATCGTCTGGGGTCCGGCGCTCAACCTTGTTGTTGGGGCCCTGCTGTACGTAGGCGGGCTGGCGGCGATCAAGACAGCCATGGTGATCGGTGCCTTGCCGTTCAGCTTCGAGATGTTCCAGATGTGCATCTCGCATGGTGCGGTGGGCTCATTTTTGCTCGGGTGTCTCGCGATTCAAAACCGTTGAGATCGGGGCAGCCGTCACGCGTCCCTACCGTAGCTTTGCGGTCGCGTTACGAGAGATGATTCGGGCAGCAGGGCACGACAGAGGCGACAAACACCCCGAATTGCAAAATTTGGATGCATTTTGAGAACAATCTTTGCTGCGGTGCAGCGCGATTGAGCAGGATCTTTGTTTGGCATCAATCGGCATATTGGTCCCGGCGTAAGTTTCCGGTTTCGAAACAATTTTGCGGGGTAAGTGAGCCGATCTCGGAGAATGGCGCGTTCCGGCCTGTCCATTTGGACAGGTCATTCCTGTCTGTTTGCACGCAATGCGTGTTTTGCCTGAAACAATTCCTAAACGACAGAAAATTTCGCGGCGAAATTCATCGCCTGCCTACCTTTCTATTTGGACAATTGCGGCGCTTTTGAGGCAGATTTCTCTTTCTTTCATGGCGCGGTAGCGGCATTTTGCTTGCTATGCACGACTGGGGGCATGCTGGCCACGGGGGCGGCCAGTGAAGTGATGGTATCCTTCAGATCTGTGTTCGATAGCTGCCTAGCATGCGCGCTTTGTTGTCAGGGCGCGTCGCGAAAATGGGACGAATGTGCCGGTGACACCGGTTTCATTCGATTGTGGGCTGCTGCGCAACGCAGATCTCAAGATACCCGAGCTTCAAACACATAGTGGGGGCGCAAGCCTGCATACAAATCGGCGCTGCCAACGCGCCTAGGTAATGACGGCGCACCGGATGCAGACCCGGGGCGGTGTTCAAGGAGACTTGGGATGACGATTTTTTTCTGGGATTGTAATAATCGGCCTGTGGCGCGCGATGATTATGCAGAGACAGCTTATAACACGCCCGTCAAGATCGACGTCCTCGCGAATGACTATGATCGCGATGGCGACACGCTCAAGATCTATGGAACGCCGACCGCCAGCAATGGCTCGGTTGCCGTAAACGCCGACGGGACGATCACCTTCACGCCGGATGCGGATTTCTCGGGGACAGCTGAGATCTGCTATAAGATTTCCGACGGTCATGGCGGCTACGATACGGCCACGGTCAATGTCTGCGTCGAGGAAGAGCAGCCCGACGGGATCGTGTCGGGCACCTCGGGCGATGATCTGATTGATTACGACTATACCGGCGATCCGCAGGGCGACATGGTCGACCACGAGGACGCGATCCTGCCGCATGACACGCCCAATGACGATATTATCGAGGCTGGTGCGGGCAATGACACTGTCTATGCGGGCGCGGGCAATGACTCGGTCGACGGCGGCGACGGCAATGACCTGATCTATGGTCAGGGCGGCGATGACACGCTTAACGGCGATGCGGGCAACGATACGATCTATGGCGATAATGGCGGTGAAGACAGCCATACGCCCGTGGCCGATCCAGTCAGCGAAAAGCTCGACTGGGGCTGCTTCAAAACCGATTGCGGCCATGTCGTCGATCAGACCGTGGATATGGGCAACACCAAGGTGGCGTTCGACTTCAACGTGCTCGATCAAGGCGCCTCGGCCACCTTCACCAATCAGACCGAATATGTCGGAAGCACCGGGATCGACGCGCATTCCGGGCTCAAGCTCTATGGGTGCGGCGGCGAGGGCGGGATCGATCCGACCTCTTCGACCACGCTCACCTTCTCGAGCGACAATGACAAATATACTGGCGAGGTGCAGCATACCTCGTTCCTGATCAACGATGTCGACAAGGGCTATCCCTACGACAATCACGTCGATGTCGTGACGCTCTCGGCGCTGGACGCGGATGGCAAGCCGGTCGCGATCAAGATCACGCCGATGGGCGACCAGACGGTGACCGACAACGGCGATGGCACCTACACGATCACCGGCACGGATAGCGATACCGGCGACGGGACCCATGATGCCGATGACAAGGTCGGTTCGGTGCGGATCGATATCGCGGATCCGATGGCCAAGCTGACAATCGGCTATGCCAACGGGGCCAATACCGATCAGGCGATCACCGTCACGGATATGCATTTCGAGACCGTCCCGGTGCAGACCGATGCGGGTGAGCCGGGCGATGACCTGATCAATGGCGGCCTCGGTGATGATGTGCTCTATGGCGAGCAGGGCAACGACACGCTCAACGGTGACGCGGGCAACGACACGCTGGATGGCGGCGCGGGCAATGACTTGCTGCACGGCGGTGATGGCAATGACTCGCTCTCGGGTGGCGATGGCGATGACAGCCTCTATGGCGATGCTGGCAATGACACGATCAATGGCGGTGCGGGGGATGACTATCTCTCGGGCGGCGAGGGTGATG
>NZ_JHEH01000057.1 GCF_000715505.1 Thioclava dalianensis
CGCGCCGAGATCGCGCCCCGCCAGCTCTCGAAATAGGCCCGCAAAGCGTCCCTCTGCGCGGGGCTTGGATGTGGGCGAGCCTCGGGCGGCGCGGTCGCGGGCAGTGCAAGCAGAGCCGCGCCTGCAGATGTTCCCGTCGCCGACTGCGCGACCCGAACGCCATCGGGGCGCAAGGCTGCGAGCATCTCAAGATAGGCCGGGTTCGCCGCGAAGGGGCCCTCGACAATCGCCGGGCCACGCGCCCCGATCAGCGCAAGGCAGCTTTCCGTCATCATCGCGAGATAGAAACCGATCGCCGCCATGCGTTCACTTGGCGACGCGGCCTCCCCGATCCATTCGAGCGCATGATCCGGGAACGGCCCGGTTCCGGGCACCGCAGAGGGCAGGATCATGACGCCGCGCGCGAGAATATCATCGCAGGCCTGCGGCGAAGGCGCGGCACTGCACCCCTCGCGCAGCAGCTCATATTCGCGCCCCCCCATGAACCGCGCCGACGGCACTGGCGCATTTTCCGCGTTCACATTGATCAGCGTGTCGCGGTCTGGATCGAGCGGCTGGCGCCCCGCTCCGATCGCCATCACGATCACCCATGTCCCCGTCGAGACGACCGAAAAGGCCCTGTGCGATCCCAGATAGGGCAGCAGCGAGGCGTTGGAATCGTGGATACCGACCATGACGGGCGTTGTCGCAGCGATCCCGGTTGTCGCGGCGATATCCGCGCGCAAAGTGCCAAGGACAGCCCCCGGTCGCAGCGGCTCGACGATCTTCTCGGCAATTCCAAGCCTGTGCGGTAGATCGGAAAAGCCGCCCTCCCAAGGGCTCCATAAATCGGTGTGACAGCCCAGCGACGTCACATCCGTCGCGAGGTTTCCCGTCAGCCGCAGCCCCCAATATTGCGGATAGGTCACAATATGCGCGACCCGCTCATGCAGATCCGGCCAGGTCGTGAACTGCCAATGCAGCTGCGCGCCCAGATTGAGCCCGAGCGGAAGGCGCGGTGATCCGGTGCGTGCAAAGTCAGGGCGAAGCCGGTCATATTCCGCAGCACATGCCTCGGGCCCGTCATGTTCGTAATCCAGCATCGGCGCGGCAAGCTGGCGATCCGCGTCCAGAAGCACCGCAGACGCGCCATGGGTCGCTACCGAGATCGCGTCGATGCCGTGGTCCGACTGAAACCGCGTGAGATGTTCGAGAAAAAACGCCCAATGCCCGTCGAGATCGAAATGCGGCCATGGCGGCCCCGGCAGCACGCGGTTCGGGCGCGTGACGACGGCGATCTCCTGAAGGCTGCAGGCCTCGACCAGCGCAAGTTTCGCATTGGTCTTGCCAACATCGATCACGGCGATATGGCGCGGCGCGGTCTTCTCTGTCCCGGTCATTTCAGGTGAAACACCGTCTCGAGCGGGACAGAGACCGGGGAGTTGTCAGGATTGGTCGCCATGATATCGGCCATATGGGCCCACCATTTCTGCATCACCGGATGGTCGGGCAGATCCTCCATGCCGTGATCCTCGCGCCGCCAGAGCACACCGAACAGCGCATCCGTCTCGGGATCGAGATGGATCGAGTAATCCTCGACCCCCGCCGCTGTCAGCAATTCCATCAGCTCGGGCCAAATCGCGTCATGACGCCGGATATATTCATCGCGGCAACCGGGGTTCAGCTGCATCCGGAAGGCAAACTTCTCCATCATCTTCTCCACTTCGCGATCAGGCGCGGCAGCGCAATGACCCCGATCAGCAGCGCGCCGGTGAAGATCGACATCACGATCCCCGGCACATTCAGCAGCCCCAGCCCGAAGGTCACAAGCCCCAGCACGAACGCCGCGATCACCACGCCGGGGATCGAGCCCGCACCGCCCAAGATCGACACGCCGCCCAGCACAACCATCGTCACCACTTCCAGCTCCATACCGAGGGCGATGGAGGGACGGGTCGATCCCAGCCGCGCGGTCAGACAAATCGCAGCCACACCCGACATCAAGCCGGTCAGCAGGAACAGCGTCATCTTCACGCGCGCAACGCGGATGCCCGAAAACAGTGCCGCGGTCGGGTTATTGCCCACGGCATAGACCGCGCGCCCGAAATTGGTCTTGTGGAGCAAGAGACCGAAGATCACCGCCAGCACGGCGAAAAGCACGAACTCAAACGAGATCACCCAAAACACATAACCTTGTCCGAACCACTGGAAACTGGTGGGATAGCCGCGATAGGCGCCATCCCCCAGCACGATATAAGAGATGCCGCGAAAGAGGCTCATCGTCCCGATCGTGACCACGATCGAGGGCAGACCCAGCCGCGTCACCAATGTGCCATTGAACGCGCCGCACAAAAGGCCCGTCCCCAACCCGATCAGAACAAGAACCGGCGTTCCCGCCCCCGCCGTCGCTGCCGCCCCCATCGCGGTCGAGGCCAGTGCGATGATCGAGGCGACCGAGAGATCGATCTCGCCCGCCACGATCAGCAGGGCCATCGCAAACGCGATCATCGCCTTCTCGGTGAAGTTGAAGGTCGCATCCGACAGGCTCCACGCGCTCAGGAAATAGGGCGAGGCGAAAGCGTTCAGGATGAAGATCGCGATACCCACGATCAGCAACAGGCTCTCCCAGCCCAGCAGGTTGCGGCGCAGGGGCGAGGTCAACCGATCGGGGATCGTGCGCGGGGCGCGGCGGGGCTCGGTCATATCCGCATGCAGATCAGACAGGCTCATGGCTATGCTCCGCTTTCTTGAGGATGATGCGCCCTTTGGGCCGGTTTGAACGCGCATTCAGCGCCACCGCGATGATGATCGCGGTGCCTGAGATCGCGAGCTGCCAGAAGGGCGAGATATTGACCACCGGCAGCGCATTCTTGATCACGCCGAGAAACAGCGCGCCAAGCACAACGCCGCCGACAGAGCCCGCGCCGCCCGCAATCGCCACGCCACCGATGACGCAGGCCGCGACGACATCCAGCTCGAACCCATTGGCGATCTCGACATAGGCCACCGCATAGCGCGCGACCCAGAGATAGCCGGTCATGCCCGCCAGCGCCCCCGAGAGCACGAAGGCGAGGAACTGCGTGCGGCCCACATCGATGCCGGTATAGACCGCCGCATGCGGGTTGCCGCCCACAGCGTAGAAGGCCCGACCGAGCGCTGTGCGCGTCACCAGCAGGTAGACGCCCAGAACGGCGATCACGGCGATCCAGGCCAATAGCTCGATCCCAAGGACGGGGATGCGCGGGAACTGGGTGAAGCTCGCGCTCATCTCATGCGCGTTGACCCACGATCCGCCCGAGAGCAGAAAGATGATGCCGCGAAAGACGGTCATCGTCCCCAGCGTGACCACGATTGGCGGGATGCCCACCTTCCACACCAGCACGCCATTGATCGCGCCGAGGCCCGCGCCGACCACCAGCGCGAGCGGCAGCATCAGCCCCATCGGAAAGCCCGGCATCGCCACGTTGAGCAGCGCGCAGATCATACCGGTGAGCGCGAGGTTTGCGGCGACCGACAGATCGATGCAGCGCGTTACGATCACCGCGAATTGGCCCAGTGCGAGCATGATCAGCGGTGCGGTATCGGTCGCGACGCTAAGCAGGTTCGAGGGGCGCACGAAATTTGGAAAGCGCGCCGCGATGACGCCGCAAAGCGCGATGATGACCAGCCCGAGGATCACCTCGCGCGGGATGGTGCGAAGGGTCATTGCGCCGCCTCCAATTGCTCTTCGATCCCGGCGGCATGGCGCACCAGCACTTCCGGCGACATCTCATCGCCCTCCAGCTCGGCCACGATCCGGCCCTCGCGCATGACGATCACGCGGTCGGACATGCCAAGGATTTCAGGGATTTCCGAGCTGACCATGATCACGGCAAGCCCGGCTCCGGCCAGCTCGGCCATGAAGTCATGCACCGCGGCCTTGGAGCCGATATCGATCCCCTTCGTGGGCTCGTCGAGAATGATCACGCGCGGCTGGGTTGCCAACCATTTCGCGATCACCACTTTTTGCTGATTGCCGCCCGAGAGCGATCCGACGGTCGTATCGAGCGAGGCCGCGCGCAGATCGAGCCGCTCGCAATAAGTCCGCGCCAGCGCAAACTCCTCGGCCATGCGCGTGAAGCCGTGCCGCGAGGTCTTGCCCAGCGAGGGCAGCGTCACGTTCTGAAAGATCGGCAACTGAGTGATCGCACCCTGTTTGCCGCGATCTTCGGGCACATAGACGATCCCTTCATCAATCGCCGCAGCCGGCGAGCGGATCACGCGCACGCGGTCGTCGATCCGCACCACGCCTTTCGAGGGTTTGGTGATCCCGATCAGCGACTGCATGAATTCCGAGCGACCCGCGCCGACCAGACCGTAAAAGCCCAGAATCTCGCCGCTGCGCAGCGTAAAATTGATGTCTTCGAATTCGGTCGGGTGCGAATAGCCAGCAACCGTCAGGACCGGCGCGCCGATCACGGGGCTGCGCTTGGGGAAGACCTGATCGACTGCGCGGCCCACCATCATCTTCACCAGATCGTCGTGGGTCACATCCCCGATCTTGCCCTCGCCCACGAACTGGCCGTCCCGGAACACCGTGTAGCGGTCGGCGAGGCGGAAGATCTCGTCGAATTTATGCGAGATGAACAGGATGGCCTTGCCCTGCGATTTGAGCATATCGACCAGCGCGAACAGCTCCTCGATCTCCTTATGCGAGAGCGCGGCGGTGGGCTCGTCCATGATCACGACGCGGGCAT
This sequence comes from Thioclava dalianensis, assembly GCF_000715505.1. Classification (GTDB taxonomy): domain Bacteria; phylum Pseudomonadota; class Alphaproteobacteria; order Rhodobacterales; family Rhodobacteraceae; genus Thioclava; species Thioclava dalianensis. Next base: position 4,716 of record NZ_JHEH01000057.1, read on the forward strand.
CGACCGACAAGGCGCGGGCAATGGCGACCAAGTGGCGCGAGGCTATCCCGAGATCGGCAAGTTTCACCTCGGCATCGATCTCGGCCCCGATCGAGCGCAGGATTTCAGTGGCGCGCTTGCGCATCGCGGCCCAGTCGATCATCCCGAAACGTCCGCGCGGCGCGTGACCGATGAAGATGTTTTCGGCGACCGTCAGCTCTTCGAACAGCACGGTTTCCTGATGGATCGCAGTCACGCCTGCGCGGGCGGCGGCATCGGCATCGGGAAAGCGGATCGACGCGCCATCGAGCAGGATCTCTCCCCCGTCGGGCTGATAGATCCCGGTCAGGATCTTCACGATTGTCGATTTTCCAGCCCCGTTCTCGCCCACAAGCGCCGTCACCTCGCCTGCGCGCAGCGACAGGTTCACCCCGTCAAGCGCCTTCACACCGGGAAAGGTCTTTACGATGCCGTCTAGCTCGAGCACGCGGAGCGCCGCCCCCCGGCTCTGATCTGTCTGTGTCATGATCAGCCTGAACTCGTTGGGCCCGTGCGGGGCCAGATCTGTCGGGCAGGCGCGAGACCCCGCGCCTGCCGCTTGCGCGGTTCTAGATCAGAAGATGTCCTTGAACTGCTCGATGTTCGATTTGTCGTAGACGAAGGGATCGGCCATCGCGCCTTCGGTATTCTCGTCCAGCGTCACCTCGCCCAGACGGCCCATCGGAATCTTCGCGCCGGGCTCGGCCTTCGCGGTTCCCTTGGCGAGGTTGTAGGCAATCTCGGTCGCGGCATAGCCCAGATCGATCGGGTTCCAGATCGCAAAGCTCTTCGATGCACCGTTTTCGACATAGGCCGCCATCTCGGAGGGCAGACCCAGACCGGTCACGTTAATCTCGCCGATCTTGCCCGCATCGGTCACGGCCTTGGCCGCCGCCACAATACCCACGGAGGTCGGTGCGATGATCGCCTTGAGGTTGGGATATTTCTCGATCAGGCCCTTCGCCTCACGATAGGATTTGTCGGCCAGATCATCGCCATAGACCGTCGTGACGAGGTTGATATCGGGATAGTTGCCCATGTCTGATTTCATCGCCGCGATCCAGTTATTCTGGTTCGTCGCGGTCGAGCTGGCCGACAGCACAGCCACATCGCCACCATCGGGCATATTGTCGGCGGCCATCTTGATGAGCATCTTGCCGATCAGCTCGGTGGAGGATGGGTTGAGCTGCATCTCGCGGCCCGCGGGCGCCACGCCCGAATCCCACGAGATCACGGTGATCCCGCGCTGCATCGCCTTTTTCAGCGTCGGTACGAGCGCATCGGTATCATTCGCGGTCACGGCAATCGCATCGACTTTCTGCGCGATCAGCGAATTGAGCACTTCGATCTGGCCTTCGGCGGTGGTGTCGGTCGGGCCAGTATAGATGATTTTCACATCGCCCAAATCCTTCGCGGCCTCTTCCGCGCCCTTGTTGGCGGCTTCAAAAAAGCCGATGCCGAGCGCTTTCACGACCAGCGCGATCCGCATTTCCTTTGCCGACGCAGTACCCGCCATCATGGCCAATGCCACGGCAGCGGTGGTGACAAGTTTGGTCAGTTTCATTTCAGGTCTCCTCCCTGTTTTCCGACGGACCGAAGTGTCAGGCTCCGGCTTGTTGCTGCTTCGCGGCGGTCGGATGCGCCACGATCAGATTGACGCCGGCGGCCTCCAGCATGGCCGCTGCACGATCTGTGATCTCGTCATCGGTGATGAGGGTGTGCGCCCGGTCCAGCGGGCACAGAACCAAAGACGAGCGTTTCTGGAATTTCGTGGAATCGACGAGCACGATCAGCTCATCGGCCTGCCCGATCAGCTTTTGCTCGGCCTGGATCAGCAGCGGGTCCGCCTCCATCAGACCCAGCGGCCCCATACCCTGCGCGCCCATGAACATCCGCTTGGCATAGAAATTGCGCGTGACGTCATTCTCGAACGGGCTGAGAACGATATTCTGCTCGCGATAGATCACCCCGCCAGACAGCAGGATCGTATTCTTCGAATGCTTCAGCAGATGCTCTGCAATCGGGAAACTGTTGGTGAAGACCTGCATCTGACGCGTGGCCAGCGGATGCACCATCTGAAAGGTGGTCGTGCCGCCATTGATGATGACCGGATCGCCATCGTCGCACAGCTCGACCGCCGCGCGCGCGATTGCTTGTTTTTGCGCGATCCTGATCGTTTCATTCACCGTGAAAGGGCGCCCGGCGAGACCGGGGAATTTCGTGGGATTGAGAGCTTCGGCCCCGCCACGCACACGACGCAGCCGCTTTGCCACGTGCAAAGACGCGATATCCCGGCGGATCGTGGCCTCTGACGCGCCCGTCAGCGCGCAGAGATCGGGCACCGTCACGACGGGCCTGTCCTGAACCGCAGACAGAATGATTCTGTGGCGTTCTTTTTCGTGCATCGAGTCCTCCCTCGTTTTGAAAGACTGCGCAGCGCGCCGCGCATTGTCAATCATTTTCAATCAATATATTCGCAATGCATCTGCAGCATGATTGCTTTTGATCGTTTATGATTGACAATCCGCCGTACCCCTGCCAGCCTTCAGCCAGATTGATCACGTCCTGTTATTAGGGCGATCGGGAGGAGACCACCATGAACACCGCGTCCGCGCGGCTTCAGTCCAAGTGGGACGAAGCCAAGGCCAAGGGCATGTCCGAAGCCGAGAAACTGCTCTATCGGTCGAACCTTCTTGGGTCCGACAAGCGGATCACCAATTACGGCGGCGGCAACACATCTGCGAAGGCGATGGAGCGTGATCCCCTCTCGGGCGAGTTGGTCGAAGTGCTTTGGGTGAAGGGCTCGGGCGGGGATGTCGGCTCGATCAAGATGGACGGGTTCGCGACGCTTTACATGTCGAAGCTGGAGGCCCTGAAAGGGCTCTATCGCGGGGTGGAGTTCGAAGATGAGATGGTAGGCTATCTGCCCCATTGCACCTTTAACCTGAACCCGCGCGCAGCTTCGATCGACACACCGCTGCACGCCTATGTGCCCCGCAAACATGTCGATCACATGCATCCCGACGCGATCATCGCGATCGCCGCGTCGAAAAACTCCAAGGCGCTGACGCAAGAAATCTTTGGCGACGAGATCGGCTGGCTGCCATGGAAAAAGCCCGGCTATGAATTGGGCCTTTGGCTGGAAGATTTCTGCAAGAAGAACCCGCACGCGAAAGGGGTCGTGCTGGAGAGCCACGGGCTGTTCACCTGGGCCGATGACGCCAAGGATTGCTACGAGCTCACGCTCGAGATCATCAACAAGGCGATGGGCTGGTTCGAAGCACAGACCGCGGGCAAAGCGATCTTTGGCGGCGCCAAGCACGAAAGCCTCGCGGCCGATGACCGTCGCGCGGTTGCCGCCCGCCTGATGCCCGCGATCCGCGGCATGGTCTCGGGCAAGCAGCACATGCTTGGCCATTTCACCGATAACGACGCGGTGCTGGAATTCGTCAATTCGCACCGGATGGAGGAGCTGGCAGCGCTTGGCACCTCCTGCCCCGATCACTTCCTGCGCACCAAGATCCGTCCGCTCGTGGTGGATTTCGACCCGGCCAAGGGCAATCTCGACGCGGTGCTCGAAGGGCTGCCGCAACAGGTGGCCGAGTATCGCGACGCCTATGCCGCCTATTACGCGCGCTGCAAACACGAGAACAGCCCCGCGCTGCGCGACCCCAATGCGGTGGTCTATCTGATCCCGGGCGTCGGCATGCTGACCTTCGCCAAGGACAAGGCGACAGCCCGGATCTCGGGCGAGTTCTACGTCAACGCGATCAACGTAATGCGCGGCGCCTCGACCGTCAGCGAATATGTCGGCCTGCCCGAGCAGGAAGCCTTCGATATCGAATATTGGCTTTTGGAAGAGGCCAAGCTGCAGCGCATGCCCAAACCCAAATCGCTGGCAGGGCGCGTGGCGCTTGTGACCGGTGGCGCGGGCGGGATCGGAGCGGCCACGGCACAGCGCTACCTGACCGAGGGCGCCTGCGTGATGCTCGCCGATATCGACACCGAGGCGCTCGCCCGGTCCCGCGACCAGCTTGCGGGCGCATTCGGCGCGGATATGGTGCGCACGGTCGAGATGAACGTGACCGAGGAAGAGGCCGTCGCCGCCGCCTATGCCAAGATCGCGCTGGAATTTGGCGGCGTGGATATTCTGGTCTCAAACGCAGGGATCGCCTCCTCTGCGCCGATCGAGGACACGACGCTCGCGCTGTGGAACAAGAATATGTCAATCCTCTCGACGGGCTATTTCCTCGTCTCGCGCGAAGCGTTCAAGGTGATGCGCGCGCAGGGCATCGGGGGCTCGATCATCTTCGTGGCGTCAAAGAACGGTCTGGCCGCCTCGCCCAATGCATCGGCCTATTGCACGGCCAAAGCCTCGGAAATCCATCTCGCGCGCTGCCTTGCGCTGGAAGGGGCCGAGGCGGGCATCCGCGTGAACGTGGTGAACCCCGATGCGGTGCTGCGCGGCTCGAAAATCTGGTCGGGCGAATGGCTCGATCAGCGCGCCTCGACCTATGGCACCGACAAGGACGGGCTCGAAGAGATGTATCGCCAGCGCTCGATGCTCAAGCGCAATGTCCTGCCCGAAGACATCGCAGAGGCTGCCTATTTCTTCGCCTCGGAACACTCGGCAAAATCGACCGGCAACATCATCAATGTCGATGCCGGCAACGTGCAGGCCTTCACGCGTTAAGCGGGAAAATCGCTGCCACGCGACGATAACGGGAGGAAACATCATGAGCAGATATGAGGATGCGCGCGCCCAATATGCCGATTGGGGGGTCGAGACCGAAGCCGCGCTGAGCGCCTTGGCCGAGATCCCGATTTCACTGCATTGCTGGCAGGGCGACGATGTGGTCGGGTTCGAGACCCGCACGGGCGCCTCGGGCGGCGGTATTCAGGCCACCGGCAATCATCCCGGACGTGCGCGCAATCCGCAAGAACTGCGCGCCGATCTGGATTTCGCCTATGGTCAAATTCCGGGGACGCATCGGCTGAACCTGCATGCGTTCTACCTTGATACCGACGCGGCCCCGGATCGCGATGCAATCGAGCTGACGCATTTCCAGAGCTGGATCGACTGGGCCAAGGAGAAGAACCACGGGATCGATTTCAACCCGACGTTCTTTGCCCATGCCAAAGCCGATGACAACCTGACGCTCAGCCATCCCGACCAAGGCATTCGTGACTTCTGGATCGAACACGGCAAGCGCGCGCGAGAGATCGCGGCGGGGATCGGCAAGGCGCTCGGCTCGGCGTCTGTCAACAATATCTGGGTGCCCGACGGCTCGAAGGACACGCCGGTCGACCGAATGGCCGCGCGCCAGCGGCTAGAGGCCGCGCTGGATGCGATGATGGCCACCGGGTTCGCGCGCGCACAGCTGATTGACGCGGTGGAATCGAAGCTGTTCGGGATCGGCGTGGAGTCGATGACCGTGGGCAGCCACGAGTTTTACCTCGGCTACGCAATCCGCCGCGAGATCGCGCTGTGTCTCGACATGGGGCATTTCCACCCGACGGAGAACGTGGCCGACAAGCTCAGCGCGGTCTGGCTATCCGTGCCCGAGCTTTTGCTGCATGTCTCGCGCCCGGTGCGGTGGGACAGCGACCATGTGATCCTGCTTGATGACTCGATCCTGCAGATGGCGCAGGAGCTGGTCTTTGCTGACCTGCTCAAGCGCACCCATATCGGGCTCGATTTCTTCGATGCCACGATCTCGCGCACGGCGGCTTGGGTGATCGGCACGCGCAACATGCAAAAGGCGCTGCTGCGCGCGCTGCTGCTGCCGCAGACACGGCTGAAAGCGGCGGAAGCAGCGCTGGATTTCTCCGCACGGCTGATGATCACCGAAGAGGCGAAGGATCTGCCCTACGGTGCGATCTGGCAGGAATTCTGCGCGCGTCAAAATGTGCCGGATGGGCTGTCGCTCATCTCGGAACTCGAGCGCTATCAGTCGAAGGTCGCGATGCGCCGCTAGACCGATCCGTCATGCGCTGCTGCAAGGCCGCAACAGGTCGGTGCGCCTTGCAGCGGCGCGGCTCAATGACGAAGGGATGAAATCCGTACCCGGGTGCCGCACGACGCCGCCTCCGAAAGCCCGCCTGGGGCCGGGATTGCGCTTGGTCTGACGCAAGATCCGCGTTCGAACCGACGTGACACAGTTTGGGTATCGTCGCGCGCCAATTCGCGACACCGAGCGATTGGGCGAAGCCGGCATCGAACCATCCGTGAGCAGCGTTGACGACAGCTATGACAATGCCCGCCGCCGGGGTCCAATGAGCTTTGTGTAAATGGGAGGGTTTGGGCTATACGGTGCGTCGGATCGCGGCGCGTCCTGGCC
>NZ_JHEH01000058.1 GCF_000715505.1 Thioclava dalianensis
CGCGTGCACGGTGGACAGCATGGACACCGGAAACCCCCAAAGGACCGGGGTGGTGCGGGCGGGACGCCATAGGCGGCCAACACGGCCCGGGCTGACGCGGGGTTGCGCGCAGGAAGCCGAACGGGATTAGGGGATTGTCAGTCGAAGGGATGGCCCAGAAGCCAGAGAGATGCGGGGAGCCCATGCCAGACCATGTCCCCTTGCCCATCGGGACTGCTTTACCCCAAGCCCAGCACACCGCTAGCGGCCTAAGTGGCTATCACCAGCTCTCACCCTTGCCCTTGCCTGCCGAGAAATGCAGGGCCCTACCGCGATGGGATATCGATACCGGGAAATCCAGGACACGGACCGCACCAACGACTGCTTTCCATCTCGAGGTACTGACGCTTAGCGAGCTGAAAAATATGCAGAAGGACGTCGCCGAGGCGATCTCCACATTCGAGAATCATCAGAATGCGGAAGCCCGCGCCAAGGTGGACGCTTCCGCCCGAGACCTCGACTACTCCCTAGCCGAACTTGTCGGCACAGAGACGAAATTCACCCGGCACCTGTCGTGGCGAAATACCGGCACCCTGAGAATCCGGCGATCACATGGTTTGGCCGGGGTCGCAAACCGCGATAGTTCGTGGAGCTCTTAGAAGCGGTAACACCGCGAGCGACCTAGCCATAAGTTGAGGGCACCCTACGTCCAAACGTGCCCCATGCTCAGCACTAGGAGAAGGACGGCTACCCTTTGAACAGGCTGTCCGCAACCTAGCACATACCCGAAGGCAGCCCCGCTAGATATAGAATTTGAATGGCTGCGGTCCGCCCTCCCGCGCCGAACCCATCACAAGGATGTCGCCGACCATCTTCGCGAAGCGAACCGTTACCGGCAGCCCGTCGTTGAAGTTACACGAGTTATAGTTGATCTTTGTCAGTCCCATGATGTCAGAAAGAACCGTCCGCATCTCTGGTTGACGATGCTTTGAGCGCAAGATCGTCACCATAAGTGGGTTGGGTGTTTCAGGCCCGATATACGTATCCGGCCCAACAGGCCCGAGCGTGCATATATGGACATTTTAGAGAATATAACATGAACGAACTGTCTGTTGACCGGACAGCTTGAAGACGGGAGGCTGTTTCTGGCGTTGTTTGGGGGATGACGGGTTGGAACGGTCTTTTGTCGAGGTTTGGAGCCTATCCTTTGATGACATCGGATTGATCGAGGGGATCAATCGTTCCGGCCGGGTCTGGTTTGCGTTTCAGCTGAGCTTCTTCCGAGCGCGGGCGCGATTTCCGTCTCGGTCGGGCGATGTCCAGGCCGATGTCTTGCGTTACCTTGCCGCGCAGCTGGGGATCGCCGCGCCGGAAGCGCGGGATTTCGAGTGCGGTCATGTGACGGCGCGCAGGCACCGGGCAGCAATCTTGAGGTATTTGGATATTCGACGTGCCGCTGATCGAGATCGGCAAGCGTTGCGGAATGAACTGGCTTTCGTGTTTCGGGGATCCTTCGGGAAGATTGAGGATCAGGTCGAGCTTGGGTATCGCAAAAGCCGCGCGCAGGGGTTCTTCGTTCCGTCGGACAAGATCATGGAGCGGCTTGTCCGCGGTGCTCGGCATGATGCCGTTGAACACCTGCTCAAGAGGATTGCAGACAGCTTGTCCGGTGAGGCCCGCCGGAAACTGGAGGCCAGCCTGGCCGGCCCCAAATGCGCAACGGGGTTTCTGAGTTTGAAAGCGGATGCGGGTGCCGCCACTTTGGAAAACATCCTGGCGGCGACAATGCGATTGGCATTCGTGAATGCGCTCGATTTACCATTCCAGATCATGGAAGATGTCGACCCCGCCCTGGTCCAGAGACTGTCCCGCCGCGTCGATGGTGAGACCGCGGCCGAGATGCGCCGCCATGGCGACACGCGTCGGCTGGGTCTCTTTGCGCTCAATCTCATGCATCGCCGTGGCGAAATGATCGACGCGCTGATCGACCTGCTGCTTGAGATCATCCACCGGATGCAGACACGGTCGCGCCGCCGGGTAGTGGGGGCGATTGCGCGGGATATCGAGCGGGTCCATGGCAAGGAGCGCCTGCTGGTCGATATGGCTATTGCAGCGGTGGATGAACCCGAGGGCCGGGTGCTTGAGGTCATTTATCCTGTCGCGAGCGTGGCCAAGCTGAAGGCCGTGATTGAAGAAGACGGCGCCAAGGGCACGCTGGACCGGCGAATTCAAACGGCGATGCGCGGCTCCTACGCCAGCCACTACCGTCGGATGGTTCCGCCGCTTCTTGCCGCGCTGCAGTTTCGATCGAACAACGCAAGCTGGCGCCCGATCCTGGATGCACTCGATTTGATCGAGCGGTGGCAACAGGATGGACGACGGGTCGTGCCTGTCGATCTGGCTCCTCAGGGTTCCATTCCCGCCAAATGGCGCGAGGCCGTCATCGATGCATCCGGCCGTCTGAACGTGATTACCTTCGAGCTCTGCGTATTGGCACAGTTACGTGAGAGGGTGCGCGCGAAGGAAATCTGGGTCGATGGCGCTGACCGCTACCGCAACCCGGACAATGACTTGCCGACCGATTTCGAGGCGCAAAGACACATTTATTATCAGGGCCTTGGCCTCACCCAGGATGCCGGAGCGTTTGTCTCGCAGGTGCGCGATGTGCTGACGCGCGAACTCCACCTTCTGAACCGAACCCTGCCGGAAAACGAACAGGTCCGGTTGCGAACATTCGGGGAAAACCGGATCAGAGTAACGCCCTTTGCCCCGGTGCCGGAACCACCGGGGCTGGGAGCTCTCAAGCGCGAGGTCGAACGCGTCTGGCCGATGACCGGCCTGCTCGATGTCCTGAAGGAAACGGCATTGGACACGGGGTTTCTGGATTGCTTCGAGACGTCCGCCAGCCGCGAAGCCTTGGCCCACGCAGACCGGGACCGGCGGTTACTGCTGGCGCTCTATGCTGCGGGGACCAATGCCGGGATCAAACGCGTCGCCGCCGGTGTCGGTGACATTAGTTATGACGAACTGCTCCACATCCACCGCCGCTATATCGACCCAAACGCGCTGCGTGCCGCCGCGGCGCGCGTGGCTGATGCGACACTGAGGGTCCGCAATCCCGCGATCTGGGGCGCGGCGGGCACGGCTTGCGGTTCGGATTCCACCAAGTTCGGCGCCTGGGACCGTAACCTGATGACTGAATGGCACGCGCGCTACGGTGGGCGCGGGGTGATGATCTACTGGCATGTCGAGCGTCAGGCGACCTGTATCTATTCGCAGCTCAAGAGGTGTTCGTCCTCGGAGGTGGCGGCGATGATCGAGGGGGTGCTCCGGCACTGCACCGACATGGAAATCCAGCGCCAGTACGTCGATAGCCATGGTCAGACTGCTGTCGGTTTTGCCTTCTGCCATCTGCTCGGGTTCGAATTGGCGCCACGCCTGAAGGCGATTGCCCGCCAAAAGCTGGTCCTTCCCGCCGCGGGCATGCGGACGCACTTGCCGCATCTGGCGCCGATCTTGTCGAACGCCGAGATCGAGCGGCAATACGACGAGATGGTCAAATACGCCGCCGCCATGCAGCACGGCACCGCCGACCCCGAAGCGATCCTGCGCCGGTTTGCCCGGACCGACGTGATGCACCCGACCTACAAGGCGCTGGCTGAACTGGGTCGTGCCATCAAGACGATCTTCCTGTGCCGCTATCTGCGATCAGAAGCCCTTCGCCGGGAAATCCACGAAGGCCTGAACGTTGTCGAGAACTGGAACAGTGCGAACGGCTTCGTCTTCTTCGGCAAGGGCGGCGAGATTGCCTCGAACCGGATCGCCGATCAAGAAATCTCCGCCCTGGCGCTGCAACTGGTCCAGGCATCGATGGTTTATGTGAACACGCGCATGGTCCAATCGGTCCTGTCGGACCCGAATTGGCAGGATCGACTGACTCCAGAGGATTATCGCGGCCTGACGCCGTTGATCTATGCGCACATCACACCCTATGGCCGCTACGATATCGATTTGGAGACCCGGATCGATTACGAGCGTATCGCGGCTTGAGCGTTACTATGAGTCTACCCAAAGTAACGCAAGGCATGAACAGCGGAAGCACTCATTTTTATGTTCACTTTGGGTCCGTTTCGAGATAATGAACACATCATCTCAGAGGCACACCCAAAATGAACAGATCGAGCCCCAAAATCGGCTATGCCCGAACATCGACCGTCGATCAGAACCTCGATGCCCAAATTGAGGCGCTGACAGCCGCAGGATGTGGGATGGTGCGCCAAGAACAGCGCAGTGGCGCGACGCTTGAAGGCCGCCCTGAATTGAAAATCATCCTCGACTTTATTCACCCAGGCGAAACCCTGGTGGTGACGCGGATCGACCGGCTTGCCCGCTCAATGCAGGATCTTCAGACCATCGTTGCGCGGCTGAAAGAAAAGGGCGCGCATCTGGCGGCCACCGAGCAGCCCGTGGACACCTCCACGGCGACGGGCAAAGCGTTCTTTGACATGCTTGGCGTCTTTGCGGAATTTGAAACCAATCTCCGCCGCGAGCGGCAGGCTGAAGGGATCAAGGCCGCGAAACGCAAAGGGGTCTATCGCGGTCGCCCACCCACGATCGACATGGCCACCATTCAGGCCAAGCTTGGTGCAGGCCTCTCTCCAACGGAAATTGCCCGCGAAATGGGGATCTCGCGCGGTACTGTCTATAAAGCAAAGGCTGAAATGCTGACGGGCAATGATATCATTGAGGGGCGGACTGCATGAAAAAGCCCCCACGCAAGCGACAGCCTTCCGCGCCCAAAGCGCCTGTGCAAACAGGGGCCAAGGTCCCACCACCACGCAACCTGACCCCAGAGCTTTGCGACCGGCTGCGCCGGGACATGATGAAGGCCTGCCTCGCCGTGGCAGAAACCCACGGGCTGACGGTCGAAGGCGGGGATCTCTCGGATATCGATCTGCGCCATAGCTTCGAGATCAGCTTCCGCGTCGGCATCCCGCAAGAGAGCGGCGAGATCTACTCACCAGAGAAGGCCCTGTTCGAGGTGCTCGCGCCTCATTTTGGCTTGGAGCCCGAGGATCATGGCCGAACCTTCCGATCGAAGGATGAACTCTTCCGCATCGTCGCCATCAATCCAAACAGGCCAAAATATCCGATCAGCGCAGAACGCGTCTCCGATGGCCGAGGCTTCAAGTTCCCCGCCGAAAACGTCGTCATGTACCTGCAGCGTTCAGGCGCATAGTTTGTACGCCTTTTGTCCCATCAAACGATCAAATATGCACGCTCGGGCCTGTTACGCGAACCAGCTGCAACAAGCTCTCGACGAACCCGGTCGTCTGCCGGAGCGCCATGCCGAACAGCACCTTCATCGAGAGGCACGTCTGTATGGCGGCGTCGCTGTAGCTCTGCTGGCGGCCACGCCTGCCAGTTGGTGCGGCCTCCCAGCTCATCTCGGGATCGAACCAGATCGTCAGCGATCCGCGGCGCTTGAGCGCTTCATTGTAGGATGGCCAGTTCCTGGTCTTGTAGGTTGGAGGTGTGGGTCTGCTCATGGATTCCAGCTACCACGCTGGATTCATGAGATGAATCCCAAAAGGGATTTGTGCAACAGAGCCCTTCCAACTGGCCGGGTTCACGCACATCGCAAGGAAGGAACAGCGGCGCACCCACTTCCTGCGCCACGGGTTCGACCCATGGCCGGGCCTTTTCATTAAGAAAGGTCAGCGCCAGCTCTGCCCCCGCCGCGCGAAAGGCCCTGGCGCAACCGGCGGCGATGCTGGCCTCATTCGCCACGCCAACCACGAGGCCGCGTTTGCCTTTCAGATCAATCATGTCGCTGCCTCTTCGCTGACGGCCTCCTGGGCGATGATGCTTTCCTCATCGGTCGGAATGACAAGAAGCTGCACCCGGCTGGCGGCGGTGCTGATCCTGCGCGACCCTGCTTCATTGGCATCGGGGTCAAGCTCTGCCCCAAGCCAGGCCAGCCGCGCGGCGACACGGGCGCGGATACCGGGCTGATGCTCGCCGATTCCTGCCGTGAAGACCAGCGCATCGATCCCGCCCATGCTGGTCGCCAACCGTGCCACCTCGCCCGCGATGCGCAGGCAAAAGAGGTCGATCGCCTCGGCAGCCTCTGGGCGCGTGCTGGCCATCAGCTCGCGGCTGTCAGCCTCGAAACCCGACACGCCCAGAAGGCCGCTTTCACGATAGAGCATGGTCTCGACCTGTTTCAGGCTTTGCCCCATTTCGCCCATCAGATGCAGGATCACGCCGGGGTCCAGCGCACCCGAACGCGTCGCCATCGGGATGCCGTCCAGCGTCGAAAACCCCATCGAGCTGTCGATGCTCTTGCCGCCCCGGATCGCACAAAGGCTTGCGCCGCTGCCCAGATGTGCGGCGACCACCTTTGCATCGGTGGCCAGATCGCCCAGTTGCCCGGCGATATAGCGGTAGGAGAGACCATGAAAGCCATAGCGCTTGATCCCCTGATCATAAAGCGCGCGCGGCAGGGCAAAGCGGCGGATCAGGGGCGGGTTGGTGGCATGAAACGCCGTGTCGAAAGAGGCTGTCTGTGGCACATCGGGGTAAAGCCCTCGCATCGCCCGGATCAGCGCAAGGCTTTGCGGCTGATGCAGCGGCGCAAGCCGCGCCAGCGCGTCGATCTGCGCGATCACCTGATCGGTGATCCGGGCTGGTCCTGTGAAGACATCGCCGCCATGCACAACCCGATGGCCGATCACCGCAAGGCGCGAAAGATTGAAATGCCCGGCCAGCCAGGCAAAAGCCTGGTTCAGCACGGCTGTCAGATCGCCGGGATCCGCTGTGATCGGGCCTGAAAAGGTCTTGCCCTCGCGCGTCAGGCGCACTTCGAAAGGCTCATCGCGGAAATCGATCACGCCCGAGGCCAGCGGGCGCGGCGCGGCGGCCTCCAGTGCGTAAAACCCCAGCTTGATAGTCGAGGATCCGGTGTTGAATGTCAGGATCAGATCGCGGGTCACGCCTTCCCCTCCGCTTTGCGGACCGCGACCAGCTTGGCCAGCGCAGCCGAGGCGATGCGGGCCGATAAAGGATCCGCCCGGCTTGTCAGAACGATTGGCACCCGTGCGCCCAGAACCAGCCCCGCGGCCGTGGCGCCCGCGAAATAGATCAGCTGTTTGGCAAGCATGTTCCCGGCCTCGAGATCCGGCACCAGAAGAATATCGGCCTCGCCCGCCACCTGCGAGACGATGCCCTTCGTCGCCACCGCCTCGGGGCTGATCGCATTGTCGAAGGCCAGCGGCCCGTCAACCAGCGCGCCCGTGATCTGGCCTCGAGCCGCCATCACCGTCAGCGCGGCGGCATCCAGCGTGGCGGGCATCGTCGCGTTCACTGTCTCGACCGCCGCCAGCACCGCGACCTTCGGCTGATCGCGCCCCAGAAGCCGCATCAGATCGACGGCATTCTGGCAGATGTCGCGCTTATGCTCTAATGTCGGTGCGATATTGATCGCGGCATCGGTGACGATCACCGGCTTGCGATAGGCGGGCACATCCATCGCATAGACATGGCTGATCCGGCGTTCGGTGCGCAGGCCGCCGCTTTTCGAAACCACCGCCGCAAGCAGTTCATCGGAATGCAGGCTGCCCTTGACCAGCACCTGGACCTTGCCACAGGCCGCCAGTTCCACCGCCCGCGCCGCCGCTGCATGGCTGTGCTCTGTCTCCTCGATCCGGAAGCCGTCAAGCGAGACCCCGGCCTCGGCGGCCGCCGCGCGAATCTTTGCGCCGGGACCGATCAGGATCGGGTCAAGCAGGCCTTCGTCGCGCACCTCGATCGCGCCAAGGATCGCGGATTTCGAACAGGGATGCACCACCGCCGCCCGCACCGGGGGCAATGCGCGGGCCTCTTCGACAAAGCCCTGCCAGCGCCCCTTCGGCAAGACCACCGCCTCGGGAAGGTCACCCGGCACCCAGGTCACCTGCTCGACCGGGGCCAGCACCAGCGCCTCGCCCGAAAGCACCACCTCGCCCCGCTGATTGCGGGCGGTGGTCGTCAGGCGGACACGGTTCTTGCCCTCGATCAGCTCGGCCACTTCAACTTCGGCGGTGATGGTATCGCCTGGCGAAACCGGCTTGTTAAAGCGGATCTGCTGGTCGAGATAGATCGTCCCCGGCCCCGGCAGGCGGGTGCCCAGCACCGCCGAAATCAGCGCCGCAGTCCACATGCCGTGCACCACGACATGGCCAAACGGCCCATGGGCGGCGAAACCGGCATCCAGATGCGCGGGGTTGGCGTCGCCGGAAACAGCGGCGAACAATTCAATATCCTTGGGACCGACGTGGCGGACAAGACTGGCGCGGTCGCCGATTTTCATCTGGTGAAACAGATAGTTGGTCAGAGTGCCGGTCATCTTGTCACCTCTGGAAAACATATGTGCCGGGCGCATCTGCCAGCGCGTTGCCCATTGCGGGCGGCGCGGCGGGGGCACCCGAACGCGCGGCAAGCCAGGCCTGCCAGGGCGTCCACCACGAACCCTCGGTTGCAGGATTGGCCTCGACCCAGGTCTCGGGCGGCAAAAGCGCGTCGTCATGGGCGCGGGTCGCCAGCCGGTAGCGGCGGCGCGGGTGACCGGGAGGAGAGACGATCCCCGCATTATGCCCGCCCGACGTCAGCGCGAAAGTCACCTCGCAATCGGTGAACTGGTGGATTTTGTAGACCGACTTCCAGGGTGCGACATGATCGCGCTCGGTCCCGACGGCAAAGATCGGCACCCGGATGTTCTGCAACAGAACTGTCTTGCCCCCGGCGGTGAAGCGTCCCGAAGAAAGCTCATTATTCAGATAAAGCCTGCGCAGATATTCGGCATGCATCCGATAGGGCATCCGGGTGCTGTCGGCATTCCAGGCCATGAGATCATTCATCGCCGTCCGCTCGCCCATCATGTAATCGCGCACCATCCGGGACCAGATGAGGTCATTCGAGCGCAAAAGCTGAAACGCCCCCGCCATCTGATCGGCAGAGAGATAGCCGCGGTTCCACATCATGCTTTCAAGAAGATGCAGCTGGCTTGGGTCGATGAACAACGCAAGCTCGCCCGGTTCGGCGAAATCGACCTGCGCGGCAAGCAGCGTCAGCGAGGCGAGACGCGCGTCCCCCTTCCCCGCCATGGCAGCCGCCGCGATCGACAGCAAAGTGCCACCCAGACAATAGCCGGTGGCGTGGATTTTCTGATCGGGCATTAGACGGGTGATCTCATCCAACGCGGCCATCACGCCCAGCCGGCGATAATCCTCCAGCGTCAGATCACGATCCTCTGCACCCGGATTGCGCCAGGAAATGGCGAAAACCGTGTGGCCCTGCGCCACCAGCCAGCGGATCAGTGAATTCTCCGGGCTGAGGTCGAGGATATAGTATTTCATGATCCAGGCCGGAACGATCAGCACCGGCTCGGGGTGCACGGTTTCTGTCGTGGGCGTATACTGGATCAGTTCGATCAGGTGGTTGCGGAAGATTACCTTGCCCGGCGTCACCGCCACATCGCGACCCGGTGTAAAGGCCTCGACACCCTCTGGCGGCTCCTGCCGGATCTGGCGGACGACGTCCTGCAGCCAGTTCTGCCAGCCCTTCACAAGGTTCATGCCTCCGGTAGCCCAGGTCCGTGCCACAACCTCGGGATTGGTAAAAGGGTTGTTCGAAGGCGCACAGACATCAAGGATCTGTTTCGCGGCAAAAGACACCACATCCTCGTGGTGCTTCGTCACGCCCGGAACCTCATGGGTGACGTTATGCAGCCATTGCTGCTGCAGCAGGAAAGCCTGCGACATCCAGCTGAAGGGCGGTTTCGCCCAGGCTTCACCGGCGAAACGGCGGTCGCCCGGCAAGGGCGTGATGACCGGCGCGGCCTGCGGATCCATCGCCGAGGCCATCAGATGCGCCATGAGACGCTGCCATTTGCGGCCCGCCTTGACGCCCAGTTCCATCTGCTTGCCCGGTGCCTGCGCCAGATGAAAGGCCCAGTCGACATAGGCCATCATCAGCGAGCCGGGCGAGACCCCGCCGCTGAGCTGTCCCGAGAGCGCCTCTCGTATGCGGTCAACGGCCTGAAAAGCCTCGATGCCAAGGCTTTCATCGCCGGTTGCACCCGAGCCATCTGATTTGGGAGTAAGGGCCATGTCGCGTCTCCAATTTACCGGCGGAAGTTAGCACAGAACTATCAACGAGTGTTGATCGAATTCAAAGAGTTCAAGATTTTTCTTGAACATAGGCATTGCGCCCAAGGCCCGATGCCGACGACATGTCGTAAAGCGCCGTCAAACCGCCGAAACAGCCGCCCCCGGACTGAACAGGCAAAGCATCGGCGTCCGGCGGCGGACACGGAATCCCCTGTCCCTGCCCTGATCATCATGGACGATTACCGGCAAAACGGCGCGACGTCGAGGCCATGACCCGGCCAATGCCGCTGGCGGTATTGTCAGGTTAATTCCCTCTGCCCC
>NZ_JHEH01000059.1 GCF_000715505.1 Thioclava dalianensis
ATACTCCGCAAGCGCCTTTTTGAAAAAACTGCACATTTCTGACGGAAAAACGTCATGTTACTGAAAAGAAAAGAAAAAACCCGGATCTTTTTGGAAAGATCCGGGCGAAAATCGTTACAGCACAAGAATGTTTCGCAAATCACCTGATTCAGCGAAATCTCTGAAAACGGCGCAGCGCCTACCGGCGACGGGGCACCAGACGCAGCGCCAGAAGGCCGAGAACGGCCCCCAGCCAGATCCAGCCTTCCTGCGAGATCACCTTCATCTGCATGAGGTAATGAATCACCCCCAGCAGAACGGCAGGGTAGACGAGCCAGTGCAGGCGACGCCAGTTTCGGCCCAGCTTGCGGATCGAGGCATTGTTGGAGGTCACCGCCAAGGGGATCAGAATCACGAAGGCCGTGATTCCCAGCAGCAGGTACCAGCGCTTGTAGAGATCGGCCAAAGCCTGTCCCCAGAGCATACCCATATCGAGGATCGCCCAAGAGGCCAGATGCAGCGCGATATAGAAGAACGCCAGCAGGCCGATCGCACGGCGGTAACGGATCAGGTTGATCCCGAGGAATCGCCGCGCGGGGGTGATGGCCAGCCCGCCGACCAGAAACCACAATGCGATCTTGCCCAGCCGGTGTTCGATCTCGGCAACCGGGTCTACTCCGATCCCACCCGTCAGGGTGAGATAGACCACCCAAGCGAGCGGGATCAGCCCCGCGAGATAGACCGGCCAAGTGGGCACGCGGCGCAGCGCGCCATTGATGGGGGCCGTAAGGCTTGCGCTCATCATCAGTAGAACTTCCGCAGGTCCATCCCCTGATACATCGAGGCGACCTCATCGCCGTAGCCGTTGAACATCAGGGTTTTCTGACGCCCGCCGAACAGGCCCGCGCCGATATGGCGCTCGGTTGCCTGGCTCCAGCGCGGGTGATCCACCGTCGGGTTCACATTCGCATAAAAGCCGTACTCGTTGGGCGCGAGGATATTCCACGTGGTCGGCGGCTGCTTATCGGTCAGCTCGATCTTCACGATGCTCTTGATCGATTTGAACCCGTATTTCCACGGCACGATCAGGCGGATCGGCGCGCCGTTCTGGTTCGGCATCGGCTCATCATAAAGACCGGTCGCCAGAATCGTCAGCGGGTTCATCGCCTCGTCGAGCCGCAGCCCCTCGATATAGGGCCAGTCGATTCCGCCCTGCTTCTGACCCGGCATCTGCGAGGGACGGTACAGCGTGGTGAAGGCCACGTATTTGGCCGAGGGCTGCACGCCCACGCGCTTGAGAAGATCCGCCAGTTCAAACCCGACCCAGGGGATCACCATCGACCACGCCTCGACACAGCGGAAGCGATAGATCCGCTGCTCCAGCGTCTCGGGCTTCACGATATCCTCGAGCCCATAGGTGCCGGGCTTGTCCACCAAGCCGCCGATCTCGACGCTCCACGGATCGGTCACAAGCTGGCCTGCATACTGCTCGGGGTCGGTCTTGCCCCAGCCAAACTCGTAGAAATTGTTGTAGGAGGTGATCTGCTTGAGCGTATTGGGCTTGGCATCTGTCGAATATTTCGACGGTTTGGCATCGAGCCCTGCCAAGGCCGGTCCTGCGATAGAGCCGAGCGCAAGCGCCCCTGCGCCTGCCATGAGCTGGCGGCGGTTGAGGAAATCGGCTTTCGGGGTCACGTCGGCCCATGTCGGGTCGCCGGGTCTGATCTTGCGCATGAAGCTCTCCTTTTTGCCTCCCACTGCAAAAGCGGGATATGCCCTATACACGTCTTTTCGAAATCAACCGTGACTTTGTTACGTGCGGCATCAAGATAGTTACGAGGCAAGCGCGGCTTCGGATCATCTGGCCCGCCGCCCGCGCCGTTCCTGCGTCAACTCCGCACCTGCGCCACCAGCCTATCATAGCCGGTTTTCGAGAACATTATATGCAACGCGCGCGCGAGGGCAGTGAACTCTGCGCCTCCGCCCACTGGACACAGACCCACCCCTGCCCTATCTCGGGACGACCATGGCAAAGAAATCTGACCCAAATTCCAAGCTGATCGCCGAGAACCGGCAAGCGCGCTATCACTACGCCGTCGAGGACACGCTCGAGGCGGGGATCATGCTGTTCGGCTCGGAGGTGAAATCGCTGCGCACCGGCCAGACCAATATCGCCGAGAGCTATGCTTCGGTCGAAGATGGCGAGCTGTGGCTGATCAACGGCTATATCGCGGCCTATATGCAGGCGGGTCACTTCGGCCATGATGAGCGGCGCAAGCGCAAGCTCTTGGTCTCCAAGCGCGAGTTGTCGCGGCTTTGGAACGCCACACAGCGCGAAGGCATGACGATCGTGCCGCTGAAGATGTACTTCAACGAGAAGGGCATCGCCAAGCTGCTGATCGGCATCGCCAAGGGCAAGAAATTGGCCGACAAGCGCGAAACCGAGGCAAAGCGCGACTGGAACCGCCAAAAGCAGCGCCTGCTCAAGCAGAATAACTGAGCAAACCTCGGGTTTTGACGGGCCTGCCCTTGCGTCTGGCTGGGCGCAGAGGCTAATCAACTCAAGACCGAGGAGAGAGGCGCATCGCGATGGACAATCCCAAAACGCTTGTATCGACAGACTGGCTCGCCGCCCATTTGAACGATCCCGATCTACGGGTTCTCGACGGATCGTGGTTCCTGCCGCAAATGGGGCGGGATGCGAAGGCGACATATGCCGCCAAGCATATTCCCGGTGCGCGGTTCTTCGATATCGATGATATCTCCGACAACCGCTCGCAATTGCCCCATATGGCACCGCCCACCGAAAAGTTCATCTCCCGGCTGCGGGCGATGGGTGTGGGCGATGGCCATCAGGTGGTGATTTACGATCAGCTCGGGATCTTCTCGGCGCCGCGCGTGTGGTGGCTGTTCCGTCTGATGGGCAAGACCGATGTGGCCGTGCTCGATGGCGGCCTGCCCAAATGGGAGGCCGAGGGCCATCCGCTCGAAGACATGCCCCCCATGGTGCGCGACCGTCACATGACCGTGCAGCGCCAGTCGGGTCTGGTGAAGGATGTCACGCAGGTCGCGCATGCCTCCAAGCTGGGGGATTTCGAGATCATCGATGCGCGCCCCGCGGATCGCTTTGCAGGTCTGGGCGAAGAGCCCCGCGAGGGGCTGCGCAAGGGCCATATCCCGGGATCGCGCAACCTGCCCTTCGGCCAGCTTCTGACCGCCGAGGGCACTTTCAAATCCCCTGACGCCATCAAGGCGCTGTTCGAAAAGGCCAATGTCGATCTGTCCAAACCGGTGATCACCACCTGCGGTTCGGGCGTCAGTGCGGCGACACTCGCGCTGGCCCTCGAATTGATCGGCAAGACCGACTGGTCGCTCTATGACGGGTCATGGTCTGAATGGGGCATGTATAACGACCTCAAGGTCGCAACCGGAGAGGCATGATGCTGAACAATCTCAAACCGCAAGCGCCGGACAAGATCCTTGCGCTGATGGAAGAATACCGCGCCGATGAGCGCGATCAGAAGGTCGATCTTGGCGTCGGCGTCTACAAGGATGCCGAGGGCGTCACCCCGATCATGTCCGCGATCCACAAGGCCGAAAAGCAGGTCTGGGAGACCGAGACCACGAAGAAATACGCAGGCCTCGCTGGTCAGCCCGAATTCCACGCCGCGATGGCCGAGATGGTTCTGGGCAAAGGCTATCCTGCCGACCGCCTGTCCTGCCTATCGACCGTGGGCGGCACCGGCGCCTGCCGGATGGGCTTTGAGCTGGCGCGCATGGCCAATCCCGACACCACGATCTGGGTCTCGGATCCGACCTGGCCGAACCACCTGTCGATCCTGAATTTCATGGGTCAGGCCTTCAAGACCTACAGCTATTTCGACGCCGAGACCCGCGCGGTCGATTTCGACGCGATGCTGAGCGATCTCAAAGCCGTCAAGTCGGGCGACATCGTGCTGCTGCATGGCTGCTGCCACAATCCGACCGGCGCGAACCTGACGCTCGAGCAATGGGGCCAAGTGGCCGACCTGCTCGAGGAAAGCGGCGCCATCCCGATGATCGATCTGGCCTATCAGGGCTTTGGCGACGGGCTTGAAGAAGACGCCGCCGGAACCCGGCTGATCGCACAACGCCTACCGGAAGTTCTGATCGCGGCAAGCTGTTCGAAGAATTTCGGGATCTATCGCGAGCGCACCGGCTGCCTGATGGTTCTGGGCGATGCGGCCACGCAAAAGACGACGCAGGGGTCGCTGGCCTATCTCAACCGCCAGACCTATTCTTTCCCGCCCTATCACGGGCAGGCCTTGGTCACGCGCGTCCTCACCGATCCAGCGCTGCGCGCCGAGTGGGAGGCCGAACTGGAAGAGGTCCGCACCGGCATGCTGGCCCTGCGTCAGCAACTGGCCGACGAGTTGCGTCGTCTGTCGAATTCCGACCGGTTCGATTTTGTGGCCGAGCATCGCGGCATGTTCTCGCGCCTTGGCGCGACGCCCGAGCAGGTTGCCAAGATGAAAGCCGAGAACGGGATCTATATGGTGGGCGACTCGCGCATCAACATCGCCGGTCTCAACAAGAACTCGGTGCCGCTTCTGGCCCGCGCGCTACTCGACGCAGGCGTCTGACAAAGCACTTCTCGAAAACGTGATCAAAAACGGGAGCCTGACGGCTTCCGTTTTTTCATTTTTTATCGCGATCGACTTGAAACTATAAGCAAGCTCATAATGTAAAGGCTTACTGTTTTCGAGGACCCAGAGATCTATGCCAGAGCACACATTAGGCTTCCTGCTCCATGACGCGACACGGTTGATCCGGCGGCGCTTTGAAGCACGCGCGCATGAGCTTGGACTGACCACCGCGCAATGGCGCCTCTTGGTTCAGCTCAAGCGCGAAGGCCCGCTCGCTCAAGCGCGACTCGCCGAATTGCTCGAAATCGAGCCAATTTCGGTTTCGCGCCTTGTCGACCGGATGGAAGAAGCCAATTGGGTCTTGCGCAAACAAGATAGCCACGACCGCCGCGTAAAGCTCGTTCACCCCTCTCCCAAGGCCATTTCGGTCTTCGAACAAGCACGCTGCATAGCCGATGCAACCTATGAAAAAGCCCTCCGGGGCGTTTCCAAACACTCTGCCGAACGTCTGACCCGGACGTTGCACCAAGTGATTGACAACCTTTCAGACGATGAAGCCCGCATCGAGGGCCGCGAGGAAAAAGATGAGTAACGATCAAGACACGAAAACCAGCCCCGACAGCGAAGCCCCCGCCAAGAAGGCACGCAAGAAAGGCCCGAAATTCTGGCTCCTGATCCTTGTGCCCGCCCTGATCGTGATCGGCGGCGCGTGGTTCTGGCTGAGCGCGGGTGGTTCTGAAAGCACCCAAAACGCCAATTTCCAAATGGCGCGCATCCCGATCGCAACCCAGATATCGGGCCGTGTGACGAAGGTTTTCGTGACCGAGAACGAGCATGTGAAAAAGGGGGCTCCCCTCTTCGAGATCGACAAGAAGCCCTATGAGCTGGCTCTCGCCAAGGCCGAGGCCTCGCTGGCCTCTGCCAAGCTGGATATCGAGCAGCTGCGCGCCTCCTATAAGGCCGCTCTGGCCGAGGAAAAGCAAGCCGCCGATAACGCCCAATATCAGGCCAATCAGCTCAAACGTCAGGAATCCCTGACAAAATCGGGTGCGGCCACGCAGACTTCGCTCGACGCGCAGCGTACCCAGACGCGGGCAGCCGAAGACACGCTGGCCGCCGCCCAACAAAAGGTCGCCTCGGCCAAGGTGGCGCTGAACGGCGATCCCGAGATTTCCGTCGAGGAGCACCCGATGGTTCAGGCCGCGATCGCCGCTGTGAATGACGCGAAATATAACCTGTCGCAGACCGAACTCAGAGCGCCCAGCGACGGCATCATCTATCAGGCCTCCTCGTTCAAACCGGGAGAAATGGTCTCGGCGGGCGCGAGCCTGTTCACCTTGGTCGACACCTCCGACGTCTGGGTGATCGCGAACTTCAAGGAAACCGAGCTGACCGATATGCAGGCGGGCCAAAGCGCAACCGTGGTCTTTGACGCCTTCCCGAGCCGGACCTATCACGCGACGCTCGAAGCGATCGGCGCAGGCACGGGCGCGGAATTCTCGCTCCTGCCGGCACAGAACGCGACCGGGAACTGGGTCAAAGTCACCCAGCGTGTACCGGTGCGCCTGCGCCTTTCCGAAGGGTCGAACCTTGAGGGGCTGCGCACGGGGCTGTCGGCGGATGTGACCGTCGATACCAACTCGAAACCTCTCTATCAGAAGATCCTCAATCAGTCTTCCGGCGCGGAGGCCGCTACGGCCCCGGCAAGTCAGGACAAGTAAACCATGGCCGACGCCATCCAAGACGACACGCCACCGATCGATCCGGAGAACGTCCCGAACCGGCCCATCATCATGGCCTGCTTGATGCTGGCCACGATCATGCAGGTGCTCGACACGACGATTGCCAACGTCGCCCTGCCCGATATGCGGGCGGATCTTGGCGCGTCGCTGGACACGATCAACTGGGTTCTGACCTCCTATATCGTGGCGGCGGCGATCGTCACACCGATGTCGGGCTGGCTGTCCAACCGGTTCGGCCGCCGTGAAGTCTTCATGGTGTCCGTAATCGGTTTCGTGCTGTTCTCAATGCTGTGCGGTATCGCATGGTCGCTCGACACGATGGTCCTGTTTCGCCTTTTGCAAGGCGTGTTCGGGGCGGCGATCGTGCCGCTGGCGCAGAACTTCATGCTCGACATCAACCCGCGCGAACGGCACGGGCAGGCGATGGCGGTGTTCGCCGCCGGCATCATGCTGGGCCCGATCATCGGGCCGACGCTGGGCGGCTATCTGACGGAATCGTTCAACTGGCGCTGGGTGTTCTATATCAACGTCCCGCTCGGCATCATCGCGCTGGCGGGCTGCATGACCTTCCTGCCCAAAACCCCGAAATCCAAGGTCAACTTCGACTTCATCGGCTTCGCAGCGCTCGCCATCGGCATCGGGGCGTTGCAGTTGATGCTGGACCGGGGCTCCGATCTCGATTGGTTTTCCGCAACCGAGATCTGGATCGAACTGGCGCTGGCCATCTCGGGGTTCTGGGTCTTTCTGGTCTGGATCATGGGGGTGGAAAAGCCCTTCATCGATCCGAAAATGTTCCTCGACCGCAACCTGTCGATGGGGCTGTTGTTCATCTTCGTGATCGGGATCGTCCTGCTGGCCTCTCTGGCACTGCTGCCGCCGATGCTCTCGAGCATCTTCAGCTACCCCACGGTCACGACAGGTCTGATGATGTCTCCGCGCGGGGTTGGCGCAATGATCATGGCTATCCTGATCGGGCGGCTCGTCAAATTTATCGATCTGCGGCTTCTGGTGATGCTCGGCCTCGGCATGACGGCCTATTCGCTCTACATCATGTCGACCTTCTCACCGCTGATGGGCCCGCGCCTGCTGATCGTCTCGGGCGTGATACAGGGCTTCGGCTTGGGCGCGGTCTTCGTGCCGATCTCGACACTGGCCTTCGCCACGCTCGATCCGAAATATCGTGGCGACGGCACGGCACTGTTCAGTCTGGTGCGCAATATTGGCTCATCGATCGGGATCTCGATCGTGACCGCCCTGCTCACCCATAACATGGCGGTGAACCACTCCGAGATCGTGTCCTCGATCAACCCGCAAAACCTGCAGAGCCTTTTGGGCAGCGGATCGGGGATGAGTTCTGAACAGTCCAGCTACGTGCTCAACAATCTGGCCACACAGCAAGCCTCGATGATCGCCTATCTTGATGACTTCAAGTTCATGATGTGGATTACTCTGGCTTCGATCCCGCTGGTCTGGTTCCTGCGAAAGCCCGACTATCAGAGCCAAGGCTCTGGCAAAGAGGCGGAAGAGGGACCGATCCTCGAATAACGCAGCACATAAAAAAGGCCCGGAGTATGCTCCGGGCCTTTCGCATCCTGTCTGGATCGTGGCTCAGACGCCCGTGTGATAGGCGCTCTCGCCATGGGACGACAGATCGAGCCCGACGCGCTCTTCCTCTTGGGTGACGCGCAGACCGATGATCATGTCGACGATCTTGTAGAGGATCGCAGAGACCACGCCACACCACACGATGGTCACGGCCACAGCCTCAAGCTGGACCATGAACTGATGGCCAATGGTCACGCCATCTGCCAGACCCGTGCCGCCCAGCGACGAGGCGGTCAGGATGCCGGTCGCCAAAGCGCCCACGATCCCGCCGATGCCATGTACGCCGAACGCATCGAGGCTGTCGTCATAGCCGAACTTGTGCTTGATCGTATCCACGAAGAAATAGCAGATCGGCGAGACGATCAGGCCCAGAACGAGCGAGCCCATCGGGCCGATCGTGCCACATGCGGGGGTGACGGCCACGAGACCGGCCACGATCCCCGAGGCAGCGCCCAGCATCGAGGCCTTTCCGCGCAGCAGACCTTCCACCGCAGCCCACGACACCAGAGCCGCCGCCGTCGCCACGAACGTGTTGATCATCGCAAGACCCGCGGTGCCATCGGCTGCGAGCTCAGAGCCTGCGTTGAAGCCGAACCAGCCGACCCACAGGATCGCAGCACCAACCATCGTCAGCGTCATCGAATGCGGCGCCATGTTCTCTTTGCCCAGACCGATGCGCTTGCCGATCATGATGGCCCCGACAAGCCCCGCGACGCCTGCATTGATATGCACGACCGTGCCGCCCGCGAAATCGATCGCGCCCCATTGCGACAACAGCCCGCCGCCCCAGACCATATGTGCGATCGGGAAATAAACGAAGGTCACCCAGAGGATGGTGAACAGTACCAGCGCCGAGAATTTCACCCGCTCGGCAAAGGCCCCCACGATCAGCGCAGGCGTAATCACCGCGAAAGTCATCTGGAAGACGATGAAGACATATTCCGGGATCGAGCCCGACAGCGTGTCAGGCGTGATTCCCTTGAGGAACGCCTTGCCGAAATTGCCGTAGAACGTGCCCGCGCCATTGAAGGTAATGGAATATCCATAAAGCACCCAGACGATCATCACGACGCCGGTGATCATGGTGCATTGCATCAGCACCGACAGCATGTTCTTGGAGCGCACGAGGCCGCCATAGAACAGCGCGAGCCCCGGCATGGTCATGAACAAGACCAGCAGGCTCGAGGTCATCATCCACGCGGTATCAGCCCCGTTGAGCGTGGCATCCTGTGCGCTGGCAGGCAGCGCTGCGAGCAGGGAAGCCGCCGCTCCGAGCCCCGCAATCTTGAGAAAGTTTTTCATTGGTCTGTCCCCCTATCGCCCTTAGAGCGCATCATCATTGGTTTCGCCGGTCCGCACGCGCACCGCTTGGTCCACATCGAGCACGAAGATTTTGCCATCGCCGATTTTCTCGGTCTTCGCAGCTTTGAGGATCGTCTCGACGACCTCGTCGGCCAGACCATCGGCCACGACGATCTCCAGCTTGACCTTGGGCACGAAATTCACCGCGTATTCCGCCCCACGGTAGATTTCCGTGTGACCTGACTGGGCGCCAAAGCCCTTGATCTCCGACACCATCA
>NZ_JHEH01000060.1 GCF_000715505.1 Thioclava dalianensis
TGCGGTCCTATTCGTTCTGGCTGATGCTGGCTTGTTCGCTGACTTTTCTGGTGCCCTACATCGCCTATTCGGTCTTCCAATATGACGGCATGGACCCGATCGTCATGGGCTGGCTGGGCATCGGGTTCAATCTCGGCGCGCTGATCCTGCGCCTTGTCGCTCAGCCCGATGGCTGGGGCCGCAATCTGCTGCGGATCATCATCGCTCTGGTGGTGATCTCGATCTTTGGCCTGCTGGCTGTCCCGTCTGCGAATGCGGGCGGACTGCCCGAGGCGAAGTTCCAGCCGCGCGATGCGCCGATCACCTCTGGCGCAACCGTCACCGAAAAGCAGATTATTGAGAACGCGCTGCCCTTTCTTGAGAAATGGGAGGGCGTGCGTCTCAAGGCATATATTCCGGTGCCCGGAGATGTGCCCACAATCTGCTCGGGCACTACGCGGGGGGTGAAGCTGGGCATGGTGCTCACGCCCACGCAGTGCAAGGCGATGCTGCGCTCTGAGGCAACGGAGTATTGGCGCGGTGTTGCGGCCTATATGACCGAAGAAACCTTGCGCAGCCGGATCAGCGTGCCGCGCGGTGGGGCGTGGACCAGCTTCTCGATCAATCTCGGTTGGGTGACTGCTGGCCGCGCCACGGCAATGCGCCGCTTGAACGCCGGCGACATTCGCGGGAGCTGCGATGCCATGACCTGGTACAATCGCGCTGGCGGGCGGATCATGCGCGGGCTGGTCAATCGGCGCGGCGCAGAATGGGTCAACTGCATGGCTGGGCTCGGCAATGCTTAGCTGGCGTCTGATCCTATGGGCCGTAGCTCTGAGCGCAGCGGCGGTGGGCGGCTGGGCGGTCTGCCAGTGGCGCGCAGACGCCAAGATTGCGGCCCTCCGGCTGGAATGGTCGCAGGCCACGGCAGCCGCCCTCAAGGCTGAGCGGTCGCGCACCACCACCGCCATCATCGCCGCCAACAAGGCCAACCGGGCGCTATCCGAGGCCGAGGCCAATTTGCTCGATGCGCGAGAGGCGCGCGACCGGGCGCAAAAGGAGCTG
Source organism: Thioclava dalianensis (assembly GCF_000715505.1). Lineage (GTDB taxonomy): Bacteria > Pseudomonadota > Alphaproteobacteria > Rhodobacterales > Rhodobacteraceae > Thioclava > Thioclava dalianensis. The sequence continues at coordinate 1,045 of NZ_JHEH01000060.1, forward strand.
ATACATGCGTTTGATGCTGATCCTGATCTGGATCGCCCCGGCCTGCCTGAGCGGGTGTGGCGAGACATTCTTCAACACTGGGCCGATCAATGACCCGCTGCCGGCACCTCGCGTTGAGTTTCCGGCAGCGGCGCGTCAGCCATGTGCAAACCCAAGAGCGTTGGTTTCGCGCGGAGGGGAGATGGCTGACGACGCGAAAGCGATCACGCGTTTGGGCAACGCGTTGATCGAATGTGAGGCGCGGCGGGGATTGGCACTGCGTTCGGCAGAGGTTGCGCGAGGCTAGAAAACTTTGTACTTGGCAGCAAACTTCCTGCAAGTTTATTGACTTTGAAGGACGATCCCATGGCAGAACTATCGATTGTCGTTCCAATCTACAACGTGGAAGAATATCTTCACGAGTGTCTTGCGAGTATTCAATCGGCTCTTCATTCTGATTTTGATGCAGAGGTGATTTGCGTTAACGACGGCAGTACCGATAAATCGGAAGAAATTGTAAAGCGTTTTGTAGAAAGTGATCAGAGATTTAGGCTGATCACGCAGGCCAATGGTGGCTATGGGAAGGCTATCAACACTGGTATGCGAGCCGCAACAGGTGCTTTCTTTACGATTGTCGAATCCGATGATCTAATAACTATCGACGCATATGTAAAAATTCTAGAAATCCTTCGGCGCGATGAATCCGTTGATTTTGTCAAGGCTCCTTATCAGCCATTTAATTTAGAAGGCGATCTGGATCAAATGGCGATTCCTGTCGATAATCTAACTGCAGACGACATTCTGTCGGTGCCAGTTGGTGAGGTCAGTGCTAATAAATTTACCTCAGATAAGCTGATCTTTCAGGCTCCGGCAATCTGGGCTGGTGTTTATCGTCGTAGCTCAATAGATCGGCATAAGGTATGCCTACCAGAAACTCCAGGCGCAGGATATCAAGATACATGCTTCTCAGCAATGTGCTTTTTAAATGGTATGACGTATTACTGGATTTCTGATCGATACTATATGTATAGGGTTGATCGTGAGGCCGCTTCTCGACATCAACGAAATCGACGTAGTGAGATTGTCGCGCTTTTTGCGTTTGTACGAAAGAACCTAGAAGAAAATTCTCGAATGTCTGAAGTCGAGAAGCCATACTACTTTGCTGTCTATTTTCGTCGGTTAATTTGGTTTATGCAGAGATGCCGTGTTGATCATAGATTTAACTTATTTTTCGATGCATATAGAGCCTTTTTTGAAGTGTGGGAAGATCAGGATTTGCGAAGAAACACGAGATCTCTCTTGCCGTCGGGGGAAGCAGTTCTTTTTGACGATTTTTATAATGGGCGACAATCCAAATTGTACGGTTTTTGATAGCATATAGAGAGGAATGTGCTGAATGTCTTTATCTGTTATCATACCGGCTCACAATCCGGATATTAATTTTTTCAGGACTGTTGAGCTTGTCACGCATAATTATCCTGAGTGGCAAGTGATCATCGTGGACGATGGCTCTTCGAAAGTCTTGGAGGAGCTTTGTGTTCCCGCGGCCAACTTATCTTTTGTGCGAAACGATGCTGCAAAAGGGGCAGGTTTCAGTCGTAATAGAGGCATTGCGGAAGTCACAGGTGACTATGTTGTCTTTATGGATGACGACGACTTTATGGATTGGAAGGTCGTTTCTGAAATAGTTGATCAGATGGGAAAGATGCCTGAGGTTGATGTAGTGCTGGCATCTTATCAGTTTCTCTTGAATGGTATTTTGAGCGAAGCGTACCCTAGGGATAATCAGATAATGCGGGACATCCTCCGTGGAAAGTCCGCTCGCACGATCGGTATCGATGGGAATGAAGATTTGCTTCGGTTTATAAATTTTCCTTGGAATAAAGTTTATAGGGTGGACTTTATTCGTCGAATCGGCCTGAGGTTTTCAGAAACGAAAGTTCAAAATGATATCTATGCGCATTGGCAGTCCTTGTTGTGCGCAAAGCGTATTTTGGTTACTGATCAAGTTTTGTGCACTAAAGATCAAAATGATAGTGGTGGCCGCGTAAGCAATACCGCAGACTATCGAAGGCTAGAGGCATTTATCGCGCTGCGCGAAACATACGAGTTCGTAAGGCAGCAAAGGTTGCCTCGAGTGGAAACGAGATTTTGGGCGTTTTACATAGACTTAGTTCGCTGGATGATACGTGTCTCAACTCGTGATACCGGCCCGTTGTTGTTGTGCGAGCACATGGCTTTTGTAGGGGCGGCTCCGCCAGATATATTGTATGATCTTGAAGTCGACACCGGAATTAAGTCATGGGAATTATGGGAGGTAAACGGAGTGGCGAGGATCGTAGAGGAAGAAGTGTCTGGTTCGATTGATTTAAGCGAGGACCTTCAGAGAAAAATGATATTGAGTGAGCTTTCTCGACTGAAGCAGTTGGCAGCTGAACTTCGTAAAGACAATGATCGAATACGACAAAAATTGAACCAAGCTCATAAAGAAAAACAAAGACTAAAAGATGATGCGGTTGAAATGCAACGTCACCTCGATTCGAAGGCGGCACGTTGGGCATTTAAAATTCGTTCGGCATATCGTTCAGTGATTCGATAAATTCTCAGGTGGCTTCAATGAATTATGATGAGATTTTCGCTTTGAGAGACTTGATTACCAATGATGAGTTTCACGATTCGTCAAAGTCTTATCTCTTTTCTTATGAGGCAGAGTTTTCTTCGTCGCCTGAGGGAGTCACTGTGATTGTGCCAGTCCACAATGGCGGCGATGAAATGAGTGATCTTTTTTTGTCGCTTCGAAACCAATCACTAGATTTGTCTGCGTTTGAAGTTATTTTTTCTTTGAATGGTTGCTCCGATAACTCGCTTTCGCTTGTCGAGAGGTTCGCTGATGACAGTGGGGTGCAGACATTGATCTTGAATGACAGCGTTGGCTGTGTAGCAAGGGCCCGCAACAGAGCATTGCAGCACGCAAGGTTTCGCTATACCACCTTCGTTGATCACGATGATTATCTTTCTCGGGAATATTTGGAGGAGTGTTTGAGACTCGGAAGCTATCGTTCTGTAGTGGTTTCGAATATTCTGAAAGTTGAGGATGATCATCCGATAGAGGACTATGCGCAAACAGTTGTCTCAAAAGGTTTCGAAACCTCAAATGTTCATGGTCCAGAAGACATAGGTCTTTGTTATCGCGCTTACACGCTAAATGCCATAAAAACTGCTCCCACATACATGTTGCGTCGCGTTCAGTATTCGGATGAGTTTTCTCATTCTGAAGACATAAAGTATTGGAGAGATGTGTTTCATGCATTTATGCCCATTACAGTAAAGTCGCCATCTCGGCGTGACATATATTTTCGAAAAATTTTCCAGCATTCTCTTAGTCGTCGAGATACAGAGTTCTATGAAAAGGCAAAGCCTCGTCTAGCGCTTTTGGATTTAATATCTGCGGACAAAGGACGTTTTTCTTGTGGTCTTCCACAGCGGAGTTTTGACGTTCAATTGGAAAAGTTGCTTAACGATACACTTGTTAATTTAGGGCGACATTAATTTGGAAGCGGCACTCATCCTTCTCTTCCCCGTGTTTGCCGCTAGCCGAGCGTGTATCCGCGAAAAGATCTTTTTTACTCTAACGCTTCGACCGGCAGTAGAGCGTTTTGTTAGAACCGTAGTCGGACGGCGTATCTCGCGAGTGTAAGGCATCGCGATTGAATGAATAATTCTACTCAATGCTCGCCTTACAGCGACCCGATGCTTGCCAAAGGACTTGGGGAAGAAAGAGGCCAAGCGTGCCATCTGCGCGTCGGTCATCCAGAAAGAGAGCCCTCATGTTACCACTCCTTTGGATTAGTGGTTCACGCAGTGCCGCCGCAATTAATGTATCTTGCCTTTAGGACGCGTCATATATTTGGCCGAAAAGCCTCGGCAGAGCGTATATGTCGAGTGCGAGAACCTGATGCTATGGCATGAATGACTGGACGTGTGAATTTTCGAAACACTGAGACAGTCCAAAAGATTGCCACCGTGTGGCGCTGGCCTTACAATTGTTGACATATCAAGGTGGGAAGCAAAGGGAATATGCCCGCCCAGAAACTGAAAGTGGCCGCTTAAACTTTACGAATAAGTTGCCTTGAGAATTGAGGGAGACTCCCAATGAAATTTTGGCTATTTGGTGATCTTGACCGCAAGAAGAGGTGAAACCATGAGGCTACTTGTTTTTGGCACGTCCAATTCTATTTTGAAGGGTGGATATGTAGACGCTCTTCGTTCTCTTTCAGATGTTTTCCATCTTGATAGAATTGGTCCCGGTGGATCTACTTCCATTATCCTTCCCTTTTTTGGGGCCGATATAAATTTTTCTAATTATGATTTTGTCGTCATAGATACATCTATTAATGATGGAGCTTTTGTCGGTTGGGGTATTCTTCATGTTGAAGAAATTTTGGCCAACATCAGATGGTTTTGTGCATTGGCGTTAAAGTCGGGGTGCGTGCCGGTGATTCTGTGTATGCCAAATCGACGTTTTGTTGATACTATTGATCCGGCTATTTCTGCTTACAAACAAGTCTCTGAAGAGTTCGCTATTCCACTATTGGACGGATACTCCTTCGTACGTGCTATCGCTGCGGAAACTAGCTCGCCGATCAAGGAATTGTTTTTGGATGACCTTCACTTACTCCCTGAGATTTCCAGGCAGATTGCACCGCGGATCATTTCACTTTGTCATCCAGTCTTCGCCTCTCACGATGATCACTCTATTCCGGTGTTTCGACGCGTCCTGGCTAGTGATCTTTCATTGCAGAGTCGGGAGAGGCGCACTTCCTTGTTGACCGCTCTTTGCGCCGAGCTTTCACCGAATGATTGTATAGAGATTGCGCTGGGAAAAAAGGAAGCGCTATCGGGAATTGTATACAATGCTGGTCATACATTCGGCAGTATAATTTGTAATGGGTCTAATAAAGTCGCCGTCAACGTAAAGTCCCACTATTTTCAGAAGAACGATCTTGTTGTAGCGGCGCGACAGGTGTCGCCTAGCGTGTCAGGCAAGGATGGTATTGTGCGCGTGCACATGCAACGTGGAGCAACGGACGCGGCAGAGATCATTGGGCTGGTAGTCAGCTCAGTTTGATTTTTTGATCTTTTACTGCGATCTTGCAATTGCTTTCTTGCGTGGACGTAGCGGAACCGGCACCGGTTAAGCCGCTAATCTGAATGCCTTGGTAGGGTTCCCTGTGGCAAGCGCCTGACGAGGGTGGCGGTGGATCTAGAATCTCATTCTGCAGCCGATTTCGCAGGCTGCATGCTCTCGAAGCGGTGGTATTTAACGCATTGCTCGTTGAGAGGACAGATGACGCGTTTGCCCATTCCATTCTATTGCGTGTCTTGCGGGGTGATGAACCCCTGCTTCGGTCCATTTTTACGGACTAGCGCCCTGACGTGGTGGCTGATTAAGAATGAGCTATCGAAGTCCACCGGTTCGAGCCCGATCGCAAATGCCGTTGTCCCACCTCAGTCAGATCTCTCTGTCCACACGTCCGATCGTGTCGAACCTGTCAATTAGGGCGTGTTTGAGCGCGACAGGTGCCGGGCCAGCAATTCGCTCGTGGGGAAGTCGATCATCAGCGTCCTAGGGAAGTTTCGCTGTCCTTGCCGTTTAAGACCCGCGCCCAATCCGTCGACCAGCTCTCGTTCGGCGCGGTGGCGATGGTCGGGCACACCCTCAATACATGGGCGCATGCCCACCGATCGCCTGCGAACCTGCCAGCTCTTAAGCTGGAAGACCAGTTGCACCGCGTGCTCTTGTTGAAGCAAAGAAGCTACGCGACCGTGCAATAGTCGAGCGAAGGCTCGTGCTCGATCATCGCGTTGATCGGCTCGGCGAACCGGGGAGGCGACCTTTGGCGCGGCCCGGGTCGGTTTGCACTAAAGCGACCGCCGAGAGACGTAAAGCCTTGCGACAGACATCGTGATGCCGTGGGCCAAAAGACCCTCATTGAGCATTCGGATTATCCGTCGTCATCCGTTTGGCATTTGCCTCGATCCGGTGACGGCTCAATGCCTCACCATGAGGCCCTTAAACTTTTTAGCGAGCAGTTCCAGTATCGCCTCGCGATAGGCTTCCTGCAGATCCATAAATTTCTTTGGTTATTGTTCGCGTGTGGTAAGCAAGTTCGCCCGAAGGAGTTCGCCATACCCAGCATCGGACCCTCCACCCGGCCCCCCGTCTCAAAGGGGAACGGTTGCATTTTGAACCAATCTTATAACCTCAGTTTGCGCTTCTGCGCGAAATCAGTGTCGAGAAGAGTTCTGTGTCAAATTAAAGGCTCTGATCTTGCATAGTCATAAACGCCTCTGTCATTTAATTCCTCACGCAGCTTTTCGCCGTTAGCGATTTTTTCAAATGGATCAGATCGGATATCTTGTCTTGAAAATCGATTGTCTTGTACCTTCGGGGTGATGTTTCGAAAAACACCATTTTGAGCGACAAATTTCTGAATTTTTTCGACCACGTCCGCTTTGGGGATGTTGATGTCCTTTTTGTAGGTCCAAATGCTTCTGGGAATATCGTGTTTTGAAATCAAATTACTATTTTCGATATGCCACTTGTCTAGTGTGCGCGCCCATTTTAAAAAAGCATCAACGTCAACAGAAACTAGTAAATCCGTGGTGTCTTTGTTGTGCCAGACATTTTTTGTACGAGCTTTCTCGTATGATATAAAAGTGTCCAATCTCTGGCGCACAATCTGAATGACAGCCACATTCTCGCGGCTAAATATTTTCCCCATCATTTCCAAAGAAGCCTGGCCAGGAAAAATTTTATAAGAAATCAAAGATTGTCCACGACTCGTAGCATCATCGCGTAGAATATCAATTCCACGCATCGGATCAGCTCGAAAAGCGTGGATTAAATCCTTGTCTTGAGCGTTTTCAGCCTGCGTGCCGAACCCTTCATTGAGGGCATGCAATGTGGCTGCATCGGTGATTCCAAAAACGCCAGCAGGGTTTAGGATTTCAAAATAGGCTTTAGCGCCTTGCAACGCCCCGACGCATTCACAGAAGAAATTTGTTCCGCTGCGCGGACTTGAGACAATGACTAATTCTTGGATAGACATAGTTAATTTCCTTCGTCCAATAGGCAGTGGTCTGCTTTCTTCCGTTGCGGTGATAAGGGGCTTTGCTGAACAAATCAACTGATAGGCCAAGTAGGGTGACCCGCCCCCTATGTCACCCCTCCATATCAGGCCGTCCGACCGAGCTATAGGCCTTGAATCCGGCGGCGCGCGCATCCTCTGCAGTGTAGATATTGCGCAGATCGGCCATCCGTGGCGCCTTCATCGAGGCGGCAATCCGGCCCAGATCGAGCGCGCGGAACTCGTTCCACTCGGTCAGGATCACGATCAGATCGGCGTCCTGACTCGCGGCATAGGGATCCTCGATCCAATCGACGCGCGGCAAAAGCTGCTCGCCCTCATGGCGGCCCTGCGGATCGACCACCCGCACAGTTGCACCGCCGCCCAGCAGAGCGGGCACCACAGTCAGGCTGGGCGCATCGCGCATATCGTCCGTATTGGGCTTGAAAGTCACGCCCATGATCGCGATCACCTTGCCGTTGAACGTGCCATCACACAGATCCAGCAGCTTATCCACCATCCGGCGTTTCACCTGCTCGTTGATGCTGATTACGGCCTCTGTGATCAGCATAGGCGAGGCATTTTCTTGCCCGATCCGCGCCAGCGCCTTGGTATCTTTCGGAAAGCACGAGCCGCCAAACCCCGGGCCGGCATGCAGGAAGTTCTTCCCGATCCGGTTGTCGAGCCCCATCCCCTTGGACACTTCCTTCACATCCGCGCCAACCTTTTCGCACAGCGCCGCGATCTCGTTAATGAAGGTGATCTTGGTCGCAAGAAAGGCATTGGCCGCATATTTGATCATCTCAGCCGATTCGAGATCGGTGGTGACGATAGGAAATTCGCGCAGATAGAGCGGGCGGTAAATTTCTGCCATGACCTTAGCGGCGCGATCGGTCTCGACGCCAACAACCACCCGATCTGGCTTCATGAAATCGTCAATCGCCGCGCCCTCGCGCAGGAATTCAGGGTTCGAGGCCACATCGAAATCAAGCGCCGGATTGGCTGCGGCCACAACCTCGCGCACTTTACGGTTGGTGCCGACCGGCACAGTCGATTTCGTGACGATGACAATGTAATCCTTGGCCTTCTGCGCCACCTCTTCGGCAGCGGCCATCACATAGGTCAGATCTGCATGGCCAT
>NZ_JHEH01000061.1 GCF_000715505.1 Thioclava dalianensis
GGCGGCCAGCCAATCCGCCGCTGAACAGATGCTCGCCCGCCACCGCGATGTGCGCCATGTCTATCTTGCATCGGGTTCGTGCCTGCCGCTGCGCCCGGTCTCGGAGCTGACCGAATATCTCGCGGCGCGCCCGCATACCGATTTTATCGAAAGCGTCACGACGACCGAAGTTGGCTGGACCGTCGGCGGCATCGATATCGAGCGCTTCACCCTGCGCTTCCCTTTCTCGTGGAAAAAGCAGCGCCGCTATTTCGACCGCTACGTAGAGCTACAGCGCCGTATCGGCTTCAAGCGGCGCATTCCGGACGGGCTTGTGCCGCATCTGGGCAGCCAATGGTGGTGCCTCACGCGCCAGACGCTCAGCGCGATCCTCGAAGACCCGGATCGGTCGCTCTATGATCGCTACTTCAAACGGGTCTGGATCCCCGATGAAAGCTATTTCCAGACGCTGACGCGGCTTTATGCAACCTCGGTGGAGAGCCGGTCGCTGACGCTCACGAAATTCGATTTTCAGGGCAAGCCGCATATTTTCTACGACGATCACCTCCAGCTTCTTCGGCGCTCGGATTGTTTCGTCGCCCGCAAGATCTGGCCAAAGGCCGATAAGCTCTACAGAACCTTCCTCGCGCCGAGCAATGGCAGCTCGGCAATGGCCGAACCCAATCCCGCCAAGATCGACCGGCTGTTCTCGAAGTCGATCGAGCGGCGCACGAAGGGGCGGCCGGGGCTCTACATGCAAAGCCGCTTTCCCAAAAAGGACCATGAGAACGGCAAAACCTCGGCACCCTATTCGATCTTCCACGGATTTTCCGACCTGTTCGAGAATTTCGAGGGCTGGCTTTCGAAATATGTCGCGGCCCGCGTACATGGGCATCTCTTCGCACCCGGTGCTGCGGAATTCGCAGGGGGCGAGACGATGTTCAATGGCGGGCTCACCGACAGTGCGGTGCTGCGCGACTATGACCCCCGGGCCTTCCTGACAAACGTGATCTGGAACTCCCGCGGCGAGCGGCAGTGCTTTATGTTCAACCCGCGCGACAATCAGGATAACAACTGGTTCACCGCAACCGATCCGAACGCGCAGATTTCGGTGATCACCGGGACTTGGGCTTTGCCGCTTTCGCGCAAGAACGAGAATTTCACGACGATCCGGCGGGAAGCCGCGCGGCTGCAAAAGCTGGAACTGGATCACCTCGCGATCCTGCAATCGATGTATGTGAAGGCGCGGGTGCGGATCTGGTCGATTGCGGAATTCGTCGAGAACCCGATGGAGCCCCTGCAAACGATCATCGACGAGATCTCACCGCGCAACGCGCGCCGACTGACCGAAGCACCGCAGATGGTCGACCTGACGGGCTTTGGTCAATTCCTGCAAAACCTCAAGAATCAGGGCATGCAGCCTCTGGTCATGGGGGACTTCCCTCTGGATGATGGCGCGCGGCGCACGGACACCCGTCGCGGACGGCCCTATCTGGTGAAGTAAACAATGCCCAAATTCGACACCTTCGTCATCTTCGCGGAAATGCGGACTGGCTCCAACCTTCTGGAGGCGGCGCTGAATGCGCTGCCCGGGATTCACTGCCATGGCGAGGCGTTCAATCCTGTCCTCATCGGCTATCCCAACCGCAAGGAGCTGCTGAGCATCTCGCAAAGCCAACGCGACGCCGACCCGACCGTTCTGTGGAAAGCGATCCGGCAGGCCGAGGGGCTCAATGGCTGCCGGTTCTTCCACGATCACGATCCGCGCATGCTCGACACGTTTCTCAACGATCCGAAATGCGCCAAGATCGTGCTAAGCCGCAATCCGATCGAGAGCTATATCAGCCTCAAGATCGCGCGGGCGACGGGGCAGTGGAAGCTGGGCGATGCCAAGCACCGCAAGCGCGAGAAGGCCCAGTTCGACGCCGCCGAGTTCGAAGCGCATCTTGAGGCCCTGCAGAGCTTTCAGGTCAGCCTGCTCAACGCGCTTCAAAAATCGGGGCAGACCGCATTCTACATCGATTATGAAGATGCGCAGTCGCTTGAGGTGATCAACGGGCTTGCGGATTGGTTGGGTCTGGAAGGTCGCCTTTCGGCGCTTCCCGACACGCTGAAAGTGCAAAATCCCGAGCCTTTGGACAGCAAGGTCGCGAATTTCGCGGGCATGGAAAACTCGCTGGCGCGAATCGACCGCTTCAACCTGTCGCGCACCCCCAATTTCGAGCCCCGCCGTGGCCCCGGCGTGCCGGGCTTCATCGGTTGCAAAGAGGCGGGGCTGTTATACATGCCGATCCGCCCGGCGCTCGACGTCCAGATCCGCGACTGGATGGGCAAGATCGGTGGCCTCGAAGAAGGGTTCTCGCAAAAGACCCTGCGCCAGTGGAAGCGCCGCCAGACCGGCCATCGCAGCTTTACCGTGTTGCGCCATCCGCTGATGCGCGCCCATCTGGCGCTGAGCGCGGTGCTGGAATGGGACAGCCTGCTGGAGACGCGTGCGATCTTGCGCAAAAGCTACAAGCTGCCCCTTCCGGAAGAGGGTAAATCGCTGCCTCCCGAGCAATGGGGAGAGGCGCTGCTGGCCTTCCTCGCTTGGATCAAGATGAGCATCGCCAATCAGACGGCGCTGCCGGTCAATCCGCTCTGGGCCACGCAATCGACGCTGTTGCAGGGAATGGCGCAGTTCGCCTTGCCTGACCTTCTGGTGCGCGAAGACCGTATCGTGGCCGATCTTGCCTATCTGGCGCAGAGTGCCGGGCTGTCTGACGCGCCCGAATTCATCCCCGGAGAAAGCGATAGCGCGCCGGTCAAACTTGCCTCTTACTGGACGCCCGAGCTGGAGGCGGCCGCGCGCGAATGCTACCCGCGCGATTTCATGCAGTTCGGCTTTGGCGACTGGAAGGTGACGCCATAAAAAAGCGCGCCCGGTTCGGGGCGCGCTTTTCAAAATCGGGTCCGGTGCAAGCGCTCAGGCGGCCTGACGGCCTTTCGCTTCGGTCAACACGGCATGAAGCGCCGCAGGATCGGTATTGGCGCGCAGCTTTTCGCAGGTCTCCGAATCCCGCATCGTCCGCGACACCAGCGCGAGCGCCTTCAGGTGCTCAACGCCAGAATCCTTGGGCGCAAACAGCGCGAAGACAAGATCGACCGGCAAGCGATCCACCGCGTCGAAATCGAGCGGCTTGTCGAGGCGCAGGAACACACCCACGACATGATCCAGCCCGTCGAGCCGCGCATGCGGCAGAGCGACCCCGTGGCCGACACCTGTCGGCCCGAGGCTTTCGCGTTCCTGCAATGCATCGACGGTCTCCGACGCGTTGAGCCCGTAGGTCAGCGCCGCGATATCGCCGAGATCCTGAAACAGTCGCTTCTTGCTCGTTACGTTGGACAGCACCTTGACGGCGCCGGGTTTGAGCAACCTCGAAAGATCCATGTATCCCGTCTTTTCCGCGCCGCTGTCTGCTTTGGCGCTCATTTGCTGTGGCGGGGGTCGATCCAGCCCACATTGCCGTCATCGCGCCGATGCACGACATTGACCCCGCCATGTTTCTCATTCCGGAAAACGAGCAATGGTGCGTCGGAAATCTCCATTTGCATCACCGCCTCTCCGACCGACAAAGTTGGAACCTGAGTTTCCATCTCTGCCACAATCATCGGCGCCTCACTGGCTGGCTCGTCCGACTCGCTCTCCTGCTCTGCGGCGAGCACATACAGGCCTGCGGCCTCGAATTCAACCGGTTCCGCACGATCCCGGTGGTGATCCTTAAGCCGGCGTTTATGGCGGCGAAGCTGCTTGTCCATCTTTTCGCGGCAACTCTCAAAGGCCGAGTAGATCTCGGTGGCGTGCCCTTTCGCGGTGGCGGTCAGCCCGGTCGAGAGGTGAACCGTGGCCTCGCAAATGAATTCATGTGCGTGCTTTGAGAACGTGATCTGCGCATCCGTGGGACGCTGCATATACTTGTCGACCGTTTCACTCAGCTCGGTTTTGACATGGGTCTGCAGCGCCTCCCCGATATCGAGCTGTTTGCCACTGATCTGATAACGCATGGATTTTCTCCTTCACGCATTGGGCCGCGCCGCCTGACCGTGACACGGGCAGGTTGCGAGCCGGTTAAAGTCCCGAGGGAAACTGCGGATCAAAGCCGTCCGTTCCAGGCCTTGAAGCCATTGGTGGGCACGTACCGAGCACGACTCGGTGAAGGTGCGCCGGGGATGAGAACGACGATCACGCATTCAACATATTTGGGGACGGAACGGGCGGACTGTCAACGGTTGACCTGCGCACAGTTTGAACAGGTTGCAGCGATCAGCTCAAAGAATTCGGAAATTCTGCCCGAGATAGACGCGGCGCACGTTCTCGTCTTGAACGACCTCTTCGGTGGTGCCCGACATCAGCACCTTGCCATCGTGCAAAATGTAAGCGCGTTCAACGATTTCCAGCGTTTCACGGACATTGTGGTCGGTGATCAGAACCCCGATTCCCCGGCCCTTGAGCTGCGACACCAATGCGCGGATTTCCGAAACCGCAATCGGATCAACGCCGGCGAAGGGCTCATCGAGCAGCAGGTATTTCGGATCGGCGGCAAGGCAGCGCGCGATCTCGCAGCGCCGCCGCTCACCGCCCGACAGTGCCATCGCAGGCGCATGCCGCAGATGGGCGATCGAGAAATCACCGAGCAATTCCTCAAGACGCTCGCGGCGGCTATGCGGATCGGGCAGCGCGATCTCGAGTACCGCGAGAATATTTTTCTCCACCGTCAGGCCGCGAAAGATCGACGCCTCTTGCGGCAGGTAGCCGATCCCCAGCTTCGCCCGGCGATACATCGGCAGGCGCGTCACATTGCGCCCATCCAGTTTGACCTGACCTGCATCCGGGCGGATCAGCCCCGCGATATTGTAAAAGCAGGTCGTCTTGCCCGACCCGTTGGGCCCCAGAAGCGCCACCACCTCGCCGCGCGAGACATGCAGCGACACGTCGCGAATCACCGCACGACGCTTGTAACTCTTGCGCAGGCCAGTGACCTGCAAGCCATCTTCCTGATCAAGGACAGGGCGGCGCTCTATCTTGGGCTCGACCGTATCGCTCATCACTTCTTTCCCGGAGTCAGGATCGTGCGCACGCGGCCCTGCATCTGGCCCATCCCGGTGCTCAGATCGACATCAAGCCGATTGCCCGACATCACGTTGTCGCCTTGGGTCAGCAACACGTTTCCGGTCATCACCACGGTGCCTGCGGCAACATCGTAGACGGCCTCTTGGGCCTCTGCGGCATCGGTCGCCGAGACCAGCGTGACACCGCCCGTCGCATGCAGGGTCGAGATCTTGCTGGTGTCGCCCTTGGCGTAGTTCACCTCAACCTTGGGCGCCTTGAGCCGCATCTGGTCCTGCGCGATCAGCACATTGCCGCTGAACACCGCCTGCCCCGAGTCCTGATTGACGTTGAGCTGATCCGCCGTCACCTCGACCGGAGCCTTGGTATTGGCCTTCATGCCGCCGAAATTGATTTGCTGAGCCAGCGCCATGGCGGGGATCAGAAGAACCGCGTTCACGGCCAGAAAACCTACAATGCGTCTCATCACACCCTCATTGCTTCGGCTGATATACCAGCTTCACGCCTTTGTTGAAAACAAGATCATGCGTTGCACCATTGTCTTGAGTCGTCATCTGCATCGCCCCGGCATCAAGCGTGCCATAGGGCGCATCCCCATGGACCGGTCCGGGAGAGATAATGCGATCGCGGTCAGTCGCCAGCGTCATCAGGTCCGAATTCATCCGGTAACCCTTCGAGGTCTGCATCGCGACCGACCCTTTCAGCGTGACCTGCGAGACCGAGGGCTGGAACCGGCCCTGTCGGGCATTGAGATCGGTCACCACCCCGGTCTTCGAGGTGAGCTTCGCCGCCAGATCGCTGGCAACCGCCCCCGAGCCGTTGCCCGTATCGGGAAGCGCCTGCTGGGCGATCACCGACAGCGTCCCGCCGTCTTTCGTGACGCCCGAGAAATCGGGCTGGGTGAGCGCGGATTCACGCGCCAGTTTCTCGACATCAACCTTGGCATAGGGAATGGCCGCGCTCGGATCGATCCGGTTCGAGAACAAAAACAGCGTGGACAGCAAAATAAGCGCCGCCAGCGGCAGAACCAGCTTGGCCCCGCTCACAAATCTGGAATGGCGCTTCTCGTAATCCATCAGCCGATACCGGCCCGCAAACAGTCATGGATCTGGATGAAGCCGACCGGGATTTCATCTTCGACGACGAAGAGGCAGGTGATCTTGCGCGCATACATCTGGGCCACCGCGGCCTCGGCAAGCTGGCCGGGGCGGATTGTCGAGGGGCTGGCGGTCATCACCTCGGCCACGCTGCGCTCAAGCAGGCCCTGCATGTGGCGCCGCAAATCGCCATCAGTGACGATCCCGCTCAAACGTCCCTGCGCATCGGTCGCACCGATCACGCCAAAGCCCTTCTGGCTCATGACCAGCAGAGCCTCGGTCATCGGGGTGTCTTGCGTGACCAGCGGCAGATCGGCATGCATCAGATCGCCGACCGTCGCGAGCCTTGCGCCCAGCTTTCCGCCGGGGTGGAACGTGCGGAAATGCTCGGCTGTGAACTTGCGGTGCTCCATCAGCGCCACCGCAAGCGCATCGCCCAGCGCCAGCGTCATCGTCGTCGAGGTCGTAGGCACGACGCCGGTGCCGCAGGCCTCTTCGGCTGCAGGCAGCACAAGCGCCAGATCGGCCTGTTTAAGCAGCGTCGATCCGGGCCGGCTGGCCACCCCGATCATCGGGATCGAAAAGCGCCGGGTATGCGCGATCAGATCGGCCAGCTCAGGCGTTTCACCCGAATTGGACAGGACCAGAGCCAGATCGCTCTCGGTGATCATGCCCAGATCGCCATGGCTCGCCTCGGCGGGATGGACGAAATAGGCAGGCGTGCCGGTCGAGGCCAGCGTCGCTGCGATCTTGCGTCCGATATGCCCCGATTTGCCCATGCCAGAGACGATCACCCGACCCTTGGTCGCAAGGATCATTGCAACGGCGCGCGAGAATTCCCCGTCGAGACTGTCGGCAAGTGCTACAAGCCCCGCCGCCTCGATCCCGATCACCCGGCGCGCGGTCGCGCTGTAATCCGTCTCGGGCACACTCGCAGGCGCGGTCATATCAGTGGTGGAAGATGTCATTCGGTTCTCCCCATCCCAAAAGGTCGAGCTGCGCACGTGTTGGCAGAAAATCGAAACACGCCTGCGCCAGATCCAGCCGGTCCTCGCGGATCAGGCGCTTCTCCAGCGCATCGCGCAGCTTGTGCAGATGTAAAACATCCGATGCGGCATATTCTTTTTGTGCCATGCTCAGCTCTGGCGCACCCCAATCAGAGCTTTGCTGCTGTTTGGAGATATCGACGCCCACGATCTCGTGCAACAGGGTCTTTAGGCCATGTCTGTCGGTAAAGGTGCACACCATCTTCGCGGCGATCTTGGTGCAAAACACCGGGCGCGTCACCATTCCGAAGGCGTTATAAAGCGCCGCGATATCGAACCGGGCGAAGTGAAACAGCTTTTCACAGCCGGGATCGGCAAGCAGGGCGGTCAGGCGCGGCGCCTCCGTCTGGCCCTTGGCGATCTTGACCAGATGTGCATTCCCATCGCCCGCGGACAGCTGCACAAGGCACAGCCGGTCGCGACGCGGATCCAGACCCATCGTCTCGGTATCAACCGCCACCACCGGGCCCAGATCAAGCCCGTCCGGCAAGTCTCTTTCGTAAAGATGGATCGCCACGCTTTGTCCTTTTCGATCGCCTTGCCGGGCATATAAGCGCTTTGCACGCCACTTGCCAACGCGCGACCCACCCTGCGTCAGCGCAGATCAGACAGAGTCCTCCGGATCGGGCGTCCAGCGCGCCACCCGCCAGAGGTAAATCGCGATCAGAAACACAAAAACAGCGGTCGAAACCGGGTTCACCCAATCCGCGACCTGATCGTATTTCTGGTGCAGCAGATAGCCCGCGACCGTGAGAAACGCGGTCCAAAGCGCGCTGCCCGCCGTGGTGTAAAGCAAGAAGGGCACAAACGACATACGCGCCATGCCCGCGGGCACCGAGATCAACGTGCGTGCGCCCGGCACCATCCGCCCGAAAAACACCGCGACCCAGCCGTGGCGCGCGAACCATGCTCGGGATTTCTCGATATCGTGGGGCGTCACGCCGATCCAGCGCCCGTGTCTGCGCGACAAATCGCTCAACCGCTCGATCCCGATCCGCAAGCCAACCCAGTACCACAGGATCGCCCCCAGCACCGAACCCAGCGTGCCCGCCACGATCAGCCAGACCAGCGCAAATTTTCCCTGAGCGGCCATATAGCCCGCCAGTGGCATGATGAGTTCCGAAGGGATCGGCGGAAACACATTCTCCAGCAGCATCAGCCCGGCGATGCCGAGATAGCCAAACGCTGCAATGACGCCAGTGATCCAGGAAAACATCAGACCTCCCTTTGCGATCCTACGCCTATCGCGCATCAGAGGTTCCGTCAGAATCGAAAAACCCCCGCCGAAGCGAGGGTTTTGCGGGCTCTGGTAAGGAGCTTGGTGCCCAGGAGAGGACTCGGGTATCATTTGAAAACAATAAGTTAGCAGTTGATGATCGTAAAAACATCGTAACTGCAAACGAAAACGCCGCGACCTCGGCAAAGGTCAGCGGCGCAAAAGACGTAGTGGAAAGCGTCCTGTCTTGCGGTGAGTATATCGCAACCTTCCACATCTTGGCAACACATTGGGGGGCGCTGGCATGAGTATTTCTCAGCAAATCCCAGACCATATCAAGAGCGTCTCCCGTTGCGTGGGATATGCGCTCTGGCTGTCTGATATTGACGCTCTAAGTGGGCTGTCTGCTGTTCTGACCGCTCGCCTATCTGCCAAGGATCGCGGCGCGCTTGCGTGGGCTGTCCTGCGCGCACTGACGCCCGAACAGATCATTGAGGTTGCAA
>NZ_JHEH01000062.1 GCF_000715505.1 Thioclava dalianensis
TCTCGAGCGGCGCGGGCGGCACACAAGCCTCAGATCTCGCCCAAGCAACGCGACTGGCGATCGCCATCGAAACCCGCCTCGGCCTCGGCCATCACGAACAGCTCTGGCTGGATCAACCCGACCATCTGACGCTTCAGAACCAAACCGTCTACGCCAAGGTGCGTCGCCGCCTGAGCAAGGCGGAAGCCCGCGCCGCGCAAATCTTGAAAGAGCGGCGCGAGGTGTTGGATGCAATGGCGCGGACCTTGGTCGAACAGCGGGAATTGGATGAACCCCAATTGCTTCGAGCATTTGGCTTGCTCAAAGCGATGCCATAATGATGCTGACCAAGAGGAGAGATATCAAATGAAAGAACTCCCGTTTTTGATACACAATCTGATACACATTATGCCCCGCCGAACTTCTCCTAGATATTGTTTTTATTGTGCTTTAAATCAAAATCCGAAATCATTGCCGGACTGTCTCTCCGCCACTTTCCTCGGCTTAAGATTCTGAGAAATTGTTGAAAACAACTTTTCAGGCATTTCGATCCCCCTAAGTTTCCCCCACCCGGTTCAGCAGCTTTTAATTCGCCGCTTTGCACCGGCCAGATGCTGTCCGCGCCCCGGGACCGTTGGCGGACAAGCACTCGGTCAGCTCGACTTCGGTCAGGCCCGCAGGCGATCCGACAAGGCCCACCCACTCCATCAGGCGATAGCGCTCTGCATCTGCCAGCTTTTCCCGGGCCATGCGGGTCAAGGTCTCTCGGCATTGTCGCGCGTCCGAGCCGTTGGGGTGCGGCGATGGAGGCTGCCGCCGCGCTGTTCTCGATTTTCGTGACAGCGCTCCTGTGCTCCGTCTGCCACGTTTCAACTTGCAACAGACGGCCGGCGCGTTGCATATATGCAATGAGCGGCGGTTGCCCACAAGCCATCTATCCCAAGGAGCTGTTGATGAACGCTCATGACCTCGCCCTGACGGGTGTTGGGGATTCACCGCCGGGTGCGGATGTCGTCGGCGCGAATTTGCGGCGCGTGCGACAGGCCGGAGACCTGTCGCTCAAGGCCGCTGCCGCACGTACATCCGTTTCGTCGGCGACGCTGTCGCGCATCGAAAACGGGCTGATGTCACCGACTTTCGATGTCATGATCCGGATTTGCGAAGGGTTCGGGATCTCGATCACCGATCTGGTTGACCCCCGGCCCGCCTCGACCGAGATCCTGCGCATTGCGGAGATCCCGCTGGGAACAGGTCGGCGCGTCGAGACGCCGCAATATCGCTTCGAATTTCTGAGCGAGGATCGTCGGGGAGTGCCGTTCCTGACGCTGCGCGCTGATGTTCTGTGCCGCTCAATGGCGGAATTCGGTCCGATGCATGCGCATGCAGGCTGGGAGCAAATCATCGTACAATCCGGGAGCATCGAGGTGCGGATCGCACAGCAAGCGCCACGGCGCTTATCGGTCGGTGACATGCTGGCATTTGACAGCCAGCTTGAGCATGCGGTGATCGCGCCCGCAGGTAAGGCTTCCATTTTATGGATCTATGCGGCGACTGGGGGCGTGTGATGCAACAGCGGGTCGTAATCATTGGCGCGGGGGTTGTTGGGGTGTTGAGCGCCTATGCGCTGGCGACGCGTGGGGCAAAGGTCACGCTCATCGACAGCCAGCCCGGCCCGGCTGAGGGCTGCAGTCGCGCGAATGCAGGCATTCTTGCGGTTGGCCATGCCTCGGCCTGGGCCAGCCCCTCGGCCATCGGGTCTATCACACGCGCTCTTCTGCGCCGCGAGCCCGGCATCAGGGTCACGCGACCAACCGATCCTGCCCTCTGGGCATGGGGGGCGCAATTTCTGCGCAACTGCACCGCGTCGGCCCACGCCACCAACACCAGCAAGCTGCAACGCCTGTCGCGGATGAGCCGTAATCTGACCCAAAAGATCGAGGCCGATCTCGGTCTAACCGGCAGTTTGCGCCACGAGGGCGGGCTCTATCTGTTTCAGAACCTCGCGCAGTTTCGCGCACATGCAGCCACGCTTGCACAGGGCGGCGCGCGGGCCGATGATCAGATGGAGGTTCTTGACAGTGACGCCCTGATCCAGCGCGACCCGGCGCTTGCCACGATGCCCGAGCATTTGGCGGGCGGGATTTACAGCCCCGTCGACTCGGTCGGAAACTGTCATTCATTCACCAAGGCTGTATCCGAGGTCATAGCCCGAAAATTCGACGTCGCGCTGCACTTTGGCACGCATGTTACCGGGTTTGAGACCGATGGGCGCACCATCACGGGGGTGAAGACGGATCACGGCGCGCGGGCGGCAGATGCTGTCTTGCTGGCAACCGGCACGGGGACCGCAGCGCTGACGCGCCAGCTGGGGTTTGCGCCTGCGATTTATCCGGTCAAAGGGTATTCGGGCAGTTGGACGATCCGCGACCCGGACCGGATCCCACGGCTGCCCTATGTCGATGAAACCGAATTGCTGGCGGTCGCTTGCTATGGTGGGCAACTCCGCGTCACAGCCATGGCGGAATTCGCCGGGCAGAGCGATCTGTCCCTGCCCGACACCCGTCTCGATGTCTTGCGCGCTTATGTGGCGCGGCAGTTTGGGGATGCGGTCGATGCACATTCCGCGAGCTTCTGGACCGGGCAGCGCCCCAGCACGCCCGCAGGACCGCCCTTTCTCGGACGCGTGCGCCGGTGGGACAACCTGTGGATCAACGCGGGCCACGGACAGTTGGGCTGGACCATGGCCGCAGGCTGCGGCGACGTGATCGCTCGGGCGATGACGGCTGAAACACCCACGCTTCGCGATGTGTCCTCAACCGCGCGCTGGTTGGACGCGCTCTAAGAGCCAAACGACGTCAGGAGAGAGACAATGCTCACGCCCCGCATGATCACATATGACGATGCCAAACCGCTGGTCACTTGGCCCGAAGCCGTCACCGCCCTGCGCGACGGCCACGCGCTGCCGAAAGCCAAGGTGGGCGACATTTTTCTCGGCCCCTCCGAGGGATCTCTGCTCAGCCGGGGGGCCTATATCGAAGGGCTCGGGTTCGGGGTGAAATCGGTCACGGTCTTCGGGAAAAACCCGGGCGCGGGACTGCCCAGCGTCCAGGGGGCGATGTTCATGTTCGAGCCTGAGCATGGGCAGCTTGCCGCCATCATCGACAGCAAGTTGGTCACCGAGCTGAAAACCGCCTCAGATTCGGTTCTCGGCGCGCAGCTTCTGGCGCGACCGGAGAGTGCCAGCCTGCTGATCGTCGGGGCCGGTACGGTGGCCCGCAGCCTGATTGATGCCTATAGCTCTGTGTTTCCGTCGATCAAAACCATTCGGATCTGGGCGCGGCGGATCGCTCAGGCTGAGGCACTGGCGCAGGAAGCCTTGGTGCCCGGTGTCGATATTGCCGCCGTAGGGGACCTTGCCGGAGCCGCAGCCGATGCAGATATCATCACCTGCGCGACCATGGCGCGCGAGCCGGTGCTGATGGGCGACTGGATGCGCCCCGGCACCCATGTCGATCTGATCGGCGCCTTCAAGACCGATATGCGCGAGGCCGATGATGCGTTGATCTCTACCGCGTCGCTTTTCGTCGACAGTCGCGACACGACCATCCACCATATCGGCGAGCTTACGATCCCGATCAAAGCAGGGGTCATCAGCGCCGACGCTGTGAAGGGCGATTTCTACGACCTGATCGGAAAGGGTGCCGAGGGACGACGCTCGGAGGACGAAGTGACTCTGTTCAAGAACGGCGGTGGCGCGCATCTCGATCTGATGATCGCACAGTATATTGCAGGCAAGGTTGCGCAGACCAAGTGACGATGGCCGGGGCTTTCGGCCCGCGACAGCTCATCGCTTCTCGTTCAAGCGCTCCTCAATCGCGGCAAGACGCCGGATCACTTCGTCGCGGTAGGTATCGGTTGCGGCGTTGGTTTCCTCGGCATGCGCATCCTGCATCGAATTGACGATCAAACCCACAAGCAGGTTCACCACGGCAAATGTCGTGATCAGAATGAAGGGCACGAAGAACATCCACGCCTCGGGGTAAACCTCCATCACCGGGCGGACGATGCCCATCGACCAGCTCTCCAGCGTCATCACCTGGAACAGAGTGTAGAGCGACGCACCTAGCGAGCCAAACCAGTCGGGAAAGCTATCGGCGAACAGCTTGGTCGCGATCACGGCGGCGATATAGAAGATCACCCCCATCAGCAGAAAAACCGAGGCCATCCCCGGCAGGGCCGAGATGAACCCCTCCACCACGCGGCGTAGGGTCGGCGCCACCGAAACCACCCGCAACAGCCGCAAGATGCGCAGCGCACGCAATACGGACAGCCCGCCCGCGGCTGGCACAAGGGCGATGCCGACCACGAGGAAATCGAAGATATTCCATGCATTCAGAAAGAACCGCAGCCCGCGCGCATAGATCTTGGCCAAAAGCTCGGCCACGAAGATCACAAGGCAGGCCGTGTCCAGCGCGATGATCAGACTGCCCGCCGTGTTCATCACCGGTTTGGAGGTCTCAAGCCCGAGGACGACCGCGTTAAACAGGATCACCCCCATGATTATGTAACGCGTTGAAGAACGGTCGAGAAAATCGGAGAGGTGTTGACGCATGTGGGCCCGGGTCCTGATCAATCCGGAGTCATCTAAGATCCTCGGGCGCGAAATTCCAGACCTTGGCGACAGGTCCGCGTCTGACGCAGGGAATCTCTGACACCGGCCTTCTATTGGCTTCCATCATAACGATGCGCACGACCGACCGGCCTAACAGTTCCCCCTCTCCCACCGAGGGCGCGCGCGTTCAAAACGGCATGAGCCGCAATCCCTGATCGCGGCTCACAGCGTTTCTCTGGAGAGATCACCTACGGGGGTCAATCGCCCCATAGGGCCGTGCCCTGCCCGCCTCAGAACTGCATGGAATATTGCAAAGCGAGGCTTTGACTATGCGATCCCGACCCGGAGGTATTGCGATAATCGAGCCGCAGATTGGTGCCGTTGTCGAAGTCGAAATTGGCGCCCAAACCGATGGTCAGCAAATCCTCTCCCGATTGCGGCAGGTTCAGAATATATTGCCCGCCCGAGCTGAGGTTCGCATAGCTCATCCCGGCAGCCACATCGCGGTTGAACACACGATGATACTCCAGCCGGAAATTGGGCGAGACCGACCCGTAGGAGGTCTCTTGCTTGATCGAGCCGCGCACCCCCAGATCGATCTGCGACGTGCCATAGCCTTGGCGGTCGAAATGCAGCGCATCGCTCGGGTTATCCGCCCGCTCGCTATACGCATCAAGATGGCCCGTGATCACCCGCATCCCGGCATAGGGCGACAGCATCCAGTTGTCGGCGCGATATTCAAGCCCGGCGCGGATCTGACCGATGATCTGATCGCCACTGCGCGAACCATAGGCCATATCCGGCCCGCCCGAAATCGCCCGCTCCGTGTCGAAATTCAGCTTGCCATAGCCTGCCAGCACATCGACGAAGCCGCGCTCACCCGCTTTGAACGTGCCATAGACCACGGCATTTTTGCTGCGCCCCTTGGAGTTCGAGCCATCATCGCCGATGTCGGAATGCCCGTAGCCAATCCCCAGACCAAAGCCGATGATCGCACGCTCAGACAGTTGGTAATCGATGCCCGCGCTCAGCCCGTTCGTGTGGACATCCAGGTCGCCGTCCGTCTCGAGGCTGAGGCTGCCCGCCGTCCAAAGCCCGATCCTTGGCCCCAGCAGATTTGGACTGGATGTAAGCGTCGGATCCATCCCCGAGGTGGAGGCGGTGGCCGTCAATCTCTCGGCGCTTGCGGTCCGGGTCTGGCCGGGATTTCGGCGACTTTGTTGCCCGGATGCGGCCCCGTCCCGTGCGGAGGGGAACAGGGTGGCCGTCTCCGAAGGTGTCGGCCGCAGCGCAGGCAAGGCAAGGCTGGCACCGAAGGAATCGCGCGGCCCATCGCCATCGCGCAGCGCTTCGAGATGCGAGGAGAAGTTCTGCATCTGGGTGCGCCCGAACTCCATCGCCATCGAGTTTTGCACCGTGACGATCCCGATGACATCGGGATCTTTCGAGGGATCTGGCAAGGTCGAGACCAAGACGCTCAGCGTGGCCGATGCGGGCGCATATTGCGCATTGCCCTCCGTGCTGCCGCTGATCTGGCACGTGCCCGCCGCAACCGTGCTCAGCAAGCCACCGCTGAGCGTACAGATGGCCGGCGTCGCGCTGGTCAGGGTGACCGGCAGCCCCGAGGCCGCGCTTGCCGTGACCGCGACCGGCGCCCCGCCCAAGCTTTGCGTGCCGATGGGCGAGAAGGTGATCAGATCGCTTTGCAGCGCCACCGTGGCGGTGATCGCGTAGCTTTGCTGCGCGGTGCCATCTTGCGCCGTCACCAGCAGCGAGATCGTATTCGCCCCGGGCGTCAGCGCAAGCGCCGCCGAGGGGCTGCCCGATGCAACCACAGAGCCGTTCACGCTCACGCTTGCCGCGCTATCCGTGGTGGTCGGTGTCACGCGCAACGCCGTCGTGCCCGCAGGCAGAGCCACGCTATAGGCCGAAATGCCCGCATTGAAGCTGGGCGATAGCGCGCCCGTGCTCAGGCTCAGCCCCGAGAGCGTCGCGACATCGGAGAGATAGGTGAACTGATCGGCCCCGGTGCTGGCCGAGCTGCCCCCAGGAGACGTGACCGAAATATGCCGCACGCCGCTACCCGCAGGGGCAATCGCGGTGATCTGGCTGTCGGACTCAACGGTGAAACTGGTAGCGGCGGTCCCGCCAAAACTCACCGAAGTGACCCCGGCAAGCTGCGAGCCGCTGATCGTGACGCTTGTGCCACCTGCGGCGCTGCCCGTGGTCGGGCTGATCGCGCTGATCGCGGGCGCGCCTTGTGCGACCAAGATGGTGATCGCGGCGCTGGTGAAGCTGGTGGGCGGCGTGCTGGTATCGGTGCCGCTCAGCGTCACGGTAAAGCTGCCCGCCTGCGTCGGTGTTCCGCTGAGCACGCCTGCGCTGCTCAAGCTGAGCCCGGGCGGCAGGCTGCCGCTGGCCGGGGTGGTCGCAAAACTATAGGGGCCCGTCCCGCCAGAGGCGCTGAAGCTCGTGCTATAGGCCGTTCCCAACACCGCGCCGCTGGGGCTGGTCGGGCTCACGGTGATCGTGGGCGCAGACACCGTCACGCTGACACTCGCCGCAGAAGACGTCCCCGACGCATTGGTCGCCGTGTAGGTAAAGCTGTCCGTCCCGTTAAAGCTTGTCGCGGGCGTATAGCTCAGAGTGATCCCCGAAATCTGCACCGTCCCGTGGCTGGGCCCTGAGACGACATTGATCGATGTGACCGAACTGCCAGTGATCGCAAGCGGGATTGCGGTCGCGCTGGCATTATAGGGCACGGTCGCCGAGACTGCGCCGACGCTCGGCACGCCAATCGGGGTCACGCTGTTGGACGCAGCAGAGGCCGCCCCCGTGCCTGCGCTGTTGGTGGCGGTCACGCTGAAGGTGTAGGCCGTGCCGTTGGTCAACCCGCTCACGGTGATCGGCGAGGCGGTGCCGGTGCCCGTCAAGCCGCCGGGGCTTGAGGTCACGGTGTAGCCCGTGATGGCCGAGCCGCCGGTGCTGGCGGGCG
>NZ_JHEH01000063.1 GCF_000715505.1 Thioclava dalianensis
CGCCCCCGTTACCGAAGTCCTGACCCTAAGCTGCTTGAAATGGGCATGATAGGATAAAACGCTCATCCCAGCTGCGGCTGCGAGATCTGGTACGGAGAGATCTGCAGTGACGCTTTCCCTTATGCGCCCCAAACTCTCGACAATCCGTCCGGCGGGGGCCCGCTGACGCAGCTTCCGCTGGCAGTGACGCGCTCGACCTTGTGCGGGCTCGGCTTGAGGGGAGGCTTCAGAAAATAGAAGGTTGGAAAACCGTCACCTGCTCCACAGACGGCTGACGGCGCGCGAAGGGCACACGCGTTGCCGGTCCGCAGCCCCGTGGCCGATCACCCGGTCAGCCGCGTCGCGCGCAGATCGCCTGCCTGCTCAAGGATCGGATAGGCGACATAGGTCACATCCGTGTTAATCTGTTTGAGCGCGCGCACCGTTTCCTGATGAATATTCGTGGTCTCGACGGAGGCGCTGTTATTCGCGCGCAGACGGGCCAGATGCGCGGCCTGCAAGTCCGCCTCTGCGGCGCGGGTGCGGTCCTTTTCCTCAACAAGCTGGCGGGCATCTTCCAGCTCGCCTGACATCAGCACGTTCAGCGCAAGACGCGTATTCGACGCAACGCGATCATGGAAATCGGTCAACTCGCGCAAGCCCTCGTCCGAGAAGGTCAGGCCGCGCTCATAGATCCGCTGCGCGAGGGCGACGAGGTTGGTCGAGATCTGATCGCCCGCATCCTCGAGGTGGTTCGCGACCATCGCGATCTCCATCGCGCGCCGGGATTGCTCTGTGCTCAGGCGCGTTTCATTGAGTCGCGCGACATAAAGCTTGATCTCGTAATGCATCCGGTCAACTTCGTTTTCGTTGCGCTTGATGCGGGCGGCGACCTCCGGGTCCCAATGCACGAAAAGCCCGAGCGCTGGCTGCAACATCTCGAAGACCTGCTCGCCCATGCGCAGCAACTCGCGGGCCGCATTGCCAAGCGCATGGCCCGGATTGCCCAGCCCGTCCTGATCGAGGGCCGTGATCCGCATCTGCGACGCCTCCTTGCGCTCGACGACGACCGCTTCGGCAAGCCGCAGCACCGAAGGGATCAGCGGCAGCGAGACCAGCACCACGCCGAGGTTGAAGACCAGATGCAGGTTGATGACCTGCCGCGCCACCGTGCTGCCCAGAAAGCCAAGCGCTTGCGGATCGACGATCAGACCGATCAGCACCAACGCCGCCCCGCCCCCACGCAGGACGAAATTCGAGACCATGATCCGCCGCGGCACCGGATCGGCGGATAAGGTGAGGATGACCGGGATGATCGCCCCGCCGAGATTTGCGCCCAGCACCATCGCCGCAGCCCCCGGCGCAGGCAACAGGCCCTGACCTGCGAAGGTCACGAACATCAGCACCGCGGCAATCGAGGAATGCATCGCCCATGTCAGCAGAGCGCCGAGGAGGAAGGCCGAGACGAGATCGCTGCCCAGCCGCGTGAGCACCGCATCGACAAGCTCGCTTTCGCGCAGCGGCGCGGTCGCCTCGCCGATCATACCGAGCGCCAGCAGAACCAGTGCCAGACCCACAAGAATGCGCCCCGCCTGACGCGGCCGCCGGGCCTTCGATTTGAGAAACAGCATGACGCCGATCACCAAGAGCGCAGGCACGAGCACATGAATCGGGGAGAGCAGGATTTGCGCCACGATCGACGAGCCAAGATCGGCCCCCAGCACGAGCGCGACGCCCGACACGGCGGTCACGGTCCCGCTCGCGGCGAACCCCGCGGTCAGGATCGCGACGGCGGTCGAGCTTTGCAGCAACATCGCAGCGCATGTCCCCGCCCCCATCGCGCTGATCCGGGTCCCGGCGGTGCGGCGCAGGGCCTTGCGCAGCGAGGCCATGAAAGCGCGCTCGACCCCGGTGCGGATCAGCCGAACCGCCCAAAGCAGCAGTGCCACCGCGCCCGCGAGATTGATCAGAAAATAGATCATGCGCTCTCCCAAATCCCGCGTTTTACATTCGGTCGGATGCCGAGCGCATGCGGTTCTTCCCAAGATAAACTGCATCAAAATGTGGCCATAGCAACATTATTCTTGCTTTTGCGCGGCATAGACCACAACAATTTGGGAAGAAGAGTGAGGGTTTCCCTGTCGGAGAGACAATGGACGCGCGCGTGAAGAATGAGGGCACACGGCTGCGCAAACGCGACCGGCGCGAACAGATCCTGTTCGAATTGAAGCTGCGCCCTCATCTGCGGATCTCAGAGCTTGCGGAACAGTTCGCGGTCTCGACCGAGACGATCCGGCGGGATTTCGACGCGCTTGCGGAAAAGGGGCTGATCGACCGCGCGCATGGCGGGGCCTCGCGCCCCCATCCGGGCCAGTACCCGACCCTCAACGAGCGCGAGCGCAACCAGTTTCAGGAACGCGAACGCATCGGGCGTCTGGCCGCAGAGTGGATCGCCCCCGGCGAGACGCTGATGATCGACGCGGGCTCGACCACGCAGCAAATGGCTCGGTTCCTCGCCATGGCGGGCACGCCGTGCCGCGTGCTCACCAATTCCCTGCCCATCGCCATGCTTCTGGGAGGAAGCGGGGCGGCGGAGGTAATCCTTGCCCCGGGCCGCTACCTGCCCACGGAATCGGCTGTCGTGGGAGAAGAGACGCTCGAATTTCTGGCGCGCCACCATGTCGAACGCGCCGTGATCGGCGCGACGGCACTTTCGCGCGACGGGGTCTCAGAAAGCGTGCCGGGCTTTGCCGCGATCAAGCGCGTGATGCTCGCGCAGGCGAAGACCGGGATGCTGTTGATCCTTGGATCGAAGTTCGGGGTTCACGGCTTCACCCGCGCGGCGACGCTCGGGGCGCTCACATCGGTGGTCGCGGACAGCGCCCCGCCTGCCGATCTGGAGGAGGCGTTGCGCGACAACGACGTGGAGGTGCTGCTCGCGAAGTAACACCACCAAAATGGGAGAAATGCCCGGGGCGCCGGGCCGGTCAATATCTGGGAGGACATAATGACCAAAGTTAAACTGCTGATGACGGCTGCGACAGCCTCGTTTCTGGCATTCGGAAACGCGGCCTTTGCGCAGGATTGCCCGCATGGCGATCTTGATGCGCGCTATTGTGACACCGATGGCGACCTCGTCGCGGATGTGCCGAGTGATCCAAGCCAGCAACTCGACCCTGACACGCTGATCTTTGCCTATACCCCGGTGGAAGACCCGGCCGTCTACAAGACCGCATGGGCCGATTTCCTGACCTATCTGGAAGAGAAAACCGGCAAGAAGGTCGTGTTTTTCCCGGTCCAGTCCAACGCGGCCCAGATCGAGGCGATGCGCTCGGGGCGGCTGCATATCTCGGGCTTCAATACCGGATCGAACCCGCTGGCGGTGAACTGCGCGGGCTTCCGCCCCTTCACGATCATGGCCAGCAAGGATGGCGGCTTCGGCTACGAGATGGAGATCATCACCTATCCCGGCTCGGGCATTGAGAAGATGGAGGACATCAAGGGCAAGGAGCTGGCGTTTTCCTCCCCCACCTCGAATTCGGGCTTCAAGGCCCCCTCGGCAATCCTGAAATCCGATTATGACATGGTTGCGGATCGCGATTTCAAGGCCGTGTTCTCGGGCAAGCATGACAACACGATCCTCGGTGTCGCCAATCACGACTATCCCGCAGGCGCAATCGCCAATTCCGTGCTCGAACGGATGGAGCAGCGCGGCGTGGTCAAGCCCGATCAGGTGGTCTCGATCTACAAATCGCAGACCTTCCCGACAACCGGTTTCGGCGTCGTCTACAACCTCAAGCCCGAGTTGCAGGACCAGATCAAGGATGCGTTCTTCAGCTTCGACTGGGAGGGCACGAGCCTGCAGGAGGAGTTCGAGAAATCCGGCGAAGAGCAGTTCATCCCGATGAACTACAAGGATTTCTGGGAGGTGATCCGCAAGATCGACGCGGCCAACGGCGTGAAATACACCTGCCAGTGACGCAGACTTCCGGGTGGCGCCTCGTGGCCTCGCGAGGCGCCACCCCAAATTGGGCAGGAAGGAGCGGCCATGCTGCAACTCAAGAAACTGGTAAAGACCTATCGCACCGGCGATCAGGCACTCAAAATGATCGACCTCGAGGTGCCAGACGGGCAAGTCCTGGCGCTGATCGGTCCGTCGGGCGCGGGCAAATCGACGATGATCCGCTGCATCAACCGGTTGGTGGAGCCGTCCAGCGGCGAGGTCTGGCTTGATGAGACCGAGCTGACCCGGCTGGGCGCGGGCGCGCTGCGCCGCGCGCGGCGCAAGATGGGAATGATCTTTCAGGAATACGCGCTGGTCGAGCGCTTGACGGTGATGGAGAACGTGCTGTCGGGACGCCTCGGCTATGTCGGCTTCTGGCGCTCGCTCGCGCGGCGCTACCCGCAAAAAGATGTCGACGAGGCCTTTCGCCTGCTCGACCGGGTGGGCCTGCTGCATATGGCCGACAAGCGTGCGGATGAGCTGTCCGGCGGCCAGCGCCAGCGCATCGGGATCTGCCGCGCGTTGATCCAGGACCCGAAACTGCTGCTGGTGGACGAACCCACCGCATCGCTCGACCCGAAAACCTCGCGCCAGATCATGCGCCTGATCTGCGAGCTGTGCGCCGAGCGTGGGTTGGCCGCGATCATCAATATTCACGATGTGGCGCTGGCGCAGATGTTCGTCAGCCGCGTCGTCGGTCTGCGCTTTGGCGAGATCGTCTTCGACGGCGGCCCGACCGAGTTGAGCCCCGATAAGCTGACCGAGATCTACGGCGAAGAGGATTGGGAAGCGACCATCGAGACAGTCGAGGACGAGACCGAGGAGGCCGCGCCTGTTGCGGCGGTGGCGCCATGAGCGGCGTCGGCACGGGCACGGGCGAGTTGGAGGCGCTGCTCGGGCGGCGCTGGCGCAAGCCTGCCTTCATCAAGCGGCCCGCCTTGCGTTGGGCGCTCGCATTGGGCTTCGTGGTCTATCTGATCGCCGCGGTGCTCACGATCCCGGTCGATTGGGCGCGGGTCTATGACGGGCTCGACCGCGGCATGGCGTTCATCGGCGCCTTCGCGCATCCCGATTTCGTCTCGCGTGGGAGCGACATCGGAGAAGGCCTGTTGGAGAGCATCGTGATCACCGTCGCGGCCTCGGTCGTGGGCATCGCGATCTCGATCCCGATCGGGCTTGGGGCTGCGCGCAACATTGCCCCCCTGCCCGTCTATCTGCTGTGCCGGGCGATCATCGCGATCAGCCGCGCGCTGCAAGAGATCATCGTCGCCATCCTGTTGGTCGCAATCTTTGGCTTCGGGCCGCTTGCGGGCTTCCTGACGCTCAGCTTCGCCACAATCGGCTTTCTGTCGAAACTGCTTGCCGAAGACATCGAGGCGATGGACCGCGTGCAGGCCGAGGCGGTCCGCGCCACGGGGGCGCGCTGGAGCCAATGGATCAATTACGGCGTGCAACCGCAGGTCATTCCGCGACTGGTGGGGCTGTCGATGTATCGCGTCGATATCAATTTCCGGGAAAGCGCGATCCTTGGCCTCGTCGGCGCGGGCGGCATCGGTGCGACGCTCAACACGGCGTTCGATCGCTACGAATACGACACCGCCGCCGCCATCCTGATCCTGATCATCGGGATCGTCATGGGCCTTGAATATCTTTCAGGGTTGATCCGCACGAGGGTTCAGTAATGCCAGTACTCACAGAAAACGACACGCGCATCTGGCGTCGGCGTACAACCGGCAAATCGCTGGTGCTCTGGTTCGGCTGGCTGCTTGGTCTCGCGGCATTTGTCGTGTGCTGGCAGCGGATCTCGGGAGCCACCACATGGTTCTTCGTGCAGGACGCGCCGCGCATCGCGGGCGATATCTGGACCCGCGCCACCCCGCCGCGTTGGGAGTATCTCAGCCAGCTTGGCAAACCGATCTGGGACACGCTCAACATCGCCACGCTCGGCACGCTGATCGCGCTGGTGCTGGCGGTGCCGGTCGCCTTTCTGGCGGCGCGCAACACCACGCCCTCAAAGCTGATCGTCCGGCCCATCGCGCTGCTGATCATCGTCTCCACGCGCTCGATCAACTCGCTG
Source organism: Thioclava dalianensis (assembly GCF_000715505.1). GTDB lineage: Bacteria > Pseudomonadota > Alphaproteobacteria > Rhodobacterales > Rhodobacteraceae > Thioclava > Thioclava dalianensis. The sequence continues at coordinate 6,060 of NZ_JHEH01000063.1, forward strand.
ATCTGGGCGCTCCTGCTGATCGCGATCATCGGCCCCGGCGTTTTCGCAGGTGTCATCGCGATTGCGATCCGCTCCGTAGGGTTCTGCGCAAAGCTGATCTACGAAGCCATTGAGGAGATCGAGCACGCTCAGGTCGAGGCGATCACAGCGACGGGTGCCTCGCGCTGGCAGGTCATGGCCTATGGGATCGTGCCGCAGATCCTGCCCGCCTTCGCAGGCGTCGCGGTGTTCCGCTGGGACATCAATATCCGCGAGTCCACCGTGCTCGGCCTCGTCGGCGCGGGCGGTATCGGGCTGCAGCTATCGGCCTCGCTCAACACGCTCGCATGGCCGCAAGTGAGCCTGATCCTTCTGGTGATCCTCTTCGCAGTGGTGATAAGCGAGTGGGTATCGGCGAAAGTACGCGGAGCTATCATCTGATGTCACTGACCACTCAAGGCGCGCTTGCCGCCTATGAGCGCGCGCGCCACCGGCTGCCCGCGCCCGGCACGCCCCGCTCCAGCCAGACGGCCCGCGACCTCTCGGAGCTTGCCGATCTGTTCGACGTGTTCCTGCTGGATGCGTTCGGCGTGCTCAATATTGGCGAGACTGCAATCGCGGGCACCCCAGAGCGCGTCGCGGCGCTGCAGGCGGCCGGCAAGCGGGTGCTGGTCGTGTCGAACGCGGCGGGCTTTCCGCATGACACCCTCATGCGAAAATACACCCGGCTCGGCTATGACTTCGCGCCCGAGGACGTCATCACGAGCCGCGCCACGCTCATCTGCGCGCTCCGCAAGGCGCCTGCCCGCGCTTGGGGATTGATGGCGAGCCGGGCTGCGGGTCTGGGCGAGTTGGCCCAGTTCGACGTGACATGGCTTGCCGAAGACCGCGCCGCCTATGACGCGGCCGAGGGGTTTTTGATGATCGGAGCGGCGGAATGGACCGAAGACCGACAAGACCTGCTTGAAGCCTCGATCCGAGACAATCCGCGCCCCGTCTGGGTCGGCAATCCCGATATCGTAGCACCCCGCGAGGTTGGATTTTCCAAGGAGCCGGGGCATTTCGCGCATAGGCTGGCCGATGCGACGGGCCTTTCGCCCGAGTTCTTCGGAAAGCCCTTCCCCAATATCTACGATCTCGCATTCGCGCGGCTCGGTCCGGTCGACCCCGCCCGCGTGCTGATGGTGGGCGATAGCCTGCACACCGACATTCTGGGCGCACAGTCCGCAGGCATCCGCTCCGCGCTGATCGCGGGCTACGGCTTCTTTGGCGGCGCGGATGCGCAGGAGGCCATCGCCTCTTGCGGCATCGTTCCCGATTTCATCCTCGAACGGCCCTGACTGCTTGTTCCGAGCCAACCCGCCATCGCGTCGCGCAAGCGGGTCCAGCTGAACGGCGTCGAATTTTCAGACAAGAGCGCGGCGCGGTGCTATGTTGCGCTGCCGGTCGTGCGCCCCCGTTCGGGGGCATGAGGCCGGAGTCTCCTTTTTTGAAAGACGCAAA
>NZ_JHEH01000064.1 GCF_000715505.1 Thioclava dalianensis
GCCACTCTCCCAGCCCTCAACCCGTCACCGGAAAACCGGCCAACCTCAAACTCTCTCGGGCAAACGGCGCTAAGTCGGAGGCGCCGCACGCCCGCAACTCGCTGGTGTTGACCTGCGTTCAAAAATGGCAGAGTTTAAACATGGCCTTTCTCGCAGGCCGGTGTGCCCGCCACGCGAAGCTTTGCAGCGATCTTGATTTCGAACAGCAGACCTCATGCCATCGGCGGGTCTGATTAGCAGCGGGCACCTAGTCAGATCCGGCTTGGACATGGATCATGACAGAGAACACTAAGCTTAAGACTTTGAAACTCCTGGCGAAGCGTTACGCTAGGGCGACGGGTCATCCACAGCACGTAGCGCTCGACTTTGTTGCCAGTCGAATGGGCTTTGCTCATTGGAATGCGTTGACAGGCAGCGCCAAAGGAGAGTGGGTTCCCTCCGAAGCACAAGTTGCCACGATCAAGGCCTTCGTGGAACGGATCACTTCCTACGAGGGTGCGACCTTCGACCATATCTTCGGAAGCCCCGATGCCGTCACTCGAGGAGAAGTACGGGGGCATCCATACGAACTGAAAACAATGCTTGGTGACGTCCGCATGGATGGTGAGGGTTGGCAGATCGTGCTGCCAGAAAACCCTTTGGCCGCCCCTCGTGTCGAGATCGACATCAAGCATGCCCAGACCAGCCCGATGAACGATCGCGTGCTACGTGAAGAAGCCATCGGGATTGCGAGGGAATTGATGCAGAGCGTCAAGGCGCAGCGATTTGCCGATTGGCCACGGCGCGCCACAAAGCCGGATGCGGAAGGAAATGTGCGGCACCCGTTCTTGGAGATGGAGGAATCGAACCTCTGGTACTGCCTTCACTGCAACTCAGAGATCACCGGCCCACAGATCGCTGGAAACCAATGGCACTGTCCCAGCTGCGGCGCATCACCAATCAACATTCTTCCAGAAGCCTTCTGGCTGGGACCGAACGATGAAAAACCAGTGCCAGTCCAATCCCGCGCCGAAAGGCAAGAGATTGAACCCATCGTGTCAGTTATAGATCCGCGGCCAAGGCTTGACCTCAACAATGACCAGGTGACCCATTTGATCCGGGCTGCCCTGTTCGAGGATGCGACCAATGCCAGCGAACGCATGGGAGCAAGTCTGGCCGAAATCTGGGTTGATGACGATCTCGACGTGGTTGTTTCCTTCGAGGATCACTACTGGCCCGAGGACAAGGAGCCGACCGCTGCGATCAAAGTGGCCGCACTGCTTGGGATCGAGATTGAGTTGGAAGTTACTTGGTCGGATCCGTTGTTCGCATGGCCCGGTTTGGGCACCGTGACCCAGAGCACGGCCGAATATACGCGGTTGATGCTCGACGCGTATCGCAGTCACGGCGCGACCAGAACTAAAGACGAAATCTAGCTCGTGCGCATGTTGAACAATTAGGCGCATTCAAGGCGCTCAGCACTGGAAGGCAGGCGTGGGTGCCTTTTCCAGTGGCCCGAAGAGACTTTTAGCCCGGCGGTTTAACCCGCCGGGCCCGAGGGGGAGACCCCGTTCCTCAGAACGGGATCTCGTCGTCGCGGTCGACCAGCTCGGGGTTTTCGTTCTCGGCCGACTTCGGACGGCTCAGGAAGTCGACCTTCTCGGCGATGATCTCGCAGCCGTAGCGGTCGTTCCCCATGCTGTCGATCCACTTGGTGTAGTGAATGCGACCGTGGACGAGGACCTTCATGCCCTTTTCGCAATGCTCCGCGACCGTCTTGCCGAGACCGTTGAAGCAGGTGATGCGGTGCCATTCGGTGTCCATGACACGGTAGCCGTTCTCGTCGCGCATCACACGGCCTTCCGAGAGGCGGGGGCGCGAGGTGGCGAGGCTGAAGTTGGTGATCTTGGTGCCGCTCTGGGTGGTGCGGACTTCGGGGGTCTGACCGATGTTGCCGGCGAGGATGACGATGTTCTGCATGATAAGCTCCTGTGTTTCCTGTCTTCGGGACCGTCCCTTCGACAAGACCCTGAAAAAGCCCGTCGGGTGACGCGTGCACGGTGGACAGCATGGACACCGGACACCCCCAGAGGACCGGGGTGGAGCGGGCAGGACGCCAAAGGCGGCCAACACGGCCCGGACTGACGCGGGGTTGCGCGCAGGAGATCGAACGGGATTAGGGGATTGTCAGTCGAAGGGATGGCCCAGGAGACAGAGAGATACGGGGAGCCCATGCCAGACCATGTCCCCTTGCCCATCGGGACTGCTTTACCCCAAGCCCAGCACGCCGCTAGCGGCCCAAGTGGCTATCACCGGCTCTCGCCCCCCTGCCCTTCCGTGCTGCGGAATGCAGGGCCTTGCCGCGACGGGCTATCGATACCGGAATATTCAGGACACGGACCGCACCAACGGCTGCTTTCGATCTCGACGTACTGTCGCTCAGCGAGCTGAAGAAAATGCAGAATGACGTCGCCAAAGCGATTGCCACATTCGAAGATCGGCACAAGGTGGAAGCCCGCGCCAACGTGGAAGCTTCCGCCCGAGACCTCGGCTACTCCCTAGCCTACGGCGACCCCGAACAGCGCACCGACTCCAGCGGTCGCCGCCATGGCGAGTGCACCCCAGAGCGTGACCCTTGCAGCACCTCGAATAACACCAGCACCGCCAGCAGAAGCGCCTAATCCACCAAGAACCGCGAGGCCGAGGATCGTCGACACGGCGACCAAGAAAACGATCCGTGCATCCGGGACGACCAGTACGACGATCAAGGGCAGCACCGCACCCACGGCGAAGGTCAGCGCCGACACCAAGGCGGCCTGGATCGGGCGGGCTGTCACGGTCTCGGAGATGCCAAGCTCGTCGCGGGCATGCGATCCGAGCGCGTCACGTTCGGTCAGTTGCACGGCCACCTTTTCGGCAAGGTCTCGGTCCAGCCCTCGCTCGACATAGATTTGGGTAAGTTCTTCGAGTTCGGCCTCGGGTGTTTCCGCCAGTTCGCGGGTCTCGCGCGCAAGGTCAGCGTTTTCCGCGTCAGTCTGAGAACTGACTGAGACGTACTCGCCTGCCGCCATGGACATCGCGCCGGCCACGAGGCCAGCCAGCCCCGCTATAAGGACCTCCGGCTTTCCCGATCCTGCTGCGGCGACGCCGACCACGAGGCTTGCCGTCGACACCAGCCCGTCGTTCGCGCCGAGAACGGCGGCCCGCAGCCAGCCGATGCGATGCACCATGTGGATTTCGGAATGCGAGAGGCGGCTCATGGCGTGGCTCCTTGCGCGATGTCATCCTGCCCGGAGGAGACAGCCTTTGGTTTCGGAATAGTGGGTTCATGGGGCGCGATGCGCAGCGCGCGGAGGGCGTTCAGGATCACTGCAACGTCGATGACCTCCTGCAGGAGCGCCCCCTGCACCGGAGTGAGATAGCCGAAAGCCGCCGCGATCATGCCCATGACCGAAAGGCCGATCCCGGCGACAACGCTCTCGACAGCGATGCGGCGCGCGCCGCGCGCGATCTCGATCCCTGGCCCGAGGCGGTCGATACGGTCGACAAGCAGCACGACATCCGCCGCCTCCGCCGAGGCCGCCGCGCCCCGTGCGCCCATGGCGACGCCCACGTCTGCCGCTGCGAGCGCGGGCGCGTCGTTGACCCCGTCGCCCACCATCATCACCGGGCCGTTCTTGCGCTCGGTGAGAACGAGCAACACTTTCTGGTCCGGTGTCAGCCCGGCCCGCAGACCGTCGAGCCCAAGCCCTTCGGTCACGCGCTCGGCCACGTCGGCGCGGTCGCCGGTGGCGAGCAGGATTCGCGCGATCCCCTCGCCGCGCAGCCCGTCGAGCATGGCGCCCGCGCCGTCGCGCAGGGGATCGGACATCACGAGATGCCCCGCCATGCGCCCGTCGACCGCGACCGCGACGAGGACCGACCCGGCGGCAATGGCCGAATGATCGCCGGGCCTCCGTCCGACGCGGGATGCGACGAAGGCATCGCCGCCGACGATGACCTTCCGGCCCTCGACATGGCCCACGACGCCTTCACCCGGGATCTCAGCCACGTCCGACGGAACCGGCAGCGTGAAGCCGCGCGCCTTCGCGGCCGCAACGATGGCCTGCGCCACGGGGTGCTTGGACGCCTGGTCGAGCGCTGCAGCGAGGCGCAGTATGTCGTCCTCCGCCATCCCGTCGTGGCTATCGATCGAGACGATCTGCGGCCGGCCGTCCGTCAGCGTGCCGGTCTTGTCGAGGATCAGCGTTCGGATGCGCGCCATCGTCTCGAGCGGTCCCGCGCCCTTGATCAGCACCCCAAAATGCGCGGCACGCGACAGCCCGGCCACCAGCGCCACAGGCACGGCCAGGATCAGCGGACAGGGCGTGGCGACGACGAGCACGGCGACGGCCCGGATCGGGTCGCCGGTGAACCACCATGCAGCGAAGGCCATGCTGACCGTGACCGCCAGAAACCCCAGCGACCAACGGTCGGCCAGCCGCGACATCGGCGCCTTCGAGGCCTGCGCCTCCTCGACCAGCCGGACGATCCCGGCATAAGTACTGTCCTTGGCTTCTCTCGTCGCCGTCAGATCGAACGCCTCGCCTGCGTTTGTGGAGCCGCTCATGGCTTCGGCGCCGTGGGCGAGGCGCACTGGCAGGGACTCGCCCGTCAGCGCGGAGGTGTCGACGAAGGCCGTCTCCGAGGCCACCGTGCCATCCACAGGCACCACGTCGCCCTGACGGATCAGGAGGCGGTCGCCGGGCGCGATGTGGTCGAGCGGGATCTCCTCCAGCCCGCCGTTGCGGTGCCGGGTCGCGGTCCGCGGCACGCGGGAGAGGAGGTCGTGCATCTCGCGCCGGGCGCGGCCTTCGGCGAAGGCTTCGAGGAATGTGCCGCCGGAATACATCACCGCGACCACCGCCGCGGCGAGGGTCTCGCCGAAGACGAGCGCCGCCGACATCGACAGCGCTGCGACGATATCGAGGCCCACCTCGCCGGAGCGCAGGCTGCGCAGGATTTCGACCACGAGCGCGGCGAGCGCTGGAACGACGCCGGCGATCCAGATCAGGTTCGCTGCTTCGGGTCGGCCGGAAAAGTAGAAGACAAGTCCCGCAATCAGGCCGGTCGCGGCAATGAGCAGGATAGCGGTCTTGAAGCGGTCGGTCCGTGTCGTCTCCATGCGGCCTATCTCCCCTCGGCTGAGGCGATTGCCGCTGGCTCTTCGGAAAATAGTCGTCCGACTCCCACGCCCCGTGCGCTGGCGTCATCATCGCGCAAGAGGAACAGGGCGTCGAGCCCGCTTCGTCTTGCGAGCGCAGCACCTTTGTCCGGCCCGAGCACCATGAGGGCCGTCGCCCACGCATCAGCTTCGGCACAGGTTCTAGCCACGACGGTGACGGAGGCCGGCGACGCGATCAGCGGCGCGCCCCGCCTCGGGTCCATCGTGTGCGACAGGCGGCGCCCCTGTACCTCGACCCAGTGACGGTAGTCGCCCGAGGTGGCGACGGCGGCATCCTGCAGCGCGAGGATCGAATGCGGCGTCCGGCGCTCGGCGTCCGGCGCCTCGACCGCGATGGTCCAGGCCTCACCGTCCGGCCGGAGGCCCATTGCACGCATCTCTCCATCGATCCCGACGAGGGCATCGGAAATCCCATGATCGCGCAGCGTCTCGGCGAGCCGGTCGACGCCATAGCCTTTGGCGATGCCGTTGAGGTCGAGCTTCAGGACTGCGGCCTTGCGCACGCGGGCGTCGTCCATCTCCAGCGCCTCATGTGCCGGGCGGCGTGAGGCGGTCATCACGGCGCGGATGCCATCCGACGCGGCGGCCTCCGGTCCGAAGCCCCAGGCCGTCACCGCATCGCCCATGCCGATATCGAAGGCTCCGCCCGAGGCGCGCCCGATCTCGAGGCCGAGGCGCAGCACCTCGGCGAGGCGGGCTGGAACCGTCACCCATTCTGCCACCGGCGCCGCATTGAGCTGCATCAGGTCGCTGCCCGGGTTCCAGGTCGACATCTGTCCGTCCACCTCGTCCACGGCCGCCTGCAGCGCCGCGCGGGTCGGGGCCGGGTCGAAGTCCGGCTCCGCGAAGAACAGCGCCGACCAGCGCGTGCCCATGGTCGCCCCATTCAGGGCGTGCCTCGTCAGCTCAGTAGACATCTTCGACATACCGCCCCTCCGTCTTCAGGACCGCCGGCGTCAGCCCGGCCGGTGCGAGGATCTCGGCCAGCGCCTCGGCCACGCCGGAGGCCATGTCCCGTCCGCCGCAAACCATCACGCGCGCCCCATTTCGGATGAGCTCCGCGACCTGAGTGGCCTCGCCGCGCAGCGCGTCCTGGACATAATGGGGACGCGCCCCGCGCGAGACGGCCGTGACCAGCCGTGTCAGACGCCCCTCGTCCTGCCATCCGGGGAACTCCTCGCCGTAGAAGAAGTCACTTTCGGGATGGCGCATGCCGAAGAACAGGTGGACGGGCCTGCCGCGCGTGTTGCCGCGTACAAAGCCCGCGAGCGGCCCGATGCCGGTCCCAGCGCCGATCAGGATCAGCGGCGCACGGCTCCGGCCCGGACGGAAACCGGGGTTGCGGCGCAGGAAAGCGCTCACCGTGTCGCCCGGCTTTAGCGCCGTCAGTTGCCCCGAGCAGAGGCCGCCGGGGTGCTTCTTGACCACGATCTCGATGAAGCCGTCGCGGCGTCCGGAGGCGAGCGAGTAGAGCCGCGGGACGGCGCTTCCTTCGGGCAGAATGCCGATCAGGTCGCCAGCCTGGAACCGGGCGAACCCGCCCCCGAGCAGCCGTTGCCAGAGCGAGGCGCGCGGAAGCGCGAAGCGGAGGATCGCTGTCGGGGCCTGCACCTCGGCGCCGTAGTCGCGGCGCGAGACGAGGGTCAGCGTGGTCGTTTGCGGCTGGACAGGCCGGTGCGACAGTTCGAGTTCGATCCCGAGAGCGTCTCCGAGCGCCCGGCCCCAGCGCGCGAAATCCTGCGGCGATTGCCGGTCGATTGTGTCGAGCGGCAGAAGCTCGGGCCAACCCTTCGCCTGCGCCGCTGCCGCGACGTCCCTGGCGAAGGCGCAATAGGCCGGAAAGCTGCGGTCGCCGAAGCCGAGCACCGCCAGAGAAATGTCCGGCGCCCGGTCGGAAGCGTTCAGCCGGTCGAGAAAGCCCTTCGCCGAGGCGGGCGCCGCGCCGTCGCC
>NZ_JHEH01000065.1 GCF_000715505.1 Thioclava dalianensis
CCGGTGACGGGTTGAGGGCTGGGAGAGTGGCTCCCGGCGCCTGTCACGGAGGAATACCGATGGGTGTTGTGGAAGTTCTGGATCCGGTCGCACCGGCGCGGGCTGGTGGCTGGAAGGTGGACGCGAGCCGGGGTGAGCGGAACGGGCGGGTGTCGTCCGAATGGTTCAACCGGCCCGATGATGAGAGGTATCTGTCGCTCGATGATCTCTGGGCCAGTGTGAAAGGCCGCTCCGAGCGCAGCCGCAGCCGGGTGGTCCAGACGGCCGACATCCGGGTCGAGGCCGCGCGCGACAACCCCGAGCGATTGCACCTGATGCTGCCGAAAGCGCATGAACCGGTCGCGCCGACGCACTGGGCCTTTGGCCAGCTTGCCAGCATCGTCGGCGCTCCGGCGTCTTACCTGCGGCAGCTGCCCGCGCCGCTGGCCGGGATCAACCTGCAACACGGCCTGACCAACCACCGCGCCGAGCAGGTGAAGACCTTCGAGACCGAGGATGGCCGCACGGAGTTGCGGGCAGTGACCGGTCCGGACTATGGCCGCATCCACGATTTCGAGCTGGTCGAAGCGGTGCAGCGCATCGCGGGCAATGGCACGGGCGATACGCGCTGGAAGGTGCCGGGTGTGCTGGACTGGTCGACCGGGGTCTACAATCCCGATGTCGAGATCAGCCGTGACACGACCACGCTCTATGCCTCGGACCGCGACGTCTTCCTGTTCCTGGTCGACGATCGCAACCCGATCGAGGCGGGCAAGTTGGCGGACGGCTCTCCCGATCTCTATTTCCGGGGCTTCTATTGCTGGAATTCCGAGGTGGGCGCGAAGACCCTCGGCATGGCGAGCTTCTACCTGCGGGCGGTGTGCCAGAACCGCAACCTCTGGGGTGTCGAGGATTTCCAGGAGATCAAGATCCGTCACTCGAAATACGCCGCTTCGCGCTTCGCACATAAGGCCGCGCCCGCGTTGACGCGGTTTGCCAATTCCTCGCCGCAGGGGTTCGTGAACGGGATCAAGGCGGCGCGGCAGCAGATCGTGGCGCGCAGCGATGAGGACCGTGCGGATTTCCTGCGTAAGCGCGGTTTCTCGAAAGCCGAATCCGGCAAGATCATCGAGAAGGTGCTGATGGAGGAAGGCCGCCCGCCCGAGAGCATCTTCGATTTCGTGCAGGGCATCACGCGGCTCGCCCGCGACAAGACTCAGCAGGATGCCCGCCTTGATATGGAAGGGCGCGCCAAGAAGCTCCTCGACCGGGTCGGCTGACGCGAAGCCCGGCACAGCGACCGCCTGCATCCGCGGCGGTCGCGTTTTCCTCTTCCACATGCACGCCACTGGCCCCGCCCCGAGAGGGCAAGGGGCTTCGGCCTGCGCATTTCAGCGAGACCCCCATGACCCCCCAGGAAGAAACTGTCATCCTCGAGGCCCGCGACATCCTCGGCCGCTATCTCAGCCGAAACCCCGTCATCGACAGCTGGCAGGCGCTTCTTGACTATTGCGCGCTTACGGTGCGCGGGCCGATCGAGCGGTTCCACGTGCTCTATCTCGACCGCAAGAACCGCATCATCGCCGATGAGCTCTTGTCGATCGGCACGGTCGACCATGTCCCGGTCTATCCACGCGAGGTGATCAAACGGGCTCTGATGCTGAACGCCAGCGCCCTGATCCTGATCCACAACCACCCGTCGGGAGATCCAACGCCGTCGGAGGCCGATCTCAGCATGACCGGGGAGATCCAGAATGGGTGTAAGTTTTTCGGCCTGACGCTGCATGACCACATCATCGTCGGCGCCGGGACGGAACTGAGCCTGCGGGCCCTGGGCAAGCTGTGACGCGCCTTGCGAGCCTGCCGCCGTCACCCTTCCGAGGAAGAGGGCGGGGGTTTGGTCTTTGACGGTTTGAAGCGGGGAGAGAGGCTCTCCGCACCGTCGGAGATATGCCCATGTTCGACCTTCCTCTCCAAACTCAGCCGGAAACGCAGAAGACAGGTTTGCCGCCGAGCCTCCTGACCGTTTTTGCAGATCAAGACTTACCGTTCGCACTCACGACGGCTTGCCATGCGCCCGCAGCTCTCATGTCCGGGCAGGCACACCCCAAGGTACTGGAGCGGTTTGCCACGCTGGCCGAGGCCATGCAGGGGGCAATCATTCACGCCGAAGATATCACACCTGAAGACGCTCCGCGCATCCTGGCAATCCTCGATCGGGAGGGCCGTCTCGTTCTGGCCGGAGCTACCTGTGATGGCGGGGTCGCATGGTGCCACCCGGTCTCGGATGCCGCCGAAGCCCGCGCCGTCGTGTCCGAGGCCAGCCAGACCCGCGCGCAGGCCATGCGGGCGGCCGAGTGGCATGAACATGGCCTCGCGCGAAGGCTGCGGCACCACGCCGACGTTCTCGATTCCCGTCTTGTCGATCCGCTCTGGCGTGTCTTCGCGTCTCGCGCCCTGCAGATCGCGGCGTGACGCCCGAGAGTCAGAGAAGGGCAGGGGAGGATGTGAGCCTACGAGGACGAGAGAGAGCCTCGGGGTTCAGATCCTTTCCCTCATTTCGGAGTTTCCAATGTCCAATATCGAACCCACCCTGGCCGCGCCGATGGCGCCGTCCAGGATTGATTTCGCCGCCGTGCTGGCTCGGCAGTCCGAGCGTGACGCGCGGATCGCAGCTTTGCGTCCGGCCAACAAGGAGCGCCTCTTCGATGGCCTGACTGCCGCGGGCATCACCCATGTGACCGTGACCTTCGATGGGGCCGGGGACAGCGGCCAGATCGAAAGCATCGGCGCGTGGTCCGGGGAGACCGCCGTCGATTTCCCCGCGACCGAGATCGACTACGCCGCGCTGACCTCGGACGACCCCGAGGTCGAGATGCGGCAGCTCTCGCTCGAAGATGTCGTCGAGCAACTGGCCTACGACTTCCTCTCCGACACCCATGGTGGCTGGGAGAACAACGACGGTGCCTGGGGCGAGTTCTGCTTCGACGCGGCCGCCCGCTGCATCCACCTTGAGTTCAACGAGCGCTTCACCTCGTCTGAACTCTACACACACGATTTCTGAGGGGGCGGCGATGGCACATCCCTATCACCACGCCCTGTCCTCGGTGAAAAAATGGGGCGGCACGGTCGACGATTTCATGGCGGTGCATGCCTGGTTCGACCAGAGCAAGGAGATTACTGCGGACTTCCGGCACCGGGCTTTACGCCACCATGCCGAGGGCATCTTCATGGCCGAGACGATTTTCGGGCAGACCCTCACGCTCTCGACCGGGCGCATCATCCCGACCCGCTGGGTCGGGGAACAGCATGTGAAGGAAGACCTCGGCTTCATCCCGAGCTTCGCCGACTGGGTAAAGGCGATCCGGCCCGAACCCTGGATGGGCCGGGCCGAACGGATCGAGGCACAAGTCGATCCGCATCTCGCCTCGCCCGTGGTCGAGGTTACCTGACATGACCGACCCAGCCTATCAGCGCCTCGGGCTGCCAGCGACCGCTTCGTCCTTTGCCGTCCTGCGCGCGGCGGCCCGGGCGCTGCACCCCGACACACGCGCTGTTTGCGGCCTCCGGACCGCGCGCAAGCGTTTCTACCGGCAAATGCTCTGCGCGCATGCCGCACGAAAGGCGGCAGACGACACGTCGATCGGCTGATCGCTCCCGGCCGACCCTTCATCCCGATTCAGTACCCGGCCTCTTGGCCGGGTCTTCCCCATTAAGGAGGTTCCCATGGCAGATTACTTCACCCATTTCTCGTGCCTGCTCGACGTCGGCAGCCCCGACAAGGCTGCCCGTGCACTCGCGCTGTTCCAGGAACTGCGCGCTGCGGATCAGGACGCCGACGACCCGGATGTCGCGGGCTTCGATCTCATGCGCCAGGACGCGCCCGAGGGCAGCAGCCTCTGGATCCATGATGACGGGAACGGCGATGTCGAAGCCGTCATCCGCTTCGTCCTGCGTCTTGCTGAAGAGCTCGACCTCACCGGCCCTTGGGGGTTCCAGTATTCTCTGACCTGCTCTCGGCCACGACTCGACGCCTTTGGTGGCGGCGCGCATGCCATCGATCTCGGTGCGCGCAAATCCATCGGCTGGTCCAGCACGCAAGAATGGCTGGCCGCCGCATTGAACGGGGAGGACATCGATGCCTGAGGTGATCTGCACCACCGTCTACCAGTTCCCCGAACTCTCGGATGCCGCCAAGGAGAAGGCCCGCAACTGGTATCGCGACCTTGGACCCCACGACGACTGGTGGGATGCGGTCTATGAGGATTTCGAGCGGGTCTGCGAAATCCTCGGCATCTGCCTGAAGACCACCGCCGTCCGCCTGATGGGTGGCGGGGCGCGGGCCAAGCCTTGCATCTGGTTTTCCGGTTTCTGGAGCCAGGGCGACGGCGCCTGCTTCGAGGGCTACTGGTCCCACGCCAAGGGCGCGGCCACGCGCATCCGGGACTACGCCCCGACCGACGCGACGCTGCATGGCATCGCCGACCGTCTGCAGGCCATCCAGCGCCAGAACTTCTACCAGCTCGCCGCGGAGGCCAGCCACCGTGGCCACTATTACCACGAATATACCATGTCGATCGACGTCACGCGGGACAGCCCGCGAAACTTCTACCAACTCGCCGCCGAGGCCAGCCACCGTGGCCGCTACTACCATGAATACACCATGTCGATCGACGTCACGCGGGACAGCCCGAGGTGGCAGCCGCCGACCGAGGACGCCGAGGAGCTCGTGACCGAGGCGCTGCGCGATCTGGCCCGCTGGCTCTACCGCCAGCTTGAAGCCGAATACGACCACCTTACCTCGGACGAGGCCATCGAGGAGGGGATCATCCTGGCAGCCGCCGACCGAGGACGCGGAAGATGTCGTGACCGAAGCGCTGCGAGATTTGGCCCGCTGGCTTTACCGCGAGCTTGAGGCCGAATACGACCACCTCACCTCGGACGAGGCCATCGAGGAGGGGATCATCGCGAACGCGTATACGTTTACGGAAGCAGGGCGGCGGTTCGGGTAACAGAGATCAAAGCGTAAGGTTCATTTGATCTTTACAGTAAGTCCATATGTCAACGAGTATACGTTCACGGAAGGAGGGCGGCGGTTCGGGTAACAGTGATCAACGCGCAAGGTTCATTTGATCTTTACAGTAAGTCCATATGGACTATATTGAAGCCAATGGAGGACGCCATGTACGTTGCAGAGAAGATCCGGGAACCCGCACAGATCAACGCCGTCGCGCTGAAGGCCTATGCGCGCGTGGCTGATGCTTGGGGTCTCAGCCTCAAGGAGGCGGCTGGCCTTGCCGACATGTCAGAGAGCACGTGGAAGCGCGCCAAGAAGCCGATCAACGCCGTCGCGTTGAAAGCTTATGCACGCGTGGCCGATGCTTGGGGTCTCAGTCTCAAGGAAGCGGCTGGCCTTGCCGACATGTCAGAGAGCACCTGAAGGCCTATGCGCGCGTGGCTGATGCTTGGGGTCTCAGCCTCAAGGAGGCGGCTGGCCTTGCCGACATGTCAGAGAGCACGTGGAAGCGCGCCAAGAAGCCTGACTTTGCGGGGGAACTGACCAAGGACCAACTGCTGCGGCTCAGCGCTGTAATTGGCATCTTCAAGTCGCTGGAAGCGCGCCAAGAAGCCGGATTTCGCTGGGGAGCTCACCAAGGACCAACTGCTGCGGCTCAGCGCTGTAATTGGCATCTTCAAGTCGCTCGAACTCTACTTCTCGGAGCCTCTGGCAAAAAGCTGGTTCACCCGACCGAACAAGGGGCCGCTCTTTGGTGGAAGCCGACCAGTCGACACCGCCATCGACGGGGGTTTGCCGCAGATTCGGCCAGTTGACACCGCCATCGACGGGGGTTTGCCGCAGATCCTCGCGGTTCGGACCTATCTTGATGCGTTGCGTGGTGGGGCATGAAGCAGACCGAGATTTCCGATCGCGGTCTCGTTCGTCTCCTGCCCGCCACCTACCACAAGCCACCATCGCTGCGCGGTCTCGTCGATACCGATGACGAGATGGAGATCTTGGCAGAGATCGAGGGCCTGACCAGTGGACGTCTACAGGCCGAACGCGGGCGCAACCCGCATCTGGACCCGCGCGAACTCGCTTGGCAACGCCGCAGCCGCGATCTGCGCATCTATGGGGACAGTCACGTCAACGCAGCCTTCACTTACACCCGCGCCGGCGGAAACCGCTTCAACGCCGAGGAGCGCGGCGCGTGGTACTGCGCATGGGATGTGATGGTTTCTGTCAGCGAAGTGGCCTGGCACCGCACACGCGAACTCGGCTTTACCGGCAGCTTCCAGGACAGCGCCCGCTATGTGGAATTGCTGGCCGACTTCATCGGCGTCTTC
>NZ_JHEH01000066.1 GCF_000715505.1 Thioclava dalianensis
GTCTCGAAGACGACTTCTGCAACAACGCCCTTGGCATCTGGCGATGATCCGCGCCCGCAAAAAATTTGAAGCTCTTCGGCGAGAGTCAAAGTAGGAGTGAGTGATGGGCGGCATGGCCGGACATGAGGCTCTTGGGAACGCGGAGAGGATCTGGCTGACGCCCCTCAGCCGCGCGCGTTCCGTGCCGGGCGCCAGCGACGCTTGCGGCGGCAGGCGGGACGCTACGTGCGAACGCTATGACGATCACGCGGCTCGGGAATGCGCTGATCGACTGTGAGAGGCGGCGGGCGCTCGCGGTGGGTAAAAATTAGTTTCGTACTTTTAGGTTGCACGCTACGTTGCACCAAGCGGTTCGCATGCTTGAATCTTTAGCAACGTGTGCGCTACGCTCGCAAACAGGGCCTCACACGTGAACCGCGATGGACACTTCCGGGGATTTTTATAAAAAGCATGCAAATCTATTATTTTAAGAGCCATAAAAATAAAAATTTCGGAGACGATCTGAACGAGTGGATCTGGGATCGGCTGATACCAGGTTGGCAATCTTGGGATGATGAGGTCACGCTCTTCGGCGTTGGAACCATAATTAACCAACAGTCGACGGAAAAATACAGAGATAGTCGCCTTTTAGTGCTCGGATCTGGTGTGGGGTATGGTGCCTCCCTTGATCTCGAATCAATGCCTAGATGTTGGGACTTTCAATCGGTCCGCGGACCAAGAAGTGCGCGCCTTCTCGGGCTGCCAATAGAGAGGGGAATCATAGACCCAGCAGCGATGATTTCTGAGTTTTCTGAGTATCGTAACCTTGAGAAATCAGACGCGCCAATCTTTGTGCCGCATCATGAATCTGTTGAGCGGCATGACTGGGCAAGTTTGTGTCAAGACTTTGGAGTGAGTTATGTTTCACCGTGCGGTGGATATAAGGATGTCATTGCTGAAATCGCGCGTGCACCATTAGTTTTTGCAGAGTCGATGCACGCAGCGATCTTTGCTGAAAGCTTTCGTGTTCCTTGGGTCCCTGTAAGAATAGGCCCCAGTTTCAACGCCGAGAAATGGATTGATGTTTTCGAAGCGGCAAATTTGAGTTCTTCGATTTATCAATTTTTTCCGAACATTGATCGTGCAGAACGGATGATACGCTACGTTCCTCGTCGTAGATATAGGCGAAGAATTAGAGCTACATATGAGCGCACGCGATTGATAAGCTGTTTTGAGGCTATGATGCGGCAGAAGCCAATTCTTGGCGATGCCACGGCTCTTGACGAAAGGAAGTCAGCTTATCGTACGGTCCTCGAAGATGTAAAAGGTAGATATTCCTGAGTGTGTCGCTCTGGAATATTGGGTAATCACTCTCGATAGCTGATGATCGATCGACGCATAGTGATCGGCCAGGCAGGGTTTGAAGCTAAATCAACCACCTGCTTATAAATTCTGTTTAGCTCTCGAACGATTTTTTTTCCTTTGCTTTTCGGCTTCGCTTTCCTGTTCACAGCCCGAACATCACTTTCTGATATCTGGCTTGTGAACAAAGCATCTTTTGAATTGAGGAGGTCGTCCTGAATGCAGATTGCCTCGTTCAGCTGCCACACTCGCAGTCGGTAGTTGTAGACCGGATCAAATACGAGGTGGTCGAGAGGCATTGCAACGTGGGTGGAGCATTCGAAAAGCCTTGCTGCCGCCTCTCGACTAAGGATATATCCGGCGCCGCCAATATGGGTTGACCTAAGTCGATGCAGCGACCTGCCATTAGCGACTATGCAGCGCTTATCCAGCCACACGCGCGTCATATATGTTTCGATCTTCACGACATCAGCGCCAGGTGGAATCCACGATTCATCGGTGAGGAACGCAGCTGCATCTGCAGATAGGTGCACGTCATCCTCGAAGACTGCGCCGAATGCATCTTCACCGTCAGCGATGCGCCTCCAGCATTCCCTGTGACTCAAGAAACACGCCTTTTCCCCATCAACCCAATCGCGGCCCATCCGGTTTCCAAAGGTTATACCGGCGGTTTTCGAGCTTAGGTCGTCTATCGTGACGGCGCGCACCCTCTCAGCGTCAATTACTCGTGCCTTGAACTGCCTCTCCATCCACTCACGGCGAGATTCTGCGGAATCCAAATTGATGTAGAGGGTAATCATTCGTTTTCTCAGTAACAGGTTTGATAATGGTTGTCCCTTACCTACCAAAGCGAAGTCTCGTTCGCTAGTGGTTAGGCGTGCGGATATCTGCACAGTGGGGTGGTTAGATGGGTAGGTTGCCGACCGAGAATTGGTCCGCAACATCGCGGTAGCTCTCCGCCACCTCAAACACCCGCTGTCCGCAATCTGTGGGCAGCATTACGATCACAGCTTGGCTGGTCTGATCGCGATAGATATTCTCTACTTGGGCCATATTGATGGAGATGGTTGTGTCGTTGCGAAGGTCGGTGTGGAAGAATGCCATATCGGCCTCCGGGGACGGAGGCGGCGCAAGGCGCCACCTCCGAAGTCAGTTCCTAAGCGACGCCGACGATTTCACGTCGGGTGGCCGATGAAATCAACCCGGACCGTGTCATTCCCCTAGCTTTCGCTGCTTCGTCGATCGCGCGCAAAAGGCCGCGTTCGATCGAGATATTTGCGCGTACCGTGGCCGTGTCCGCCGGAATATAGGGGATCGGCATGAGAACCGCGCCCTCTTTCAATTCGTCGAGCACGTCTTGACGCGCGCGCAGGGCTTCGAGTGAGCTGGGCTCAATATCCGGTTGATCCTCGAACCAGAGATCGAGCGCTTCCACGGCAGCCTGCGGAATTCCCTCCCAAGTATCAGATGCGGCAAAGCACCCGGGAAGATCCGGGAAAGATAGACCGTAGGCGCTATTCTCCTCTTGGTGCACAACGGAGATGTAATAGTGCATAATGTTCTCCAAGCGATGTGTCTTGCGGGCAGCAAAACTGTCATGATTGATAGGCGTATGGCCTCTTTGCGCTGTCGGGCGGGGCTAGAGAAGCCCCGCCTGTCTGTAAATGCTACGCACTGTCCCGAGTGGCAGGTCTTTCTTCGGGTGAGGTAGTATCACCGTCAGATCGCCCCGTTTCAGCTTCAAGTGTGATCCTCGCTTTGACACTTCCTCGAAACCTTCCTTCAAGAGCAGAGCGCGAAGTTTCTTCGAGTTGCGCTCAAGGTCCATTTTATCCCCTTTGATGTGCATATAAATACACACTAACTGAGGGGCGGTCAAGCGAGATGCGCATTATATTGCGCAAAAATATGTGTAGTTCTAGGCATGATTGCGGGAGTTTCTGGGCAGGTTTTCAAAATAGGCTGGGCTGTTGTGGTGGTTGTTTCGATAGCGGTCGTCCGCCGTATCTGCGCGAGGATTGCGAGCATGGGTGGTTAGGGCCGAGGTGGGATCTCATGCCTCGGTCTGAACTCCTCTTCCCGGTACAGCGTTGAGAATTCATCCAGTACCATTTCCAACGTTGCGACGAAGGTGGTGACGTTGAATGATATCCCGTGTTCTCGCTTTTCATGAATGTATCGCCATTCAACGAAAGCGTTGGCGTGCTGGTATAGCACGTCTCTGATCCCATAGTCCGATACGAGAAAGTTTGGGTGGTGTGGTGCCACATTGTTCCTGAATTCGCGATCAAGGCGTTCCCTACTGGTGTCGTCAAGAAGCTCGAAAAGCTTCAAAAGATCATGGGTTCTCTTGGTCTTGAGGGTATTGTGATCCCAAACAAACCAAGCCTTCAGCGCAAATTCCATCGACAGTGCCAAAAGCATTAGTTCAACGCCAGCATGTTCCGCCTGACGAATACCAAATTCATGCGCATCGGCTTTCGCCATCGCCTGAGTCTGCTTGAGGATGGATCGCGCCTGTTTTTCGAGTTTGACACCCGTAGATAGACCGTGGAATTGACGCGATTTCTGCATGAATGGACGATAGACTGATCATAGGGTGACGGCAACGCGCAAAGGCAAGGTGGTTTGGCCTGAGCATATCTGGCGGTAGGATCGGCGGATTGACGAAGTTCGCCGCAGGCGCGAACGCACCCTTGTCAGTAAATGGAAGTGGAAATTCGGCCAGGGTCGCGCCCCTCGATCTGGCGCAACCTACACAGAGGGCAGAACGCCAGCCATCGCCGCACCCAAGCTGAAGGTAAGCGTTGCTGACAGCTATGAATGGCGTTATCTCCGTAAAAATGTCAGCATTAGCTGTTCCTTGCGGAGTTGAAGTGACGTGCACTCCCTGCAACAGAAAACTTTAATTTTTGAAAAGATGAAGATGGACTCGAATTCGTACCGATTCACACTGATTTTGAAGACATCTTCTCTCAGAGATCTATCATGGTAGGGGCGGGCATGGTAAATTTACAAGCACTCATATCGATCTTCCAGCTCTCCGCGAGCTTCTGCTTGATCGTTGGTGCGATTAGTTCCTACAGGCGCGCACACGAGCGAACGATTGAAAATAAACTTGATGTTGCAAGCTCGCAGATGACCACGGTCATATCGCTACGCCAGGATCAGCTCGAACCACCCGAAATCCGCAATAACTTACAGGATCTGAAGTTGAAGGATCTCTCTGATAGAGAGTTGCGTCGGTATCTTGGAGATGTAACTATCAGATTCTACGGTAGGAGATTCAAGTTTGCGGCCACCGACCGGTTTATAGACCGCGCGCTGGTAATTGTTGGGATTTCAAGCATTGCAGGCTTGATCGTTTCCTCAAGATTTCCAGGGGCGATGGTGAACGACTGGGTCTTTTACGGAATTTCGATAGTTTCTTTAGGATTACCCATTGCTTCCTTTCTCAAGGTTTCCTTCGAGGTGAAGCGACATGACCATTATTTCAACAGAAGATTCGATAAGGAGTATTCAAAAAAAATCCAACCCAAGCATGAAGGTCGTATTCGCTCCCTGCCTTCACGTGGAGAAATATTCTCGGTTGCCAACGAGGTTCGCGTCAGGAAAAGTAATCTGACCAAAGACGCTGAAAAATATAATGCCCATCCGAGGTGAGATCATTATAAGTCACGAGAGGTCTAAACCAGCTCTTGATGCTAAAAGAGTGAACGAACGCGTTTCATTGTTATTCTCCTTGTGACGTTTTCTATCAAATTCGCATCCAAGAAGCTATCGGCGTCGGTGCAGTAGGAGTTGGGCGGAAACCGGACCTTCGCTGCAGGAGATAGGACGTTAGGCGCCCTCATCGAAAGCGGACATTGAACCACAACGTTCGTATTCGATATTTTGGCGAAGGCAGTAGTCAAACGAAGCGATTAATGGCTATATGTGGCAGATGAAAGATGAGCAGCCGCAAAATAATGAGTCGAGTATGGCCGAGGGTGTACCAGCCCCTGAGAAAAAACCTGTGCCTAAGTGGAAGCAACGGGCACGCAAAATGGTTTGGCCGCTTCACGCCCGCTATCCGAACATCATCCCCAACCCCCATGGTGAAGACAAAACCTACTACCGGGAGCGCGATGCAGAAACCAACGCAAAGTCAGCGCTTGATGAAGGTGTTTCGCTCCGCCTCGGCTGCATCATGGTCAGTGAGATTTTTGGCCCGAATGAGATCGAGACTTTATACGACGGCCTTGAGAAGATTGGCTGGGACAGAGAAAGAACACCTGTTCGCGATGACTCGAATATCGATTGGCTCAAAAAGCAGCGACTCTACGGCAGCGAAGGTCGTATGCCGCTCGGCTGGGTACATCGGCCTGAAGAAGCCAAGAAATTTGTTGGCGTTCGGTACACAGCGGAATTCCCGAAGCAGTTCTCATCTCTTCTGGTCACTATTTCGCAGTTAACACCTTCAACGACCTGCTTGAGTGTCGGATTTGTTCTAACTGACGAGGCTGCGCTCGAATATTCAAATGCGATTAACGAGCCCGCAAAGACCACCCTTGTTCCAAAGCGCCGCTCTAGGGCGTACTCGATCATGGGCGTAGAGCACGTGAAAGAAGAGCGTGTCCGGCGCATAAGGCAAAAATATCGAAACATTGGTATCGAATGGTTGTCGAAGAACTTCCCCGGGTTCTTCAGCTCGCATTGCGTAAGCAGCCAGTTTCCAACGGCAGAATTTCTTTCATTGGAACAATTTACACCATTCGACAAAGACGCCCCCAGAGACAGGGGTTGGGAACATTGGTCGCGCTTTGTCAATATCGAGCATGACTTCCGTAGTTGGACGTGTTCATCAGGGCGTTGTTGCAGAAGTCGTCTTCGAGA
>NZ_JHEH01000067.1 GCF_000715505.1 Thioclava dalianensis
AAAGGCCACATTATTTCTGCCTCCGATATGGGCGCAGCAGATCCGCCGCCCCGCTGTTTTGCATTGCGCGCGCAGTCCAAGCCGGGTTGCGCTGATAGCTTTCTTGGATTGCCCCGCCCATGTTCACGGAATAGCTGGACAGGCCCGCCCGATCGTCAGTGTCGCCCAGGTATTCAGCCAAGCGCCGGAAAGCCTCAGAGACAGCCGCAGGCACGTCACCGCTGCCAACGCTTGCCGTGATCCGATAAGGGCCATAGGTGGGCAGGTCATAGCCGCCTAGGGGCGATGGATCAGGGGTGCAGGTTTCCCATTGGTCGCCCTGCCATTGCTCCACCGTGGAAACGGTCGCAGGCGACAAAGGCGGTTGCCAATCCCCTGCGCCCGTCACGATCCACACCACACCGCGCGCCGTGTATCGGGTGCGGGTGTAAGCCTCGATGCGTTGCCAGATCGCGTCAGGGTCGGTCATTTGAGCCGCAACAGACAGCCCCGAGGGGGTCGCCGGATAGGTCGCCGGAATTTCCTCTAGCTCTTGCAATAGGTACATGTCAGGCCCTCCACCGGTTAAGGGTGCGTTGCAGGCCGGATGGGATATGCTCGCCCATACTCCACGCCCGCGCCTCAATCTGCGCTGAGGGATAGGCCGGAACCGTTACCGCCGAGATTTCAAAGAGGGCTGCGCGTGTCACCGTGCGCACCATCTCAGCGCCGCGCCGTTCCACCTTGTCGCCGCCCGTATCGACACGAAAGCCCGGTGACAGGCCCCGAATTAGGCCCGCCCGATGGGCTGCAAGGAAGTCAGCCGCCCAAGAGGTCGAGCCGTCCACCGTGGCCCGCAATTCCAGCGCCGTTTCCGTGTCGCGCAAGGTGAGGTTGCCCGCCGCCGTGCTGGCGAGGGGCTTTGTGTAATCATGGCCCGAAAGCAGGTGAATTTCCTCGCCTGCCTCGATCCGCGCCCGAAAAGCCCGAGGGGCGATAACTTCACGCCGCCCCGGTGCAAGTTCCGTCTCCGCGCCGTAGGGAAACCGTGCCGAAAGGTGAGTTTCCCCACCCTCCGAACGGATCTCTAGCGTTCCTGTGTTACCGCCCCAGAGCATTACGAGCCTGCCAATCCGGTCAGGATGCGCAGTTGTGCGCCCCGTGCTACCGTCACGTCAGCGGTGACAAGCCCCGTCAGGCGCAGCCCGCCCGATTGTGCATCGGAATACGGATCGCGGATCAGGTCCACGCCGCCCCAGATGCCGACAAAGGCCGGGGAGATACCGCCCGCCGAGGTCGCCAGCACCGCCGTTGCAGGGTCCAGCACATTCGCCAGCGCCTGATTTGCCGCCGGGATTTGGCGCGACATGCGGTCGAGTTCCGAGACAGCCGTGCCAGAGATAAGCGCGTCATCAAGATCACCCCAGACAGTCGGGCCAAAGGCAATGCGCACATCCGAGGGCGACGAAGCGGTGTTGCCCTGCAAGAAGGCAATGACTTCATCGCGGATCGCGGCCCAAGTCGCCGCAGCCCCTACATCGGTGCTAGTGATGCCATAGGACGCCGCGCCGGGGATGATCCCCAAGGGTTCACCATCTGCGCCCGTGCCAGTGAACACAGCCGCGTCAAGGGTCGAGCCGATAGCCGCCGAGAGGTCGCGCCGGATCGCCGTTTCAAGCCCGTTGCCAGACTGTTTCAACGCCTTGCGCGTGATCCGCATATGAGCGCCGAGGGTGTTATTCGGTGCCAGCGATTTTTCCGCCGTGGTGTAGGCGCTTGCATCACCAACCGAGCCGCCTTCGGTCGCAGCCCATGCCGCCACCGCGCCAGCAGTCGCAACAGGCCATTCGGTCGAGCCGTGGTCAATGTTGATCGTCTGGACGCCGAGACGCGCCGCCACCGATGCCGGGAACAGGCGGTCAATGATGGGGCGGGTTTGCATCGGGTCAGGCGTTCCGGTCGAGACGGTTTCGCCTGCGCGCTGTTCCAGAGCCATCAGCGGCACAGGGACGCCACGATAACCGCCAGCGTTGCGCAGTTCTTGCACTACCTCAGCCGTGCGACCATCGAGCGCGCGGCCTTCATCAAGCGCCAGAACCGCTTGGCGCAGCTCAAAGCCCGAAACAAGATCGTTCCATTCGCGGCCAGAACGGGTTTCAAGTTCCTCGCCAGCTTCCCGGCGTTCGGTATCCTCAGCGATCAGCGCCGCGCGATAGCGGGTTTCGTTCGTCTGATATTCGCGGTCGAGTTCGCCCATCGAGCGCACCTCGTTTTCGTCGGGGGTCTCTTTGCCCGCCAAAGCCGCAAGCGACTGGCGAATTTCACTTTGCCGTTTGGCAATCTTCACAGAATCAAGCATGGTTTACCTCGTTGCTCGAAGGGTTGCGCCGCATGTCTTGCAGCAGGTCGCGCCACTCTTGGCGCGGTTTACTGAGGGGCTTATGTCCAACCTCAATGCGGGTTTTGCGCGCGTGACAGGCACCGCACAGAATTTTCAAATTGCTCAGGGTGTAAGAGAGTTCGGGGTGCGTCCTGACCGGCAAGACATGATCGCACTCAAGCCGCTTGTGGGTGCCGCATTGAACGCAACGCCATTCATCGCGCTCAAGCGCCTGCATCCGCAGAGCTTTCCAGCGCGGCCCGCGTGTCACCTTGGCAGAGTGCCGGATATGCTCTTTGCGCTTAGACATATTTGCGCACCTGCATTTCCCAGAAAATAACCTCGCCAGCCGGTGCCAAGGGCGAGATCCGGCGCGTCTCAAACTCGGTTCCGTCGATCACCAGCTTGTCGGTTGTCTTGGGTTCAACGCTCAGGCCATCAACGGACACGAAAACCCGCTGATCGCCCGTCTCAAGCCAACCCGATGCCAAGAGTTGCAATTCGATTGCGTAGGTCGCTGAAACCACCGTCACCGGGTAAAGCGTGGGTTCCCCGTCAACAGGGTTGCCAAATTCGTCAACCGTGCTTTCGCCTGGGCGCGATAGCGTTGCCGCCTGCCCATATTTCGCAATCAGCCGCGAAGCCGTTTCTTTCATCCCCATGCCAACCGTCCTTTGCTTTGTGCAGGGGCGCGGCGCATCCGAACGCCCTGCGCCACCGCGATCAGAGTTGCCGCCGCTGCGTCGATCCTGCCCGTTGAGCGGCCTTTTGCGATTTTGTGATTGCCTGCCGGGTCAACCAGCGTGATCGCGTCAGCGAATGCAGAGCGCAGCAACAGCGAGGGGGCGGTTTGCACATCGCCTTCAAACACCGCGCGGCGCAGTCGCTCGCAATCCTCAGCCGAGTCAGCCCAGCCTTGGCCCCTTGGGATAAACGGCACACGCTCAAGGCCCGCATCGCGCAGAGCCTCCATAAACTCAGCGTATCGGAAGCGGTCGCCCACGATTGCAGCCGGGGCTTGCCCGTCCAGCTTGGCAGCAACGTCAGCCATGAAACGCCCAACTGGCACGGTCGCCTCGCCCATCGTCACCAGTTCGCCACGGTCGCGCATCTCGATATAGCGCCCTGAGACGCCATCAGATTGCCCACGATCTCCAAGGCCGGGATTGCAGGGGAAAGCCCCCACAGCCTCAAGCCGCCCTGTTTCCGGCCAATACAGCGCCGCCGCCGACATGCTGCGCGATCCGCCTAGGTCAACGCCGAGAACGACAGGCCCGTCACGCGGGGGCAGATCACAAGGGGAGACTTCACAGCCAAGCCATTCGTCAACCGTCAGCAAAACCGAGCGATCATCGCTTGCGACACGTTCATTGCGGTTGAGGTTGCGAAAGCTGGACAGCGCCGAGCCGCCCCGTGCAATCGCTCGCCGTGCTTGTGCGGTCAGCCATTCGGGGCTTGGCCCGATGCCCTCACGCGCGCCGGGGTTTGCGATCAGCAGGCTTTCCAGATCGTCAGGAGCCAAGCCGGGGCTGGGGCGGTGTTCCTGCACATAGCAACCCGGCGGGGGTTCATCGAGCCACCGTGAAAAGGTGTTCCCATCATCAGGCGCAGAGGTCGAGATAATGAGCGCGCGCCCGTCCCTCTTTCCCAAGCCCGACAGGATCGCGTTTTCCAGCGCATCGCCCTTGTCCTTTTCCCATGCCGCCCGTTCATCCAAGATTGCCAGCGTTGGAGCGCCGCCGAGAATAGACTTTCCATCAGCAGCAATGACCCGCGCCAGCCCGCCGCCGTTCGCGTCTGTTTCGACTTCCAGCTTAGAGCCGCGCCGGATCGTGAATTGCGCCTGATCTTCTTCCGGCAAGCCCTCGATAAAACCGATCAGGAAACCGAACGCCGTTTTGGCCTGATCTCGGTTTCGGGCTGCAAAGATGATTTCGCGCTTGGGCTGGGGGGCAATCTCGCCCATCAAGTGACCCAAGGCCAAGCCCGCAGATAGCGCGGTCTTAGCATTCCCCCTACCTATCGAAAGGCAAGCCGCCTCAATGCCTTTGGCAAAGGCCCCTCGGATGAATTGCTTTTGATAGCTCGCCAGCTTCACCCGCTTGCCAGCCAAACGCCCTTCCGGGACGATCAGCTTGGGGAGAAAACGCAGCGCCGCCGTTGCCTCTTTCGATGCCCTGACCATTATTTTTCCCCCGATTTTTTTGGGAGAGAGAAATCAACAGTTGAGGCCACGGTTTGAGGCCCATTTCCTAGCTCGACCATTGGGACCATCAAAACCACCGTCAGCGCCAGCGTCACAACCGTCACACCTCCTAGAGGGGTGTGACGTTCGTGACGGCAATTCTGGCCTGCACATGTGACGCGATGTGACGGCTTGTGACGTTTGTGACGGTCAATCATCATCTTGACCACCATCAAAACCACCGTCAGCGCCAGCGTTACAACCGTTACACCTCCTAGAGGGGTGTAACGTTTGTAACGGCAATTATGGCCCGAACATGTAACGCACTGTAACGGGTTGTAACGTTTGTAACGGTCAATCATCACCTTGAACCCTCCAAACGCAGCCGCCAAATTCGCGCACTTCATCCATATCAATCAGTTTGTCTTTGACGCGCTTGAAGGCCACACGCGCCGCACTATCGCTGACACCGCCTGTCAGCCCATGAGCGCCGCACGCCTCGCGCCAGTGACTCGTCCATATCAATCAGCTTAGTCTTTGCTCGCATGAACGCAGTTCGCGCCGCACTATCGCTGACACCGCCTGTCAGCCCATGAGCGCCGCACGCCTCGCGCCAGTGATCCACATTGACCACCTTGCGATTAGCGGGCCACGCATCGCCGCTCTTAGTCTCGCCGTGATCTCTCAAGGCGTCATAGAGCGCCTGCATTGCGACCTATGATCGCGCAAGGCGTCATAGAGCGCCTGCATTGCGACCTCGTTCTTGCCCTTGAGGGGCTTGCGTGCGGGCTTAGGCGGTTCGGCCACATCGACCACCGCGCTTGTCACGGGGTCGCCGTCCTCATCCAAGCCCAGCGTCACAGAGCGCAGCTTAAAGTTCAGAGGTGCAGGCGGTTCTTGGTCACGTTGCTTGCGCGATATGATTTCCCAATCGGCTGTGACCTGTATCTCGTTATCAACCGCAGCCCTCAGCGCAGATGATCCACGCGCGCCCCGATCTTCATCCTTGCCGGTGTGGTGGATCACCATGACATGCGCGCCCGTGGCTTCTCGGATCAGGTCGCAGTTGCGCACGAACATTGCCGCGTCTTTGGCCGTGTTCTCATCCCCAGCGCCCATAGAGCGCGCCAACGTGTCGATCACTACCAAAGCCGGTTTTTCATCTGGGATGATTTCACAGACGGCCATAGCATCGCCTTGGCCGTGCAGATCCAGCCCGACAGGCAACAGGGTGAAAGCCGCGTTCGCCATTTCTGGACGGTCACGCTTGATCGCAGCAAGCCGGTTGCGGATGCCCGCGCCACCCTCAGCCGCGATATATAGAACCGGCCCGCCGTTCACTCTCAGACCCTGCCAAGGCTGGCCCGATGCGATGTGCATGGCAATATCAAGCGCGACGAAGGTCTTACCCGCGTTAGACGGGCCGTAAAGCATCGACAGGCAGTTGCGATCAATCCAGCCTTTGACCATGTAGTTATTCGCCAGAACCGGCTCGATAGAGGCAAGCGACACCATCCGCCGCCGCACCTCACCAGCACGGGCGCTAATCACCTTCTCGCGCGGGAAATCCACGCGGTGCGCCGCCAATTCGCGATCCATGTCTTGAAAATCCCGTGCCATCACGCCGCTGCCCTCCCTTGCACAAAGCCTAGGAAAGCCGCCTTGCGCG
>NZ_JHEH01000068.1 GCF_000715505.1 Thioclava dalianensis
ACCCCGCCGGTCTGCCGGCGGGTTTTGCCAGCGCCAATGGCCGGATCGAGGCGACCGAGGTGGATATCGCGGCGCTCACCGGCGGCCGAATCGCCGAAATCACCGCTGCCGAAGGTGACATGGTCAGCGCAGGCGATGTGCTGGTGCAGATGGACGTGGTGCAGCTGAACGCACAAAAACGTCAGGCCGAAGCGCAGCTTGCCCGCGCCGAAATCGGCGTCGAGACAGCAAGGGCGCTGGTCGCTCAGGCCGAGGCACAAGAGCGCGCGGCCCGGGCCGCGGTTGATCAGGCAGGCTCGGTTGCCGATGCCGCGTCGCGCAGGCTTGAACGCTCTGAGCAGCTTGCAAAGACCAGTGCGATCTCGCAGCAGGTGCTGGATGATGACCGCGCCCGGGACGCCCAGGCCCGCGCCGGTGTGGCCTCGGCCGAAGCCAGCCATGCGGCAGCGCTGGCGGGGGTCAGCAGCGCGCAGGCGCAGGTGGTCGATGCAAGTGCGGCCGTCGAGGCGGCAAAGGCGTCGATTGATGCGATCCAGGCCTCTCTGGACGACGCCACGCTGAAAGCGCCGCGCACGGGCCGGATCCAGTATCGCATCGCACAAGAGGGCGAGATTGTCGGCTCTGGCGGGCGGATCCTCAGCCTTGTCGATCTGGGCGATGTCTATATGACGGTTTTTCTGCCGACATCGCAGGTCGGCCGGGTGCAGGTCGGATCAGAGGTGCGCCTTGTCATGGATGCGGCGCGGGAATTCGTGA
This sequence comes from Thioclava dalianensis, assembly GCF_000715505.1. Taxonomy (GTDB): domain Bacteria; phylum Pseudomonadota; class Alphaproteobacteria; order Rhodobacterales; family Rhodobacteraceae; genus Thioclava; species Thioclava dalianensis. The sequence continues at coordinate 757 of NZ_JHEH01000068.1, forward strand.
TCCCGGCCACGGTTTCCTATGTTGCCGATGTGGCGCAGTTCACGCCAAAGACGGTCGAGACCGCCGATGAGCGCGAAAAGCTGATGTTCCGCGTCCGTGCCCGCATCGACCCCGAGCTGCTGTCGCGGCATATCGAATATGTCAAAACCGGCCTGCCGGGCATGGCCTATCTGCGGCTTGATCCGGATGCCGCCTGGCCTGACTTTCTTTCCAATGTCGTGAAATGACCGGCTCAGTTGCCGGGGTCTCCGGCCTGACGCTGCGCTATGGCAAGGTCACGGCGCTTGACAATGTGACGCTGGAGATCCCTGAGGGGCGCATGGTCGGGCTGATCGGGCCAGACGGGGTCGGAAAGTCCAGCCTTCTGTCGCTGCTGGCCGGGGCACGTGTGATCCAGCAGGGCAAGGTCGAGGTTCTGGGCGGCGATATGCGCGATGTGGCGCATCGCAACCGCGTCTGCCCCCGCACCGCCTATATGCCGCAGGGTCTGGGCAAGAACCTCTACCCGACGCTTTCGGTCGAAGAGAACCTTGATTTCTTCGGCTCGCTTTTCGGTCATGACAAGGCCGAACGCGAGCGGCGGATCACCGATCTGCTGGCTGCGACCGGCATGACGCCGTTCCGGTCGCGCCCGGCGTCAAAGCTGTCGGGCGGCATGAAGCAAAAGCTGGGTCTGTGCTGCGCGCTGATCCATGATCCCGATTTCCTGATTCTTGACGAGCCGACCACCGGCGTCGATCCACTGTCGCGCCGCCAGTTCTGGGATCTGATCGACCGCATCCGCGCGACACGGCCGGGGATGAGCGTGATCACCGCCACCGCCTATATGGAAGAGGCCGCGCGCTTCGACTGGCTGGTTGCGATGAATGCGGGCCGGGTGCTGGCCACCGGCACCACCAGCGATCTGCTGTCGCGGACCGGGGCCGACACGCTTGATGCAGCCTTCATCGCGCTTTTGCCCGAAGAAGACCGGGGCGAAGACAGTGCCGTGGTGATCCCGCCGCGGACCACCGATGACAGCGATATCGCCATCGAGGCCGAGGGGCTGACGCAGCGCTTTGGCGATTTCGTGGCGGTCGACAATGTTTCCTTCCGCATCCCCAGGGGTGAGATTTTCGGCTTTCTGGGTTCGAACGGCTGCGGCAAGACGACGACGATGAAGATGCTCACCGGGCTTCTGGAGCCGAGTGAGGGCCGGGCAAAGCTTTTCGGCCATGAGGTCGATGCAAGCGATCTGTCGGTGCGCCGCCGGGTCGGGTTCATGTCGCAGGCCTTCTCGCTCTATTCCGAGCTGACGGTGCGTCAGAACCTTGATCTGCACGCGCGGCTTTTCGATATGGCGGCCGAGAAGATCCCCGCCAGGGTTGACGAGATGATCGCCCGGTTCGATCTGGGCGACGTGACCGACAGCCTGCCCGAGGCGTTGCCGCTGGGTATCCGCCAGCGGCTTTCGCTGGCGGTGGCGATGATCCATGCGCCCGAGATCCTGATCCTTGACGAGCCGACCTCGGGGGTGGACCCGGTGGCGCGCAACGGCTTCTGGCGCATTCTGGCGGAACTTTCGCGCAAGGATGGCGTGACGATCTTTGTCTCGACCCATTTCATGAACGAGGCGGAATGGTGCGACCGCATCAGCCTGATGCATGCGGGCAAGGTGCTGGTCTCGGACACCGCCGAGGGGATCACGAAAGCCAAAGGTTGCGCCACGCTGGAAGACGCGTTCATCGCCTATCTTGAAGAGGCGATTGGCGAGACGGCACCCGCCCCCGCCGCTGCGCCCGAGGCCCCCGCAGCCGGGGTGACCCATCACGCGCAGCAATCCGGCTTCAGCCTGCGGCGACTGCTTAGCTATTCGCAGCTGGAAAGCCTGCAATTGCAGCGCGATCCGATCCGGCTGACCATGGCGTTGGTCGGCAGCCTTCTTCTGATGATCGTGGTGGGGCTGGGCATCAACATGGATGTCGAGGATCTGACCTTCGCCGCCCTTGACCGCGACCAGACCACCACCAGCCGCAATTATATCGCCGATATTGCGGGATCGCGCTATTTCATCGAACAGCCGGGCCTGACAAGTTACGACGAGATCGACGCAAGAATGCGCTCGGGCGAGCTGGCGCTGGCGATCGAGATCCCGCCCGGCTTTGCCGCCGATATCGCGGCAGGCAGGGATGTGCAGGTCGGGGCCTGGTTCGACGGCGCCAACCCCAGCCGCGCCAATACGGTGCAGGGCTATGTGCAGGGCATGCATGCCGACTGGATCACACGTCAGGCGCGTCAGCTTTACGGTGACAAGGCGAGCGGCGGCAGTTTCGAACTGGTGACCCGATACCGCTACAACCCCGACGTGCGCAGCCTGAATGCGATGGTCCCGGCGATCATCCCGCTGCTTTTGCTGATGATCCCGGCGATCCTGACCACGCTTTCGGTCGCGCGTGAACGCGAACTGGGCTCGATCATCAATTTCTACGTCACGCCGGTGACGCGGCTGGAATTTCTGCTTGGCAAACAGCTGCCCTATATCGCGCTGGCCATGCTGAATTTCTTCCTGATGATGGCCATGGCGGTCACATTCTTCGCAGTGCCCTTCAACGGCAGTTTTCTGGGCTTTACCCTTTCGGCGCTGATCTATGTCACCGCGACCACGGCGCTTGGTTTTCTGGTGTCGGTCTTCATCGCAAGTCAGGTCGCGGCGCTGTTCGCGACCGCCATGCTGACGATGATCCCGGCGGTCAGCTATTCGGGTTTGATCGACCCGGTCTCTTCGCTGTCGGGTTTTGGCCGGGTTCTGGGCGAGATCTACCCCTCGACCTGGTTTATCACCGCCGCGCGGGGGGCTTTCTCCAAGGCCTTCGGAATGGCGGAACTGGCCGGGCCGATGCTGGCCATGGGCATCGCCATTCCGGTGATTATCGGGCTGGCGGCGGCCTTCCTGAAAAAACAGGCGAAGTGAGGGGCGGATGAACCTGCGCAACACCTTCAATCTGGGCGTCAAGGAATTGCGCGGGCTCTGGCGCGATCCGGTGATGCTGGTGCTGATCGTCTATTCCTTTTCGCTCTCGATCTGGACCTCTGCGAACGCCTCGCCCGAGGCGCTGACGAATGCCGCGATCTCGATCGTGGATGAGGATCAGTCGCATCTCTCCGCCCGCATCACCTCGGCCTTTTATCCGCCCTATTTTGTCGAGCCGCAGATGACCACGACGGCCGAGATGGATCGGCGGATGGATCAGGGGCTGGATACTTTTGCGCTGAACATCCCACCGGATTTCGCGCGCGATGTGCTGGCCGGAAAAAACCCGGCGATCCAGCTGAATATCGACGCGACAAGGATGAGCCAGGCCTTCACCGGCGGCGGCTATATCCAGCAGATCGTGTCCTCCGAGGTTTCGGAATATGTGGCGGGCTACCGGGCCGAGACCGCGCTGCCGGTCGATCTGGCGCTCCGCGCGCGGTATAATCCCTCGCTGGATCCGAAGTGGTTCGGGGCGATTTCCGCCGTGATCCAGTCGATCACCATGCTGTCGCTGGTGCTGACCGGCGCGGCGCTGATCCGCGAAAAGGAACATGGCACGGTCGAGCACCTGCTGGTCATGCCCGTCACCACGACCGAGATCATGTTTTCCAAGATCTGGTCGATGGGGCTGGTGGTGCTGCTGGGGTCGATCTTTTCGCTAAGTGTTGTGGTGCAGGCGCTGATGGCGGTTCCGGTGCAGGGCTCGGTCGTGCTGTTTCTTGCGGGCGCGGTGCTGATGGTTTTCGCCATGACGGGGCTTGGAATTTTCCTTGCTACCATCGCCGGGTCGATGCCGCAATTCGCGCTTTTGCTGATGATGGCGCTTTTGCCGCTGCAGGTGCTGTCAGGCGCGATGACGCCGCGGGAATCCATGCCAGAGATCATCCAGACCATCATGCTTGCAGCCCCCAACACGCATTTCATCATCCTCTCGCAGGGCATCTTGTTCCGAGGTGCCGGGCTTGACGTGGTCTGGCCCCAGTTCGCGGCGCTGGCGGCGATCGGGGTGGCGCTGTTCTGGCTGGCACTGATACGATTCAAGAAATTCCTGCGGTAAGGCATATGTTGGGCCGCCTGCTTCTGATCCTGACGCTTGCGCTTGCAGGCTGCGCTGCGCGTCCGGGGCCGGAAGTTCTGGCCCCCGATGCCGGTGCCCTGCCCGAGGGCGCCCGCCTTGTCCGGGTGCTGACCATGACCACCCGCGCGCCCGAGGCAAATCTGCCGGGGGCCTTTGGCGACTCTCGCTCCATCCGGCCAAGCTGGCTGGAATACGAGGTCTCGGTGCCGCCTGGCCATCGGCCGGGAAAGATTGAATGGCCGGATCGCAATGGCAGCAGCGCCGACCGGAATTTCGTGATGCGCAGCCGGCAGACGCTTAGCCGTGACGCCTTTGCAAAGCGTCTCTCGCGCGAGGGGGTCGGGCTTTATGTCCACGGCTTCAACACCCGCTTTCATGAGGCCTTGTTCCGCACCGCGCAGCTTTCGGTCGATGCGCATATCGAGGAAAAGCCTGTCCTTTTTACATGGCCCTCGGCAGGCTATCCGGGCGCCTATCTGGCTGATCGTGACGCGTCTGACTTTTCCCGCGCGGCGCTTGCCGATCTGCTGCGGCTTTTGACAAAGGGTCGGTCCGCTTCCGACGCGGTGCCGGTGCTGGCTCACAGCATGGGCGCGCGGCTGACGATGGAGACGCTGGTGCAACTGCGTCTTGCCGGGCGGGACGATGTGCTGGACCGGATCGAGGTCATCCTTGCCGCCCCGGATATTGATATCGATCTTTTCCGCGCCCAGATGGTCAGCCTTGGGCCGATGAAGCATCCCATCACGGTGCTCGTCTCCTCGGACGATCTGGCGCTGAAACTGTCGTCGCAGCTTTCGGCACGTCGGATACGGCTTGGGCTTGTCGATGTGCGTGATCCGGCGGTCCAGCGCCTGGCGGTCGCGACCGGAATACGGATCGTGGATATTACCGATATTCCGACCGATGATCCCGCCCACAGCCGCTATGTCGGCCTGCTTTCCGGCGAGGCCGGGGCTGTGGTTGAAAACACCCTTTTCGATGAGGTACGCTTGGCGGGGGCCTTTGTCTTCAATCAGGTCGGTGGTGTCTTCACTGGCATCGGTGATGTGCTGGCGGATTGAGGCCGCGGCCTTGGCCCGGCGTTGGTGCCAGCGGGGCATCGTCAAGTTATTGACGCGGCTTGT
>NZ_JHEH01000069.1 GCF_000715505.1 Thioclava dalianensis
CTTACAAAACAGCCGGCTTCCTGACGTGCTATGGCAGCGAGTTCATCTCGCGTGACCTGGACCTATGGGCCTATGCCAACGACGTCACGCTGGACTTCTCGCGGCCTGGAAAGCCGACGGATAACGGCTTCATCGAGGCGTTCAATTCAAAGCTCCGGTCGGAGTGCCTGAACACCCACTGGTTCATGAGCCTTGCCGACGCCCGCGAAAAGCTGGAAGAATGGCGTAGACACTACAACGAAGACCGACCCCATAGCGCGATCGGATACAACGTCCCTATTGCCATGCATTATCCCGATGGCGTCACCAGCCCGTCATCGTGACAGAGCCGGAAAAATCCAGCTTCTGGCGGTCCAAGTTTGGGGAGCAGCGCACACTAGAACAAGCTCTCCTATTCAATGGTCCAAAATGTTGGGGTAGGTCACAACGAAGAAGACAACTATTAGCACCAAGTGCAAACGATAAATAAATTATTAAAAAACAAGTCAATGCAATATCAGCGAAAGATGCTGCTTTTTTTAGAGGTCAGAACTTCGACTTTTGTCAAGCCCTTTTGGCTTTCGGAGAACAGATGCGAAGTTCCACCAAATACGAGAAAGGATCTTCGTAAATCGTCTCTCTTTTGAGGGTCATCCTCTCCAAGAACCTGATTAACAGTCATTAGCATCCATTCGCAAAGATTTATATCCTCTATGGCACGCTTGAGGTCATCGACACCAATAACCTTTATCTTACCAATATAACGAACTATTGCATTGTAAGCATCTATAGATTTACTATCCCTATCAAACTTAATCCTGCCTGCGATTTTTAGCTTTCTTTCCTCCTCTTCGATTTTTGAAAAAAGAGTTTTAAAGGCATAATCATCACAGGACATCCAAATCTCGTGCGCCAGGATGTTCCGCAATCCGTAAATATCGCGAAATATTTTTTGCGAGTACGAAAACACCTCAGACAAAATAATATCATTTTGACCATAATGTGTGGAGCACAAAAAATCCATCCTTGCATTTGGGCTCGGGTTACCTCTAGCCATTGCGCTGGCATCAAAAAAATTTGCGCCATGGGTAGTGAATAGTATTTCTTGGATCAGATTTTGCAAGAAGGAACACCTGGATATTATAAGCGCGCTGTGTTTTCTAAATTCAATTGAAACAACCGCTCTGCCTCCACTTTTCAAATCAATAGAAGTTCTTCCAGCGACATAATTGTAGTATCTAGACATACTGCGGCACTCCTTGGGGTGTTTTTTAAAACGCTTTAGCATGGCGAAGACACTTGCGATATCTACGATAGTTATGCCTGACCTGTATCAGGGCAAACAATTTCCTCGCGAAGTTGCGCACCTCCTGTCACGCGATAAATTTCACTTGTTGACCTAGGGTCCGCAGCGATCAATCTCTGTTAATAACTGCCGTTTGTTTCGAACACATCTAACTTCCGGTTTCCGCTCCTTGCGAAGGCGACGGCCTGACCTGCGCGCCCGGCCCAAACCAGTCATTCAGTCGATGACCCAATGCTGCGTTGCTGCCCTTCGAAGCGGTCGTTCGTGCATCGCGCGGCATTTTTGAGGAATGAGAGGCGGCAAAGTGGACCTTCCAGTCATTCACCGGAACTGCTCACGCCGTGGTGCAGCTTCACCAAACCGAATATTCGCCGGCTGTTGGCTCTTGTGCGGATCGTGAATGGGAGTGAGATTGATCACAAGATGATCAATGACAATACAACGGTAAGTTTTGAACAGATGAAAGGGGCTATCGGCTCGCTGATTTTCTTATGGTCGCAGATCGAAAGAGAATTGGCAGAGTCCCTGGATGCGCTGCAGATTAAAGGTTCAGGTTCATCAAAGCCCGCCCACGGAATCGCCCGGAGGCTTGACCTCTGGTCTGGCCAGATCCAGCCTCGCAACGGACAGCGTGAGTTGGCTTCAAGGCTGATAGATGTTCTTGTTTCTCACCTTAGGGAAGCTCTATCCGCCAGGAACCTCGTCTGTCACGGACTCATTGGGATCACCGCGAAGATCCATCCCCAAGGCAATGAGGCTCACCTCACTGTGGAACTTGGTGACATCAGAAAAAAACTGACCTGGACGGAGTTGCAGATAATGTTCCGATGGATGTCGAGGGCGCACTGGTTAATTCGAGATTTGACCACTGCCTCACTTGAGCCAGATCACTTGTGTGCCGAAAACTTGCTTCTTGGATGGCAGGAATTTCCAGATATCAGTTGACGGCCCATTGCTGTCGTTCATCGTGCCTTTGGGGCGCTGCGCTGCGGCCCGTCGTAGCTGCCATTCGCTAAACGCGCGTTATGACGTTTAATAGTTTGCACAGGCACTTTATCCAGCCTTTTAGTTCGGCTTCCTGATCGCTGACTTTCGGCAATGCGCCGACTCTTCTCACCGGATTGCACTGTTGTCTAATCTAATATTGGTGCACGTGTTGTAGCCCGCCTGTATCTGCTCCAGTCCTAATGAATCTGATATTCTGTTGCTGTCAAACTTTGGTCAGCTGATCAATCTTGTCCTGCATTGAACACATTCCAACGTTCTTGAAATTTAGTTGCGGACGGCCCACCCTCCGGAAGCTCCAGCACCTTCTTCTGTAGGTCAGGATAAGCGGACTTTACAGATTGTTGCATAGTGACGCTCAAAGTTTTTGGGTCTATAGCAATCAAACCTGCGTCGAAAAGCCGATGAAGGTCTACTCGTAGGACAATTGAGTTTTCCGCCCGCATTTCTCCGGCTTGTGCGTGTGGAACGATGTGTGCCGCTTCCAGCACTGTGTCCAGATTCGTACCAGAGATGGCACAGCGATAGTCCCAAAGAGCGAGGGCATCGCGTCTAAATTGCAGTTGTCCCGGACGCGCAAGACGCCTTGCGGTTTCGTATGCTTTTGCGGCGGAGTAATCAAAATCGCCGTCTCGCTCAACGTCCCAGATTGCGAACCCTTGGCTTTCTAGCATGTCAATAATTGGGTCGGTATGCCAATTTTGATGAGGGATATTATTAGCACGAAATGCTGCTTTGCCTATCGCTTTTGCATGAAGCATTGCACCATGCCAGATTAGAAAGTACCGCCTGCTTGGTCCTGCATTTAGTCCCTTCATCCATGCGTCCAAGTCATCAGCCTCTTGATACTCAGCGATCCCTTCTTCGATATCAGTATGAGAAATTTTTTGCAGCAGATCTGAAAGGGTATCGGGTCTGGTGTTTGGTCGATTCATAGTTATGTCCAATATCAGAAACCTACGCCAAAGCAGACTTAGAAGCACCATACGACGAATAACTGCTTCACTTTATGTATCGCTTGAGTATCTTCAATACTTCGCATACGGTGGAAAAAAAATTCACCCTACCTCGAACGCCTTTACAAAAGACCTGATGACATACTGGGCCACCCTATGAGCCTCGTATACATCGCTGAATGTAGCAGTTGTCGTGCGTTCATGGGCATAGGCGTTCCGCCAAGCAAAAATACTATTATAGCTGGTTATAGGATCGGTGCGAAATCTGCGCTCAACCACGACCTTTCTTTCTTGAAGAATCTTATGGAAGGTAGTGGAATTCTTCTTCACCCCATGTCCTGACCATTCTGTAAGACCAAAGTGTCTGGAGTAGGATATTAAATTGTCTACAGATATCCGCGCATTTAGCCGATCAAAATCTTTCTCGATGTGTTCTCGGTACTTGGGATGAAACCTGCCAGCATAACTTACTAGGGTCTCTTTAACGATACCCTCATAAGAGGCTGCAATCGTTACAGCAAACATTCCAGCAATTTCGTTTCGCAACCGTTGTTCGGCGCTGGACGTGCCATTCAGCTTTTCTTCAATGTCCCGCGCCAAGCTGCGAATGTGCTGGAAGTTTTCATCTAATACTTCACTCATGCCCGAAAAGGATCTTATCTGCGATAGCCTTTCTTGATTTTACGCTATCAATATTTGATGTGTTAGAGGTTATCATAGTCCTAAAATCATGGTCTTTCAGTAATGCATCATAGCTATCTTTTGATAGAATGGTACTGGAATCTTGCTCCATTAGTGAAACCATCACTGCCTCTAATGTAGCTGCATTCAAAAGCCCTCTGGGCCTAAATGGTTTTTCCAACGCCTCAACGACAGCTTCCGCCGCAGAAATAAAAACGTTGCTGAACTCCTTTGATCTATCGGAATCAAGCGACCTGTTCTTCGACATCTCCTTGGATAGGAAATCTTTCATTGGCGGGGTATAGTTTTCTGTGTTCTTGTAAAATGCAAGAAGTCTCAGAATTAGTTCGATATCTCTCTGTTTAGGGTCAGGATCGGGTTTTCCGTAAATCTTTCGCCAATTTTCATCTTTATTTAGCCGCTCAAGCTCAGACAAAAGGGTTCCACGATAAACAGCGTTCCTGATCTCTTGAGCATTGAGAGGTTGACCACCAGTGTTCAATCTTTCGAAGATATGATATACACTTTCCGGCTGCTCTTCTTCAGGAGTTAGCTGCTTAACGGTTACACCCCTCAAGCTGGTATTCTTTATCCTACGCTTGGTGCGGTCATCAAGTTCAGCAAAAGATTTTCCCTCTAAATCCTTTCTTTGCTCAAGCCCCTTCAGCTTGAACACCTTCCTGTTACCGTTCGAATCCTCACCACCGAAAAAGCCCTCAAAAAAATAGGCAATCGAAGTGATTCTTTGCTGGCCATCGATTACCTCAAGCTGCCCATCGGCATTCTCATAGAAAAACACCTGTGGCACGGGCAAACCGATCGCAAAAGACTCTATTAACGTAGAAGCTCTACGAATATCCCAAACAAATTTTCTTTGATAATCGGGTATGATGATATCGCCGGTTTGAAACTTGCTGGCCAGCAGTTCCAGGGTCCAATCGCTTGACGTCACAACGATGTTGAATTCGACCGTCGAAGTCTCATCATCCTCATTCGTCAAATATTCTATTTCAATTTCATCACTTTCGCTCACGCTCAGCCCACTTCTATAAATCGGTTGCCTTTGGCACAGACTACTGTACCTCAGGAAGATCGTAGCTCTTGGGTAAACTCCCTGCAACGTAATGTGTCATGCCCTTGTCATTTTGTGATGTTTGACAGCGCGATTGGCACTGCGGCGAAGAGCAGACCTTCGTTCGGTTCGCAGCGAAAGTCGGCTCTCCGCCCTTCCTTTCGGACCGTCGAGATCGGCTCAGAACGTACATTCAACGCAGCGATCGACGCCGCGGAGCAGCTTCACCAAAGCAGACATTACATAGACTGGTCGAAATGTGCTCCGTTCGCGACTGGAAACCTTCATGTGTTTAACGCTGTGTAGATCGCAACAACCATCGAAATCACAGCTACAACCAATGCGAGTAAGGTAACCCCTTCCATGCGTCGCTGCGCCGCGATGCTTTCCTTGGTGCCCAAAGCGGAAGAAAGCTGGTTTAGGAATTCACGGGTGTCCTGATCTTCTTCAAGAAGCTGCCGCGAGAGCCGACCAAGAAACGATTTCAGGCCTTCTTTAATTTCATATGGCTTTTCTTCATCCCGATGACTTTGCTGCGTAAAACCTGTGGCGTTCCACCGGAACGATGCATCGTTCTCGGAGAGTGCCAAAACTTCGCGCGCGATAGATGGTACGCCAATAGATCGTCTGAAGAACTCACTAATCTTCTCGACCTCACTTGTGGAACGACGCGCGTTCGAACGCGCCGACAAGGACTGACGAGTTTCCTTGAGGCTTCGAAGCACCTCACGAAGATAGGCCGCAAGCGCGTATCTGGCGATGATGCCGTAAAGCCGTTCATTGGCGAAATAGGTTCGGCTACCCAATGAGTCACCGCCGTAAGTCTTCAAATCCTCATCGTTCAATGTATCCCAGCGAAGCGCTACGGTCATGTGATTGGAGATTTCGTCGCGCCGTGCTGCATCAAAAGAAAATTTCAAAGAGGGCACTGATGAACGGCGTTGTTGCAGAAGTCAGCGCTGGAAG
>NZ_JHEH01000070.1 GCF_000715505.1 Thioclava dalianensis
CGCCCCCGTTACCGAAGTCCTGACCCTAAGCAAAAGATGGCATTCGCGCCAACGCGATTGCGCCGGGATTTATCGACACGCGCATGGTCAAAAGCTTTATGTCGCTGTTCGACGACGAAGCGGTGGCGGACTCGATCACGCCAATGCGGCGCGCCGGCACACCGCAGGAAATGGCCAACGGGTGTCTCTACCTTGCCTCCGACGAGGCAAGCTATTGCAACGGCTCGGTCCTGACCATCGACGGCGGCACCACGGCACGCCAATAACAACGCGGCGCGGCGCGAGGAAAGCTGCCCCCGCGCCGTCTCCCGATCAGGACGTGCGCGCAAGCGCGGGGCGCGCCTTCCACAATGCTGCGGTGATCGCCGCCGCCAGAACCGCTTTGATCAAATCGCCGGGCAGGAATGGCAGGGCAAAACCCGTGGCCTCGACCAGCGACACGCCCATCATGGCAGACATACCGAAGATCCCGCAAACCGTGACAACGCCGATCCCGCCCACGACGGCCCCGGCCAGCGCAGCCGGAAACGACATCCGGTGCCTGAACCGCGAAGCCACCAGCCCGATGACAAAGGCGCCGATCGGAAAGCCGACAAGATAGCCCAGCGTCGGCCCGGCGAACACGCCCAGCCCGCCCCGGCCCCCCGCCAGCAACGGCAGCCCCAGCGCCACCATCAGCAAGAACAACAGCACCGCCAACGCCCCGTTGCGCGCCCCAAGCACGGTGCCCGCCAGCATGATCCCCAGACTTTGCGCGGTGAGCGGAATGCCAGATCCCAGCGTCAACCGGGGCAACAGCCCCAGCGCCGCGATCAGTGCGGCAAACAGGGCAATACGGGTAAGAGTGCGTTCCATGAGAGTCTCTTCCTTCCAGGTTATTCAAGAAATGCCCGCGCGCGCAGCGCCTCTGCGGCGGTGTCGGCCTCGTCCAGGGTGCCGAGCGCCAGCGGCCCGACCAACCGCCACCCCACCCGGCGGGGCGAGCGGGCGCGGTGCGCCTCGCTTAACAGAGCGGCGCGTGCCGAGAGTGCCGGAATAAAACGCAGTGTCAGCGCAATGGCTAGAGACAAGCGCCGGCGCGGACGGGCGGGCAGGCCAATGCGGCCCAGCCAGCGGTCCAGTACGTCCAGCAGATCGGCAGGCGAGGTCGTTCGGCTGAGCATCATCGCAGCCGCGACACAGGCCAGCAGAGTGCCCGCCACCGCCAGCCCCAGATCCAGCCGCCCCGAAAGCCACTGGAAGCCCACGATCACGACCGCAATCAACGCCGATCCACGCAGATCGCGCAGAATCAGCCTCACGAACCAGAGTCCCGGCACCGTCGCGGCAATCAGCACAACCCCCAGTCCCAGCCAGCCCGTCGCAACCATGCGCATCACGCCAAGGGTGGTGCAGAACACGCAAAGCATAACCAGCTTCGTCCCCGCAGACATCGCGTGATAAGGCGTGGGGCGGGCAGATAGCGCGCCGATCACAGGGAATCCGGCGCGATCACCTGCGCCTCCATTTCCTGGCGGTAAACAGGCAAGACCTGCTCCGGCGGGCCATCCATGCGGATGCGGCCAGCGTCGATCCAAAGAAGGCGCGGGCGCGCCGCCATCGCAATCAAATCGTGGCTGGCCTCGATCCGGGCGGTCGGCAGCGCGTCCAGTGTCCGGCGCAGGCTGCGCGAGGTCGCAAGGTCAAGCCCGGCAAAAGCTTCGTCCAACAACAGCAACGCAGGGTCGTTGGCGCAGGCGGCGATCAGGCCCAACAGGTGCTTTTGTCCCTGCGACAGGGCGTGGACCAGCCGGTCCCGCCACGCGGCGACACCAAACCTTTGCAGCAAATTCTCGGCCACAGCGGCGGCCTCGGATTTTGACAGGCCTCGGCTTTGGGGCCCAAAGCCGATCTCTTCAATGACAGTTGGAAACAACAGAGCGTGGTCGGGGTTCTGAAAAACGAACCCGATTTCGGACGTGGCGCGGCGGCGGTCCCTGGCCGGATCAAAGCCATTCACCCGAACCTGTCCTGTATCAGGCGTCACCAGACCCGCGATCAGCCGCAGAAACTGGGATTTGCCCGCGCCGTTGCGCCCAATCAGACCCAGGTCCCTGACCTCGCCCGACAGCGACAACCCATCAAAGACCACGCGGTCTTCAAGTGACAGGCCGACATCGACCAGCTCGATTCGCTGCGGCGCGGCTTCGGTGCTGCGAGACTGTGAAACTGCGTCGGAGAGGCTCAAAGCCAGGCGTCCTCCACCTGCATGGTCAGATCCGAGGCGGCGATAACCGGAGAAAGCCAGGCGCGCACGTGCGGCAGCTCGAATTCGCTGAAATACCGGCAGGCGGCGACGCGACCGGGCTTGTCCGGGGCGTCCAGCAACGCAAGGTCCAGCAACAGCCAACCTGCAACGACGTGCCCCGCTGCCGACAGCACCTGAGTGGCATTGGCCAAAGCATCGGCAGGCGTGCTGCGCTCGCGCGAGGCCGTGATGGCCTGCGTCAGAACCTCTCGAGCTTCGGCCAGTGCGCGGGCAGCCTCAGGCATCTCCTCCGCTGCGCGCGCCTCGGTTTCGCGGATGCGTGCACTCAGCAAATCAAAAGCGCCGCTGCGGTCAAACAACAGCTTGCGCCCTAAAAGGTCGATGCCCTGAATGCCGGTCGTGCCTTCGTGGATCGGGTTCAGGCGGTTGTCGCGATAGATCTGTTCGACCTCGAAATCGCGGGTATAGCCATAGCCGCCGTGGATCTGGATCGCATAATGGTTGGCAACAAGGCCCATTTCCGACGGCCAGCTTTTGACGATGGGTGTCAGAAGGCCCAGCAGCGTCTCGGCCTCGGCATCGCCGCTATTGCCCAGATCGACCAGCCGCGCAGCATAAAGGCACATCGCAAGGCTGCCTTCGGCAATCGCCTTTTGCGCCAACAGCATCCGGCGCACATCTGGATGGCGGGTCAGCGGCACGGGCTTTTCGGCATCCTTATCGTCCAGCGCCCGGCCCTGTACCCGCTCTTGCGCGTAATTCCGAGAGGCCAGGTAACCACGCCACGCCAGCGCCGCCGCGCCGATACCAACGCCGATCCGCGCCTCGTTCATCATCTGGAACATGATCGGCAGGCCCTGCCCTTCGTCCCCGATCCGCCAGCCCTGCGCACCGCCCTTGTCCCCGAAGGCAAGCACACAGTTCGGCGTGCCACGCCAGCCCATCTTGTGATTCAGCCCTGTCACGGTCACATCGTTTTGCGTGCCGTCGGGCAAGACGCTGGGCACTGCGAAAAGCAACAGCCCGCGCGATCCGGGCACCAGCGTGCCGTCCGGCTGCTCGGCCTTGGCCAGCACCAGATGGACCGTCAGCGGCGCAATGTCCTGCCCACCCGCGCTGATCCACATCTTGACGCCACGCAACCGATACCGCGGCCCCAGCGCATCCGCGCCATCAGGGATCGCGCGCGTCGATACATCGCCCAGCGATGAGCCGACCGCCGGTTCCGACAGGCACATGGTGCCAAGCGCGCGCGCCTCGTGCTGGGGCTCGGCAAAGGCCTTGATCTGTGCGTCCGTTCCAAAGCTGCGGATCACCCGCGAATTGGCGACGCTGAGCATCGGGAACGACGCCGCCGCGATATGCGCGGCCATGCTCATCGCCATGGTGGCGGCGACAACCGTGAAAGGCAGTGCCATGCCGCCCTCGTCCTCCGGCACACCGGCCAGATGCAAACCGGCCTCCATCCAGGCCTGAACGCCGGCCCTAGTGCCCGGTTCCACCCGCACGATGCCATTGTCGAGCCACGGTTCCACCTGATCGGACGCACGCCAATGTGGGGCCAGCTTTTCACGCGACAAACGGTCGGCAAGATCCAGAACAGCGGTCCAGTCCTCGACCGTCTGGCCATCATGCGCAGGCAGATCCGCCAGATCGCCAAGGCGCAGCCAGTCGAACAGCTGCCGGTCCAGCACGGACCGGTTGAACGGATGATCCCCCATCAGCCGCGCCTGACTGCGTTCAACGAGGCCGAGATCAGCGCAAGGATCAGGATGCTGCCCTGCACGATATATTGCCAGAAGGTTGGAACGCCCATCACCGAAAGCCCGTTGTTTATCACGCCGATCAGTAGCACACCCACAGCGGTGCCTAAAATATGAAATTTTCCCGGTTTCAGGGTCGAGGCCCCGATAAACACCGCGACAAAGGCGTTCAGCAGATACACTTCGCCCACGCCCTGCGGTCGGCCCGCGCCCAGATTGGCCCCGGCGACCAAACCGCCAAGGGCTGCACAGGCGCCACTGATCGCCATGGCAATCAGCGCATAGCGCGAGAAAGAGATCCCCGACAGCCGCGACGCCTCGCGGTTGCCCCCCAGCGCATACATGTTGCGCCCGGTCTGGGTGTGTTCCAGAAACACCCACAACAGCAGGCCCAGCAGCAGCAGGATCAACACCGGATTGGGAATGCCAGCAATCTTACCTTGGCCTATGATGGCAAAGGCCTTCGGGATTTCGGTGGCATAGACCGTGCGCCCGCCGGAAACCCCGAGGATCACGCCGGTGACGACAAAGCTCATTGCCAAAGTCTCGACGATGGCCGAGATGCCCAGATAAGAGATCAGCGCCCCGTTCACCATGCCGATCAACGCGGCCAGCACCAGCACCACAAGCAGCACAAGCACGACGACAGCGCCGTTGTCGATGCCGATCTCCATAAGAAAGCGGGCTGCGAAATACCCACCAAAGGTCGCCATCGCTCCGATCGACAGATCGTACAGGCCGACCACCAGACAGATCGTCAGCCCAAAGGCGATCATCCCGAGGATCGAGACCTGGTTGAGGATGTTGAGCATGTTGCGCACGGTCATAAAGACCTCTGGCCGCCCGAACGAAAAAAGCGCGATCAGAAGCCCCAGGGACACAAGCGTCCCCCATTTCGACAAAAAGGTGATCCAGTCGAAGCCCGCGCGCGGCGTGTCCGTTGATTTGGCTGTGTCGGTCTGTGTCATGCGGCGATCGCCCCCCCGGCGGCAAGTGTCATTATGTTGGCTTCGGTGACGTCATCACCGCGCAATTCCCCGACCACACGGCCAGCGGCAAAAACCAGCACCCGATCGCAGACAAGGCTGTATTCATCCAATTCGGTTGACGCGAACACGATGCCTTTTCCGCCCCGCGCCAGATCGTCAATCAGCTCGTAGATTTCTTTCTTGGCCCCCACGTCGACGGCCGCAGTCGGGCAGTTCAACAAGAACACCTGAGCTCCGGTCTGAAGCCAACGGCCAAGGACGACCTTTTGTTGATTGCCGCCTGACAGATCGTCGATGGACGCCTCGATCCCTGCGGTGCGGACCCGCATCTGCTGCGACACCTCTGCCGCCGCGACATTTTCGCGCGGACGGTGAACCAGACGCAGGATCGGGTCGCGCAGATATTTCCCAAGGCTGGGCAGCGTGACGTTGGCGCGGACGCTGTCGGCGTGGAACACGGCCTCTTCCAGCCGGTTCTTGGGGTCAGGACTTCGGTAACGGGGGCGTCTCT
>NZ_JHEH01000071.1 GCF_000715505.1 Thioclava dalianensis
CGTCACTCGCAAGCGTGATCGCGACCCAGGCGGGCGAGACACGGCGGCCGATGATGCGCTGACCGTCATCGGTCTGCAGCCGGTAGACGCGGGTTTCGTCCTGGGGGAGCTGCTTCCAGATCGGCAGCAGCAGGCCCGCCACGATGTGCAGCGTGGATTCCGAGAACTCGGGCACTTCAGCCAGTTCGGAATTCCATGCGGCGGTGAAGGCCGCGCGGTCGGCCTCGAGCCAATGGGTGTCCTCCATCAGCTTGGCCGGGACAGTGCTGGCCTCGGTCGGCCGGATCAGCCTGAGGCGTGGCTCGATGGTGCCATCATCCAGCATTAGGCTGGTGGCGGGCACCTGCACCGCGGCCCGGCCCGAGCGGCTGTTGACCAGAAGCCGCGCCTTCGGGTCATCGAGCCAGTCGAGCGCATCTGCGAGGGACGTCGGAGCATTGCGCCGCTTTTCCGCGATGGTCAAAAGCTGGGTTTCTGCGCCAGAACCGAGATGGGTGTAGATGACCCTTGCATCGGTTACGCGGAAGCTCTCGGCGCGCAGCGTCTCGAGGCCGAGGTCATAGACCCCGGCGGCGATGGCCCCCTCGATCCGTTGATCGAGCAATTCCTCGAAAGCCGAGAAGAGCACGGCCTGCATGTTGATCGTCAACGCGAGCAGACGATTGAGGAAGGTCGTGATCGGCGGCAACTCGTCCTTCAGACCATTGTCATCGGTAAGGCTGAGACCGGTGGCATCCTCGAAAGCGCCGAGCGAGCAGCCCGCGACATCGCCGCGATAGATACGACGGTAGAGTTGGCGCAAAGCATCACGGGCGTATGGGCTTTCGAGGTTGTCCTCGGGTCGGAACAGCCCCTGCCCGCCGGTCTGGCGCTGGCCGCGCGTGATGGCCCCCAGCGTGTCGAGACGACGGGCGATGGTGGAGAGGAACCGCTTCTCTGCTTTCACATCGGTGGCCACAGGCCGGAACAGCGGCGGCTGCGCCTGATTGGTGCGGTTCGTCCGCCCGAGGCCCTGGATGGCAGCATCCGCCTTCCAGCCCGGTTCCAGAAGGTAATGGACCCGCAGGCGCTGGTTCTTGGCCCCGAGATCGGCGTGATAGCTGCGCCCCGTGCCGCCCGCGTCGGAGAAGATCAGGATGCGCTTCTGGTCATCCATGAAAGCGGCGGTTTCCGCGAGGTTGGCCGATCCGGCTCGGCTTTCCACGACAAGCCGCGCGGCAGGACCCTCGCCCTTGCGAACGATGCGGCGCGAGCGGCCCGTGACCTCGGCCACGAGATCGGTGCCGAAGCGCTGCACGATCTGGTCGAGCGCGCCCGGGACGGGCGGCAGTGACGCCAGCTTCTCGATCAGCGCATCGCGCCTGCGTGCTGCCTCGCGGCATTCGACCGGCTGACCATCGCGGACGACCGGTCGGGAAGACAGATTGCCCTCACTGTCGGTGAACGGCTCGTAGAGCTGCACCGGGAAGGAATGGGCGAGGTAGTCCAGCACATATTCCCTGGGAGTGATGTCGACGCGGATGTCGTTCCATTCCTCGGTCGGAATCTCCGAGAGACGGCGTTCCATCAGCGCCTCGCCGGTCGAGACGATCTGGATGACGGCCGCATGGCCTGCCGCGAGATCAGCCTCGATGCTGGAAATGAGGGTGGGGGTTTTCATGCTGGTCAACAGATGGCCGAAGAAGCGCTGCTTGGCGCTCTCGAAGGCCGAGCGAGCGGCGGATTTGGCCTGGCGGTTCAGAGTGCCGCTGTCACCCGTGATGTTGGCCGCCTCCATTGCGGCGGCAAGGTTGTTGTGGATAATGGCGAAGGCCCCGGCATAGGCATCGTAGATGCCGCACTGCTCGGGGGTCAGCGCATGCTCGAGCATCTCGTACTCGACACCGTCATAGGAAAGCGACCGGGCGGTGTAGAGGCCAAGCGACCGCAGGTCGCGGGCGAGGACCTCCATCGCGGCGACGCCGCCTGCCTCGATGGCCTCGACGAATTCCGCGCGGGTGGCGAACGGAAAGTCTTCCCCACCCCAAAGACCGAGCCGCTGCGCATAGGCGAGGTTGTGAACCGTCGTCGCCCCCGTCGCCGAGACATAGACCACGCGGGCATTCGGAAGTTTGTATTGAAGGCGCAGGCCCGCCCTGCCCTGCTGCGAGGCCATGGTATCGCCGCGCTCGCCTTTGCCGCCGGCGGCATTGGCCATGGCATGGCTTTCGTCGAAGAGGATCACCCCGTCGAAATCTGCCCCGAGCCAGTCGACGATCTGGTCGACGCGGGATTTCTTCCCACCTCGTTCTTCCGAACGCAGCGTCGCATAGGTGGTGAAGAGAATGCCCTCGGTAAGCGGGATGTCGCGGCCTTGGGCAAAGCGCGAGAGCGGCGTGACCAGCAGGCGCTCCTGCCCGAGCGCCGACCAGTCGCGCTGCGCATCTTCCAGCAGCTTGTCGCTCTTTGAGATCCACAGCGCCTTGCGTCTTCCTCGGGCCCAGTTGTCGAGCAGGATCCCGGCCGACTGGCGGCCCTTGCCCGCCCCGGTGCCATCGCCGAGGAAGAAACCCCGGCGGAAGTGGACGGCGTCAGCGGCATCGTCCGCTGCAGCGGAGACCACGTCTCCGGTCTCATCCGCGGTCCAAGACCCCGTGAGATGCGCGCCATGCGCCTCCCCCGCATAGATGACGGTCTCGAGCTGCGCGTCTGACAGCAGGCCGTCGCGCAGGATGGTCGCCGGAAGCTTGGGGCGATAGCTCGGTTTCGGAGGTGCGACAGAGGCCATGGCCGCCGATTGCACAAGCTTGGTCGGGTGCGATGCGGCGTCTGGGATGTCGATAGCCTGCAGACGGAAGGTCTCGTAGATCGCGTCGGACAGCCGTGCGGCATCTTCGTCCTCGGCGGCGTCGCGGAGAGCGTAGTACAGTTCTTCGGCCTCAATCGGCGTTTCGGGTTTCGCCATTTTAGCCGCAGAGGTCGCGCGCGATCGGCTGGTGGTTGTGTGTGTGGCGCGGGCAGGACTTCCCGGGAAGAGGGAAGAATGGAACAGACCTGCATTTGCGGCCTGTTCCAGTTCGAGGCGCGGCGGAATCTCTGCAGTGACCCGGGACATCAGATGCGCCACGTCCCTAGACATGGGTTGGCGCAGGTCTGCGGTGGTGCCGCCCGGCTCGCCGCCGCGGCATTTGTCGAAGACAGAAATCCGCGTCTCGAAGCTGGTGCCGTGCTTGGCGAAAGCGGCGCCCTACACCGCGCTGGTGAAGACGAGATGGGCCGTCTCGGTCATACGGCCGAAGGTCTCGGCCGAGGCCGGCGCATCCGGCGCGAAACCGGCCCCTGTGATGGCGACGAGCCGCCCGCCGGGGGCCAGGCGCGCGAGCGACGAGCGCAGATGCCGGGCCGTCGCCTCGGTCGACCGACCATCGACATTGGCTTGGGCCGAGAAGGGCGGGTTCATCAGGATGACGCTCGGGCTTGAGGAGGCGTCGAGATGATCATCGATCTGCGCGGCATCGAACCGGGTGACCGGTCGGCCCGGGAAAAGCAGCCGAAGGAGATCGACGCGGGTTTCGGCCAGCTCGTTCAGCGAAAGATTGCCGCCCGCGATCTCGGCAAGGATCGCCAGGAGCCCGGTCCCGGCAGACGGCTCGAGGACCAGGTCGCGGGGCGTGATCTGTGCTGCCGCCAGTGCCGCCAGTCCCATGGGCAAGGGCGTGCTGAATTGCTGAAACCGCTCCATCTCTTCCGACCGCCGGGTGTGCGTGGGCAAGAGACCTGCCACCTTGGCGAGGATCGGCAACAGCGCCGCAGGCGAGCCGGCACGCGCAAGCAGCGCCCGACCGAACTTTCGCAGAAAGAGGACCAGCGCCACCTCGCCCGCCTCATAGGCGAGCTTCCAGTCCCAAGCACCGGTCGCATCGGAACCGCCAAAGGCATGTTCCATCTCGCGGCGCAGGCGCAGCGCGTCGATCTGAAGCCCTTGCGCCAGATCGGGCTGCAGCGCTTCGGCAACAGCAACGATCGCAGAGGCAGGATTTGCTGCCAACGGGACAATGGGCGCAGGCAAGGACGCCTGCGCACCAGGGGCAAGATGGGTCATCGGGAAACTCCGGAATGAAGGACAGGATCAGGCCCGGACTCCCTCTCTCGGGCAGCCTCGGACCTGATCTTTCCCGGCCCCTCTCTCCCTCTCGCACCAAGGTGTTCCCGACGCTTGGCTTGATTTTGTTCTTGTTATGTTCTATTTTCAGAGCCAAGCCAGAAAGGGGGTTCCACCATGGAAAGCAGCACCCGCGCCCTGCCCGTAACACCCAAGCAGATTGCCTATGCGCGGTCGCTCGCCCTGCGCAACCGGACGCTCCTGCTCTGGGAGGTTCAGCAAGACCGGCGATCTTTGAGCGCTTGGATCGAGGTTCAGGCCCGGCTGAAGCCTGTATCGGACATGGACCGGCTGCCCACGTCCAAGCAAGTAGCCTTCGCGGAGAAACTCGCCCGGATCAAACGGCGCGCCGTTCCGGACGAATGCTTCCGCGACAAGGGGCTCATGTCGAAGTGGATCGACGGGAATAAGTGATGGGTGTCAGTTGGTGGATGGCGAGTCGGCGCACGAATCCACCAAGGCTTCCTTCCGCCTACGAAACGCTGCTCGTAGTGCGTCGGTCGGTGGGGGCGGACAGTCCAACGCCTCAAAGAACGGCTGATGGTCACATGGCTTCAAGTTCGTGACGTCCGCGCTGTTGTCGTTTGCCTGTTTCATTTTTTCGGACCCCCAAAGGCGCATGCGCTGTAACTTGTCAGCCGACAGCCGCAATCGAGTAGTGCGGTGTCCCA
>NZ_JHEH01000072.1 GCF_000715505.1 Thioclava dalianensis
CCCTGCGAGACAGGGCGCGCGACCTGTAGTTACTGCACCAGCTCTGTAATAGTCAGCTTGCCATTCACACGGTCGGCAACGAAGTTGATCTGTGCGCCTTCACTCAGCCCTTCCAGCATCGCGGGATCGGCGAGAACGAAGACCATTTTCATTGCTGGCATGTCGAGGTTTTCCAGCGGGCCATGGTCGACAGTAATCTTGTTCCACTTGGCATCGATCTTGGTCACCGTGCCCGAGGACATGGCACTATCGCTAGCAGCAATTGCAGTTCCAGCGGTCATCAGAAGGGCAGCGGCGAGCGTCAAAAATTTGGTCATGATTGGTTTCCTTTGATTTGAGATCAGTTGACAGTAAGGGCGCCGTGCATGCCGCCTTCATAGTGGCCGGGCAGCAGGCAGGCGAATTCGAAGTTGCCGGCCTTGTTGAAAGTCCAAAGGATCTCCGCCTCTTCACCTGGTTCAAGGCGCACAGCGTTAGGGTCGTCATGTTCCATCTCAGGGAACTTGGCCATCAGCTCTTTGTGTTCAGCGTTTTGTGCCATCGAATCCATCACGAACTCGTGGGTTTCCTCACCCATGTTCGTGATGCGCAGGCGCACGGTTTCACCCTCAGAAAAAGTCATTTCCGAGGAGGGTTCGAAGACGAACGGTGCGTCCTTGTCGTAGTCCTCACGCATTATCACATCGATGGTTCGCGTGGGTTCATGGCCATGCATCGCAGGCATGCCGATGGCCATTTGACCGTTGCCGTGCCCGGCGTCCGCAATTGCGAGGGCGGGAATCAGGGCCAGCCCCAATGTCAAAAGTGCAGTTTTCATGAGCGTGTTTCTCCTGTGCTCTGGCATCAGCCCTGCCGCACGCCGCCGCGCGGCGTGATCACGGTTTTCGGACTGGTGTTGTATGCATGTTCGGGCAGCTCGCCCGTCCATTCGTAGGCCTGTGTTCCGGGCGGGTTGTCGTACCAGCCAGGATCGCTGTAATCGTCGCGGTCGATGCCCTCGCGAACCTTCACCACGCTAAACATGCCACCCATTTCCAATGGGCCATGCGGCCCCCATCCGGTCATCATCGGCACGGTGTTCTCGGGGATCTCCATCGACATCTCGCCCATATCCGCCATACCCGCCGTGCCCATCGGCATGTAGCCAGGCTGCTGGCGGCGGATCATTTGGGTCAGGCGGGACTTGTCGGCGCCAATAAATGTAGGGATGTCGTGGCCCATAGCATTCATGGTGTGGTGCGACTTGTGGCAGTGGATCGCCCAGTCACCTTCGTGAATCGCGTCGAACTCGTAGGCGCGCATGGCGCCTACAGGAATGTCGATCGAGACCTCGGGCCAACGGGCACTTTCCGGCACCCAGCCTCCGTCAGTACAGGTGACCTGAAAGTCATAGCCATGCATGTGAATTGGGTGGTTGGTCATCGTCAGGTTGCCACAACGCACACGGACACGGTCCCCCTTGTTGACCACCAGAGGATCGATGTCCGGGAAGATCCGGCTGTTCCAGGTCCACATGTTGAAATTGGTCATCTCGGCCACGCGCGGGATGTAGGTCCCCGGGTCGATGTCATAGGCCGCAAGGAGGAACGCGAAATCCCGGTCCACCGGCATGAACGCCGGGTCGCGCGGATGCACGATGAAGAGCCCCATCATGCCCATGGCCATCTGTACCATCTCGTCCGCATGCGGGTGGTACATGAAGGTGCCGGACTTGATGAGGTCGAACTCGTAGACGAAGGTCTTACCCGGCGGGATGCCGGGATGCGACAAACCACCAACTCCATCCATTCCCGATGGCAGGATCAGTCCGTGCCAATGCACGCTGGTATGTTCCGGAAGACGGTTGGTTACGTAAATACGCACCCGCTCGCCTTCGACCGCTTCGATTGTGGGTCCGGTGGATTGGCCATTGTAGCCCCAGAGCCGCGCAATCATCCCGTCCGCCATAATCCTTTCAACAGGCTCTGCAACGAGGTGGAACTCCTTTACATCTCCGTTCATGCGATACGGCAAAGACCATCCGTTCAGTGTTACAACGGGGTTGTAGTCGAACCGATCCGAAGGCCTTGGGGGAACTTGTGTATAGGGGCTGTCGGTAAAGGCGGCCTCGGGCAGATCGCGAAAGCGTGTTTGCGCGGCCCCGGCGTTCGCCAGCACAGCTCCAGCGCTCGCGGTCAATCCCGCGCCCAGTAATTGACGACGGTTCATCATTCTTCGCTACCTCCGGTCAGAGTAATTGCCCCGCCCCAAATCGCCGCGGTCGCGTCTGTTTCGGCAAGCCAGTAGTCACGTTTCGCTTCTGCGGCAGAGAGGCGCGAAGCGAGCCCCTCCTGGGCATCAGCGATCAATTCAAAGGTCGAGGTCAGCATGCCGTTGTAGGACAGCAGCGCTTCGTCATCGATCTGGCGTCGCAGAGGCAAAACAGAGTCGCGCCAATGCCGCGCGATGCTATGGCGACCGGTGATGGCCCTATAGGCCATGCGTGCGTCCGAACGCGCATCGACGGCCTGCTGGGCCAGCCTGTTCGCTGCCTGCAGATAGGCCATGCGGCCACGCTTCGACACCAGCGGACCGGTGTCGTAGAGCGGGATCTCGAAATCTAGAGCAAGCGCTGGATTGGCCTCGGTTTCTCCGGCTGCACGTTCCAGGTCGAAACCAGCCACCAACTGGACGTCCGAGACCATACGGGTTTGCCCGGTCAGACGGTAGTCCAGCGCGAGCGCCTCGAGTTCCAGCTTTCCAGATGCCAGGTCTACGCGGTTTGCCAGTGCCAGCTGTTCGATATTTCCTGCAACGCGCGGGCCACCAGGCAAGGCGGGCAGCGAGTCCGGCACGAATACAGTGGTGTCGCTACCCCAAAGCCCCATCAGCCGAAGCAGTTTTTCTTTGGCCAATTGCGCCTCCAATTGGGCGGCTGCACGTTCGGCGGCAAGCTCAGCAGTAAAGGCATGCTCCCTTGCTTGATCGGCCTTGCTCATCGCGCCGGTACGGCCCAGTTGCACAGCAAGTTCGGACGCTGCCTCGGCAGTGCCCTGAGTTTGAGCGATCAGTGCAGCGGCTTCGAAAGCGCCAACCGCCTCAATCCAGGCCCGGCGGGTTTCAACGGCCAAGTCTATCGTGTCGGCGAGCGCAGCAAGTTCGGATTGTCTGAAGCGAATCTCCGCAAGTTGGGTCCGCGGTGCGGATGTTGCCACGTCGAGCAGGGAGTTGATTAATGTTGCCTCAAGTGTGCGAGTGACATCGCCAGCCAACCCGGAGATTGACACACCGATCGAGGGCACCGGCCCCATAGCCACTTCCCATAAGTCAGTTGAGGACAGACCTAGCTCAGCGAAGCTGGCTTGAAGTGCGGGACTGCTTATCAGGGCAACCTGCACTGCGGTGTCGGCGCTGACGGTCTTACCATGCACCATGGCGTGAACCCTCTTGCGCGTTTCCTCAAGGTCCGCGGCAGACAGGTTCCAGATCGGTGTGGCCCCTAGAGCCTGGCGTGCACCCGTCTCGACACTGCCAAAGCCCGCGCGATCTGGTTTTGCACGCTCAAGAACGGCAGGACTGGCGCAGGCGGACACCAGCAACATGGACCCCATGAGAAGAGGCAGTTTCATTCGCCACCCTCCCGTTGTTCATCATTCAGCATCCGCCATTCGGCCGGTTCTCCGACCGAGTAGCCCGCGTAAGCAACAACAGGCCCGGGTTGCGCAGACGCGACCACAGGCGATGTAACCGCCGCCGTAAGCGCTGGCACGGTTTCAAGTTCAGGAAGCGCCGAGCAGGCGGCCCCGAACAGCGGCAAGGATGCCGCAAGCAGAATTTTCACTTAGATTTCCTCGAAATGTCAGATGCAGATGGTCGCAGTCAAACTGCGGCTACAGGTGCATCAGGCGCGAGGAGGGCGCCGCAAACCTTCGGGTGTGGCCGAACGGACTAGGGACGCAATATCCCAGGACCGGAGGGAAACATTAGCGGACTGCTTTGTGCAACTTTCGGCACCTACGAAGTCACCGACCACGCAGATATGTGACGCACAGTGGTCTGCTCCATGGTCGATATCTGCAGCCGGAATGTCCGTTTCATGATGGTGGCGCTCGTTTGAAGACTCCTGAGCGACTTGTTCAACAGAGCACGAAACCATGGCTGATGCATTGGACGGCATCAGGGTCACTGCCACCAATATGGAGGCAATCTGGAGTATCCCAAAAACGGCCCGAATCCTGTACATCATTTTTGAAGCTGTATTGCTGAAACAAAATGTCGGCAAGTCACCAAAACGTGTGGGCAAATTTTTCATACATTCTTCGTAGAAGTTTGAAAAAACTGCTGAAATCCTAATCGATCAATGAATGTGCGAGCGTAGATGTCGCAAGCGGTGACGACATGATCGCCCGCTTGAAAAACATCATTGCGTTGGAGACTGACGGAGCGTTGGTCTAACGGTTGATTTCTACTGGCGGCACAAACCCGTAGTCGCTTACTCGAGAGCATTCAGGAACCTAGCGTAGTCATCACTGACCTCCCTCGCCTCAACAAAGGCGCGAGCGCGCTCGGCGTCGAGACAACGGAAGTAGTCCTGCACATCGGCAATGTAGGCCTCGAAATCGCTTCTGATCAGATCGGCGTAGGCACGCATGTCGTCTTGCGACTGAGGCAAGAACGGTCGTTCGG
>NZ_JHEH01000073.1 GCF_000715505.1 Thioclava dalianensis
ACTATTCTGCCCCCTCCGGCAACAGACCCCAACTTGCGGGACCGTGTAGCATTGAACATCCAGGACTTGAGACGCGCCCGCGGCCTCAGCCAGGAGGAGCTTGCTCATCGGGCCGATGTGAGCCGCGGCCATATGGGCAAGGTCGAGAACGCCAAGTTCGCGGCCTCCCTCGACCTTCTCGAACGCATTGCACGGGCGCTAAACGTCGATCCCGAAGTGCTTTTTGCGAAACGGTAGTCCGTTTCCCTAGGCTTTGATCCCACATCCCAACACGAAAGACAGATCGGCAAGAACAGTACGAGTGGCACGGGGTACATGGCGAAGAGAAAGACAGGCTGGCCCTTTCAGGAAGGGTTAATCATCGACGGAACGCAGGAAACACATGTGTTTACCGACTACCGTTGGAACGATGGATCAGTGAGCCGGCGCCAGTTGGTTGATCCGAACAGTTACGATGCCACGCGTGTCATCCTACGGCCGGTGTCACTCACACTGCCAGGCAGCGAAGATCAGTAAGAAAACCACTCCGAGTGGCCCATGTTGCCCTCGTAGTCACCGAATTCGACCATGATGCTGCGGGAGTAGAACTGCCAAAGGCCGCCACCGCTTGGGTAGGCAATCTCCTGCCCGCTTTCCGAGGTGAATGTCGAGGGCCAGGGCGTGTGGGATCCGTAGACCCGTTGGATATACCGACAAGTCCGGTTCTCGCGATCGCAGGAGCGGATCGACCAGTCCCACTGGCGCGGTTCGTCGCGCGGCTCGTAGGAGCGCCCGGTGAACCAGATCACATGGGTCCGGTTCAGCCATTCGTATTCCGGCAGGTTGGTGTCGAGCTCACCCTCTCCGCCGGGCCCGCCCAGCTCGACCGGCACATGGGCAAAGGTGCAGACCCCGAAGGGCGGCAGGCTCGGCCAGGGCGTGATCCGGCGAATCATCGTGCGATAGGCCCGTGCACAGACCGCGCTCGGGGGGAAACCGCCGGCCATGCAGAGCATGATGGCGCAGTCGATGTCATAAGCTTGCGCCTTCTCAGGGGCTCCGAACACCGCCATCACTCCGAACGCAGCTGCCATCGCCTGTCGTCTCATATCGCTCTCCCGCAAAAGTTGCGGCAACTATCGTGCAATTTGTATTTTTCTGCAATATGTCGTATTGACTCCATATGACTTTATGGCCTTAGTGTCGTGAAGTAGAAGGGCTCTCAACGGGAGAGTCCGAACATGCCGATAGCGCGCAACCAGATCCTGATCACCATCGATGGTGTCAAAGACCTGTCCGAGAAGGGCATCGCGTTCCGCTGCCGGTATGAACTCGTGGGGTTCACGGACGATGGCAAGCCGCGCTACCAGTGCATCTACCTGCGCGAGGGCGAGCCGGAAGCTATTCTTGTCTCGACCCGGATCACTCCGCACGGGCCCGAGCCGCGGTATTTCAACATATGGCCGGGGCTCTTCAAACATCATCTCGAGTTCGGTGACGGGCGCGATCTGCGCTTTGGTCCTGATTACAGCATCACCCTCGAGGAGCGCGGCTGACGTCATCGCCTTCGGCCGCGACGGCACGGCCCGGACTTCTGGCTGGACCTTTCATGGCGAACGACCTGCCTGGGCAGGGCTGGATGATAGCACTGAGGCCGAAGTCGTTCTGGCCTCGCTGGACGCCACGCCGCCTTCCAGTCGCGACGGCATCCTCTCCCTGATCCGGACAACTGCCGTCCGCCACCAGCGGAACCGTGCCCTGCGCCTAGCTGGTCTGAGTGCCGACGACTGGCAGTTCCTGTTCCGAGCACTGGTCGAGGCCGAAAGCAGCTACAACCCAACTGCCGTCAGCCCCAAGGGCGCCTATGGTCTCGGCCAGCTGATGCCAGACACGGCCCGCAGCCTCGGAGTCGACCCGCGCGATCCCTCCCAGAACCTCGACGGCGCCGCGCGCTACCTGCTCGCCCAGCTCGCCACGTTCAAGGACATCGACCTCGCACTGGCAGCCTACAACGCCGGGCCGCACAGGGTGGACGAATATTCCGGCATCCCCCCCTTCACCGAGACCCGCGACTACATCGCGCGCATCCACCGGATCCGGTCCCGGCTGGCGAGCACATCCGTTTCCGCGCCAAACGTCCGTGTCTCGACCCGCGTGCCTGCTCGCGCGCCCGCCCTCATCGATCTCCAGTAAAACAAGGGAACTTCGCATGCTTCGACATCGCCTCAGCCGCCTCTTGCCTGCCACCACAACCCTGGCGGCTTTCGCAACGCCCGCTCTCGCGCAAGACTTGTCACCGATCCAGACCATGCTGGAAACCGTCGAGGCCGCGCTGACCGGTCCGATCGGGATCGCGGTCGCCACACTCGCCGTCATCGGCACCGGTTTCATGTGCATGATGGGGCGGCTGAACTGGGGCTGGTTCGCCTCGGTCATCATCGGGATCGTGCTGATCTTCTCGGCCGGCACCATCGTTGACGGCTTCTCCTGAGAACCGAGTAGAGCAGTGGCAGAACGATCCCCCCTTTTTCTGGGCCTCGCCCGTCCGCCCAAGTATCTGGGTCTCCCTGTCGGATACCTCGTGGTTCTGGCGACTGGGGTCGTTCTGCCGTTCATCTGGACGAAGTCGATGGTCTTTTTCCTGATCGGGCTCGTCGCCTACCCGATCCTCTGGTTCGTCGCCGACCGAGAGCCGCATTTTTTCGAGGTGCTGCGCGTCTCCTATGGATCGGTGCGCCCGACGAAGAACCGGGCCCTGCATGGAGGCGACAGCTTTGGCGCTTGATGCGGGCACACTTTCCACTCACGGAACGGCACTCCTTCAGGTTGGCGGCGGGGCGTTTGCGCGGGAAAGCTATCTCGCGGAGCATCTGCCTTATTTCGCGCTCGCGGATGACGATGTCATGGTCCTGCGCGAAGGCGATCTCTTGGCGACCCTGCGCCTTAATGGTCTGAACCCGATGACTACGGAAGATGCCCGGCTCGATGCGCTCAAACGCGCGGTCGCCGCCATCGTCGCCCAGACCGGCAATGCCTTTGGCTTCTACATCCACCGCATCTCGGTCCCGCAGGATCTTGGGATGCGCGCGATCGAGGGGGACAGTTTCGCAGCCGCAATCGATGCGCGCTGGCAGGCCCATGTCAAAGACCTGCGCCCGGCCAAGCGCCAGCTCTACCTCAGCGTCATCCGGCGCCCCGACATCTCCGCCCGCATTCCGCTTCTGCGGGCGCTGGCCCGCAAGGCCTGGTTCAAGGACCGCGCGACGCGCATGCAGGAGCTGAACGAGGTCATGGGCTTCTTCGAGGTGGCCCTCGCTTCCGCCAACCCGGTCAGGCTCACCAAGGCGGGCGGCGAATGGCTGGGCTATCTCAATACGCTGAACGCTGGGGCATTCTCCCCCATCGCCTTCGGGCAAAGCGCCCTGCCCCTCTCGCACACCCTGAGCAATTGCCGCGCCACCATTGACGGCGACGTCGTCACCCTGACCGATGCCGTGACCGGCCGGGTAAAATACGGCGCGCTCTTCTCGATGAAGACCTATCCGGCGTTGACAGATGTGACGCTGCTCGATGCGCTCGACCTGCCGCTCGACATCGTGCTGACGAACTCCTTCAGCCCGATCCCGAACAATATCATGGCCGAGCGCATCCAGCGGATCATCCGCCAGATGCACGCCTCAGACGATGCCGCCGTCTCCCTGCGCGAGCAGCTTGGCCAAGCCGCCGACGATCAGGAGGCGGGGCGCATCGCCTTTGGCGATCATCACCTTTCCATCGCGGTCTATGCGCCGGACCGCGACACGCTCGAACGCGCCGCCGCCCAGGTCAAGCGCGTAGGCCAGGAGATCATGTCGGTGATCGTGCGCGAGAACATGGCGCTGAAGGCGACGTATTTCGCGCAGAGTCCGGGCAACTTCGGCTACCGTGCGCGCAAGACGCCGATCTCCTCGATCAACTTCGCGGATTTCGCAGCCCTCCATGGCAGCGTCGAGGGGCGTGTTCCGGACCAGTCGCCCTGGGGCCAGACCATCTCGGTCCTGCCGACGGTCGGCACCTCGGGCTATCGTTTCAATTTCCACGAGACGGGCAGTCCCGGCAAGGAACCGACCGTTGGCCACACCCTCGTCCTAGGCCGCACCGGCACCGGCAAGACGCTCACCACCGCCTTCCTCGCGGCACAGGCGCAGCGGGTCGGCGCGCGGCTTTTCTTCTTCGACAAGGATCGCGGGTTAGAGATGGCCGTTCGCGCCTTGGGTGGCCGCTACAACGAAGTCCGTGCCGGGGTGCCGTCCGGCCTGAATCCCCTTGATACCGAGATCGATGAGCGTGGGCGCGCCTGGCTCTCGGATTGGCTTGCGACACTTCTCACACGCAATGGAACCCTCACGGGCGAGCAATCCCGCCATATCCAAAGCGCGGTCTCGCAAAATGCCCATGCCGAGGGCTCGCTCCGGCGCTTCGCGAGTTTCGAGACGCTGTTTCAGTCGCTTGATGACAACGGCGAGCTGCAGTCCCGCGTCGCCGAATGGGCCCCGGGTGGGCGCTATGGCTGGGTCTTCGACGAGCCGGAACATGGTGCCGGGCTTGAACTGGCCTCCGACATCATCGGCTTCGACATGACCGAGATCCTCGACATGACCACCGAGCGGATGGGGCATCGTCAAGTTATTGACGCGGCTTGT
>NZ_JHEH01000074.1 GCF_000715505.1 Thioclava dalianensis
CCCCGCCGATTGGAAGCTCGAGGCGACGATATCGCGCACGGCCTGCTCCGGCAGGGCCGTGGAATCGACGATCATCGCGTTGAGCCCGCCCGTCTCCGCAATCAGCGGCGCGCCGGGGGCCAGATGCTCGGCCATGCTGCGCCGGATCAGATGCGCGGTCTCGGTCGAGCCAGTGAACACGACGCCGTTAATGCGCGGATCCGAGGTCAGCGCGGCGCCGACCGTGGCCCCGTCGCCCGGCAGCAGTTGCAGAGCCGTTTTGGGCACGCCCGCCTCATGCAGCAGACGCACCGCGATTGCGGCGATCAGCGGGGTCTGCTCGGCCGGTTTGGCCAGCACCGCATTGCCTGCGATCAGCGCGGCCGAGATCTGGCCGGTGAAGATCGCGAGCGGGAAGTTCCACGGGCTGATCGCAGCAAAGACGCCACGCGGGGCGGCATCGAGCGCAGCACCTTGGGCTGCGTAATAGTGCAGGAAATCAACGGCTTCGCGCAGCTCGGCCACCGCATCGGGCAGCGATTTCCCGGCCTCGCGCGAGACGGCGCCGAAGATCGGGCCGTAATTCTGCTCATAAAGCTCGGCGGCGCGGCGCAGCACCTTGGCCCGCTCGGCGGGGCTGGCGGCCCAAGGGGTGGCATTGCCGATTGCCTCGGCGACGGTCGTCTCATCGGCCTCGATCACCTGCGCCACATCTTCACCGGTGGCGGGGTTGCGCAGCATGCGTGCGGTGCCTTCAGCGCGTCCGGCGGTCAGCGGGGCGGCATCGGGGATCGCACCCGAGCGCGCCGCCTCGATCCGGGCCAGCGTTTCCTCATCGCTCAGATCGAAACCCTTGGAATTGCCGCGCTCTCCGAACAGATCGGCGGGCGCTTGCAGGCCGGAAGGCGCGATATGCGCCTCTTCGAAGGGATCGCGGGCGATCTCCGAAGGCGGCACGTCCTCATCCACGATCTGGTGCACGAAGGAGCTGTTGGCCCCGTTCTCAAGCAGGCGGCGAACCAGATAGGCCAGCAGGTCACGATGCGCGCCGACCGGCGCATAGATCCGGCAGCGGCCCTTGGTTTGCTTGATCACGATGTCATGGAGACGCTCGCCCATGCCGTGCAGGCGCTGGAATTCGAACTTCTCGCCAGACTCCAGCTCAAGGATCGCGGCCACGGTATGTGCGTTATGCGTGGCAAATTGCGGATAGATCCGGTCGGCATAGGACAGGAGCGTCTTGGCATGGGCGATATAGCTGACATCGGTGGCCGATTTCGAGGTGTAGAGCGGGAAATCCTCCAGCCCTTCGACCTGTGCCAGTTTCATTTCGGTGTCCCAATAGGCGCCCTTCACCAGCCGCACCATGATCCGGCGGTCCAGCCGCTCGGCCAGAGCATAGAGCCAGTCGATGGTCAGCCCCGCGCGCTTGCCATAGGCCTGCACCACGACGCCAAACCCGTCCCAGCCGGCCAGTTCGGGATCAGAGAGCACAGCCTCGATCACGCGCAGCGACAGCACCAGTCGGTCCTGCTCTTCGGCATCGATATTGAGCCCCATACCGGCGGCTTTCGCCCGACGCGCCAGTTCGCGCACAACCGGCACCAGTTCGGTCATGATGCGTTCGGATTGCGCGACCTCATAGCGCGGATGCAGTGCCGAGAGCTTTATCGAAATTCCCGGATTGGCCTCGACCGAGCCATGGGTGCAGGATTTGGCAATCGCGCTGATCGCCTGAGAATAGGAGTCCTTGTAGCGCGCCGCATCGCGTGCGGTCATCGCGGCCTCGCCCAGCATGTCGTAGCTGTAGGTATAGCCCTGTTTCTCACGCGTCTTGGCCCGGTCCAGCGCCGCCTCGATGGTCTGGCCCAGCACGAATTGGCGACCCATTTCCTTCATTGCACGGGTCACTGCCATGCGGATCACCGGCTCGCCCAGACGGCGGATTGCGCCGCGCAGCACACCGGCCACGCCGGGCTTTTCGTCCTCAAGCACGCGGCCCGTCAGCATCAGTGCCCAAGTTGACGCATTGACCAGCGAGGACGAGGCCGTGCCCAGATGCTTGCCCCAATCCGACGGCGCGATCTTATCCTCGATCAGCGCATCGACCGTCTCGGCATCGGGCACGCGCAGCATCGCCTCAGCCAAGCACATCAGCGCCACGCCTTCGCTGGTGGAGAGCCCATATTCGCCAAGGAAATGCTCCATCAAGGTGGGCTGGGCCTCGGTCCGGATCCGCGAGACCAGCGTCTCTGCGCGTTTGGAAATCGCCACGCGCGTATCTTTGGAGAGGTTTGCCTGAGCGACCAGATCTGCGATCAGGGTCGGCTCATCGGCATGTTTCGCCTGAGCGGTGAAGGCGGAAAAACGGTCTGTCATGGGCGGCACACTCCTTAAGAATTTATTACGAATACCGAGTCGACACTAGCGCGTGGCGCTAAAATCATCCAATATCCTAGGCCAATCGTCCTTATTTGGCCCCGAAAACGGTGAAACGTATGGATCTTGACGCGATCGACCGAAAAATTATCTACGAACTTCAGAGAAACGCGCGTATCTCTATCACCGATCTTGCGCGCCGCGTGGGTCTGTCGAAGACGCCCGTGGCGGCCCGCATCCGCGCTCTTGAAGAGAGCGGGTTGATTGCAGGCTACCGAGCTATGCTGTCTCCGATCAAGCTTGGATTGAGCCATATCACCTATGTCGAGGTGCGTCTGAGCGATACGCGAGAGGCGGCGCTGAGCAAATTCAACGCAGCCGTCGCCACCGTGCCTGCCATCGAGGAATGCTACATGATCGCGGGGAATTTCGACTACCTCCTGAAGGTGCGGACCCGCGACATCGCTGAATATCGCCGGGTGATGGGCGATCAGCTCTCGTCGCTGCCCTTCGTGCATTCGACCTCGAGCTTCGTGGCTATGGAGGCGGTCGTGGAAAGCGCCGCCGTGAGCCTGTAGGGGCAGGGCGGTCGCTCTCGCGTACATGCGAGGATCAGTCCTCAAACAGACCGCCTTTCAAGGGGCTCAGCGGCTGCGCGGCCCCGCGATTTGCGAGAAATTCCGGCCGTGGCTTTGCGGCTGCGAAGGGCGCACAGGGCTGGTTCGAGATCGCGTTATAGACGAAAAACGCATTAGAACGCGGATCGGGCGTTACATTGCCGTTCGAGGCGTGCAGCGTATTGCATTCGAAAAAGATCACGGTGCCTGCCGGGCCGGTGGCCGCATCAATTCCGGCTTCAGAGGCTAGCCGTTCAAGCACATCGCGCGAGGGCACGCCAACCTCTTGCTGTTTGAGGCTTGTCTTGTGGTTCGCATCCGGCGTCTCGCCGTGGCAGCCTATAAAGGACTTATGCGATCCGGGGATCAGCATGAGCGGCCCGTTCAGCGCGCTGTTATCGGTCAGAAGGACCGAGGCAGACACCGCGCGCATTCTCGGCAAACCGTCCTCGGCATGCCAAGTCTCGAAATCCGAATGCCAGTAGAACTCCTTGCCGGTAAAACCCGGTTTGTAGTTGAGGCGGCTTTGATGGAGATAGACCTCATCGCCCAGCAAGAACCGCGCCACATTCAGCAGCCGGGCGTCGCGGGCCAGCCTGGCAAATACGGCGCTGTGCTCGTCGAGGCGGAACACCGTGCGCACGGCCTGCGCGTTGGGTTCGCGTATGAGATCCTCAGAGCGAATCCCGTCTGCGCCCGCCCTTAGCTCCGCGGACGTGTCGATCAGCTTTTGCACCTCTCGTGCGTCGAACAGATCGTTGCAGATCAGATAGCCCTTGTCCTCATAGTGTTGCGCCTCAGCCTGCG
This sequence comes from Thioclava dalianensis, assembly GCF_000715505.1. Classification (GTDB taxonomy): domain Bacteria; phylum Pseudomonadota; class Alphaproteobacteria; order Rhodobacterales; family Rhodobacteraceae; genus Thioclava; species Thioclava dalianensis. The sequence continues at coordinate 3,783 of NZ_JHEH01000074.1, forward strand.
AGATCGGTGCGCTCTGATCCCAGTCTTTCCACAAGACCGGATCCCGTCGCTTGGTGATGCGCTCGCTATCCTTGAGGCGGGTCGGGTAGGCGTCCTGATTGGAAAACTGCGCCCTGGAACTGGAGATGTTCATGGGTTCCTCCTTTGAATCAGATGTCAGAGACGGCCCCGGTCATGCCGAGGCGTGACACCCGTCCAACGGCAGGTTTGGCGCGGATGTTCCAAATTCTTTTGTGTTGCAGGCGAGAGCCGGGGCGCGAGACCCTTGCAGATCTCGCTCCGAACGCGCTCTGCACAGAAAAATCCGCCCCTCGCGTATTTTTTGCCTTGTTTCCCCGCCACAAGCACTGCTAGACGCGTCGGCGGAGATGTGGCCGAGTGGTCGAAGGCGCTCCCCTGCTAAGGGAGTAGGCCCGGAAGGGTCTCGAGGGTTCGAATCCCTTCGTCTCCGCCATTAACTTTCTGAAATCG
>NZ_JHEH01000075.1:2500-4020 GCF_000715505.1 Thioclava dalianensis
GTGTGAGAGGTGTGGCAGCTTAGAGCTGCAAGATGTGACGTTGTCCAAGTCAAGTACACTAACCAATAGTGGAACTTCGGTTCCACTTCGCGACATTCTTTTGAATGTTGCGGGTAGTTAATTGCATGCTTTTGATCGGAGGAAGTCTTTCTTCTTCCGGATCAAATCAAGCGCGAGAAGGGCGTTTGGTGGATGCCTTGGCAGTAAGAGGCGATGAAGGACGTGATACTCTGCGATAAGTCCTGGGGAGCTGAGAATAAGCTTTGATCCAGGAATTTCCGAATGGGGAAACCCACCTGACAGTTTGTTATAATTACTTCGGTAATTTATAACATGCTGAACCAGGTATTTATGACCTGAATACATAGGGTTATAAAGGCAAACCCGGGGAACTGAAACATCTAAGTACCCGGAGGAAAGGAAATCAACAGATACTCCGCTAGTAGTGGCGAGCGAACGCGGATCAGCCGAACCATGAGAATGACCAGAATGTGTTGGAAAGCACAGCCATAGTGGGTGATAGCCCCGTATGGGAAGTTCAATTGGACGTATTAAGTAGGGCGGGACACGTGAAATCCTGTCTGAAGATCGGGGGACCACCCTCGAAGGCTAAGTACTCCTTACTGACCGATAGCGAACCAGTACCGTGAGGGAAAGGTGAAAAGCACCCCGACGAGGGGAGTGAAACAGTTTCTGAAACCGGACGCCTACAAGCAGTCGGAGGAGCCTTGAGCTCTGACGGCGTACCTTTTGTATAATGGGTCAACGACTTGGTCTATCGAGCAAGCTTAAGCCGTTAGGTGTAGGCGCAGCGAAAGCGAGTCTTAAAAGGGCGACTAAGTTCGATGGATCAGACCCGAAACCGAGTGATCTAGCCATGTGCAGGCTGAAGGTGAGGTAACACTCACTGGAGGGCCGAACCCACACCTGTTGAAAAAGGTCGGGATGACGTGTGGCTAGGGGTGAAAGGCCAATCAAACTCGGAAATAGCTGGTTCTCCGCGAAATCTATTTAGGTAGAGCGTCGATTGTATTCTCCCGGGGGTAGAGCACTGCATGGATGATGGGGGCCCACAGCCTTACTGAGTCTAAGCAAACTCCGAATACCGGGAAGAACTGATCGGCAGACACACGGCGGGTGCTAACGTCCGTCGTGGAGAGGGAAACAACCCTGACCAACAGCTAAGGCCCCCAATTCGTGGCTAAGTGGGAAAGCATGTGGGACGACCAAAACAACCAGGAGGTTGGCTTAGAAGCAGCCATCCTTTAAAGATAGCGTAACAGCTCACTGGTCTAGATAAGTTGTCCTGCGGCGAAGATGTAACGGGGCTCAAGCCACGAGCCGAAGCTTTGGATGCGCAGTGATGCGCGTGGTAGCGGAGCGTTCTGTGATATAGAACGCTGCCTCCTTAGTATCCTCGGATACATTGGAGGCAATGTTCTGACTGTGAAGCCGGGCCGTAAGGCAGCCGGTGGAGTGATCAGAAGTGAGAATGTTGACATGAGTAGCGACAAACAGGG
>NZ_JHEH01000076.1 GCF_000715505.1 Thioclava dalianensis
CAGACCTGCCACGATGTGCAGCGTGGCTTCGGAGAACTCCGGCACCTCGGCCAGTTCCGCAGTCCACGCCGCAGTGAAGGCCGCGCGGTCGGCCTCGAGCCAGTGGGTGTCCTCCATGACCTTGGCCGGGACCGTGCTGGCATCAAGCGGGCGGATCAGGCGCAGGCGCGGCTCGATGGTCCCATCGTCCAGCATGTGACTGGTGGCGGGAACCTGCACGGCAGCCCGGCCCGAGCGGCTGTTAATGAGAAGACGCGCCTTCGGATCATCCAGCCAGTCGAGCGCATCAACCAGCGACAGCGGCGTGTTGCGGCGCTTTTCCGCGATGGTGAGAAGCTTGGTTTCCGCGCCGGAGCCCGGATGGGTGTAGATGACCTGTGCGTCGGTCACCCGGAAGCTCTCGGCACGGAGTGTTTCGAGCCCGAGATCATAGACCCCGGCGGCGATGGCGCCCTCGATCCTCTGGTCTAGCAATTCCTCAAAGGCCGCGAACAGCACGGCCTGCATGTCGATCGTCAGCGCCAGCAGGCGATTGAGGAAGGTCGTGATCGGCGGCAGGTCATCCTTCAGCCCGTTATCATCGGTCAGACTGAGCCCGGTCGCATCCTCGAAAGCCCCGAGCGAACATCCGGCCAAATCGCCGCGATAGATGCGGCGGTAAAGCTGGCGCAGGGCGTCGCGGGCGTAGGGCGACTCGAGGTTGTCTTCGGGCCGGAACAGCCCTTGCCCGCCGGTCTGGCGCTGGCCGCGCGTTATAGCGCCAAGCGTGTCGAGACGTCGCGCAATGGTCGACAGGAACCGCTTCTCCGCTTTGACATCGGTGGCCACCGGCCGGAACAGCGGCGGCTGTGCCTGATTGGTGCGGTTGGTCCGCCCGAGCCCCTGGATCGCCGCATCTGCCTTCCAACCAGGTTCGAGAAGATAGTGAACCCGCAGGCGCTGGTTCTTCGCCCCGAGATCGGCGTGATAGCTGCGCCCGGTGCCGCCGGCATCCGAGAAGATCAGGATACGCTTTTCGTCATCCATGAAGGCTTGGGTCTCAGTGAGGTTCGCGGCTCCGGCCCGGTTCTCCACCACGAGCCGTGCCGAATGCCCTTCGCCCTTGCGCACGACGCGCCGTGAGCGCCCTGTGACTTCGGCCACGAGATCGGTGCCGAAGCGCTGGACGATCTGGTCGAGTGCACCCGGCACGGGCGGAAGCGAAGCCAGTTTCTCGATCAGCGCGTCACGACGCCGGACGGCTTCGCGGCACTCCACCGGTTGGCCGTCGCGCGTGACGGGTCGCGACGAGAGGTTGCCCTCGCTGTCGGTGAAAGGCTCGTAGAGCTGCACCGGGAAGGAATGGGCGAGGTAATCCAGGACGTATTCCCGCGGGGTGATGTCAACGCGGATGTCGTTCCACTCCTCGGTCGGGATCTCCGACAGGCGGCGCTCCATCAGCGCCTCGCCGGTCGAGACGATCTGGATGACGGCGGCATGACCTGCCGCGAGATCGGCCTCGATGGAGGCGATCAGCGTGGGGGTCTTCATCGAGGTGAGCAAATGGCCGAAGAAGCGCTGTTTGGCGCTCTCGAAAGCTGACCGCGCAGCGGATTTCGCCTGACGGTTCAGTGTGCCCGACCCGCTCGGCCCGTCGGCCGCGCCGGAAATGTTCGCCGCCTCCAGCGCCGCGGTCAGGTTGTTGTGGATGATGGCGAAGGCCCCGGCATAGGCATCATAAATGCCGCGCTGCTCGGGGCTGAGCGCATGCTCCAGCATCTCGTATTCGACACCGTCATAGGACAGCGAGCGCGCCGTGTAGAGGCCGAGGGACCGCAGGTCGCGGGCGAGGACCTCCATCGCGGCGACGCCGCCAGCTTCGATGGCTTGCACGAATTCCGCCCGCGTCGCGAAGGGGAAGTCTTCACCACCCCAGAGCCCGAGCCGCTGAGCATAGGCGAGGTTGTGGACCGTCGTTGCGCCCGTGGCCGAGACATAGACCACGCGGGCATTGGGCAGTTTGTGCTGCAGGCGCAGGCCCGCCCTGCCCTGCTGCGAGGCCATGGTATCGCCCCGCTCGCCTTTGCCGCCGGCAGCATTCGCCATGGCATGGCTTTCGTCGAAGAGGATCACCCCGTCGAAATCCGCCCCGAGCCAGTCGACGATCTGGTCGACGCGGGATTTCTTGGCACCCCGTTCTTCCGAGCGCAGCGTCGCATAGGTGGTGAAGAGGATACCCTCGGTCAGAGGGATGTCACGGCCCTGCGCGAAACGCGACAGCGGCGTCACCAGCAGGCGCTCCTGCCCGAGCGCCGACCAGTCGCGCTGTGCATCTTCCAGCAGCTTGTCGCTCTTTGATATCCACAGCGCCTTGCGTCTTCCTCGGGCCCAGTTGTCGAGCAAGATCCCGGCCGACTGACGGCCCTTGCCTGCCCCCGTACCATCGCCGAGGAAAAAGCCCCGCCGGAAACGGACTGCGTCAGCGGCATCCTCGGGAGCGGCCGAGACCATATCGCCGGTTTCATCCACGGTCCACGATCCGGCGAGATGCGCGCCATGCGCCTCCCCCGCGTAGATGACGGTCTCAAGCTGCGCGTCGGACAGCAGGCCGTCGCGCAGGATGGTCGCCGGAAGCTTGGGGCGATAGCTGGGTTTCGGAGGTGCGACAGAGGCCATGGCCGCCGATTGCACAAGCTTGGTCGGGTGCGATGCGGCGTCTGGGATGTCGATAGCCTGCAGACGGAAGGTCTCGTAGATCGCGTCGGACAGCCGTGCGGCATCTTCGTCCTCGGCGGCATCGCGAGTTGCGTAGTTTAGTTCCTCGGCCTCGATCGGTGTGTCTGATTTCGCCGGTAGAGTCGCAGACGTCGCACGGGATCGGCTGACGGGTTTGCGGGTGGTGAGGTGAGAATTTCCCGGGAAGAGGGAAGAGTGGCCCAGACCCGCATTTGCGGCCTGTTCTAGTTCGAGGCGCGGGGGAACCTCTGCAGTGACCCGGGACATCAGATGCGCCACGTCCCTAGACATGGGTTGGCGCAGGTCTGCGGTGGTGCCGCCCGGCTCGCCGCCACGGCATTTGTCGAAGACAGAAATCCGCGTCTCAAAGCTGGTGCCGTGCTTGGCGAAAGCTGCTCCCGACACCGCGCCGGTGAAGACGAAATGGGCCGTCTCGGTCAGACGGCCGAATGTCTCGGCCCAGGCCGACGCATCCGGCGCGAAACCGGCTCCGGTGATGGCGACGAGCCGTCCGCCGGGGGCCAGACGCGCGAGGGCCGAGCGCAGATGCCGGGCCGTCGCCTCGGTCGACCGACCATCGACATTGGCTTGGGCCGAGAAGGGCGGGTTCATCAGGATGACGCTCGGGCTTGAGCAGGCGTCGAGATGATCATCGATCTGCGCGGCATCGAACCGGTTGACCGGTCGGGCCGGGAACAGCAGGCGCAGAAGATCGGCGCGAGTGTCCGCCAACTCGTTCAGAGCCAGAGTGCCGCCGGCGATCTCGGCGAGGATCGCCAGAAGCCCGGTCCCGGCAGACGGCTCTAGGACAAGATCACGGGCCGTGATCTGTGCTGCCGCCACAGCCGCGAGCCCCATGGGCAGCGGCGTCGAGAATTGCTGAAAGCGCTCCATCTCTTCCGACCGCCGGGTGTGCGTGGGCAAGAGGCCTGCCACCTTGGCGAGGATCGGCAAGAGCGCCGCAGGCGAGCCCGCCCGGGCGAGAAGGGCGCGGCCGAATTTCCGCAAGAACAGAACCAGCGCCACCTCGCCGGCCTCATAGGCGAGCTTCCAGTCCCAAGCAC
>NZ_JHEH01000077.1 GCF_000715505.1 Thioclava dalianensis
GGGGTCTGATGCCGGAGGGGGCAGAATAGTACGCTAAGGGCTGATTTTGGCTCCTGTGCGGTGCAAAGTTCTGTAGATCGTTGGCCTTGAGACCGCAAAGACCTCTGCCAGGTCACTGATGGAATAGTCACCGGTGGCATGCATGCGTGCGAGTTCTTTTTGTTGCTTTTCAGAGAGTTTCGGCTGTTTCCCCCGGAGTTTGCCCTTTGCCCGTGCGATAGCCATGCCCTCCTTGGTCCGCAACCGGATGAGGTCGGCTTCAAACTCAGCAAATGTGGCCAGAATGTTGAAGAACATTTTACCCATTGGGTCCGTTGGGTCGTAGATGGAAATCCCCAACGCGAGCTTGACGCCTTTTTTCTCTAACTGATCTGCGATCGCACGTGCATCGGGGACGGACCGGGCAAGGCGATCCAATTTTGGCACGACCAGCACGTCACCTTCCCGGACGGCAGCTAGTGCTTGGTCGAGACCGGGGCGGGCGCGGTTGGTGCCCGTCAGCCCGTGGTCAGTATAAATGAGATCCTCTGATACGCCCAAGGCGCATAGGGCCTGCCGTTGTGCGGTCAGGTCCTGTTTGTCAGTCGAGCAGCGGGCATAGCCAATTTTGGTCACAGTCATAGCTTTAAAGTACGATTAAGGGGCGGCATATGCGAATCAAATCGTACCACCTATACGAGATATTCTGAGGTGTGGTTTCTCTGACCCTGCCAACCTTTGCAATACATGTCCGGTGAAGGAACCTCTTACGGACAGCCGCTTTGATCTTGGAAGGAACCACATGCCCCGCAGGAAAATGCTCACTGACCGCCAGCGGGAAGCGCTGCTTGATCTGCCGACCGACGAAACGGCGATGCTGCGTCACTACACGCTGGCAGATGATGATTTGGAAATCATTCGCGCCCGTCGTCGTCCCCATAATCGTTTCGGCTTCGCCCTTCAGCTTTGCGCATTGCGATACCCTGGTCGGTTGCTCGCGCCAGGCGAGGTTATTTCTGCGGCCTTGTCACGATTTTTGGCTGCGCAACTCGGACTGAAGCCTGATGATCTGGTGGAATATGCGACACGGGACGAAACGCGCCGCGAACACTTGGCCACTCTGCGTGAGATTTACGGATACAAGATGTTCACTGGCCGAGGATCGCGCGATCTGAAGGCCTGGCTTGAGAACGAAGCCGAAACCGCTCGGTCGAACGAGGATTTGGCACGGCGTTTTGTAGAGCAATGTCGGGCAACCCAGACCATTCTGCCTGGGATTACGGTTATTGAACGCCTCTGCGCGGACGCACTCGTTGCTGCCGAGCGACGGCTTGACACGCGGGTTGCTGACCGACTGGATGATGAGACACAAAGCCGACTTGATGCCCTGTTGACGGAAACCGTAGACAGCTCCGTCACCCGCTTCGTCTGGCTGCGCCAGTTTGAGGTGGGGCAGAACTCAGCCGACATGAACCGCCTACTTGATCGGCTGGAATTCTTGCAGGGCATGCCCGTGGAAAGATCTATCCTTGCCGGTGTGCCACCCCACCGTATCGCGCGCCTCCGACGGCAAGGGGAACGATATTTCGCCGGTGATCTACGGGATATTTCAGGTGATCGTCGCCTTGCCATCCTCGCGGTCTGTGCTTTGGAATGGCACAGCGCCATTGCCGATGCAGTGGTCGAGACCCATGACCGTATTGTTGGAAGGACGTGGCGTGAGGCGAAACGCGCATGCGATGCCCGTGCAGATGATGCCAAGGCCGCGTTGAAAGACACCTTGCAGGGCTTCTCTAATTATGGATCAGCGCTGCTGGAGGCACATGAAGATCAGGCCTCCCTCATCGATGCCGTTCAAAACGCAGGCGGCTGGTTGTCGCTCAGGGGGCTTGTCGCCACCGCTGCCCAACTCACCGACACATTGGCTGCCGATCCGCTGGCACATGTTGTTCACGGGTATCATCGCTTCCGACGTTATGCGCCGCGCATGCTGCGGGCGCTTGATATTCAGGCCGCTCAGGTTGCCGAACCGTTGTTGGAAGCTGCCAGCATCGTCGCGGGAACGGAAACCACAGGCGACCGCCCGCTGACCTTTCTGCGCCGGACCTCGAAATGGCATCGACACCTCAATAAAGATGATGGGCACCGCCTCTGGGAGGTGGCGGTCCTGTGCCACTTGCGCGATGCATTCAGAGCCGGCGACATCTGGCTTGCCCATTCCCGCAGGTATGGCGACCTCAAGGACACGCTGGTTCCGGCCGAAGTTGCCAGGGTAACGCCAAGAATGGCCATGCCATATGAGCCGGAAATATGGCTGGCAGATCGTAAATCTCGTTTGGCTGACGGCTTACAGCGATTGGCCCGCGCCGCCAGGGCCGGTGCCATTCCGGGAGGCTCCATCGAAGATGGCGTGCTCAAGATCGATCGCTTGACTGCCGATGTTCCCGAAGAGGCCGACGCCTTGGTGCTCGACCTTTACAAACGCCTGCCAGAGATCAGGATCACCGACCTGCTGCTCGAAGTGGATGACGAGATCGGCTTTACCGAGGCCTTCACCCATCTGCGCACTGGCGTCCCATGCAAGGACAGGGTCGGCATGCTGAATGTATTGCTGGCTGAAGGGCTTAACCTTGGCCTCTCCAAAATGGCCGGGGCCACGCACACCCACGACTATTTCCAACTGTCGCGCTTGTCGCGGTGGCATGTTGAAAGCGAGGCGATGGCGCGCGCACTGGCCATGGTGATCGAAGGCCAATCCGCCTTGCCAATGGCCCAGTTCTGGGGCGGTGGCACCAGCGCGTCCAGTGATGGGCAGTTCTTCCCCACCACGCGCCAGGGCGAAGCGATCAACCTGATCAACGCCAAATACGGCCATGAACCCGGTTTGAAAGCCTATACCCATGTCTCCGACCAGTTCGGCCCCTTCGCCACCCAGACCATCCCGGCCACGGTGAACGAGGCCCCTTACATCCTGGACGGCCTGTTAATGACAGACGCAGGCCAGAAAATCCGCGAACAGTATGCCGACACGGGCGGCTTCACCGACCACGTCTTTGCCGTCACCGCCCTTTTGGGCTTTCAGTTCATCCCCCGTATCCGGGACCTGCCATCCAAACGCCTCTACCTCTTCGATCCAGCATCCTGCCCGAAAGAATTGAAGGGGTTGATCGGCGGCAAGGTTAGGGAACCCGTTATCAGCTCAAATTGGTCAGATATCCTGCGCAGCACGGCCACAATGGTGGCGGGCGCGATGTCCCCAAGCCAACTCTTAAGGAAATTCGCTGCATATCCCCGGCAGCATGAGTTGGCCGTCGCGCTACGTGAAATCGGACGGGTTGAACGGACACTGTTTATCATCGACTGGCTGCTGGACGTCGACATGCAACGTCGCGCGCAAATAGGTCTGAACAAGGGCGAAGCACATCACGCCCTCAAGAACGCCCTACGCATTGGCCGCCAAGGTGAAATTCGCGATAGAACAACCGAGGGACAACACTTCCGAATGGCCGGGCTGAATCTGCTCGCCGCGATCATCATTTACTGGAACACCAAGCACCTCGGGCAGGCAGTCAATGGCCGCCGCCGCGATGGATTGTATTGCACACCAGACCTTCTGGCGCATATCTCACCCCTCGGATGGGCCCACATCCTGCTCACTGGCGAATACAGATGGCCCAAAAGATGATCAAACCGCCTTAGCGTACTATTCTGCCCCCTCCGGCAACAGACCCC
>NZ_JHEH01000078.1 GCF_000715505.1 Thioclava dalianensis
GCAAGTTTGGGTGCCAGAGGTTTTCAGCAACTTTGGCGGTGCACGGACGGGCGGTGTTTGCTGGCGAGATTGCGCGGTGACTTTCACTCAGTTGGCCAATCAAGCTCGACTTCAGCCAGATTGTGGGCGCAATAGCCGGTGTGGTCGCGCAGTGAGTTCTTGAAGCACTGCATCGGCTTGAAGCCATGTGCCTTCCTATCCGAGGGGCCGAAGCCGGAAGGGATGGCCTGAATGTCGTATGAACGGCGGTTGCCTGAGAAAGGACTCCCGTCTCCCGCTACAAGCGGCGGTTCAGCGACCGGAGTTGATGATTGCCAGCCGAAGGGGCAATCCAGTTGGGGAGGTGAAGTCGCTGTGGGCGGCTTCGACGGCCACGTCAGCGCAGCCGCTTCTTCATGCGCTCGATCTGCTCGGGCGAGCCCTCGAAGCTGTAGCCTTCGCGGGTCTTCTTCATCCGCACGCCGGGACCGGCAGCCTTCTTGAGGCTGTCTTCAACGTGCTTCTCCATGCTGCGCGTCAGCTCACGCTGAAGCTGGGCGGCAGAGGCGATCTTGCGGCCATTGAACCGCATTTCGATGCGAGCCATCGCGTCGTTCCTTTTCTGTTAGCCCTTCGGAGGGAAGGGATCGTTGCCGTAGGTGTTACGCTCGCGGATGCGACCGTTCTCGCCGTGGATCAGCATCTCGCTGCCCTGGCGCATGGCGGATTCTCGCGCGGCCGCGATGGCCTCGCGCTGCGTGCCATGGACGGAAGACGCGCGGGAGTTGCCCGCCCCCTTCACTGCCCAACCGCCCTGATGCGGCACAACATGCTGATTTTTCTTAGACATTTTAAGCTCCATATGTCGATTTCGGTTGACGATTCTGCCAACCTTGTGTTTAATTATAGATTAGGAAATGGCGCTTATCAACCAAAACAACAACCGCCGGGAGAGGACCATGTTCGGACAAAGGCTCAGGCTTGCCCGCAAGCGGGCTGGCCTATCCATGCAAGCTCTCGCCGACCGCGTGACCCCAAGCGTGTCGGCGCAGGCCATCAGCAAATACGAAGCGGACAAGATGATGCCGTCCTCGTCGGTGTTGGTCGGCCTCGGAAAGGCGCTCGGCGTGTCGCTGGATTTTCTTGTCGGTGGCCAGGTCGAAGCTCTGGAAAGCGTCGAGTGGCGGAAGAACTCGACTGCCTCGGCGCAGGATCGCGCGATGGCGGAAGCCATCGTGATCGAGAAGCTCGAAGACTATCTCGCCATCGAGGACATCCTCGACCTGCATCCGGCTGAAGACCCGTTCGCCGCGCTGCGCGTGGACATGGTAGCCGATGAAGAGGCCATCGACGCCAAAGCGCGGGACGTGCGGCGCGAGTGGAAGCTCGGGATCGACCCCATCCCAAGCATGACCGCCCTGCTCGAAGACAAGGGGCTCAAGGTCATCGAGGCCGATCTACCTGAGCGCATCAACGGGCTGGCTTGTCATGTTGAGCGGGCGGAAGGTGCACCGACTGAGGTGATCGTCGTCTCGCGGCACACCAACGTCGAGCGCAAGCGCTTCAACCTCGCCCATGAGCTCGCGCATCGGATCATCATCGAGACCGGCAATGTCGCGCTGAAAAAGGAGCCGTCCATGCACCGCTTCGCGGGGGCGTTTCTTATCCCGCGCGAGCATCTGGAAGAGGAAGCTGGCCGGAACCGGCACGGCATGACCTGGATAGAGATCATGCGGCTCAAGCGCACCTACGGAGTCTCTGCCGCCGCGATGCTCGTGCGGCTCGGCCAAGTGGGCATTCTGTCGAAGAGCGCTGTGGAATATGCGTTCAAGACCTATGCGCGAAGCTGGCGGCGCGAAGAGCCGGAGCCTATCGGTCCCGGTGAGGGTTTCGCGGCCTTCGAGAAGCCGCAACGCTTCGAGCGCCTCGTTTGGCGCGCGCTCGGCGAGGAGTTGATTTCGCCTGTTCGCGCTGCCCAGATGCTCGGGCTCCCTTTGAGCGTTGTCGAACGTGACATCAGGGGGCCGCGTGACCAGTGACCTGTATCGTCGTCAATGATGCGTCCTGCCTGATCGACCTGAAGAAGGGAGAGTTGCTGCACGTCCTGCTGCGGCTGCCCTATCGGTTCATCGTGCCCCTGCCCATCCGTGAGGAGGAGCTCCTCGACTTCACGGCGCAGGAATGGCGGATGCTCGAAGATGGTGGCCTTGCCACCTATGATCTGCCGGGCGAAGAGGTCGCGCGGGTTTTCGCACTGAAGCGGGAACATAGCCGCTTGTCGGCCAACGACTGCTTCGCCCTCGTGACGACAACCTGCCAGGAGAACGGTATCCTCCTGACCGGCGACAACCTGCTGCGCAAGGTGGCCACCGCCCGCGCCGTGCGCGTTCATGGCGTACTCTGGATCATTGACGAACTGCACGCGGCCGGTGTCTGCGAGGTCGAGCTTCTCATCTCCGCGCTGCAGGTCTGGCGCGCGGATGATGCTGTCTTCCTGCCCGTGGCTGAGATCGACAAGCGGCTGCGCCGTCTCAGCGCATAGCTGCAGAGATTGCCGATCATCTCACCTTCTGGGCATAGGTCTATGGAGGACAGAAGTGCGTCAAGGAATTCGGAAATCCCATCAGCAGCATTCAGTTCGCGGTGCACCACATCCGATAGCGCCCTTGTCTCGTTACCTCACGGATTAGCCCTCGCGCTTCCATCCAAGCAAGGTTGCGCTGAACGGCAGTTCGACTGGCGCCTGTAATGGCCTCGGCCATTGGCGCAGAAACGAGTGGCCATTCCGTAAGTGTGGCGAGCAGCGCCGGAGGGGTCTTACCCGAGAGCGGCGACATTTCGGTTTCTGCCCGCACAAACCAAGACTCAATGTCATCTAGGTAACGCATCGCAGTCAGGCACGACGTCGCCATTCCCTCAAGCCAGCGAGCGAGGCGATCGACCGGCGGGCCACTAACACGGAGCCCCCCTGCCCCGCCCATGGCGAGCGGTGCGAAGATGGCGCCGCTTCCATCGCTGGCCGCGATCCTGGACGCGGTGACGGCGGCTTCCATCTGGTCACCGTGCTGTCCGAGGCCGGCCAGGTTCCAGAGATGAAAGCCCATGCAAGCCCGCGTGATTGGGTGGAGCTCGGCTGCTGCAGCCATTACGTCCAACCATCCGCCCGCGCGATCTTCGAAACGCTCAGCGCAATCTTCTGTGTTCTCGGGATCGCGGCGATCCAGGAAGGCGGCCAAGTCAGCTTTCGGTCCGGGACCGCCTGTCAGGCGCCGAACAGCCCATCCGGCATCGTCAAGTTATTGACGCGGCTTGT
>NZ_JHEH01000079.1 GCF_000715505.1 Thioclava dalianensis
CCGTCGCTGGCGATGTGCTGACACTGAACGGAGAATCATTGGACCTCTCAGGAATCCCCGAAGGTGCCACATTGCCCGCACAGGCGGTGGCGTCTGATTGGTTCGACGGATCGATCACGCGCGCGAATGGCGAGTTGTCGCTGACGCTGCGCTTACCGCATGGCCCGAACGCGCCCCACGAAACGCGCTTCCCAGCGCCAATCACAGTCACCGAGGACGGGCCCGTCGATCTGCCGCCCTATGACGCCGAGCCAGAGGAGGCCCCGGAATGACCATCGCAATCGACATGAGCCAGCTTGTCACGGCGGAAGATAAAGCCGCATCGGCAAAACAGGCGCGGGACACCGCGATCAAAAATGAATGCAGCGCCATGATCGCTGCAACGCTCGATCCGTTCACGCTCACCAACTTGCAAAGTGCGGCCATCGTCGGGGATCTCACCACCGAGCAGACGGCTACCTTCTCGGCGGCAGTCAACTGGATCACGCAAATGCGCGAGGCATGCCGCGCCTCAATCGAGGCCGGGACTGACCCGGCTTGGCCCGATCTGCCAGAGGCGGTTGCGGCACTGGCAAAGGAGTTTTGACATGTCCAGCTTTCTCAAACGGATGCTCGCAGCCGACAAGTTCCGGCACTTGACCGGCGGTTTCATGATGGCGCTGACCGGCGCGGCATTCTTCCTTCTGCTCCCGCTCGATGCAGATCGGCGCGTTGCGGCGATGATGGGCCTTATCGCGGCGGCCGCCATCGCCGTCGCAAAGGAAATCATCTGGGACAAGGCAATGCACGAAGGAGATCCAGAGGCGCTTGACGCCTTGGCGACGATCCTTGGAGCCGCTGCCGGTGCCCTCGTTTTCTACGCGACCTAGGGCGATGAATATCCCGTTCAAAGATATCCTCGATGCGCTCGGCGGCGGCACTGCGGCGGTGATGATCATCGGACTTGCCGTGGCCGTGGCCGCTCTTTGGAGGCAGTTGCAGAAAGAGCGAGCAGCGGCGTCCAAGATCCTGTCCGAAACACAGGCAGCGCGGCTCGCGGACGTGAAAGACAGCGCCAAGGAAGTGACGGATCTGGCCATCGCCACGAACAAGACCTTGGACGCTCTTTCTGCTTCTCTCCGCGCGGGAGGGTCGAATGGGTGAATTTTGGCGCATTATCCTTGGCCGTCAGAGCAAAGACGCCACCGACGAAATCGAGCAAGCCTCCAAATCGCGGGATGAAGAAGTGCGGGCCGTCAAGAAGCAGACAACGCACCACGTCCTCGCCGTGCAAGGCCGGGCAGAAAAACTGATTACAGAACTTGAGGCAGCGCGCCGGGGGAGACACTGAGATGACTAACGAGCTGGCAGCGGCACTTTCTATTTTTCAGGTTGCGGGGCTGGCCCTCGTGGCGCGCGGGTTCTGGCCGATGCTCCAGAACTCGACGGATCGGCGTGTCTATCACATGTCCTGGGGCGTGACGATGATGGTCATCGCCATCTCGTTCCGGTCGGCATATTGGGACATTCTACCTGTCCTCTGCGGCGGCTTTTGGCCCGCTGGCGGGCCGTTTGGCCGCGCGGCGCCGAACCTCGTCTTTGGCACGATGGTGCTGATCAGCCTCTATCACAAGCTTTCGTTGCTCCGTGAGATGATCCCCGAAAATGAGCGGGGGCGCTACTCGCTCCTGTCTGCCCCCTTCTACCCGAAACATATCTGCGTAATCCGCCTCGCGGCGGCGCTGCGCGATGCATGGAGAAAATGATGCAGTTCAAAGGAAAAGCCCTGCCCCTCGCAGATATCGATCTCCCGCGCATTGGCGCGCTGATCGGTGTGGGAGAAGACGAGATCCATGCTGTCCTCGATGTCGAGACCAGCGGGAGCGGATTCGATGACCAAGGGCGGCCAAAGATGTTGTTCGAGCCGCACATCTTCTGGCGGCAGCTCGGCCCCGGCGCCAAGCGCGATCAGGCGGCACGCGAACGGCTCGCATATCCCAGCTGGGGCGAGGAAGCATACCCGAACGATAGCTACCCGCGCTTGATCAAGGCAATGATGATCGACGCCGAGGCGGCGCTGCGGTCAGCCTCGTGGGGGCTCGGGCAGATCATGGGCTTCAACCACGAAGACGCCGGATATGGCACCGCTCAAGCGATGGTGGAAGCATTCACCGAGAGCGAGGCAAACCAGCTTGACGGCATGGTCGACTTCATCAAGGCCACGCACCTTGACGATGAACTGCGGGGGCATGAGTGGGCCGCGTTCGCGCGGGGCTACAATGGTCCCGACTACGCGCGCCACGGCTACCACAAGCGTCTCGCGGCAGCCTATGCCCGGTGGGCGGCGATCCGTGATACGCCTTTCGAGCTCGCGTCGTGAGCCTGATCCCGCCGTGGGCGCGGCTGGCAGCGGGCGGCGTCGTGCTCGCCGCTGCCTTCGGCGCTGGCGTGTGGGTGCGAGACGCCTTCTGCCGCGCCGAGGTCGCGCAGATGAAGGCTACCGCCTCAGAGGCCACGTCAGCGGCTCTCAGGGCCGAACGGGCGCGCACTGCTAGCGCGATCACTGAGGCCAACGACAAGGCCCGCCAGCTGGCCGAGGCGGAAGCTGATCTACTGGCAGCGCAGCAGGCGCGCACTACTGCCGAAAGGAAACTGTTTGATGCGTTCGACGCTGATCCTGATCTGTCTCGCCCCGGCATTCCTGATCGGGTGCTCCAACAAATCCGCGACCACTGGCGCGCTCAATGAAGCGCCGTTGCCACAAGTTCGCGTGGAGGTGCCTCCGGCTGCCCGGCAGAAATGCCCGGGCCCGGAGGCGCTTGTGGACGATGCCGGGACGCTGGAAGCAGCCTCTCGGATGATTATCCTGCTTGGCGACTCGCTGATAGAGTGCGACCGGCGCCGTGCCATTGCCGTCATGGCAGCTGATGCCAAGATCCGCGCCACCGGGGCGCGCTAAACCTCCAAAATATCAGCCAAAAATGCTGCACAAAGTGCTGCTCATTTTGCTGCACGCACATCACCTAAGCGGTTGTTTTATAACGATTTCAGAAAGTTAATGGCGGAGACGAAG
>NZ_JHEH01000080.1 GCF_000715505.1 Thioclava dalianensis
ACACCGAATGGCACCGCATCACCTGCTTCAATGGTCTTGGCAAGACGGTCGCGGAGCATTGCGAAAGGGGCATGAAGGTCCTCGTCCACGGCCGCATCCACTACACCAAGTGGATCGACAGCATGGGGAACGACCGCTACGGCTGCGAGATCATCGCCGAGAAGGTCGACTTCCTGAGCCGCCCGAAGTCGGCCGAGAACGAAAACCCCGAGCTGGTCGACCGCGACGACGAGATCCCGTTCTGAGAACGGGGTCTCCCCCTAGGGCCCGGCGGGTAAACCCGCCGGGTTTGGTCATTTTCGGCCTTAGCGGACGTTCGGTCCAAACCCGTCCAATGGCTTCTTTATCTCATAACCTATCTAAGGCGTGAAAACCGGCAAGTCCGACGGGGCGCGCATGCGCCCCGCCCTTTGGCATAGCAGGAAAATGCCGTTATTGCCCCGAGAGGGCCGCGTAGACCGCGCTCTCGAAATCCATATACCCTGGAAAGGAGACCCCATCTGCGAACGGCAGGATCTGCGTTGCCCAGTAGCCACCGATCCCATTCTTTCGATCTATCCAATAGTAGCTGTTCGCCAGCCCGGCCCAGCCGATGGCGCCGGCCGGGCGCCCGGTGGACGCGTCTTCGGTGTTGACCATGAAGGTGTAGGACCAGTCCTTGGGTATGCCCGGAAAGAACTCTGCATCATTCGAAAGCGAGGGAATGACGCCGGGCAGCATGGTGACTTTCTGCGGTGGGACAAGTGCGCCCTGCACGGCCCATTCGACGGTTTCGGGTTTCAGGACCCGCCCGTTCGGACCGGCACCGTCGTTCAACCACATGCGGATAAACTTCATGTATTCCGGCACAGTCGCGTAGAGCCCGTGGCCGCCCATGTGGACCTCAGGGTCATCAGGTAGTGCGAAGTCGTCCATCGGGGTCAGCCCGCCATCCTCGCCCCGCGCGTGGATGGTCGCGGTCCGCTCCTTCATGTCGGGCGTCCGGGTAAAGGCGATATCCTGCATGCCGAGCTGGTCGAAGATCCTCTCTTTCATAACCTCGCCCAGGCGTTTGCCGCGGATGCCTTCGACGACCTGTCCGACCCAGTCGATGTTCGTGCCGTATTCCCACTTCGTGCCCGGATCGAATAGCAGCGGGGTTTCGATGCAGGCGCGGCTGCCGGTGACGACAGAGGGCTGGCCCTGCTCTTCGGCGAGGCGCTTATAGGTCTCGTTAAAGAAATCATAGCCAAAACCGGCCGTGTGCAGCATCAGTTGGCGGGTCGTGACATCACTTTTGGGGGCGCGCAGTCTGGGGGTGCCGTCCGCGTCGAACCCGTCGATCACCTTCAACTCGCCGATGGCCGGGGCGTAGTTTTTCGCAGGCGCATCGAGGTCCAACAAACCCTCCTCGACACATTGCAGGGCTGTGGTGCCAGCGATTGCCTTGGTGGTCGAGAAGATGGCGAAGACCGTGTCCTCCGTCATTGCGTCGCCGTCCAGCCGCCGCTCTCCGGCCGCGCCGGCGTAGATATCGCCATTGCGGTCCGTTGCCATCGCGACAACCCCGGGCACACGCGACGGACCGGTGCCCAGTCCGTTCAGAACGGCGTCACACCGGATTTTCAGATCGTTTGGGTTGATGTCCTTCATTGGTTCCTCCCTTGAAGATGTGAAGAGAAGAATGCGGAACACTGATCGGCCGCGCTGTTCGCAACCGGTATGTTCTGTCCGATTTCGGAAACGAAGTCAGTGCGGGCGGACGCGTCGTGCGACCCGACCACGCGTCTGCGACGGCGTTTCTCCGAACCTTTCTCGATACCGGCCGGCCAGAGCGCCGAAGTTCGAAAAGCCCCAGTCTGCGGCGATCACGGTGACGGTCACATTGGCTGGCAAAGTTTCAAGATCCCGGCGAAAGCCGTCAAGCCGCCGCGCCACGAGGAATGCCCGAGGCGAAATACCTCGAAACTTCTGAAATCCGCCGGACAGTGTCCTTGCAGAAACGCCGACACGCTTGGCCACATCGCCGATTGAAGGTGCTTCGCGCGCTTCGGCTTCCATGATCTCCTCGGCCGCGCGAACGTAACCGGGGGCTGCACAGCGGGCCCCGGTCTCAAGGCTCAACCCAGCGGCCGATGCCCACTGTCGCAGAAGTTCGACGCAAAGCATCTCTTCGATATGCCGCACCAAGACTGCGTCGGATGAGACTTCGCCCGCGCGCGTTAAGGCACGGGTGGCATAATCGAGAAGCGCGGGCCAGGCTGAGTTGGGGCCGCCGATCTTGACACGGCTCGTCCACAGGCGGTCATCCGGCACGAAACCGAACCACCTCTCGGCCGTATCAACCATCGCCTGATGCGGGATCGTGAGGTTCAGCTGCATATGGTCGGGATCACCCTCAAGCCAATATTCGGCTCGGGAGCAATCTACGACAAAGCTTTCCCCGGCAGCGGTTGCAATAGAGCCACCATCGGTTTGATGATCCAATGCCCCGCGCAGGGTGTTAAGAACAAGGATGTTTCCGGCATCAGGATCGAAACGGTCAAGGTGAATGCCGGTGCCGTAGGCAAACCGGGTCATGGTCACACAGCCCGCCTTCGCCGAAATCATGGTCGCATCCGGCAGGGACAAGCGATCCAAAGGCCGCACCCGATATCGCATATAGACCGACCGGCAGAAGTCCTCCACTTCGTCCCAATCAGCTGAATGGGTTTTCTGCCGGTGCCTGATCGGCGCCCCTAACGAATCCAGAACAAGTGCATGTTCCAGCAAAACCCCGCTCCTCCTCGTGGTTCCATTGTCAATGTAACACGATATTGGCGAGGTAGACATCCGGCATTGGTCGTAAAGAAATGAACGTGTTGGTGGGGACGCGCCGACACGGTCGCGATCTGGCGTAGGTTCTGATCGAGCGCGTTGTCCCCCCGGCGTGTGAGGCTCTACAATGCCGACATTGGTTCAAGCCGCAGCGAATGACCGCTCCCCGCCCTTCGCGTTGTTGAGAGTGAGAGGGGTGCCGGTATCCCGGTGACGGGTTGAGGGCTGGGAGAGTGGC
>NZ_JHEH01000081.1 GCF_000715505.1 Thioclava dalianensis
TTGGCTTGATTTTGTTCTTGTTATGTTCTATGCTCAGAGCCAAGTCAGAAAGGGGGTTCCACCATGGAAAGCACCAAGCACGCCCTGCCCGCAACGCCCAAGCAGATTGCCTATGCGCGGTCGCTCGCCCTGCGCAACCGGACGCTCCTGCCCTGGGAGGTTCAGCAAGACCGGCGATCTTTGAGCGCCTGGATCGAGGCTCAGGCCCAGCTGAAACCGGTATCGGACATGGACCGGCTGCCCACGTCCAAGCAGGTGGCCTTCGCTGAGAAACTCGCCCGGATCAAAAGGCGCGCCGTTCCGGACGAATGCTTTCGCGACAGGGGGCTCATGTCGAAGTGGATCGACGGGAACAGGTGAGAACGGCACCGGCTGGCTCCGACCTGCCGGAGATTCTGCCATACCGCGGTTTGGCAAACCGAGCGCAGCTGCCAAGCTGTAGGTTGGCAGACTGGACCTTCGGGACATCAGCCTCGGTCAAGCTCCTGTCCGAAGGACCAAGGTCTGGTTCCGGCGGCACGCCGGGAGGTGCACCGCTGCGACCTTCGGTAACCACCGCAAGTCGTAGCCGTCTCTCAACCCAGCGTCTTCAGATCTCCCTCCCCTTGGGGCTAGTCCCTAAGTTCTTTGGAAATGGTGAGATAGGAGCGTCCATAACGCAGGAAAAGCATTTTCATCAAAGAAAACTGTAGATGTCTCTTTGAAAATCTGTCACTTTAGGTATCATGGACACCGCAAGATCACAGAATCTGAAGAAAGTGCTCGATGCCGTACCCGCCGGGTATCTGGTCGACGCGGCATGGCTCGTCTCGCAGGGCATCGCCTATGAGAGCTTCCGTGACTATGTGAAACGCGGCTGGCTGGAGCGCATCGCACGCGGTGTCTTCCGCCGACCAGTCCCGAATATGCAGGCGTCCAACAGCATCGACTGGAAGACCTGCATCCTTTCGATGCAACATATCATGGGTCATGATCTGCATGTCGGGAGCACAACGGCACTCGGTGAACAAGGACATGCCCATTACCTCCGCCTGGGGGAAAGCGCTCCAGTCTGGGTCTATGGGGACAAGGTCCCGAACTGGCTGATCAAACTGCCGACGGATGCCCCTTTCAGTATCCGCCCCCGTTCCTTGTTCACCGATCCGAAGCTGGGCGTGATCGAGGGCAAGAATTCTGGCCTGCCATGGGACTGGGGTCTGACGATGTCGACGCCGGAGCGCGCAATCCTGGAAGCCATGGACGAGTTGCCCCACCATGAGAGTTTCCACACGCTCGACATGGTCTTCGAGAGCCTGACAACCCTGCGCCCAAGGCTGATTTCCGACCTCCTGCAAGCGTGCCAGAAAATCAAGGTCAAGCGCCTGTTCTTCGTCTTCGCGGACCGCCACGATCATCCCTGGCGCAAACGGATCGACCCGCAGGCATTCGACCTCGGAAGCGGCGACCGAGCCTTGATCCAGGGCGGCAAGATCCACCCGCGCTATCGGATCATGGTGCCAGAAGAATTCGTGAAACCGGAGGCCGAAAATGGCGCGTGAGACCTATGAAGCCCAGGTTGCGCTCCTGGTGCGCGTCCTGCCCAATGTCGCGGGCGAAAGCGTCTTCGCGCTCAAGGGCGGGACGGCCATCAACCTCTTCTACCGCGACCTGCCTCGGCTGTCGGTCGACATCGACCTGACCTACCTGCCAATCAAGGAACGCGCCGAGAGCCTGGACGAGATCAACGCCGCGATGGATCGCATCGCGGCTTCCATCGAGACCGGTATCCGCGGGGCAAAAACTCAGCGCATCCAAGGGGGCGGCGGCGGAGCCACCCGGCTCCTGGCGCGCCTCGGGAATGCCGAGATCAAGATCGAAACCTCGCCCGTGACCCGGGGCGTAGTCCACGACCCGGAAGTCCGGACCGTATCTGCCGCCGTGGAGGATGCCTATGGCTATGCCGAAATGCAGATCGTCTCGTTCGAGGATCTGTTCGCTGGCAAGCTGCACGCCGCCCTGGACAGGCAGCATCCCCGGGATCTCTACGACGTCACGCTCCTTTACGAAAACGAGGGACTGACGCAGGACCTCTTCCACACCTTCCTGATCTATGTCGCCAGTTCGCCACGACCGGCGCATGAGCTTCTCGATCCGAACCTGATCGATCTCGAGCAACCCTACGCGCGGGAATTCGAAGGCATGACCAGAACACCCGTCCCGCTCGCTACGCTTTTGGCGACGCGCCTCAAGTTGGTCGCCGATCTGCAATCGAGGCTCGATGACAAGGCGAGGCAGTTCCTCCTGACGCTTCAGGACGGCGAGCCTGACTTCGCGGCGATCGACCGTTCGCAGGCCGCTGACCTACCGGCCGTGAAGTGGAAACTTCTCAACCTGAACAAACTGAAGCGCGACAACCCCGAAAAGCACGCAGCGCAGCGCGACGCCTTGTTGAAGCTCCTGGGTTGAGCCACGGCCATCACCGTCGTGAGGGGCGCTTTGCGTTGGCCGTCCTCATCGCGTCGATGGGAGGCGCCGAAGACGGGTGAACTCAGTCGGCGCTTCCAAGCCCTGTGTTTCGCTGAAATGACCGCGTTTTCGCCCGACGAAAGGCAGAGCGCAGTGCTTCGGTCGGCAAAGGCGGCGAGTCCATCGCTTCAAAGAAGTGCGCATGGTCGATCTGCTTGAGATCGGTGCGGTCAGGGCTTTCAATATCAGGCGTTGCCATCCTTATAGGCCTCCGGGGCAATTACGGTTTTGCGGATTAGCTGACAGCCGCAATCGAGTAGTGCGGTGTCCCATCCCAAACAAGATCCCAAGACGCGCCCGGACGAACGTTCTGAATTGCGTGGGGCTCGAAGCAGACCAGGCAATTCCCGCCCGGTGCAGGAGCCCGGACCGAAGGGTAAATCAGGCCCTTGGATCCGCCCCGACGCAGATGCTGTGCCAGGCTTTGGCCCTCGGGATACCCGACAGCCGGATCCGGATGCAGCGCCGGATGACCTGCCTCATCGGTCATGTCGTTGAAGACGCCGATGAAGTCGGCCAGCAATTCC
>NZ_JHEH01000082.1 GCF_000715505.1 Thioclava dalianensis
GCTCACCACATAGGAGGCCACAAATGGCGACTTACCGGCTCGGATCTTCCTCGGCGGTTCATACCCC
This sequence comes from Thioclava dalianensis, assembly GCF_000715505.1. GTDB lineage: Bacteria > Pseudomonadota > Alphaproteobacteria > Rhodobacterales > Rhodobacteraceae > Thioclava > Thioclava dalianensis. The sequence continues at coordinate 68 of NZ_JHEH01000082.1, forward strand.
CGGCATCATCGCATGGGCGATCAACGGTTACAGCTTTGTGCAGGACCAGCCGAGGCTTCTCGACGTGATTTCCAGCACCTTCCCGACCGTCCCGCGCGAGGCAATCCACGAGCTTCTGAGCAAGGAAGTTCCCTACAAGATCGACGGCGAAACCGTGGTCTTTTCGGTGGAGGGCTGAGGCAATGACGAGCCACAATCAGATGCTTGCGCATCCCCACCTGACCTTTTCGCAAACGGATGACGGGACCATCGAGGCTCGCTTCGACATGCAAGGCTGGGGGGGTGATGTTGTTTCCCGCTACTGGCGGCAGGACGCACCGGGCCGCGATGCGTGGACCTACGATCTGGCGAGGATCAACGGCAAGGGGGGGCGCTATACCCACCCGACCGAACACGGGTGCCGGCTGATGATCGTCCAACACCTGATCGACGCCGGTTTGATCGGGCCGAGTGAGGACAATTCGCATTTGGATGCGCGCAACGCCGAGATCGCGGCGCGGGCGCAGGCCGCGCGGGACAACTTCACGGGGCGGCCTCGGTTGGGCGATTTCGTGATCATGCCGAGCGGTAAGGTCGAGCGCTGCTGCGCGGCATGGGATGACGGGATGCAGACCACCGAGGGCGGGAGCTGGCATGTTTCCACGAGCGGCACTTGCAGCTTTTCCGGGGGGCTCAACGCTTCGCAGCTTTGGGAGTCCTTCAAGCCCACGGAGGAGACTCGGCTGGGGCGCTTCTGGTTCTTCTCGCACGGCCAACCTGGCGCGGGTCGGGGCGTCGACGTGTTCCTGCCTTGCCGCGTCTATCGGCTCGAACCGCCGAGCATGACGGAGGCGGAAGCGCGGGCGCACCCGGTTGCCCGTCGCTGCGCCGACTTCTGGGGCGAAAACTCGCGCGACCACCTGAGAAAGATTGCGCGGTTGATGGAAGGGCGGACCTGATGGGTGCGGCGTGTTCCTTTCGCGTGCGGATCGAGGTTTCGGCCGGGCGTGACCCGGCCGAGCCGGGCGCGCTCTGGCTGCGCGGCCTCGCGACCCTCTCGGATTGCCAGCGCGCCTATGTCGAGGCGCGCGGGCAGGCCGACCTCGGGGCTTCTCAGTTTGGCACGGGAGAAGTGTTTGATCGGTTCGGCCAACACGTCGCCTCGATCAGCTATAACGGGCGGCTCTGGCCCCCCGTGCCCTGGCACTCGGGCCTTGTTCCCTTGGCGGAGGCACCGCCGCCATAACGTCCAGTGGCCGGTCATGCTTGGCTTGAGTGGTCGAGATCGCTATATTGTTCACCAGAAACAGGAGCTTTTCGCCATGAACATTCAGGCCCGCGCGACTTTGCCCCTCGCAGAACAGAACCGGCGCCGCGAGGCGGTTGACCGGGCGTTCTGGCACAATCGTATGGAAGGCTTGGGTAAGCCCGGCGCCGAAGAGACCGCGCTGGCCGAATTGTGGATCACCGGCGAGATCACCCGCGAGGAATACCAGAAACGGGTCCGCGACTATGTGATGGCCGAGATCAACAAGCGTGGACACTGACCCTTTCCTTCAAGAAGACGGTGAGACAATGAAAAATCTGGTCGGGGTCGAGAACGACCCCGACCAGTTGCGTTTGGCGGAACGTGCTCTAACCGGGGCGCGCTTCTCCGATGTGCATGAGGTTGTTTCGGGTGCCTTCGATGAGCGGCACCTGCGCGACCTTCATCACCATATCTTTCAGGATGTTTACGAGTGGGCCGGCACCATGCGGTCCGACACGATCACGCTGGAAGGGGAGGAGATCCGCGTCCCCGATGTTACGGGTGATTTCGGTAAAGCCGACAGCTCTTTCATGTCTTCTGCCTATGTCGATCGCGGCCTTGCGCATGTCGCGGAGCTGGCAAATTCGGAGGGGGCGCTTTCCTCAGATCGAGAGGTCTTCGCGGAGGCCGCCACCGAGGTCCTGAGCAACCTAAATTATGTCCATCCGTTTCGGGAAGGGAATGGCCGGACGCAGCGCGCGTTCATGGAACAGCTCGCCGAGCGGGCAGGCCACAACCTGAATTTTAGTGGTGTCACTGGCGAGCGTAATGACGCCGCCAGTGTCGCGGCGCATGGTGGAGACAACGAACAGCTTCACAGGATCATTTCCGAAAGTCTCGATCCCGAGCGTGTTGCGTTGCGGCGCGAGGCGATCGCGGGGCTGGAACAGTCGGGCGTCGAGGCCGATAGCTTCTGGGTCGAGACCCCGGAACCCGGTGATCGGGTTCAGGGCACCTATCTCGATCACAAGGGCAGCCACGTCACGATCGTGACCGAAGAGAACCACATCATCGCCCTGCCGCCCGAGGCGCTGGACGGGAGTGTCCAGCGCGGAGACCAAGTTGATTTTCGCTATGGACGTGCCAGCGCGGCTGAGGATCTTTCGCATGGCGATCCCGGTGGTCTGTCCGGCGGTTCGGGAGAAGCCGCGTCAGGCGGGCCGCTTGACGCGCAGAGCAGGGCACTGATCGAGTCATTCCGAGACGCCTGGGAAGAAGTGCAGGCCGTCGAGGATCAGGGTGAACGCGCTGAGTTGGAGGCGCGCATTTTCGAGGAAATCGGAAAGTTGCCGGATGACTTGCATGAGCAGGTGGCAGCCGCAATGTTGCCCGACCGCTCGGCAGGTTCGGATGATGACTACGGCCTTTGATGCTATTGGCGCCTCCCGTTTTTGACGGGATCGCGCTCTAGTCGGTCGCCG
>NZ_JHEH01000083.1 GCF_000715505.1 Thioclava dalianensis
TGGCGGAGACGAAGCCCGCCACAAAGACTAGCACAAGCGCGCGTTTCATCCAAGTATTGTTGAGAATTTTTGAAATCTGCCGCGCATCGAGGCCCTGACCACGCCAAAAATGCTGCACAAAACGCTGCACAAAACGCTGCTCAGAAAGTAGCTTGAAACGCTACTCGTTTCGGGGCAAACATCAAGCATGAGGCTCACAAGACGCGGCAATACTCTCTCGATCAGGAAGCGGGTGCCAAAGCGGTTCTCCGCCATCGAGCCGCGTGATTATGTCTGGCTCGCCCTACGCACCGATTCCGAAGATATCGCCCAGCAGAAGGCCCCCGTTGTCTGGGGCGAAATGATAGAGGCGTGGGAGGCTAAGCTCCGAGGTGCAGAGGCAGAAGGCAATGATCGACTGTCTGCCGCGCGGGATCTCGCGGCGCGGCGCGGCTACCGATACCTGAATGCGCCAGATGTCTCCCGGCTGCCACTGGATGAACTGCTCAACCGGATCGAGCATGTCGTCAACACGCGCGGCGAGATCGATGTGATCGAGGCCGAGGCCGTTCTCGGCGGCGCGGAGGCCCCGAAGATCACCGTCAACGCTGCACTGGAAGAATACTGGCGCATCGAGGCACCGAAGACCAAGGGCAAGAGCGACGACCAAATCAGGCGCTGGAAGAACCCACGGAAAAAGGCGATCAAGAATTTTGTGGATCTCAAAGGCGACATGGACATTGCCGAGATCACCACATCCGACTTTTTCGATTTCCGCGCATGGTGGTGGGAGCGCATCTCCAAGAACGATCTAACCGCGAACAGCGCCAACAAGGATTTTGTCTACCTGTCCTCTACGATCCGCACCGTGGCGCGCGCCAAATCGATCAAGCTGAAATTCGAGACCGAAGGCCTAGCGATCGATGAAGGGAAGAAGCGCACGCGCCCCCCCTTCTCGATTGACTGGATCAAGAACAAGCTGCTCGCACCCGGGGCGCTGGACGGCCTCAACGAGGAGGCCCGGTGCATCGTCCTGACGATGGTGAATACCGGCGCGCGCCCGAGCGAGATTGCCGGTCTCAAGCCCCACCATATCCATCTGTCCGCGAAGGTGCCCCACATTGAGATCAAGGCCGAAGGTCGACAACTCAAGAACCATCATTCGGAGCGCGTGATTCCGCTCGTCGGGATCAGCTTGGAGGCGATGCGATCTTGCCCCGAGGGTTTCCCGCGGTATTTCGACAATCCGACGCTTTCGGACACCGTGAACAAGTATCTCCGCGCGAACAAGCTGTTGGAGACGCCAGCGCACTCTCTCTACAGCTTGCGACATGCTTTCGAAGACCGAATGCTTGCAGCTGGAATAGATGAACGGATCCGGCGCGACTTGTTTGGCCACAGCCTAAACCGCGAGCGGTATGGAAAAGGCGCAGATCTTTCCTATCTAAAGGAATTGATTGAACCAATTGCGTTGTAGGAGGAGATCTAGATGGGAGCGCAAGATATACCGCTTATTCCGTGGCTCGACCCCGGTTTTCTGATGTTCATGGCCGTGTGCGCGGTTGGTTGGGGCATCTGGTGGGTGATCGATGAAATCCGTGGGTGGCTACGCCGCCGCCGCTATTACGACTGATCGGTTTCGATCCGCTCACTGGTGGGCATTTTCCGCCTCCATAACCGAGACGCGCTGCTGCAAGATCTCAAAAGATCGGCGCCACCCTTGTGCCTCCTTGAAGGCCTCATGCGCAATATATCCAGCTAAACCGGCTGCAATCCAAGCGATGGCAGAAACTGTCAGCATGACCCACATTTAACGCAATAAGCTTCGAGCGCGGCGATCTGCATGTCGGGGTTCTGGTCTGCTGTCGAAACGCGGGCATATCCGATCCGCCGAACGGTCAATTTCTCGGATTGGGCCGCTTCTTTATTACTGCTTTTCGCCATCATCGCCGCCGTTCTGGACTGAGTTTTCAGACTGACCTTCGCGGCGATCAAGTTCGCTGTCCACTGCTTCGCGAATGAAAGCCGCGCGCTGGTTTGGCCCCGCCACCTTTTCGATGCGGTCCAGCGCCTCTTGCGTCAGGCGCACAACAGTCGGTTTCACGTTCATCGGCGGGCGTCCCATGCGCACGCTCGTATCCGATATCGGAAATTCGGTCAAATATTCTTCCTCGGCAGTAAGCGATATCGCTTATTGACTGAGTAACCGATATCGCTTATTCAGTCAACATACGATCCAACTGACCCCGGAGGCCGATATGACGAACCCAAGAATTGCACTTTGGGACAAACTGGAGGCGGCATCTGTTGCCCTCCTGACGGCTATGGAAGAGGTCGCTTGCGATCCCAATTGGCCTGATCACTACCACGAGGAATGGGATGACCTGCATGGGGCCCTGACCGAGCGCCCGCGCATGACGCTGGCGCGACGTGACGCCTTGTCCCGTCACCAATCTTAAAAACCCCGGAGGCGCACCAACATGACGATTGCAGCAGTAGAGGGAGACGAAGTCGTGATCCGCATCCCGGTCACGGCGCTACCCTATCAGCCAGAACCGCGCGGCTTTCTCGTGACGGATGCCGCCGCCTTCGCGCCGCATGTCGCGCGCGAGATAAGCGGCGAAGATACCGGCGAGCGCCCGTGGATCGAGCCGCTTGTCGAGGCTGCAATCATCCGCGCCGCCGAGGGCGATGCGCCCGGCATAAAATGGGATGACGCCAGCGCCGAAGATCAGGCGCTATACGAAGCCG
>NZ_JHEH01000084.1 GCF_000715505.1 Thioclava dalianensis
GCGGCCGCCGCGCCGTCGCCATAGGTCGCGGCGAGCAGGATGATCCGCTGGGCCGCGGTGTAGCGCTCTGGCGTGAAGCCCGACATCGGGCCGACATGGACGCTCTGCCCGGCTTTCGTCAGGGCGGCGTGCAGCGTCGCGGCAAATCCCCAGGTGCTGCCGCCCTCGCTGCCGACGAGCAGGATCGTCTCGGCACGAGCGGCGGGCTGATTGCCTCGGATGCGCGGCCGCCCCCTCCGTCCCGCGAGCCAGACGACAACGCCAGTCACGCCCATGGCCGGGACGCCGAGCGCCATCAGGCCGAGCACCAGGCCGAGCGTCGCCGCGCCCTGTCCGGTGTGCAGCATGTAGATGGTCTCCGAGACGCGCTCCCATCCCGTGAGGTCGGCCCAGGCCAGGAGGGCTCCGTCGCCCTGGTCGAGATAGCCGGTGCCCCGGTCGGTCTTGAGCGTGAACACGTCCGTCGCGTCGCCGGGATAGGGAAAGCTCAGCTCGCGCAACTCGGCGACGGGCGTCTGCTGCAGCGTGGCCATCCGGTCCAGCGCGAACCCCGTCTCTCCACTGACTTCGGTCGGGGCGGCCGCTATGGCGCCTCCATCCGGCAGAAGATCGAAGGTGGAGGCCGTCATCCAGAGGGCGGTCGTGGAGGACAGAACGAAGCCGACGACAGCAATCCGGGCGATCTCGACGTGCAGCCTGCCCGCGAGCGGTCCGCGCAAGCGCGCGAACCAGTGTCGCCAGCCGCCCGCCCGCCGCGCGACCAGCGCCGCGCCGGAGAGCGAGAGGATCAGCATCGCGGCAGCCCCTGCCGCCATGGCGATGCGCCCGCCGTCCCCGAGGAACAGCGAGCGGTGAAGGTTGGTGAGCCAGCGTTCGGCCTGGTTCGGGTCGGCCGAGGCCACGCCCTCACCCGTCGCCGGGTCGATCACGGCGGCCCCCGGCGCGCCCTGATCGAACCAGTAGGCAGTGATCCGGCCCGAGGGTGATCGGCGGATCTGCTCGACGCCCGGATAGACCGTCTGGATGCGGTCCGCGAGGGCGGCGACCGTCAGCCCGGTCTCCGCCTGCGCGGCGGCAAGCCGTTCGGCCGCAGGGAAGACCGACAGTGCCGCGCCACTCAGCGCGAGGATCGTGACGAGCGCGAGGGCCAGAAGACCCGGCCAGCGATGGAGTGCACGGATCATGGCCCCGCTCCTCACATGTCGTAGGCGAAGCTGGCGATGTAGCGGCGGCCCTGCACCGGCGTGCCGGCGCCATCGGTCGTGAGCGGGACGGCCACCTCGTTCGGGCTGTCGCGCATGTCCTCGACGGCCGCGTCGATGTGGAGCGTGTAGCCCGCGTCGAAGAGCGCGTCGGCCAGGTCGAGCGTGATCTCGAGCGTGCGGCCCGCGCCGACGCTGGCGCCGGTGATGCCGTTCACCTGCGCGGTGTCGCCGCCGGTGGCGCGGTACCAGTCGCTGAGGTGCTCGTAGTACTTGGACTTGCCGCCAGCCATCCAGAGACTGCCGACATACGCGCCCGAGGTGTCGGTGACGTAGAGCGCGAGATAGGCCCCGTCGCCGCCGTAATTGTTGAGGGTCGTGGTTAGCGTCACCGGCCGTGCCATGGCCAGGCCGGGGAGCGTCAACGCGGTGGTCAGCGCGAGCGTTGCGAGAAACGATTTCATCGGGATGATCCTTTTTGGCAGAGGAGCTTGAGAGCGGTTCAGTTCACCTGAACCTGCGGCGGGGTGCCGTTCCCGAAGAGGCCGTTCTGCGGAGGGGCGACCGTGCCGGCGGGCGCGGGATTGCGGGCGCCGCCACGGTCGTCGTCCTCATCCTCGTAATCCATCTCGACGATCTGCAACGTCGCCGGATCGAGCTTCACCTCGATCTCCCGGCCATCCTGATCTCGGCCCTCGATCTCGTAGCAGCCATCGTCGATCTCGAAGTCGCGCACGGTCCAGCCGTTTTGCTCAGCCAGCTGCATCACGGCCTCGCGCGGCTGCCACTGGTCACGGGGCACGCGGCACTCGTCGTCGTCGGCCAGGGCGGCGCCAGCGGGCAACAGGGCGATCAGGGCGAAGGCGGTCAGGGTCTTCTTCATGGCAGGGTCTCCTTGTCATCTGCTGAGGACAATCTGGAGACAGGACCTGAGGCCTTCCTGACGCGTCGGCGATTCCCGCTTCAGCTTGCCGTCAGGAAAATGGCCCCGCCGATAAGGGCGG
>NZ_JHEH01000085.1 GCF_000715505.1 Thioclava dalianensis
CCTCCTCGAGCTTGAACGGCTTGATTGCTGCAATAATGAGTTTCACGTATTCGCCCCTTCGCTTGTTGCGTTTTCCCCGATGTCACGACCGCGACATCTTTCGGGCTCAAGCAGGCGCGCGGCGGCGGCGTTTCTCAAATAACGGGACCGTGTAGAGATCACGCGCGCTATCACGTCAAAGTCATTTTGATAAAAAATAGGCAATGCGACGCTTTTTTGGGCGCCACGGGTATAGCCGCGCGGCAGCTGGATATGAAAAGGCCCGGGGCATGCCCCGGGCCTTCGCGTGATGCGTGGATCTTTTCAGATCAGTTGGTGAACTCCGGATAGGCTTCCATCCCAAGCTCTGCCTTGTCGAGACCCATCATCTCGTCTTCGGCGGGCGCACGGATACCCATCGTTGCCTTGAGGATGAACCAGATCACGCTCGAGACCACGAAGACGAAGACACCGACGACGATGATCGAAACGATCTGGCCGTAGAACGTGCCATCCGAGTTGGTGATCGGAACCGCGAGCGTGCCCCAGATACCAGCGCCAAGGTGGACCGGGATCGCACCGACGACATCGTCGATCTTGAGCTTGTCGAGGAACGGAACCAGCAGGACGACGATGATACCACCGACCGCACCGATGAGCGTGGCAGCCCCGAGGCTCGGAGTCAGCGGCTCTGCGGTGATCGACACGAGGCCAGCCAGCGCGCCGTTGAGCACCATGGTCAGATCCGGTTTCTTGTAAAGGATCTGGGTCAGCAGCAGCGCCGCAATCGCACCTCCGGCAGCCGCCGTGTTGGTATTGGCGAAGATGCGCGAGATATCGGCGACGTTGCCCACGGTGTTCATGTAAAGCTGCGAACCACCGTTGAAGCCAAACCAGCCAAGCCACAGGATGAAGGTACCGAGCGTGGCGAGCGTCAGGTTCGAGCCGGGCATCGGGTTGACGCGACCGTCCTTATATTTGCCCAGACGCGGACCAAGGATGAGCGCACCTGCAAGCGCGGCCCAGCCACCGACCGAGTGCACGACCGTCGAGCCCGCGAAGTCGAGGAAGCCGAAATCGCTGTCGAGGAAACCGCCGCCCCATTTCCACGAGGCTTGGATCGGATAGATGAAGCCGGTGAGAATCACGGTGAAGATCAGGAACGGCCACAGCTTGATCCGCTCAGCCAGCGTGCCCGAGACGATCGAGGCGGTGGTGGCGCAGAACATCAGCTGGAAGAAGAAATCCGAGCCGACCGACGCATAGGTCAGATCCACATCGCCAGCGCCGACGCCGACGGGCTCAAGCGAGGTGGTCCCGAACGCGCCCAGCACGCCTTGGATCGACCAGCCATCGCCGGGATACATCAGGTTATAGCCGATCAGGTAATACATGATCGCTGCGATCGCGAAGAGCGAGATGTTCTTGAGCGACTGCATCGTGACGTTCTTGGAGCGCACGAGGCCCGCTTCGAGCATCGAGAAGCCCGCGCCCATCCACATCACGAGGAAACCCGTGACGAGGAACATGAACGTATTGAGGATGAAGCCGATCTCGTTGGCCGGCGGATCCATCGCCGCGGGCGCGGCATCAGCTGCAGCCGTGGCGTCTTGCGCCAGCGCGGGCAGCGCCACCGCTGCGAGAACCGCCGCTATGCCAGTGATTTTCGAAAGGTTTTTCATTGTCCTACTTTCCCCCTGTCGCCCTTACAGCGCGTCATCATTGGTTTCACCGGTCCGCACGCGCACCGCTTGGCCCACATCGAGCACGAAGATCTTGCCGTCGCCGATCTTGTCGGTCTTGGCGGCTTTGAGGATCGTATCTACGACCTCATCGGCCAGGCCGTCAGCCACGACGATCTCAAGCTTGACCTTGGGAACGAAGTTCACCGCGTATTCCGCACCGCGATAGATTTCCGTGTGACCCGACTGCGCGCCAAAGCCCTTGATCTCCGACACCATCA
>NZ_JHEH01000086.1 GCF_000715505.1 Thioclava dalianensis
ATACTCCGCAAGCGCCTTTTTGAAAAAACTGTCCGATTTTCGACATAAAACTGTCAAGACACTGTTTTTAAATATCTTATCAGGGTTCTGATCTTATCGATTTCACCTCATCTCCCCCGCTCAGAGCGGCTGAGGTGACCCCTTGGGAGCGAATCTTGCGCAAATCACCCCGCCCCGTGAAACGCGAGCGCGCGGGCTTCCCCGGCGGCACCGCAGACTCACCGGAATCGCTACGCAAAAGGTGGACCGGGTCAGGCTCGGCGCACGCCCTCTCGGCAGAAAGCCTATGCCCCAATGCAAACGGGCGGACCGATTCAGGCCCGCCCGTCACATCGAATGCTTAAAAAGTTTAGCGCATTTGCAGCACTATGACGTTGCTGCTTGCGGGATCGGTGCGTTTGCGCAGGTCGGCCACATCCTTGGCCGCGACCTTGCCGCCATCATTGCCCCATGCGCTGCGCACGAAGTCGAGCACCTGCGCGATCTCCTTATCCGAGAGCTGCGCGCGATAGGGCGGCATCCGGTAGGAATCGGGCATCCCGTTCGAGACCACCCGTGCAGAGCCGTTCAGCACCACGTTGATCTGCGAGGCCGGGCTGGGCACCAGCGACGAGCTGGACCCGGCGAGCGGCGGCATCCATTGCCCCTGCCCCTTGCCGTCTTCACCATGGCAGAAGCTGCATTTGGCGGCGTAAAGCTGCGCGCCGGGATCGGAGGCGCGCTTGGCAGGTGCCAGCGCGGCCACCGTGCTCGCATCATAGCTCCAGGGCGTGCCGTCCCGCGACGGATCTCCGGGCAGCGATTTGAGATAGGCGGCCATCGCATGCAGATCGTCATCGGTCAGGAACTGCGTGGAGTTGTTATAGGCCTCGGCCATCGAGCCAAACACCACCCCATGTTCGTTGCGCCCGTTCTTGAGGAAAGCGTAGATGTCCTCCGCGCTCCAGCGACCAAGCCCGGTATTGGGATCCTGGCGCAGGCTCGGGGCGTACCAGCCATCGAGCAGCCCGCCCGAAAGATAGGTCTTGCTCGACTGATCCATGCCCTTCTCGTTGAAGGCAAGGCCGCGCGGGGTGTGACAGCTGCCGCAATGGCCCGGCCCCTGCACAAGGAAGGCGCCGCGGTTCCACTGCGCGTCGTGATCCGCGACCTGTTGATAGGGCGTGTCGGGCGCGAAGGCGAGGTTCCACAGCGCAAGCGGCCAGCGCATGTTCAGCGGCGCGGGGATCTCGGAGGTCTGGTTGGGACGATCGACCGGCTGCACCCCATGCATGAAATAGGCATAGAGCGCCTTCACGTCGTCATCGCTCATCTTCGAGTAGGAGGGATAGGGCATTGCGGGATAAAGCCGATGCCCGTCCGCCGCCACACCCTTGCGGATCGAGCGGTCGAAATCGGCCAGCGTATACTCGCCAATGCCGGTCTTCTTGTCGGGTGTGATATTGGTGGCGTAGATCGCGCCCACCGGGGTGCCCATCTTCAGGCCACCCGCAAAGGGCTGTCCCTCGGGCAGGCTGTGGCAGGCGACGCAATCCGCCGCGCGCGCGACATATTTGCCCCGGCTGATCAGGTCTTGCGAGGGGCTGGCGCTGGCCATCTCATCATCAAAGGGCGAGGACGGGGTACGGGTGACGTACCACGCCGTCCAAACACCGATGACGGCGATGATCGCAACAAGGGTGAGAAGCAGTTTCTTCACGGGAGACTCCGGCTACTGAAAGGTGGTCACGGTCGACGGGACGTGGTGGGGCCCTGCGCGCGCCGTCTCGGGGGTTGGCCCGGACAGAGCGCGCAGGCGATCGGGGGGCTATCGCCCCCCTGCCCTTCAGGTCGCGAGGTCCTGCTTGTCGAGCGGCATCGAGCGCACGCGTTTGCCGGTCAGGTGAGACACGGCATTCGCAATGGCCGCCGGAACAGCCGGAAGCGGCGGCTC
>NZ_JHEH01000087.1 GCF_000715505.1 Thioclava dalianensis
GAGAGACCCTGTCGCCGAAAGTCCAAGGGTTCCTGCTTAAAGCTAATCTGAGCAGGGTAAGCCGACCCCTAAGGCGAGGCCGAAAGGCGTAGTCGATGGGAACCAGGTTAATATTCCTGGGCCATGTGGTGGTGACGGATTGCGAGGGTTGTTCGATCTTATTGGATTGATCGGGCCGCTTAGCAGTTCCTGGAAATAGCCCCACTGTAAGATCGTACCCGAAACCGACACAGGTGGACTGGTAGAGAATACCAAGGCGCTTGAGAGAACCACGTTTAAGGAACTCGGCAAAATGCCTCCGTAAGTTCGCGAGAAGGAGGCCCCATTCGGACGCAAGTCTGGGTGGGGGGCACAAACTAGGGGGTGGCGACTGTTTACTTAAAACACAGGGCTGTGCGAAGCCGTAAGGCGACGTATACAGTCTGACGCCTGCCCGGTGCCGGAAGGTTAAAAGGAGAAGTGCAAGCTTTGAATTGAAGCCCCGGTAAACGGCGGCCGTAACTATAACGGTCCTAAGGTAGCGAAATTCCTTGTCGGGTAAGTTCCGACCTGCACGAATGGCGTAACGATCTCCCCGCTGTCTCAAACGTGGACTCAGCGAAATTGAACTGTGTGTCAAGATGCACACTACCCGCGGTTAGACGGAAAGACCCCATGAACCTTTACTATAGCTTCGCACTGGCATCAGGATTGTGATGTGCAGGATAGGTGGTGGGCTTTGAAACCGGGACGCTAGTCTCGGTGGAGCCATCCTTGAGATACCACCCTTCGCACTCTTGATGTCTAACCGCGGTCCGTTATCCGGATCCGGGACCCTGCGTGGTGGGTAGTTTGACTGGGGCGGTCGCCTCCCAAAGTGTAACGGAGGCGCGCGAAGGTTGGCTCAGACCGGTCGGAAATCGGTCGTTGAGTGCAATGGCAAAAGCCAGCCTGACTGCAAGACTGACAAGTCGAGCAGAGACGAAAGTCGGCCATAGTGATCCGGTGGTCCCGAGTGGAAGGGCCATCGCTCAACGGATAAAAGGTACTCTGGGGATAACAGGCTGATGGTGCCCAAGAGTCCATATCGACGGCACCGTTTGGCACCTCGATGTCGGCTCATCTCATCCTGGGGCTGGAGCAGGTCCCAAGGGTACGGCTGTTCGCCGTTTAAAGAGGTACGTGAGCTGGGTTTAGAACGTCGTGAGACAGTTCGGTCCCTATCTGCCGTGGGTGTAGGATACTTGAGAAGAGTTGCCCCTAGTACGAGAGGACCGGGGTGAACGGACCACTGGTGGACCAGTTATCGTGCCAACGGTAGTGCTGGGTAGCTATGTTCGGACAGGATAACCGCTGAAAGCATCTAAGCGGGAAGCCCCCTTCAAAACTAGGTATCCCTTGAGGGCCGTGGAAGACCACCACGTCGATAGGCCAGAGATGTAAGCGCGGCAACGCGTTCAGTTGACTGGTACTAATTGCCCGATAGGCTTGATTTGATCCGGTAGAAGACAGTCTTCGCCAATCAAATCAAAAGCTGCAAACATAACTTGACTTGGACATTGCTTCTTTCTCGGTTTGGTGGTCATAGCACGAGCAAAACACCCGATCCCATCCCGAACTCGGCCGTTAAGTGCCGTCGCGCCAATGGTACTGCGTCTTAAGACGTGGGAGAGTAGGTCACCGCCAAACCTAGTAAGAAGCAAGGAAAAA
>NZ_JHEH01000088.1 GCF_000715505.1 Thioclava dalianensis
CCGCCGTTGCCACTTGCCTTATCAGCACCGTGCTGTCGCCATTCCCGTAATGCACCTAGATGGAGGATGACGGGATGAAGTTGTTTGTTGGATTGGATGTATCGCTATCGAAGACCTCGGTCTGCGTGATCAGCGAGCACGGCAAGATCATCAAAGAGGCTGAGACTGAAAGCGAACCCGATTTTCTGACGCGCTTGCTCGACGATCTGGACGGCAGCATCGCGGCAATCGGTCTGGAGGCTGGGCCACTGTCGCAATGGCTGCATCGCGGGCTGACCAAAGCTGGCCTTGATGCGGTTCTTATGGAAACGCGGCAGGTGAAAGGAGCGCTGAAAGCAATGCCGATCAAGACGGACCGTCGGGATGCCGAAGGGATTGCGCGCCTTCTCCACCTCGGCTGGTTCCGTCCGGTTCACTGTAAATCTGTCTCGGCTCAGGAAGTCCGCGCTGTTCTCGGCGCCCGGAAAGCCATTCAACAGGGCATGCTGGCATTGGAAATGTCGATGCGTGGACTGCTACGAAACTTCGGTCTGAAGGTCGGTGCGATCTCTCGCGGTAGATTTGAGGCGCGCATTCGGGAGTTGGCGGATGGCAATCCAATGTTGGAAACCGCGACAGCACCTATGCTGCGGGCCAGAGCATCTCTACGACAGGAACTGGCTGGTCTCGAAAAGCGCGTGCGCCAGTTTGCCGGAGACGATGCAGTATGCCGTCGCCTCATGACAATGCCGGGGATCGGGGCGGTCGTAGCGCTGACCTTCCGCGCAGCCGTCGATGATCCGGCGCGCTTTCGGTCTTCGAAGAGGGTTGGTCCTTGGGTTGGCTTGACGCCCTCACGCAACCAGTCCGGTGAACGGGATGTGTCAGGCGGCATCACCAAAGCCGGAGACGTCAATCTGAGGCGAGCATTATGCCAGGCAGCAACCGTCATGATGAACCGTGGCCGATCGACATGGCTGAGAACATGGGGAGCTCAGCTCGCGCAGCGGCGCGGTCGTAAAATCGCGATGGTCGCTCTCGCACGCCGCATCGCGGTCATTCTTCATCGGATTTGGGTAGATGGCGCAACCTTCCAGTCAGCTGCGGCGCCGAACACTGTCTGACAGGATGATACCCCACCCGTTGCCTGCCTGATTGCAGGCTTTCGAGGTCCCGCAGGGACGTGGTTCCGATGATGCCGTGGTCTGGACTGTCGCTGACTTCCGTCAAGTACGCCTATGAGATGGGCACATCGGAATTACATCGAACCAGCATCATGTTGGCAGCCGCCGCGCTGACCACGAACCGAAGCATGTACCCCAAGGACCTCAGCCGAAAGCCCCGACAGAAGCCAAGACGGGCACAAGAATATCAAAGGAACCGCTATGGCGGATCAATTGTTTTGCGCAAAACTGCTTGACAGAGACGCCCCCGTTACCGAAG
>NZ_JHEH01000089.1 GCF_000715505.1 Thioclava dalianensis
CCCGGCATGACCATCTCGGTGCCCGAGGGCAGCGTCACGGTGCCGGTGACATCCGTCGTGCGGAAGTAGAACTGCGGACGGTAGTTCGCGAAGAACGGCGTGTGACGGCCACCCTCTTCTTTGGTGAGGATATAGGCCTCAGCTTCGAATTGGGTGTGCGGCGTCACCGAACCGGGCTTGCACAGCACCTGGCCGCGCTCAACGCCTTCACGGTCGATACCGCGCAGCAGCGCGCCGATGTTGTCGCCAGCTTCACCGCGATCGAGCAGTTTCTTGAACATCTCGACGCCGGTACAGGTGGTTTTCTTGGTCGCGTGGATGCCCACGATTTCCAGCTCGTCACCCACGTTGACAACGCCGCGCTCAACGCGACCGGTCACAACCGTACCACGACCCGAGATCGAGAACACGTCCTCGATCGGCATCAAGAAGGGCTGGTCCACAGCGCGCTCGGGCGTCGGGATCCAGCTGTCGACCGCTTCCATCAGAGCGCGGATCGATTTCTCGCCGATCTCTTCGTCGCGGCCCTCAAGGGCGGCCAGAGCCGAACCCTTGACGATCGGGATGTCGTCGCCGGGGTAATCATACGAGCTCAACAGCTCGCGGATTTCCATCTCGACCAGCTCGAGCAGCTCTTCGTCGTCAACCTGATCAACTTTGTTCATGTAGACAACCATCGTCGGGATGCCCACCTGACGACCGAGCAGGATGTGCTCGCGGGTCTGCGGCATCGGGCCGTCAGCTGCGTTCACCACGAGGATCGCGCCGTCCATCTGAGCCGCACCGGTGATCATGTTTTTCACATAGTCAGCGTGGCCGGGGCAGTCGACGTGGGCGTAGTGACGGGCCTCCGTCTCATATTCCACGTGCGCCGTCGAGATCGTGATCCCGCGGGCTTTCTCTTCCGGCGCGCCGTCAATCTGGTCATACGCGCGGAAATCACCGAAATACTTCGTGATCGCAGCGGTCAGAGTGGTTTTACCGTGGTCAACGTGGCCGATCGTGCCGATGTTAACGTGCGGTTTGTTACGTTCAAACTTTGCCTTAGCCAT
>NZ_JHEH01000090.1 GCF_000715505.1 Thioclava dalianensis
GTTGTTGCAGAAGTCAGCGCTGGAAGGATTCACCTTGCGAATCCGGTAGGTTAAGAGGTCGGCCATGAGCAAGCCTGACCCTACCCGCTACCGCACGACGAACTGGAAATCCTACAACGAAGCCCTGAAGCGGCGCGGGTCGCTGCTGATCTGGCTCGACAAGGACATGGTGTGGCTGGCGCCCAAGGCAGGTCGCATGGGGCGACCGCCGGTGTTCTCCGATGCAGCGATCCAGTTCTGTTTGATGGTGAAGGTGCTATTTGGCCTGCCGCTTCGGCAAACGACCGGGATGGTGTCGAGCATCCTGCAGATGGCGGGGCTGGATTGGCCTGTCCCCGACTTCTCCACCCTGAGCCGTAGGCAAAAGACCATCACTGTCGAGGTCTCGAGCCGCCGGTCGGCAGGTCCCCTCAACCTGTTGGTCGACAGCACAGGGATCAAGTTTCTCGGGGATGGAGAGTGGCTCGCTCGCAAGCACGGCACGCATCGCAGACGCCAATACCGCAAGGTCCATTTGGCGATGGACACGGGCTCGGGCGACATCCTGGCCGTGGAATTCACGTCCAGCCGCGAGGGCGATAGCCCCGTCCTGCCGGACCTCCTCGACCAGATCCCGCCGGATCAGGAGATCGGCACCGTGACCGGTGATGGGGCCTTCGACACCCGCCGCTGTCATGCCGCAATCCTCGCACGGGGCGGCACCGCAATCATCCCCATTCGCAAGAATGGACGCGTCTGGAAAGAGGACTGCCCTGCTGCGAGGGCGCGCAATGACATCCTGCGCGCCACCCGGCTCCTTGGGCGAGCGATCTGGAAAAACTGGTCCGGCTATCACATCCGAAGCCGGATCGAGGCGAAAATGCGCTGCCTCAAGTCCTTCGGAGAGAGGATCGCCTCACGAGACCCCGACCGCCAGACCGCCGAAATTCACATCCGCATCGCCCTCATGAACCGCTTCAACTCTCTCGGCCAAGCCGAGATTGAGCGCGTCGCCTGAGGTTTCGGCGGGAAGGGGGAAGCTCGTCTCGAAGACGACTTCTGCAACAACGCC
>NZ_JHEH01000091.1 GCF_000715505.1 Thioclava dalianensis
AGAGGTGAGCAGCCGGTAGTCAGGGTGATCGCCGAGCAGCTCGGTGGCACGGTCCTCGATCGTATTGCGCTGGCGGATCAGGCTGCGCCCCTCGGCGAGCACCATCCGGAACATGCGCAAGGCATCGGAGTCTTCCGCGACCGGCAGGCCAACCGAGCAGCGTGCGGTCTCGTAAATGTCCGAGATGAGGGCAGTTTTGGAGACCTTACGCCCGACCACCTGCCAGGCCGCGGCAATGAAGGCCTCCTTGTCCATCGCGGCGATCAGATGCGGCGACGGGAACATCTCGAGAAAGGCCAGGAACCAGTCGCTGCGCGAGCTGCGGTGGAAGCGTGTCGCCTCAAGAAAGTAGAGCGGCAGGTAGTGCCCCTGGATCCGGTGCCACAGTTCCGTCTTGGCTCGCGAGACGATCTCGTGCGTCTTCGACAATTCCTGAATGTCGTTGGTGCCGGCGCGCAGAGGGTCCAGGAATATCTGAGTTGCCCCGATCTGCAGCATGTGAAGGATGACCTGGGCGTCCTTCGGATCGTTCTTGTCCCAGCTGTTGTGCAGGGCTTCACGGGTCCGCGCCATCGCGATCGATGAGACGAGCTTGAGATCAAAACCCGCGGCGCCAAGCCGATACATCAGCGCCCGATGATAGTTGCCGGTAGCCTCGAAGCCTATCTGCACCGGAGAGTTGTAATCTCCGAGCAAGGCAATCAGACGGTCGATATCGTCCACCGTGTTCGTGATGGTCAGTCGCCGCCGGCGCCGCTTGCCAGGGGCGGCAATCAACACCTCGTGGCGGTGTTTGGAAATGTCGATGCCTACCAGAACACGGGCATCCGCAGTATGTTGAACCTTGGTCATAGCCGGTCTCCTCTGTGGTGTGGTTCCCAAAACCACTATAGAGACCCAAGCCCGGTTATGGCCGCCCGCTGCGCGATGGGAGGGCTCCGCACGCGGCCATAAACTTACAAAACAGCCGGCTTCCTGACGTGCTA
>NZ_JHEH01000092.1 GCF_000715505.1 Thioclava dalianensis
TGACGCAGGCCCCGTTACGGCATCTCATTGATTTCGGCGGCGTAGCGTGATTCACGGCCCGAAAACCGAGCGGAGAACATGTCTGATCTTTACTGGCTGACAGACGCGCAGATGGCGCGTCTTGAGCCCTATTTCCCGAAGTCCCACGGCAAACCTCGCGTTGATGATCGCCGCGTGCTGAGCGAGATTATCTTTATCAATCGCAATGGCTTGAGGTAGCGGGACGCTCCGCGCGAATATGGTCCGCACAAGACGCTCTACAACCGTTGGAAGCGGTGGAGCGACAAGGGGGTTTTTGTGCAGATGAAGGCCGTGCTGGCAGCTGAGCACGGTGAGAAGCAGACGGTTATGATTGATGCGACTTACCTTAAGGCACATCGCACGGCGTCCAGCTTGGGCGCGAGAAAGGGGGGCGTGGTCGTCTGATCGGTCGAACCAAGGGCGGCATGAACCATTGCCCGGCAGGGCATTGCAAAGCAATGGCCCGAGAGGGACCAAGCTGCATGCCATCTGCGACAGCAAGGGCCGCCCGATCAACTTCTTCGTTTCCGCCGGTCAGGTGAGCGATTACATTGGTGCCCGGACTCTGGTGGGCAACCTACCGGACGTCGATTGGTTGCTCGGAGTCCGAGGATACGATGCCGATTGGTTCAGAGAAGCGTTGAAAGACAAAGGGATACGCGCCTTCATTCCCGGTCGGAAACAACGCAAGAAGCCCGTCCGCTACGATAAGCGGCGCTACAAAAGGCGCAACCGCATCGAGATCATGTTCGGCAGGCTCAAGGACTGGCGGCGCGTCGCAACACGTTATGACAGGTGCCCAAAGGTCTCTTGCTCGGCCATCGCACTCGCCGCTCTCGTCATCTACTGGCTGTGAAACTCAATGAGATGCCGTAACGGGGCCTGCGTCA
>NZ_JHEH01000093.1 GCF_000715505.1 Thioclava dalianensis
CCCTGCGGCCCGAGCGGCTGGCCGATGATGCGGACCGCGCCCTGCGCCCGCAGGAGCTTGAGGAATTCGTCGGACAGGCCGAGGCACGGGCCAATCTGCGCGTCTTCATCGAAAGCGCCAAGCTGCGCGGGCAGGCAATGGATCACACGCTGTTTCACGGCCCTCCCGGTCTTGGCAAAACGACGCTGGCGCAGATCATGGCGCGCGAGCTGGGGGTGAATTTCAAGATGACCTCGGGCCCGGTGTTGGCCAAGGCGGGCGATCTTGCCGCTATTCTGACCAATCTCGAGGCGCGCGATGTGCTGTTCATCGACGAGATCCACCGGCTCAACCCGGCGGTCGAGGAGGTGCTCTATCCCGCGCTTGAGGATTTCGAACTGGATCTGGTGATCGGCGAGGGCCCGGCTGCGCGCACCGTGCGCATCGAGCTGCAACCCTTCACGCTGGTGGGCGCCACGACGCGGCTCGGATTGCTGACCACGCCGCTGCGCGACCGGTTTGGCATCCCGACCCGGCTGGAATTCTATTCCGAGGATGAGCTGGACCTGATCGTCACGCGCGGTGCGCGATTGCTGGGCGTGCCCGCCGATCCCGAGGGCACGCGCGAGATCGCCAAGCGCGCCCGTGGCACTCCGCGGATCGCGGGTCGGCTGCTGCGCCGGGTCGTGGATTTCGCGCTGATCGAGGGCAATGGGCGGCTGACCCGCGCGATTGCCGACCGCGCGCTCACCCGGCTTGGTGTCGATGTGCTGGGGCTCGATGGTGCGGATCGGCGCTACATGATGCTGATGGCCGAGCATTATGGCGGCGGGCCGGTGGGGGTGGAAACCCT
>NZ_JHEH01000094.1 GCF_000715505.1 Thioclava dalianensis
GGCATCGTCAAGTTATTGACGCGGCTTGTGGCAAGCGGTAGCGCGCGAGAATGATCAGTCAAATTTCACAACCTCGCCTAAAGGGTTATCGCTTCCCTCGTTCGATCATTTCTTACGCTGTCTGGGCCTATCATCGCTTCGCTCTCAGTCTACGCGATGTTGAGGACCTGCTTGCCGAACGAGGTGTCGTGGTCAGCCATGAGACGATCCGGGCATGGGTAGAGAAATTCGGTAAGAAGATCGCAGAACGGGTGAGGGCCACCCGTCGGCACCCCTCGGACAAATGGCACTTGGACGAGGTCGTGATCATGATCCGTGGGAAGAAGCATTGGCTATGGCGCGCGGTCGACAGCACTGGCGAAGTGCTTGATATTCTGGTCCAAACGCGCCGCAATGCGCGGGCGGCACGGCGTTTCATCGCGAGGTTGGTCGCTCGTTGGGGCAAGCCGCGCGTCATTATCACCGACAAATTACGCAGCTACGGCGCAGCCCTGCGCAAGCTCGCACTGGGCGTGGATCACAGAGCCCATAAAGGACTGAACAATCGCATTGAAGGCTCGCACAGACCAACCCGGAAGCGAGAGAAGATCCAAGGCCGTTTCAAATCAGCCCGGCAGGCCCAGAGGTTTCTGAGCGTCCATGATGAAACCGCCACACTGTTCCGCCCCCGCCGCCACAAGATGACCGCCTCCAAATATCGCCACACCCGGACAGCCGCATTTCGCCGTTGGATCGATTGTGCCGCTGCAATGACGGCTTGATCAAACCCTCACGGGCGAAAGTGGGGGCAGAGGGAATTAACCTGACAATACC
>NZ_JHEH01000095.1 GCF_000715505.1 Thioclava dalianensis
CGTTTGCCTCTTGAGAAGTGGAAATCAATTGGCCGTCTGGGCCAACCGAAAAGATGAAACCGTCGGCCAGGGCCGGGGGCGCGGAACAAACGCCTGTACCCAAAGCAACGACGAGCGCAGTCGCGCGGTCAGCTGCCTTTGACCGGAGGCGCGGCGTGGCGTTCGCGGCCACCTTCTTCAAGTGGGATGCTAGCGGTCGTACAGCCCATGTCGGCCAGGAAACTGACAAGGCCAACGATGGTTTTGAAGTCGCGGAGCTTGAGGACGCTTCGGCTGGTGACGAGCATCTTATCGTCACGCCCATCAGTGGCGACGGCGCGGATGACCCACGAGCCGTACCAGCTGTTATGGCGCTTCTCTGCTCTCTCCTTGCAGACCACCTCAATGAGGTAGCCCTCGGCGAGCAAGCCGCGCAGTCCGTCTTCTGTAACCACATTCGGGGCTTCTTCTATCATGGCCTTCCCTTGGGTCCTTGTTCTGCCTGGGTGCAGTATCAGGCCCACGGGGTCGCAACACCGTGAGCGATACAAAACAACATTAATGATAGCAAGACAATAATAACGTGTTGACGAAGTTCGCCTTGCTCCGATAACGGTGATAGCCGACAGAATGATAATCTTAAAGGCGGCAAAGGAGTTTTGCCCTGCGGCTGTTTATTGCGCGCAACGCACCGTTGCTGTTCGCGTTCCTGCTTGGAAGCATGCCGATAGCCGCAGCAGCAGATTGCGTACCTCCCGAACGACCGTTCTTGCCTCAGTCGCAAGA
>NZ_JHEH01000096.1 GCF_000715505.1 Thioclava dalianensis
CAAAGAGCCAGGAAAGGAACACCCCGATCAGTGCGAGCGTGCCAATCACGATCCCCAAGGGACCGGTGATCGCATCGACAATTCCTTGAAGCAGGGTCTGTACCGGCGAGAGGTCGATGCTCTGTGCAAGCGCTGGACCCGCCAGCACGATAAGGGCCATCGCGCCGAGCGCGACGATCGAAGGTCTCGATGTCATGAAAGATCTCCTCTGAGCCGCTCAAACACGGCAGTCACACGGGCCACATGCCCTTGGGTTTCGCGAAAAGGGGGAATGCCGCCGTGGCGTGTGACCGCCTCCGGACCAGCGTTGTATGCCGCAAGGGCCAGAGAGCCCTCGCCGAACTGGTCGAGCATCATCAGCAGGTAGCGGGCTGATCCGTCGAGATTCTGCGCAATGTCATGTGGGTCCACGCCGAGGTCGCGGGCGGTATCCGGCATAAGCTGCCCGAGGCCTATAGCCCCGACAGGGCTACGTGCAGCCGGATTGTATGCGCTCTCGACTTCAATGTTGGCGCGGTAAAGGAGCGCCCAATCAGTGACGGAAAGCCCCGCGCGACGCAGCGCACCATGCCCGGCATACCGTAGAGCCGTGGTCTCGATCGCATGGAGGATTTCTGGGGTGGCGCCGGCGGCAGATCGGGCCGGGATCGCTGTCTCGACAGTGGCGCCAGGAACGCGAGGTTCTGCGAAGAGAAAAAGGCGCCCGTTTGCCTCTTGAGAAGTGGAAATCAATTG
>NZ_JHEH01000097.1 GCF_000715505.1 Thioclava dalianensis
AACGTCCTACGTCGGGAAGAATTTGCCGTTTTAGGCATTGGGTCACGGGGCATCCGAACGGTCGGACACCCTGTCGATGGTTGCCCAGACGGGCTTCGCCGTCAAGAAGTGGTCTCTCCCATAGCAAACACAGGGTCAGCCTGAGCGCCGCCCTCACCGTCCTCAAGACGAGATCCGAATTTCCAAGCGAGAGGCCCGAACATTATCTACGAGGTCAGCGAACTGCCTCCACGGCACGACAGAGAGGGGTCCTTCCGCCTGGGCTCACCCCTTCGAAGAAGGGGCGATAGGGGTCGCCGGATTTGATCACGGCGTGAATGGTTCGGGCCATCTTGGCTGCGACAGCCGTGTAGGCTTTGCGTCTGAGATGCGGGTTGTGGCGGTCCTGTGCGATATAGCGCTCGAACTTGTCCCGGAAGCTGTTGGTGCGCTGGAGCACGGCGGTCTGGCCGGCCATCCAGAGCGTGCGCCGCAGCCGGGCATTACCATATTTCGAGATCCGGCTCTGGCCGCGGAACATGCCGGACTGGACCGTGGCGAGATCCATGCCGCAGAACTTCAGGAACTGACGATGGTGGGGAAAGCGGCGCAGATCCCCGGCCTCGGCCAGGATCGTCAGCGCGTTGATCGGTCCGATGCCCGGAACAGAG
>NZ_JHEH01000098.1 GCF_000715505.1 Thioclava dalianensis
GTCAGGAAAATGGCCCCGCCGATGAGGGCGGGGCCAAAAAGGTGCGAGCGCAGGCCACAGGGCTGACATGGCGATGCGCCCTGCCCCGCGGTTAAGCGAATTCGAACTGCTCGAAACGGACACGGCGAGGCGTTTGGCCTTGCGCCTTCAAGCCCTTCAGGACCCCGTCCTTCAGGCCGGTTGGGCCACAGAACCACAGATCGGCTTGCCGGACTGCGAAAGGGGTGGCGCTGATCAGCCGCTCAGCCGTGAACCTGCCATCGCGCGC